>CAVDBL010000001.1:0-302236 GCA_963607345.1 Bifidobacteriaceae bacterium
CCATTTTGACCTATATCGCAAAAACCACACTTTTTCAGCCTCCATTTTGACCTTTACGCCTAAAATTCACCCTCCTGCGCCCCATCTATCCTTCTTTTGCCCTTCCTTTTCACCCGACTTTTTCGTATATTTGTCCAACTAAGGACCTGTATATGCTAAAAGCCCTTCTCCCTCTCTTCCTCCTCTTCTTGACGATGGCGGCTGCCGTCGCCCAGGATGCCAATGGGCAACTCAACCAAGTTGTTGACGGTCTCCGACAAGGTCCATGGCGCATTGAGGGACGAAACGGCAAAACCGACCAGGGCAACTACGTCGACGGCAAGAAGGACGGCGAATGGGTCACCACGGCGTCCGATGGTGTCGTCCGCTCCCGTGTCACTTTCGCCAACGGCATTCCCAAAGGACCAGCGACATACTACTATCCCGACGGCTCCGTCATGGAGTCCGGCTATTGGAACATCGACCACTGGGAGGGCGGCTACGCACGATTCCACAAAAACGGCAACAAGTCCTGCGACTTCCAATACGACTCCAAAGGCAAACGGACGGGAACGCAGACCTACTACCACGATAACGGAAAGGTCATGTTTCAAGGCAAATGGCAATCAGGCAAAATCAACGGCCCGCTCGCCGTCTACAACGAGCAGGGACGTAAAGTGATGGAGCGCAACTACGACGCCAACGGCAAGTTCCAAGGCGAGCTCGACATCGATACGCCAAAAGCAAATCAGTCAAGCTCCACGTCCCAACAACAAGCTCCCGCCTCATCCACGACCTTCCAAGGCTCAGGCGACTTCACCATCTACGACTCCCGAGGACGCAAGGAACTGACAGGAACTTTCAAAAACGGCAAACTCGTGACGGGCGACAAATACATCTACGACGCCAACGGAAAGCTCATCCGCATCGACAAATACCGTGACGGCAAGAAAATAGGCTCGTCCAAACCCCGGTAAAAGTCACAAACGTTCAAACACAGCTAACCTTAAACCTTCATGCAATACCAAGATACGCGCAAGGCTTCGTCGGCGCGCGCCATCCTCGGAATCATATTCGCCTTCCTCGCCATATTGTCTCTCTTGGCAATTTTCAGCGAAGATCCTGCCATGCTCCGCATGCGACTGCCTCTGCTCGCTTTGCTCGCAATCTCTTTCTCCCTTGCCGCCGTCGGTGGGCTCTGCGAGGTCTCCATCTCAGCCGACGATGACTATATCGACATCCGGTGCCAGCAAATCCTCTTCCCTAAAGGTAGCGACCGCGTCTACTCCATCGGGGCAGGACGCCTGATCTCTTGGCATAAGGTCTCAATCCTTTTCCTCCACTACGTCTATATCGACTACGTAGGTCATAATGACCACCATCGGCACGTATGCGTCGGTCTGACGCTCGTCCCCTCGCGCGTGCGCCACGACCTTTACGACCATCTCCATAAGATTCTCAAATTTCAAGAAAACAACAGGTAATGAACGTCATATCTCAAGATTGCCACGTCTTCGCCTCCTCCAACGTCAACGCCGATCTCTCCTCCATCCTCTCCGGTCGTGACCCAAGGCAGGTTTTCCTCCTCACCGACGATGGCTCTCTGTCCCACTGCCTCCCCCTCCTCGGCAATATCGATGCAATCCCGCAAGACCACATCATAACAATCCCCGCCTCCGACGACCATAAGGACTACTCCTCCGCACTGAAGGTCTGGGAGTTCCTCAGCAGCCATGGCGCGACTCGCAAGGCGATCCTCGTCAATCTCGGCGGCGGCATGCCATGCGACCTCGGCGGTTTCTGCGCTGCCACGTTCAAGCGAGGCATCGAGTTCATAAACATCCCCACGACGCTCCTCGCCCAAGTCGATGCCTCCCTCGGCGGCAAGACGGGCATGAACCTTGGCTCCCTCAAAAACGAGATTGGCGTCTTCGCCAAAGCAAGCCACGTCCTCATCTGTGCCGACTTCCTACGCACGCTCGACCGCGACAATCTTCTCTCCGGTTTCGCCGAGATGATCAAGCATGCGCTCATCCACGATAAGGATGAACTTGAGGCCCTTCTCGATTTCGATTTCGACAATGTCGATTACGATAAGCTCCACGACATGGTAGGTCGTTCCATCATGATAAAGGATTTCTTCGTCAAGGCCGACCCCACAGAACACGGCATCCGCAAGGCTCTCAACTTCGGTCACACTTTCGGCCACGCTTTCGAGACTTTCTCCATGCGCCACGGTCGTCCCGTTCTCCACGGCGTCGCCGTCGCCTATGGCATGGTCTGCGAGGTCATGCTCAGCCGCGACAAGGCTGGCCTCCATGCTTCCGCTGCCAACGCCCTCGCCTCCAAGATCGAGCGTCTCTACGGCAAACCTCAAGTCTCTATGTCCGATGCCCCCGAGCTTGTCGAGCTCATGCGCCACGACAAGAAGAATGAGTCCTCCGACATCAATTTCACTCTCCTCCCCTCTGTCGGCGATGTCATTGTCAACCAGACCGCCACGCCCGACGAGATCGTCAAGGTTCTCAACGAGTACCTCTCCCTCTAATTTTTAGCTCGCAATGTCACTCTACGTCATAAAAGCCCCCGACACCATCTCTGGCTCGGTCAAGCTCCCGACTTCCAAGAGCATCAGCAACCGCCTGCTCATCCTCTCCGCCCTGAGCGGCTCTTCCGCCATGCCCGACGGTCTCTCCGACTCCGACGACACGCGCGTCATGCTCGCCGCCCTCGATTCAGACCTCTCACACATCGACATCGGAGCCGCCGGAACGTCTATGCGTTTCCTCACAGCCTATCTCGCCACCCGACCAGGTGTCCACGTGATTACAGGCTCCGAGCGTATGAAAAAACGCCCCATAGCTCTCCTCGTCGATTCGCTTCGCACCCTCGGTGCCACGATTGAGTATCTCGGCGAGCCGGGGTGCCCTCCTCTCCGCATCACGGGCGGCAAGATCCATGGCGGCCACATAACCCTCCCAGGCAGCGTCAGTAGCCAATATATATCTGCTCTCATGATGATCGGCCCGACGCTCGAAGGCGGGCTCTCCATAACGCTCGAAGGAAATCTCGTCAGCGTCCCCTATATCGCCATGACCAGAAGTCTCATGGAGTCCTTCGGTGCCGAGGTGGCTTGGACGGGCGGCGTCATCGCCATAAAAGAGACTCCCTACGTCTACCGTCAGATGACCGTCGAGGCCGATTGGAGCGCGGCGTCCTACTGGTACGCCATAGCCGCCCTCCGACCTGGCGCGTCAATCCGCCTGATCGGGCTTAATAAGGATAGTGCCCAAGGCGACGCCCAAGGTGCAAAGATTGCAGAGTGCCTCGGTGTGTCGACATCTTTCCAAGACGATGGCATAACCATCACTTCGTCTCCTCGTCAGTCCGACGCTCCTTTCTCCTATTGTTTTGTAAATCAGCCCGACCTCGCGCAAACATATGTCGTCCTCTGCTGCCTCGCTGGCGTCCATTTTGATTTCACGGGGTTGCAAAGTCTCCGGATTAAAGAGACCGACCGCATAGCCGCCCTCGTGGCAGAGACCCGCAAGCTCGGCTACGTCATCGAGGCTGTCGGCGACGACCGTATCCGATGGGACGGCAAGACTTGCCCCGCCTCCAACGAGCCTATCGCAACTTACAAGGATCATCGCATGGCAATGTCTTTCGCGCTCGCCTCCCTTGTTCATCCTTCCGTCTCCATCTCCGAACCCGATGTCGTCACCAAATCATATCCCGGTTTTTGGGACGATCTCCGCAGCGTCGGCTTCTCCATTTCTGAGTCTAAGTAACATTCACTCAATAATATACCATCATGCGCATATCTGTCATATCGACTCTTTTCGCCGCATTGGCCTCTTTGCCAGCTCTGGCTACCGATGTGGCGAAGACCTCCAGCCCCGACGGGAGGCTCGTCGTGACCACTTCCGAGTCAAATGGTCAAGTCTTCTACTCTGCCTCCTATGACGGGAAGGTCGTCATCGAGCCCTCACGTCTCGGCATTATCGCCAATTTCGGTTCTCTCGCCGATGGTCTGACCGTCGACAGCCTCTATGAGGGCAGCGGCTCCTACTCCTACGAGCTGCCCTCAATCAAGGTGAGCAAGGTGAACCGTGATGCGCGTAAGCAGTTTTTCTACGTAAGCAATAAGGCTGGTCAACGTCTTGGTGTCGAGTTCGTCGTCGAGAATAACGCCATCGCATTCCGATACATCGTTCCCAAACAAGGCGAGACGGGCAGCATCCGTGTCATGAGCGAGGTCTCCGAGTTCCGCTTCCCTTCCTCCACGACGGCGTTCGTCACTCCTCAGAGCGACGCCATGATCGGTTGGAAGCGCACCAAGCCTTCCTACGAGGAGGAGTACGACATCGATGTCCCCATGTCCACCAAGTCCAAGTTCGGCAAGGGCTACACTTTTCCTGCGCTCTTCAAGGTCAATGGTGGCGACGCATGGGCTCTTGTTAGCGAGACCGGCGTCTCCAGCAAGTACTGCGGCTCCCACCTCAGCGATTTCGAGAATGGCTCCTATCATATCGCGTTCCCAATGCCCGAGGAGAATAATGGCAACGGCACCGTTGAGCCTGCCATGGCGCTCCCCGGCGAGACCCCATGGCGCACAGTCGCCATCGGAGCTACGCCTATGGTGACTGCCGAGCAGACCATCACGTGGGATGTCGTCACCCCGCAATACAAGATGGATTGGAAACCCGAATACGGCAAAGGCACCTGGAGCTGGATTCTTTGGCAAGATGCCAGCATCAACTACGATGATCAGAAGACCTATATCGATTTCGCTAAGTCCCTCGGTTTCCAATATGTACTCGTCGACGACTGGTGGGATCTCAACATCGGATATGACCGCATACCAGATCTTGTCAAGTACGCTAAGAGCCAAGGTGTCGACGTCGTTCTCTGGTATTCTTCGTCAGGCTACTGGAACGATATCGTTCAGGGTCCCATCAACTGCATGGATCGCTCCATCGTCCGCAAGCAGCAGATGCGATGGATGAAGTCAATAGGGGTTAAAGGCATCAAGGTCGATTTCTTCGGCGGCGATAAGCAGGAGACCATGCGCCTCTACGAGGAGATCCTCTCCGATGCTGCCGACAACGGGCTGTTCGTAATCCTCCACGGAACCACTATCCCACGCGGCTGGGAGCGCATGTACCCCAACCACGTCGGCTCCGAGGCCGTCCTCGCGTCCGAGAACCTCATCTTCGATCAGCACTACTGCGATACCGAAGCCATGTGCGCAACCCTCCACCCCTTCATCCGCAACGCCTCTGCCATCATGGAATATGGAGGCTCTTTCCTCAACCGCTTCATGAGCCGCGACAACAAGAGCGGCAACAAGAGGCTCACTTCGCAGGTCTTCTCTCTCGCAACGGCCGTCGCCTTCCAGAACCCTATGCAGTTCTTCGCCCTCGCGCCAAACAATCTCACCGACGCTCCCAAGGAGTGCATCGATTTCCTCAAGTCCGTACCCACAACGTGGGATGAGACCCGCATAATCGATGGCTACCCGGGCAAGTATGTCGTCCTCGCGCGCCGCCATGGCGACACCTGGTATCTCGCCGCCATCAACGGCACTGCTCAACCTCTCAAGCTCAACGTCTCCGACCTCCCCTTCGCAGCAGGCTCCGACGTCGCCCTCTACAAGGATGGTAAGACGGTCGACGATGTCCTCCTCTCCTCTGTCAAGGCGAATGCCAAGACCGGACGTCTCGTCATTGCGCCGCAAGGTGCGGTCGTCATGGTGGGCAAGTAGCCATCCCGACAACCGATAACAGAATAAGGGCGGGACTGGAATGTGACCAGTCCCGCCCTCTTGTTCCAAATAAGGTTGAGCCTCTACGCCTTGCGCCGCAGCTTGTCCCAAAGACCTACGACGACCATATATGCCCAACTGCCAAGCGCGCCACCACATGTGTCTGCCACCCAGTCCAATACCGAGCAGTCGCGCCCAGGTGTGAAGCTCTGGTGTATCTCATCGCAAATGCCGTATGCCGAGGTGATGATGACGGGTATCAACCACCGCCACAATCTATTCCCCCCTGCGCCATTCGCGCCAAATGCCACCCAGAACGACAACCCGCCGAAGCATATCAAGTGCACAAGCTTGTCCGCATTCCAGAACTGTGGCATCTGCTTGATGGTCGGCATCGACGATAGCACGATGCTCACTCCCATAATCGCCGCGGCTGGTATCCACCGCGCAATGCGTTTCGCGTTCATGCCTATTCATCAATCTTTGTGCCTTCAAAGCTGAAGTCGAGGGTCGCAGGCATTGAACCCATGGTAAGTCCCGTAAGCTCTATCGCCGCGCTCGTGCCTTTGATGACGCTCTCGCCAAATGTGCCAGTGGCGGTCCTTGTGGCGGCTGGCTGGCTGCCCATGCTGACACTGACTTCGGCACTGAATTCGTTACGTCTCGTAAGCGTGAAGCCGTCAGAGGTCTTGCTCACCTCGACGCTGTCTATCTTAAACTCGCCAATACCAAACGCCATGTTGCCCATAGCGGCAACCGTGACGCTGCGAGCGGCAAAGCTGACCTCGGCATACTCGCCTTTCGCGTCCATTGCCACGCTGACAGTGTCTTTCGTGCTGAAGTCCATGCCCATTATCGTCATGGATGTCTCGCCTGCGTAGCTCGCCGCGCTGAGGCTGCTGTCGCCATTGTTGTCATCGTCGTCATCGCACGCTGCCATGAGCGTCATGCCACCAATGAGAGCGGCCATCAATGCGAATTTCTTTTTCATCTTGTTGCCTATTATGTGTTTTTATTCTCCACAAAAATAATGCTTTGCTCCTCTCCCAACGCCACGCCTCCTAAATAAATAGATTATACTCCTTAATTTTACGTTCCAATCCGCCTCCCCCACATCGCCCGATGCGCCTAATACTCAAATACATCCGCCCATATATCGTCCTTGCGCTTCTCGCCCCACTCTCCATCCTCGCCGAGGTGTGGGCAGAATTGGCGCAGCCCGACCTCATGGCCTCCATCGTCGACCAAGGTATCCTCGGCGGCGATGCCGACATCATCATGCCCACTTGCGCCAAGATGCTCGCCATCATGCTCCTTGGCGTAGCCGGAGGCGTCTTTTCCATCTATGCGGCTGGGCGAGTCTCCTATTCCATGGGCGCCGACCTCCGTGCAGATGTCTATGCGCGCGTCTCGCGTCTCGCCTTTGCCGACATCGACCGTCTCGAAGTCTCATCTCTCATAACGCGCATGGGCGACGACGTGACCCGTGTCCAACAAGTTGTCCAGTCCTCCATGCGTCTCCTCTTCCGTGCGCCACTCCTCTTTTTCGGCGCCGTCGTCATGGCGCTGCTCATCGATGTCCGCGTCTCCGTCATCATCGTCTCCGTCATGCTCGCCTCGTTCTTTTTCATGCTCTCGCTCATGAGGTGGGCATTCCCGCGTTTCGTCGCTCTCCAATCCCGGCGCGACGGTCTGGCTGCCGTCCTCCGCGAGGTTCTCGTGGGTGTCCGTGTCGCCAAGGCTTATACTAATGAACAACTTGAGCTGAATCGTTTCGAGGTCGAGAACCGAGGTCTTACCCTCCAATCCATAGCCGTCGGTCGCGCCATGTCTTGGCTCATGCCCGTCATCACTTTCGCCCTCAATGCCGCCGTCGTCCTTGTTATATATTTCGGGGCTGCGGAGGTCGGCACGGGTGCCATGGGCGTTGGTGGTATCATGGCAGCCATAAGCTATCTCGCCCAAATTCAGATAGCCATAATGATGGCCTCCCACGTCATCATCAGCGTCACCCAGGCGCGGGCATCCATCGCGCGCATTGCCGAGATCCTCGCCACGCCCACCGAGTCCGAGCGCGACGCCCAGTCCTCCTATGGTATGCCATCCAAGCCCTTCTCCCATGGCACGATCCACTTCCGCGACGTCTCTTTCTCCTATCCTGCCGATTCCTCAGCTTTCCTCCTCTCCCACGTCTCTTTCGCCCTCCCCGAGGGTGCCACCATGGCCATCATGGGCGAGACAGGCTCCGGTAAGTCCACCATAGTCAATCTCATAGCCCGCTTCTACGACCCGACACAAGGCTCCATCTCCATTGGCGATGCCGACCTCCGCTCCATTGTGCGCGACGAGATCCATGCCCACGTGGCGGTAGTCCGCCAGTCGCCCACGCTCTTTGCCGGCACCATACGACAAAATCTCCTCATGGCGCGCCCCGACGCCTCCGACGACGACATCCGACAAGCTCTCGCCGACGCCTCCATCGCCGATTTCGTCGACTCTCTCCCTCATGGTCTCGATTCTCGTGTCGAGCAAGGTGGGCGTAATCTCTCTGGTGGCCAACGTCAGCGTCTCTGCATAGCTCGAGCCATCGTCTCATGCCCCGACATCCTTGTCCTCGACGATAGTCTCTCCGCTCTCGACGCCACGACCGAGGCCCGCGTCCGAGCCTCTCTCGCACGCCTGCACTGCACGAAGGTCATTGTCACCCAACGTGTCTCGACTGCCATGCGTGCCTCCATAATCCTGATGCTCAATGCCGGTCACGTCGAGGCACTTGGCTCACATGCCGACCTTCTCACCTCTTGCTCCACCTATCGCGACATCTTCGACGCACAATCTTCATAATCCCCATCCCCAATGCCCGGTCCGATAAACCATCGTCATCCAATGATGCAACAGCCGCCTCAACATGTCAAGAATGGCATGCTGACGCTTTGGCGTCTGCTGCCCTATTGGGGCGGTCAGTGGCATTTTCTCCTCGCCGTCTTCCTGTGTTCCGCCATCGGCGTGGCCGTCTCCATCGTCTCGCCTGTCATAATAGGTAAAGCCATCGACGGCTGCGTGGCGTCAGCCTCTTCTTCCGCTCCGTCGCTCCTCTTCCAATATCTTGCTGCCCTCGCCGCCATATATGTCTTAGGTCTCTTCGCAGGCTGGGCGCAAGATTTCTTCATGACCAAGGCTTCGCAACGAGTTGTCGCAAAGCTCCGCAGTCAGATGATGTCCCACCTCCTCGCCCTCGATGTGGCCTTTTTCGACACCCACAGCCGAGGCGACATCATGTCCCGTTTCTCCAACGATGCCGAGATGATCCGCGACGGCATGGGGCAGACGCTCGTGCAGATGCTTACTACTGTTGTCAGCATGGTGGCGATGGTTGTAGTCATGCTCCAGATGAGCGTCACGCTAACCTGCCTCACGTGTGTCGGAGTCCCTGTCGTCATCCTTCTTTCGCGCTTTGTTGTCTCCCGCTCCCACCGTCTCTTCTCGCTTCAGCAGACTGCATGCGGAAATCTAAATTCCGTCATCGAGGAGAGTGTCGGTGGGCTCAAGACCATCCGCTCTCTCCGCTCTTCTTCAATATGGGCTGACAAGTTCGCCTCCGTCAATGCCGAGGTTCGCGATGTTGGCTCTCGTGCGCAAGTCAATAGCGGCATCCTCATGCCTCTCCTCCGCCTCCTCGACAACGCCACATATATGCTCGTCGCTGTTGTCGGTGGCGTCATGGCTGTCCATGGTGCCGTGACTGTCGGTGTCATTCAGTCTTTCCTGCTCTACACGCGTCAGTTCCTCCGCCCTGTCAACATGGCTGCTTCGCAAGTCAATGCTCTCCAAAGTGCGTTGGCTGGTGCCGAGCGCATCTTCGAGCTTCTCGATGCAACCCCCGACATCCCCGTCGCTGTTTCTTCCCCTTCTGCCGCCCGAGTCCGTGGCGATGTGATCTTCGAAAATGTCTCTTTCGGCTACTCTCCTTCGTGTCTCGCCCTCTCCGACGTCTCTCTCCATGTCCACCCGGGGCAGGTCGTAGCCATCGTTGGCGGCACAGGGGCTGGCAAGACGACAATGGTCAACCTCCTCGCCCGCTTCTACGATGTCTCGTCAGGTCGCATCCTTGTCGACGGTGTCGATGTTCGCGACTATGATGTCGCTGCCCTCCGTCGCCAAATGGCCATCGTCCTCCAAGAGCCTATCCTCTTTTCTGGCACCATAGCCTACAATATCAGCTACGGTGATGTCTCGCGCCCATCAATTCCCGACGTGGAGCAGAGCGCACGCCAAGCTATGGCCGACGCCTTCATCTCGCGGCTCCCCAATTCCTACGACGAGCGTATAGGTTCCGACGCCGCCCTCTCCGACGGGCAACGGCAGCTGCTCACCATCGCCCGCGCCATGCACAGCCGCGCGCCAATCCTCATCCTCGACGAGGCTACAAGCAGCGTCGACACCCACACCGAGGCCATGCTCCAGCGTGCCATGGCCAATCTCACCGACGGTCGCACGTGCTTCATCATAGCCCACCGCCTCAGCACCATCCGCCAAGCCGACCTCATCGTCGTCCTCGACCATGGGCGCATCGTCGAGACGGGTTCCCACGATGAACTGATAGCGCGTGGCGGAGCCTACAAGTCGCTATTCGATAGCCAGTTCGCCGACAGCTGATAGCTTTGTGCCAACAAAAAAAGAGCAGCGGTCGCAAAACCTCCAAGGTCTGCGACCGCCGCAATTATGTCATCTACAAGTGTATCTTATCGCTTAACTGCCGAGCTGCGTTTGAACGACAGCATGAACGCCACGCATACGACTGCCGAGTAGGCTGCGAATATCAACCACGAGGTGCGCCATCCGTCCATCTGCGCCGCAGGGTCGCTCTCGCTATATACGAAGTGGTTCACCACGACCTGCGCTGCCAATGTGCCGATCGCTGCGCCAAGTCCGTTGGTCATGAGCATGAAGAGTCCCTGCGCGCTCGAGCGCATCGACGGCTCTACCTCGCTGTCGACGAATAGCGAGCCCGATATGTTGAAGAAGTCGAACGCCACGCCATAGACTATCATCGAGAGGATCAATGCCATGATGCCTGGCATGACCGGAGACCCGATGCCGAAGAACCCGAATCTTAAGAACCATGCCGACATCGAGATTATCATAACCGCCTTGATGCCATATCTCTTCAAGAAAAATGGTATCAGCAATATGCAAAGCGTCTCAGAAATCTGCGACAGGGAGATAAGTATGTTGGCATGCTCGGCAAACAACGAGCCCTGATACTCTGGCAAGTTGCCGAATGAAGATATATACGGGTTGGCATATCCGTTGGTAATTTGCAACGATACGCCAAGCAACATCGAGAAGAGGAAGAACAAGAACATCCTCGGCGTCTTCATCAGCTTGAAAGCGTCAAGCCCAAGCCGCTCCTGCCACGTCTTGTTGTCGCTCGCCGCGACCCTCACAGGGCAGTTAGGCAAGCTGAACGCGTAAAAGCCGAGGGCTATGCCCCATATGCCGCTCACCATGAACTGCCACGGGGTCTGCTGCAAACCCATGAGGTCTACAAGCCACATCGACACAAGGAAGCCTATCGTGCCAAAGATCCTGATTCGTGGAAAGTCGCTCACCGTGTCAAGACCCGAACCCTGCATCGCCGTATACGCTGCCGAGTTCGAAAGTCCTAAGGTCGGCATGTAAAATGCCACGGCAAGTGAGTAGTATGGGAATATGTCTCCAAACGTCATGTCGGGTGTCGTCAACCCTATGTAGCACACAAGCATCATGAGCGCGCCCGACACGAGGTGTGAGATCCCGAGTAGCCGCTGCGCCTCTATCTTCCTGTCTGCCAAGATTCCGAATATCGTCGGCATAAAGATCGACACCCAACCCTGCACGGAATAAAAGTAGCCAATGGTGTCACCAAGTCCCTTCGTCTGCAAAAAATTGCCCATCGAAGTCAAATACGCGCCCCAAGTCGCAAATTCCAAGAAAAACAGAGTCGTCAGTCTCAATCGTAATGACATAGTCCCAATTTTTTAATTCTATTTTCATCGCTTCATCAACGACATGCCGAGCCTAACGTGCTATCTTACACCGACAAACACATCTCTTCTGACCCCTGTCGCCAATAAAAACAAACGAGCCGCGATAGTGCCTGATCTATTTCAATTCTCACTACCACAGCTCTTTGCAAGTGTAAATATAAGCACTTTCGACCACTCGCTGCCATTTTTTTTGCCTCGAAGTTTGAAATTTCATGCGCTATTTGCTTTCTTTGCATCGTTATTCGCACATAGCGTAACGCCGTATGCGAATAAGAGGCCGTCTGACTTCTTCCGCAGCTGTGCCTCCACTACCTCCGGTGACGCATCGGCTTAATCCCCCTTGCGCTCCCTGGTAGCCCTAAACAAGAACATAACATTATTAACCAAAACAAAAGAAAATCATGTCAGAGATTGCAGCTAAAGTAAAGGCAATTATCGTTGACAAACTTGGTGTTGACGAGAACGAGGTAGTAGAGAGCGCAAGCTTCACCAACGACCTCGGTGCGGATTCCCTCGACACCGTCGAGCTCATCATGGAGTTCGAGAACCAATTCAAGATCCAAATCCCTGACACCGATTCCGAGGGTATCCAGACTGTCGGCGACGCTATCAATTACATCGAGTCTCACGTACAGGCTTAATCCCTGACTTCACAACGAATTTATGGAGCTGAAAAGAGTAGTAGTTACGGGCTTAGGTGCACTTTCGCCCCTGGGCAACAACCTCGCCGATACCTGGCAAGGCCTCGTTAGCGGTGTGAGTGGTGCAGCGCCCATAACACACTTCGATGCCACCAAATTCAAAGCTAGGTTCGCCTGCGAAGTCAAGAATTTCGACGGAAACAAGTTTTTCGGTAAAGACGCCCGTAAGATGGACCTCTTCACGCAGTACGCCATCGTGGCGGCTGACGAGGCCATCAAAGACGCAAACTTCGACCTCGAGAACGAGGACAGAATGCGAATCGGCGTCATCTGGGGCACCGGCATAGGTGGCATCAAAACCTATTACGAGGAGGCTCGGGAGTTCGTCCTTGGCGACGGAACGCCACGCTTCAGCCCTTTCTTCATCCCTAAGATCATCGCCGATATTGCACCCGGTCACATCTCGATTCGCCATGGTCTCGGCGGTCCCAACTTCGGTACCGTCTCCGCCTGCGCATCGTCTACGACTGCCATCTGCGTCGCCTTCGACCTCATCCGTCTCGGTCGCGCAAATGCTGTCGTTGCCGGCGGCTCCGAAGCACCCATAACCGTCTCCGGCGTCGGTGGCTTCACCTCCATGAAGGCGCTCTCCACACGCAACGATGACCCGCAAACCGCTTCCCGTCCTTTCGATAAGGACCGCGACGGCTTCGTCATGGGTGAGGGTGGAGCAAGCCTCGTCCTCGAGGAGTACGAGCACGCCGTCAAGCGTGGTGCTCATATCTACTGCGAACTCGCTGGCGGTGGTCACTCTGGCGACGCTTACCACATCACTGCGCCACATCCACAGGGCGATGGTGCTGCGCGCGTCATGGCAGAGGCTCTCCGCGACGGCGGTCTCAAGCCTTCCGACATCGACTACATCAATGTCCACGGCACCTCGACCCCTCTCGGCGACAAAGGTGAGCTTATTGCAATCAGCAAGGTCTTCGGCGACGATGCCTACAAGTTGAACATAAGCTCCACAAAATCAATGACTGGTCACCTTCTCGGCGCCACTGGCGCTCTTGAGGCAATCGCTTGCGTCAAGGCTATCGAGAATGGTATCATCCCTCCCACAATCAACCACTTCACCGACGATCCCGACATCGACCCCAAGCTCAACCTCACGTTCAACGAGGCTCAAACGCGCAAGGTCCGTGCCGCAATGTCCAACACATTCGGCTTCGGTGGTCACAACGGAACCCTTATCTTCAAGGCTCTTTAAGTCTGATCGTGGGATTCTCAGAACTGATAAAACTTTTTTCCCGAAAGGGAAGAAAGTTTTATTTTTTTATTTGGCGTGTAGCAGGCTACATGCCCAGCTCGACTCGCATATTCCAACAGGCTTTCGTCCACAAGTCGGTAGCCCCGCTCCGCAGCCAAGGCGTGCGCAAGGAAAATAATGAGCGACTCGAGTATCTTGGCGACGCCATCCTCGAAGCTGTCGTCTCAGATATCCTCTACCATCGCTTCCCCGAAGCCCAAGAGGGTTACCTCTCGAAGCTACGTTCTAACATGGTATGCCGCGCGCGCCTCAATGCCATCTCGATGGAGCTCGGGCTCGACAAGCATATCATAATGACCTCGCGCAAGGACTTGGCAATAAGCCATATCCCAGGCGATGCGCTCGAAGCTTTCGTGGCCGCCATATACCTCGACGGAGGTATGCGCCGCGTCCGCAGGTTCACGCTCCGCCACATTGCCAACGATCGTCGTATCGCCGAGGCACAAGGCGAGATGCGCCAAGACAATTTCAAGAGCCAACTTGTCAACCTCGGAGAGCAAAGCGGCATCGAGGTCTTCTTCGAGACCCATCGCGCATCTTCTATCGACGACCCATACAATGAGGCGAATTTCGTCTCCGAGGTCAAGCTCGCCGATGTTGTCGTAGGTCGTGGAACGGGGCGCTCAAAAAAAGCAGCCGAGCAAATGGCTGCGCAGTCCGTCCTCGAAGGCATCCATCTTGGCGACATCGACATTGCCAAGTGCGCACACCAGCACGATGAAGAAGTCTTCGAGCAAGAGGAAGATCCAATACCGTCTATCTCTCTCGGGCTCCCTGTTTTCGAGCCGTCAGTCCAAATCTCCGAAACCTCCAAGGCCGCCATCCTCTGTCGTCCAGCAGCTCCATCTTTTGTATTGCCCGAGGCCAACGAGCAAGCACAAGACACAACGTCAGAAACGGATGTTCCTGATGCTGAGGATGTAAACGCCTAAGCGTGAAACGTTAAGTAGGGGTTATATGACGCTGCGCCCCTTAACCTGTGGTTGGTTAAGGTATTTCTCGTAAAAAGATACAAGTTCGCGGTAGTGGAGCCTCACTTTCGTAGGTTCCATGAGAAACTTGCGTATGTCGTCGTCGTTCAACGTGTTGAGATCCACCATCTGCAACCCTTTGATTTTAAGATAGTAGTCGAGGACTTCGTCGTTTGAGAAGCGTCCGCCCGTCAGAATATGTAGGTCCGCTATAAGTTCATCGCGCTGAACTCCCGTCTTGTCGCCAGGAAACAAGTATGCGCACAAGCTCTCTTCCGTGCGTATCCGTCGTGCCACCCTGCGCTGCTTAATTTTGTGGTTTATTACCAAGAAGGCCGCAGTGCCGACAATCACAACCATTAGCGTCAATAGGAATGCTGTTTCATTCATCGCTTTTTACCTTTCTTCTGCTAATATACACACTTTTAAACTACCTCCCAATCTCCATCGTTAAGCCGTCCCGCTAAATATTCCTGCTCTCCCTGTCCGGGGGTCGGTATCAGTTCCGCTCGCTTCCCCAATGCCGCCAAGTCCATTATCGTGCTATATCCCGAACGGCAAACTATATGCTTAGCCGCCAATATCAATCCTTTAAGCCTTCTCGCATCAGCATATCCTATCTTCTCAACTCCCTCATTCGTCCGCCATTCTCCCTCGTCTCCTGCCCCACGTCCGCATACTACGACTCGTCGTCCCTCCTCTCTGCCAAACCTCTCTGTCAGTTCTTCCTCCAACATCGATCTCTGAGGCTCAGGTCCCGACACTATTCCCAACCAGTCGACCTCCTCTTCCTTGCTTCCCTCAACGTCTACCAGTCGCGACAACACCCCGATCCTATGCACTATCATCCCCTTGGGTGCGTCGCCCGACAATTCTCCGCTCAATCCTCCTATCCTCTCGTCTGGCACAAGGCACCCGTCAAATTTCTTTATCCATCTGCACAATGTCCACGACACTATGCTCTCCACCCATCGTGGCCACCCTCTCCCTATTTTCGGTCTCAGCTGGTGAGTGATAATCACGCTGCGACACCTCTTGTCGCGCACACCATATCTGTTGTCCGATATTATCAAGTCAGGTCGCGTTTCGCTGACAATCTTTTTGGTCATCTGTCTCTCCCTCATGATGCTCCAAATGAATGTCGGCACCTGCATCATGATCTTCACCCATTGTCTCTTTCCCTTGCTGAGTGTCGGTGAGAATGACGGTAGGCTGATGTGCTGTAATTCAGGGTAATCGCTCCGCAGCAGTTCCAACGATCTGCCGCTCCCAGCCAAGGTCACGCGACATCCCCTCTTTAACAATATACCAACGATTACCGATGTCCGCGTGGCATGTCCCAAA
Source organism: Bifidobacteriaceae bacterium (assembly GCA_963607345.1). Classification (GTDB taxonomy): domain Bacteria; phylum Bacteroidota; class Bacteroidia; order Bacteroidales; family Marinilabiliaceae; genus W3P20-009. The sequence continues at coordinate 16,059 of CAVDBL010000001.1, forward strand.
CCCCAATCCAAAACGCTCACCAAAACGCTCGATCCCCTGCCGTACATCATTTTGTCGCTATTGTAAATGGCTTAGTATCAATGTTTAAGCTAATCTCCAATTTCGGCTTTTCCTCGTTTATGTCCATTTTTATCGTCATCGCGCTCATCCAGTCCGCAAAGATGATTTTCACCATAAGTTCGCCATCTCCGCTCCATCCGTAACTGCAGCATGCCGTAAACGGAACGTCGAAGTTTGAGAACGCCCCCAGGGTCGTCCCACGAGAGTTGGGCGGGAAGTGTGTCCCTACTTTCGATTCTCTCCATTCTCCATTTCCACATCTCATGGTCTCGCGTTCCCCTCGGGCGGTCGTCACTTCAAGGCATAGGTCGCCACCTTCCATCCGTGCCGAAATCGTCTCCCATCCCATCTTGTTCTTTTCCATGCGCATCTCTCTTCCTAACTTCAAGTTCTGTTTTTTGTTCGTGGCGCGACCATCAGCCGTCGGCAATGCGTATTCAGTCTCCCTTTTTGCCAATTTTTTCACTCCTTTTCCCTCTTTCAACGGTGTGGCGGATAGGGTGGGGAGCAACCCCTCAAACAATAGTCTTCGCTCCTCGACTCCTGGAGGCAATGTGTTGCAGCACTGTGTGATGACCGCTACCATGTCTTCGTCGGGCATGACGATTATAAACTGTCCATGTGCGCCGTCGCCGCGCATAGTCCCGTGGTGCTCGCATCTCCATGTCTGATAGCCGTAGCCCTCTTTCTCCACGTGGACCGTCATCATCTCTCTTGCCCATTCGGCTGGCAATATCTGTCTTCCTCCCCATCTGCCTTCGTCCAGTAGCAACTGCCCCATCTTCGCCATCGATTCGAGCTTTAGATATAGTCCCCAGCCTCCGCAACTTATCCCCTCTGGGCTCTCTTCCCATATCTCTTCATCTATTCCCAATGGCTCAAATAGCCTCGGGCGCAAGTAGTCCACCATCTTCTCGCCTGTCACCCTGCTGATGATTGCCGACAGAAGGTATGTGTTCATCGAGTCGTATGCGAATTTCTCTCCAGGCTGCGCCACCATCTTCCCTCCAAGGCACTTCTTCACCCATTCGGTCTCCTGGGTGCGCACCTTGTCTGTTGGCTTAAACCCAGACTGCATCGTCAGTAAGTCGCTGATTGTCAGCTTTGCAAGCCAGTCTCCTATGCTGTCTGGCAACAGCTCGGGAAAGAACGTGGCGACTCTGTCGCTGACCCTCAGTCTGTTTTCTTCGACGGCAATCCCTATTGCCGCTGCCGTGAATACCTTTGAGCAAGAGAACAACGTGTGTCCATACTCCGCGCGGAATGGCTTAGGGTGCATCTCGCCTATTACCTTCCCGTGGCGTAGCAGCATCGCGCCATGTATCTCTGTGGCGTCGACGTTCATCAATGAGTCGAACCACCCGATGACTGCCTCCGACGGCACGCCCTGCGATTCGGGTGTCGCCCTCTCAAGCGCGGAGGTCTGTCCCTCCGTTTCGCCTGCCATAAAAATGGCTGCAATTGCTACTAATCCAAATATTTTCATGCTGGTCAAGTAGTGATTATTTCTATTCCTCCCACTAATATAAACCATTAGGCACTCTTTTTATGCCTCTTTTTTCTGAAATCATCCGTCCACCATTGTCCTTTTTGTCTTTCTTGTTTTTTTGTCGTAACCTTGTAGCCCCTAATCTGGGCGGTCGCCATGCCTATTGACGACCTTTTTCTTTCATTCTAAGGAGAATAGAAACATGCCAATACGCATTCCAGACACACTCCCCGCAAAAAAAATACTTGAGAGCGAGAGGGTTTTCGTAATGGACGAGAGCCGAGCAATGTCGCAAGACATCCGCACACTCCGTATCCTCATCCTCAACCTCATGCCCAATAAGGTGCAGACCGAGACGCAGCTCCTCCGCGCCCTGTCAAACTCCCCTCTCCAAGCCTCCGTCGACCTCCTGATGGTCAAGTCCCATACCGCTCGTAACACTTCTGCCGAGCATCTCAGCTCCTTCTACCTCACTTTCGACGAGGTGCGCGACAAGAAGTACGACGGCATGATAATCACTGGCGCACCCGTCGAGCAGATGCCTTTTGAGGAGGTCGACTACTGGGACGAGCTGTGCGAGATAATGGACTGGTCAAAAGAGCATGTCGTCAGCACGCTCCACATCTGCTGGGGCGCACAGGCTGGTCTCTACCACCACTATGGCATTCCCAAACACGCCCTCCCCGAAAAGATGTTCGGCGTCTTCCGCCACCGCGTGCTCGACCTGACTGTCCCCCTCGTGCGCGGCTTCGATGATGTCTTCTGCGCCCCACACTCGCGCCACACGGGCACCCTCCGTTCCGACATCGACGCCAGCCCCGACCTCAAGCTCCTCGCCTACTCCGAAATGGCGGGCCCCTATATGGTCATGTCAAAAGATGGACGGCAGATTTTCGTGATGGGTCACTCGGAGTATGACCGCGACACTCTCAAGGACGAATATCTTCGTGACAAGGCGAAAGGTCTACTCATCCGTATGCCCTACAACTACTTCCCCGATGACGACCCCTCCCGCACGCCACCCAAAAGTTGGCGCGCCCATAGCCACCTCCTCTTCACTAACTGGCTGAATTACTACGTATACCAGGTTACGCCCTACAATTTGTAGTCAAAAAACAGCTCGAGCTATTGCAGAGAGCAAAAAAAGAACTACTTTTGCACTCGGAAACGCCGAAGAGGCTTTCCCAATATGACCGGCGATCCGTTAGCTCAGTTGGTAGAGCACAACACTTTTAATGTTGGGGTCCTGGGTTCGAGCCCCAGCCCGGTCACAAACTTCAAGTTACAGAGAAGTCTAAAAATTGTAACATTCCAATAATGGAGACCTGGTAGCTCAGTTGGTAGAGCACAACACTTTTAATGTTGGGGTCCTGGGTTCGAGCCCCAGACGGATCACAATGGTACAGAGCCGTGGCAGAAGATGCCGCGGCTTTTTTTATGCCCAATGCCCACTTCCCATGCGCTCTGGCGCCCACCTCCCGCGTGAGTGACAATATGGTCGCTAAATGTTAAAACGCGGCTCTCTTTTTCTCTTAATCTTTTGCGCAAAAGTGTAAATGTTCCTACCTTTGTTATTATGAGCAAAAAAATTATAACGTGGGTAAGCATTATCCTTCCCCTCGCCTTCATAGGACTTATCTTTATGCAGGTGAGGTGGATAATGGATGCCTGCAAGCTCAGAGATAAGCAGTTCGACCAAGCTGTCGTACGCAGCATAGACAATGTGGTGCAGAGGCTCGAGACCGACGAAATCATGGAGTCGCGCCACGAGAGGGGAGCGTCCTCATCAGCCATGCGCGACCCTCAAGTCTTCACGCGCCATCGTGTCGATGGCGTGCGTAACGCTACCGAGGAAATCAGCCTCACCTTCAAACTCGACAACTTCGGCTTCTACAAGCTCGACGCCTCACGTGGCGGCAACCTCATATCCGCCGACGCTGGTGTCGTAGACGCACGCAACGCCTTCGGCAACGATATGGTGAGCAATGCCTACATGATGCTCAACAACGTGCTGATGCGCAAACTCCGCTACATTCAGGCCAAGATGACGAAGAGCGTCTTCGAGGACAAGCCCATAGAGGTACGCATAAACCCGCAGAGGCTCGACGCACTCCTCATGCAGCAGTTTTCCGACAACGGCATAGCGTCTCCCTACGAGTTCGCGGTCTACAATGCCGCAGGGCAAATGTCTTTCTCCAGCCACGCCTACAACCCCGACCACAATGGCCCGAAATACGAGAAGAAGCTCTACCCGAACGACATGCACGCCCGTGCGCACTTCGTTAGGGTCTACTTCACCGAGCGTCCCGACGTCATGAGCGGCCTCGCCGCCCTCATCGTCCCGACGGTCTTCTTCGGCTTCCTGGTCATGATCCTCTCCACCTACACGCTCGTCATCATCTTCCGACAGAAGAAGCTCGAAGCCATCAAGAATGACTTCATCAGCAACATGACCCACGAGTTCAAGACACCTATCTCCACGATGTCTCTCGCTGCGCAGATGCTGCGCGACCTCGCCGATACAGTCAAACCCGACTTCATCCGCCGCAACACCGGCATCATAATCGACGAGGGCAAACGCCTCACCATCCAAGTCGAGAAGATTCTCCAAATGTCCAGCTTCGACCGAGGCAAGGCGCGCCTCAAACTCGAGGCTAAGGATGTCAACGAGATTGTAGACAAGGTAGTCAACAACTTCCGCGTGAAAGTCGAGAGCGTCAATGGCGAGATAAACGAGCGACTCGACGCCTCGCCCTCTGTGGCAATGGTAGACAACGTCCACTTCACCAACGTCATCTACAACCTCCTCGACAACGCATTCAAGTACCGCCGCGACGCCCCGATGCTCCACGTGTGGACCCGAAATGCGAACAACGGCATCGTAATCTCCGTAAAAGATAACGGACTCGGCATCTCCAAGGAGGATCAGAAGAGGATTTTCGAGAAATTCTACCGCGTCTCCACAGGCAACAGGCACGACATAAAAGGCTTCGGACTCGGCTTGGCATACGTCAAAAAGATCGTCGAAGACCACGGAGGACAGATTTCCGTCGAAAGTGAGTTGAACGTTGGAACAAAATTTGATATATATTTGCCTTTAATAAAGTAATAAATATGGATGACAAGAAAAAGCACAAGATTCTTTTAGCCGAGGACGACAGCAACCTCGGTGTCTTGCTGTGCGAATATCTTCAGGCCAAGGACTATGCAGCCGACCTGGCTCATGATGGTGAGGAGGCGTACAACATGTTCATCAACGACAAATATGACCTCTGCATCTTCGACGTCATGATGCCTAAGAAAGACGGCTTCACCCTCGCCAAAGAAGTGCGCATGGCCAATGTCGACGTGCCTATCGTCTTCCTGACCGCCCGTAACGTCAAGGAGGACATCCTCCAGGGCTTCAAACTCGGCGCTGACGACTACCTCACCAAGCCTTTCAGCATGGAAGAGCTCATCATGCGCATCGAGGCCATCCTTCGCCGCACCTCTGGAGAAAGCCCTGTTCTCGACGTCTATAAGCTCGGCCGCTTCAAGTTCGACACCCAAAAGCAGCAGCTCATCGACGGCGACAGCGTCATAAAGCTCACCACCAAGGAGAGCGAGCTCCTCAAACTCCTCTGCACCAACGCCAACCGCGTCCTCGAACGCAACGTGGCTCTCAAGACCATCTGGGTCGATGACAACTACTTTAATGCACGCAGCATGGACGTCTACATCACGAAGTTGCGCAAGCACCTCAAAGACGACCCCTCTGTCGAGATTATAAACGTACACGGCAAAGGCTATAAGCTCGTCATGTAATATCGCGCTCCTGAGAAGGAAAGCGACGGAGAAACCCATAAAGCCGAAGGCTCACGTGCCATCTGGCTTAAATCACCAACAAACACCCGTCGTGCGATATCACGACTTCCGATACGGAAGTTATGCGAACTTATAGAGCCGATTGCCGGCTCCTTTCTACGATTGACGGCCGCCCCTGCGCAGTGCAAGGGCGGCCGTCTGATATTTTGCAATTTGCAGATATGTATGTCGCTTTTAGTGCATCCTGCGACCGATGATGTTAAAGAACTCCTCGCGGGTCGCTGTGCTGTTCAAGAATGCGCCCGTGAAGTCCGACGTCGTCGTGACGGCGTTCTGCTTCTGCACGCCGCGCATCTGCATGCACATGTGCTGCGCCTCGATGACGACGGCCACGCCTAAGGGGTTGAGAGTGTTCTGTATGCACTCCTTGATTTGAGTCGTGAGTCGCTCCTGCACTTGAAGCCTGCGGGCGAAGGCGTCTACAACGCGCGGCAGCTTGGAGAGCCCCGTGATGTAGTTGCGCGGGATGTAGCCGACGTGCGCCTTGCCGAAGAAGGGGAGGAGGTGATGCTCGCACAATGAGTAGAGCTCGATGTCTTTCACAACGACCATTTGCTGGAACGGTTCCTTGAACATGGCTTGGCGGAGGATGGATTCGGGATCCTCGTTGTAGCCCTTCAGAAGATATTGCATGGCCTTGGCTGCGCGCATGGGGGTCTTGATGAGTCCCTCGCGTGAAGTGTCCTCGCCAAGGGTGTCTATGATGCCCGTGTAATAGCCTGCCAGGCGTGAGGTCTTCTGCTCGTCGTATATGTTGTTGTCGTCCTGCAACTCTGAGGCGCTTACCACTTGTGCCATGTCTCTTATGTGTTGTTTGTTTCGGATGCGAAGATAGTCATTATAGAAAAAATGGCGTCCGGACATCAAGTGCCGAACGCCGTCAACTTGGTGATTCCGTTGGGATTCGAACCCAAGACCCACAGCTTAGAAGGCTGTTGCTCTATCCAGCTGAGCTACGGAACCATCATTTTTGCGTGGCAAAGATAGTCAATTTTTACGCATGTTGATAATCAGAGCCATCTATTTCAGTTTCAAAAATAATGCTGCCGCAATGCCAGGCAGTGTGGCAACGCATGCGGAGATGAACAGTAGGACGAATGAGGAGTCCAAAAGGTTCAGTAATTCGCCTGCTGCCATGCCTGGGAGAATAAGGCTTAGCGACATTATAGATGTGCCTATGGCATATTCGGCGGCCTTATACTCGGCATCGGCGACGTAGTGGAGCATGACGAGCATGTAGGCGGTGAAGCCGAGCCCGTAGCCGAACTGCTCGGTCATGACGGCAACAGGTATCCATAGGCTGTCAGCGGCGGGTGTGTAATAGGCAAGGGCAACGTATGCCAAGTTGGGGATGTTCATCATGAGTATCATCGGCCACAAGGATCGGCGCAACCCTATTCGGGAAGCCAATATGCCGCCAATAATGCCACCAGCCACGAGGGCTATGACGCCGAATGTACCATATATAAGCCCGCATTGCGTGACGTCGAGACCCAAGCCCCCGGCATCACGACCGGAGTTGAGGAACGGGAGGACGGTCTTTGTCAAAATGGCTTCGCCAAGGCGATAGACGAAGAAGAATATGATAGCAGCCACAGCTCCCTTATGCGTGAAGAAGGAACGTAGCGCTCGCACGAAAATCTTGAAGCCGTCGTCTTGGCGACCTGTAGGCTCCACAATGCGCGGCATCCCGAGGCGGCATAGGACGGCCATTGCGGCGAGGATGGTTCCTGCGGAGCATATTGCGAACGTCCATCCGTTAGTGCCGGTATGTTCTTTGCCAAACCCGGCTAAGATGGGGATGAGACCCGTAGTGACGACCATCGCTATGCGGTAGAATGTGGAGCGGATGCCGACGAAGAAGGATTGGTTCTGCTCGTCAAGGGCAAGCATGTAGTAGCCGTCGCAGGCGATGTCGTGGAATGAAGAAGCGAAAGCGACAATGAGCATCAGCGCAAGCGATATTGGGTAGAACGCGCTTGTGAGCATGGCGAGGCCGAGGAGCATGAAGGCTATGACCAGCAGGAGCTGTGAGGAGAGCACCCAGTTGCGCTTTGAAGAGTATCGCTCTACGAATGGAGCCCATAGTGGTTTGAGCGACCAGGGCAGGCACACGATGCTCGTCCAGAAGGCGAACGATGTCATGGAGACGCCCATGTCGGAGTACAAGAGCGACGAGGTCGTCATGACCATGCAGCTTGGGATGCCTTGGAAGACGTAGAGGCTGGGAACCCATCGCCAGCCGGACTTGCTATTGCTCATTTGCTTTTAAAGAGAAGGGCGGCATAGCGTGTTGCCGCTCTGCCGCCCGTTATTCTTAGATAGTCATTTTTGTTAGGAGAGCTTGCGTGCCACCTCGATTTCCTCGTAGGCCTCGATGATGTCGCCTGTTTGGATGTCGTTGTAGCCCTTGACGTTGAGACCGCACTCGAGACCGGCGACGACCTCTTTGGCGTCGTCTTTGAATCTCTTGAGGCTCTCGAGCTCGCCCGTGTGGACGACGATGCCGTCGCGGATGATGCGGACCTTGCTCTTGCTCTTGACTTTGCCGTCGTTGACGAAGCAGCCTGCGATGGTGCCGACCTTGGAGATCTTGAAAGTCTCGCGGACTTCGAGGTTGCCAGTGACTTGCTCGCGGATTTCGGGGGAGAGCATGCCCTCCATTGCGCTCTTGAGCTCCTCGATGGCGTCGTAGATGATGGAGTATAGGCGGATGTCGATTTTCTCCTTCTCTGCGAGGCGGCGTGCTGCGGCGGACGGACGGACTTGGAAGCCGATGACGACCGCATTGGATGCGGCTGCGAGGAGGATATCGCTCTCGGAGATTTGACCGACGGCCTTGTGGATGACGTTGACGCGGATCTCCTCAGTGGAGAGCTTGATGAGGGAGTCGGAGAGAGCCTCGACGGAGCCGTCGACGTCGCCCTTGACGATGACGTTGAGCTCTTGGAAGTTGCCGAGGGCTATGCGGCGACCGATCTCGTCGAGAGTGATGTGAGGCGTGGCTCGCATGCTGAACTCGCGCTGGAGCTGGTCGCGCTTGTTGGCGACCTCCTTAGCCTCTTTCTCGTCGGCGAAGACGTTGAACTTCTCGCCTGCCTGAGGTGCGCCATTAAGACCGAGGACGAGGACAGGGGCTGATGGACCGGCTTCTGAGACCTTCTGATTGCGCTCGTTGAACATGGCTTTAACGCGACCATAGTTGGCGCCGCAGACCATCATGTCGCCAGGATGGAGAGTGCCGTTGCGGACGAGCACCGTGGCGACGTAGCCTCGACCCTTGTCGAGGGAGCTCTCGATGACGTTGCCGCTGGCTGCGCGGTCGGGGTTTGCCTTCAGCTCTTGGAGGTCGGCTACGAGGAGGACCTTCTCAAGGAGCTTGTCGACGTTGATACCTTTCTTTGCGCTAATCTCTTGGCACTGGTATTGACCACCCCATTCCTCGACGAGGTAGTTCATGTTGGCGAGAGCCTCGCGTATCTTGTCGGGGTTGGCGCCCGGCTTATCGATCTTGTTGATGGCGAAGACGATGGGGACGCCGGCAGCGGAGGCGTGGTTGATAGCCTCGATGGTCTGGGGCATGACGCTGTCGTCGGCAGCCACGATGATGATGGCGACGTCTGTGACTTGGGCACCGCGGGCACGCATGGCGGTGAATGCCTCGTGGCCTGGGGTGTCGAGGAAGGTGATCTTGCGACCATTCTCGAGGGTCACGCTGTATGCGCCGATGTGCTGGGTGATGCCGCCTGCCTCGCCCTGGATGACGTTGGTGTTGCGGATGTAGTCGAGGAGCGAAGTCTTACCGTGGTCGACGTGACCCATGACGGTGACGATTGGCGGACGCTCGACGAGAAGGCTCTCGTCGTCTTCCTCCTCCTCGACCTCGTGTGCTTTCTCAACGCTGAGGAACTCGACTGTGAAGCCGAACTCTTCTGCCACGATGGCGAGGGACTCGGCGTCGAGGCGTTGGTTGATAGAGACGAACATGCCGAGAGACATGAAGGTGGCGATGACCTTGTTGACAGGAACGTTCATCATGGTGGCGAGCTCGGATGCCGTTACGAACTCGGTGACCTTGAGTACTTTCTTTTCCTGCTCGAGTCTTTCTGCCTCCTCCTCCTGACGTTGGCGGACAGCCTCACGCTTCTCGCGGTTGTGTTTGGAAGTTGTGGTCTTGTGACCTTTGGCTGTGAGGCGAGCAAGCGTCTCTTTTACTTGCTTCTGAACATCCTCGTCGGAAGTCTCTTTGGCGGGGGCGTTGACCGGAGCCTGGCCTTTTTTATTGCGCTGCTTGTCCTTGCGGTTTTGCTGTTGCTGGGCAGCTTGCTGCTGTTGCTTCTGCTGCTGCTTTTGCTTGTTGCGCTCCTTGTTGAGGGTGGAGTTGACTTGGCTGATGGTGGCAGGAGATGAGACGTCAACCTTTTCCTTGCCGCTTTGGATGCGCTGGCGTTTTTTCTTGTTATGGTTGTCGCGACCAGAGACCTTGTCGACGGGCAGTTCTATCTTGCCGAGGACGACGGGGCCTGTGAGCTTCGGCTTGTCGTTGAGACGGAAGACCTCATCGGACTTGTCGCCTTCGGATTGTTGGGCGACAGGCTCGGCTTGCGCAGGGGTCGGAGCTGGCTGCTCGACGGGCTTTGCAGGCTCGGGAGCTGGAGCGGGCGCGGGTTGCGGCTTTGGCTCCTCGACCTTTACTGGCTGTGGCTTAGGCTCTTCTGCTTTCACTGGTTGTGGTTTAGGCTCGGGTTTTGCCTCGGAGGCTTTAGGCTCGACGGGCTTAACTGGTTCGGGCTGCGCCTTGGGAGCTTCTTGTTTAGGCTCGGCTTTAGGCTCAACCTTTGGCTCGGTTTTCTGAGCGGCTTGAGGTTTTGCCTTGCCGCCGTGCTGGAGCGCGTTGAGGTCGACCTTGCCAATGACCTTTGGACCTTTGGCTGGCGCGGGCTCGGTCTTCTCCTCGGCTGCGGCAGTCACTATGCCGTCGTTGCTGATGGCGACGGAGTCCTTGTCTTTGTTACCCTTTGTTGTGATGACAATTTTCTCGGACTCGTTTTTCACTTGGCGGTCGAGTTTGAACTCTTTAGCCAAGCGGTCGTACATCTCTTCTGAGATTTTGGAGTTGTTGTTGAGCTCGTCTGTAACGCCGAACTTCTTGAGGGTTTCAATGATGGTCGTTACTCCGACACCGGACTCCGATGCAATTTTGGAAATTCTAATTCCTCCTGCCATATAAAAGTTTCTCTCCTCTTTTATGTTTGTTTTACACTATCGCCAGTCGTCAGCCGCGACCTGGCGGCTCTCTCTGGCGTAACTTAGGGGTTTATGCAGCGAAGCCTGGGGAGCGGGTCAGAGGCCAGCACTTAGGGGCGTCGCGGCGTGGGAAGGGGCTATCATTCGAACTCAGCCTTGAGGACGGCGAGGACGTTTTTGATAGTCTCGTCTTCGAGGTCGGTTCGTTTGACGAGTTCGTCGTAGCCGAGGTCGATGACGGATTTGGCCGTATCGCAGCCGATGCCTTTGAGGACGTCGATTACCCATGGCTCGATTTCGTCGGTGAACTCTTCGAGGCGGACGTCGTCGACGGTCTCTGCTTGCTCGCGGAAGACGTCGATGTTGTAGCCGGTGAGCTGGATGGCGAGCTTGATGTTGCTGCCGCCCTTGCCGATGGCCATGGAGACTTCCTCGGCGTCGAGGTAGACCTCTGCGCGTCGGTTTTCGTCGTCGACTTGGATACGGTTAATCTTGGCGGGGCTGAGAGCCCTCTGTATATATAGTTGGATGTTGTTGGTGTAGTTGATGACGTCGATGTTCTCATTGCGGAGCTCACGGACGATGGAGTGGATGCGCGAGCCTTTCATGCCGACGCATGCACCGACGGGGTCGATGCGGTCGTCGTAGGATTCGACAGCGACCTTGGCGCGCTCGCCCGGCATGCGGACGATCTTGTGGATGGTGATGAGACCATCGAAGACCTCAGGAACCTCATTTTCGAAGAGCCTCTCGAGGAAAACGGGGGAGATGCGGGAGAGGATGATGAGGGGGTTATTGTTCTTGAACTCGACGCGGGAGACAACGGCGCGGACGGTATCGCCCTTGCGGAAGTAGTCGGCTGGGATTTGCTCGGTTTTAGGAAGAATGAGGTCGTTGCCTTCGTCGTCGCGGACGAGGGCCTCACGTTTCCATACTTGGTAGACCTCGCCAGTGATGATTTGACCGATCTTCTCCTTGTACTTGTTGAAGAGGACGTCTTTCTCGAGCTCCATGACGAGACCTGCGAGGTTTTGCTTGAGGCTGAGGATGGCGCGGCGGCCGAAGTCTTTGAGTTTGACCTCGTCGGTTACCTCTTCTCCGACCTCGAAGTCGTCATCGATCTTCTTTGCGTCGGTGAGGCTGATTTGGATGTTATCGTCGTCGACTTGCCCATCTTCAACGACTGTGCGTTTGCGCCAGATTTCGAAGTCGCCCTTGTCGGCGTTTATGATGATGTTGAAGTTGGAGTCGGTACCGTACTGCTTGACGAGCACGCCGCGGAAAGCCTCTTCGAGGATGCGAACCATGGTGGCTCTGTCGATGTTCTTGAGATCTTTGAACTCGGCGAAAGTATCAATCAGATTGTTGTTTTCCATTACAACCTTTTGTCTTTAAGAAGATTATATACTCTTTTTTCTTAATACTCAGTATCTGTGGTGGCGGCAGGGAGCTTAGAACTCGATGATGTCGCGAACCATTTTGACGTCGGAGCGGAGGTAGTGTGTCGTGGTCTTGAAGATCTGCTTCTTTTTCTGACCTTCGACCTTACGTTTTTCCTCTGTCTCGATGTCGAAGCCCTCGTCGTCGGCGTCGATGAGGATTCCTCTGACCCAGGCTCCGTTGGGCATTGTGACTTCCACCTTGTTGCCGATGTTCTTTCGGAACTGCTGTGTCACTTTGAGCTCAGCCCCGATGCCGGCGGAAGAGACTTCGAGAGCGTAGTCTTCCTTGTCGCGGTCGAGTGCGGTCTCGATGAGTGCGTCGAGCTCTTCGCAGTAGGAGATAGGAATGCCGGAGAACCCGTCGACGACGAGTCGGATGTCATTGTCGGGGGAGATTGTCAGCTCGACGATGAAGTTGTTGTCGGCTTCTATTTTGTCGGCTACGGCAGCCAGGACTTGCTCTTTAGAGATCATTTATGGAGGTGGGTTGTCTATAACAAAATAGGGGACCTGGGTCCCCTATCAACGTTGCTAACGCCTATATGAACACTACAAATTTAGCGATTTTGGGCGATGTGGCAAAATCTTTTGTGTTTCATGCATTTATAAAGCCCGTGATGTAGCTAAAGTTGGTAGTTTGCAGTGGTGTCTGTTGGTGTTTGCTTCTCTGCTGTTTGAAGTTTGCGAAATAGAAATCTTTTTTATTGGCTTCTAATAGTTTTGTTTTCTTAATTATTCTGTTTGCGTGGCTAATGACTGCTTTGTGGAGGAAGCGAGGTCGTTGAGGTGGTCGTAAACTTCGTTGACTTGGAGACTGAGGAGTGTCATTTGTCGGAAGATTTCGGGGAGGGTACGATTGAAGAAATCGAGTCGTCTCTCGACCATAATCTTCTCTTTTGCGCCTTCTGCAACGAAGTAACCTATGCCGCGTTTGTTGAAAATGACGCCCTCGCGGCTGAGGTACTCATAGGTTTTGACGGCAGTGTTGGTGTTGACCTCAAGATTGACTGCATAGTCGCGCACGCTCGGGATGCGGTCGCCCTCGGCGTAGGTGCCGATGAGTATCTCGTCGCAGAGGCGGTCTGCCATCTGAAGGAAGATGGCCCTGTCGGAATTGAAAGTCGCCATTTGGAACAGTGATTTTTAGGGGTCAGACATTGAACAGAGAGCCTTTGGCAGCCTGACGGCGGCAGTAGAGGCGAAAGGAACCCCAGATAAAGATGGCGGAGATGACGGTCATGCCCCCAACGACCCACCATACAAGCGCAGTGGTGTTGACTGTGTACTCGTTGAAGTCGATGTTGCGGACGATCTCGTAAGCGATGCGTCCGATGAGGGAGTTGATGATGAGAATGGCGAGGGAGGTGAGGAGCCACTTGGCGCGGCTGAAGAGCGTTCCGCCGAAAAGGAAGGTTGACGCTGTGAGGATTGGCGAGAGTAGGGCTATCAGCTTGAGACCGACGATTGTGGCGCTGACGTTGGCTTCGTCAACGTCGGTGATTGTGTAAGAGTCGGTCAGGAAATGGAAGTAGGCGAAAACGCCACCTCGGGTGAGGAACTTGAGGAATACCTCGGGGAACATGATGAGAACGGCGGCGTGGAAGGCGACGGACAGGAAAATCGTCGGGGTTACGACGTTCATGAAGAACGAGGCGACGAACTTCTCGGCATTGGAGGCTGGGAGGAGAAGAAGGCGAGATACGTCCTTACCTCGTTTGGATTGGAAACCTTCGGTCATCTGCGCGAAGCACGCTGTCAGGAAGAACCCGAGGATTATGGAGTAGGGAAAGAACATTGCCACGTCGGGATAGTTGTTGGCATATTCGGATCCGGCTGTCCACGTGATGAAGAAGATGGCCATCGTGGCAATGAACATGATGCCCGCGAAGGTGAGGTATCGGAGCCATGAGAGGCTGCCGAGATATCGCATCGTCAGGAGGAGGCGATGGAAAGAGAAGTTGCCCATGATGGAAAATATGTGGATCGTGGTACTACTTGGAGATGGCGAGGTCGTCGGTGTCGATGGAAGCCATACCAGACTTGCTTTGCGAGAGGGAGCGAGCGTTGCCGGAGACTGTGATGGAGCCTGCGCCAGAGATAGAGACATTGACATCGCCGCAGTCGGTGAGTTTGAGGTCAGCATCGCCTGCTCCAGAGACTTGGAGGTCGATCTTGTCGGTGTTGTTGAGTTTTGCGTCAATGTCGCCTGCGCCGCTCATTCGGGTGTTGAAAGATTTGAGGGTGGCTTTATCGATGTCGATGTCGGAAGCGCCGGAGCAACGGATCTTGAGGTTGTCGGCTGTTATGTCTTTGATATTGAGGTCGGAGGCACCGGAAGTGGTAACCTTGAGGTCGGCGAAATTGACTGGTTCGTCCATGTGGATGTCGCACGCTCCGCTCATCTCAATTTCGGAGAGTGTCTTGGAAGATACGTAGACAAGGACAGCGTCGTGGTTTGTGTTGTTGATGCCGAAGATGCTTATAGACTTCTTCCACTTGATGGAGAGAGTGGAGCCATTTTGGGAGATATCGATGCGCTCGAGGCTCTTGGAGTCGCCTTCGAGGCGGAGGCTGTCGGAAGCCCCTTGTGTGTAGACGAGGGTGCATGCGCCGCTGATGTCGATTTTATCGAACTCGTCGACTTTGTAGGAAGAAACGATGGAACCATCGGAAGAGGAGCTGTCGTTGACGTTGCGTTTTTCGATAACGCAGGAGGAGAAGAGAGTCGTTGCGGCGAGAGCTGCTGCTGCGAAGAAGAATGTATTTTTCATTGTAAAGAGAGTTTTTAAAATGTTTGGGGAGAGAAATAATCTTTAGAAGAGACTATTTGATAAGACCTTTTGTTGTCGCGTTGAAAAGCATCTCGAGATTGACGAGCGTCTCGTCCTGGTCGGGTGTTCGGCGCGCAATGACGTTGTGCCCTCCGACGCTTGGCTCGGAGTAGATGACATCAATGGAGGCTCCGGCACCTGGGGCAAGTGTCGTGAATACGTACTCCTCGGAGATTTGCGAGACGCTCTTGTCGAGTAGGATGCTGTGGTTGTCGATGATAATGACGCTGTCGAGAAGTTGCTCGACGTCATGGACTTGGTGGGTTGAGATGACGATGGTCCTGTCGTCGGTCATGGCAGTGGCGAGCACCTTGCGGAACTGCGCCTTGCTTGGGATGTCGAGACCGTTGCTTGGCTCGTCCATGAGGATTGTTTTTGCGCCCGAGGCGATTGCGAAGCTGAGCATGACCTTCTTGCGTTGACCGAGTGAGAGCTGGTCGAGACGCTTTATGGATTCGGGCATGTCGAACTCTTTGAGGCATCGGTTGAGCTCGTCGATGGCGAAGGTGGGGTAGAAGGGTGCGTTGATGTGGACGAAGGTCTTGAGGGAGACGTGTGGGAGGGAGAACTCGTCGGGGACGTAGAATATGTTGGCGAGAATTTTAGGGTCTCGCTTCATGGAACCGACGCCGTCGATTGTTATGGAGCCTTTGGAGGGTCGCAGGATTCCGCAGATGAGACCGAGGAGCGTCGTCTTGCCGACTCCATTCTCGCCCAGGAGACCATAGATCTTACCGTCCTCGATTGAGAGGCTGAGATCATCCAATACGAGAGCCTTGTGGTTCGGGTAATGGTATGAGAGGTTTGTTATGTTGATCATTCTGTTTTAGTGTTATGCTTGAATAGTACACTGCAAATATAAGCAACATTTATAATATGCAATAGAGAGGAAGAAAAAAATGTGCTGAAAAATATTGATTTGAGGAGACGAGAATGTTTATCCTGTTGGCAATCAGCAGGATAAAAAGAGGAGAAAAGAGGTCACTAATGCTTCTTGACGAGGCGAACGATCAAGAGAATAAGGGCGAGGAGGGCGGTGATGACGGCACCTGAGGGGAGGTCGAACGCGAAAGAGAGGAACAGTCCGGCGGTGGAACCTAAGAGAGCGATGACACCCGAGAGGAGCATGACACGGGGGAGTGAGTGCGCGAAAGAGAGCGCTATTGATTGTGGGATTGTGAAGACGGAGAGGACGAGGATGATGCCGACGGCCTTGATGGAGAGAGAGATGGCTACGGCGATGAGGACGGAAGCTATGGCAGAGACCAGGCGCGGATGCCAATGGGCAACTTGGGCGTAGACGGGGTCGAAGGCGGTGTAGAGGAGCGGGCGGTAGAAGACGATTGTGGCGATGACGCATACGGCGGCGGCTATTGCGCTCATGATGACATCGGACTCGCTGACGGCGAGTATGTCGCCGAACATGAAGCCCATGAGGTTTGGCGCATAGCCTGGAGTCAAGCTAAGGAAAATGACACCGACGGCCATTCCGAGTGACCATAGCATGGCGATGGCACTGTCGGGACGGAGCCCACCGCGAGAAGATGCGGCATTTATTGAAAGAGACGTGGCGACGGCGAAGAGGAGGGCACCGAGGGTGGGGTCGAAACCTGCCCAGTAGGCGAGGCCTATGCCGCCGAAGCTGGCGTGGGTGATGCCTCCAGCGGAGAAGACGATGCGCCTGACGACGATATACGTGCCGACGACGCCGCTGAGAACCGCCAGGAAAATGACGGCAGCGAGGGCGTTGCGAGCGAAGGCGTAATCGAGGATGGACATCACGGGGCGGGAGGGTTATTGTTTTTTAGAGGGGAGCGTTATTGTTTGTGTCGCGATGCGGGCTGAGGCGTCATGGTCGTGGGAGACGAGGACGACGCCCATTTGACCTGCGAGGCGTGGGAGGAGGTCGTAGAGGGAGGCTTCGGCGTCGCTATCCATGTAGGTGACTGGCTCATCGAGGATGAGTAGGTCGGGCTTGCTCATTAGGGCTCGGCAGAGCATGGCTCGTTGGCGTTGACCTCCAGATATTTGTCCGATGGGCTTGTTGGCTACTGCGTCGAGGTGGGCGAAGTTGATGAGCTCGTCGAGACGGGTGCGTGCGGAGCGGGAGACGAAAAGGCGCGGCGCGGAGGTTTGCCCCATGAGGATGACGTCGGCTACGGTGATGGGGAACTCGAGGTCGGCACTCACGACTTGTGGCATATATCCGATGCGGAGATTTGGCATGCGGATGATGTGGCCGTGGAGAGGGGCGAGTAGCCCGAGCATGACCTTTATGATAGTCGTCTTGCCGCTGCCGTTGGGACCTTCGAGGGAGAGTAGGGTATGGCGGTCGACCTCAAGGGAGACGTGTGAGACGATGGGGCGGGCGTCGTAGCCAGCGGCGACATCGTGGAAAGTGAGCAGGGCGTCTTTATTCATTGTCTTTGAGGGCGGCGGCTATTGTCGCCATGGTGCCGATCCAGTCGGGACCTTCGGGGGAGATGGAGACTATGCGGCAGCCTATTTCTTTGGCAGTGGCGTTGAAGCGGTCGGGAGTCGTGCCAGGCTGGATGAAGAAGACGCGTGCGTTGGCTTGGCGTGCGCTATCTGCGAGTTCGGCGTAGCGTCGCGGCTGTGGGGAGACACCTTCGGAAGCTACGGAGAGCTGGCGGAACCCGTAGTCATGCGCAAGGTAGGCGAGAGCAGGGTGGTAGATGACGAAAGTCTGCGCAGGGCGGGTGTTGGACGCATCGAGGAGAAGGGAGTCTGCCGCATCGACGTCGGCGTTGAGGGCGACGAGAGCGGAGTCGGTATAGTGGGAGAGGGAGGGAAGCAGTGTTGTTACGGCATTGGCGATGTTGGAAGCTAACGTCTTTGCTTGGCGAGGGGAGAGCCAGTAGTGTGGGTCGGCGGAGTGGTGGTCGGATGCGATGAGTTGGATGCCTTGGCTCATGTCGAGCCATTGCATGGAGGGGGCGGCGTCGGTCAGTCGGCTTTTCCACGTAATCTCGAATTCGAGAGGTCCGAAGGCGAGATAGGCTAAAGAGTTGCCGAGGCTCTTGAGTTGGCTGGGGCGCGGGGTGTAGGAATCGTGGTCGGCTCCTTGCGGGATGAGGACGTTGACCTTTATGGAGTCTGGAACGAGGCGTGACACGAAGAAGCCCATGGCGGGGTTGGACACGCTGAGCTCGTCATGTCGGGCGGCGTTGTTGGAGTGACCGTGACAGGATGTAAGGAGAGCGGAGAGGACAAGCAGAATGGGGAACGAGACTTTATTGACCAAAGAGCTCGAAGACATCTTGAGAGTAGTTTTTAGAGACGGGGATGGAGGTGGGGATTGCGGTGTCGAGTTTGACGACGAATCCGTCTTTGCACTTTTCGAAGATGCGGACGTGACGTCGATTCACCATGTAGGAACGGTGGCATCGGATGATACCTTTTTCGCGCATGTCGTCCTCGATGGATTTGAAGGTGCCTCGGATCATGGAGGAGCCGCTTTTCTGACCGTCGCGGTAGTGGACGGTGAGGTAGTTGTCGGCTCCTTTGATGTAGAAGAGGTCGTTGACGTTGATGGCGAGTTTGAGTTCGCCTTTTGCGTCGAAGAAATTGACCATTTGCTTGTTGTCGACGGCATCGGGGTCGTCGTGGCGCTGTCGGTAGTCGTTGATTATCTTCAGGCGTCGGTCTTTATCACGCCACGAGAAGTATAGCCACGTGAGGGTATAAGGGAGAAGGAGGATGCACGCCGTGTTTCGGAAAGAGATGCTCATGAGAGTTGAGATCTCGCGAGTATCATTGAAGAGGAAGATCTCGAGGATGGTGAACGAGAAGGAGATGGCAACAATCTCGGCAGCTATCCATAGGAGGTACGCCCATAAGGCCACGGGTCGGCGGAGTGAGACGCAGTGGAAATAGAAAATGACGCGACTTATGCTGACTACGACCATCCCGATGAGGACGAGGAGAGAGGAGAGGACGAGGTACCTTGTGTCGGATATATCGCCCTTGAGCCACTCGCGCGAGCCGTATGGTTGGAAGACGTTGATGAAGACAAGCGAGAAGATGGCCGTGAAGATGACCAGTCTGACCTGATTGCCCTTTTCAACGAGGTACTTCGGTATGTTTTTGCTGAAATCCATGTGTAATGCGAAGATAGCATTTTTTCTGGAAGGTCAGAACTCTAAACGACGAACGCAAGTGTTAGAACGACCAGTAGCGCGTCTTGAGGCGTCGCAGGAGGAGGAAGGCTGCGAGGGCGAGACCGATGATGAAGCCGCACCAGATGCCGGAAGGGCCGAAGCCGAAGATGAAGGCGAAAATGTAGCCTACGGGCGCACAGGTGGCGGCGTAGGATATTGTAGAGACGCGGGCAGGGTAGGAGAAATCGGCGTAGCCGCGGAGGGCGCCGAGGGCAGCGGCTTGGAGCCCGTCGAAGACTTGGAAAATCGCACCCATGAGCATGATGTCGGCTGCGATGGAAAGAGCCTCGGGGCTGCTGATGATGAGGGCGGGCAGCGAGTTCCTCGTGAAGAAGAAGAGGATGGCCGTGCAGCACATGAAGAGACCGCCCATGGTGATGCCCGTCACGGCATAGCGTTTTGCGCTTGCCTTGTTGCCTGCGCCGGTATCGAGGGATACTTTGATGGTGATGGCTGTCGCGAGACCGCCGACCATGAGGAACGTCATGCTGGTGAAGGAGTTGACGACCTGGTGGGCAGCTATGGCCTCGGTGCTGATCCATCCCATCATGATGCCTCCGAAAGCGAAGCCGAGAGTCTCGATGATGGCTTGCGCACCCATGGGGAATCCCATTTTGAAGAGTCGTGTCGTGATGCTGTGCCCCTTTACGCGAGCTGGGGTGACGCCGAGGTGGCGGAGGCGGCGACGGAGGATGATTTCCATCGTTATCCACATAAGGGTGCGGCATATGAGCGTGCTGACGGCTGCTCCGTAGGCTCCGATGCCGCTGATAGGCCCGAGACCGAAGATGAAGACATAGTTAAGCCCTATGTTGAGAACATTGCAGGCGAGGCCAGTGAGCATTGGGGAAGTCGTGTCTTGGAGACCCTCGATGATGGTGCGGGAGCAGATGAACATTTGTTGTCCGACGAGCGACGCGATGTATATGGGGAGGTATAGTTGCGCGATCTCTACGACCTCGGCGGGCTGCCCCATGAAAGGCATGAGGATGTCGAGAATGGAGAGGATGAGGACTTGCAGGAGTACGACGCGCCAGTTGAAAGCCCGGGCATGGGCGACGATGCGTCCCAGTTCGGCAGTCTGGCCTCGTCCGAGGCGGCGACCGACGAGAGGTGTAATTGTTGCTGCGGCTCCGATGCCGAAGAACATGAATGGGACGGAGAGGTTACCGGAGAAGGAGACGGCAGCCAAGGGAACGTCGCCGAGTCGCGCGACCATGAGGGTGTCGGCGAGATTGACGAGCATGGAGCTGGCTTGGGATGCGATGACGGGGGCGGCGAGTGTGAGCAGTTGAGACGCATAGCCGCCCCAACCGCGTCGTTGCGCAGTTAGGGACATGAAAAGGGAACGCTATTTTTGTGGAACTGAAGAGTGGAGAGGTACGCTTTTATTAGAGGTTGCGCACTACGCCGAGAACGCGGGAGAGGCTGCGGACTTCGCTTTTTGCGATGGAGAAGGGAGCTACTTCGGGATTGTCGCTACGGCAGAGGAGTTTATCGGGGTTGGTGGCGTCGTTGAAGATACGTTTGATCATGATGCCTTGTTGGCCGTCGATGACATAGGCGTCGCCGAAATCGATCCAAGCGTCGGTTACGACTCTTTTGCAGGCCACGAGGTCGCCGCTTTGGAATGTTGGCACCATGGAGTTGCCTTGGACGCGGATGAGGAAGTCGGCGCCGGCCTCGGCAAATTCGGGGACGAGGTATTTCGTGCAATCGGCGAGGCTGACACCTGGCTCATCGACACCATTGAAGCCGGCGAGGGCTGTGAGGGGAATGAGAGGCAGGGCATCTGCCATGACATCTTTCTGACGACGGTTCTCGGCTGCGGAGCGGATGCTGGAGCCTACCATGGGGCCAGTGCCGAGTAGAAGCCATTCTGTGGAGATCCCGTAGACGCGAGAGAGCATGGCGAGGTTGTCAGTAGCGACATTGGCCTTGCCACCAAGGATGAGGGAGAGACGTCCGAGATAGAGGTCGAGACGGTTCATGATCTCATTCTTGTTGCGTGCAATCTTGTTCTTGAGAAGAAAGTCGACTGCTTGGCAGAAACGGTTGTTGATTTCGTTTCTGAGTGATGTCTCTTGCGTTTGCTCCATGATGATGAAATGTTTCGCGAAATACTTTTTACAAAGTAAGTTCTATTTTGCTGAATTACCAAATAACAGAGCAAATATTTATAGGAAAATAATGCCTATTCTGTAGAAAATAGCGGAAACTATCCAAGCGACGGCTGTGGTGTAGCCGGCAAGGAAGAGAGCCCATTTCCATGACCCTGTCTCGCCTTTGATGGCTGCAACGGTGGCGAGGCAAGGGAAGTAGAGAAGGATGAAGAGAAGGTAGGCATAGGCGTTGACGGGAGTCATGCCGTCGGCTTCCATCTTTTCACGAAGGATGGTGTATTTGGACTGCTCCTCTTGGTTCTCTTGTGCGCTTTCGAGCGAGTCGTCATCGGCGAAGCTGTCATCATCGGCGTAGAGGACACCGAGGGTTGATGCGACAATCTCTTTTGCCCCGACGCCAGCGATGATGCTGACATCTTGTTTCCAAGTGAAGCCTTGTGGGCGGAAGAGAGGCTCGACGGTCTGACCGATGCGTCCGATGAAGCTTTGCTCTTGTTGCTCTTGTCGGTCGAGCTCGGGGTTGTGAGGGAAATAGCCGAGAGCCCAGACTATGACGCTTGCTACGAGGATTATGCCGCCCATTTTTTTGAGGTATTGCCTGCCTTTCTCCCAAGTGTGGCGCCCGATGGCTTTGGCTGTCGGGAATCGGTAGGGTGGGAGCTCCATGACGAAGGGGGTGTCGTCATCGCGCATGACGAAGTGGCAGAAGATGCGGCTCATGATGATGGCGACGATGATTCCAGCGGCGTAGAGGGAGACGACTACTGCAGCTTGCCAGCGTGCGGCGAAGAAAGTGCCGACGATCATGATGTAGATTGGCAGTCGGGCGGAGCAGCTCATGAACGGGACGACGAGCATGGTGACGAGGCGGCTGCGCGGGCTCTCGATGGTGCGGGTGGCCATGATGGCAGGGACGTTGCACCCGAAGCCCATGATGAGAGGGATGAACGACTTGCCGTGGAGTCCCATGCGGTGCATGAACTTATCCATTATGAAAGCGGCTCGGGCCATGTAGCCGGAGTCCTCCATGAGGGAGATAAAGAAATAGAGGATAAGGATTTGCGGGAGGAAGACGATGACGGCACCGACGCCGGCAATGGCACCATCGACGATCATGTCGCGGAGAGGGCCTTCGGGGAGGATGCTGGCGAGGGAGTCGCTAAGCCACTGAACGCCGGCCTCGATCCAATCCATTGGAAACTGCCCGAGCGTGAAGGTGGCTTGGAACATGAGGAAAAGGATGAGGAAAAAGACGGGGAAGCCGAGCCATCGGTTAGTGACAACGGCATCGATGACGTGCGTGACCTTGTAGGCGCCCATCTTGTCGCCCATCTTGTAGCCAGCCTCGGCGAGCGCGCCACGGATGAAGCCGTACTTGGCATCCATGATGGCGGTCTCGCTGTCGGTTTGGACGTCGGCTTTTATCTGCGCTTGCGCATTGACGACGGCTTCGCGGATTTCGGCGGCGTTCTTGAGATTGTTGGCGATCTCCCATGTCGCCTTGTCGTTCTCAAGGAGCTTTATGGCGAGGTATCGTGTGGAGTATTTGGCGCGGATGTCGAGGTCGGGCTTGAGGGGTTGCTGGACGGCGGCTATGGCTTTCTCGATGTATTGGCCATGGTTGACGTGGATGTGTCGGGCGACGTTGCGGAGGGGCTTGGCTCCGGAGGCGAAATCCTCGTCGTGGTTGGCGTCGTCGTCTTTTTCTGCCATCTGGTCGTGCCACTGTTTGATGTCTCGTGCGACATCGGGAATGATGTTGCCGTCCTTGTCGATGTAGTCGAGACCCTCGTACATATTGATTATGACGTGGAAGAGTGTCTTGACGCCTTTGCCTGTTTTGAAGACGGTGGGAACCATAGGGACGCCGAGCAGGGAGCCGAGGACTTCGCGGTTGAGCGTGTCGCCTCGGGATTGCATCTCGTCGTACATGTTGAGCGCGCAGACCATCTTGAGGTTCATGTCGATGAGTTGCGTCGTGAGGTAGAGGTTGCGCTCGAGGTTGCTGGCGTCGATGACGTTGATGACGATGTCTGGGGTCTTGTCGACGATTTGTCGGCGGACGTACATCTCTTCTGGGCTGTAGGCTGTAAGGGAGTATGTGCCAGGGAGGTCGACGATGTTGAAATCGTAGCCCTCGAATTGGGCGTGTCCCTCCTTGGCGTCGACGGTGACGCCGGAGTAGTTGCCTACTCGCTCGTGGGCACCGGATGCGAAGTTGAAGAGGGAGGTCTTTCCGCAGTTAGGGTTTCCGACGAGAGCGACGTTGATGGTGCGTCGTTTTTGGATGGCGGCTTTTTTGAGGGTGTCGTCGTCGGTATCGGTTATGCGTTGGCAGTCGTCGTTGTTGGAGACTGGCTGTGATGTTTGTGAGAGTTGGAAGTCGGGGTGTTGAGCGGCGAACTCTTTGGCTTCGGCTGGGGTCATGACCTCGATCATTTGAGCCTCGTCTCTGCGGAGCGAGATTTCGTAGCCGAGGAGTCGGTATTTTATGGGGTCGCGAAGGGGTGCGCTAAGAAGAACTTCGACCATGTTTCCGCGGATGAAGCCCATCTCGACGATGCGCTTTCGGAATCCGCCGTGACCTAAGACCTTGACTACTACGGCTTTGTCGCCAGAGTGGAGTTCAGAGAGTCTCATTGTGTGCTGTTGTTTATGTTTAACGTGTCAAAGTTACAATAAGGATGCGAGAACGAGGCAGAATGGTGGCATAAAAAAAGCGGTCGCCCGAATAGTGGGCGACCGCCATATTGCGTGGTAATGCAGTTCTGATTATGCCTTAGCCTCTTTCTTAGCCTTGCGAGCGATGATCTCGTAGGCGATAGGAGTAGCGAGGAGCATGGAGCTGAAGGTGCCGACGAACATACCGACGAACATTGCGAAGACGAAGCCGCGGATGACCTCACCGCCGAAGAGGAAGATGACGAGGAGGGTTACGAGGGTCGTAGCAGAAGTGTTGACGGTACGCATCAAAGTGGAGTTGAGCGCGCTGTTCATGACCTGGAGAGGATTGGCCTTAGGCATGATGGAGAAGGACTCGCGGATGCGGTCGAAGATGACGACAGTGTTGTTGATAGAGTAACCGACGATGGTGAGGATTGCGGCTACGAACGACTGGTCGATCTCCATGGAGAAAGGCATGATGGAGTAGCAGAGGGAGAAGATGCCGAGGGTGAAGAGAACGTCGTGGGCGAGACCGACGACGGCTGCTGCACCGTAGGCGACCTTACGGAATCGAGCGAAGATGTAGAGGAACATGACGATGAGGGAGAGGACGATACAGTAGACGGCCTTCTCGGTCATATCGGATGCCATGGTAGGACCTACCTTCTGAGAGCTCATGCGGTAGTCGGTGAGGAATGTATCCTTGTCGACATTCTCAGGGAGGAAGCTCTTGACACCGTCGTAGAGGCGTTGCTCGATCTCGTGAGCACCCTCAGCGGAGCTGTTCTCGACGCCGTAGTTGGTGGCGATGCGGACTTGGTTGCCGCTACCGTAGGTCTTGACCTCGATGTTGGCGCCGTCGAAGGCGTGGAAGAGGGAGGTCTGGACATCGGCGGAAGAGACGGGCTGGTCGAAGCGAACTACGAAGATCTGGCCACCAGTGAAGTCGATGCCCTTGGAGAGACCGCGGACAGCGAGAGAGCCGATGCAGATGAGCATTGCGACAGCGTAGACGATGTAGTAGACCTTGCGCTTGCCCATGAAGTCGAAGTTGACGTTCTGGAGGAAGCTCTCGGTTGCTTTGGTGCTGAAGCGGAGGTTCTCGTCTTTAGCGGCGATGCGCTCGATGATGATGCGGCTAAGGAAGACGGCCGTAAAGAAAGAGCAGACGATACCGATCATAAGGGTCGTTGCGAAGCCGCGGATAGGACCAGTACCGAAGGTGAAGAGGATGACTGCGGTCAGGAAGGTAGTGAGGTTGGAGTCGACAATCGCGGACATGGCGTTGGAGTAGCCAGTCTGGATGGCGTTTTGGAGGGAGTGACCGGAGCGGAGCTCCTCTTTGATGCGCTCGTAGGTGATGACGTTGGCGTCGACAGCCATACCGATGGTGAGGACGATACCTGCGATACCAGGGAGGGTGAGGACTGCGCCGAAGGAAGCGAGGACGCCTACGATGAAGAAGAGGTTGCAGACGAGAGCGAAGTCGGCGGTGAGACCAGCCTTAGCGCCGTAGAAGATGATCATGTAGATGAGGACGGCGATGAAGGCGATGAGGAAGGACCAGAGACCTGCCTCGATTGCCTCTTGACCGAGAGAAGGACCGACGACGGTATCCTCGACGATGGTTGCGGGAGCAGGGAGCTTACCGCTCTTGAGGACGTTGGCAAGGTCTTGCGCCTCCTCGGTTGTGAAGTTGCCGGTGATTTGGCTGTTGCCGCCGGAGATCTCATTTTGTACGGTTGGGTAGCTGTATACGAAGCCGTCGAGAACGATGGCGATGGAGCGACCGATGTTGGCTTTTGTGAGCTGAGCCCACTTGCGTGCGCCCTCGCTGTTCATGCTCATGGAGACCTCATATTGCGCGCCGCCGTTCTGGCTAACCTGAGAGCGGGCGTTGGTGATGACGTCGCCTTCGAGAGGGGCGCGGCCGGAGTTGCTGGTCTGCTTGATTGCTACGAGCTCGTAGAGCTGCTCGCGGGGGTTGCACTGGACGCCGTAGCGTTGAGCCTCTTCGCCCTTGATGGGCTTGACGCCCCAGAGGAGGCGGAGGTCGTGTGGGAGGACGCGGCGAACCTTGTCGGAAGCGAGGAGCTCCTCGACCTTGTCGCGGTTCTTAGCGAAAGTGAAGCCGATGAGAGGGCTGTTGCCGGACTGGATGGGGAGGAGGTAGGTGAAGAGGCTCTCGACATGGGCAGCTTGAGCTGTTGCGGAGTCTTGCTGTTGAGCTGCATCGCCGAGGAGGGCGAGGGAAGCGGAGTCGGCTACGGCGGTCTCGGGTTGAGCTACGGCCTTGGTGCTGTCGGCTTCGACGACTACGCGGGTAGCGGCGTCGGCCTCGACGAGCTTAGGAAGGATCTCGTTGTTGGTGTAGGTCTCCCAGAATTCGAGGCTTGCGGTGCCTTGGAGGAGCTTACGGACACGCTGTGGGTCGGTGACGCCAGGGAGCTCGATCATGACGCGTCCCTTCTTCTCAAGTTCCTGGATGTTTGGCTGTGCGACGCCGAAGCGGTCGATACGGGTGCGGAGGACGTTGAAAGCGTTTTGGATGGCGCCGTCAGCCTCTTCGCGGATAACGCTGATGACCTGGCTGTTGGACATCGAGAGGTCGATGCGGTCCTTGAGGTCGACTGTTGCGAAGATGGTAGCGAGCTGACCGTTGGGGTTGAGCTTAGCGAACTCGTCGGCGAAGAGAGTGATGAAGTCGGAAGTAGAAGTCTTCTCACGCTCGACGGCGTTGTCGATAGCCTGGTTGAAGATGGGGTCGGTGTTGTGCCCGGAGAGAGCTTTGACGACGTCGGAGACTTTGACCTCGAGGATGAGGTTCATGCCGCCTTTGAGGTCAAGGCCGAAGTTGATCTCCTTGCTCTTGCACTCCATATAGGTGTACTTCTTGATCCATATGAAGTTGTACACCGGCTCATTTGCTATGGAGTCGAGGTAAGCGGCCTCCTTTTTGAGGTCGCCAGCTGCGGCCTCCTTGGCGTCGCTCTCAACCTTCTTGGTGAAGAAGGTGAAGGACAATTGGTACAGACACACGAGCGCCAGGAGGATGGCGAATGTCCGTACAGCTCCTTTGTTCTGCATTGTTAGATTAGTTTTGTATGTGAAGCTACTTATTTCGCTAATAAACGCGCAAAGATATTAAAACAATTTAGTAATGGCAATGGTGCCAGGGGTCTACTTGTTCATCTCGCGCCAGAGTATGTCCTTCAATTTTTGGAGGCCGAGGCCGGTATGGCTGGAGAAAATGACGGAAGGGATGTCTTTAGGCAGCTGGGACTCGATTTTTGCGATGTCGTCTGGGGTGACGAGGTCGGCTTTTGAGACGGCGAGGACGCGGCTCTTGTCGAGTAGCTGAGGGTTGTAGCGTCGGAGCTCGTCGAGCAGGACCTCGTAGGCGGCGTTGATGTCCTCAGAGTCGGCTGGCACGAGGAAGAGGAGTATGGAGTTGCGCTCGATGTGGCGTAAGAACCTGAGCCCGAGACCTTTGCCCTCTGCGGCACCCTCGATGATGCCTGGGATGTCGGCCATGCAGAAAGAGTGACCGTCATGGTAGGAGACGATGCCGAGGTTAGGGACGAGCGTGGTGAAGGGGTAGTCGGCGATTTCGGGCTTAGCGGCGGAGACGACGGACAGGAGTGTGGACTTTCCGGCATTGGGAAAGCCTACGAGACCGACGTCGGCGAGAACTTTAAGCTCGAAGATGGCCGTCAGCTCGACGCCGTCCTCGCCAGGCTGTGCGAAGCGTGGCGTTTGGAATGTAGCTGTGCGGAAGTGCCAGTTGCCAAGGCCTCCACGACCGCCCTTGGCGAGAATCTTCTCCTCGCCGTCCTCCGTTATCTCGAAAAGCTCCTGCCCTGTGTCGGCGTCGCGGACGACCGTCCCGAGGGGGACGATGATTACCTGATCTTTGCCGTCGCGACCGAAAGCCCTCTCGCGACCGCCCTGCTCGCCATTTTCGGCGAAGACGTGGCGGGCGAATTTGAGGTGTATGAGCGTCCAGTGTTGTGCGCTGCCGCGTACGATGACGTGACCGCCGCGCCCGCCGTCGCCGCCGTCGGGGCCGCCCTTCTCGATGTACTTGACATGGCGGAGGTGAGCGGAGCCGGGGCCTCCGTGGCCCGAGCGGCAGTATATTTTCACATAGTCTACGAAGTTCGAAGCCACGGGAATGGTGTTTTAGTCGTTGGTGTTTTGTGGATTTCAAATTGAAACCCTGTCGCCCTGGCCCGATGTGGAGGTGGGCGGCAGGGTGGCAGGGTTTTTGCGCTCAGAGAGCGGCTTTATTTTTTCTGGTCTACGGCGGCCTTGATGTCGGCGAAGATGGCGTTGATGTCGCCTACGCCTTTGATGTTGACGGCAACGCCCTCCTTCTTGTAGAAGTCGAGGACAGGCTTGGTCTGGTTGTCGTAGGTTGTGAGTCGCTTAGCGATGGTCTCCTCGTTATCGTCGGAGCGACCGCTGGTCTTGCCGCGCTCGATGAGACGCTTCATGAGCTCGTCGTTGGGGACTTCGAGGTTGAGGCAGACGTTGATCTTCGTCTTGTAGGTGGAGAGGAGGTCGCGGAGTGCGCCAGCCTGAGCCACTGTGCGTGGGAATCCGTCGAAGATGACGCCATTGACCTTGCCCATCTTGTCGAGGTAGGAGTCGATCATGCCGACGATTACCTCGTCGGGGACGAGCTCGCCCTTGTCGATGTAGCTCTTGGCGAGAGCGCCGAGCTCGGTGTTGGTGCTGATCTCCTTGCGGAGGAGGTCGCCGGTGGAGATGTGGGCGAGGTTGTATTCCTTGATGAGGTTCTCACTTTGGGTGCCCTTGCCGGATCCTGGAGGGCCGAAGATAACGATGTTGAGCATTTCTTCAGAAATATGTGTGGTTCAAATATTTGCTTATTCGTTGACGAGCGTCATGATCTCAGGGATGTTGCGTCCGTAGCCGTCGTAGTCGAGACCGTAGCCGACGATGAAGTCGTTAGGGATTTCGAGACCGACGTAGTCGGGTTTGCCGGGGAGCTTGCAGCTGGCGGGCTTGAAGAGCATTGTGGCGACGCGGACGTCGGCCGCACCCTTTGCCTTGCACTGCTCGATGAGGCTCTTGATGGTGACACCGGTGTCGACGATGTCCTCTATAAGGACGACGGTCTTGCCTGTGAGATCCTCATTGAGGCCGATGAGCTGTTTTACGACGCCGGTGGACTGCGTGCCGCTGTAGGAAGCGAATTTCACGAAAGAGATTCGCGAAGGGATGTTGACCATCTTCATGAGGTCGGCGGCGAACATGAAAGCGCCGTTGAGGATGCAGAGGAAGAGGGGGTCGCGGCCGTCGAGGTCGGCGTTGATGGCGTCTGCCACTTTGCGCACGGCTGCCTGAATTTGAGGTTCGGGATAGGAGGTTTCGAACGTCTTGTCGAGGATGGTGACTCTTGCCATTGTTGCCTGCTGGATAGTGAGATTATGGGGTCGTCGTGTAGGGCGGGGGAGTAGGTCGCCCGCCTAACAAACGGCAAAAGTAGAAATTTTATTTCGTTGAGGGTAAATATGGCTTGCAATAAATAACTTTACGGGAGTAAAAAACCAAGAAAAACGGAGCAAACGAAATGAAACCAGTAGTAAGCATCATCATGGGGTCGACGTCGGACCTGCCAGTGATGGAGAAGGCACTCAACTTTCTGGAACAGATGGAGATACCCTTTGAGGTTAACGCCTTGTCGGCGCACAGGACACCTCACCAGGTATTGGCATTTGCCGAGGGTGCGAAGGAGAGGGGCATAAAGGTCATCATCGCTGCAGCTGGCGGAGCTGCCCACCTGCCGGGCGTCATAGCCGCCGCGACGACATTGCCCGTCATTGGCGTCCCTATCAAGGCGTCGATCTCGATGGACGGATGGGACTCCATGCTCAGCATGATCCAGATGCCTCCGGGAATTCCCGTGGCGACTGTCGGCATGGACGCCGCGCAGAACGCAGCCATCTTGGCTTTGCAGATCTTGGCTGTCGCCGACGAGGAGGCTGCCAAGAAGATCGCCGACTACAAGGCAGGTCTTGAGAAGAAAATCGAGAAGGCGAACAAGGAATTGGCAGCCAAGAAAGATTGGAAGTTCAAGACCAATTAGTAGCGTTGCGCCACATAATAAAACAGTATGGGCTTCGGGATCCATGATTCCGAAGCCCATACTGTTTTATGTTGGTGAGCCTCAGTCTTGCGCGTTAGGGTCGATGTTGTGAGTCGTGAGGATGTGGCGCAATCGTCCTATTTCGCGGTTAAGATCTGCAATCTGTGCCTCCTTGCGGTCGATGGTCTCTTCAAGAAAACAAATCCGCATGAAAGCGTCGGGCATGGAGGTTCTTAAGGTTTCATGTCTCTCTTTCTTTAGCTTCCATTCTTCGGCGAATTCGTCGAATTCGCTGAAGAGCTGTGGGTCTTCGGGGATAAGACCGCTACATGAACCATTTATGATGACGTTAGGGTTGGAGTCGTAAAAAGGACTTGAGCGTTTGAAGGGAACCCCTTTGCCCGTCATGATCCATTGTGTGTTGACACCGCAATAATTTACGATATTGACGAGGGTGGAGTATTTGGGTGTGGTCTTGCCGGAGCGGTAGTTGCGGATATTCGCCTCATTATCACCGATTTTGTTGGCAAAAACGGTGTTCTTGCCGTCGCCGCATACGGAGACGAGAAAAGAGATTCTGTCGGCAATATTTTCGTTCATGGTGAAAAAATATGCGAGAATAGCTTGCACGTCTCGAATATTATTACGAATATTGCGGACGTAACTAATTAAAAGACAACTAAAGTTACAAAAAACAAGGAGAAAAACGCTTGTTAAACTGAGGTGCACCGACAAGAATCAGGCGAGAAAAACAAACAACAAGGAAAACAAAAAACACCTAAACAATGAAGCTGAATAAATATTTGGTGCTGTCATTGACGATGACGGCGGTGGGCGTATTGTGCGCTTGCGGAGACGACACGGATGACGATGTCGTTGTGCCTGAGACAGTTGACGTGAGAGACCAGGCTGTCGGGACCTATGAGGGAAAGGTGGCTTGCCTCGTAGAGTGTGAGGGGAAACTGGTGGACATCAGCTCATTGATAGAGGACCAGTCGGTACTTGACTTCAGCGCCAATGTCACTAAGAATGGCAACAACGCAATAAATATCGAAATCGACGGAGACAATATAGTGGTGTCGAAGATAGCCGCCGCAAGTAACGGATTTTTAGGGGACATAGAGAACGAGTTCAAGTTTGACGGATATACGGCGACAGGATACAAGGGGTGCCGTTTGGAAAGTGCAGGCTCGACAACTGAAAGATATTCAGTGATTTATGTAAGCACAAACGAGACGCTGTCATTCTTCATATCAACGGAGGCGGAAGCGATACTTACGATGGTGAACGAAGAGGACAAAGTGGCAGTGCTGGCGAAAATGACTGGATTTACTGAGGAAGAGTTGGAGGCAAACTGGGAGAGCCTGTTGTTCATTGAGAGATTCGATGGGCAGAAACAATAGTTGAAAATCAACATATTAAAAACCAAAACGATGAAACTGAAGAAATTCATTGCGCTGTCATTGGCAATGGCGGCGACGGGAGTCCTTGCCAATGCTGAGGCTCTAAGCACAGAAATCGAGGCGAGCGAGCCTACTGAAGTGGCAGTCCAAGCGACGGCCAACCTCGGCAGCTTCGAGTATAAGAAAGTGGCCGTCGACGGCAAGAGCCGTAAGAAGTGGCGTTACGTGAGTGGCGACACTGTGATGACCTCGGCGGAGTTTGTGGAATATTGCAGGGCGCATTGCCCCGAGGCGTACAAGTATATCCGCAAGTCGCGGAACTTCGCCATTGTCGGCATGGCAACGTGCTGGACGATAATCTTGCCATGGCCGTTCATCTTCATCTCGGCAGCCAATGCCGACAAGGCTTTGCCGGCGTACAATGAGAATTGCGCAGGCAAGTAGACGGAGAGACGAAAAAAGACTCGCCCCCTCGTAGGTCATCCTTGCGAGGGGGCGAGTTGTTTATGGGGAATGAAACAGGATGGTTTGAAATAAAAGTATTTGAAATAAGATGATTTGAAATGGAATGGTTAGATTTGCACGGAACAAACAAAAGATAAAAGAGATGGATATACCATTCGTATTTGGCAAAATAGCTGACGGAAAGGACTTTACGGACAGGAGAGAAGATACAGAGAGATTGCTGACGAACTTTAGAGGGTTGGTCAGTACGGTAATAATCTCACCTCGCCGATGGGGAAAAACGTCGCTCGTGAACCATGTGTTGGAGAGGTTGGGAAAAGAGAAAGGCTTCGTGACGTGCAAAGTGGACGTGTTCAACTGCCGGACGGAGTCGCAGTTTTACCAGGCGTACGTGAATGCCGTATTGCGGGCATCGGCGACGAAAGTGGATGAGCTTATAGGTATGGCGAAACAATACTTGCGGTCATTTGGACCGAAATTGACATTCGGGGAGATGGGGTCGCAACATGAGATGTCATTGGGGCTGGACTTTAGAGACAGGCAATACTCAGTGGATGAGATACTTGACTTGCCACAGCGAATTGCTGAAGAGCGAAGGAAGAAATTTGTGGTTTGCATTGACGAGTTCCAGAACGTCAGCGCATACGACGACCCTGTTGGGTTCCAACGTCAGCTGCGCGCCCATTGGCAAGGGCATGACCGCGTAGGATATTGTCTATATGGCAGTAAGAAGCACATGTTGCTCGACATATTCAGCAACTACGAGATGCCGTTTTACAAATTTGGCGACATAATGTTCCTCGACAAGATAGGCGAGACGGAGTGGGAGAGATATATAGTCGAGAGATTTGGCGAGACGGGGAAGAAGATAGACTCCGGCACGGCGCGACACGTGGCGCAACTTGTTGAGTGTCATCCATATTACGTTCAGCAGTTGGCGCAACAGGCGTGGTTGAGAACGGTGGACGCGTGTGACAAAGAAATCGTTGACGGGGCGTTTGACGCTTTGGTTGACCAGCTGGGGCTGCTGTTTAGCAACACAATAGATTCGCTGAGGGCGCGTCAGATCTCTTTCTTGCAGGCCATAGCCGACGGTGAGGTGAACTACAGTTCGTCTGACGTGCTGGCTCGTTATGGTTTGGGGACATCGGCGAACATTAAGAATCTGAAGGCGGCATTGCTGGACCGCGACTTGATAGACGCGGACGGCAAGCGGCTAACGATACAGGACCCCCTGTTTGCTTACTGGCTGAAAACGAGATATATGAGTGGACGAGGGTAAGAAGTCTCGACAATAAATAAGCAAGTCATCCGAGTGGACTCGTTGTCCGCTCGGGTGATGCTGTGTTATATAGTCTGGGGAGTGAGACGAATCCTTAGTCGTCGAGCTTGAGGACGGCGAGGAAGGCTTTTTGTGGGACTTCGACGCTGCCGATCTGTTTCATTCGCTTCTTGCCCTCCTTCTGTTTTTCGAGGAGCTTGCGCTTACGGGAGACATCGCCGCCGTAGCACTTGGCGGTGACATCTTTGCGGACGGCCTTGATGGTCTCGCGGGCGATGATCTTTGCGCCTATTGCGGCCTGGACGGCGACATCGAACTGTTGGCGCGGGATCAGCTCTTTGAGCTTGAGGCACATCTTGCGACCGATGGTCTCGGCGTTGTCGATGTAGGTGAGGGCGGAGAGGGCGTCGACGCGCTCGCCGTTGAGGAGGATGTCGGTCTTGACGAGTCGGCTGGGGCGGTAGCCGATAGGGTGGTAGTCGAAGGAGGCGTAGCCGCGGCTGATGCTCTTGAGCTTGTCATAGAAATCGAAGACGATCTCGGCGAGAGGCATGTCGAAATTCAGCTCGACGCGGTCGGTCGTTATGTAGTTCTGCCCTGTCTGGAGACCTCGTTTTTGGAGGCAGAGCTTCATGATGGCTCCGATGTATTCGGCTTTGGTGATTATCTGCGCCTTGATGTAGGGCTCTTCGACGTGGTCGATGACGGTAGGCTCGGGGAGGGCGGAGGGGGTGTAGACGTCAATGACCTCGCCTTTCTTGGTGAAGGCTTTGTAGGTTACGTTGGGGACGGTCGTGATGACGCTCATGTTGAACTCCCTTTCGAGTCTTTCTTGGATGATCTCGAGGTGGAGGAGACCGAGGAAGCCGCATCGGAAGCCGAAGCCGAGCGCCATGGAACTCTCGGGCGTGTATGTGAGGGATGCGTCGTTGAGCTGGAGCTTCTCAATGGATGCGCGGAGCTCCTCGTAGTCGGCGGTGTCGATGGGGTATATGCCCGCAAAGACCATGGGTTTCACCTCGGAGAAGCCGTCGATGGCTTGGGAGCATGGGGCGTCGCGGTGTGTGATGGTGTCGCCGACCTTGACCTCGCGGCTTGTCTTGATGCCGGAGATGATGTATCCTACGTCGCCTGTCTTGACAGTCTGTCGGGGTTCCATGTCGAGGCGGAGGACACCGACCTCGTCGGCATCGTACTCACGGCCTGTGGCGACGAACTTGACCATGTCGCCTTTGGAGATTTCGCCGTTGACGACCTTGTAGTATGCGATGATGCCTCGGAAAGAGTTGAAGACGGAGTCGAAGATCAGGCACTGGAGGGGAGCTTTGGGGTCGCCTACGGGGTGTGGCACGCGCTCGACGATGGCACGTAGGATTTCTGGGACGCCTGCGCCAGTCTTGCCGCTCGCGCGGAGGATTTCGGAGCGGTCGCACCCGATAAGGTCGATAATCTCGTCCTCGACCTCTTCGGGGTTTGCGCTTGGCATGTCGATCTTGTTGATGACGGGGATTATGGTGAGGTCGTGGTCGATGGCCTGGTAGAGGTTGGAGATCGTCTGCGCCTGGATGCCTTGGCTGGCGTCGACGACGAGGAGCGCGCCCTCGCAGGCGGCAATGGATCGGCTGACTTCGTAGCTGAAGTCGACGTGGCCCGGGGTGTCGATGAGGTTGAGGACGTATTTTTTGCCGTCTTGCTCGTAGTCCATCTGTATGGCGTGGCTCTTTATGGTGATGCCGCGCTCTCTCTCGAGGTCCATATCGTCAAGCACTTGCGCTTGCATATCTTGCGCCTTGACGGTTTTGGTGTATTCGAGGAGGCGGTCGGCCAGCGTGCTTTTGCCGTGGTCGATGTGGGCTATGATGCAGAAATTCCTTATGTTATCCATCGTAGAGTGGGAAATCGGTAAGAGGGTGTTGCCAAAGGCGGCTAATTGGGCAAAGTTAGTTAAAAAAGGCGATGAAAGGGGGCGTGGCGGCTGTTTTACGTGGAGAATAAAAATTGTTATATTTGTGAATAATACATTAAACGAATAAGACTCATCTATGTTCAAGAACCTCTTTGGACGAAGGCGTCGCGGCGACAAGGCTCAAGGCAAAGGAGCGTATGCGTCGGCGACGGAGTTTCTCGACAAGAATTTGGACGACGTCAAGCAGTTGCTGTCGTCGGTGGGCTACAACGACCTGTCGAAGCGACTGGACGACATGGCGGCCATGACGCATTGCCACGTCGTTGCGTTGTGCCAGAAATTGCCGAGCGCGAACAAGTATATGGTTGTCGAGTCGACGGACAAGACGATGTGCCAAAGGGGGACGACATTCTCGTGGTCGCACACTCAGCCTATGGCGAGCGCGGACGCCTCGTCGGTCATAGCCAGTCTGCCGTTTAACATTATTGGCGCGACGGGATTTATATCCGTCCCTGTCAAGAATGAGCGCAACATGCTGACGGGCATCATATTGGCAATCTCGACAGACCGACTGACGGACTTGGACAGCAAGACGCGGCTGTTGCACTTGCTGGCTCCGTATATGGAGGCTGAGATACGATGCGTCAAGTTGCGTCAGGATGTTCGCCAGTGCGAGCAGCGGATAGCGTCGTTGAACCAGAACATCGAGATTATGGGGACGGACCTGCGCCGCGAGCAGGAGCAGACGGCAGAGAGCCGCCAGTTGAAGAGCATCTTCTTGACGAACCTGAGCCACGAGATACGCACTCCGATGAACGTCATCATAGGGTTCTTGGACTTGATGGACAAGACGGAGGACGAGGCGGAGAAGCAGAAGTTCACTGAGATTGTGCGTCAGAGCAGTTATCAGCTCTTGAAGGTGATAGACAACCTGATAGAGATCTCGAAATTGCAGAGCAACTATATGTTGAAGCCCGCGTGCCCAGTGCAGTTGAACGAGCTTCTGACGAAAATCAAGATGAAATATCAGGATGTCTTGCGCAAAGCGGGGAAGGAAGTGGAGATAGAGACGACCTTCGCCCTCAAGACACCTAACGACACGATATGGAACAGCGACGAGATCATCACGAAGGTGATGGACCAAGTGATGGACAACAGCTGTCGATATACGAAGACAGGCAAGATATCAATATCCTATAACATAAACCATAAGGAGGCGGTCTTCAGCATCACCGACACGGGACCTGGCTTTGCGCCAGGGACGGAGGACTCCCTTTTCAACATGTTTGGCGACGTATCGATGGAAGACGCGGGGAAAGGCAAGGGCGTAGGACTTGCCGTCGCCGCCAAATACCTTTCACTCTGCAACGGCAAGATATGGGTAGACACCTCGTATCGGGCTGGGGCGGGAATATGTTTCTCCATCCCGACGGAGAAATTGTAGAAACGAACAGAATCTTGGAACGATTATGATGCCGATTTACGAGACAGACCAATATTTGAAGCCATATGCGCAGATATTGGAGAGCCGCAGGGCGAAGACAATAGCCAGGCTGGAGGACCTCAAGGATACTTGCGGCCCGATGGAGCAGTTCTCACGAGCGTATGAATATTACGGGATGCACCATGTTGGCGACCGATGGATACTTAGGGAGTGGGCTCCGAGCGCGACGGAGATATACGTCATAGGCGACTTTTCGGGCTGGAAGGAGGACGAGCGATATAAGATGCGCCGTCTGGAGTTTGGCAACTGGGAGGTCGAGATTTCAGACACGGTTATCCGTCATGGCGACAAATTCAAGATGTCGGTGCACTGGATAGGCGGTCAGGGAGAGCGCATCCCAGCGTATATCGGTAGGGTCGTTCAGAACGAGCAGACGAAAGTCTTTGACGCCCAGGCGTGGGACTTCAAGCCGTTCAAGTGGACGGACAAGAACTTTAAGGTTGGCAAGGAGCCTCGCCTCATATATGAGGCCCACGTCGGGATGAGTGGCGAGAAGGAGGGCATAGCGACCTATGACGACTTTCGTCGCAACGTCTTGCCCCACGTCGTAGAGATGGGTTATAACACGTTGCAGCTCATGGCGATACAGGAGCACCCGTATTATGGCAGCTTTGGTTATCACGTCTCGAGTTTCTATGCGGCGAGCAGCAGGTTTGGCGAGCCGGAGGACTTGAAGCGTCTGATTAACGAGGCGCATAGTCATGGTATAGCCGTCGTGATGGACATTGTCCACTCGCACGCCGTGAAGAACGAGAACGAGGGAATATCGAGGCTTGACGGGTCGCTCGACTTGTATTTCCATGCCGGGGACAGGGGCAACCACCCTGCGTGGGACAGCCGTTGCTTCAATTATGGCAAGACGGAGACGTTGCGTTTCTTGTTGTCCAACTGCCGTTGGTGGCTTGAGGAGTATCACTTTGACGGATTCAGATTTGACGGCGTCACGAGCATGCTCTATTACGACCACGGGTTGGGCAAGGACTTCACGTGTTACGCTGACTATTTCAAGGCCAATGAGGATGAGGATGCCATAAGCTACCTCATGATGGCTAACAAGCTGATCCATCAGGTTCGCCCCGACGCTATCACCATAGCCGAGGAGATGAGCGGCTACCCGGGCATAGCAGGGCCGCTTGAGGCGTGCGGCGTAGGTTTTGACTTCCGCTTGTCGATGGGTATTCCCGACTATTGGATCAAGCTGATAAAGGAGGTGCCGGACGAGAAGTGGCCAGTAGGGCGTATCTTCTACGAGCTGCAATTGCACAGGCCAGAGGAGAAAGTCATCAACTATGCGGAGAGCCACGACCAGGCCCTTGTTGGCGACAAGACAATCATCTTCCGCCTTATAGACAAAGAGATGTATACGGCCATGAACCTTGAGAGCCAGAACATGGCGGTCGACAGGGGCATGGCGTTGCACAAGATGATACGCCTCGTGACGCTATTTACTGCCACGGGCGGATATTTGACCTTCATGGGCAATGAGTTTGGACACCCCGAGTGGATAGACTTCCCGCGAGAGGGCAACGGGTGGAGCTATAAGTACGCCCGCCGTCAGTGGGGGCTTGCTAAGGCCGACTATTTGCGCTACCACTTCTTGATGGATTTCGAGCGCGAGATGTTGAGCATCTTCAAGGATTTGCCCGAGCCGAGCTTCCCGTATCGTTATTACGACTATGACCCGACGCAGGTATTGGCCTTTGGACGCGGTGACTACTTGATAGTCTTCAACTTCAGTCCGTCGCAGTCATATACCGACTATGCGATACCCGTTCCTGCTGGCAGATATAACATAGTCCTCTCGACGGACGAGGGACGATTTGGAGGCTTTGACCGCAACGACATGTTCTTCGTATTCTACACGCAGAAGATTGAGGGACAGGACATGTTGCGCCTCTACATCCCGAGCCGCTCGGCTATGATATTGAAACGCAAGGATATAGTACATATCCGATAGCGGACTTTCGACAGTATAAACAGAAAGGATGCCGCCTGACGCATGGAGACGTCGGGCGGCATCACTTTTTATTCTTGGCACTTGCCTCTTATTGCGCAGAGGCGTATTCGAGGGGTTTCATGCCGAATTGCTTTTGGAAGCTCTTGGAGAAATAGCTTGGCGAGTTGTAGCCGACGCGGTAGCATATCTCGTTGACGCGGTAGCGGTGCTCGCGGAGCATGCGTGCCGCAGCCTTGAGGCGGACGAGGGTGATCATCTCGTTGGGAGTTATGCCTGCGAGGCTTTTTATCTTGAGGAAGAGGGCGGATCGGCTGACCCCCATTTGCGAGGCGAGGAATTGGACGCTGAGGTCGGCGTTGTCCATATTATCCTCGATGACCTTATTCATCTTGGTGAGGAACTCGTCGTCGAGAGGGGAGGTGGCTATGGCGGAAACCGAGGCTGTCGGGGAGAGAGAGAACTTTTCTTGCAGGAGGTGGCGCATCTCGATGAGGTTGCGGATGGAGGCCATGAGGTACTTGATGGAGAAAGGTTTCTCGATGTAGGTGTCGGCACCGCAGTCCATGCTTTGCGCCTTGCTGTCGTCGTCGGTCTTGGCTGTGAGCATGATGAAGGGGGTGTGGCAGACGTTGATATCTTTCCGGATGCGTCGGCACAGCTCGGCACCATCCATCTCGGGCATCATCCAGTCGCTCACGATGAGGTCGACGGGACCTTCAGCGAGGCGTTGGAGAGCCTCGACGCCATCGGCAGCCGTCTTGACGGAATATTGGGTGGCGAGGTTGGACTCGAGGAAGTTGCGTAGGTCTTGGTCGTCATCGATGACGAGAACGGTTTGGCATTGCGGGTCTTGGTCGGTCTGCTCGTCGGCATCGAGAGCGTCGGGCTTGGCGGAGGAGGGGAGGTCTTCTTGGTCGGTCGGCTCGTCGGAAGGTTCGGTGTCGGAGGGCGACTGCGAGACAGGGAGGGAGACGATGAAGTGGGCACCATCGCCAGCGGGAGAAGTGACGGAGACCGTGCCATGGTGTGCGGTGACGAGAGACTGCACGATGCTGAGACCTATGCCTGTGCCTGGCTTATTATCATTGGCTTGGTAGAAAGGGGCGAAGATCTTGGACTGCTCTTCGGGAGCGACACCTGGGCCGTCGTCGGCGACCTCGAAGACGAAATGATCCTTGTCGGGGAGTTGGCAGGAGAGGGAGACGTGGGAGTGCGCATACTTCATGGCGTTGACCATGAGGTTGCTGAGAACCTTTGTCACGCCCTCTTGGTCGATGGTGGCGGAGAAATCGTCGGGCGGATAGTTGACGGATAGGGAGATCTTGCGTAGCGACATGGCTGGCTCGAAGCGTTCGGCGACGGACTTCATGAGTTTGGCGATGTTGTGGGGGCGGAAGTGGAGTTGCGCCTCGCGCTGAACCTTGTTGAAGTCGAGCAGCTGATTGATGAGGTCGAGGAGGCGATGCGCATTGCGGTTTATGACGTCGAGCGTGGACGATATGTTCTGGCTGTCGGTCACTTGGTCGCGCACCTTGTCCCACTGCTCCATGAGGTTCTCAAGAGGACCGATGATGAGGGAGACGGGGGTTCGGATCTCGTGGGAGATGGTTGTGAAGAAACGCAGACGGGCGTCGCGCACCTCTTGGTCTTTCGTCTCATTGATTCTTTGGATCTCCTCTTTGTGCTTCTTCTCATTGATGAGAATTTGTCGGCGGATGAAGAGATAGATGAGTGCGGCAGCCAATAGGATGTAGAAGATCTTGGCGGGCCAAGACCAGTAGAAAGGCGGGCTGACGACGATGTCGAGTCGGGCCTCGTGGGAAGACCACACACCATCGTTATTGGTGGCACGGACACGGAAGGTGTAGGATCCCGCAGGTATGTTGGTGTAGGTGGCGGACGTGGCGGAGCCTACGTGGTGCCACGTGTGGTCGAAGCCTTCGAGTGTGTAAGCGTATTGGTTCTTCTCGGGTGAGACGTAGCTGAGGGCGGCGAAGTTGATGGTGAACATCACATCGTCGTGGTTGAGATTTATAGCTCCGCATTGTCGGAGGGGGCAAGGCATCTTGTCGGAGCCAGATGAGAGCTCCTTGTCGAGGAGGCTTATTGAAGTGAGGAAAACTGGCGGCTCGACTTTGTTGGCTTTAATGCGGTAAGGGCGGAAGGTGCAAATTCCTGTCGTGAGACCGAGCCAGATGCCACCGTCGGAGGCCACGTGGCAGGCGTTTGGCTGAAACTGTAGGTCTTGGAGGCCATCTTGGCGGTTGTAGAGCTGCGTGGCACCGGAAGCGGAGTATCGGACGACGCCCTCGGGGGAGGTGAGCCACAGCTCGTCTTGGTAGACGGCCATGCCGCTGAAATCTTGCTTGTCTGTGCCGACATCGATGCGTCGGAAGGAGTCGGATGAGTGGAGATATTCGCAGAGGCCATTTTGCGTGGCGACATAGAACTGGCCATTGGAGCCCCGGCGGAGGCAGTTCACCTGGTCGCTCGGGAGAGACGCAGGGTCGGACGACGCACTGTAGTGCTTCCACTCGCCAGTTGTTGTCAGTCGCCACAGCCCGCCGCCTTGGGTAGCGAACCAAACGTCGCCGTTGTTGTCCTCCTCGATGTCGATTGTGAGATTGTTGAATACGTGCGCCACACGGAAGACCTTGTCTGTCTCGTCGAAGAGGTTGGCGCGAGACATTGATGCAGCCCAGAGTCGGTTGCGCGAGTCGCGGAAAAGTGCGTAGCAGCTTGACGTTGTGGAACCATCGTCGAGGGCGTAGGACTTAGTGACGCCGCTCTTGGTGTCGAGATAGATAAGCCCGTCGCCATAGGTGCCGACCCACAGGTGCGCGCCTTCGGGCAGCAAGCCGTGGACGTTGAGTTGTGCGAGGCGGTCGCGCCCAGGGAAGTTGACGAAGCTGTCGTTGGCGAGGTCGAAGCAATTGAGACCGCCGTCGTCGGAGGCGATCCATATCTTGTGTGCGTCGTCTTCGGCGAAGCGGCTTACGATGCGGCCAGAGAAAGCCCCATTATTGTCGACAACGGGGGTAAAGCGTTGGCTGGCAGGAGAGAAGTAGGAGACGCCATCGTAGAACGAGCCGCTCCAGAAACCGCCTTCATGATCGACCATGAGGCTATAGATGAAACGTCGGGCGGAAGAGTTGGTGTCGGTTACGATATTTGAAGTGCGGCTCCAAGACTCGCGTGAGAGGTCGAAATAGATCAAGCCGTCGTCGCAACCGACGAGGAGGATGTTGCCGTCGACGGGCAGGAGAGTATGGATGTGGGTGCCGACACCAGCTTTTGCGGGGTTGAGGAGTTGTCGGATTGTCCCATCCTCGGAGATGGCGATGAGACCTTGCGCCCAGGTGCCGATGACGATGCGCCCGTCGGGAACTTGGGTGAGGCATAGACCGTCGGAGCGCAGACCTTCGGGGAGAGGCATGCCCTCAAAATTGTCGCGGGCTCGGTTGTAGTAATAGATATTCTTGCCGCCTTGTCGCGGAATGGCCCATACTTGGTTGGTGCGGTCAACGAAAACAGTGGAGAGGTTACCGCCTATATTATTGAAATCGAAGTGTTTAGTAGAGGCGGAATGGGGAAGGTGGCAGTAGAGGCCATCGGCGACGGTGGCGACCCAGACATTGTCATCGGCATCGA
This sequence comes from Bifidobacteriaceae bacterium, assembly GCA_963607345.1. GTDB lineage: Bacteria > Bacteroidota > Bacteroidia > Bacteroidales > Marinilabiliaceae > W3P20-009. Next base: position 58,243 of record CAVDBL010000001.1, read on the forward strand.
CGCTGAACGACGTCACGAGACCATTTATCTGCTCGTCGAGCATGGAGAATTGCTCGGTGTGGCTGTCGAAGATGAAAGCTCCATGTGACGTGCCGACGAGGAGATTGTCGCCCCAGGCGTAGAGCGCGCTGGCGTATTGGTCGTTGCCGGTCAGGGGGTTGACGAAAAGGCGCGCATGGATGCCATCATAGCGGCACAACCCGGCATCGGAGCCTAACCAAACGAAGCCGTCGGCACCTTGGACTATGGAGCGGACGGTGTTGGATGGCAGCCCGTCTTCCATGGTGATTTGCCTTGGACTGCCAGCTGATGCCGCAAGTGGCATGATGGCAGAGGCGAGGCATATAGTTAAGAAAGAGAGTGTGCGCATGAAGGGTGGAGTTGCTGATTATTTACGTTACATCTTGATGTCGTCCCAAGCGGGAGGCGTCTTGTGGAGGAGGTGGCGGACGAAGAAGTCGAACCTCTTGTGCTCGCCGAACTCCTCGCCCATGGTGTGGTGGACTCCAGGGAGAACCACGAGTTCGAAATCCCGGTTAGCCTTGATGAGAGCGTTGACGACTTGGTAGGTGCTTGAGGGGTCGACATTGTCGTCCATCTCGCCGACGACGAGCATGAGAGGGCGTCGGAGAAGGTGGGCATTGTAGACATTGCTGCACTCGACGTATGAGGAGTCGATTGGGTTGCTCATCCACAGCTCGTTCCACCATATCTTGTCCATGCGGTTGTCATGGCATCCGCATGCGCTGTAGGCAGCCTTGTAGAAGTCGCCGTGGAGGAGAACGGCTGTCGTGCTTTCTTGTCCGCCGGCTGAAGCCCCGAAGATGCCGACGCGGGAGGTGTCCATGTAGGCGTATTGTTCAGCAGCGGCGCGAATCCATAGCTCTCGGTCGGGGAAGCCGGCATCCTTGAGATTCTTGTAGCATACCTCTTCGAAGGCTTTGCTGCGCCAAGCCGTCCCCATGGCATCGAGTTGGACGACGATGAAGCCCAGCTCGGCGAGTGAGGTCATGCTCCAGTTGTAGGGGTAGAAACTCTTTGGGGTGTAGGCGTCGCCTGGACCAGCGTAGATATACTCGATGATTGGGTATTTCTTGGATGGGTCGAAATTTGTTGGGCGTTGGATGATGCCCCAGAGGTCGGTTTTGCCGTCGCGCGCCTTGGCTGTGAAGACCTCGGGTGCGACCCATCCGTTGCGGAGGAGTTTGGAGATATCGGCCTTGGCGATGGTCTTGAGAAGGCGGCCGTCGGCATTGCGGAGCGTCGTCACGGGAGCTTGTGACGGCGTGGAATAGGTGTCGGCGAGGAAACGGAAGTCGGCACTGAACTGCGCAGAGTGGTTGGCGGGTTCGGGCGTGAGGTCTGTCATGTGTCGACCGTCGAGCCCGATCTTGTAGTAGTGGATATTGTAGGGGTCTTCTGATGGGTTGACGCCGCTGGCGGAGAAGAGGATTACGCCGTTCTTCTCATCGACATTGAGAACTTCGCGGACGCACCAAGAGCCTTTGGTTATCTGCTTGATAGGCTGCGCTTTGGCGACATCGTAGAGATAGATATGGTTCCAATTGTCGCGCTCGCTTGTCCATAGAAGTTGCTTGCCGCCCTTGATGAACTGCCTCCAGATGCGCGGGTAGTTGACGAACTTGTCGGAACGTTCCTCGACGACGGTGCGTAGCGTGCCGCTATTGGCATCCATGGAGAGGAGTTGGTAGAGATGGTGGCCACGCTGGTTGTATTCCATGGTCACGGCAGATCCGTCTTCCGCCCATTGCATCCATTCGAGTTCATATTGGTTCTCAATGAGATGGGCGTCGGCAACAACTTGCTTGCCCGACTTGACGTCGATGATTGTCGGGTACTTTTGCGGCAGCTCGTCGCCGGGCTTGGCATATTCTTGCTTGTGGAGGATTGGCTGGAGCTGATCGGCTGGGGAGGACTCGACATAGTAGACATAGCGTTTCTCGACGGGGCGGCGGCGGTAGGCGAAGAGCTTGGAGCCGTCGGGACTCCACTGGAGACGATTGGAGTAGTAGAGAGCAATGGTGCCATCTTGTGTGAGGACGCGTTTGGGGGCGTCGGGTCGCGCGGCAGGACGGACGACGACGTTGTAGCCCTCGACATATGCGACGAGCGAGCCGTCGGGAGAGTATACGGGGGTGAGGTCTTGCTCCTCATCGACCTCCATCCAGTGGCGCTCCTTATGTCGACCGAACTGTGGTTGTGGGGCAGGAGGAGGCGTGATGCCGAGAGCCTTGTCGCGCGCCTCGCGTGTCTCGTAGAGAGCGTCGGAAAGAGACTCTGCATCGAGAGAGGCGAATCTACGCCCGTTGGAGGTCATGATCTCGAAAGTGAGTGTATGTGTGGAGTCCTTCCACTCGACTCGACGCGCCCAGTTGACTACGGAGTCGGCACTGAAAGACTTGCGGAGCGCATAGGCGCGGTTATAGTCGTCGAGCGTGCCTTGAGCTGACGCGGCGGCGGGGAGTAGAGATAGGAGGAGGAGAGACGGGAGTGTAAGTCTCATGATATTAATGTGTTGTGGAGAATTTTACTTTGTAGGGGAAGAGGCGAGAAGAGGGGTCGAGGTCGTGGGTGGTTGGTGCGCCCATGACGAGGAAATAGAGGGCTTTGAGAGGCTTGTCGGCAGGTGCCGTGAAAGAGACCTTGGCGGAGGGGGAGGAGGACGGGGTGGGGTAGATGCACTCGTCGTCGACAGTGACGGCTACGAAAGAGTAGCGGTGTCCGGCTGTTTTGACGGCCTTGGCGAGGCTCTTGAAATTGGCAGTCACCTTTTGCCCTGGCTTGGGGGTGTCGAGACGAATGGCGTTGAAGCCGTAGTTCTCGGGGATGACGTCGGAGGCAGGGGAGGTCCATCCGTCGGTGATGGTTGTGGGAGTGGAGAAGGAGCAGGCGTATTGGCGCGTGTTGGGTCGTGCGTGGTTGAAATCGAAATTGAGGAGATGCTGGTAGCAGCGGAAGATGTCGTCGCAGAACTGGCTTTGGGAGAGATTGTATTGGCGCATGTAGGTCATGGCGGGATCTTCACCCACCTTGCCGTTGCGGTATAGTTGGGCGATGGAAGTCAGCCCGTGTTGCTCTGCCCACCATTGGATGACGTAGGGGGAGTGGTAGATGTTGTCGAGATGGAGGAAGCCTTTGTGAGTGAGCTTCTTGAAGGCTTCGAGGTGGTAGTTCTCGTCGGTCGGCCAGTCGGGATTGACGAGCCAGAGCATCCATTGGGAAGTCATCTCGAAGAAGCCGCTGCCGCCCCATGCCTCGCCGGTCTTGTCGGCCATAATCTGGAGTTGGAAGCTGTGTCCGAGCTCGTGGGCGAGGCAGTTGAGCTTCTTGTCTTGTATGCGGTTTGGTGACACCCATAGAGCCCCGATGAAGTCGTCGTACGTTCCGCCGTAGGCAGTGCCTTCGAGGGAGTAGTTGAGCATGACCATCATCTTGTATTTGTCGGCGATGCTGCCAGGGAGTGTGAATTGGAGCGAGTCGCGGAAGAAGCGGTAGAAACTTTCGAGGCGGACTTGGAGATTGCCGAGGTCGAAAGACATATGGTGACCGTCGAGGTCGGGAGCGTTATAGGGGTCGAAGCCGAAGTCGTGTTGCCAGAGGAAGATGAGATTCTCGGTTTGCGCGGAGTGGCTCCACGACCATTGGGAGTCGGGGTTGGAGAAGTCGCACGTCTTGAGAGTGTCGGGCGTATAGACCATTTTTTGCTGCGCCACGACGGACATGGGGAGGAGGGATAATATGAGTAGGGATAAGTGCTTCATTTTGAAAGGGGTATATTGTTTGGTGACGGGCGACGCTAATTATGCGAATATACGAAAAAAGCCCCGCAAAGAAGACGAAAAAGACTCCTTTGCGGGGCAAAAATCACAACAATCAGAAGTTCATGCTTACTGAAACGACAGCCTTATAGATGGTGCCGCCGCAATTGTAGACGAAGGTAGGTTTGATGACGTAGGTCTTGCCTTGCTCGGAGCCGCCGGGGACGTGACCGACGGTGAGGGAGTAGGCTCCGGAGTTGTACTCGAAGTAGACGGGAGACGAGCCCCAGGAGCTGGCCGTGCCGTCGGCAGCGATCCAGAAGCCTATGCCGCTGGCGCTGTAGGCGTAGGATATAGTGCCGTCGGGGTTGGTGATGCCAACAGCGATCTTACCATCGGCGGGCGTCCAACCCTCGTCGGTGGAGACGGAGGCAGCGTCGAGGGTCTGGCTGGCGATCTCGGCGGGCTGGAGTTTGAAGCCTTGTGCGATTTGCGTCATGACGCCCTCGTTGAGGAGGTTGAACGTCTTGAGACCGTAGTCTGTGGACGTGTAGTCGAGATCTACGCTGAGGGAGGCGTCGACGTCGTAGGGGTCGCCGGGCGTGATGTCGATATTACCGAGGAGGTCTGTGCCGCTGAAGGATACGACGTAAGGCCATTGCTCGTCGTCGCTCATGTCGTCATCCCACTCGTTGCGGTTGTAGGTGCCAGGAGCTGCGAGGACGCAGAGGTAGAGACGCTCGGTGCCGTCGGGGACGGTGAAGGTGGAGTTGCCTTCCTTGCCAGCCTGCATCTCGGAGTAGACGCAAGAGTCGTCGCTCTTGACGGCAACGAAGCCGAAGCGGAAGCTCTCGTCGGTGTTGGACTGGCTGTTGTAGGTCGTGGTCGTGCCGACAGAAGCGCCGTCACCGTTGATGATGGTGCCTGGGTCGCCAGCAGCGAGGGCGGAGCCTGGCTCAAGACCTGTGAGGTCTGCGCTGACGACGGTGCCAGAGGCGGGAACGTTGAGCGCGATGAGGTTGAAGCCCGTGGTGCCTGGGCAGTTCTCGTAGGCGACTTGGTAGCCAGCGGAGGTCTTGTAGAGCTTGGTGGAGTAGTTTGTTGCCGACGGGTTGTTGGGGAGGTACTCGTGGACGGCTGCGAACTCGTAGTTGGCGCAACGTGCGGAGTAGTCGTACATGTCGGACCAGAGGGTGTTGAGATCACCGTTGCAGAAGATGCGGGTGTAGGTCTCGATAGGATCCTCGGGATACTTGCTCTCCTTCCAGATGCGGGAGTAGGCCTCGATGCCGTACTTCTCAGTGAAGTAGTATTGGAACCAGTAGCTGGCGTAGCGTTGCCACTCGTGGTTGAAGTGGCGGTGGTGGTTAGAGAGCCATACCTGGACGTTGGCATCTTGGGTGAAGGCCTCGACAGGGTAATCTTGGAAAGACTGCCACTGTGCGCATTGCTCCCAGTAGGCGCAGCCGCCGGCACCATTCTCGCCGAAGCCGTAGCGGAAGCCTACGGGGACGATGCTGCCCTCATAGGCGGCCTCGCCGGTGAAGAGCTTATCGGCTGATACTTGGTATTGGAAAGAGTGACCGATCTCGTGACCGATGGTTGAGCCTACGGGTTTGCAGGTTGAGGGGTTGACCCAGAGTGCGCCGATGACATCGTCGTAGCCTGAGCCTGTGGCGAGCCACTCGGTCTGGTAGAGCAGGTAGATCTGCATCTTGTAGTTGTCGAGGACTGATTTGCCCTCGCCGAGGGTGGCCATTTTGAGCTTGTTGACGTTGGTGTCGAAGAACTTCTCGGCTTTCTCGAGGAGGTCGTCGATGTCGACGCGCAGAGCCTCGGGAACATCTTCGGAGTTGGGATCGTCGCCGAAGCCAGGCTCCCAGAAGACGAAGAAGTGCTCACTTTGCTTCATTCTCCACCAAGACCATTTGGCGTCGGAGCGGAGCATGCCCTCCGCACCCTTGGCGAAGCCCTCGTTGTAGGTGGCGGGGATGATGTACTTGTCGTAGTCGGTAATGGTCGACGGGTCCATGGTGTGGACGGCGTCGGGGTTCACCTCTTGCTGGACGGTGATGGTTATGACCTGATCGCCGCAGTGGATGGTGAGCTTGCCTTCGCGAGCTGCCTCTTCGTCATTTTGCGCGAGGAGGACAGGCATCTTGACATCGCCAGCCTCGCCAGTGGGGACGGTGATGGTGATCCAGCTTGACGACTTGTCAGCAACGGCAGTCCAGTTGGCTGTGGCGTGGAATGTGACGGAGGTCTCAGTCTCGTCCCAAGCAACGGTTTTTACGAGCTGGGAGGCGTCGGCGTTGATGGAGTATACGACTTCCTCGTCATCGTCGCAGGCGGTCAGAAGGGCTGGGGTTGTTGCCAAAAGCGCCCCCAGGGCGCCTTTGGCTGCTAAGCGTAAGATTCTGTTCATTAGTCAGTTGCTTTACTCCATTGTGGCAGTTACGACGAACTCGACGAACTTGCTTGCGTCGGACTTGCTGACATAGATGAAGTGGAACTTGCAGACGGTGCCGGAGGCGATATCCTCGTAGCGACCGATGTTGATGCCACCATCAAAAGTCTCCGCAAAGAATACGCAACCGGAGCCCCAGCTTCTTGGTTTGCCGTCCGCGTCGCACCAGAAGCCGATGCCGTTGGCGGTATAGGCTGGGCGGCTTACGCCATCCTCGTCATAATACCAGTTGCCGTCGTTGTCGGCCATGTAAAGCTCGATGTCGCCATCGGCATCCTGGACTGTCTTGTTGAACTCGGAAGCCGTGATGCCGAAGCAAGCCTCGATGGCAGTAGCTACGTCACTGTCAGTGAAGTTGATAGGCGTGCAGCTGTAGTTGCCAGTGGCAATCGAGATGTTCTTGATGACTGTGCCGGGGTCGGTAACGGCGAAGTTGATGGTGAAGCGGACGTACTTGTCGTAGTCACTGCCGTTGACGACAGCGAAGCCGACATTGGCTGCGAAGGAGACACCTGCGGCGGAATCGTCGGGGACGTTGACGACGAGAGCCTTATTGGAGGCGTCGAGGGTGATGGTTCCAGCCTGGTTCTTGGTGGAAATGGAGCCGTCGGCACTATAGCTCCAGCCGTTGGAGATGTTGAAGGCGGTCTTGTTCCAGACGCCGCGCGACGTGTTGATGTTGTAGAAGACGACGCTGTTGTCGGCGACGCCGGCGACGAGGTCGTCGACGGTCATGCCCGTTTTCTTCTGGATGGTCTCGGCGTAGTCTTTGAGATTAATGGTGCGCGCGGCGACGTGACCCTTGCGGAAGTCGGCAGCGTAGGTGATTGTTGCGCTGGTGTCGGTGCGGAGATAAGGTGCCTCGTCGTCGCCGTAGACGTGCTTGGAGACGGCTTCTGTTGGGTCGTCGTCATTGCAAGCCGTGAAACCCGTCGTGAGGGCGAGGGCGGCCATGGCGTAGAATATCTTGTTCATGATTGAAAATCTTAGGGATGGGTGGAAATGTCTTGTCATTCAGACTTTTTGAGTTTGCCGTTGGCATCCGAGACGCATTGTGCGCACTCGGATGCCGTGACGGCATACCTCAAAAAAATAAACACGGAACGTGAAAAACCTTGCCTAAATGAGTTGCTTAATATCCTGGGTTTTGAACGAGCTTGATGTTGCCGTCGAGAGCGGACTTAGGAATGGGGAAGATGTCCTGGTGCCGATCTGTCGTGGCATCCTTGCAGAACCAGCTCTTGCCGTTCCAGACGTTGAGGTTGGAGCCGTTGATCTTGAAGCGGATGAGGTCGTCGCGACGGTGAGCCTCGCAGACGAACTCGCGAGCCAGCTCGTCGAGGAGACCGCCGAACTCGATGTCGGAGCCGCCCTCTTCGGTGATGACCCAAACGTCCTCTTCGCCCTGCTTACCTTGATTCTCGCGGTGGCCGTAGTTGTACTTGCTGCCGCCCTTGAGGTAGGAGGCGGTGACGGTGGCCTTGGAGGCGTCGTCGAAGCAACGAGCGCGGACCTGAGAGACGAGGTCGGCTGCGGTGGCCTCATCCTTGCCGAGGCGGAGGAGGCACTCGGCCTTCATGAGATAGGCGTCGGCGAGGCGGTAGTAGGGCACGTCGTCATAGCTGGTGCCGTAGTCGCCGCTAAGGATCTCATACTTGATGAGACGGTAGCTCTCGAAGGGGTAGCAGCCAGGGTTGTCGATGGAGTGGAGCTCCTTGGTGTAGACGAGGGGCTCGCCGTCGACGAGGATCTCGCTGCCGTCTTGAGCATATTGCTGACCACCTGTCCAGCAGAGGTCGAAACGCTTGTCGCCATCCTCATAGATGTCGAGGAACTGAGGGAAGACGATGCCGCCACCGGTGGCCCAGCCTTCGAAGTTCCAGCGTGTACGGCCAGCGTTGTGGATCCAGAGGTTGGCCATGTAGTTGCCGCCAGCGTACTTGTTCTCCAAGGGGATGCCGAAGATGATCTCTGGCGAGTTGGAGATGTCCTCAACGAAGTTTGCACCATAGGTTGATGCGAGGCTGAAAGGACCTGCCATGACCTGGTCGAGCTCGTTGATGGCTTTCTCGTAGTAGGTGAGGTCGCTATCGTCGTTGAACCAAGCGTTGTGGTTGAGGTAGAGCTTGGCGAGAATCATGTGTGCGGCGTACTTGTTCATCTTGCCAAGTTCGGCGCTCGATGGGCAGAGGTCTGCGACCTCGTTCATCTCGCTGACCATCCAGTCGAACGTCTCCTTAGGCTCGGCCTGCGTGGGAAGCCAACCGGCCTCGTGGTTGTAGGTGGTGTCGAGAGGGATGTTGCGGAAGAGGTCGAAGAGGTTGTAGTAGTAGAGGACGCGGAAGGCGCGGATCTCTGCATTGGTGGCCTCGTCGGCTGCAACGACCTCATTGGCGAGAGCCTGGTTGCAGGCGTTGACGCCGGCATAGTTGAAATCCCAGTTGCATGTGAAGAAATCGCCATCAACGTGGAAGTTGTGCTTATGGACGGAGACGTAGGGCTCGCCCCAGCCGATGCCGATACGCGAGGGAACGGACCAGACGTCGGAGCCGATCTCCATGATGTCCGAGAGGCCGAACCAGCCCCAGTAGACAGTGCGGAGCTGCGAGTAGACGGGGGCAATAGTCTGCGCCAGCTCGGCGTCAGTAAACTCATGCTTCTCTGACGCTATCGTGTCATAGATATGCTCGTCGAGGTCGGTGCAGGCGGGTGCGGCAAATATGCCTGCACCCATCAGTGCGCCAAACAGGGCTTTATATGTATTTTTCATTGCAATCAGTGTTTAGAAAGTAAACTTGGCGCCGAGAGTGAAGGTGCGGAGGGTTGGGTACTTGTCGCGGCGGTCGATGCCGGAGTTGAGTGGATCGTCGTTCTTGAGCTCAGGATCGAGACCGCTGTAGCCAGTGATGGTGAAGAGGTTGTTGCCCGAGGCGTAGACGTAGATGTTCTTGACGTACTTGTTCTCTGGGAGGGGAACAGTGTAGCCGAGGGTTGCGCTGGTGAGCTTGAGGAAGTCGCCCTTCTCGAGGTAGTAGTCGTTGAAGCTCTGCTTCTGAGCGACGGAGAGGATGTAGCCGTTCTTAGGCTTGGCGGCATCCTTGAGGCGGTTGTAGGTGCAGGCGTTGTTCTCGTAGTAGACGCGAGCCTCGTTGAGGATCTTGAAGCCGAACTGGCCAGTGAACTGGAGGTTGAGGTCGAAGCCCTTGAAGGCGACGTAGTTGCTCCAGCCGAGGTTCATCTTAGGGATGGCGTTGCCGAGGTAGGTGTGGTACTTGTCCTCAGTCTGCATGTTTTGCGTGAACTCCTCATATTCGCCAGTCTCCTGGTTCTGGATGAGCCACATGCCGTTCTCGGAGAGGCCGGAGGTGTGGCATCCGTACCATTGTCCGAGAGCCTTGCCCACCTCGATACGTTGGGTTGGGCGGTCGACAGGCTCGCCGAGGTAAGCCTCGTCGTGCTGGTTGGCGGTCTCGTAGAGGTCGTTGCTGAGGCTGACGAGCTTATTGCTGTTCCAAGCCATGGTGACAGTGGTCTTCCAGGTAACGCCGTCTTGGCTCTCGAAAGGAGTGCCGTTGAGAGCTACCTCGATACCGCGGTTGCGCATCTCACCGACGTTGGCGAGGGTCGTGCTGTAGAGGTTTGGAGGGGTAGGAACGTCATACTCCCAGAGCATGTCGGAGGTGTTCTTGTTGTAGAAATCGACGCTACCGCCAACTCGGCCTTCGAGGAAGCTGAAGTCGAGACCGACGTTGACCTCCTTGCTGACCTCCCATTTGAGGTCGGGGTTAGGATTGGAAGCGATGACGAGAGCTTGTTTCCACTCGCCGTTGTCGTAGTAGTAGGTGTCGCCGAGAGCCCAGCGGGTGAGGCTGATGTAGCTGTCGTTGGGGATGACGCCTGTTACGCCGAAGCCGGCGCGGAGCTTGAGGTTGGATACCCAGTCGACGTTATCCATGAAGCCTTCGTTGGAGATGGTCCAGCCGAGAGAAGCGGAAGGGAAGTTACCCCACTTGTTGTTCTCACCGAACTTGGAGCTACCCTCGCGGCGGAGGGAGACGAGGAGGTTGTAGCGGTCAGCGTAGCCGTAGGATACGCGGCCGAAGAAGCCGATGAGCTTGCTGTCGTTCTTGTAGCTGCCCATGTCGGCCTTACCTTTCTTGAGGTAGCCGCCGACGCCGAGGTTGTTGTACTCGAAGTAGTCGGACGAGAAGTCGGTGTTGTTGGCATCGAAGCCTTCAGCCATGTCGTACTGGTAGCTGTAACCGATGAGGGCGTCGAAGCGGTGGTCGTCGTTCCACGTGTGCTTGTAGTTGGACGTGATCTCGAGGTTGTCGGTCTTGGAGTAGTTGTAGGTGTGGTAGGCGTATCCAGTGTGGCCGTTGAGGATCTGGTCGTAGTACTTGGAGGTGTAGTAGCCCTCGTCGTGAGCGTTGTAGCGGTCGGTAGAGAGCATGAGGTTGGTCTGCCAGCCCTTGATAGGCTCGACGGTGACGTTGCCAGTGAGGCGGGTGGTCTCGGTCTTGTACTCACCGGTCTTCTCTTTGAGGAGCGCGACGGGGTTCATGTAGTAGTTGATGCTCATGTCCTCGTAGTAGGATCCGTCCTCATTGTAGATAGGCTCGGTCGGGTTGCGCATGATGGCGTTGCGGTAGACGTAGGATGCTGCTGCATCGACAGGGCCGTTCTCGTGCCAACGCTTGACGATGTTGAACTGGAGCTTGAGGATGTCGTTGCAGAACCAGTGAGCGAGGCCGCCGGTGAAGCGCATCTCCTTGGCGTAGGTGTTGATGAACACACCGTTCTGGTCGCGGTAGGAGAAGCTTGCGTCGTAGGAGGTCTTCTTGGTTCCGCCGCTGATGGAGACGTCGTGGTTGTGGGTGAAGGCGGTGCGGGTGATGGCATCGAGCCAGTCGGTGTCATAGCCCTTGTCCTTGAAGTCGGTGAGACCGGCGCGGACGTCGTCGCCATCCATCATGTCGAGGGTGTTGGCGAAATCAGACCAGCTGGCGTAGCCGGAGTAGTTGACGGTAGTTGTCGCGTCGCGCTTGCCCTGCTTGGTGGTGATGATGATGACGCCAGCTGCGCCACGAGTACCGTAGATAGCGGCAGCGGAAGCGTCCTTGAGGACGTCGATGCTCTCAATATCCTCTGGGGAGACGGTGGTGAGGCTACCCTCGATACCGTCGACAAGGACGAGAGGCGTGTTGCTACCATTAAGAGAGATGACGCCGCGGAGGCGGATGGCCGACGAGCTGGATGGGTCGCCAGAGCCATTGGTGATGGTAAGACCAGCGACTTTGCCCTTGACGAGGTCGGCCGCATTGTTGATGTTACCCTTGACGAAGTCCTCGCTCTTGACGGAGGTGATGGCCGAAGTGACATCGCCCTTGCGCTGCGTGCCGTAGCCGATGACTACGACATCCTCGAGCTCTTGGTCGTCAGGTGCGAGGCTGACGCTCATGCCCTTGGCAGCGGGCAGCTCTTGAGTGGAGTAGCCGATGAATGAGAAGACGAGGGTTGCGCCCTCGGAGGTCTTGACGGAGAAGTTGCCGTCGAAGTCAGTGATTGTGCCAGAGGTCGTGCCCTTGACCAGGACGGTGACGCCTGGGACGGGCTGGCTGTTGCTGCTGTCGACAACTCGGCCCGTGGCTTCGAAGTTCTGTGCGGCGGCCGTCACAGACATGATCAGCGCCGTGAACAGGAGCCATAGCTTAGAACTGAATGATTTGCTGTTCATATTTGTTCGTTTGATTAAGAAGGAATACATAAGAGTGTTTTTCCATGCCGCTAAATTATCTACGCTTGTTTAGGAACGTTAATAAAAAAGTCCAAAATGACGTAAATATCGTCCGACAATAGTTGATGAAGAATTATCGCTTTTGTTGTGTAGTTGGTTGATTTATAGAGTTATAGATTATTTTATTAGAGGATAGAAAGTAAAAAATATATTAACGTGTCGATAATGTCTTGTTAAAGAACGACAATGCGACTATTCGTTGCCCAAAGCCTTGTTGAGCTTCCCGACAGCTGCCGAAATCATGTCTTGCGTGCCACTGCCGTCGGTGACGTAGCGGACGACCATCCTGCCGTAGTCGACGGCCTCGCGGAGGGCGTTGGCAGTCGTCTCGTCGGGCATGCCTGCGCGACGGAGCAGAGCCGTGAGCGGACGAAGGTCCTCGACCTCGGCGAGGTTGCCTGGGCGCATGGTGTTGATGGCTTTGTTCAGCTGTGCGGAGGCTGTCTCGACATCGTCGGCCGTCAGTTGCTTGACGTCTTGCGCCGCGAGAGCCTCGGCTTTAGCCTTGGCGTCGAGGAGGCGTTGGTAGCCGTTGGGGGCCCATGGGGCGTAGTCGGGGACTTTGTTGTCGAGGGCGAGCCAATGCTCCTGCTCGGCTTGCCTCTCAGAGGCGAGGGTCAGGAGAGAGCGCAGCTCGTCGATATTGGCGGCTTGGCGGTTGGCTGCTTGCTCGGCAGGGATGTCGGATGTTATGATGCGGTAGTAGTGTGTCGAGTTCTCGTGGCGGAAATAGTCGGGGAGGAATGTTTTGCCATCGACGTTGAGGGCTGGCACTCCGTCACGACGCTTGGCGACAGACACTTGGCTAAGTCGCGAGTCGAGGTTGAGGGTCGCCTGGCGCCATGTCGTGGCTCCCGTGCCGGTCATCGTGAGCGGGCCATACATCAGCGTGCCTACCCATGCGGAAGGCAGTTGCGTGCCGTCGAGGCTGGCGACGTCGGATGGCAGCTTGTCCATTCCGTACTCGACGTGGATGCTGAATGGCATCGTGACCTCGATGCGGTCGCCCTTCTTCCAGTGGCGCGAAGGGATCTCGGCATACGAGCCTGGGGTGAAGCTCTCGGCAATGGGCTTGCCGTTGAGCGTGGCAGTGAAGCCCTCGGTCGCCCAGCGTGGGACGCGGAGTTTGAGTCCGAAGTTGCCCTCGCCAGCCGTCACACGGATTGTCGACGACTGTGCGGGCCATTTGCACTCCTGCTTGATGGTGACGCCCTTGGCTTTCCAGTCGAGAGTCGTAGGGAGGTAGAGAGCCACCCAAAGCTCATTGTCGGAGGCGAAATAGGCAGCCTCTTGATATTTCGTGTGGTTCTCGGAGCCTGTGCCGCCACAGCATGACGACTGAGGCGTCTCGTTGCCGAAAGGCTTCGTGGCGTTGAGACCTACGGCGTATTGGTAGCACGTCTGGTACTCGTCGGGGTTGAGCGAGCCGACAATCTGGTTGTAGAGAGCTTGCTCGTAGTAGTCCATATAAGCCGCGTCGTCTGGATTGTAGCAGTTGAGGTCGCGGCTGAGTTTCAGCATGTTGTAAGTGCAGCAAGTCTCGTTGATGTCGGGATTGGCTGTCGCCTCGCCCTCTTGGAGGCCATTGGTCGCCATGCTGAGGGTTTGCGTATAAGGCTGTCGGAACATCTCGCCATTGCCCACGCCGCCGGGCGAGTAGGCGTAGCGACCTTGGACGAGGCGCCAGAAATTCTCGGCGATGTTGTAGTACCTGTCCTCGCCGTTGCCCTTGTAGACCTTCAAGGCGCCGACAATCATGGGGATGTGCTGATTGGCGTGGCGTGTGCGGATGTCGTCGATGTTGCGGGCGAGTGGCTCGTAGAACTTGGGAGCGTCAAAATATGTGGCGGCTTCGAGCAGCTTGGCAGCAGCAGCCTTGTCGGAAGTCATCTGGGCGATGCGAGCGAGCGACTCGCTGATGCCGCCAAGCTCGCCGGCGATATACATGTCCCACATCTCGTAGCGGTTGCCGGGTCGTGCGCGGCGTTCGTCTTGCGTGCCGTCTTTCTTGACGTAGGTGCGGTAGTGCATACGGTTCCATACCCAGAGACCCATGTCTTTGGCAATGAGCAGGGCCTTGTCGGCAACCTCGGTGTCGTCAAAATATGTGGCGATGTCGATAAGCCCGGCGAGCACCTTATGGACGGTGTAGTAGGGAGCCCACACCCAGTCGCTATTATTATAAGGACGGTAGGCCTCGATGAGGGCGCAGTGTTGAGCGGGGATGGCATTCAGGTAGCCGTAGCCGTAGTTTTCCGGATGTTTCTTGTACTCGTCGAAGGCTGCCCACGTGCCCTTAAGGTCGCGTATTTCAGACTCTGGGGCGAGGTCGCGCGCCTCGCGGTAGCGTCCGAGGTTCTTGTCGAAGACGAAGGTGCGCTCTTGGCACTCGCGCAACTCGTTGACAATCCGCGTGATGTTTTTGCGGAGAATCTCTTTCTGCTTAGGGTCTTTCGTGACGGCGTAGGCTTGCGCTATCGCGCTCATGTAGTGGCCAGTGCCGTGGCCTTTGAGCTTGGTGTCGGGCGAGTCCCAGCCGTCGGCGACGGGGTAGCCATCGGTCGGCAGCCCATAGGTGTCGCGGAAATTGTAGAGTTGCTGCGCTACGTCCCATGAGCATATTGCGGCGAGAGCCTCGTCGCGGTTGTGGGTCAGGCGGTTATTGCCGTCGAGGGAGACGTCGGCGAGAGGGAGAGTGTGCGCCACCTCGGTCGTTGGGGTGGAGTATGCGGCCTCGAGGACGTTGACTGTCGCTGTGAGAGGGAAGCCGTAGGCTGTGGACTCGTCGCCGACGATGTTGCCGCTGATGGTGTAGGAGGAGCCTGGGGCATGCTTAGAGGCGTCGGCTTCAGACTGCTCGTCGGCTAAGGGGCTGTTTGCCCATCGGACTTGGCGGAACTCGGCATGCCCGTCAGAATATGTCACCCACACCCTGTCCGGCAGTCGCGGGGCCGTGCCCGACGGGCAGCTCACCACGACGGCGCGTACGCCCGCTATGGAGCGTTGCGTCTCGGAGGCAATGGCTTGAACTGTCAGCGAGGCTGCAGCCGCCACTATGATTAGCTGATGATACATATTAATAAGTGTCTAAATGATTTTGGCTTTTTAATCAATAAGCCAAAGTTATCGACACGCTATTTAACGAAATATAACTATTCTCCACTTAGACGGCAAAATCGTCCAATCCACCAAAACAGACGATTTTTTTACTCTTGTGGATTTTTGTCGGCTTTCTGCACAATTACAATGTCTATCTTCGCAACAAGTCAGAGGGTGGCGACGAATAGTTGCATATTATACGCTCTGACGCGTTAACATTTAGTATTAAACAATAGAACTCACAACATAGGTAAATGAAACGAATAATCACATTTGCCGTGGCCATGCTCTCAATGGTTGGTCTTCGCGCCGCCAACTACGAGGTCACGTCGCCCGATGGAAAACTGACAGCCATCGTCAACACAGATGATCGATTGACGCTCTCTATCAGGTACCAAGGCGAGATATTGATGCGCCCGTCGCCAATAGGCTTGACGCTGAACGACGGAACGTACGTGGGCAAAGGAAGCCGCATGTCGGCAACGCGCCCGAGCCGCAAGATTGAGCATATCGACGCGCCATTCTACCGACAGAAGAGCTTCAATGTGGAGTGGAACCAGATATACATGCGCCTGAGTAACGAGTTCGGCCTCACGCTCCGCGTCTACGACGAGGGCATTGCCTACAGATTTGCCACCAACCGCACGGAGGAGACCATAATAAAGAGCGAGACGGCGGAGTACAACTTCGGTGCCGACAGCAAAGCGTGGCTGGCGTATACCACGACGCCCGAGAACCCATACGCCATGGCGTTCCAGAATATCTACGAGCACGCCAAGCTCGACACCGCACGCCGTGAGCCCGTCTTCCTGCCTGCCACCATCGACTGCTATACAGCCAAGGTGACAATCCTTGAGAGCGACATTGTAAGCTATCCTAACATGTGGCTCAATCCCGAGGGTGGCAAATTGCGCGCCTCGCACGCCCCATATCCATCGAAAATGGAATATTACCCATGGCGCCACATGACCCACGTGGCCGCCACGGAGGACTACATCGCCAAGAGCGAGGGCGCGAGGGAATATCCGTGGCGCATTTTCGCTGTCACTGAGGAAGACACCCAGATGCCGACAAACAACTTGGTCTACGCCCTCGCGCGCCCCAACAAGATTGGCGACACGAGTTGGATACGCCCGGGCAAGTCGGCTTGGGAGTGGTGGAACGACTGGAACCTCAAAGGCGTGGACTTCGCCGCAGGCATAAACTTCGACACCTATAAATATTATATCGACTTCGCGGCTGCGCACAACCTTGAGTATCTCGTCCTCGACGAAGGGTGGTACGACTCGAAGGCTGGCACCATCATGGAGCCTATCCAAGCGATCCGCCTGCCCGAGCTGATCAGCTACGCCAAGGAGAAGAACGTAGGGCTGGTATTGTGGTCGGTCTTCAACGTCATGGACGAGAACCTTGAGCAGATATGCGCGCATTACGACTCTATGGGAATCAAGGGCTTCAAGGTCGATTTCATGGATCGTGACGACCAGACGGCCGTCGAGATGGTCGAGCGTCTTGCGGAGTGCACAGCCAAGCATCATCTCGTCCTCGACCTCCACGGCATCTATAAGCCTGTAGGACTGGAGCGCACATACCCCAACATCCTCAACTACGAGAGCGTCTTCGGAATGGAGGAGTGCCGATGGACCGACGAGGCGCACGACATGCCTCTCTACGACGTCACGTTCCCCTACATCCGCATGATGGCGGGACCCGTCGACTTCACTCCTGGCGCCATGCGCAACGGTACTCGCTACGATTGGCGAGCCATATATACGAAACCGATATCCATGGGCACCCGATGCCATCAGGCGGCTTGCTACGTTGTCCAGGACAGCCACTTCACCATGTTGGCCGACAGCCCGACGAACTATGAGGCCGATGAGACATATACTGAGTTTATCGCCTCGTTGCCAAATTGTTATGAGCGCACGATAGTGGTGCAGGGCGAGGTAGGCAAGTATATCGTAACGGCGCGTAGGGCGGGCGACGACTGGTATGTCGGCGGTCAGACCAACTGGGACGGACGCGAGCTGACGCTCAACTTCTCATTCCTCGCGAGCGACGCGACCTATGAGGCGCGTATACTCCGCGACGGTGTCAACGCCTATCGCGACGCCGAGGACTACGTCGTGGAGAAGATCGACGTCAAGAAAGGTTCGGCGATGAAAATCAACATGGCTGGTGGCGGTGGCTTCGTCATCAAGCTCATTAAAAAATAGCACACTACCGACTTATGAACACGAGAATGCTTTACGCCCTCATGCTCGCCGCCCTCCCAATGGCAGGCGTCGCGCAGAAGGCGGCGTATAACACGCCCGGGGCAGGAAATCCCGTCTTGCCAGGCTACTTTGCCGACCCGACGGTGAAGAAATTTGGCGACACGTATTACATCTACGCGACGACCGACGGCAGTGGCGCTGGCTTTGGTCCTGCGCAGCTTTGGCAGAGCAAGGATTTCAAGAATTGGACGCTAAGCCCGATGAATTGGCCCGACAGCCATTGGATCTGGGCTCCCGACGTCATGCAGAATAGTGCCGACGGCAAATATTACTACCTCTATTGCCAACCATGCCAGTTGCACCTTGGCGTTGGCGAGACGCCGCGAGGTCCGTGGAAGAACGTACTCGGCGAGAGCGAGGCGGTTCTCGTGCCAGACAGGTTTGTGACAAACGCCATAACCCTTGACGGTCAGACGTTTCAAGACGACGACGGCAAGGTCTACATGTATTGGGGAACGTGGGGAATATATAAAGGCTTCGGTTGCGGCTCGGGAGAGTTGAATCCAGACATGAAGAGCTTCAGCCAGACGCGCCTGATTCCCAACACCGAGGCCACCGACTTCTTCGAGGCTCCATTCGTCTTGAAGCGTAATGGCGTCTATTACTTCATGTACTCCTGCGGACATTGTGAGGACGACAGCTATCAGGTGCGCTATGCGACATCTGACAAGCCTCTGGGACCCTACACCTACCGCGGCGTCGTGCTGAAGACCAATGCCGACGGCACCGTTCATGGACCTGGTCATCACAGCATTCTCAAGGAGGGCGAGGATTATTACATCATCTACCACAGGCATGATAATCCGCATTCCAACCGCGGCTTCCATCGTCAGGTATGCATCGACAAGCTCATCTTCGAAGCCGACGGCTCGATACGCGAGGTCGTCCCGACTCATGAGGGAGTAGACCTACATCCTGAAATCTTGCAGCCTCGCAACTTGGCTTTTGGCGCTAAGGTCACGGCATCGTCATTTTACGATAACGACTTCCGCCCTGAGTATGCCGTCGACGATAACAACGGCACGCTCTGGAGGCCGAAAAACGACGGGCCTGCATGGCTTCAGATAGACCTCGGCAAGCGTGAGACGATACGCACCATCTGGACGCAATTTGAGTATGGCACGCAATTCTACCAGTATCTGATACAGACATCTGACGACGGGCAGAATTGGCAGACGTTCTCCGACAAACGCGCCAATCGACTGGCAGGCTCGCCAATGGTGGACTTTGGCAACGTCAAGGCACGTTACGTGAGGTTGACCTATACTGGCGGTCAGAAGCGCGGCTTCGGCGGTGCGGTATGGAACGTCAAGGTCTTCGGCTCGGTCGAGGACTCCGCTCCCCAGCAATGGGTTGGCATGGCGGCTGCCGACTTCGACGGCGTCGAGTGGGCTAACAACGAGGGCATGCTTGGCGGCAAGCTCACCATCACGCAGGGCTCGGCGTTGCGTGAGCGTGTCGATGGTCGAGAGGCAGTGACGCTCCAGGCTGGCACGACCATGAGCATGAAGTGCGCGCAGATTGGCAAGAGCTGCACGCACACCTTTACAGCCATGGCATACGTCGGCGGCAAGTGGAAACAAATTGACGAGAGCGACAGCCACATCGGCTTGACAGACGGCAAGTTGGATATTAAAGCTGGCGCGGAGCCTCTGACAATCACCAACATCAGATATTACAATTGGCAGCAGACCGAAGCGGAGAAGGAGTTTGACGCGCGGACGGAGATTACCCGCCTCGCCGTGGCGGACGACAAGTCTAAAGGTCTGGTTGTAGACATCTCGGCAGACTACTATGAAGAGAACGATACGGTCGTGAACATCAAGAACGGCTCGCCTCTCGACACACGTCTGAGCGGAGAGTTCTGGGCTACGTCTCTTGAGGGACCTGATGACGTCTTGACAGTCGAGAGCGTCGAGGGTCGCAAGGCGTTCAAATTCACAGGCAAGCAGTCTTACCGCTCGAACTTCATGCTCCCTGCGACGATACGCGACAATGCTCCATACACTCTTGAGGCATGGATCTTGAACCCCGAGATTGCTGAGAACGAGTGCGTTCTGGACTTCACGTCAAGCCATGAGGAGCTTGAGAAGATAATGCTCGTCAACGGTACGGAGCCTCGTTGCGGCGTCATCAACCACTATGGATGGTATGAGGATGCGGGCTATCGGGAGATGGCGTCGTTGGCTGGTAAGTGGCAACACGTCTACGTCTGCTTCGACGGCAGGATGGAGAGCGTCTATATCAACGGCAAGCTCATCAGCCATAAGGACATACAGCTTCTCGTCAAGCCGTCGCAATTCATGATGCTTGGTCAGAACGCTGAGGGCGCATGGCCATTCACAGGCTACCTCCATTCTGTGCGTCTCTGGGACGAGTATATTCCATTTAAGAAATAGAAAATCAAAAATATACGGATGAAGAACACAATAGCAGCAGCCTCGCTGGCTGTCATGGTGGCGATGCCCTCCATGGCGCAGAAGACGGCCGAGAACGGCGGATACCCCATCACGCCAGTGCCATTCACCTCGGTAAAGGTGACCGACAACTCCTTTTGGGGGCAGAGGCTCGAGACCTCGCGCAAGGTGACCATCCCATTGGCTTTCAGCAAGTGCGAGACCGAGGGCAGGTATAAGAACTTCGAGCGCGCGGCACACCCGAGCGATTCGTACGACGTCTCGAAACTCATGCCTTTGAGCTTCGACGACACCGACCCCTATAAGACAATCGAGGGCGCAAGCTACATACTCCAGACCTATCCGGACAAGAAGCTCGTGGCGTATCTCGACAGCATCATTGACATCATCGGCAAGGCGCAAGAGCCTGACGGTTACCTCTATACGGCTCGCACGCAGAACCCCAAGAACCCACACTACTGGGCAGGCGAAAAGCGTTGGGAGAAAGAGGAGGATCTGAGCCACGAGCTCTACAACCTTGGCCATATGGTCGAGGGCGCAGTGGCGCATTGGCAGGCCACGGGAAGCCGCAAGTTCCTCGACATCGCCATGCGCTATGCCGACTGCGTCGTCCGTGAGGTTGGCGCGAAGCCTGGTCAGGCGTGTGTAGTGCCTGGTCACCAGATTGCCGAGATGGCGCTTTGCAAGCTCTACCTCGCGACGGGCAAGAAAGAGTATCTCGACGAGGCAAAATTCTTCCTTGACTATCGTGGAAAGACCGAGATCCAGCAGGAATATTCACAGAGCCATAAGCCTGTGCTTGAGCAGGATGAGGCAGTTGGTCATGCCGTCCGCGCGTCATATATGTATGCCGGCATGGCAGACGTGGCAGCTCTGACGGGCGACACGGCGTATATCCACGCCATCGACCGCATCTGGGACAATATCGTGGAGAAGAAGCTCTACATCACCGGCGGCATCGGCGCGACGAACAATGGAGAGGCTTTTGGCGCGAACTACGAGTTGCCTAACATGAGCGCGTATGCCGAGACGTGCGCAGCTATCGGCAACGTCTATGTCAACTATCGCCTCTTCCTCCTCCATGGCGACAGCAAATATTTCGATGTCCTTGAGCGCACGCTCTACAACGGACTTATCAGCGGCGTCTCTATGGACGGTGGCGGATTCTTCTATCCCAACCCGTTGGAGAGCATGGGTCAGCACCAGCGTCAGGCGTGGTTCGGCTGCGCATGCTGCCCGAGCAACATCTGCCGTTTCCTGCCCTCCCTTCCCGGCTACGTCTATGCCGTCAAGGATCGTGACGTCTATGTGAACCTCTTCCTCGCCAACTCTTCGACCCTCAACGTGGCAGGCAAGAAGGTGCGCCTCTCTCAGCAGACCAACTACCCGTGGGATGGCGACATCGTCATCAGTGTCGATGAGAACAAGGTCGGCACGTTCGACCTCAAGGTGCGCATCCCCGGATGGGTCAAGGGACAGCCCGTGCCCTCCGACCTCTACTACTATTCTGACGGCAAGCGACTTGGCTACAGCGTCAAGGTGAATGGCGAGACCGTCCCAGCCAACGTCACGGCCGACGGCTATTTCACCATCGGTCGTAAGTGGAAGAAGGGCGACAAGGTGAGCGTCCATTTCGATATGGAGGTTCGCACCGTCCGTGCAAATAGCAAGGTCGAGGCCGACCGCGGTCAGGTTTCCATCGAGCGCGGCCCTGTCGTCTATTGCGCCGAGTGGCCCGACAATGGCTTTGACATCATGAGCGTCCTCTTGAACCAGGAGCCTAAGTTCGAGCTTGGCAAGATACCCGACGCCACGTTTATCGCCGACTCCTTGAAGGGCGTCCTCTCACTCTATAAGGGTCAGGATGTCGTGGGCCTCTTGACCGACGTGCAGACCCTGAAGTTCGGCGGTGACGGCAAGCTCACGACGGCGGATCATCGTTTGACGCTGATACCTTACTTCGCATGGGCTCATCGTGGCAATGGCAATATGAAGGTATGGTTGCCGCAAGATGTGCGCGCCGTGCGTCCCGATGCCCCTGCCACGCTTGCCGCCAAGGCCAAGGTGGAGTTCTCCGCCCCTGTGCCAGCCCGTCGCAGCATCACCGACGGACTTGTGCCAGCCGACGAGAACGACCGCAGCATCCCATATTGCCATTGGTGGCCAAAGCAGAACTCTACGGAGTGGGTCACATACACCTTCGACGAGGCTATGGAGATTAAGACCAGCACCGTCTACTGGTATGACGACCAGCCATGGGGCGGTTGCAAAGTGCCAGACAGCTGGAAGATCTACTATCAGGATGAGGCAGGAAATTGGCAGCCCGTGGCAGAGCCCGACGGCTACCCGACGAAGCGCGGCTTGCCTTGCACTGTGAACTTCGCCCCCGTTAAGACAAAGGCCGTGAAGCTTGAGTTCCGTCAGCCAGAGACTCAGTCTTGCGGACTCTTTGAGTGGAGCGTCAAGTAATGAGATAAAATCAGTTATAATAGCTATCAGTTGCATCGCGGCGGCAAAGAGGGTTGTCCTCCTCTTTTGCCGCCGCGGTTTTTTGTGTGAATGGTGGATGGGGGGGTGTGATGGTTAGCTTGGTGGAGGAAGGAGAGGAAGGAAAGTTGGAGTGTGAGGGGAAAGAAAAATCCTCCGTCTATTGAGAATAGACGAAGGATCTCTTGGTAGCGGGGAGCCGACTCGAACGACTGACCTTTGGGTTATGAGCCCAACGAGCTACCACTGCTCCATCCCGCAATATGCTGTTGTAGTGCTACGCTTCTTTCTCAATTGCGATGCAAAGGTAGTAAAATTTTAATACGTTGTAAAGTGAAAGTGTGATAAATATTAGAAAATGAGGAGAAAAGGGGTCGAGGAGATGAGAATATGGGTTGGGAGGAGTGAAATTTAAATATTCGCATCATGGTTTGACACGTTGGTAGGCGAGTCTCTCGCCAGCTGGATATTGGACAATGCCGCAGAAGGTGAAGCCTGCCTTGGTGATGCAGTGGCGCATGGCGGAGTTGTCGCGGTGGGTGTCGACGCGGAGGTTGGGGATGCCGACAGAGTCGCAGAAGTTGACGATTGCAGCGAAGACGCCATGGATACCGGGCGCGCTGGCGACTCGGTGGATGGTGTGGTAGGGCGTCGTGTCGTCTATCCACCCGTCGCCGTCGATGTGGGCGTAGGCGGGCTCGATGCCCCCGATGAGGGTGAATGTGGCGACGGGCGTCCCGTCGTCTTGGCAGAGGAGGTGGGCGTAGGAAGAGAGGATGTCGTTGGTCATGACATCGCGGTCGGGATAGCCGTTGACCCATTGCTTGTCATTGCCTATTTGGCGCATTTTCTGTTTGCCGTAGGCTATTAGCTCCATTATCTGAGGGAGGTCGTCTGTTGTCGCTTTGCGGATGTTCATGTGGGTTATGGTGTTCGTGGTGGAGAGAAAAGCGGCTCGCGAGAGGGGAGTCCTCTTGCGAGCCGCAATATGATTAAGGGTTAGTTTGTCGCCTTAGATCCACTTGAGGAGAGGGAAGTCCTGCTTGTGTGGGAGGAGAGGGTTGGACGGGAAGATGCGGAGGCCGAAGCGGAAGACGCCAGGGTAGTTGAGCGAGAGGGATACCTTGTAGGTGACCTGTGAGCCGTTGCGCTCGACTACGGAGAAAGGCTCGGCGTGGACGACTTTCATGTTGTTCTCGTCGTCGCCGCTGGCGAAGACCATCTCGAGACCGAGGTCGATATCGGGATCGACTTTGTCGAGGGTGACGGAGATGGGGTAGATCTCACCGATGCCGAGTTGCTCCTTGGCGATGTCTGGCATGTCGACGTTGACGACGCGGATCTGATCCCAGATGTTGCGGACCTTGCTCTTCCAAGCTGTGAGGTCGCGGGCAGCCTTGAAGTCGTTCTCTTTGAGGATGGCGCCACGCTTTGCCTGCGGGATGTAGAAGCGGTTGAGGTAGTCGGTGATCATGCGCTTGGTGGTGAACTCTGGAGCGATTTGGCTGAGGGAGTTCTTGATGACCTGAATCCAACGGTGAGGGATCTCGTCCTGCTGGTCGTAGTAGAGAGGGATGATCTCTTGCTCGAGCATGTAGTAGATGGTCGTGGCGTCGAGCTCGTCCTGGTACTTAGGATCCTGGTAGGTCTGCTTGTCGGTGAGGGCCCAGCCTGCGTCTTTCTTGTAGCCCTCGTACCACCAGCCGTCGAGGACGGAGAAGTTGAGTACGCCGTTGAGCTCGGCTTTCTGACCGGAGGTGCCGGATGCCTCAAGGGGTCGGGTTGGCATGTTCATCCAAACGTCGACGCCGCTGACGAGGCGGTGAGCGAGCTCCATGTCGTAGTTCTCGAGGAAGACGATCTTGCCGATGAACTCGGGACGGTGTGAGATCTCGACGATGCTCTTGATGAGGTTCTGACCGCCCTGGTCGGCAGGGTGAGCCTTGCCGGCGAAGACGAACTGGACGGGGCGCTCGGGGTTGTTGACGATGCGGGAGAGACGCTCGAGGTCGGTGAAGAGGAGGTGCGCGCGCTTGTAGGTGGCGAAGCGGCGAGCGAAGCCGATGGTCAGAGCGTTTGGCTTGAGACCCTCGATGACGTCGAGCGCGCGGCTCGGGTCGTTGGTGGTGTAGAGGGTCTGCTCCTTACGTGCGTGGATGTAGTCGTAGAGCTTCTTCTTGAGGGCTCGGCGTACGTCCCAGATGGCGGCGTCGTCGATGCTCTGGATCTTCTCCCAGTATGCCTTGTTGGATACGTCTTTGAGGAGGTCGGGATCGAGGAACTTCTTGTTGAAGCGTTGCATCTCGCTGGAGGTCCAGGTGCCGTAGTGAACGCCGTTGGTGACGTAGTTGATGTGGAGCTCGTCGGCGGTGAAGCCAGGCCAGAGGTGCTTGAACATGTTCTTGGTGACCTCGCCGTGGAGCCAGCTTACGCCGTTCATCTCTTGTGAGGTGTAGGCTGCGAGGACGCTCATGGAGAACTTACCGTCGTTCTCGCGGCCGAGCTGGATGAACTGCTGCCAAGAGATGCCGAGGAGCTCGGGTACGTGACCGAGGTATTTGCCTACGAGACCCTCGTCGAACTTGTCGTGACCAGCGGGGACGGGGGTGTGGGTGGTGAAGAGTGAGGATGCGCGTACAACTTCGAGAGCCTCTTGGAAGTTGAGACCCTTGTCGGTGAGGTCGATGAGGCGCTGGATGTTGAGGAGTGCGGCATGACCCTCGTTGCAGTGGTAGATGTCGCTCTTGATGCCGAGTGCGTTGAGGAGTCGGACGCCACCCATGCCGAGGATGATCTCTTGCTTGAGGCGGTTCTCCCAGTCGCCGCCGTAGAGGCTGTGGGTGAGGGTGCGGTCATCGGGGTTGTTGAGGGCGTGGTCGGAATCGAGGAGGTAGAGGCTGATACGTCCGACGTTGACGCGCCAGACCTTGAGTTGGACTTGGCGGCCGGGGAAGTTGATGGGGATGTAGAGCTGCTTGCCGTCTTCGGTGCGTACCTCGTCGACAGGGATGCTCTGGAAGCTCTGCGCCTCGTAGATGGCTTGCTGCTCGCCGTTGATGGAGAGGCTCTGCTTGAAGTAGCCGTAGCGGTAGAGCAGGCCGATGGCGGTCATGTTGACGCGGCTGTCGGAAGCCTCTTTGAGGTAGTCGCCAGCGAGGATGCCGAGGCCGCCGGAGTAGATCTTGAGGATGTTAGAGAGACCGTACTCCATGCTGAAGTAGGCGATGGAGGGCTCGTAGGCGAAGGGCTGCGCGAGGTAGGACTGGAACTTGGCGTAGATGCCGTTGAGTCGTGTTACGAAGTCGACGTCTTTGGCGAGCTCGTTGAGCCTGGTGTAGGATACTCGCTCGAGGAGAAGGATAGGGTTCTTCTCGACCTGGTGCCAGAGCTCGGTATCGATCTCGTTGAAGAGCTCGGTGGCCTCGTAGTTCCATACCCACCAGATGTTGCGAGAAAGCTCGTGGAGGCAGGCAAGCTCTTTTGGGAGCTTGGACTTGACGATGATAGACTTCCACATGGGCTCTGCGGAGGGGGCAAAGTTTTGCTTGATGTCCATTGTTGTTTTTTTTAATGTATGCTCAATGTCTGTGCCTCAGCCCCTTAGGTTAGGTTTTTCATTTTGGGGGGCGGCGGCGTGGTGTTGTTTTTTTTATTTGCTACGCCGTCGGAAGGTGCAGTTTCACATACATCGGCACGTTGAGTGGTTATTTAGGTTTTTAAGCTTTGGGGTCTGATTTTTTAGAAGCTCGTTTTGTGGCGGGCTTTTTCTCGGCGTCGGCTGCTTTGGGGGCAGCCTTGCGGCGAGCGGGTGCTTTCTTTACCTCGGGCTCGACGCCTGCCTTGACGAGTTGCTTCTTGAGGCTTGTTACCTCGCTTTGGAGGAGTGCGTTCTCGTCTTTGAGGGTCTTGACCTCGTTGTTGTCGGCATCGGGCACGGCGTGGCGGAGGCGTTCAGCGAAGTCGCTGAGGATGTTCATGTAGTTGATGAAGGCCTCGTAGGGGGTGGGGTAGGGGGAGTGGTAGGTGTGGGAGGCACCGTTGGCGAAGAACTTGGTACCCATGTAGTAGAAGTTCTCGGTGGACTGGAGGTATTGCCAGTCTTTGAGGATGGCCTCGTCGGTGCAGCGAGCTACGAGAGGTGTGAGGGCGTAGAGCTTGTCGACGGCCTCTTGCTGCATCTCGTTGCCTTGCCAAGCTGTGAGGTCGCGCTCCTCGTCGACCCAGCTGGTTGCGCTTGGGACGTTGATTGCGGATTTGGGTTGGAGCTTTTGTGCTGCGGCGCTGGGCGTGGTGAAGGCGTAGTTTTTGTCTTCGAGGAAGACGGAGGGGAGAGCCTTGAGGAACTCTTGGATGCCGCTCTCGGCGGAGTGCACAGCGCCGAAGGTCTCGTAGTCCATGAAGAGGTTTACGACCTCCTCGTTTTCAGGGAGTCCGTCGATCCAGCTCTTGAACTTCTGAGCCGTGAGAGGCCATTCAGACCAGCTCTGGTTGGAGAAGCGGAGCGCGATGTCGTCGCTGAGGTGGTAGTTGCGTGCGAGGACTTTGAGGTGCGGGTCGATGGCGTTGCAGTAGAGGAAGTCGGGGCTCTTCCATCCGAGCGTCTGCTTGGCGCCCTCGGCGAGCATGACTTTGAAGCCGAGTGAGGAAACGACCTCGCCTATCTGGTCGGAGTAGATGAGCTGGGTATTGCGGAAGGCCGTCGGGGTCACCTTGAATGTTTTCTCGATGGTCTTGACGTGGGCGGCTACTTGGCGTTTGAACTCGTCGATGTCGCGTGTCGAGGCGAGTGAGCTGGCGGATGTCTCGGCAAGGATCTCGACATGGCCGGTCTTGATCATGGCCTTGAAGCTGTCGATGACCTCGGGGGCGTAGAGGTTGAGCTGGTCGAGGATTGTCCCGCTGAACGAGAAAGCGACGCTGAATTTGCCTTTGAATTTGCGGAGCAGGTCGGTGAGGATCTTGTTTGTCGGGAGGTAGCAGGTGTGGGCCAGCTTGTTGATGTTGCTCTCGTTGGCGTAGTCGTCATAGTAGTAATGATCGTTGCCAATGTCGAAGAATCTGTATCGGCGCAGCCTTACCGGCTGATGGAGCTGGAAGTATAAGCAAATGTTTTTCATTGTCTTAAGTCGTTTTATGTTTCGGGTGGGCTGCGCTAGCGAACCACCGAGTCGTATACCTTTTTGATTTGCCTTGCGGAGTTTTCCCATTTGAGGGAGTCGACCTCCTCTTTGCCGTACTTGGCGAACATCTTGCCGAGCGACGGGTAGTTGAGGACACCGTACATGGCGTCGGCCATGGCGTCGACGTCCCAGAAGTCGGTCTTGATGGCGTAGGTGAGGATTTCAGCCACGCCGCTCTGGTAGGAGATGAGGACAGGGACGTTGCTCTGCATGGCTTCGAGAGGGGAGATGCCGAAAGGCTCGGAGACGGAGGGCATGACGTAGAGGTCGCTCATGCGGAGCATGGAGTAGACGTCTTGTCCGCGGAGGAAGCCGGTGAAGCTGAACTTGTCCATAATCTTGAGGCTTGCCGCGCGGCGTACCATTTTTTCCATCATGTCGCCGTTGCCGGCCATGACGAAGCGCACGTTGTCCATTTTCTGAAGGACTTTGTGGGCTGCCTCGATGAAGAACTCAGGACCTTTCTGCATTGTGATACGTCCGAGGAAGGTGACGATTTTCTCGTCGAGACCTTTGTGGACGAAGTTGTTGTAGTCGCTGCGGATGGGGTCGACAGCGTTGTAGACGGTGACGACCTTGTCGGCAGGGATTCCGTATTTCTCGATGACGGTGTTGCGCGTCAGGTTGGAGACGGTTATTACCTTGTCGGCGGCTTCCATGCCACGTTTCTCGATGTCGAAGACGACGGGGTTGACTCGTCCGCCGGAGCGGTCGAAGTCGGTGGCGTGGACGTGGACGACGAGTGGTTTGCCGGTGGCTTCCTTGGCGGCAATGCCTGCGGGGTAGGTGAGCCAGTCGTGGGCGTGGATGACGTCGAAGGAGTTTTCTTGTGCTATGACGTTGCCGACGATGGCGTAGTTGCGGATTTCTTGCATGAGGTCGGCGCCGTAGCCGCCGGAGAAGTGGAACTTGCCGTTTTCGTCGGTCTTGAAATATTTGAAGCCGTCGCCGACGTTGAGGGTTTTGAGCTTGTAGTACTCATCGGGGTCGACGTAGGGGACGAGTTTAGACTCCACCTCGATGTAGTCCAGTTGCTTGGACTGCTGCGCATAGCGGATACGCTTGTTGCATATCGAGATGTTGTTTGCGCCAATGATGTCCTCCACTTTGCTCTTATCCTCGTCGCCGAAAGCCTTCGGGACGACGAAAAGGACTTTCAGATCCGGGATGGTGGCAAGGCCTCGGGTGATGCCGTAGCATGCCGTTCCGAGACCTCCGCTGATGTGGGGCGGAAACTCCCATCCAAACATTAATACTTTCATGTGTGTGTTTTATTTTGGTTCGATGAGTTTCAGGAGTTTGAGGACGGCGGCGACGCTCGTAGCCATCGAGATACAACCTTCGCTCTTGTAAGGTGGATTGCCGTTATAGCTTTCGCTGATGGAGCCGATGCCATGGTCTTTTATGACGTCTTCGAAGCCTTCTGCCAGTCGGCGCAGCTGCGCCATGCAGGAGTTCTTGTGGACGGCCATGAGGGCGTCGGCGTAGAAGGAGAGGAGCCACGGGTAGGCAGTGCCTTGGTGGGCGCATATGGCTCTTTCGTCCTCGTTGCCTTCGACGGCTCCGTGGTATTCCTCGCTTTCGGGCGAGAGGGATCGGAGTCCGTAGGGTGTGAGGAGCTTAGAGGTAGCCTGGTCGACGATGGCTTTTTTCTGCTCGCGGGAGAGTGGGGAGTATTTGAGGCCTGCGGCGATGATCTGGTTGGCGCGCAGCTTGGGCGACTTGTACTCGCCGTCGGTGCGGTCGTAGAGGGTGCCGTCGGGTTTGAGGAACGTGTCGAGGAACGCCTTGCCTATTTGGTCGAGTCGTGGTTTCCAGATCTCGATGAAGGCTTTGTCCTTCTTGCGCTCGGCGACTTCGAGGGTTGTTGCTATGGCGTCGTACCAGAGTGCGTTGACCTCGACGGTGCATCCGTAGCGTGGGGTGACCATGTGGCCGTAGCTTGTCTGGGCGTTCATCCATTGTTGAGGGTGGCCTTCGTTGCGGGCGTAGATGAGACCATTGTCCAGGCGGTGCATCTTGCCGGGGACTCCAGTCCAGTAGTGCTCGAGGAGGTCCTTCATGGTGTCGTAGTATTCCGCCTTGTCGAACTTGTCGTCGCGGAAACGCTCCATCTCGTTGAGGCAACGGAAGAACCAGAGGGGGATGTCTATGGAGGTGTTGTTTGTGGAGGCTTGCTCGATGTATAGGCGTCGGAGGTTGGGGAGGCAAGTGCGGAGGATCTCGTCGAATGGCTTGCGGTCTTTCTGGTAGATGAGCAGACCAGGGAGGGCGAGGAATGTGTCGCGGAGCTGTGGGCGTTTCCAGTGGAAACCGGCTTTGAGCATCAGCTGTCCGTCGGCTTCGCGCTCGGTGAACTGCTGCGCGGCGTTGATGAGAACGCTCTTGAGGGAGTCTTTTGCGGGGCGTTTTTTCTCCTCGCGGGTGAATTTGGCTTTGAGCTGTTTGGTGTTGGTAGGCTCAAGGGATGCAGAGATGACGATGGAGTCGCCCTCTTGCATTTTAAGCTCGAAGAAGCCCGGGACGTAGAGGTCTTCGCGGTATCCGTATCCGCGGTAGCGTTCCTGGAGGTACTCGACGTCGCGGTACCAGTCGGGCATGGCGACGAAGTCCATGGGTTTGCTACCTTGGATGTAGAGGCTTGGGAAGCCTTTGTAGAGGCAGAAGGAGGCTCCGTTCTCGACTGAGTTGTAGTGGGTGTCGGCGTCGAGGTTCTCGTGAGTGAGCTCGTGGACGTTTCGGAAGGCGAGGAAAGGTCGGAGCTTCATGGTGAACTTGTCGGGTGCCTCGAGGACGGTGTAGCGGATGAGGGTCTGGTTCTCGTTCTCAGAGAGGATGAACTGCTGCTGGATGACGGTGGCTCCGACGCGGAAGGTCATGGTTGTCGAGGGTGATGTCTCGAAGCCGGTCATGTACTTGTGGCCTTTAGGCTCGAAGAAGTCGCCCTTGTACTCTTGCACGCCGAGGTTGTATGGTTTCTCGCCAGACGATATGCTGCACTGGAGGGACGACAGCATGACATAGCTCTCGCCGCCGAACTCGTTGAGCGGGCAGACAAGTAGACCGTGGTATTTGCGCGTATTGCATCCGATGATGGTTGTGCTGAGATAAGCGCCAGCCCTGTTCGTCTGCAATATTTCTTTGAAAAGCGAGTACTCCAAGTTGGGGAGTAGTTTGCTGTCGAACTGAATGTACTTCATATCCTAAGTTGTTCTTTTCAAGATGTTAAGGGTGTCACTGCCGTGCACATTCATCCATGTCGGGGCCTGTCGTATATGGCTCCGCTCGACGCATTGAGGGTCTCTGGGCGGGTGGGAAGATATGTTGTCTGTTTTGAAGATCCTTGCGCGGGCGTAGCGGCCGGCCGTCAATCAATGGGTGTTCTTCTGTGGCAGTATTTTGCGCTGTTGTCTATTGTCTGTCGGTGTCTTCCCACCTTTTCACGCAAACATAGCGATTTTTTTTCTGAATATGTTCAAGGTTTGGAACTTTCATTGGGGTGTGAGTGGTGGTTTTTGGCGTGTCGCGGTGGAATTGTTAAGATTAGGATTTAGTGGTAGTTGTTAACGAAACGGTGAGGGCGCCGCTCCGTTTTTTTGTGGAGTGGCGCCCTCGAAGTTGTATGGTGGCGTCGGCCTGTTACTTGACGAACAGGTTGGTGACGATTTGCTTCTGCCAGTTGCCGTTTTCGTCCCAAGAGTAGGAGGTCGTTCGTTTCATCTGGTTGCCCTCGTAGGTGTATTCTTCTTTTTGGATGCCGGTGCGGTTGTCGCCTTTGTAGAGGTATGTGGCGTTCATGACGAGGTTGCCGTTGGCGTCGAAGACCATGTCGTTCATCATTCCTTCGTCGTCGCTGAGGTCGGCGAGGTCGATTTCGGCTTGTGTCGTCCAGTGGCCGTCGGGCGTCATCTGCTCAATTTTGGTGAGGGCGAGTGTCCCGTCGACGTTGTCGTATGTGAACTTGGTCGTGGCGACCCATTCGCCATTCTCCTTGATGTAGGTGGCGGAGGTGACGGAGTTGCCGTTGTAGGTGTTTTGCTTCATCATTGTTTCCTTCCACTCTTTGCCGTTGGTGGTGAGGGTGAGGTAGTTGACGGGTCGTCCGATGGCGTCGTGTGAGACGATGGTCTTGCCGACGAGGTGGTCGTTTGCGTCGCCGTCTGACGTGATCTTGTCATAAGCGAGTGCGGCGCCTACGATGGCGATGGCGGACAGGAACGTGATAACGAGAGTTTTCATTGCTTGGTGTGTTTTTTATGTCGTCTTGGGGAGGACGTTTTTACCTATAAGTTGCTTTAGTTTGTTGTTTTCAGCCTCTGTTACGATGCCTGTGGCATAATGTTTTACGAGGAAATTTGGGGTGGTGGCGGATGGAGGTGGTGATGAATTAAATTTAACCATTGGGGCGTCGCTTTTGCGTAAAGGTGTTGCGAATAGACGTGACGAACGGCTCGAATGGATTGACGAGAGAGTAATAGTTAAAAAGATATAAAACGAAAAATAGGCGTTTTTTATGGGCGTAGTGGACGATGAAGCCCCCTCCGATCGAGTCGGAGGGGGCTTTGGAACAGGGGGGATTGGGTTGTATTATTCTATCACGATTGTTCGAGTGCCGTCGTCGGCGACCGTGATTCTGAGGGTCTTGGTGTCTTCGGGGAGGATGTCTTCGGCAATGGCGGGCCACTCGACGAAGCAGTAGTTGCCAGAGTAGAAGTATTCGTCGAAGCCCATGTTGAAGGCCTCGTTGACGTCTTTGAGGCGGTAGAGGTCGAAGTGGTAGAGAGCTTTGCCGTCGGGGAGCTCGTAGTCGTTGATGATGGCGAATGTCGGGCTGTTGACCACGCTGGAGGTGCCCAGGTAGTGGCAAATGGCTTTGACGAGCGTCGTCTTGCCTGCTCCCATGGGCGCGTCCATGGCGACGACACGGCTGTCGCCAATTGCCTTGATGATTTCGGGGGCTATGGCGTCCATCTCTTCGGGCGTCTTGGCTGTGAATGTTGGCATCGTTTTCTTTCGGGCGTTTATATTCTTGCGCCAATTTACAAAAAGAAATGGCACGAAATAAGGCGCGCGTGGCTGATATGTGCCATGCGCGCCTTAGGTGATGGTTGTTTATGCCGCTTGCCGTGCTTACTTGTTGATTGTAAGCTCGTCGATGAGGTTTTGCGCCCCGCCGATCTTGTCGATTATGAGGAGGACGTAGCGGATGTCGACGCATATGCACCTTTGGAGAGCGGGCTCGAAGATGATGTCGCCGCTCATGGCTTCCCAGTTGCCGTCGAAAGCGAGGCCGATAAGCTCACCGTCGCCGTTGATGACGGGGCTGCCTGAGTTGCCGCCGGTGATGTCGTTGTTCGAGATGAAGCAGATGTGCATCTTGCCGTCCTTGTCGGCGTAGGGCCCGAAGTCCTTATTGTTGTAGATCTCCTTGAGCCTTGGGGCTACGACGAACTCCCAGTTGTTGGGGTCTTCCTTGGCCATGAGGCCGTCGATGTCGGTGAAGTAGGTGTAGGTGGTGTCGGCTGTGGAGTAGCCGCCAATCTGGCCGTAGCTGAGGCGCATGGTGAAGTTGGCGTCGGAGTAGAAGTCGCGGTCGGGCTGCATCTGCATGCGTGCGGCGAGGTAGATACGCTTGGCGTCCTCGTACTTGTCGGCGAGCTCGGACGACTTGTCGACGATCTGCTTGAGGTGCATGTCGACGATGTCGTTGGCGCATTGCGTGGCCTTGTCGTTCTTGATGGCGTCGTAGTCCTTGTCGGCAATGGCTTTGATGAGCTTAGTGGAGTCGGCGAGGATGCTCGAAGCGAAGAGGTCGTCGGTGAAGCGGGCGAAGGCGGCCTCGTTGGGTATCTCCTTGAAGAACTTGGGGTGGAACTTGCCGTCGATGTGCGTGGCGTAGTAGGCCATGAGCGCGGCAGTGACCTTGCGGTCGGTATTGACGCTGTAGTCTTTGTAGAAGTCGCGGACGAGGGCTGTTATGGCCTCAGTGTCGCCGGTCTCGGTCTTGTAGCCCAATTTGCGGGCGAAGCGGAAGATCTCCGGGCCGCCGAAGAGGCACTCCATCATGTAGCTTGAAGCCTTGACGTAAGGCTCGTTCTCTTTGGCGAGTTTGCGGAGTTGCTTAAGGATTCCTTTCTGCTCCTTGGTGCCGTTGGCTTTGGCCCATGCCTTGAAGGCGGCTTGCTCGGCTTCTTTGCGACCGATGACGTTGAGGTTGTCGATGCCGCGGTTCATGCCGATGCTGTTCTTGTAGTAGTTGGAGCTGCGTGCGAATTTAGATGCGTACTTGATGTAGATGGACTGGTCGGCGAGCATGTCCTCAAGCCAAATCTTCTGTTTGATGTCGCGTGGCTCGATGCGGCTGGCGTTCTCGACATTGCGCATCTGCTCGACGCCCCAAGAGGATTCGTAGCGGTTTGTCGAGCCAGGGAATCCGATGGTCATGGAGAAGTCGCCGGGCTTCATGCCCTTGAGGCTGACGGGGAGGTGGTATGCTGGGCGGTAGGGCTTGTTGTCGGGCGAGTAGGCAGCGGGCTCGTTGTCGGCGCCGGCGTAGACGCGGAAGATGGAGATGTCGCCCGTGTGGCGCGGCCATTGCCAGTTGTCGGTGTCGTGGCCGAACTTGCCGATGCTTTCGGGTGGCGTGCCGACGAGGCGGACGTCGGTATATACCTTATATTTAATGAGGAAGAACTGGTTGTTCTCGAAGAAGCTGGTGACGCTGGACTCGAGGGTGCTGTCTTGGGCGGCTTCGCGCTCGATGTCGCGGCAGTGGCTGCGGATGAGGTTGATGCGCGCCTCGGGTGCGAGATCGGAAGTGACGCCCTCCATGATGCGGCTGGTGACGTCCTCGAACGAGTTGAGGAATCGGACCTCAAGGCCCTCGACGGGCAGGTCCTCGGCAAACGACTTGGCCCAGAAGCCGTCGCGGAGGTAGTTGTGCTCGACCGACGAGAGCTGCTGGATTGACGAGTAGCCGCAGTGGTGGTTCGTGAAGACGAGTCCGTTGTCAGAGACGATCTCGCCGGTGCATCCGCCGCCAAAGATGACGATGGCGTCCTTTATAGAACCATGGTTGACGCTATAAATCTGTTCGGGAGTGAGGTGGCAGCCCTCTTTCTGCATCACGTCTATGTTGTTGCGGCTCAGGAGGCTGAGGATCCACATGCCCTCGTCTGCCGCCGCTTGCAGCGACATCATCGAGGCGCATGCCAGGGTCAGTAGAAGCTTTCGCATTGTGCGTATATTTTTATCCAGTTAAAATTTTAGCGCAAATTTAGGATTTCGTTCAATATGTAAGGACGGTCTAAGACTTGCAGTTACGGTCTTTAACGTTAGTTAATCTTGAAAGTTTCTGTATGTAACAAAACTTAAAACCCGAAAACCGTTTTGCGTTTCTAGGTTTTATGAATACCTTAGCGTCCGTAACCAGTCAACAGAGAATGGAATTAGCAGATAAAATAAGGGAAGCATCACTAAAGCTCTTTTTTGAGCGCGGTATAAAAGCCGTGTCAATGGATGACGTCGCCAAGAGCGTAGGCATCAGTAAAAGAACACTTTACGAGACATTCGAGAGCAAGGACGCATTGTTGTTGGCATGCATTGACAGTGTCATGCGCGAGAGGATGGACAACCTCGACGAGATGCTGAGCAAGTCGACATCATTCATTGAGCTGATTATCCATTCCACCTACGAGTGCATGGGCTTCATGCAGACGGTGACGCAAGCCTTCTTTGCCGACCTTGAGCGTTATAACTACGTCTTTGTCAACGAGTCCATGCATCAGCAGGTCGAGAAGATGCGTTGCAAGATATACGACCTCATTGAAGACGGCAAGACGAAAGGGTTCTTGAACGCTGAGGTCGACTCGAAGTTTATCTCCCATATCATAATAGGGCAATATGACAAGGGGGCCCTCCGCCGATCGGCAGACGCAAGCGGATGCAGCCTCTCGCACGCTCTCCAGCAAATATCTACCATCTTCCTCCGCGGCATGGCGACGGAGAAGGGCGCGCGGCTAATAGATGAGCATCTCGCCGCGCTTACCAAGAAAACACAAACACAAAGATAGAATCACAGATGAAAGTTTATTTAGCACTCATGGCCTTGGCGCTGCTGACATCCGCGCCGGTCATGGCGCAAGATGGCTCGGCTATGAGCGTCGACTTGCAGACGGCAATGTCCAACGCCGTCCAGCACAACAAACAGCTGCAGGCCAGCGCACTCGACCGCGAGACCTATTACCAGAAGATACGCGAGGCGCGCTCGCAGGGATTGCCGCAGGTCAACGCCTCTCTGACCGGCACGACATATTTCAACAAGGCTCTCGACTTCGGCGGAATGCAGATGAGCATGCCCAACTCGCTGACCTTCGCGGCATCGGCATCATGGACCTTCGCCATGCAGCAAGTGGCATCCGTCAAGGTGGCAAAGATTGCCGAGCGGCTTACCGACGTGACGGTCAAGCAGACGGAGCTCGACGTCAAGGCCAACGTCGCCGACACCTACTTCGCCATACTCGTCTACGAGCGTAACCTCCAGATTCTCAATGAAAATCTCAAGGATATGCAGGACATCGCCAATCACACGGCACATTGCTTCGAGGTTGGAACAGTCGAGCAGACCGACGTAGACCAGATCAACATCAACGTCACGACGCTCAAGAACTCCATCCTCTCGCTCCAGCGAAGCCTCGAGACCACCAAGAAGCTCCTCGTCCTCCAGATGGGCATCGACATAAACACCAAGATCACAGCCGCCCAGACGCTCGACCAAGTCCTCGACGCCAATGCCGGCATCGACACCACGAAGCTCGACATCTCCAAAAACCTCCAGTACCAGCAACTCATGGTCAGCAAGGAGGTCGGCGAGCAGACCGTCAAGCTCCGCAAGTTCGCCTACATCCCGACGCTTACGGCTTCCTACCAATATTCTAAACCACTCTCTGACGGCGCCTTCATGAACTTCGACCACGTCGGCAACATTGTACTTTCCATCCCCATCTTCTCTGGCTTCCAGCGACATTCGCAACTCAAGCAGGCGCAAATCGACCTCCGCAAGACAGAGACCAATATCGCCCTCCTCGAAGACAATTTGGCTCAAAACGCCGAACAATACGCTTTCGATCTCCAGACCGCCCTCGATGCCTACGACCTCCAAAAGAGCAACCTCGACGTCGCGCGCCGCGTCCTCCAGAACTACCGACACAAGTACGACCAGGGAGCCCTTTCGAGCCTTGACCTCACGCAGGCCAACACCAATTATCTCCAAGCCGAGACGAGCTACGCCTCCGCCAGCCTCGACCTCCTTATGGCGCAAACCAAGTTGCTGAAACTCTACAACTTGCTCTAAGAAACTCACCTATTCCCGAAAACGAAAAAACAAGATAGATTCAGATGAAAAAGTATTTCATGCTCGCATCGCTCTCCATAGCGACGGCGCAAGTCATGATCTCTTGCGGCGGCAACGACAATGCCTCGCAGGATACTGAGGACGACGCCGTTCTCGTAAGAGTTGATACCATGCGCATCCAGGAAGTCGAGCGCACCATCGAGTACACAGCAAACCTCGAGGCCAACGAGCAGGTCTACTACGCTCCGACGCTCAGCGGCACACGCATAAAGAAGATCTACGTCGAGGTGGGCGACCATATCAAGAAAGGGCAGGTCCTCGTTGAGATGGACGCCAACTCCCTTACCCAGCAAGAGCTCCAGCTCAAGAACATCGAGACCGAATATAACCGCGCCGTCAAGCTCATGGAGACGGGCTCCATCTCCCAGCAGAACTACGACGCCGCAGTGACGCAATATGAGGTGGCCAAGACAGCCATCGCCAACCTGAAAGAGAATACCAGGCTCGTCGCCCCGTTCAATGGTGTCGTGACCGGCAAATATATGGAGGAGGGCGAGCTTTACATGGGCGGCGCCTATGGCGGAGCGTCAAAGCCTTCCATCATCTCCATCGAGGAGATAAACCCCATGAAGGCGATTGTCAACATCTCTGAGCAATACTACCTTGAGGTTAAAAAGGGAATGGAAGTCTCGCTCCGTACCGATGTCTACGGCAACGGCCGAGTCTTCCCCGGTCGCGTCAACATCGTCTACCCGAGCATCGACTCAAAGACGCGCACCTTCTCCGTCGAGCTCCTCTTCAATAACGCCAACGAGGATCTCAAGCCCGGCATGTATGGCACGGTGACCTTCGCCACAGGTCGCGCCAAGACGATTCTCGTCCAGTCCATCGCAGTCCTCAAAGTCCAGGGCTCCAACGACCGATACATCTTCCTCGACAACAATGGCGTCGCCAAGCGCATAAGCGTCAAGATTGTCAACCGATATGACGACAAAGTGGAGATCGAGCCTCTCGACGGCAAGATTGCCGAGGGCGACCTCATCGTCACCACAGGACAGGCCAAGCTTGTCGACGGTCGAAAACTCAAAATCAAGGAGTAGTCGAAATCCTTAACGATTAACAACTTAGCAAGATGAGCATCTTTTCGACCGCCGTAGAAAAGCCGATTTCGACCCTGATGGTCTTCGTCGCCGTCATCGTCATCGGCATCTACAGCTACATAAAGCTCCCTATCGACCAGTACCCCAAGATGGACCCGCCGTACATCACGGTCATGGCCACATACCCGGGTGCCAACGCAACGGACATCGAGCAAAACGTCACCAAGCAGCTCGAGGACCAGCTCAACTCCGTCGACGACCTTAAAGAGCTGACTTCCACATCCTACGAGAACCTCTCCGTCGTGACCCTCGAGTTCGAGTGGGGCATCAACCTCGACAACGCCTCCAACGACGTCCGCGACGCCGTCGATAAGGCCATGAACAACCTGCCCGACGACATCGACCGACCCACCATCATGAGAATCTCGACCTCCATGATGCCAACCCTCGTCTATGCCGTCACGGCCGAGCAGTCTTACTCCGGCCTCTACAAGATCCTCGACGATAAGGTCATCATGAACCTCAACCGCGTCGACGGCGTGGCCTCAGCCTACGTCTCGGGTATCGCCGAGCGCGTCGTCTACGTCGACCTCG
The DNA here is from genome assembly GCA_963607345.1 of Bifidobacteriaceae bacterium. Lineage (GTDB taxonomy): Bacteria > Bacteroidota > Bacteroidia > Bacteroidales > Marinilabiliaceae > W3P20-009. The sequence goes on from CAVDBL010000001.1 coordinate 96,794, forward strand.
ACCCCAACAAGCTCGATGCCTACAACCTGACCCTCAGCCAGATAGGCAACGCCATCCTCGCCGAGAACAAGGATATCTCGTCTGGCAACGTCAAGGTCGGCATCGAAGACTACTCCCTCCGCGTCGAGGGCGAATTTGAGCAGAGCGACGAGATTAAGGACATATCCATCGCCCTCGGAAACGACAAGACGATCAAGCTCTCCGACATAGCCTCCGTCCGCGACACGCTGAAAGACATCACCATGGAGACGCAGGTCAACCGACAAAACGGTTGCGTGCTCCTCGTCACCAAGCAGTCCGACGCCAACGCCGTGGCCGTAGCCTCCGAGGCACGCGCCGAAATCGAGAAGGCGCAGAAGAACCTCCCCTCCGACATCAAGTTCCAGATGATAACCGACAACTCGGACTTCATCATCAAGGCGATCGACAACCTTAAGGAGACCCTCTTCTACGCGCTCCTCTTCGTCGTCATCGTCGTCTTCTTCTTCCTCGGTCGCTGGCGCTCGACGTTCGTCATCGCCCTTACGATCCCTATCTCCCTCATCGTGGCGTTCATCTACCTTGCCGTGACCGACGGCTCGCTGAACACCATAACCCTCATGTCGCTCTCCATCGCCATCGGTATGGTCGTCGACGACGCCATCGTCGTCCTCGAGAACGTCACCAAGCACGTCGACCGCGGATCCCGACCCAAGGAGGCCGCCAAGTACGGCACCAACGAGGTCTGGACTTCCGTCATCGTCACGACGCTCGTCACCATTGCCGTCTTCTTCCCTCTCACCATGATCCCTGGCATCATGGGCATCTTCTTCAAGCCGCTCGGTTGGATTATATGCATCTGCGTCTCCACATCTACCCTCACGGCCATCTCCCTGACGCCTATGCTCAGCTCTAAATTCCTCAAGCTCCGCGACAAGGAGGAGGACGCCAAGAGCAAACGCTTCAGCTTCTACAAGTGGAGCCAACGTTGGCTCGAGGGTCTCGACCGCTTCTACGAGCGTCTCATCCGATGGGTGCTCTACCATAAGACCATAACCGTCGCCTCCATGACCGCGATCTTCGTAGGCTCCATCTTCCTCGCTCCATACCTCCACACAGAGTTCTTCCCACAGAACGACCAGAACAACCTCAACATCTACGCCAAGATGCAGCAGGGACAGCGCGTCGAGGTCACGAAGCGAATCGCCATGCAGGTCGACTCCGTCATCCGCGCTCGCATTCCCGAGGTTACCATCATCTCCGCTTCCTATGGCTCCGAGGAGGAGGCCTCTTTCGCCTCCATGATGAGCACCACGGGCAACAACATCTTCAACATGCGCCTTAGGACTGTCGACCTCAAGGACCGCAGCCGCTCCGTCTTCGTCATGGGCGACGAGGTGCGCAAGATTCTTGGCGAGTTCCCTGAGATCCTCGACTATGAGGTCACTTTCGGCTCCAACGGCACGACGGGCAACACCGTCGACGTCGAGGTCTTCGGTCACGACTTCTCTGGCACCAGCCAATTCGCCCAAGAGCTCAAGACTCAGCTCAAGACGATCCCCGGCGCAGAGGATATCCTCATCTCCCGTGGCGACGACAAGACGGAATTGCAGCTCCACCTCGACCGAGAGAAGCTCGCGCGCCATGGTCTCACAACGACGGGCGTCGGCACCCTCGTGCGCTACTACGTCTACGGCTACCGCCAGTCCAAGTTCAAGGAGGACGGCGACGAGTATGACATCATCGTCCGACTTGAGGAGAAATACCGCTCCAAAATCGCCGACATCGAGAACATGCTCATAACCGACGCCTACGGTCAGAAGGTCCGCCTCAAAGAGCTCGGCACCCTCGATGAGGGCTACAACCCGCCATCCATCGAGCGCAAGAGCAAGCAGCGCATGCTGAAGGTCAGCGTCACGCCCGCCTCCGGCTACGCCATGGGCGACATCGCCGTCGCCGCGCAAAAGGTCATCGACAAGATGGACGTCCCATCCGAATACTCCATCTACATCGGCGGCTCCTATGAGGATCAGCAAGAGTCCTTCAGCGCGCTCTTCCTGCTCATCATCCTCTCGCTCCTCCTCGTCTACCTCGTCATGGCAGCCGAGTTCGAGAGCTTCATCGACCCTGGCATCATCATGCTCGCCATCCCGTTCGCGTTCACGGGCGTCATCCTCGCCCTCCTCATCTTCAACGTCAACCTCTCAGTCGTCGCTGCCCTCGGCGCCATGATGCTCATCGGCATCGTCACCAAGAACGGCATCGTCCTCATCGACTACATCAACCTCATGAGAGAGCGCGGCGTCGAGCTCTACGAGGCCATAGCCCTCAGCTGCCGCAGCCGTCTGCGTCCTGTCCTCATGACGTCGCTCACCACCATGCTCGGCATGCTCCCTATGGCTCTCTCCACCAGCGAGGGCTCCGAGACCTGGCAGCCAATGGGCGTCGCCGTCATCGGCGGCATGGTCTTCTCGACCATCATAACCATGCTCATCGTTCCTGCCGTCTACGCTGCTGTCAATAAGAGCGGCAACCGCAACAAGCTGGACGCCGAGCGTAAGCAATACAACTTCATGGCAGACTTCGACCCCGAGCGCGACCTCCCAGCCAGCACCCGCGCGCGCATCGAGGCGCATGAGGCATAACAATCTAACCATCACCAAGATATGAAGTCAGTTTTCATCATATACAACCAAGCTCTCACCGAACGACTAGCCTACGTCTTCGACCAGCTCAAGATAACGGGCTACACCAAGTTCCCTCTCGTCTACGGACGTGGCACCAACGGCGGCGAGCCCCGCATGGCCTCCCACGCATGGCCCGAGATGAACAGCTCCGTCATCACAGTCGTCGAAGATGATGTCGTGCCCGTCCTCCTCAAATACGTCGAGAAACTCGACAACATCAACAAGGAGAACGGCATCCGAGCCTTCGTCTGGAACATAGAGCAGCAATACTGACAAACGTCGCCATCAAACCCCTGCACCATATTCAAGCATTCGCCAAATAACAATAGGCAAAATAGCGATAGTTTGGTTTTTGATTAGTGAGTGGTACTCCCTCGCCATCGGCCTGCGACAGGAAGATGGCGAGGGGTACTTTTTTTAACGCATTCACCCTCTTACACTTCATTATTTCTCTCATTAACTGTAATTTTGGCATTATGAATGCCTATTTCATCTCGTGGTCGCCGTCCGACAACTCCCCTTGCGACGCCGACTATTTCAAACTTAAAATGAAGGACATCCTCCGGCAGCACGACGGAGAGCTATCCTCCTACGCATGGGCTGTCCCCGATGGCTGTGAGCCTAAGACCGGCGATGTCCTATACGTCCTCCAAAACGACAGCCAAGGCGCCACTCTCGGAGTCGCCATGGTCGCACTCGTCGTCAGCGAAAGCCAAAAATTCGACTCCCCATACGATGACGCCCCAGACGGCGTCGGCATTCAGCCAATCTACATGTTCGACGTCGAACGATACCCTGTCCTCCGACCCTCCGAAATCGCCATAGCCCTCTCCATACCCGAGTCTGTTGTCCACTGGTCGCACTTCAACACCTATATCGAGCTCGACGATGAGGACAACGAGAAGGCCGCCAACCTCTGGATGGACTATATCCTCGCCCACTACGACACCATCACGTGCCGAGGCTCCAAGCACGTCCGACAGCTGAAGTCCGTCACCCTCTTCGACGACGCCTCGATCCTCGTCTTCGTCCCTGAGGTCTACCCCTTCGCCTACCGACGCTACCACCATAAGTGCGACATCTGCGGCTTCGACTACGACTACGTCTATTCACAGCTCAACTACCTCCCGACGATGCGCTTCGTCGCCACAAAACGCGAGAGCCTCTCCCACAAAGTCCCCGAATACCGATCCGTCTCATGCGTCTGCTCCAACTGCTGGCCGCTTCTCGCCCACGGCACGCCTCTCGCCGAGTTGCGACAAAAGGTGCGGACCGTCACGTGCGACAACTCGACCTTCGCCATGCAAGTCCGGCTCACGCCCGGAAGGCTCCTCAGCTAACGCTCCCCACCACCTCCGACCTCAAATGACCACCACACAACGACCAACTAATCAACATATAAACCTCGCGACGCTCCTGCTCGCAGTGTGCATCGCCGTCTTCACAGGCTGCCGCGAAAACCCTGCTTCGCACGATAGTGCCAATGCCTCAGACACTACGGCAATCGCCGCCCCACAACTTCTCTACGGTCTGCCTGTCGACTCTTTCTTCGTCGAGAAGACCACTGTCCGCCAAGGGCAGATGATCTCCCAAATCCTCACGGGGGCTGGTCTCCCCTACGCACAAGCCATAGCCGCCTACGAGAAAGCCCTCCCGATCTACGATTTCCGACAAATGAAGGCTGGCCAGACGTGCTGCTTCTTCCACTCCACCGACACAGCCTCCGCTTCGCAGCTCCTCCATTTCGTCTACGAGGTGTCGCCCACCAGCTACGTCCTCTGCTCTTTCTCCGACTCCATCTCCGTCTCCCGCCACGATGTCTGCGTCACACCACGCCGTCGTGCCGTCGCTGCGACAATCAATTCCAATCTTTGGAACGCCCTCTCCGAGCAACAGATTGACCCGCAAGTGGCTCTCGACTTGTCCGATGTCTTCGCCTGGACGGTCGATTTCTTCGGCCTCGACAAGGGCGACCGCTTCGGCATCATCTACGACGAGAGGCTCGCTGGCGACAAGGTCGTCGGCTCTGGTCCCATAACCGCTGCCGTCTACATCTCTTCCGCCGGCAAGCGCAGCTACGCATTCCGTCACGTCGGCGACAGCATCGCCGGCTACTACGACCTCCAAGGCAACAGCCTCCGACGTGCGTTCCTCAAAGCGCCACTCCACTTTAGCCGCATCTCCAGTCGCTTCAGCAATGGGCGCATGCACCCGATTCTAAAAATCCGCCGCCCACACCATGGCGTCGACTATGCAGCCCCCAAGGGTACGCCCGTCGTGGCTCTCGGCGACGGCAAGGTCATCGCCAAAGGCTACGACCCCAAAGGTGGCGGCAACTACATAAAAATCAGGCACAATAGCGTCTACACGACGGTCTATATGCACCTCAACAATTTCGCCAAAGGACTCACCCTCGGGCAGCAAGTCCGACAGGGCGATGTCATCGGAGCCGTCGGTGCCACAGGTCTCGCCACAGGTCCACACCTCGATTTCCGCATGTACCGCGACGGTCAGCCCGTCGACCCCTTGCGCGTCGAGATGCCGCCAGCCGAGCCAATCAACAATGACGACATAATCGACTTCATGGACGAGAGCGACAAGCTAAAGGCAAGTCTCGACTCGCTCTTCAACATATAAACTTACACCACCTCATCCCACCATGGAAAGCATCGAGTCACTCGGCGAGTTCGGACTTATCGACCGCATCGCAAGCCATACCACGACCTCCCAACCCACCACCCGCCGTGGCATCGGCGACGACTGCGCGGTCCTCTCGACTTCCGAGGGCGCCGTCAAGGTCGTCACAACCGACCTGCTCCTCGAAGGCATCCACTTCGACCTCACATATTGCCCTCTTAAACATCTGGGCTACAAGGCCGTAGCCGTCAATCTCTCCGACGTGTGCGCCATGAATGCGCGTCCGCAGCAGATAACGGTCTCCATCGGTGTGAGCGGCAAGTTCACCCTCAAGGCCATCGACGACCTCTATGAGGGCATCAATGCAGCCTGCGCGCGCTATGGCGTCGACCTCGTCGGCGGCGACACCACGTCCAGCCTTACGGGTCTGACCATCTCCATAACGGCCATCGGTGAGCAAAAACCATCTCGACTCGCCTACCGCGACGGTGCCAAACCCAACGACATTCTCTGCGTCACTGGCGACCTCGGGGCCTCCTACGCCGGTCTCCAACTTCTCGAACGAGAAAAAAGAGTCCTCAAAGGCAATAATTCCGCAGCTCCTGCGTTTGATGGTTACAGGTATATTCTCGAGCGACAGCTCAAACCCGAGCCGCGACAAGACATCGTAGACTTCCTTGAGAAGATCGACGTCGTGCCGACGGCAATGATGGATATCAGCGACGGACTCTCAAGCGAGCTGCTGCATATCTGCACCAAGAGCAATGTCGGCTGCCGCGTATACGAGGATAAGGTGCCCATCCATGCCGAAACAAAAAAGCTCTGTGCCGAGATGAATATCAACCCCATCGTCGCTGCTTTCAACGGTGGCGAGGACTACGAGCTTCTCTTCTCCATCCGACAAGAGGACTACCAGAAGTTCCAAAGCCAGCCCGGCCCCGAAATCTACGCCATCGGCTATATATGCGACCTCCAGAAGGGACGACGCATGATAACCACCGGCGGCGACGAGGCCGACATCCAAGCCCAAGGATGGCGCTTCTTCTCAAAATAAAAACCTCCCATTTTCTCCCATACAGCTAAACACAAGCCCCTGTGATAGAGTTCCTTAGTGGCAACTTAGCCGAACTGACACCAACCTATGCCGTCATCGAATGCAACGGCGTGGGCTACATAGCCAGCATCTCCCTCAACACTTTCTCCGCCCTCGAAGGGCAGCAGAAGGCTAAGATCTTTATCCACGAGGCAATTCGTGAGGATGCCTACCAGCTCTTCGGTTTCGCCACGACGTCCGAGCGCGAGGTCTTCCGACTTCTCACATCAGTCAGCGGCGTCGGTGCGGCCACGGCTCGCGTCATCGTCTCCGCCATGTCGCCCGCCGAGCTCCAAAATGCCATAACGTCGGGCGACACCCGCACCCTCAAAGGCGTCAAGGGCATAGGCCTCAAGACGGCCGAGCGAATCATCGTCGAGCTCAAAGACAAAATATCTAAGCTCGGCATCGCCCCCGATGGCGCTACGACCACTGCGCAACCTCTCGCAGCCGCCAATGGTGTGAAAGACGAGGCCCTACAAGCCCTCGAAGTCCTCGGCTACAACAAGGCGCAAGCTGCCAAGTCCATCGACAAGATCCTCGCCGACAACCCCGACCTCAAAGTCGAGGGCGTCGTCCGAGCCGCCTTCCGACTGCTCTGAACCAACAGCCTCCCCACCCACCAGCACACTGCCTCCGCCCTCCTATGAAAAACAAGCTCCGACGCTTCCCCATAGTCCTCACGTGCCTGCTCACATTCGCAGGCGTGGCAAGCCCTCTCATCAGGCCTGCCATAAATCGTGCGGTCCTCGAGTCCATGTCCAGCCAGCAATCCCCTGTCGCCGCAGCTGCTGAACCCGACTCCCTCAAGTTGCCTTACCCCCTTACGGATCAAGGCGACGCCCCCGAAACGCCCGGTGCCAATCCCTCCAACGTCCAGTCCTCCCCGCTCGACCTCAAAGACCCCTCCAACGCCCAATACTCCGCTGTCTACGACCCAGCCAGCGGCTCCGTCACCATCTACCGCAAGATTGGCGGCATGGATGTGCGCCTACCGTACTCCATGTCCTACGAGGACTACCAGAACGACGCCATCCGCCGCTCCATGACCGACTACTGGGCTGCCAAGCAACGTCAGGCTGGCAATGCCGACCGCGGCACCGACGCCAAGAAGCCCGAGGATCACAAGAACAGCCTCCTCAACAGCAAGTGGGAGATTAACTCCGACGCTTTCGCCAGCATCTTCGGCAGCAACAACATCACCATGAAGCTCCAAGGTCAAGCCATGGTGAGCATCGGCGCCCAATACAACAAGATCGACAACCCGACTCTCCAAGAGAGGATGAGGGCAACCACGAGTTTCGACTTCGACCAGAGCGTCCAGATTAACCTCAACTCCCAAATCGGCGAGAAGCTCAAACTCGGCATCAACTACAACACCCAAGCCACCTTCGCCTTTGAGAACGAGGTCAAACTCGAGTACAATGGCGACGAGGACGATATAATCCAAGACATCGAGGCCGGCAACATCAACTGGAGCCTCCCCGGAACGCTCATCCAAGGCAGCCAGAGCCTCTTCGGCTTCAAGATGGATATGAAGTTCGGCAAGCTCTCCGTCTCCACCGTCTTCAGCCAAAAGAAGGGCGAGAGCAACAGCATTACCGTCCAAAACGGAGCCACGGCGCAAGAGTTCGAGATCGATGTCACCGACTACGAGAAGAACAAGCACTTCTTCCTCAGCCAACGCTTCAAGGACATGTACGACCAGGCGCTCCGACGCCTCCCGACCGTCAACTCGGGCATCTCCATCAGCAAGATCGAGGTATGGGTGACCAATAAGACTGGCAACTATACCGACGCGCGCAACATTGTCGCATTCGCCGACCTCGGCGAGACAGGTTCCGACATCCAGAATACAGCCGTCTGGAGCGGTCAGTCCGCCATGCCGTCCAACGATGCCAACAACCTCTATTCCGCCATGACGGGTGCCTACTCTTCCGCCCGCGACCCTAACTCCACCACGCAGACTCTATCGTCCATCAACGGCATGAAGACGGGACGCGACTTCGAGAAGGTCGAGAATGCGCGCCTCCTCTCCTCTTCCGAGTACACCATCAACGAGCATCTCGGCTACATCTCCCTCAATAGCCCGCTCAACAACAATGAGGTTCTCGCCGTCGCCTACCAGTATACCTACCGCGGGCAAACCTACACCGTCGGTGAGCTTTCTACCAGTGGCGTCAACGCCCCAAGCTGCCTCTACCTTAAAATGCTGAAAGGCACAACCTTTACGCCGCAGTATAAGGTCTGGGATCTTATGATGAAAAACATCTACTCCCTTGGCGGCTACGAGATTAAGTCAGACGGCTTCGAGGTCAACATCGTCTACCTCAACGACTCCACAAGCTCCTACATCAACTATTTCAACGAGGGACAGAAACCCGTCAACGGCGGTCTCAATGGTCAGACCTACCTCCAGATCCTCAACCTCGACCGACTCAACAGTTACAACGAGGTGGGTTCCGATGGCAAGTACGACTACGTCTCGGGTGTCACTGTCAATGCCGCTCGTGGTCTCATCATCTTCCCCGAGCGAGAGCCTTTCGGCGACTACCTGGCCGATAAGCTCAAAAACGAGCCTACCCTTGCCGAGAAATACGCCTTCCGTGCGCTATACGACAGTACACAGGTCTACGCCAAGCAACAGACCAAGAAGAATAAGTTCAAGATCAAGGGTCAGTTCCAAAGCCAAAACTCCAGCGACATCTCCCTCAACGCCTACAATGTCGCCCAAGGCTCCGTCGTCGTCACGGCTGGCGGTCAGATCCTTACTGAGAATGTGGACTATACTGTCGACTACTCCCTCGGTCGCGTCCGAATCCTCAACCAGAGCCTCCTGAGCTCGGGCACCGCCATCAACATCTCCTACGAGAACGAGGCTGCCATATCCACACAGACGCAGACGCTCGTCGGCACGCACCTCAATTACGAGGTGAGCGACAATTTCAATATCGGCGGTACCGTCATCCACATGAAGGAACGACCCCTCACCAACAAGGTCTCCTATGGCGAGGAGAGCGTCTCCAACACCATGCTCGGCCTCAATATCAATTATAGCCGCAAGCTCCCATTCCTCACCGAGGCCATCGACGCTCTCCCTCTCGTCAGTACTAAGGCCGAAAGCTCCATAGACTTCGAGGGCGAGGTCGCCAAACTCATCGCAGGTCACTCCAACTCCATCAACGCCGCCTACATCGACGATTTCGAAGGCTCGTCCGTCAAGTACGACATCAAGTCATGGGCAGGATGGCATCTCGCCAGCCGACCCGCAGGCTCCGGGACGCTCTCGCCCGACAATACCGTCATCAACGACCTCAGCGCAGGTTTCGACCGCGCCCGACTCGCTTGGTACTCCATCGACCCCCTCTTCCTCCGCAATATGACCAACACTCCGCGTCATATCCGCAACGACCTCGACCAGCAGAGCAACCACTACGTCCGCGAGGTCTACGAGGATGAGCTATACCCCAACCGCGAGGCGGCCTACGGCGAGAGCACCAACATCTCGATGCTCAACCTCGCCTACTATCCCGACGAGCGCGGTCCCTACAACTTCACGACCGACCTCGATGTCAACGGTCACCTCACCGACCCCGAGTCCAAATGGGCAGGCATCCAGCGCAAGCTCGAGACGACCGATTTCGAGAACGCCAATATCGAGTACATCGAGTTCTGGATGATGGATCCCTTCATCTATGACCAGAGCCCCGATCGCGGCGGCGACCTCTATTTCAATATTGGTTCCGTCTCCGAGGACGTGCTGCCCGACTCCCGCAAGTCTTTCGAGCACGGTCTCCCCGTCCCAGGCGAGGATTTCGATGTCGATAGTACCGCGTGGGGCTACATTCCCCGCACCAACAGTCTTGTCAAGGGCTTCAACACCGATGCCGCATCCATGTGCGCTCAAGATGTCGGTCTCAACGGCATGAGCTCCGAAAGAGAGAGGTATTTCTACAATAAGTCCGAATACCCCTACATGGACATGATCCGCGCCATGTACCAAAACGGCAACCTCTCCCAAGAGGCCTACGAGGAGATTGTCAACGACCCTGCCGGCGACGACTACCACTACTACCGAGGCTCCGACTACGACCAGCAGCAAGTCTCCATCCTCGATCGCTACAAGAAGTTCAATAACCCCGAGGGCAACTCATGCCCGAGCGAGTACTCTCCCGAATCCTATTCGACGGCGGCGACCAACCAGCCTGACAATGAGGATCTTAACGATGACTATACCCTCAACGAGACCGAGAGCTACTACCAGTACCGCGTCTCGCTACGTCCCGATAGCATGGTCGTCGGTCATAACTACATAGCCGATCAGATGGAGACGACAACCAAGCTCCGAAACGGCAAGACCGAGACCATCAAATGGTATCAGTTCAAGATCCCTATCTCGCAACCCGAGAAGGTCGTGGGCGACATCAGCGACATGACCTCCATGCAGTTCATCCGCCTCTTCATGACCGGCTTCCAAGACACCTGCATCGTCCGTCTCGCCACTCTTGAGCTTGTCAAGGGCGAATGGCGCAAGTACACCGAGAGCCTCGTCGAGGAGGATGGACACGTCTCCGCAGCCACGACGTTCTCCACCACGACGGTCAACATCGAGGAGAACGACCGCCGCAACCCCGTAAGCTACGTCCTGCCCCCAGGTGTTGACCGCGTCGTCGACCCCTCCAACCCGCAGCTCCGACAGCTCAACGAGCAAGCCTATTCCGTCAAGGTCACCGACCTCGCCAATGGCGATGCCCGAGCCGTCTACAAGAAGCTCAATATGGACTTCCGAAACTACCGCCGCCTCAAGATGTATATCCACGCCGAGGCTATGGACGGCTACCCGTTGGAAGACAATCAGATGAGCGCGTTCGTCCGCATAGGCTCCGACTACGAGGATAACTATTACGAGTATGAGATTCCCCTCAAGCTAACACCACACGGCACCTATACCTCCAATAGCGAGTCCGACCGCTACGCCGTATGGCCTACCGAGAATGAGCTGAATATCCCCATATCAGTTCTCACCGAATGCAAACTCCAGCGCAACGAGGCACGCCGTGAGGCCGACTCTGGCGTCACGCTCCAGACGGTCTACACCATGGTCGACCCCGACAATAATAATAACCGAGTGCGCATCAAGGGTAATCCGTCGACCGGCAATGTCGTCGTCATGATGATGGGTCTCCGTGCCCATGGCGCAGGAACAAAGAGTGCCGAGGTGTGGTTCAATGAGTTGCGCCTCTCCGACTTCGATGAGCGAGGCGGATGGGCGGCTCGTGGTCGCGCCACGCTCCGTCTCGCAGACCTCGGCACGGTTCAAGCCTCTGGCCAGTACTCCAGCATCGGTTTCGGTAGCATCGACCAGAGCGTCCTTGAGCGAAGCATGAGCGAGAACAAGCAGTTCGACATCTCCGCAAATCTCGAGTTCGGCAAGTTCCTCGGTCCCAACTCGCGTCTCAGCCTCCCTGTCTTCGCAGGCTACAGCCGCACGACGTCCATGCCCCAATACTCTCCCTACGACTCCGACGTTCTCATGAGCACCGTCCTCGCCCAAGCCAAGACGAAAGCCGAGGAGGACAGCCTCAAGGAAATATCGCAGACCACCGAGACCATCAAGAGCCTCAATTTCACCAATGTGCGCATAAAGCCCGCCAAGGGCAAACGCGTCACTGTCGTCTCGCCGTCCAATCTCTCGGCATCTTACAGCATCTCCACGACGAATAAGACCGATCCCGAGACGGAATATGACCTCACTCGCCAGCAGAATGGTACCATCGCCTACGACTATGCCGCAGGTGCCAAGACTGTCCAGCCCCTCAAAAAGTCGGGGCTCAGCAGCAAGTATCTCGCCATCATCAAAGACGTGACCCTCTACACCGCACCCTCGCAGCTCGGCTACCGTTGGGAGTTCGACCGCAACTACCAGGAGGTGCAGAAGCGAAACATCACCAATCCCGACTACAAGGTGCCCATCAGCGTGACCAAGGAGTTCTACTGGAACCGCTACTTCGACTTCCGCTACAACATCACGCGCAACGTCAAGTTCGGCTTCAACGCTGTCGTCAACGCCCGTATCGATGAGCCCGATGGACCCGTTAATAAGGATAAGTACCCCGATGAGTACAAGCATTGGCGCGACTCCGTATGGTCCAATATCCGCAAGTTCGGCAAGGTGCAGAACTACCAGCACAATGTCGATCTCAACTGGACTGTCCCTATCAACAAGCTCCCATATCTCAACTTCCTTACTGCCAACGCCTCCTACAAAGGTGTCTACAACTGGCAACGTGGCAGCGAGACCTCCGACTACGACTGGGGCAATACCATTACTAATAAGAATACCGAGCAAGCCAACGCCATGGCCAATTTCGGTACGCTCTACAACAAGAGCAAGTACCTACGTGAGCTCTACGACCATTATAATCTCTCCAACAGCACACGCCAACAGCGTCAAAGTCAAGCAAATAAGACCAAGTCTTACACGCAGAGCAACGTCAAGCTCGTCGTAGGGCAGCCTGTCCCCATAACCCACAATCTCAAGACGACCGACATCTCTGCCCGCGCCTTCGACAGCCGTGGCCACGCCATCAAAGGCACCATCGAGCCCCAAGGCCCCAACACAGCCGTCTTCACCCCCACCATGCCGTCCAACGACGCCCGCATCGTCGTATCTGGTGTCATTCATGACGATGCCGACAACTCGCGCAACGTCTTCAAAGACATGGTTCTCATGGTCGCCACGTCCATCAAGAACGTTAGCATCTCATATTCTGAAAATAACGGTACGACGCTCCCCGGCTATAACATGGGCAGCCACTTCCTCGGCTCCGACAACGGCATGTCCGCCCCAGGCTTCAAGTTCATAACGGGTATCCAAGAGCGTGGCTTCGCCCTCCGTGCCGTACAAAGCGGATGGATGACGACCGACTCCACCTTCAATGAACCGTATGAGATGACCCACTCCCAAAATCTCCAAGTGCGCTCCTCCATCGAGCTCTTCAAAGCCCTCAAGATCGAGCTTACTGCCCAACACTCCAAGAGCCACGACCTCAGCGAGTACTACCTCTTCGACGCTGGCGGCTTCGCCGGTGTCTTCAATACCGTCGAGTCTGGAACATCGTCGCTAACCCTCAACGCCATAAAGACGGCTTTCAAGAAACCATCCAAGACCGGCAACCTCGATTTCTCCGTCTACGACAAGTTCCTCTCCAATAGGCAACTCATCTCCGAACGCCTCTACTCCAACCGTGTCGGCGCAGGTGCGACAACCGATGTCGACGCTGGCGAGCGCGAGGACGGCGGTCGCGACGGCTATGGTCTCTCGTCACAAGAGGTCATGATTCCCGCCTTCATAGCAGCCTATACGGGTAAGACGACAGGCAACGTCTTCCTCGACCTCCTCCCAAAAATCTCCGCCATGCGACCCAACTGGCGCATCACCTTCAGCGGCCTCAACAACATTAATGCCCTCAGCGACAAGGTGCGAAACATCGAGCTCAACCACTCCTACACCTCCAAATACACCGTAGGTCAGTACACCACAAACCTCGACTGGCTCGCGTCCGACGACGGCTTCAGCTACGTCCGCGACATCGACGGCAACTTCGTTCCTCAATACGACGCCTCCTCCGTCTCCATCGCCGAGCAGTTCAGCCCCTTCATCGGCATCTCCGCCACCTTCGTCAACAACATGACGGCCTCCTTCTCCTCCAACAAGAGCAGGACCATAACACTCTCCGTCAACAACAACCAGATAACCGAGACCTACGCCAACGACTGGACCGCAAGCCTCGGCTACCGCTTCGACAACCTCAAACTCTTCGTCGGCAAGAGAGCCAAAGAGGGCTTCAACAACACCCTCAACCTCACCTTCGCTCTCTCGCGCCGCGACCAGTACACCATCCTCCGACGAATCGAGGAGATGACCTCCGAGCTCGCCTCAGGCACCAAGAGCACCCAAGTCAAGTTCTCTGCCGACTACGCCCTCACCTCAAAGTTCAACGTCCAGTTCTACTACGACCAGAGCCTCGCCCGCCCCTACATCTCCAGCTCCTACCCGACCAACAACATCAACGTCGGCTTCTCCTTCCTCCTCCAGCTCACAGAGTAACAACCCTTACAACCCCCGTTCATTTTCCCTCCCCCTCCGTTTGGCGGACGCTCAATAAATCACTAATTTCGCAAGGTTCAACCTATTGCTAACCTTCATCCATTGAGCTCCGCCTCCGATAACAACAAACGCATAGCAAAGAACACCATCCTCACAAAATTTCCCATGCGCCTCGCCATAATCTCCCTCAATCTTCATTGCAACATCGGAGGCATCCTCCAAGCCTATGCGCTACAAACGACACTCGAGCGCATGGGTAACGAAGCCATAAACGTCAACAACTACGACTTCAAGCAACTTCCCACGTGGAAGCTCTGCGCATTGTTTGTCAAAGGTTTCATACGTAAGGTCCTTCGAAGAAGGGGCGCAAGCCTTGCCAACTATTTAGAGAATAAGGCGAAAAACCCGTTCGTCAAGAAATACCTTAAGCTCCAGACTCCGCAGGATTTCGAAGTCATCAAGCAAGGCGACTTCGACGGCTTCGTTGTCGGCAGCGACCAAGTGTGGCGCCCCAACTATTTCAACCGTCCCAGCCACCCGCACAACATATCCAACGCCTATCTCTCTTTCTCCGATGGTTGGGCAAACACAAAAAGAGTCGCCTATGCCGCATCTTTCGGTGTCTCCGAATGGACGTATACGCCCGAAGACACGCGCCTGTGCGCCGATGCCGCAAAGCAGTTCGATGCCATAAGCGTCCGTGAGGATTCTGCCGTCACCCTTTGTGAGCAGCACCTTGGCGTCCACGCCCAACATGTTGTCGACCCCACAATGCTCTTGACTGCCGACGACTACTGCCAACTTTTCCGCTCTGACGACTCCACATCCCAAGGCGAGCCGCTCTTCTGCTACATCCTCGACCAAAGCAAGCACAAAAGCAACCTCGTGAAACATGTGGCAATAGAAAACAGCTGCAATTACTCCTACATAAGTGGCGGCACCAACTTCCTCCGCCCAATAAGAAAAGAGACACGTTTCGCCTCCATCCAACAATGGCTGCGTTGCTTCAACGATGCCAAATTCGTCATAACCGACTCTTTCCACGGCACCGTCTTCAGCATCATCTTCAATAAGCCTTTCGTTGTTCTCACTAATAGCGGACGCGGCAACGCTCGAATGGAGAGCCTTCTCCGAATGTTCAACATGTCCGATCGACTCATAACCGATCACGCCAATCCTGATCTCCCTGCGGTCAATCGTCTACTCCACACCCCACTCTCCACGTCCTCCCGACTTGCTGAGCTACGTTCCCAAGGTCTCGATTTCCTCTCCCACGCCCTCTCCAACTAACCTCCCTCCTCCCCCCCTCCAACTAAAACAACACATCCCGCCCGGCTCCTATCAGCCAGGCGGGATGCTCCTTTTTCGTCGTGCCCCAAGCGGGACTCGAACCCGCACGGTCTTGCGACCAAGGGATTTTAAGTCCCTCGTGTCTACCGATTCCACCATCAGGGCGACCATCTTTGACGCCGCGAATATAAGCAATTTTCACATCCGCCCAAACCATTACTCCCCACCGACAACACCAACCTATCCCTTTTTCCGTATCTTCGCGCCGAGATTTATTCCAAAGGGACGACCAACAATGCTCGCCCCCATTGTCTAACCAAAAACTACAGCATGGACGACTACCCTCCGGCGAACAATGAGCAGCGCACCTGCGCCGCCGTCTCCCAAGCCTCTACGGGCCGCGTCCGTCATGCCTCTTTGGTATAGACACTCAAGCGCACGCCCGCTATAACCAACGCGCTTCTTCCTGCAACTCATCTGGCCTTCGAGACGACGCCGGCGCCCGACAAAAGCGCCGATGCTCATCATGCACGCCCACATTGCGACTTAGTCTCGAAATCTTTAACCCCTGCCCAAAAACATTGGAAAGGCCATGATGACTTTCTACATCAACACCAAAGGCTACGAGGTCACCGACAAGTGGGAACCCAACTGCTGGACCTCCCTCGAATGCCCAACCCCAGAAGAACGTAACTTCCTAATCTCCGGCCTCGAAGTCCCCGAGTCCTTCATCTCCGACATCGAGGATAACGACGAACGCCCGCGTCGCGACGAGGAGGACGACGGCTGGCAACTCATCGTCATCCGTATCCCCATCCGACGCAACGACTCGCGCATCGACTTCACTACCGTCCCTCTCGGCATCATCATCCGCGACGACGTCTGCGTCACCATCTGCAACTACAAGACAGACATGATCGACGACTTCGTTGTCTACTCCATCCGCAAACGCATCGCCGTCGCCAACCACTACGAGCTCGCAATGAGGCTCATGCTCTCCGCATCCGTCTGGTTCCTCAAATACCTGAAGAACATCAACGTCCAGATAATGAGCTCCGAGGAAGAACTGCAAGAGACCGTCCACAACGACGAGATCCTCAAGCTCCAGCGCATCGAGAACTCCCTTGTCTACTTCGTCACATCCCTCAAGGGCAACGACGTGCTCTTCTACCGACTCGTCCACACCAAGACCATACGCGACGCCTGCGACGAGGATCTCACCGAAGACGTCGAGATTGAGCTCAAACAGGCGGAGGAGACCACCAACATCTACCGCAACATCATCCACAGCATGAGCAACTCCTACTCGTCGGTCATCAGCAACAACATCAACGGCACCATGAAGACCCTCACGAGCGTTAACATTATCCTCATGCTCCCGACGCTCATAGCCAGCCTCTATGGCATGAACGTCGCCAACTATCTGGAGGACAACCACTACGCCTTCTTCATCGTCGTCGGCGCGTCGCTCATCCTCAGCATCCTTCTCGCACTATTCTTCCGTCGCAAAGATCTCCTATGATCCGTTTCGACCTGCTTGTCAACGACGCTTTCGACGATCCCCGCTCAACTCGCCGACCCGAGCATGGGCTTTCCATCCTCGCTCATGTCGAGCCAGCCGATGGGCAGCCCTCCCTGCGTTTCCTTCTCGACACAGGTCAGCACGCCAAGACTCTGAACGCCAATATCGGTGACGCAAGTTGCCTCGGCGGTCTCGATGCCGTCGTCCTAAGCCATGGACACTACGACCACTCCGGCGGTCTCTCCCTTCTTGCCGACTTCGGTGTCCGCGGCCCCCTCTTTATGGGCCCCGATGCCGAACGCCGACGTTTCTCCGTCCAAGTCGGTCCCGATGGTCAACTCGGCAAGATGCGTAAGCCCATCGGCATGCCATCCCCCGAGATTCTCGACCATTTCGATGTCCACCGTATCTCGGGTGTCCATGTCGTCTCGCCTTTCTTGACGCTCTTCACGCTTCCGCAGCCTGCGCCACCAAACCCTCGCCTCCTCGCTGCCGACATGCTCACGCCAGACTCTTTCTCCGATGAGCTGTTCGCTCTCATCTCCGACGGCAGCGACGAGTGGCTCTTTGGCGGATGCACACATCATGGGCTCCCAATGTTGCTCCGCTTCGTCTTCAAAGACCTCGGGCGTTCAAGCCTCGCAGGTTTTGTCGGGGGACTCCATCTTCAAGGTCGCCCGCTCGACGAGATTGAGGCTGTGGCTGCCGATGTGGAGCACTATAATGTTGCCGCGTGGTGTATTGTCCACTGCACGGGCGACGTGGCGCAAGCCGTCTGGCGACGTCGCTTCAATGTGATTTAGAGTATTTTACGTCCAGTTCGTATAGTGGCGCATGGTGTCTAATAACATCATGCGCCCTTTTTGTTTACGCGAGTAACATAACTTTACCCATAAATACGTTTTTGTCCACCTTAACCCCGAAAAGATTAGAGATATTTGCAATCGAAAAGGAGTGTGAAACAGTTTTTTACGCTTCGCCTTAACAATCACAAAAAACAAATACACCTTTTATATGAACATCATCAGCAAAGTACTCGGTGCGATTGCCTTCGCCGGCATCTCCGCCACCGCAGCCCTTGCCCAAGACGCGACGGTCGTTGTCAACACCGACCAGGGCAACACGGTCATCAGCCGACACATCTATGGCCACTTCTCAGAGCACCTCGGCCACTGCATCTACGGCGGTCTCTGGGTCGGTCCCGACTCCAACATCCCCAACGTCAATGGTGTCCGTAAGGATGTAATCGACGCCCTCAAGAAGATCCATATCCCCAACCTCCGCTGGCCGGGCGGCTGCTTCGCCGACGAGTACCACTGGAAGAACGGCATCGGTCCTAAAGAGAACCGCGCCAAGATGGTCAACACCCACTGGGGCGGCGTCGTAGAAGATAACTCTTTCGGCACCAACGAGTTCCTAAATATGTGTGAGGAGATCGGCACCGAGCCATACATCAGCGGCAACGTCGGCTCTGGCTCCGTTCAGGAGATGAGCGAGTGGGTCGAGTACATGACCTTCGACGGTGAGAGCCCTATGGCCAACCTCCGCAAACAGAATGGTCGCGAGAAGCCTTGGAAGGTCACTTTCTTCGGCGTCGGCAATGAGAGCTGGGGCTGCGGCGGCAACATGACCCCAGAGTACTACTCCAACCTCTATCGCCGTTACCAGACTTTCGCTCGTAACTACGGCGACAACCACCTCCAGAAGGTCGTAGGTGGCGCCAATGTCGACGACTACAACTGGACCGAGACCCAGATGCGCAACATCCCCCTTGGGCAGATGTGGGGTCTCTCCCTCCACTACTACGTACACCCGGGCGGATGGGACAACAAGGGCAGCGCCACCAAGTTCTCCGACCAGCAGTATGTCGAGACCATGCAGCGCGCTTATCACATGGATGAGCTCGTCACACGCCACGATGCCATCATGACAAAGTACGACCCCGAGAAGAAAGTCGCCCTCGTTGTCGACGAGTGGGGCTCTTGGTACGATGTCGAGCCAGGCACCAACCCAGGCTTCCTCTTCCAGCAGAACACCATGCGCGACGCCCTCATCGCAGCCGTCACCCTCAACATCTTCCACAAGCACGCTGACCGCGTCCGTATGGCCAACATCGCACAGATCATCAACGTCCTCCAGTCCATCATCTTCACCGATGGCGAGAAGATGATGCTCACCCCCACCTACCACATCTTCGATATGTACAAGGTTCACCAGGACGCTACCCTCTGCCCCTCCACCACAACTTGCAAGCAGGTTGTCAATGGCGACTTCAAGGCCGACCAGGTCTCCGCTTCCGCATCCAAGGATAAGGACGGCGTTGTCCACGTCTCCATCGCCAATATCGACCTCAACCAGAAGGTCGCCGTCAAGGTCGATGTCCGCGGCATGAAGGCTAAGTCCGTCTCCGACGCCACCATCGTCACCGCCTCCGACATCCACGACTACAATACTTTCGACAACCCAGACAAGATCGACCTCAACGGCTTCGATGGCGCTAAGCTCGGCAAGGATGGCATCATCACTGTCAACATGCCTGCCATGTCTGTCGTCACATTCGCTGTCAAGTAGTGTCCACACGTCTCAACCTATTGTCTATAAATGAATAACAAAATAATAACCTTAGCCCTGGCCGCCATGACGGCGGCTTCGGCTTCGGCTCAAAAGTCGTTCGTCATCGACGTCACCAAGCCCGCCAAGGGTGCCGATGTCGCCAGCACCATGTATGGCCTCTTCTTCGAGGACATCAACTTCGCTGCCGACGGTGGTCTCTACGCCGAGATGGTCAAAAACCGCTCTTTCGAATTCCCTCAATCACTCCAGGGCTGGGAGTCTTTCGGCAAGGTCGAGGTTCGTACTGACGGCGCGCCTTTCGAGCGTAACCCACACTACGTGCGCCTCAGCCCCGTAGGGCATCAGCACAAGCGTACTGGCCTCCAGAATGAGGGCTTCTTCGGAGTCTCTGTCAAGCAGGGCGACGAGTACCGCTTCTCCGTCTGGGCGCGCGCCATCAATGGCGACAGCAAGATTACCGTCGAGCTGACCGACCCCGCCAGCATGGGCGAGACACAGGTTCTCGGCTCTGCAGACGTCAATATCAGCGGCTCCGATTGGAAAAAGTATACAGCCACCATCAAGGCCGACGGCTCCGTCACCAAGGGCAAGCTCCGCATCTTCCTCTACGGCGAGACTGTCGACCTCGACCACGTCTCTCTCTTCCCTGCCAACACATGGAAGGGTCGTGAGAACGGTCTCCGTGCCGATCTCGCTCAGGCGCTCACCGACATCCACCCCGGTGTCTTCCGTTTCCCTGGCGGCTGCATCGTCGAGGGTACCGACCTCGCTTCGCGCTACCAGTGGAAGAATAGCGTCGGTCCTGTTGAGAATCGCCCCATCAATGAGAACCGTTGGCACTACACCTTCCCCCATCGTTTCTATCCCGACTACTACCAGAGCTACGGTCTCGGCTTCTTCGAGTATTTCCTCCTCTCTGAGGATATGGGTGCCGAGCCTCTCCCAATCCTGAGCGTCGGTCTTGCTTGCCAGTTCCAAAATGAGACCGAGGATGCCCACGTTCCTGCGACCAAGGAGGCTCTCCAACCCTTCATCCAAGACTGTCTCGACCTCATCGAGTTCGCCAATGGCTCTGTCGACACCAAGTGGGGTAAGCTCCGCGCCGACATGGGTCACGCCGAGCCCTTCAACCTCAAGTACATCGGTGTCGGCAATGAGCAGTGGGATGCTTTCTACCCCGAGCGTCTCAAGTTCTTCGTCGAGGCAATCCGTAAGGCGCATCCCGAAATCAAGATCGTCGGCTCCTCTGGCCCCGATTCCGAGGGCAAGCAGTTCGACTACCTCTGGCCCGAAATGAAAAAGCTCGGTGCCGACCTCGTCGATGAGCACTTCTACCGCCCCGAGTCTTGGTTCCTCGCACAAGGCAACCGTTACGACAATTACGACCGCAAGGGTCCCAAAGTCTTCGCAGGCGAGTACGCTTGCCACGGCGCAGGCAAGAAGTGGAACCACTTCCATGCCTCCCTCCTTGAGGCCGCTTTCATGACGGGTCTCGAGCGCAACGCCGACATCGTACGCATGGCCACCTATGCGCCCCTCTTCGCCCACGTCGAGGGTTGGCAGTGGCGTCCAGACATGATTTGGTATGACAATACCCGCTCGGTCAAGACCGCTTCCTACTATGTCCAGCAGCTCTTCGCCCACAACAAGGGCACCAACGTCCTCAAGCTCACCATGAACGGCAAGGCCGTCGCTGGCAATGATGATCAAGATGGTCTCTTCGCCTCAGCTGTCTACGACGCTGCCGATGGCTCTTTCGTCGTCAAGGTCGCCAACACTTCCGACAACGCCCAGGAGGTCGACCTCCAGTTCAAGGGTCTCAAGAAGAAGCAGACGCTCGACGCCTACACCGTCACGACCCTCCACTCCGACAGCCCCGTCGCCGACAACACTCTCGATGCGCCTAACACCGTCATCCCTGTTGTCGAGAATGGCAATGCCGAGGGTAAGGATCTCAAGGTCACCATCAAGCCGCAGACTTTCTACGTCTTCCGCTTCTCTGTCAAGTAATCACACCTAACAGGCAGATTCTTTCATAATAAGAGCCGTCGCCACGTGACTTCATCGTCCGTGGCGACGGCTCTCTCTTTTTGTCTATTTTTACGGTGTAAGTCTTTTCTTCAATTCGTGATGCAATGCCCTCACAACCATCTTTCGTGGTCGGCTTAGGCGAGGTCTTGTGGGATCTCCTCCCCGAAGGTCGACGCCTCGGCGGTGCACCTGCCAATTTCGCTTTCCACGCCAGCCAATTCGGCTTCCCTACGCGTGTCGTCAGTGCCGTAGGTCCCGACGACCTCGGTCGTGAGATTATTGCCGAGCTCGACGCCCGCTCCATAGGCGGCAGCATTGCCACAGTCCCCTATCCTACGGGCACTGTCGCAGTAACCCTCGATGCCCATGGCACACCCTCCTACGATATCTGCCACGATGTCGCTTGGAAGTCCATCCCCTTCACCCCTGCCCTCGAAGACCTCGCCCGTCAGACGCGTGCCGTATGTTTCGGCTCGCTCGCCCAACGTGGTCCCGTAAGCCGTGCCACAATCAACGCTTTCATCGATGCCATGCCTCATGGCTCTCTCGTCGTCTTCGATGTCAATCTCCGCGCTGGGGCCCACGCCGCCGATTTCCTCCCCTCCATGTCCCGATGCGACATCCTCAAAATCAACGAGGACGAGTTCCACGACCTACAGTCGCTCCCTCAGTTCCATTCCGACGATTTCGACACCTCCTGCCACAAGATCCTCTCCATCCTCCATCCGCAAATTCTCATCGTCACGTGCGGTGCCGAGGGCAGCTATGTCCTGACGTCAAACTCCTCGTCTTTCCACCCCTCCCTCCATGTCCATGTGGCCGATACCGTCGGAGCAGGAGACAGCTTCACCGCTGCCTTTGTCGCCTCTCTCCTCCGTGGTCGCTCCCTCTCCGAAGCCCACGAGCGTGCCGTGGCCGTCTCCGCCTATGTCTGCACACAGCCTGGCGCAATGCCCGTCCTGCCGCCCGATTTGGTGGGGTAGGGTAGTGCGCTCCGCTCCATACGATAAATCCCCCGACTGACGCTCTGTCAATCGGGGGATGTTTATTAGTTAGCGGTTGTCCGCTACTTCTTTTTCTTCTGTACCGAGAAACCGAACTTCCCAAGCAGCTTGCCGACGGAGTAATACTTGCCGTGGCTGTAACAGATGGGTTTCGCCTTCTCCAGCTCGAATGCGCCACTCGCAGGGTCTACATATTTGTCGTCGACCCTTACGCCCGTGACTTCTGCTATGAACATGTCATGGCTCCCAAGCTCTATCACTTGTTTCACCTTGCACTCGATCGAGACGGGGCTTTGCTCGATGCCGGGGGCTTTGACCGTGAACGACTTTGACGGGGTGAGACCCATGGCCTCCCACTTGTTCACGTCACGTCCGCTCTTGACGCCGCACCAGTCTGTGGCGCGTACCAGCTCCTCCGTCGTCAGGTTGATGACGAACTCGCCCGTGCGGCTTATGATGCCATGGGAATGACGCTCCTTGCGGACTGATATGCTAACCATCGGGGGCGTCGAGCATATCGTGCCCGCCCACGCCACGGTTATGATGTTATAGTTCTCGGGTGCGTCGCCGCAACTGACCATCACAACAGGCAGTGGGTACAGCATGTTGCCCGGTTTCCATGAAATATCTGCCATGCCTCGATTATTTTATTACCATGTGCTCCTCGGTCGTCACCTTCTCGCAGTAGTGGCACTTCAGAGCCAAAGGCAACTTGCTTACGACGATGAAGCGCGTCGTGATGTCCTCATGGTTGGTGATGCACTTGGGGTTGAAGCAACGGACGTAGCCCGTAATCTCGTCCGGCAATGACACCTGACGCTTCTCGACAACCTTGTAGTCCTTGATAATGTTCAGCTTAGCCTCTGGGGCTACGAGGGCAATCTTGTTGATCTCGTCATCCTCAAAGAATCTGTCGGACACTTTGATGATGCTCTTGCGACCCAGTTTCTTGCTCTCAAGGTTCGTACCGAACGTTATCGCGTTAGGTATCTTCTCCAATCCCAATAGCGAGATGACCTTAAAAAGGTTCTGCGCCGGTACGTGGTCGATTACTGTGCCATCCTTTATGGCACTCACTTTCAGCTCTTTATTGTTTTCCATCGTGAGTCTCCGTTTTTATTCTTTTGCGCCAAGGATTGCTGCTATGATGGCCATGCGGGTATACATGCCGTTGCGTGCCTGCTCGAAGAAGTAGGCCTTCGGGTTCTGGTCTACGTCTGTCGAGATCTCCCCCACGCGTGGCAGGGGGTGCAAGATGCGCATGTTGTCCTTGCTCACGTCAAGCATGCTGTTGTGCAAGACGTACGTGTTCTTCACGCGCTCATACTCGATGAGGTCCGAGAACCTCTCTTTCTGCACGCGGGTCATGTAGAGGATGTCTGCCAATGGCAAGACGTCCGCCATGTCATGATGCTCCTCATACTTGATGCCCTTCTCGTCCAAGAATGTCTTGTACTCCTGGGGCATGCGCAATTCGTCTGGAGCCACGAAGTAAAATGTCGGGTTGAAATAGCTCATCGCCATGATGAGCGAGTGGACGGTGCGCCCATATTTCAGGTCGCCAACCATCGCTATCTTCAAGTCTTGGAGAGTCCCCTGCGTCTTGCGCATCGAGTACATGTCCAAGAGCGTCTGCGACGGGTGCTGGTTCGCGCCGTCGCCTGCGTTGACGATTGGAACAGGGCTCTGCTCCGCCGCATAGCGCGCTGCGCCCTCCAATGGGTGACGCATGACGATCAGGTCGGCGTAGTTGCTCACCATCTTGATCGTGTCTTTCAGAGTCTCACCCTTAGTGGTGGATGTGGCGTTGACGTCCGAAAATCCTATCACCCTCGCGCCGAGGCGGTTCATTGCCGTCTCGAAACTCAGTCGTGTGCGAGTCGAAGGCTCAAAAAAGAGGCTCGCTATGATTTTGCCGCGCAGCAGCGGCTGGTCAGGGTTGGCCTCGAAGTCCGCGGCGAGGTCCAAAATCCGCAGCATCTCTTCTTTGCTGAAGTCGTTGATCGAGACAAGGCTTTTGTTCTTTATCATGCTGTTTTTGTGTTATGCCATCGGAGTTACAAATATAGGCTTTTGAACTTTATCCGTATTAAAAAGTTTACCCCAAGGAGCTTCCAGATTTTTTCACTATCTTTCCATCTGTTATGACGGCTTCCTTTTTCAATCACATACGTTTGGCGACTGCCCTCTCGTTCGCCTTCGCCCTTTTTGCGCTACTCCCCTCCCATGCCGATGCGCAAGTCTATTCCGACACCCAGACGCCCATGCCCCGCGTCTCCGTTCCGTCTCCCGTGGCGCAAGTTTCCGACTCCAAGCAGTCCGAGTCCCTCTTCGCACAAAGGGTAGATGTCGATGCCGCTTTCTCGCCCGACGACATTACCCTCCTCGCCGACGGCTCCATAACCTGGGCGACCCTCTTCGTCAGCCCCGATGCCTATTCCATGAGCCTCTGTCTCGCCGGTCTCTCCCTCCCCGAGGGAGCCACGCTGACAGTCTCCGACACCATATCCTCTGTCGTCAAGTCCGTATGGATCACCGCTTCCGCCACCGAGGCCATAACCCCAACCATTTTAAGCTCCGCCATAATCCTCCGCTACGTCGGTCCCTCAACATCTCTCCCTTCGTTCTCCATAACGGCGGCAAATTGCGGTTTCCGACCAATAGGTCATGGCAGTGCGACAGGCAATAAGGCAACGGCAGGAGCATACGGTTCTTCCGCCTCTTGCGAGGTAGCCGCTGTCTGCCATGATGGCGTCGACCTCCAGCGCCGTAGCGTATGCCGACTCATTCTCAATGGTCTCTATTACGGCACAGGTACGCTCGTCAACAATACCGCTCAAGATAATGCGCCATTGGTGCTCACCGCAGCCCATGTCGTAGGCTCTGCCTCTCTCACCTCTTGCGAGGCACTTTTCGGTTATGAGGAGCCCGTCTGCCAAAACGATTATGATGTCTACTGCAAAGGTACAGAGGAGATTAGCGGTGGCACGCTTGTAGCTTTCGATGCCTCGACAGATATGGCCGTCATCCGCCTCTCCCAATCTCCCTCTGTCGTGTCCGCCCCCTATTGGGCTGGCTGGAGCCGTACGACGTCCGCTCAAGAGGCTTCCGTCTATTGCATCCACCACCCCTACGGCGACGTTAAGAAAATCTCTACCGCCTCCTCCGCAACCCCCGATGCCTCCTATACGGGCGACAAGAATGCCGTCGG
Organism: Bifidobacteriaceae bacterium; assembly: GCA_963607345.1. Taxonomy (GTDB): domain Bacteria; phylum Bacteroidota; class Bacteroidia; order Bacteroidales; family Marinilabiliaceae; genus W3P20-009. Next base: position 122,932 of record CAVDBL010000001.1, read on the forward strand.
TGGCTCTTTCGCTTCTAAATCCCACTGGTTCATAAAGAGTTGGGATGATGGTGCTACCGAGGGCGGTTCGTCGGGTAGTGCTCTCTTCTCGTCCGATGGGCTTGTCATTGGAGCCTTGACTGGCGGCTCCGCTACGTGCAAGAGTCCTGTGCGCGACTATTTCTGGATGATCAGCAAGGCGTGGAACGCAAGTTCCAACAGCCATTCCACTCTCTCCTCAGCCCTCGACCCGCAAGGGCTCGACCCTCAGTCGCTAAGCGGTCTCAATCTCTCCCAGTCCGACGTTCCTGTCTTCACGTCTTCCAACTTCTCCGTCGCATCCGAGTCCTTGACAGAGTCCGATGGCATTACCTCTTCCATCTCCAAGATGGTTCAGCCCTTCACACCATCCTCCACGAGAACCATCTGGGCCATAGGGCTTTTAGCCTCCGATGCCTCCAGCTCTTCTTCCTCTTCCAAAGGTCCGAGGCTCAATGTAGGCGTTAGTTCCTCAGCCTCCACAGAGCCCACCGAGTCCGTCTCCTCGCTCCTGAACCAGTTCCGCAGCTCCGGCAATGTGGTTCTCGCTCTTCCCTCCGCTGTGACTGTCTCCAAGGGCAAGACGGCCTACCTCCACGTCTTCCAATCCAATTTCACCTCCTCCGACGCTGTCTACCTCCTCCTCGCCGACGCCACTTCCGACTACCTCCTTCAGTATAAGAACGGCTCGTTTCAGACTGTCGACGGCAAATGTCTCGCTGTCAATTTCATCTATACCGAGCAGACCGACACCTCCACATCCGATGTCACGACCTCGCACCTCTCCGTCACAGTCTCCGACAATGTGGCGACCATCTCGGGCGAACCCATGCGGCTCGTCGCTGTATACGACCGACAAGGGCGACTCGTCTCGCAGGTCAATCCCGAGGGCGACGATCTCGTCTCGGTCAACATGTGTGGCATGGCGTCCGGTGTCTACATCATCCGCGCGCTGACGACGGCTGGCGGTCAGTCTTCTTTCAAGATCTTAAACTATTAAAAACCATACGCACTTATGATCACCAAGAAGTGTTTATTCATCTCTCTTGCTGCGATAGCGGTGGCTTCAATCTCCACCGCTTTGTGCGGCTGCAAGAGTGCCAACGAGAATTGCAAGGTCGAGATCGTCACTCCCTATGGTTCCATGAAGGCGCTCCTCTATGACGATACGCCACTCCATCGTGACAATTTCATGAATCTCGTCCGCACAGGGCAATATGACTCGCTCCTCTTCCATCGCGTCATTCGTGGCTTCGTCATCCAAGGTGGCGACCCCGACAGCCGCCACGCCAAGCGCAACCAGCAACTCGGCGAGCACAGCATCGGACCCGACATCCCTGCCGAGATTGTCTACCCCGCCCACTTCCACAAACGAGGAGCCCTTTGTGCAGCGCGTGAGCCGGACGATGTCAATCCCGAGCGCAAGAGCAGCGGCAGCCAGTTCTACATCGTCCAAGGTATGCCACAAAGCGAGCTGAACCTCGGCGAGACGGAGACTATCCATAACAACAAGGTGCGCTCCCAAATCTACAAGGAGATCATGAAGTTCTATGCCGACTCTCTCCAACTGCTTCAAAATGAAGGTCGTGCCGAAGAACTGAGCGATATGCAGATGCGTATTGTCGAGAAAGTAGAGCAGATTGGCAAGGATCGTGGGCAGATTGTCTCCATCCCCGACGATGTGCGACAGGTCTACCGCACCGTCGGTGGCACGCCCCACCTCGATATGGAGTATACCGTCTTCGGCGAGGTCTATGAGGGTTTCAACGTCCTCGACTCCATAGCTTCCGTCGCCGTCATCCCTCCCTACATGAGGCCTGGTGTCGATATCTGGATGGTAATTCGTGAGATTAAGTAGTTTTTGAAGATGCGCCTCTCTCTCTTCCGCCATGCGGCTCTCCTTTTTGCCGTTTCGTTACTCTCTTTCTGTGCGTCAGCCCAGTCCGTCCGTTTCGAGATTGTCACCAATATGGGCACCATGCGCGGCTTCCTCTATGACGCTACGCCTGGTCACCGCGACGCCTTTGTGCGGCTCGCCCGCGAGAAGCATTTCGACGGCACGCTCTTCTACCGCGTCGTGAAAGATTTTGTCATCCAAGGTGGCTCTTCCGACAGCCGCAACGCCCGTCCGGGGCAGCACATCGGCTATGGCGACGAGGCCGTCAACATCGATTCCGAGTTCACCCCCAAGTGCTACCATAAGTTCGGTGCCCTCTGCGCTCCCCGACAGCCCGACAAGGTCAACGTCTTCAAGACGTCCGACGTGTCGCAGTTCTACATCGTCCGTGGGCGAGTCTACGACGATGAGTTCCTCACCAAATACGAGAAGAGTATCAACATCCCCATCCGCAACGCCCTCAAAAAGACCTACTACACGCCATACAAAGAGGAACTCGAAGCTCTCAAAGTCTCCGACCCTGCCGCCTACAAGGCGCGTATGCGAGAGATCCGCGACCAGATTGAGATGGAATACCGAGTCTCGAAATATAAGAAGTTCACCGACGAGCAACGGCAAGACTATACCACCAAGGGCGGAGCCCCACAGCTCGATGGCGAGTACACCGTCTTCGGCGAGGTGACAGAGGGGCTCGACGTCCTCATCAAAATAAACAACATGAAGGTCGATGCCAATTCGCGTCCTCTCAAAGATGTCAAGATGACCGTCCGAATCCTCTGACAACGACTCAAAACACCAACAATAACACATCTCCCTGATGAAAAGCAAGCCCTCCTACCCCAGGCCCATCGTCATCAAGTGTAACCAAGACGACACAGTGCGACTTGAGCGTATCGAGCCGCTCAACTGGTGGGTCGGCATGGCAAACCCACACGTCATACTCACTATCCATGGTCATAATGTCGCTCTGACGCGCCCTGCCGTCTCCTCCAAAGATGTAAAGGTCGTCGCTGCGCATACCACCGACAGCGTCAACTATCTCTTCGTAGATCTCTTCATCGCTCCCGATGCCTCCCCTGGCTCTTTCGACATCAATCTCCTCCAGCAAGGCAAGGTCGTAGCCTCCGTCCCATACGAGTTGAAGTCCCGATGCGCCGCAACGCCGCGCGGTCTTACAGGTCATGATGTCATCTATCTCGCCATGCCCGACCGCTTTTCCTCCGACCCCGATGTCGTCCCTTGCCGTACCATGCGCGAACCCATTAACCGTCGCAAGCCCTATGGGCGACATGGTGGCAATCTCCGTGGCTTAGCGTCCCATGCCGACTATCTCGCCGAGCTTAATGTCACCGCCCTATGGCTAACGCCCGTGTTCACCTCCGACCAGAACGACCAAAGTTACCACGGCTACGCCACGACAGACTATTACGAGATCGACCCTCGCTTCGGCTCTCTCGCCGACTACCGCTCACTATCCGCGCGCCTGTCTCAATGGAACATCAAGTTGGTGATGGATATTGTCCTCAACCATTGCGGCACTCGCCACCCGTGGCTCTCTGACGCCCCAAGCTCCCAATGGTTCAACAGCTGGGAGTGGAAAGCCGAGCCGACCAACTACCGCCCGGGTGTCGTTGCCGATGTCCATGCCTCAAAATATGACCGCCGCCGCACTGTCGAAGGCTGGTTCGATGTCACGATGCCCGACCTCAACATGGCCGATCCGCTCGTCGTCACATATCTGTCGCAAGCCGCCATATGGTGGGTAGAGACTGCCCAATTGGCTGCCATACGTGTCGATACCTATCCCTATGCCGATGCCAATGGCACTGCGCAATGGCTGCGACGCGTGAAGCAGGAGTTCCCCGACATATCCATTGTCGGCGAGACTTGGGTCTCCAGCCCTGCCCTCCTCTCCGCTTTTCAAGGTCCCGACTCCCCTATGCTCATGGACTTCCCCCTCCAAGAGGCTGTCTCTCGCGCCTTCACCGAGGATTTCGCCTACGGCACGGGTGCCCTCCGCCTCTATGACGCCATCGCCAACGACTGCGTCTATTCCGACCCCAACTGCATGATGGTCTTTGGCGATAACCACGATACGGGTCGACTGCTCTCCCGCTTCGGCAATGATGTCCAAGCTCTGCGCCTCGCCATGACTTTTCTTCTCACTACTCGTGGCATCCCACAAATCCTCTATGGCACGGAGATGCTCATGGATGGCGACTCCGACCGCGGGCATGCCGACATCCGACGCGATTTCCGCGGAGGCTGGGCTTCTGATAATGGCTCAGACTGGTTCTCGCTCCCCAGTGCTACCGATGTCGCCCCTGCTGACAAGGAACGTGTCGAGACCTTCAAGTTCATCAGCCGTCTTGCGAAGCTCCGTCGCTCCAACACCGCCATAGCGTGCGGCTCGCTCGTCCATTTCCTCCCGACAGAGAATGTCTATGTCTATTTTCGCGCCCAAGGTTCCGAGGTCGTGATGGTTGTCCTCAATCTCTCCCGTAAGGTGGTGACTCTCAATGTCGAGCGTTTCGCAGAGATTGTCGGTGGTAGTCTTTCGGGCGAGGATGTCATATCGGGGCGTAAGTTTGTCAACGTGTTGAGATTCAGGGTGCAAGCTCGTACGCCAATGGTCATCATGGTAGGCCGCTAACCTCTTCTTGTCATCTCTTTATGAGCCTCTTGCGGTATCAATATACCACATCGGGGCTATTCCCCACCACCGCCATCCACCCTAAATTTGCTTTCAGAAAACAAGAAGAAACGGTAACAACCAAAAACATAACTGACATGACAAAGATTGCTTCCAAACTCACCGACCTGATCGGCAACACTCCTCTCCTCCAGCTCAACAGCTTCGACAAGAGCAAGGGCGTCGACGCCAACATCATCGCCAAGCTCGAGTATTTCAACCCGCTCGGCAGCGTCAAAGATCGTATCGCCTTCGCAATGATCGAGGATGCCGAGGCTAAGGGTCTCCTCAAACCAGGCGCGCTCATCATCGAGCCTACCTCTGGCAACACTGGCGTCGGTCTCGCTTTCGTGTCTGCCGTCAAGGGCTACCGACTCATCCTCACAATGCCAGAAACCATGAGCATCGAGCGTCGCAACCTCCTCAAGGCTCTTGGTGCCGAGCTGGTTCTCACCCCGGGTGCCGAGGGCATGAAGGGTGCTATTGCGGCAGCAGAGAAGCTCCGCGACGAGAACCCTGGCTCGTTCATCCCACAGCAGTTTGAGAATCCAGCCAACCCTGCCTACCACGTAAAGACGACTGCCGAGGAGATTTGGCGAGACACCGACGGCAAAGTCGACATCTTCGTCGCAGGTGTCGGCACGGGCGGCACCGTCAGTGGTGTAGGTCGTGGTCTCAAGAGCCATAACCCTGGAGTCAAGATCGTTGCTGTCGAGCCAGCCTCTTCTCCCGTCCTCTCTGGCGGCAAGAGCGGCGCGCATAAGATTCAAGGCATCGGCGCAGGTTTCGTCCCCAAGACTTTCGACCGAGCCATCGTCGATGAGATAATCCCCGTCGAGAACGACGATGCCATCCGTACGAGCCGCGAGCTCTCTAAGACCGAGGGTCTTCTCGTCGGCATCTCCTCTGGTGCTGCTGTCTATGCCGCTCTCCAGCTCGCTAAGCGTCCCGAGAACAAAGGCAAGAACATCGTAGCCCTCCTCCCCGATACCGGTGAGCGCTACCTCTCTACCGTACTCTACGCTTTCAACGAGTACCCTCTCTAAGAGATCCGTTCTTACGATATGCTAATAAGTAAGGCTCGGGATGATTATTCATCTCGAGCCTTACTCGATTCTGTGCGATAGCATAATTGAGACGGTCGGCTTGCCTATGCATGTAAATCTGCATCCATAAATGGTAGATTCAAGAATGTCGTTTTGTGTGGTCGTAGGAAATGTGTAATTATGCCATCGCAAAATGTCTTTTGTTGTCCCCAAAGTTCTATCTCCCACGAGGTCTCATAAATATAAACAACCGAACAATCTATATGGCAGAAATAGTTTATACCGAAGAGCGTAGGTTTACGCAAGAGCAAGTCGAGAGCCTTTTCCTATCAATAGGTTGGGTGTCAGGCAAATATCCTGCGAAGCTGTATCTCTCTTTGCAACAATCGCCCTACGTGCTTTCCGCATGGGACGGCGACCGTCTGGTAGGGTTGATAAGGGGGATTGACGATGGTTGTATGACCGCCTTCCTGCACTATCTGCTCGTGTCGCCCGATTACCAGCGCAGAGGCATTGCCTCACAGCTTGTTGAAAAGGCGAAGGAACATTATCGTGACTTCTTCTACATCAATGTGATGCCGGAGGAAAGCAGCAATGCGCCTTTCTATGAGCGTCACGGTTTCGAGGTCATGCCCGATGGCGTCGCCATGCAAATTTGCAACAAGAGTTTCTCATAGTACTTGGGGCTTCCCTTTTTGAGCCAACACCACGTCCACAACAAAAGAGTCCTGCGGTTAGACGTTACCGCAGGACTCTTTTGTTGCCGGATAGGGTGGGGGATTATCTCCTCTTCTTCTTGTCTTTCTTTTTCTTGCTACCCTCGCGACCCTTTGCGCCACGACGGTCCAAGACGCTCTTAGGTGGTATGCCGCCACTGTCGCGACGTCCGCGCCCATGACCGCTCTTGCCGCCATGCCCACCGACGCTGTGCTTCTTTGGCGCAGCGTCTGCATGACTTAGCGCGGCCTCTCGTTGGAGCTTAGCAATGTCGCCGCCTGCCGCCAATATCTTCTGGTTCTGACGCTCGATGCTTGTCAGGGGCGAACCTGCGATAGCCATGTCGATCTGTTTCTTCTCCAGGTTGGCGTTGGCGATGCGGATGCGGATTGGGTCGCCAAGGCGATAACGCTTGCCGGTGTTCTTGCCCACGAGGCTGTAGCTGTCCTCGTCGAACACGTACATGTCGTCGTCCATGTCGCGAACCGATACCATGCCTTCACACATGTTCTCGTTGATCTCCGCATACATACCCCACTCCGTGACGCCCGATATGTGGGCGTCAAACTCCTCACCGAGCCTGTCGAGCAAGAACTCGCATTGCTTGTATTTGATGGAGTCTCGCTCAGCCTCGGCTGCCAATATCTCGCGCTCCGAGCAGTGCTTGCACTTCTCCTCGTATGCCTCGGCGTTGACGCTCTTGCCTCCGTCGATGTAGCTGGCAAGGAGGCGATGGACCATCATGTCAGGGTAACGGCGGATAGGGCTCGTGAAGTGGGTGTAGTAGTCGAACGCCAAGCCGTAGTGACCGATGTTCTTGGTCGTGTATATGGCCTTTGCCATGGTTCGGAGTGCCAGCACCTCGACAAGCTCCTGCTCGCCCTTGCCCTTAACCTCGCTAAGCACTCGGTTTACGGCGTTGCTGATGCTCTCGTCTTTCTGTGGCTGAGCCTCATAGCCGAAGCGGCGGATGAAGCTTGCGAATTTCGTATATCTCTCCTCAGATGGCTTGTCGTGGACGCGGTAGACGAAGGTCTTGGGCGTGCGCTTCCTGCCTGTGGTGTTGAACTCGTCTTTGCCCACGAACTCTGCCACGCGCTTGTTGGCCAAGAGCATGAACTCCTCGACGAGCATGTTGCTCTCTTTTGCCTCTTTGAAGTAGACGCTCAGGGGCTTGCCATTCTCGTCGATAGTGAACCTCGGCTCCACGCGCTCAAACTTTATCGAGCCATGCGCAAATCTCTTGGCGCGCATCTTCTGTGCCAACTCGTTGAGCTTCAATACCTCTTCCTTAAAGTCGCCCTCGCCACCCTCGATGATGGCTTGTGCCTCCTCATAGGTAAAGCGGCGGTCGCTCTTGATGACGGTCTTGGCTATCTTGGTCTTCAAGACTTCGGCGTCGTCATTGAGCTCCGCAATGACAGAGTAGGTCAGCTTCTCCTCGTTAGGACGCAAGGAACATAGGAAGTTCGACAGTTTCTCTGGCAACATCGGCACCACGCGGTCCACGAGGTATACCGACGTGGCGCGGTCGTAGCCCTCTTGGTCGATAATCGTGCCAGGCGTGACATAGTGGGTGACGTCGGCAATGTGGACGCCGACCTCCCAGTTGCCGTTCTCCAATTTGCGGATCGAGAGGGCGTCGTCAAAGTCTTTGGCGTCGGCAGGGTCGATGGTGAATGTCGTGACGCCCCTCATGTCGAGACGCTTGGCAACCTCCTCGGGCGTGATGCCTGGGTCGATCTTATCGGCCTCGGCTGCCACGTCCTCTGGATATGAGTATGGCAATCCGTATTCTGCCAATATGGCGTGCATCTCCGCCTGGTTGTCGCCCATGTTGCCAAGGACGGTGACAATCTCACCCTCGGGGTTCTTGCCGCCCTCGGGCCACTTCGTCACTTTGGCTATGGCTTTCTGTCCCTTCTCTGCGCCATGAAGTGCCGTCAGTGGAATGTATATGTCGTAGCCGCCAGTCTGCTTGGCGTTGCATACGAGGAATGCGGCGTTGGGCGTAACGTCAACGATGCCGACGAAGGTCTCTCTCTTGCGCTCCAGGATGTTGACGATCTCGCCGTCGGGCTTGTGACCTGGCGTGCGCCTGAAGACTGAGACCTCCACGTGGTCGCCATGCATGGCAGTGCCCGTGCGCTTCTTGTCTACGTATATGTCGTCTGGCTCAGCGTCGCGGTCGTCGGGGATGATGTATGCCGCGCCGCTCGATGTCATGTCGACGGTGCCGACGACGATATGCCCGCAGCGCGTCTCAACTGGCATGGCGAAACGCCCCATGGCAACCTCGTTAAGTTGCCCGCCATTGGCAAGGGTGTACAGCATGTCCTGCACCTCCTCACGGTCTTTCTTGCTCTTCCGACCTATGCCGTCGGTCACTTGCTTATAGTTGAAGGCTTCGCCGCCAGCTCCCTGGAAGAACTTCAAGATTCTCTCTTTCAGGTTGTCGAAATGCTGATCCTCGCTTTGCTTTCTTTTTGCCATTGTCTCTCAATTCTTTATTTGAGTGTGAAATTACTTCTTTTTCCGTTTCATGCTCTGTTTTACCATTTTATAAATTCGTTACAAAGCATGACGGGTTGCCCCTTGTCGCAAGAGGCAACCCGTCTTTTGGACTTTATAGTTAGATGATTTCCGTCGCCTTATTTGACGGATACAAGTTTCGTCTTCTCGCCAGCCTTGACGACATAGACGCCTTGCGCCATGCCCTCAATCCTGCCGGCTTTGCCCGTGTAGGCTTTACGTCCAGCCATGTCGAACACGTTGACGCTCACGCCTTCTGCCGCGTTGACCACGATGGCCGATCCTTCGGTCTTTATCTCGATGTCGTCATCCTCGCCAATCTCGTCGATGCCGCTCGGCGTAGGCTCGTACCCCATCGAGTAGCCTACGACCATGTTCGTCACGGCTCTTGAGAAGCTGAGCGAGCCGCTGTTGTAGGCCGATACCATCGCGCTCACAATCTCGCTCATGGTGTGGCTCGTGCTGCCGCTGTTGGTCGTCGAGTTGCTGAAAGTGAGCATCAGCTCGCCGTTGCGGTAGAAACCTATCGTGCCGTCGGGGTTGTAGCTGATGGTGACGTAATACGTGCCGTTCAAGAAAATCTGGTAGGGGTAGACGCCAGTCGCCGAGGCTGCGTCGCTGAGGGTTGAGTTGTGCTCGAAAAACGAGGCTCCGTCATACTCCACGACTGCCAAGTGGACTTTCATCTTGCCGTCTGTCGATTGTGCCAAGACGTCCCAGTCGCTCGTGACGTTGCTGACGAGGAAGCTGAACGAGATGCCAGTCTCTTCGCTTATGCCGCTGACGACGCCACTCTTGCCATAAAACACGTCCGACGGGTACGTGGCCAGTATCGAGCTTTCGTCGAGAGGCAAGGTCTCGACGAGTGCCGCTGGCGTATAATCTGCCGCATAGCCGATGACGACGTCGCTGACGCTGGCGTCGAAGGTCAGTTTGTTGTTGTTATAGTATTCAATGACCGCGCTCACGATGTCTGACGGCTTCTGGGTTGTCGTGCCATCTGCCGTGAAGCCTGCCGTGCATGTGTCATCAAAGGTGAGCATGAGGACTCCGTCGCGGTAGTACTCGATGGTGCCGTCTGTGTTGTAGCTGACGGTGACGTAGTAGTTGCCGTTATAGAAAAGCTCCCATACGTTCTTGCCCTCGCTTGCCATTGCTTGTGTGGCCGCTGCGCTGGCTTTTCCCAATCCCTCGTAATAATCTGTGCCAATGTGGTGGAGGACAGAGAGGTAGAGGATGTAGTTGTTGTCAGATGAACGGGCTATTGGAGTCCAGTCGCTCGTCAGTCCGCTGATGAGGAAGCTAATGGAGAGTCCTGTCTCGTCGCTGATGAGCGTCACGGGTTTGTCGCTGAAGCTCGTTCCGTCAGCATAGTGTGCCAACAATGCGTCAGCGTCAATTGGCAACGCCTTGTCGAGCGAGCTGTAGATCTTTACGTTTCTGCTAGTCGAGTAGCTCTTCGTGCCGCAGGTGAAGTTGATGGTCAACGTCACTTCCCCGTCGGTAGCCGTCGTGGGGACTACGCCTGCGTTGGTCAGCTTGCTTTGGTCTGATGACGTGTAGCTGATAGCCTTACCGTTGAGGCTTGTCGGCAGGTCGAGGGTCTGACCGCTTATGCCCATTGTGGGGAAGTCTTTTACGACTTTTGCTATGGTCACCTCGTCTGAGAATGTCTGTCCGCTCGCCACTTTCTTGTAGCCCCAGAGGCTCTTGTCGATATTGTCTACCGACGTGAAGCACAATGCTTTGACGTTTGTCTCCTCAAGATATTGCTCCAAGAGCTGACCTGTGTATTTCTCGGTCGTGGAGCCTACTTTAATGTTGATGCTGATGGTTGGCTCGCTCGTGCTGACGCTCCATGTGCCACTATATGCGCCACTTACTGTGCCGTCGCTGTTGAGCTCTATCTCCTCTTCTTGCGCACATGCAAGGTTTGCGTAGTCGGTGCCATTGCCATGACGGATGATGCCGTACGCTCCTGCTACTTCGCTCGTGGAGTATGCTGATGTCGTAGCCTCCTCGCCTCGGTACTCGAATGGTGCGCATGTCATGCGTCCGTCGCTTGTCGTGAACAACTCATGGACGCGCACTTGGTGCCCTTCCGTGCCGTCGTCAAAACGAGTGTGGTATACAAGCCACATGCGTCCGTCGGCGTCGACGACTGCGCTGTTGTGTCCCTGTGCCGTAAATCCTTTGTCCATGAAGCCCCAACGATAGTAGCTCATGAGGCGTGTGCCGACGCTGCCGTTGATGGTGCCGGCTTTCGTGCTGCCGTTGGTGCCCGTGAGGGAGTAGCGCGCGTCGTCTCCCGAGATGTCGGTGTAAGGACCGGTGACGCTCTCCGAAGAGAATACGCGCATGTTATATCCGCCTTTGGCCACGAGACCTCCGTACGACATGAAGAGCCAATACCTGCCGTCGTGGTACTCGATATAGCTGGCCTCGCCAGAGCAATGGTTGCCGCCTGCTATCTTGATGCCCTGGTAGGCGTCGCTCGTAGCCCAGTTGATGTTCATTTGGTTCCACTTCGCCGATGCGTCTGCCACTTCGTAGGTTGTCTCGTAGGTGTATGTCTTGTCGCGCAGACCCGTCGACTCGTCGAGGCGCAGCAGGTAGATGCCGCCAAACCACGATCCGTAGCTCATCCATAGGTTGCCGTCCTCGTCGTAGAAGACGCACGGGTCTATGCAGTTCATGCCATACGTGCGGTTGCTTGTGCTATTGCGGCACCACAGGTATCTGGCGTGTGTGTCAGTCGTTTTGTCGAGAACGTCCCAGATGTCAGTCTTGCTGACGTTGTTATTGCTCGTTCCCATGGAGTAAACGACAGTTCCCACGCGTGTCCAGTCGCCAGTGAGGCTCTCAGAGGTCAGGAGCACTATCGATGAGTAGTAGTTGTCTCCATTGACGCTCATATACATGCACCATTTGCCCATCTTTTCGTTCCAGATTACGTCTGGTGCCCATAGGTTGCCGTTCACGTCGTAGTCCGAGCTTCCCAGGGCAGACCATGCGGCGTCGGTGGCGAAGAGCGTGGCGTAGTCGTTGGTGATGTTGTTTGTGAACGTCGTCCAATTTATTAGGTCGTAGCTCTTGGCGAATGCCTTGTGCGAACCGAAGACGCAATACACTTTCGTACGCCCGCTGGCGTTTGTGCCATACACTTTGCCGCCCGCCTCGTAGCCGATGACGATGCTCGGGTCATGAACCGACACTCTGCTCGGCGCCGCCCCGTTGAAGGCGGCTGCGTATGCCGTGTTGAGTTCCGTAGCCGTGAGCTCAGTGGTCTGAGCCGTCGTTCCGACGGTCGTCGCCACCAGTGCGGCTGCTGTAAAAATCTGTCTGATGTTCATCATGTTGTGGTAACGTTTTTTTGATGATGTGGATGTTTTGCAAACATACTTTAGTCTTTCGCCTCCGATGTGTAAATTTGTGTTTAGGTGGTGGACTTTTGACGGCTCCCATGTTTTTCTATGAGCCATTTTATCGTCTTCCGCATCCTACGAAACGTTTCATCTCTTATTTTTGGGTGATTTTATCCCACCAAAAGCCTAAAGTGAAGACCCGATTAGAGAGGATCATGTCCTCCGACGACCCGTTATATCTCGACCTCGAGAGACTTTTCGTCGACGCATTCCCCAATACCGAGCGACGCCCTGCCGACGAGCAGAGGCGCCTGACTGATTCCGACCCTCATTTCCACCCTCACGCCATAATCCACGATGGCCACCTCTGCGGTCTCGCCAACACATGGCACTTCGACGGAGTCCGCTACATTGAGCATCTCGCCATCATGCCCTCACAACGAGCCCACGGCATAGCCTCCGACGTCCTCACAATCCTCAAGTCACAGGGCGACCCCATAATCCTCGAGGTCGAGCCTCCACTCTCCGACGAGGCGCAACGCCGCATCGCTTTCTACGAGCACAACGGCTTCCGACTCCTAACCTGCGACTACGAGCAGCCATGGGACGACGAGCGCGGTCACAAGGGCAACGTCAAGATGGATCTCATGGCTTGGGGCGACATCCCCAATCTCGACGACATTGTCCGTCGCATCCAATCTGTCTAATAACTTTAATCCTCTCATTATGAGCCATATCCTGCACCTCCTTGTGGCGTCTTCGCTCGCCATGACCATTGCCGCCTGCTCCTCTCCTGCCGACGAGAGCAGCCAAAATGTTTTTGAAGGCAAGACTTTTTCCGTCCTTGGCGATTCCTATTCCACTTTCGTCGGAGCCGTCACGCCAGACACCAACTACGTCTGGTATACGCCGCAAGAGCTGGAGCACAACTGCACCGATGTCGATAGCGTATCCCAAATATGGTGGTCCATCGTCGCCGACAGCCTCCACATGAACCTCCTCCAAAATAACTCTTTCTCCGGGGCGACCGTCTGCAACCGCGGCTACAATGGCGACGACTATTCCGACCGCTCTTTCATCACGCGCCAAGACAATCTACCCACTTCTGACTACATATTCATCTTTGGCGGCACAAACGACAGCTGGGCTGGCGCTCCAGTCGGCACCTACGATTACGACTGTTTCGATGCCGACAGCCTCTACACCTTCCGCCCCGCAATGGCGCTCCTGCTCAGCCGCCTCAAGGCAGCCCAACCCAACGCCCAAATCTTCGTTCTCATTAATAGTCAGCTCCGTAGCGAGATAACTGAGTCGCTCATGGCCATTGCCGACCATTACGACGCAACCTACGTCACCCTCTACGACATTGCCAAGCAGTGCGGCCACCCAACCAAGAAAGGTCAGCAAGCCATCGCCTACCAGCTCATCCGCTCGCTCTACCGCTCTGCCGGTGTGCATCATGTTGAAAGCTACTAACTTATAGGTAAATACGGGAGTCGGGTTCAGTCTCTGACTTCTACTCCTTTTCTCGGGTTCTCGCACCCCTGAGTGTCCCATTCCCACACGACGCAAGCCATTGCCGATGCTACTCATAAATCGGTAATGGCTTGCGTCTTCATTTATGTGCCATAAGCTGTTTCTGCTCGGTATTTCTAATTATAATGAGTATTCCTAAAGCCAACAGCTCCCCTTTAGCCTCCCAAAACAGTCATTTTTGAGTATTACCTTTCATTGAGAACAAGTCTAAATTTGCAATCGTGATTACAAAGGAACCTAAACCTCTTTTGACAACAACGATGACAATCTTGAACGGCGGAAAATTTCTAACCGCCACCTTGCTCGCCCTTGCGGCTTCCTCCGCGGTCATGGCTCAGGCCAATGAGGGACGACTTGACACTGACGCTCAGACTGGCGCCACCAAAATACAGCCAATTCAACAGACAGAAGCAACAACCACTGAGCCTGTTGACGACCACGAAAGCTATAATAAGTTCCGCATCGGCGGCTATGGCGAGATGGTCGCCTCTTTCCTCAACTACGGACGCAACCGTTTCTACGGCGGTAAGGACAATAGCGACGAGCGACGCACAATCGCCATGCCGCGTGCCGTCATCGCTGCCGACTATCGTTTCAACCAACAATGGAATTTGGGTCTCGAGATTGAGTTCGAGGCTGGCGGTGTAGGCATCGAGCAGGAACTCGAGAATACCGAGAACGGTGAGTATGAGACCGAGATGGAGGCTGGCGGCGAGGTCGCTCTCGAGCAGCTCCACATCACCCGTTACATAGCCAAGGGCTTCAACATCCGTGTCGGTCACCAGATCGTCGGTCTCGGTCTGACCAACTCGCACCACGAGCCTATCAACTTCTTCGGAACCGTCCGTCCAGAGGGCGAGACCACCATTATCCCCTCAACCTGGCATGAGACGGGTCTTGCGTTCTTCGGAGCATTCGGCAGCGGCCGCGCTAAGTTCGACTACGAGGCGATGGTTGTCGCTGGCCTAAACCCCGACGGCTTCGGTCGCGACAACTGGGTAGGCAGCGGCAAGCAGGGTCTCTTCGAGGTCGACAACTTCAAGTCTCCTGGCTACTTCGGTCGCATCAATTGGGGCGGCGTCAAGGGTCTCCGTGTCGGTGCCTCCGTCTACTTCTGCAACGACGTCACCGAGAATGCCGATAAGCCATATAAGTATAGCAAGTTCGACGGCGCGCACCTCACCATCTGGTCGTTCGACGCCCAATACCGCAATCCCTACGTCACCGTCCGCGGCAACTTCATCAAGGGCAATCTCGAGAATGCTGCCGGCATAACGGCTGTCACGCTCTCCAACAAGTCCAGCTACCATCACGGCTCCGAGCGCTCCGTAGCAAAGAGCGCAATGGCCTATGGTGTGGAGGTCGGCGCAAATCTCAAGAACATCTTCTACCGCAACCGCGGTCCAGTCTTCTTCCCCTTCGTTCGCTACGAGTACTTCAACCCTCAGGAGGAGGCCGACTCCGGCTACTCTGCCGATGTCCGCTGCCAAGTCTCCAAGTGGGTCGCAGGTCTCAACTGGTTCGCATTGCCTAACCTTGTCGTCAAGGCCGACGCCTCCTCTCGCCGCATCGGCACCGACAACCCATTTGGCTCCAGCGACTACCACCACGAGAATGAGTTCTCAATCGGTGTCGCATACGTAGGCTGGTTCTTCCGCAAATAGTTATTCTTCTCAATAACAACACCACAACACAAAAACAACAAATTCAAATGAACAAAAAGTTCTTATCAATTGCCGCTATGGCTGCGTGCGTAGCCGTCTCTTTCACGGCTTGCAGCGATGACAATGACGACGACGAGGTTCATGTCGCTTCCGTCGACCCCTCTTCTGACAACATCGAGAACTGGGGCAAGTACATGACGATCGTCTCCAAGCTCCTCGTCAACGACGCTACTACACTCTACAGCGACTGGAATGTCGAGTACAACAATACTGGTCGTAGCTACGCCGCATACTTCAAGTCTTCTGAGGTCTCCGCACAAGAGGCTGCCCAGCAGATCATCGAGGGTTGCGCCGACATCGCCAACGAGGTTGGTGAGTCCAAGATCGGCGAGCCTGTAAGCTTGTGGACCGAAGGCAGCAAGACCAAGGCCGTCCTCGCCGTCGAGTCTTGGTACAGCTGGCACTCTCGTGACGACTATAGCAACAATATCCGCTCCATCCGCAACTCCTACTACGGCTCTCTCGACGGCACTGTAGCCGAGAACTCCCTCAGTGCGCTCGTCAAGGCCGCTAAGCCCGAGACCGACGCTAAGGTCGTAGCTGCCATTGCAGACGCAATCGATAAGATCCAGGCTATCCCTCAGCCTTTCCGCAACAACCTTGGTAGCACCGAGGCCGTTGCAGCACAGGAGTCTTGCGACGCTCTCAAGACTCTCCTCGAAGGCGACCTCAAGGTAGCTGTCGAGGGTCTCGACAACGACGCTCTCCAGAAGGCCGTCGACAACTATGTTGATGTTGTCGTCCTGCCTACCTACGCTGACCTTGTCGCTAAGAACACTGCTCTCTACGCTGCTGTTCAGGTCTTCGCTAAGAACCCCTCTACCGTAACCTTCGCTGCTTGCGGCGTAGCATGGCTCGCTGCTCGTGCTCCTTGGGAAACCAGCGAGGCATTCCTCTTCGGCCCCGTTGCCGACAAGGGTCTCGATCCTAACATGGACTCTTGGCCTCTCGACCAGGATGCTATCGAGAATATCCTCTCCAGTGGTAACTTCGACGGCCTCAATTGGGAAGGCGAGTTCGATGAGGATGACGAGAATATCGCAAACGCTCAGTCCATCCGCGGTTTCCACACCCTCGAGTTCCTCATCTTCAAGGACGGTCAGGCTCGCACCTACTAAGAAATACTTTTAGGCGCGGAACTCTGACACTGACGCCTGAAAGCCAATAAAGTGAAGGTGGAAAGGCTACGTGTCTTTCCCCTTCACATTGTGGTATAATATTGTTTTTGTGTACTTTCACTACCCGACGATGAGATATTTGTCGTTACCCCTTGTTTCTCTCACGCTCTTGTCCCTCACGTCTTGTGACCCGGACACTGAGGGCGTTGACAACTTCTGTGCCGAGCACTCTCGTGAGTTGGAGAACTACTACCTCTCCGCAGGCACCTCTACAATCTTCTACAATTCCAGTAAAGCCTACGATGTCGATGCTGAATGGCTTTCTGGCACCTATTCCAAGCGTTTTCAGGCTGGCAACCGTCTCTACGACAATGTCACCGACGGCTACGGCCCTGTCTACGCTGGTTACTCTTGCGCCTCATGCCACTTCAATGCGGGTCGCACGACGCCAGGCGTATGGAACCAGATAGGCACCGACGATGACGGCACGCCCATCTACGGCTCTGGCAAGAACGGCATGTCCGCCATGCTCGTCTACGTCTCCCGTAAGAATGGCGTCTTCTTCCAAGGCTACGGCCGCGTCCTCCACGACCAGTCCATCTATGGCGTAACCGCTGAAGGCAAACTTCAGGTGCGCTACGATTATGAGTCTGGCTCTTTCCCCGATGGCGAGACCTACGAGCTTGCCCACCCCAACTACACCATCGTCAAGTGGTACAAGAAGATGTGGGACAGCATAAAGAAGGATTCTGTCGAGATAAGTCCCGAGGATCTTTTCTGCACGGTGCGTATCCCCCTCCGCCACGTCGGCATGGGGCAGATGATGGCAGTCGACCGTTCCGAGATCGAGAAGCTCGCCCAACAGAGCAACTATCCCGAATACGGCATCTCCGGTCGCGTCAACTACATCACCGAGAAGGGCGTCACGAGTGTCGGTCTCTCTGGCAACAAGGCGCAGCACCTCGACCTCACCGTCGAGCTCGGTTTCTCGAGCGACATGGGCGCGACAAACTCCCGTTACCCTGAGGAGATTTGCGAGGGGCAGTCGCAGATGACCGAAGGCTCCATGATGGGCCTCACCTACGACCAGCTCGATGTCTCGACGGCCGATATGGAGAGTGTCGATCTCTACCTCCACAGCCTCGGTGTCCCCGCGCGCCGCAAGGGCAGCACCACGACCCAAGTAACCCTCACCCACAGCGACGGAACAACAGAGACCATGACCGAGCGCGAGGCAGTAACCTATGGCGAGACGATGTTCTACAAAGCCAAGTGCCACCTCTGCCACGTCACGACCCTCCACACACGCCCACGTGGTGCCACGCTCCTCAACGGCACTGAGCTCCCGTGGCTCGGATCGCAGACCATACACCCATATTCCGACTACCTCCTCCACGACATGGGCTCCGAAATCATGGGCGTCGGTCTGAACGACAACTACACCAGCGGCATGGCACGCGGCAACGAGTGGCGCACGACGCCTCTTTGGGGCATCGGTCTCCAGCAGAAGGTCAACGGCCATACCTACTTCCTCCACGACGGTCGCGCCCGCAACCTCACTGAGGCAATCCTCTGGCATGGCGGCGAGGGCGAAGCATCCAAAAACCTCTTCAAGAATATGGATCGCGCCGATCGCCAAGCACTTATCAAGTTCCTCGAGTCACTTTAATCCGACAGACAACAATATATCATGAAATCTCTATATCTCGCCGCCATCGCGGCATTCGCTCCTCTGACCGCCTTCGCGCAGGTCGCCGATCAGCCTCAAAACCCCAAGACTTTCGATGCCGACAACGGCGTCGTCACCATCGGCAGCGACCGTATGTTCCAGATCGAGAGCCCCAATAAGAGCTTCTCCTTCAAGCCCTACCTCATGATCCAGACCAACGTCAGCTACAACTACTATGACGACGAGGGTCTCGATAAGGCTTACAATCAAGATAATGTCGCCAACTCCGGCTTCGCCATCCCCTACGGCGTCCTCGGTTTCACGGGTAAGGCATTCGACCGCGTCACATACAACCTCTCCATCAATGCCGCTACCTCTGGCGGCGGTCTCCTCCAACAAGCTTGGTTCGATATCCGCGCCAACGACTATTTCGCGGCTCGCGTAGGTAAGTTCAAGACTCCTTTCACCAGCGCATACCTCACGACCCTTGGCGAGACGCTCATGCCAATCCTCCCAACGTCCCTCACCGCAACCGTCATCCTCCCCTACGTGCTCAACGCCGTCAACCCGACAATAGGCACAGGCTTCGACCTCGGCGTCATGTTCCACGGCAACATCGCCTCTCCCCACTTCGGCTACGAGGTAGGTCTCTTCAACGGCACAGGCTCTACCGTCAATACCGCCACCAAGACCTTCTCCGACGATTGGGGCATCCCATCCCTTCTCTATGCCGGTCGCCTCACCTGGACTCCTTTCGGCGCGATGCCTCGTACGCAAGGCAACTCCAAGCTCCTCGATCAGAATAAGTTAGAGATCGCCCTCTCCGGCAGCATCAATGTCGAGAGCGAGAGCGAGAGCACCAACGACACCCGTGCGGGCTTCGAGTTCAGCTGGCTCCACAACCGCCTCTACGTCGGTGCCGAGGCCTACCTCATGCACATGAGCTTCACCGATCGTCAGAAGATCTCCGACACCTACAATTTCTGGGGCGCATACGTCAATGTCGGCTACTTCGTCCACAACCAATGGCAGGTTACCGCACGCTACGATTTCTATGACCGCAACGGCTCCAGCAAGGACGGCATCCTCAATAGCCCCGCCGTCGGCTTCAACTACTTCATCCGCAACTCAGGTCTCAAGCTCTCTGGCATGTACCAATACATCGGACGCACCGGCCATGCCACACAGCTCGATCGTGATAACGACGATCTCGGCATCGCAATGCACTCCGCGCGTGTTCAGTTGCAATACACTTTCTAATACCTTTGCGCAAAATCTCAACCTATGACGAGTTTTTGTCCTAACTTTAACAGCTCATTCTGGTTTGCGCTCCCCTTCCTCGCAGCTTCGCTTCTCGCAAGCTGTGACGATGGCCATGTAGACGACCCCGTCTACGTGGATGACACCAAAGCATATTCTGTCCGCATAATCGGCACTTTCAACGGCATGTCCGATTGGAATGACGATTATCAAGTCGTCCTCGCTGGCTATGATGACGAGAGTGCATACTCCCTCATCCAAAAGAATATACAGAGCAAGGCGACCGACGGACAGACCGACACCCTGACTCTCAACAGGATCCCTCTGACCGCCAAGACAATCGAGATCTCCGTTGCCAATGTCCTGCGCCAACGCCAGGCCACCATCTACTCCTACGAGATCCCCGATGGTCAAGATCCCGACGAGACCATGACACTCGAGGTGGGCGACCTCGACCTCTCCCACTTCGGAGCTGTCGATGCCGCTGTTTTCCAAGGTCTTAGCTGCTACCGATGCCACCAAGGCTCAGAACCTCCCGCAGGGCTGAACCTTACGACAGCCGAGGCAAAGGCGCACCTCATAAACGTCCAATCCTCCAAGGAGCCCGACCAGACGCTCGTCATCCCTGGCGACGCCGACAACAGCTTCATTGTCAAGGTGCTCACAGATGGTGATGCCAATGTCCACTACGACCATCGCCCCTTCTTCGTCGAGGACGGCAGGGCGGAACTTCTGACGCTCATCAAGGCGTGGATCAACTCCATCGACGAGTAAGCCGGTTAGAGTTTCCCACGCAACCTCCCCTCTCATACCCATTCCAATTCTCAGATTGTGAAAAAGTACGATAGCTTCTACAGCCCTCTGACGGGCGCCACTACACAACTGGCCTCTTTCACGCCCGAGGCTGGCGGTGTCTCCGAATTTCACGCCATTATCCATGTCGAGCCCCGCCTCGAAGAGTTTGGCGACCAATACAACCGCATCCTCCGCGCCGAGCAGGATCTCCTCAACCTCCCCGAGCTCGCCGATGCGCGCATCATCTTCAAACGCTACTTCCTTTCCGATGCCTGCAATCAAGTCTCCCGGATGGACGACCTCTATGACCGTGGCATCAGCGTCTCCTGCATCCAGCAACCTCCCCTCGACGGAAGCAAGGTAGCCCTCTGGATCTATCTCCAAAAAGGTGTCTCTGAAGTGCATACCGATGACGACGGTGTCGTCGTCGTCGACCACAACGGCTACCGCCAGCTTTGGAAGATGGGCATGATGCACCCGCAAGGCGACTCTGCCAACCAGACGACTCGCCTCCTTGAGGAGTTCGAGTCCCACCTCGCCAAGTACGATGCCACCATCGAGGCCAATTGCATCCGCACGTGGTTCTACGTCCGCGACGTCGATATCCAGTACCATGGCATGGTCGTCGCCCGCAAGGCCAATTTCGAGGCAAATGGTCTGACCCCACAGACCCACTACATCTCCTCAACAGGCATCGGAGGACTCCCTCCCGATCCTGCGGCCATCATCCAGCTCGGCACGTTCTCTCTTGTTGGCTTTGAGCCCAAGCAGCAACGCTACCTCTACGCCCTCGACCATCTCAATAAGACGATCGACTACGGTGTCACTTTCGAGCGCGGAACGCTCCTCGAGTTCGGTGACCGCGGTCATGCCTACATCTCCGGCACCGCGTCCATCGACGATAAGGGCAATGTCCTCTACCTCGGTGACATCCGTCGCCAGACCGAGCGCATGTGGGAGAACGTCAACGCCCTGCTATCAGAGGGCGGCATGTCGATGGACGACATCCTCCAGATCGTCGTCTACCTCCGCGATACGGCAGACTATGCCGTTGTTAGCCAGATGTTTGCTAAGCGTTTCCCTCAAACGCCTTATGTCATCACTCTCGCTCCTGTATGCCGTCCTGCTTGGCTCATCGAGATGGAGTGCATAGCTGTCGACGGACGCCGCACATCTTTCCGACCTTTCTAATTCTCAACGTGTCATGTGGCGTGTCCTCAAGCTCGTCGCGCTTGTCGCCTACGTTGTTCTGACTGCCGTCCTCGCGGCTGCCACTTTCATTGAGTGGCGTCTCGGCACGCCCTTCGTCACATCTCATCTCTATGGCTCGTGGTGGTTCGTCGTCTTGATGGCTGCCGTTGTCGTCCCGGGTGCCGTTGTCGCCATCCGTCTTCTCGGCAAAAACCGCCCCGCCATTTTACTCCATGCCGCCCTCGCTCTTGTGGCTCTCGGTGCTCTGCTCACACGTGTCACAGGAGCCGAGGGCGTCCTTCATCTCCGTGAGGGGCAAGATCCGCAATGTCTCTTCCTCTCTTCCGAAGATGGTCATCCGCTTCTCCCGCTCCCCGTCCCGATGGCTTTGGACTCTTTCCGAATCGTCTACTATCCGCATACCGACGCCCCAATGGACTACGTCTCCTATCTGCGTGCCGATTCCGTCCATCATACGGTCTCTATGAACCGAGTCCTCTCCCTACGTGGCTACCGTTTCTACCAAAGTAGCTACGATCCCGATGCACGTGGCACGATTCTCACTGTCAATCACGATCCCTACGGCATGACGGTCTCCTACTCTGGCTACATTCTCGTCGTCATCGCCTTCATCCTCGTCCTCGCCAATCCCAACGGACGCTTCCGACATCTTCTCCGCAATTCTCCCAAAATATTGTTTCTCCCCCTCCTCGCATTGCCGCTCTCCTCATGCTCTCATGCCGACGCTCCCGATGCGCCTCTCCCCACCGACGCCCAACTCATCAAGTTCTCCAAGCTCGACATCATCTATCGCGATCGCCCTACGCCCATCGATACCTATTGTGCCGATTTCGCCCTCAAGGTCACAGGACAAACATCCTGGCATGGTGTGTCTGCCAACGCCTTAGTCCTCAGCTGGATGACCGCCCCCGAAAAGTGGCAGTTCGTCCCCATGATTAAGGTAAAGAATCCCGATGCGGCAGCCGCCATGGGTCTTTCGCTCGTCGATGGCCATGTTTCTGCTGCCTCCCTATTCGCCCCCGACGGCCACTACCTCCTAACCCCCTATCTCCAAAAATCCGATAAGACGGCTCTCGACATTAATGACCGTCTCCAAGCCATTGTCTCCCTTACCGACGGCTCTGCATTCCGCCTCTCGCCGTCGCCAATTCCCTCCTTTCGCCGTAAGCTCGAGGTTCTCTACGTCCGCCTACAGCCCGTCGCCTTCCTTTTCAAGTTTCAACTGACGCTCGGTCTCGTAGCTCTCGTTCTCGCCATATGGATGGGGGAGGGTAGGGGAGACTCTCCTGCTTGGACTCCCATTGTGTTGACTTCAATTACCATTCTCTCTGTCGTCTTGCAGTCCGTGTCGCTCATCGCCCGTGGTGTCATCGCCCGTGCCTGGCCGCTCTCCAATGGCTACGAGACCATGCTTTTTCTCGCCCTCTCGCTCTCCATCGTCGCTCTTTTCCTCCGCCGACGCCAATTCCTCCTCTCCGCGTCATGTCTCCTCATGTCGGGTTTTGCCCTCCTTGTCGCCCATATCGCCATCAGCAATCCCCACATCACCCCCCTCATGCCCGTCCTCCACTCCCCATGGCTCTCCATCCATGTCGCCAGTGTCATGATCGCTTACTCCCTCTTCACCATCATAATGCTCAACGGCGTCATCGCTCTCGCCACGCGTCGTGCTGAGCAGTCGCTCCGCGTATCTCTCCTCCTTCTCTATGTCGCCGTCGCGCTCCTCACCCTCGGCATCTTCGTCGGTGCTGTGTGGGCTGGTGAGTCGTGGGGACGCTATTGGGGGTGGGATCCTAAAGAGGTCTGGGCTCTCATCACGCTCTTCGTCTATGTCGTCCCTCTCCACCCGATTCTCGTCCCCGCTTTGCGAAATCCGCGTGCTGCGCATATATATCTTATCGCTGCTTTCGTCACCGTTCTCATGACATATTTCGGCGTCAACTATCTTCTTGGCGGCATGCATTCCTACGCATAGCTGTTCGCCTTCATCTGCCATTTTCTGCCACCGCCCCCCATTTTTCAATTGCGTATTGGTGCTTTTTCTCTATCTTTACGCCTTGAACAATACTTGTGAGTGACCTCCTTTCCCACTCCTTTCTTCTTAACTCCTTAACTCACAAGTATCAAGCAACCTCTATTGCGTCAGTGACAGCCAACTTCAGACATATTCTGGCTCTTTCCGCCATTGCCGGGGTCGGACCCTCTGTAATCCGACAGCTCCTTGCCCACTTCGGCACGGCAGCCAATGTCTTCGACGCCAAACCTGCCGACTTCACTGACGCTACTCCTTCACTCAGAAATCTTGCCAACGCCATAGCTGCAGGTCGCGACGACGCTTTCCGCTTCGCCGATTCCCAAATCGAGAAAGCCCAACGCCACGAGGTGCGCCTCTTGGCCTTCACCGATCCCGACTATCCCCATAGGCTCGCGGCTTGTCCCGATGCCCCCGTGACTCTCTTTGTCAAGGGCGACGCCAATTTCGAGACAGCTAAGCTGCTCAGCGTCGTCGGCACGCGTCGCCCGTCCGATGAGGGGCGCGCCCTCTGCGAGTCCATCGTCACTGACATCTGCCAACGCCACCCCGACATCATCATCGTCTCGGGTCTCGCTTTCGGCATCGACGTGACAGCCCATCGTGCGGCTCTCCATGCAGGACGAAACACCATCGGCGTCGTAGCCCATGGGCTTAACACCATCTACCCCACCCAACATCGCGAGATAGCAGCCCAAATGGTGCGACAGGGTGCCATCCTCTCCGAGTTCCCTTTCGGCACGCAACCCGAGGCATACAACTTCGTCGCAAGAAATCGCATCATCGCAGGTCTATCCGACGCCACGCTCGTCGTAGAGTCCGCTCTCAAGGGCGGCAGCCTCATAACGACGCGCTACGCCTTCGACTACGACCGCCAAGTTCTTGCCATTCCCGGCTTCCCGGGTCGCGAGATTAGCAGTGGTTGCAACGACCTCATAAAGCGTAACGTCGCCTCGCTTGTCGAGTCGGCCGACGATATCGACGCCGCACTCTCGTGGGACGTGCCGCCTGCCGTCCGTCGGGCGCAAGAGGCCAAGCAGGCAACCCCCTCCCTCTTCGCCGAGCCGCAAGGCCCCGATCAGCAAGCCATCGTGCAAGCTCTCCGCAACGAGGACGGTCTCTCGGCAAGCCTCATCGGGCAACGCACAAAGCTCAACATCTCGGCTGTCAATGTCGCCCTCCTCAATCTCGAGTTCGCTGGCATCGTCAAGTCGCTCCCCGGTAATAGCTACCGCCTCCTAATCTGATAACTCCTCAATTCTCCCCTCTGCTATAAAAACACCTCAGCATCAGCCCATTGTGATTAACCCTTTCGACTTCCTTGTCAAAGACCGTCAAGAGACTTCCGCCACTCGCAATGGCAAGCCGTCGGGCTGCCCCTTTTTTATTTCATTTGATGCCTCTCAAATGAAACAACGTCGCTCCTCCGACGTAAAAAATATAAAGGGTGAAGTCTCTCCCCGACTGATGCCCTCTTCCTCTTCCAGGCACTATATGATAGTCAACGATATGAAGCTCTCTCTGAGTTCCCTCCGGCATGGCGTATTGAACGCTTTGCTGGCTCTTTTCATTTCGACCGCAAACGCCGTCGCCGCTCCCGATTTCAATTGGGGCGTGCCCGATTTCGATGCCCCTGCTCTTGCACAGCTTCCTCCCGCCAATGCCAATGGCGAGCAGATAATCATAAAAGTAGATCAAGGAAGTGGTAGGCTCTATTTCCAGGTCTATGTGAATGGTGTGCTGAAAACGCCTGCAAAGACTGGAAATATTTCGGTCAATGGCTCCACCATGACAGCATGGATTCAGAATAATAATGGTGCTTACAAAGGCTACTATTATGTAGAAGACCTGGATTGGTGGGAGTTGCGTGATATTCAACAAAACGGATCGGATGTCCTTTTCGAAGACATGGCAAACATCGGTCTTTCTAACAAGACTATCAAGACTTCAGTCAACGAGACCCTCACAGCCACGCCTGTCACTCCCACCGGTCCCTGCAAGTTCCAACTGACCAAGACCAATCAAGGCAACTGCTCCTATACCTTCAGCATCGAGGGTAATACCGATCGCGACTACGTATATGTGCTCAAAGATTCACAAGGTAACATCCGCGGTCACAAGAACGGCAATGGTGGCAATGTCACTTTCGACCAATTCTACGATCCCCGTACTACCACCCAGACCTTCACTGCCTACTACGTCAAATATGACGATTGGCAGCAAAAAGGTGAGGCTGCCGCTGCCGAAGGCTCCATCTGCGGCTCAGTAGTCGTTGCCGCTCGCCCTCAAGCTCCTCAGCGTTACAAGGATAAGGCAAACTACTATTATTGCGACAAGACAAGCGGCGTCGATGAGATACGTTTCGACATCGATCTCGCCACTACGTCAACCGTCTACCTCTACAAAGACGGAACTCTCGTCTCCCAGAAGTCAGTCTTCGAGGATGACGGGACTGTTCGTTTCATCAACCTTGAGGCTGGCACCTACTACGCCTATGCCGAGAATGTCGACGGCTGCCGCTCCCAACAGTCCGACCCTATCTACGTCATCCATAAGGAGTACAACCCCGAGGTGACCCCCGATTTCGCCACCGAGATCTGTATCTCCGAACTCCGCAAGCAGCTTACGGCAGGTACGCAGACCACCTCCCCCACCTACCAAGGCAAGAGCAAGAAGATCACCATCTCCTACGTTGTCCCTGCTAAGGATGACGCCAATGGCAACGCACAAACCTACGATTTCTCCATCACCGTCACGGGTAACGGTCACACCAACACCCTTACCCGTACTTTCCTCCTCGGTCATACCAACTCCGACGGTCAACAAGCTCTTATACAGCAGGTTAACAACGATCAGCTCTACTACTTCTACCTAGATATCACCGACCCGATCTGGCAGCTCTCTGGCGGTGCCGACGATGTGACCATCACCGTCAATACCACTGTCGGCCAGACCCCTGGTTGCTCCGCTCAGCCTCTGACGGTCAAGATCAAGAAGAGTCCTGACATCCCAACCCCTAACGCCAGCTACTCGCAGTCCAACAATGGCGTCATCTGTGAGCTTTCCGAAGCCAACTACTGGGCAGATCTCGCAGGATCCGACGAGAATACGGTCTACCACTGGTACCTCAAAGACCCGACACTTGGCGGCAACACCACCTCCGAGTTCGAGACAGGTTCAGCCCTCTCCAAGAAATATAAGTACACCTACGAGGAGCAATACGGCAAGAAGTACCAAGTCAAGGTGCCTTCCGATGCAACCTTCGATGCCGATGGCAACTACCATCTGACATGGTATGTCGTCGCTGAAGACGTCTCCCTCAACGGCTGTAAGTCCGAACCCGCCACTCTTGAGGAGGTAATCCGTCCTAATGATGCCCACGTCCGTAACTACACAGGCGATGGTGCCGACACCCGCTGGACGCTCTGCGAAGATTCCGACCCCGCCAACATCCAAGAGTTTTTCTACCCGGGCGATGGTACCTACTACGTCCGTGGCTGCTCCAATAACGACATTCTTCTCCCTATCCTCTCCGTCAGCAACGGTGCCTATGTATTCGACCCCCGTATCTTCACCCCTACGGGCATCGATTGGGACAAATATGTAGCGAGTGGCGGTCAAGATGAGGCCTATTGGAAAGGCAAGGGCTTCGACGAGTGTTCCTTCAGGCAAGATGGCAACGGCATCCATACAGTCTATACCATTGTATACAAGGAGAATTTCTGCGAGAGCTTTACC
This sequence comes from Bifidobacteriaceae bacterium, assembly GCA_963607345.1. Taxonomy (GTDB): domain Bacteria; phylum Bacteroidota; class Bacteroidia; order Bacteroidales; family Marinilabiliaceae; genus W3P20-009. Next base: position 150,283 of record CAVDBL010000001.1, read on the forward strand.
GCCAATCACGAGATGACGGTCTACAAGAAGACCCTCAACACTATCGTAGGCATTGATGCAGACGACTGCTACTGTACCAACGACCTCATCACCATCACGGGTATTCCTAATGTCGTCCACAACGGCGGCTACGGCAAGCTCCTCGCCAATGGTGTCCTCGAGCAAGACCAGGGTAACAACCAGGCTGCTTTCAATAGCGACATCATCTACTCCTTCTACCCGACGCTCCGCTACCGAGGCAACGCCAATGGTGTTCCTGAAACCTGGACTTATGAATACAAGGAGGGTAACACCAACTGTATCTATACCGTCTCCAAGACCAGCTACCTCTTCCAGCCTGTTGCCGACGAGATCTTCTTCTCCATCGGTGGTGTCAAGGATGGCGAGAACTTCCAAGGCGGCTTCTCCGAGGACTACCTCTGCCCCGATGACAACTCCAAGCATCGCCTCACCCCATACGTCTATCAGTATCAGTATGAGTCCGACGGAGCTCCCAAGCTCGTCTACGATTTCCCAACAAACACAAGTGCTAAGGTAGACTACACCTCCGGCAAGCAAGCCAATAAGGTCGACAATCTCCTAGCTGCCGATGTCACCGCTACCGCCGACGGCACTTATTCCTTCCGTGTACAGACTACAGCCGCAGGATATACTGTTAATTACGCCCCCGATTGGTCTAATGGCGGCAAGGTATACTCCATGGGTGTCTCCGTCCCCGACGGCACCCGAGTAACCGTAACCGTCACTCTCACAATCGCTACCACAAATGGCGTAACATCCTATACTCAGACCGCAGCTGCAATTTCCGAAGGCTACTATACCTTCAAGGATGGCACAGTCGTCTCCTCCTCCGACATCAACCAGACAATTCTCGATCAGCACAACGCCTACGAGTATAAGTCACGTTACGATCTGACCGACTACACCAACGATAACCAGAATACTTACTACTATCGTTTCTCGGGCGGTCCTCATGTCAAGGTGCTCACCGACGATGGTGTTGTCCATGAGCTCAACGATGGCTACGATGAGGCCGACATCAACTACTACTTCCTCGATGTCAGTGAGATAGGCAACGGCAACGCTGCCAACATCACCCTCTATGTCGACAATGGTTCCGAGTGCCGCGCCAACCAGAATGACCAGTGCCGCGAGTCCATCTCTCGCCCTGTCCGCGTCAAGCGTGAGCTCCAGCACAATATGCACCAGTCCTATTGTGCCTACGATGCCCAAAAGGTTCAAGTTAAGATCAACTACCCGTCTGGTCCAATCGCCGACACCCAAGGTGCGCGCGACAATGGCTACCTCAATGGCAATCTCACTTCCACGGTCTACGACTATGGTTATGAGGGTGTTAGCGGTGTAGCAACAATCACTGTCCAGAAGCAGATAGGTGCCGATGGTTTGCCTATCGTCGATGCTGCTGGCAACTATAACGGTACCATCAAGACCTTTACAGTATCTACAACCGCAGGAAACGCCCAGCCAATCATCACCTACGACAATGATGGTATAGGCTCGGTAGAGTTTAAGTTCGACGACAACGGCAAGTGCTCTTTCGAGTGGACCTACGAGAATGGTGCCACAGGCGCAGGCCGTTACCACTTCACCTACGAGTTCGTCGGTGACGATCCTTCTTGCACGCTCCGTTACACCTCCAAGGATAAGGACGGTAACGACGTCGATGGCTGGGATGTCTACGTGGTCAACGACTCCGACCCCTTCTCCATCTGGCAAGGCAAGTCTTGGAAGGATGCTTCTACCACCGATTACGCAAGCTACCCGACAACACTCGAAGAGGTTAAGGCTCACAACCTTGATGACTACAACCCGTCAATCTGGTTCAGCTCTACTGCTACGAAGGACAATGATGGCAACGATGTCCATAAGCTTATCTCCGACCATAGCCAAAATCTTGTCCTCTGTTACAAGTCAGCTTTTAACGATCCTGTCAACTCGATCAACAACCTTATCTCTTTCAAGCCGACGACACTCCTCGCCGACGAAGTCCCCGGTGAGTTCTGGATCCAAGAGCTGAAGGATAAGAACGGAAATGATCGTGATATACCGCAGTCCGCTCCTGTCGGTACGACTAAGGTCGATTCTCTTGGCATGATCAAGATCTGCCGAGACAACTTCCCCGATCTTCAATACGTATCCGACTACGCCATATATACAAATTCGCTCGATCCTGAGGTCAAGTACTATCGTGTCCTCTACTATGTCGGTTGTGGCTCTCCATTCTCACGTCGTATAGAGATTCTATCTTCTTCGCAAGCCAACATCGACATCGATGATGTCATCTGTGGTTATGGTACTGCCGTCGACACCGAGAAGAACATCACCACTTCCGTAGCAAATAACTATAAGTACTTTACAGTATCAGCTTACGAAGGTGCTTACGCAATCGGCTCGGTCTACACCAACTCGTCCATACTCAAAGACATTATCTACGACCCGACGACTGACTCTCTCAATGTCACTGCCGCTGGTGGCTCTTGGCCTGCCGTAAATAATGCGCCCGCTTGCCTCAAGGGTCTCAACCTCAAGACTCGCGACAGCAAGAACAGACAAGTAGCATACCTCGATCTCGACTATTATCGCAAGTCCGCTCAGGCATCTTCCTACGACCTTACGATTTTCTACGATTACTATATCCCGGGTGCAAGTGGCTGTACTTTCCAAAAGTCCAAGACCATTACCATCATCTCTCTCGCCAACGCAAGTTTCTCTATTTCAGGCGGTGATGTAGACGATACACGCTTCGCCTCCGAAAAACGTGTCTTCCGTTCTTGCGATACCGACCCATACAAACTTGCTACCATCCATCCTACAGGTAAGGATGCCAACGGCAATCTTCTCAAAGACCTTGGTGAGGGCTGGTTCGAGATAACGAAGATGGGTTCCACCTCCGGTAAGTACTATGGCCTCTCCTTCGTACCGAATGGCGAGGACATCTCGGCTGCCATCCCTGTCAATATCTCCGATGCCGTCGACCTCAAGACCGATGCCAATCGTAAGATCAAGAATGCCAATGGCGTAGAATATACCCTCAGCGACAATTATGGTACGTTCTACTTCAACCCAGGCGAGCTTGAGCCAGGTGTCTATACCATCAACTACGTATTCAAATCATACACTGATACTTACGGTGGCTGTGTCCTGACTACCTACAAGCAATATTTCGTAGCTCCACGTCACGATTACCTAAAGACCGAGGAGATCTACTACTGCCCCAAGTATGTCGCAAAGGGCGGTGAGAACGACGGCGCGGCAGCAGGCTCGCTCCAGGATAACTGGGTCAACAACCCTTATAGCGATGGTGACTATGACCTCCTCAAGAGCCACCTCAACTTCAATCTCCAGACAGTCTCCCAATCCAACTTCGGCTACTATTCTTACACCATCCAAGCAGGTGACAATAAGAATAAGACCTACAAGCTCAACATAACCTCACCTGACAATGCTGGCATCTACGAGGGCGCCTCCATCAATCTCGAGGTCGACGACTCTAAGCACAACAAGATTGTCATTACCGACACTGACAAGGGAGGTGCTTCCGTCGCGACAGGTTGGGATGTCCTTGCAACTCTCAATATCACTTGGGCTTTCTCGTCCGAGACCGCAGGTAAAGAACTGTATGTCAAGACGGTAAGCGGTGCCGATGTCTACGGCCGCTCCGTAACGTTCGGCTCCGACGTTCAGCAGCTCACCACCATGAACGCCGAGTGTGGCTCTCCAGTCGCCAAGTTCGTACCCCGTGTACGTCCCGACATGACTTTCACTCTCGACGCCCAGCCCTCTTGCTCCAATGGCGGTGCCGATCAGAAGACTGGTGTCGTGACGCTCACCGAGATTAAGTTCTCCAACGACACTACTGTCTATACTCCCAACACTTCCGACTACACCTACAACTGGTACTTCTATCGCTCTAAGGCTCTCGCCACCAACACCTTCGATGGCGCTACCACAGGCGACGCTTCCGATGCTACCAATCCACAAGGTGCCGATGCCTTTACCTTCAATGGTGCGCAGAAGGGCTTCTACATCGTCCGTGTAAAGGACGCCAATACTGGTTGCTACTACAAGAGCGAGCCTGCCGAGGTCAAGCTCCTCGACCCTGTCGACTTCAAGGTCGAGATCCGCCAGCACTACGATTGCGGCGACTCCGACGACCTCAACAATCTCGGTACGGCTGCCATCGAGTGGGTAAGCGCAATCCCGTCTAACTACGATGTCATTTGGTACGATGCCAACAATAATGAGATTACACGTGGTCGCGGCAATACCGTCCTCTCCTCTCTCCCAGCTGGCTCATACTCCGCTACCGTAACCTACAAGGGCAGCACTACCACCTGCGCTAACACCGTGCAGTTCAAGATATTGCCTCTAACCGACATCACGGCTACTTCTACCGAGACCGCTGTCACCTGTAAGGGTCTCTATGACGGTGCTTCAACTCTCGAGTTTACTCACCTCGACGATGTCGCTGCTTACGACGGTGGTACGAACCAAGATAAGTTCTACGCTTTCGCACCCAATGTCAAGTTCTATCTGACAACCTCCGATCAGTCTGTCTCCGACATTTCTGCTATCGGTCAGTATGTCAAGGATTTCTCCATCGAGAAGAGCTACAATATCTCTGTCCTCAGCAAGGATGTCCGCATCAAGTACACTGCCCAAGAGACCAACACCTCCGACGACATCGTTACGGGTCAAAAGCTCCAGACAGATAAGTTCGAGATATCTGGTCTCCCGGCTGGCAACTACACCATCTACTTCATGTATGGTGACTATAGTGCCTGCGCTCCATACTCTTACGACTTCACCATCACCGAGCCCGACAACGCTATCAATGTCCTCCAGACAAGCGTTACCGACGTCTCCTGCAATGGTGCTGACGATGGTGTCATTGAGGTCAAGACCATGATCGGCGGCAATGTCGCCAACGCCAACCTCTCCAACTACACCTTCGAGTTGAAGGATGGAACCATCTCCAAGGGCAAGAATAACACTGGCAAGTTCGAGGCTCTCGCTCCAAGCGACAAATACACCCTCACGGTCTCCGATGCTATCGGATGCTCCGTAACCAAGAACTTCCACATCTTCCAACCCGCAACCCTCGAAATCGGCAACACCTCCTTCTCCATCGATGGCAACTGCCGTGGCAAGGTCGAGACCAATGCCAAGGGCGGTTGGGCTACCGTGACCGACATCAAGAAGAATGAGCGTCGCCACACATCTACTTTCTTCCTCCAACTCTTCGATGAGAATGGTATCGCCGTCTCCAACCCTGAGCAGGTCGGCAATGAGGAGATCCACACCTTCACCATTGATGTCGCTTCTCTCACCAAGCCTCAGACCTACACGGTTAAGGCCTTCACCTACTGGGAGAACAACAACTCTCTCGTCGATAGCCTCCACTCTACTATTGCCGATGGTCGCTACACGAGTCCCCAGACCCTCAAGCAGTTCTCTTGCGAGGAGACTAAGGATGTCACCATCTATCCGCAGGTTGTCGCCTCCATCGATAAGGTCGACTTCCTCTGCGCTGATAATCAAGTAGAATCTTCAGGCAAGAAATCTGTCGCTACAATCACTGTCGAGGCCGACTTCGGTGGTCAATCCACTCATACCTACGCCCTCCAGACTGTTACCTACGACGCTAATGGCGATCCTGTATACTCTCTCGCCACGACCGACGTATGTGCCGAACCCACCAAGACCGAGAGTGTCTCCGCTAACCATAGCTCCCACACTTTCACCATCATCTCTGGCAATCCTGGCGACTACGCTGTCCGCGTCTACGCAGGCAACACCATGTCAGTCGCTTCTTGCTACGCCACAACTTCTATCGTCTCCATCGCTCAACCCGAGGATGTCGTTGTTGACAACACTGTAACTCGTGATGATGGTCGCCAGAATGGTACTATCACCATCGATGGCGTCAAGGGTGGCAATGGCAGCTTCCAGTGGTGGTGGAGAACCGCCGCCGACGAAGCCGCATTCTCCTACACGACGGGCGATGCCGCCAACGTCTCTACCGCAGGTGACCTCAACAATAACCCTGTAGGTCAACTTGTTGCAGGTGACTACGTCATCAAGCTCCAAGATGCTGAGCAGTGCCGTTTCCAGAAGACAATCGCTGTACCGGGCGACCAGATGAAGATCTCCGCCGTCGCTACCTCTGTCAACTGCCACAATGGCGACAACGGCTCAATCACGCTCACTATCGACCTCACCAAGAATCTCGAGTCTCCATACACCATCAAGATCGGTAACGATACCTACGACAGCAACGCTACGCTCAACGCTACAAGCACTGCTGGCTCGTATAGCTACATAATCACCAATCAACCGGGCTCTTGCTTCACGGGCAAGGCTGGCACCTACGAGATTACCGTCTATGACAAGAACGGCGTTCCTTCCAACACCGTGTCTGTCGATGTGACCGAGATCTCTTCTATGGAGTGGGGCACTCTTGCCTCCAATATCTGTGAGGAGAATAATGGCGAGATTTCCGCAGAGATCTCTGGTGGCGCAATCGACGCTGCTGGCAAGGTTCAATACAGCTGGAATCTCTACAATAAGACCGACCTCACGACGGCTGTAAGGTCTGCAGTCATCAACGATGCTCAAAAGTCTGGTGCTGGCTATTCTTCTGCTCGTACCATAACAATCGATGCACTCCCTGCGGGCGAGTACCTCCTCATTGTCAAGGACTTCAACTCCGTCCTCACCAATGTGACCGATGATGCTTGCTCCATCGAGACTTCTTTCTCCCTCACTCAGTTCGCCGTCTCTCTCGTCGCTACAAACCCCGAATGTGAGAAGGGTCCCGCTGGAGAGCTTGAGGTCATCACTGAGAATGGCACCGCTGGCAACCTCTCTTACCAGTGGTACAAGGATGGTGCTGTCATCGCAGGTGCTACAGCTAACCGTCTCGCAGGTCAGCAGCCTGGTGTCTATACAGTTGAGGTGACCGACGCTGGTCGTCTCTCCGCTCTCGGCGCATCTTCTAATTGTGTACTCTCTGCAACTGAGACTCTCGCCTTCGCTCGTCAAATGGAGCTTATTGCCGAAAACCAAGTTGTTGAGACTTGCGCTAAAGCTGGTAACTCCATCAGGCCTCGAATCCGCCTCACAGGCTTCACCGATGAAGAGGTAAATGGTGCCTCTGCAACAACCGAGTTCTACATCACAGGCGACGGCTTCCAAACCACAATCGCCAACAGCTCCATCTCGTCTACCACCCAGGCCTACGAGTACAACTTCCCCAAGATTGTCCTTCCTACAGCCTACGAGACGACGACCGATGCCAGCGGTAACATCACCTACACGCCTAAGACGCTTACCTACGTGCTCCATGTCGTAACCTCCGACTGTGAGTTCACCCAAGACTTCCAAGTTACGGGCATCAAGCCTATCGACTTCAAGCTCGTTCCTTCCGACCTCTGCGCATCTTCCAATCGTACTCTCAGCATCGAGAATTTCTCCTACGCTACCGAGTACGCTGCCAACCCCGATGACTACATCTTCTTCTGGACTGCCGACAGCACCGACCATAACCAGATTCTCGATGCCTCCAACAAGCTTCAGACCAAGGCCCTACCCAATGGCGGCTGGTACAATCTCCGTATCGTAAGCAGTGCCAATGCTCTCTGCTCCACCGATAAGACTATCTTCCTCCCCAGCACCATTGGCATCGATCACGAGACGGTCAATGAGTCTTGCACTGGTAACAACGATGGTGTCATCAATGTCACCGCGTCGCCTACCTACCCGCGCACCGACTACTCTATGACCAACAACCTTGGTCGCACGACTGACTACTCCTACTCTTACAATTATGAATGGAAGTACGTCGCTGGCGACAAGTCTACTGTCCCTGCCGATGGCTCTTTCGCTGCTCTGCCTTCTACTGCCACCCAGTCCACCATCGACCCAAGCGTTGTAACAGGTCCTTCTGGTTGGTATATGGTCACTGTCACCATCAATGATCCTGCAGGTGCTATCGGTACGACGGGTCTCTGCACCAAGAGCAAGAAGATCTTCCTCGACCAGTATAAGACCACTGCAATCATCGAGCATACAGATGTTGCCAATTGCTCCAACTCCGAATCCGGCACCATTTCCGTCAAGCCTTCTGGCGGCTTCGGTGACTACACGATCACGCTTCTCAAGGGTACTTCTGGTTCTGCGGCAACGCCATTCCAAGATGTCCCAGTGAATGTCAAGAAGACATTCACCAAGCTCTCGCCCAACACCTATAACGTAATCGTCAGCGACGCAAGCGGTTGCCAATATTCCGAGAACGTCACTGTCAACGGTATCGACCCCGTTACTCTCACTGTCAATGAGGTCGCGTTCAGCCAAGCAAGTGCCACAGGTACTGTCAATCTGACAGTCAAGGGCGGCAAGCCAACTGCAACCTCTCCCGAAAAGTACGCTTACACAATCCGCGTCGGCAACAACACCACTGCCGGTACGCGTGAGTATAACTTCACAACCGACGGCACTGGCGACGGCATTACCTCCGCAGGCCCCGTAGCAGCCGATGGCACCATAACCATTGGCAGCCTCGCAATGGGCGTCTACGATGTTACTGTCATCGATGCCAACCCCGAGAGCGATGCCGAGTCCTGCCAAGCCAAGGCGACGATTGGTCTCTCCTCCGCTGCCGCCTCTGGATACCCAATCCAGCCGCAGTGTAACACCACCGAGGGTCAAAACGGCTCAATCAAGCTCCTTGTCAATGGTCGCCAAGGCTCTCTCTCCTACGTTGTCAAGTTCGCTGATAATGCTACTGCCACGGCAACCGAGATCTACAACAGTAAGGATGCAAACAATGTCGTCAATACCAATAATATTGATGTCATCGGAACACTTTCTGGTTCCCTCTACTCTGTCGAGTTCTCCAAGCTCCAAGCCGGCGTCTACACCATCTCCATCTTCGATGATTACATCACCGATGCCGCAGGCAACGCTCAACCCGATAAGGTTCTCCTTACCCTAAGCCCCATAACGTTAGCCTACCAGAAGACCGACCTCTCTGTCGATGTCGCCTCCCTTACCAATGCAACCTGCAACGGCAAGGCCGATGGTCAAATCCAACTCACTGTCGGTTTCACAGGCTCCAAGGCTTCTGACCTCGCCTACCAGTGGACTCCTGTCTCTGGTTCCATGGATCCGCAGCTCAATTACAATAACCCTGTTCTCACCAAGGTTCCTGCTGGTGTCTACAACGTCCGTGTCTACGATGCTTCTACCGATGGCGCTTGCTACGCCGAGAAGACTGGCATCACCATCACCGACGATCCTGCCATCAACTTCGAGCTTCGCGCCAACGACAAGTGCGACGCTGACCGCACCATTACCGTAACCGTCAAGGGTGCCGACTTCATCAACGCCCTCAGCGACTACGATTTCGATGGCTGGTCAGGCTCTGGTCGTACCAACAATACAGCCTTCAAGTTCACCAAGTCGACTGCTACGCCATCTGGCGATGAGTTCGACTATGGTACTGTATCCAACATCCCCAATGGCGGCGACTTCTACCTCACCGTAACCAGCAAGACCCACAACTCTTGCTCTCTCAAGAGCGACGCTCTTACTCTCAATGATGAGCTCAAGGCTTCCGTCACGGCTACTTCCGCACCCGTCAACCTCCTTCTCGGTACTGCTACCGTCACTGCTACTGGTGGCGATGGCGCATACGAGTACACTCTCTACCTCTACGATGCGGCAGCTGCCGACCATTGCGGTACTGTTGTCAAGACGGCTCAGAAAGAGAGCACCTTCGAGAATCTTGAGGCTAACCAAGTCGATGCCGCTGGCAAGTACATTCCCTACATCGCCAAGGTTACTTCCGACGGATGTACTGCTATAACCGACACCTTCTCCCTCGCTCCCTACACCAACCTCTCCGTCACCATCGACGTCACCAATGTCTCCTGCTCCGGCACAAGCGACGCCCAACTCGTCGCTAAGGCTATGGGCGGTAGCGGCAATGCGCTCAACTATCGTTACCAATGGCAGAAGGATGGTCTCGACATCGCAGGTGCTACCAAGGCTAAACTCGAAAATCAGAGCGTCGGCTCCTATAAGGTGACTGTCACCGACGGTACAGGTGTCAATGCCGCCACGGCAGTAGCTGTCGCCACAGTAACCGAGCCTGTCGCCAACGACTTCCAGCTTAAGGTCACTAAGGATGTCGATTGTGAGGGCAACAATGCCGAGCTCGAAATCATATTCGACGACGCCGACCTCAAGAACGCCATCCAGAACGACCTCTCCACAACCATTACCGCCACCAACCCCAATGACAATAAGGGTACAAGCTGGAGCCTCGGCAATGGCTACGTTTGGGATAAGACGGCTGAGCAGCTCACTGTCTACTACGTCAAGAACTCCGTCGCCCAAAAGAGCGTCATGCGCATCGTTTGGGACGGTCTCCAAGCCAAGACATATATCGACGCCACAGGCACCGAGCAAGACCAGTCTGGCAATCCATTCAAGCGTTCCTACCTCGTAAGCGGTGACTACTCCGTAGCCATCTCCATGTACTCCGAGGTCAACAAGGCATACTACTGCGCTACGACCCAAAGCGTCAATTTCGTACAGCCTCTCAAGGTGACCTACAAGGTTACTCCTGCCGATTGTGAAGGCAAGGAGACTGGCTCTATCGAGATTACAGCTACTGGTGGCCAGCAAGACTACTCCTACAAGTGGGCCGATGGCGATGGCACGTTTGGCGGTCAAAGCCGCCGTGTCAACCTCCCTGCTGGCACCTACAAGTTCGTCGTCATGGATACCCGTGCCGCCTCCACGGCAACAGGTTCCGATCGCGTCGACCAGTGTTACTACTATTGGGACGCTACGACCCTCTCCGCAGTCCGCACCAATACTCTCCCCGCCGATAAGTACACCGAGGTTGAGGTGACCAACACCCATGCCTTCACCGTAACGACCCAACCTACCAATGTAACCTGCTACGAGAAGCAGAATGGTAAGATCGCCGTCTCCGTAACTGGCGGTTCTGGCAACTACTCTTACAGCTGGTCTGGCGCAGGTGAGGGACTCATAACCTCTGGCACTCAAGTTACCAACCAGACGACCCTCGGTGCAGGCACCTATCGTGTAACCGTTACCGATAATCAGTATGGCTGTACCGTAACAAAGGAGGAGACTATCGTAGGTCCCGACGAGGCTCTCTCCGTCGAGGAGTCACATACCAATGCGACTTGCTTCGCCAACAATGACGGTACTATCTCCCTCATCGTCTATGGTGGCACGCCATCTGCTTCCAAGACCTACAAGTACAAGTACAACGACCTCACTTGGGATGACCAGGTTGCTGCCGGTCTCACTGTCCCTCAAAACAAGTCTGTAGCGCAGACTATCAAGTACGTCGGTGTACATGGCAATCTTGAGGCTGCTACCGACCAATGGCCTGCAGGCGCATACAGCATCGCTGTCCAAGATGAGAACGGTTGCGAGCAGTACGTCGATGTCGTCGTCGAACGTCCTGACCCCATAACGTTCACCTACTCCGTAACAAACGTTACGACTTCCAACGGCTCCGATGGCTCTATCACCATTGCCGATGTCGCTGGTGGCACGCCCGACTACACTGTCCAGTGGGCTACCGATTCCTACGACGAGAACGACCCGACAACTTTCGTCGCCGACGCTCAATACAACAACCAGTATACCCGTCGTAACCTCGTCGGACGTACCTCCGACTCCAATCTCCAGAAGGCATACTTCGTCCGCATTAAGGATTACAACAACTGCTACTCCGAGGTCAAGAAGATTGTCGTCTCAGAGAATGGTGCCCTCAAGATTGAGGTTCCTGCAGCCGACATAACAAATGTCAACTGCTTCGGCGAGAAGACAGGCTCCATGGTCGTACGTATCCTCAACGGTACTGCACCATACAGCATCTACGTCGATGATGTCCTCACTGTCTCCAACTTCCGTGGCGGCTCCGATGTCATCCTCGAAGGCTACTCCGTCGGTCGTTACATCATCCGTGTAACCGACGCTTCCGGTGCTTCCATCACGGCTCCCGCAGCTCAAATATCCTATGCCAACGGCGTAACCGAGGCTCTCGACTTCACTGCCACCGCCTCCTACCCGACAGGCAAGGATGCCGTCTGCTACGGCTCAGAGGAGGCCACAATCAAGATCGATGTCAAGGGCGGTGCTCCTACGGGTACAACCTATGCACAATACACTGTCGCTCCAGGCGCAGTGACCGTTACCGACTTCAACGCTTCAACCAGCCTCTATAGCTCTTACTCTACTCTCGCAGGCGCAGTCAATAGCACCAACTTCGGTGCTGGCACCTACGTCATCACCGTAACCGACCAGAATGGTTGCCGCACCCAGAAGTCTGTCGACGTCAAGGGTCTCGATGACATCACAATCGGCAATATCGTCGTCCGCGATGTCAAGTGCAATGGTACTCAAGATGGTGCTGTAACCTACACTGTTACAGGTGGCACAGGTGCCTACACCTACGATTGGAAGCGCAAGGCTGCCGATGGCACATACTCCGAGGATGTCTACTCGCTCGCCTCTTCTACCATCCCTGTCGGCAATGAGCAGAACCTCAGCCAAGTCAAGGGCGGCGACTATCAAGTGACCATCACTTCTGGCGGTTGCTCTAAGTCCTTCACCTTCACTGTCAATGAGCCTGCCGCTCCGCTGACTCTCGATGATGCCGATGTCAAGGCTACCAACCCCTCTTGCTACGGTCTTGCCGATGGTCAAATCGTCGTCACTCCTAAGGGCGGCACTGTCCCCTATACCTACCAGTGGCGTCGCGCTGATGGTCAGCTCCTAAGCTCCCACACCAACATGCAAGGCGGTCTCGCCGAGGGCAACTATTCCGTCATCATAACCGATGCCAATGGCTGCTCCACTGAGGCTAAGACTGTAACGCTCACCCAGCCTAAGACCTACTACCTCGAGATAATCAAGGATATCGACTGCGATGGCAAGAATGCGCAAGTCGCAATCGTCGCTGCCAAGGGCGATAAGACCGCAATCACCGATCTCGATGGCTACACAATCTCTTGGTCTGGCTCCAACCTTGAGGCAAGCGAGATTGCCGCTGCTGCAAACACCCCGACTCTCACCCTTAATGGCGATACCCGCGCCAACCAAAGCACTGTCAACGGCACCATCCGCTTCAAGATGACCAAGACAGGCTCTTGCGACATCACGGGCGACGTTACTCTCGTCAAGCCGATGACCGTTTCTTACTCCAAGGTCGACCCGACCTGCGATGGCGTAAACAACGGCTCTATTGAGGTCACAGTAACAGGTGGTTCCGGCAAATACAACTACCATTGGTATCAGAAAGACGCTTCTGGTGCGCAGACCAATAAGATCGATGGTCTCGCTCTCCGCAGCGGTCTCGCCAAGGGTACCTACTACTTCACCGTCGAGGATACTCAGGCTCGCGACATGGATGGCGACGGCAAAGCCGATGCTACCTGCCAATCCGCTGAGTACGAGGTCGAGCTCGTCTCCGCTAATGGCTTCGATGTCAAGGAGGAGCATAAGGCTGTAACTTGCTACAGCGAGCAAGATGGTCTCATCTCCATCAATGTCCTGAATGGTTCTGGCGACTACTCCTACTCTTGGTCTGGAACAGGCCAGGGTATCATCAACAATACCAACGTCCAGTCCAACCTCTCCGCTGGCGTCTACACGGTTCTCGTCCGCGACCGTCAATGGGGTTGCTCCAGCAAGAAGTCTGTCACAATCGACGGTCCTCTCGCTCCACTCTCCGTCCGTGCCAATGTCACTAACGATGTCTCCTGCTACGACGGCACCAACGGTAGCTTCAACCTCACCATCTCTGGCGGTGTCGCTCCTTTCTACTGGTCTGTCGACGATGCTAATATCCCGACAACGGCAGGCGGCGTCAATGAGGTGACGACCGAAGGCACCATCTCCTTCAGCGAGGCCGATGGCAACTTCACAGGAAAGGCCGGCAAGCACCTCGTCTACGTCCAAGACAAGAACGGATGTCTCGAAATCCTTGAGGTCAATATCTCTCAACCCGAGATTCTTGAGGCAACGTTCGATGTCACCAACCCGACGACTGTCGGCGGTTCCGATGGTGTCATAACCATCACTTCCATCACTGGTGGCACGCCTTCTTACTCCATCAACTGGGCTAAGGACAACAGCACGACCTCCACGCCTAACTACGTAGACCTTACAGGCAAAGTCGAGGGTTCGACATCGGTTAACGCCCAAACCCGAATCCTCAATGGTGTCAGCGCCAATAAGTATCAGGTTATAATCTCCGATGCCAATGCTTGCCAAAGCCAGGCTTACGAGCTCGCTACAACCGATGCTGGTGCGCTCACCGTCGATTTCGACCATACCGATGCTCTCTGCTACGGCGACAACGGCTCTCTCAAAGTCCTCATCACTAATGGCAAAGCTCCATTCGACATCTACGTCAATGAGGTGCCGTACCAAAAGGGCTTCAAGGGCGGTGCACAAATCGTCATTGAGCGTCCCGCAGGTGAGTACACTGTCCGCGTAACCGATGCAGCCGGTGGAGAGGTTACCCATCAGTTCACTGCCGCTGCAGGCGAGAATATCCAGCAGCCTGCATCTGCTCTCTCCCTCTACGTCTCCGAGTCCGCTAAGCAATGCTACGGCTCCAACAAGGGTACTCTCGACCTCACCGTCGCTGGTGGCACGGCAAATGCCTCTGCCTCTGCGGCCTACGAGGTGACCATGGCAAGCACGGGTGTCAAGTACGACATTCCTTCTTCTGGTAAGTACACCATAACTCCTCTTGCTGTTGGCACTTACACTCTCACTGCCAAGGATGCCAATGGCTGTGCAGTGTCTGCTACTGCCGATGTTACCGAGTATCCTGAGATTTCAATCTCTTCTTCAGTCTCCGCTGTAACTTGCAATGCCGCAAGCAACGGCAGCATCGACATCACTGTCAGTGGCGGTATCGGCGACTTCTCTTACGCTTGGACCAAGTACACCGATGCGACGGCTTCTACCGCCGATAGCAAGTTCGCTACCGAGACGACTGAGGATCTCACCAACATCTCCGGTGGCTACTACAAGGTCGAGGTAACCGATGAGGGCTCTGGCTGCGTCATCACGAGCGACGTTATCTACGTCCCCGAGCCTAACGCCATCACCATTACCAAGACTCTCCAAAGCGACATCTCCTGCTATGGTGCTGCCGACGGCAAGATCTCAGTCACCGTCCGTGGCGGAACGTCGCCCTACACTTACGAGTGGATGAGGGCCGACGGCACGACTCTCGCCTCTACCTCCGAGTCCATCACAAACCTCACGGCAGATACCTATATCCTCTCCGTGACCGACGCTAAGGGATGTTCCGCAGCCTCCGACGGCTACACCATCACTGAGCCTTACGACTTCGACATTCTCCTCTCCAAGAATCCTGATTGCGAAGGCCTCAATGCCGAGGCAACTATCGTCCGCAAGGGTCAAGTATCAGCATTCGACAATACCGATGCTACTTACGGCAACTACACAATCGCTTGGACGGGTCTCACAGGTCTCGCCAACCAGACTAAGGCCACAGGTCTTAAGTCCGGCACTGTCCAGACTGTCACCATGACTAAGGCTAACAAGTGCCCGATCGTCCTCTCCGTCGCTGTTCCTAAGACCATTGAGCTTACCTACGATGTAACGCCACAGACCTGCTCCGGCATCAACGACGGCGAGATCATCCTCAATGTCACTGGTGGCTCTGGCGACTACAAGTACGAGTGGACAGGTGTCAATGTCAACAACAATAATGGCGCACACCAAGTCAAGCTCCAGCAAGGCGACTACTCCGTAACTGTAACCGACAACCAGATCACCAAAGCCGACGGTTCTGCTTGCTCTATCACCGAGAATATCACCGTCGGTGTCGCTAATGACTTCGCTGTCAACGCCTCTACAAGCAACATCTCTTGCTTCGGCAACCAAGATGGCGCAATCAACCTTACAGTCCTCAACGGCTCTGGTCAGTACACCTACACGTGGAGCGGCACAGGCACAGGCATAGTCGATGGCCAAGAAGATCAAGCTTCTCTCTCACGTGGTCAGTACACAGTCATTGTTACCGATAACGTTCTCGGATGCTCCGTCACCAAGTCCAACCTTGTCGTGACAAGCCCAGAGTCCGCTCTCACGGCAACAGTTACTGCTCACAATGATATCCAATGCCCTGACGGCAAGGATGGTAGCATCACTCTCCAAATCACTGGCGGTACACCATTCGTCGATGCCACCAGCAACTACTACTCCGTCTACGTCAATGGCACAAGCACCGAGAATAAGGTTCGTCCTGATGCCACCGGTATCTACCAGTTCGCATACGGCAACTCCGTAGCGACGGCTCTCGCTGCTGGCGACTACCACTTCGACATCGTCGACCTCGGCGGTTGCAAGGCCATTGCCGATCAGTCTATCACTCGCCCGCAAGCAATAGCGGTCAAAGAGTCTGTAACTCCTATCACAGCTCAAGGTGTCAACGATGGTCGCATTACGCTTAGCGTCACTGGCGGCAATCCTAATCCTGCTGGCAGTCCTAAGTATCGTGTCTCTTGGACTAGTGTCGTCACTGGTTTCGATGCCTCTTCGTTCGAGAACTCTCTTGAGCTCACTAACCTCGCTCCTGGTGACTACACCTACACCGTAAGCGATTACGATCCGTCTACCGGTTGCGCTTCCGTAACAGGCACTGTCACTGTTCCCGACGATGGTCTCTTCTTCCAGACCGATAGCCGCGACAATTACTGCTACAATGGTGCTAATGGTCAGATCTCCGTCTCCATTACAAACGGCACTGCGCCATACACCATCCAGCTCTCTGGCAAGACCAGCAACACCCTCTCGGGTGTCGACGGTCGTGACATCTACTACTTCGAGAACCTCGAAAACGACGCCTACTACGTCACAGTCACCGATGCCAAGGGTGTCAAGATCGTTAAGCGTATTGAGATCAAGAATGCAGGCACCGAGTTGACCATCGTTCTCGAAGCAAGCTCTATCGATTGCTTCACTCTCAATTCGGGCAAGGTGACCTACACCGTATCTGGTGGCGTCGCCAACGGAACCAACTATTCCTACACTGTCCGTCTCGAAGGTGCCAACCAAACGCAGCAGCACACCAATGTCACCGAGACCTATGGCGCCGACCAACGCACATTCACCGGCGTTCCCGAAGGCACCTACCGTCTCCAGGTCATTGATAACAACGCTTCCCCTCTCACGTGCGAGGCCTACAGTGATGAGTTCACGCTCTCGCAGAGCCACCTGACGCTCACCACTTCTGCTACCGACGTAAGCTGTGCCAACGGCAACGATGGTACTCTTACTGCGACAACCTCCGGTGCGTCCAGCCTCTCCTATAGTTGGAGCATGTTCGACAACAAGGCAGCCGCCGAGGCAGGTCTCGCAGCGAAGACCGACAACAAGAAGTTCTCTTCCGCTACAATCAAGAATGTGGCCAAGGGATTCTACTATGTCGCTGTGACCGACGGCGCTTGCACTCTCTTCGGCGACATCGTCGAGGTCAGCGAGCCAAAGGCTCTCTCGCTCACGACAAGTGCGATAACCGTCACCAGCTGCGACAACTCTGTCGCCAATGGTCAGATCATCGTCCGTGCCGATGGCGGTACCGCTCCATACACCCTCACTCTCGACGGTGCTAATACTGTCGTCTCCGAGACTGGCGACTATAACTACTCTGGCCTCCTCACTGGCAACCATACCATCTCTCTCTACGACGCCAACGGCTGCACTTACTCAGGCAACCCTGCGCTCGTCAATGTCCCCATCTACTCCAAGGTCGAGATGTCTGTCTCCAGCTACACAATGGATGACAGCGAGAATGGTACTGGCGATGCCACAATCAATATCGTTGGCGGCGTAGCTTCCTCCGATAATTACACCTACGAGGTAACCCTCACAGGCTCTACGAGCGGCACGGCCAAGAATGTCCATATCTCCACAGCCGACGCTACGCTCCCGACGGGTGTGACGGTCAATAAGGACGCCATCTCTGGTCTCATCTCCAGTGTCGATGTCAAGTTCACTGGCCTCGCAGCCGATACCTACCTTGTGACAGTCCGCGACGCCCAGGCTGCAAGCAACAGCTGCTCCGCAACCGATGCGTTCACGCTCAACAAACTCGCCATCACGGCAACCCAGACTGACCCTGACTGCTCGACCCTCATGAACGGCTCGATCAACGTCAGCGTCACAGGTGCCAATGGCTTCCTCAAGTATGAGTGGTATCTCGGTGGTGCCAAGATCTCCGAGGGTACGAGCCTCATCACGGGTCTCGATGCCGGCACCTATACCCTCAAGGTAACCGATGTCGAGGGCTCCGCATCCGATATTGCTGCTCCTCATAAGACCAACTCTCTTGAAAAGAACTTCACTCTCAAGAATAAGCGCACTCTCTCCATCGTCCTCCCTCAAGATGCCGATGTCAATGAGAAGTGCTACAACGCCAACGACGGCGAGATAAGCATCGTCGTCCAGGGTGCCGATGAGAGCAAGTCTCTTGCCTACAAGTGGATAGGTCCTTACGGATTCACCTCAACCGATCAGAATATCTCTGGTCTCCGTCCAGGCTCCTACACTGTCATTGTCACCGACGAGGACGGCTGCCAAGTCACTGCCAACAAGCTTGTCAATGCGGCTTCGCAGATCTCCTTCAACCTCACGTCTAATCTCGTCGACTGCCAAGACTACGGCCGTACCATCAGCTTCCGCCTCCCAACAAGTGCGACAGGCACAGTTACTGCCGATGACTACATCAGCGGCGGCAAGCCCTTCACCAGCACGAGTGCGGCTGGAACGACCAACTACTACACCTACCGTTGGTCTGGTGCCTCCCCGATAACCTCATTCGGTGCACTTACCGAGCCCGACCTCGCCAAGAGGTTCACCACCAATACACTCGCCAAGGGTGGTCTCTACTCCCTTACCGTCACCGATGCCAATGGTTGTGAGGTCACAAAGACCATAACCCTGCCAGAGGACATCACGGCCGACATCAATGTAACCGATGTCACCTGCAAGGGCGCGGCTTCTGGCTCTATCGCTGTCGTTGTGAGCGGTGTTACCAACCCGACCTACCAGTGGTACAAGCTCGATGGTGCTAACTACGTAGCCATCGACATCGCTACCAACAACACGGCCAACACCTCACGCCTCTCCAATATCGAGGTCGGCACCTACGCCGTCGACGTCACCCGTCCTAACGACGTGGCTACCTGCACCAAGCGTTTCAGCGGCATCGAGGTCACCGAGCCAACCGCGGCTCTCACAACCGCCGTCTACAAGACCGACGCCACAGGTTGCGACAATGCGGCTAATGGTCGTATCCACGTAATCACGACCAACGGCACTGCGCCCTACACCATGACTCTCTACGGTGGCGCAGCTCCTGTCCAGTATGTCTCCACAACAGGCGATTACTGGTTCGACAATCTCTCCGGTCTCTCGCTCGAAGAGGGTGGGGTAGAATACCAAGTCGATGTCGTCGACGCTAACGGATGCTCTTCTAGCTTCGTCACCACCATCGATGACGATCCCGCCGATGGCATCGTCACCATCTATCGTCCTGCAACCCTCTCGCTCAATGTCGCCTCCTACGGCATGGACTACACCAACGTGGCCAAGCCCGACGGCTCCGTCAAGTTCGCTGTCAAGGGTGGTACGATGGATGCAAGTGCGACGGAGTATCGTGTCACTCTCACAGGCACTGACTACGTCAAGACCTTCAACCTCCAAGCTACGGCTACGCTTGACGCTACGACCAAGGTCTACACCTACGCTTACACGCTCCCGACATCTCCTGCCAATGTGACCATCGAGGCCGACAATACTGTCAAGATCTCGGGTCTCAAGGAAGGTGACTACACACTCACGGTCATCGACCGCAAGGCTCTCCCTGTCAACTGCCAAGTCTCCGAGCAGTTCAGCATCAGCCAGCTCCGTGTAACTCTAACGGCTACGCAGCCCTCTTGCCAGACTCTCAACGATGGTGTTGTCAACGCCAATGTCGAGGGCGC
Source organism: Bifidobacteriaceae bacterium (assembly GCA_963607345.1). Taxonomy (GTDB): domain Bacteria; phylum Bacteroidota; class Bacteroidia; order Bacteroidales; family Marinilabiliaceae; genus W3P20-009. The sequence goes on from CAVDBL010000001.1 coordinate 170,385, forward strand.
TCTCGGCGGCAGCCTCTCCTACAAGTGGGAGACAAGCACCGATGATGGCGCAACGTGGGTCGATCAGCCTACCTATGCTAACCGCATCGTCCTCAATGGTGTCGGCGAGGCTACCTATCGTGTAACCGTTACCGAGAACACCACGGGTGCTACTGCAACCGATGAGATCAACCTCACTTACCGCAAGCACCTGACCCTTGAGGCAACCCGTACTAACATCACTTGCAACGGCGCCGATGATGGTACCATTACTGTCACCGTCCTCAACAATCTTGCTCCAAGCTACGACCACTACACCTACAAGTGGACTGGCGCGGTAGCAGGTCTCCCCGACGCAAGCAAGGTTACGGGTCTCCGTCCTGGTGACTACACGCTCGTCGTCACTGACGATGAAGGCTGCCAAGCCTCCAGCAACGATATTGCCGATGCCGCCACCAAGGCTCTCTTCAGCCTCGACGAGCCCGACGCCATATCTTACACCCTCGTCTCCGAGACCAACGATTGCGACAACTTCACAAAGTCCATCCTTGTCAAGGATCTCAAGGGCGGAACTCTTGCGGCTTCTTCTTTCTACAACTTCGTATGGAGTGGTCCAAGCCGCGTTACTGTCGACCAGGATGGCTCTCAGACAAGCTTCCGTGGCAGTGCCTACGGTCTCACCAAGGGTGGCGTATACACGGTAACCGTATCCGACGATAACGGTTGCGAGAATACTCAAGACTTCACTCTCATTGAAGACTTCAACGTCACTGCGTCCATCACCAACGTATCTTGTGGCGGCAATGCTACCCTCAGCGCATCCAACCCTGCTTACCGCAAGGAGAGCAGCAACGATGGCTCTATCACCCTCGATGTGACAGGTGCGGCTGCCAACCCAAGCTTCAACTGGTACCAGCTCGTCAATAAGTCAGACCTCGGCAAGGGATCGTTCTCCGCCTACTCTTCTGTCCTCACAACCGATGGCGTCGAGTATGTAGCAGGCGCGTCCAACGCCCGCCTCTTCGACCAGAATGGCACTGAGGTCACCGCAGGCGACTACGTCCTCTACCAACTCGGTCGAACCCGCGCATCCGTTACGGGTCTCGCCGCAGGCAAGTACTTCTGCTTCGTGACTGGCGATGACTGCACCAAGTTCAGTGGCCCATACATCGTCACTGAGCCAGGCATCCTCAGCCTCACTGCTACTCCTGTCGACATCACCACATGCACAGGCGACAACAGCGGCTCCATCATCGTCAACATCACCGGTTCCAAGGTCGGCGACACCACCGATCCCGCTGGCGGCACTGCCCCATACGAGATCTACTTCATCAATGGTGATGACAACCCGACAGTGACCACGCAGACCGGCTACTACGTATTCAATGGTCTCGCTGCGGCAAGCAATCTCTACAAGTTCCGCGTCACCGACGCCAACGGCTGTATCTATCCTGCCGACGGCTCCTTCGTGGGTGTCAACATCAAAGAGCCTAACGCTCTCAACCTCGATGTCACTCGCTACCAGTACGCCCAGATGAAGAGCGATGGCTCCGTTGTCGAGGATAATGGTCAAATCGAGTTCGAGCTCAGCGGTGGCGTAGTCGCCTCTGGTAAGCACAACTACCAGATTGTCCTTACGGGCACCAATGGTGGCTCAAGCTACACCAACGTAAAACGTCCTCAATACCAGACCGTTGGCGGAACGGGTTCCGATAGGGATGCCGAGAAGCCCGTCAAGTTCAACTGGATGGAGTACGACGCTTCAGGTAATGCTGTCGATGCCGATAACGACAATACCGCTCTCAGCTGGGTTCGCATCCCGTCCGGTGACTACACCATCACCGTAACCGACCTCAACTCGCCAGATCGTTGCTCCGTAAGCAAGTCGTTCACCATCAACGCCCTCAAGCTCACCAACGAGGATGTACAGATGCCTTCTTGCTCCAGCAATGAGGGTGACGGCATGATTACAATCGACGTCACAGGCAATTCTGGAGACCTCAACTTCTCTTGGTTGAAGCAGATCTCCGACGCCTCTGGTGCTACCGCTTGGTCCACTCTCACCGAGTTCGATAACCTCAAAGTCGCAAATGCCCTCTACCCAGGCACCTACCGACTCGTAGTTACCGATAACGGCGACGCCGACCTCGGTGGTAAGGTTACCGACTACCAGTACCTTGTCAAGGACTTCGTTCTCGACAACTCTAAGCAGATAACTTTCGGTACTCCTGCCATCACCAAGCCTACATGCTCCGACAGTAACGACGGTAGCATCAAGCCTGTCGTCATAACCGACGGCAATGTCGACGCTTCCGCTCTCACCTACAATTGGAGTGGCGTAGGTGGATTCTCCAGCACCGATAAGGATATCAGTGGTCTCCAACCGGGCAACTACGTCATCACGGTTACTGACCCCGACGGCTGCTTCGCTTCCGAGACCTACAATGTCCCCGAAACGCCTGCGCTCAGCTTCTCTCTCCAAGTTGATAACGCTTGCGATCCCGACAACCGCACCATATCCGTCATAAGCAAGTGGGGCAATGAGTTGCCTGTCGACTCCGCTTCTCTCGCCACGACGACCGGCTTCTTCGGTGGTACCCCATTCCCACTCACTTCCACCCAGTTCGACCGTTACATCTACTCTTGGTCTGGCAATACGACCCGCGACTTCACTTGGGAGCCTGCCAAGAACGGAATGGTTGCCTCTGGCATCACCAAGGGCGGAGTCTTCACTCTCGTCATCCGCGACAGCAAGCTCTGCACCTACACTGTCTCCACCGACGAGCTTCCTGACCCTGTCACTGTGACCGCCGAGACTTCCAACGTAAGCTGCAATGGTGAGTCCACAGGCTCTATCGACATCACTCCGGTTGGCGGCTACGGCAACTACTCTTACCAGTGGTACAATGGCGCATTCGCCTACAATGCCGACAAGCTCGTCAAGCTCGACGCTAAGGGTGCGTTCACCACGACCGAGGCAACCGATGCCGACAAGCTCGCGACGGCTGGCACTGCTCAAGATGTCATCAACCTTGCCGCTGGCGACTACACAGTCGTCATCACCGATGTCAACCGTGCCGGCGATTGCAAGAAGAACTATGCATTCTCTTACAACCTCACCCAGCCCGATGCCATTACCGTCGACGGTACGCCTAAGGATGTCTCCTGCTATGGTCTCTCCGACGGCTCCGTATCTGTCAATGTCACAGGCGGTGTCGCTCCTTACACCTACACTTGGAACACTGGCACGAGTGTCGTAACGCTCGACGTCCCAAGGATTACGGGTCTCGCTGCTGGCACCTACTACGTCTCCGTATCCGATGCCAACGGCTGTGTCAAGGAGAAAGACTTCACCATCGGCGAGCCTACCAACATCAAGTTCTCTCTCGACCTCGTCAATGATGTCGACTGCGATGGCCAGAATGGTAAGCTCCAGATTCTCGACGCTGACGGCAATGTCCCTTCTTGGACGGCTGGCAATGACTACGCTTCCATCCTCTGGACTGGTCCTGCCGCTGCCACGGGTCGTGACATCCTCACTAAGGAAGACCTCTACTCTGGCACCCATACCGTAACAATCCGTCAGAGTGCCACCTGCTTCACCTCTCAGCAGTACACCTTCACCCAGCCTCTCGCCATCAACGAGGACGAGACTACCATCGAGCCTAACCGTTGCTCTGGTACCCACGAGGGTTCTGTCTCCATCTCCGTATCTGGCGGCTCAGGCTCTTACTCCTACGTCTGGACTGCATACTCTCAAATCGATAAGGACAACAATCCTGTTGCGTCCACACAGATTGAGAACAGCGGTATCAATAACCGCAATGGCGCATTCCAGGCAGGTCTCCAGGCTGGCTACTACTTCGTGACTGTAACCGACAACTCTAAGGTCAACCACGACGCTACTCCTGTCAAGTGCAGCGTCACTGGTGGTCCTTACCAAGTTGTTGAGAATGTCACCCTCATCGTCAATGCTACCGATGGCAAGGAGACTTGCGTAGGCAGCAAGGATGGTCGCATCAATGTGACCGTCGTAGGTGGCTCTGGCAAATACGAGTACCATTGGTTCGGCGACGGTCAAGGCCTTGTCGCTGGTCAGCAGAACCAGACGACCCTCAGCCGTGGTAATTATCAAGTCACTGTCATCGACTCCGATAACCAGTGTACTGCTACCGCCTCCGCACGCATCGATGGCTCTCAGAAGGCTCTCGCACTCGGCAGTGCCACCATCGTCAACAACACCTGCTACGATGATGCCCATGGTCAAATTTCCGTACCTGTCATCGGCGGCACTCCCTACGACGGCACAACGGCAACTGACCCGACCTACTTCAAGTATGTCTGGAACCATGACGGCGTCAACAGTACTGTCGACTACGATGTCACGGGTACCGTAATCAACGCCTCCGCTGCCAACGACCTTGCAGCTGGCAACTACCACCTCACCGTCACCGACAAGTTCGGATGCTCCGTCACGGGCGATTACGAAATCACCCAGCCTGACGACATCGCCGTAACCCACGAGGAGACGCATATCATCAAGAAGGGAGAGACGACTGGCGAAATCCGCCTCACCAATGTCGAGGGTGGTACTCGTCCTTACACCATTACTTGGGCTAATGCCGCTGGCAATGCCCTCACCTTCACTGACCAGTACACCGCCACAAGCCTTGAGGCTGGTGACTACACCTACACCGTGACCGACGCCAACGGTTGCACCAAGTCCGAGACCATCTCCATCACCGACGCTGGCGCTCTTAGCGTCACTGTAGAGACCGAGACCCACGTCTCTTGCTTCGGCGACCAGACTGGTGTCATCAAGGTGACCTTCGCAAGCGGTCATCCTAAGTACACCATCGCCATCAACGGCACGGTCGAGACATCCGAGTTCCTCGGCGGCACGTTCCGTAAGCGTGGTCTCGCTGCTGGTCACTACACCGTCACCATCACCGATGCTGAGGGTGCCATGGAGTCCAAGTCTGTCGATGTCAACCAACCCGATAGGCCTATCTCTTGGTCTATCCTCCAGGTCGACAAGGGATGCGCTGGCGATGCCAATGCCAAGGCTCTCGTCCGCATCAATGGCGGTACCCTCTTCGATGCCGATCCCGCCGATAAGACCAAGGGCTACTACAACGTCTCTTGCAACAACACGACCGTCAAGGCTACCTACGAGCTTGTAACGGGCGACGCTACGACTGTCACCAACACCAAGCTCCAGAACTCCAACGAGTTCGAGTACCTCTTCTCTGGTCTCGACATCAACCGTTACAACTTCACTGTAACCGATGCCAATGGTTGCCAACTCAACGAGTTTGTCGACATCGAGGAGTACGAGGATATCAACATCAACCTCCTCTCTAAGGTCGATGTCCTCTGCCATGGCGACAACACAGGCTCCATCGAGGTCTCCGTCTCTGGTGCTGCTAAGCCCGATTACCTCTGGACGGCTACGACCGTCTCCGGTCTCTCTGGCTCCGACCTCGCCGACTACCAAACTCAGATAGCCGACAACAAGAGCAGCAAGCTAACCGACCTCCGCGCAGGCCAATATCGCCTCACAGTTACGCGTGACAACGCCGATGCTGCTACAACGCTCAGTGGCGTAGCTTCCACCTGCCAAGTTACTGAGGACTTCATCGTCGATGAGCCTGACCAGATTGACGTCCGCGCTACCGTCTACGATGTCACGACCTGCAATGGTGACAACAGCGGTCAGATCACCGCACGCGTCACTGGTGGTGCTAAGCCATACACCGTAACGCTCTACAACACGGCTGCTACGCTCGATAAGGATGTCCGCACCCTCAACTCCAGCACCGTAACCTACGCTTCTCTCGCGCAGGGCAGCTACATCTTCGAGGTTCTCGATGCCAACAACTGTCTCGCTGTGCCCAACGATGCCAATGGCATCACCAACCCGATTTCTATCGCACAGCCCGACGAGCTCCTCATCAACGACCTCACAAGCTCCATCGACTGCAACGATGCCGATGGTAAGATTTCCTTCACGCTCTCTGGCGGCATGACCAAGAAGCTCACAGGCACATCTTGGACAACTATCGCCGCTCCTGAGTACGATGTCGTAATCACTGGTCCTTCCAGCAAGACCAACTCCCTCGGTAGCTGGAGCGCCAATGCCACCGACCCGAAGATGAAGATTGAGCTCGATGCCGCTACCGGCACCTACTCGCTCGACAATCTCCAGGAAGGAACCTACGTCCTCACTGTTAAGGATCTCAACTCCACCGATGTCAACAGCTGTCAGAAGACAGAGACCATCGTCCTCTCCAATGTCCATGTCAATGGCGTCGTCTCCGACCCGACATGCGACGGCATCAACGACGGACGTATCAGCCTCACTGTCTCCGGCAACCAAGGCAAGCTCTCTTACCTCTGGCAGTCTAAGGACTCCGACGGCAACTGGGTCGACCTCTCTTCCGACATCAAGAATGACATGAACGTCACGGCCCTCTCGGCTGGCGACTATAAGGTCATCGTGACTGACGAGGGTAGGGGCGATGCCACCACAGGCTTCTGCCAGACTGAGAAGGAGTTCTCGCTCAACTTCCAGCATGACATCAATGTCGAGCTGACTGCCCAATCCAGCCAGTGCTACGGTCAAAACGACGGTGCTGTCTTCATCAAGAAGATCACTGGCGTTACTGATGAAAGCACGCTCTCATTCCTCTGGACAGGTAGCAACGCCTTCAACAGCACCGAGCGCGACCTCACAGGTCTCGCCTCTGGTAGCTACAACCTCGTCATGACCGATGCGGCTACGGGTTGCCAAGTGACACAAGATGTCATCGTACCTGCAGCTCCGTCGCAGATCTCCATCAAGCTCGAGGATAAGGCCATCGCTCCCAATGAGGAGGATGCTGGATACTACTCGCACCAAATCACGGCCACCGTCTCCGGCGGTGCTGGCGGATACGTATGGTACACCACAGGCTCCGCTTCCAACATGATTTGGTCTGATGCCTCTGTAAGCCCCGACGAGATCGTCAAGACTCTCACTGCCGACAAGGGTGGTCAATACAAGCTCACCATCCGCGACGCCCATAACTGCCGTGTCTCCGACAGCCTCACTGTCGCCTACCCGCTCAACCTCACTGCGCAGGTTACCAATGTCATCTGTAATGGTGGCGATGGCGGTGCAATAGCAGCTTCCGTAACGGGCGGCTCTGGCGCGTACACCTACAAGTGGACTGGCGTAGATGCCTCTGGTGCCGTAATCAACATCAAGAACGATACCGAGCCTCAAATATCCAACCTCAAGGCGGGTGTCTACACCCTCCGCGTTGAGGATAAGAGCCTCGATGCCAATATCGCCAAGTCCGCTACCGAGCCCACCTTCATCGAGAAGTCCTTCACGGTTACTCAACCTGAGAAACTCGAGATCTCTGGCTCAGTATCTCACCTCTCTTGCTTCGCTGCTGCCGATGGTCAAGTCGCCATCACTGTAACAGGCGGCGTTGCTCCCTACAACTACGATTGGGGTCTCCAAGACCAGAGCACTGCTACCATCTCTAAACTCGATAAGGGTATCTACACCGTTACCGTCGTCGACAATAACGGATGTAAGGCAACCAAGCAATTCGACGTCAAGGAGCCCGACGAGATCGTCTTCGACCTCCATGTGGCACAAGATGTCACCTGCGACGGTATCGGTGGCGAACTCCAAATCGGCACTACCGACGCCTCTGGCAACTTCACGGCTGGCTCGCCTAAGGGCGGCTGGGCATGGACGGTCGACAGTGCGACGGGCGAACTCGTCGCTGCTACTCCTAAGTTCAACATCGTATGGAGCGGTGAGGCTGTTCTCTCTCAAAATGAGGGTAGCAAGGATGCTGACGGCAATGTCCTCAGCTACAACAACCTCACCAGCAGCTACTCGGGTCTCTATCGTGTGACTGTCACCGACGCTGCCGCAGGTCACAACTCTTGCTCGCTCACCAAGAGCTACGAGTTCCAGACGCCTATCAAGGCCACCATCGACAATATCACCTCCGAGACTTGCGATGGCAAGATGGACGGCACTATCTCCGTTTCCATCACTGGCGGCAAGACCCCATACACCTACCTCTGGACGACTACCGATGGCGCAGGTCTCAGCGAGACTTCCGCTAACCAAGTTGGTCTCAAGGCCGGCACCTACAACTTCTCCGTCATGTCTGCCGACTACGACGAGGCTGCCGGTACAGGTTGCAAGGTCGAGATCAACGATGTCGTAGTGCCCAAGGCTCGTGTCATCCGCATCGATCCTAAGATCACCGATGTCAAGTGTGTCGGCGGCTCCGATGGCGCAATCGACCTCACCAACATCACCGGTGGCTCTGGTAAATACGACTTCTCTTGGATCGGCACGGCCGATGGTCTCAAGCCTACACAGCGCAACCAGACCAACCTTACCCGTGGTCAGTACACTGTCACCATCACCGACCGTATCTACGGTTGCCAAGTCACAGAGAACTACACAGTCGGTGGTTCCGACGAGCAGCTCCTCATCGACAAGATTACCGTCGACAACATCAAGTGTAAGGACAATACTGGCATCACCTCCGATCTTAACTATGGTAAGATTACTGTCCATGCCGTCGGTGGCACGCCTATCGTCACCTCTGCAGGCGACAGCACCTACACCTACTCTTGGAGTGGCGACGGCGTAAGCTTCGGCAACAATAACTCCATCGCTAACCTCAAGGTCGGTACCTACAAGGTAACCGTTACCGATAAGGTCGGATGCCAAGTCACCTCTCGCGACATCCAAGTAACCGAGCCTAAGTACACGCTCACTGCTACGGTCGACGACGACGAGATCATCTCCGTCAAGGCCAAGGGCGGTGCCGATGGCGAGATTACAGTCCGTGTACAAGGTGGCACAGGTGCATACTCCTACGAGTGGACTAAAGAAGGCGATGCCTCCTACGTCTTCGTCCCCGACGCCAAGAACCGCAGCCACATCACCAACCTCACGGTTGGCGACTACACTGTCAAGGTCAATGACGAGAACCGGTGCCAAGTCTCTGTCGAGAATATCCATATCTCCGAACCAGGCGAGGCCCTCGATGTCAAGATCAAGTTCTCCAACGTCGGCCCATGTAAGGGTAACAACAATGGCACCATCGATGTCGATGTCCATGGCGGTGTCGTTCCTTACACCATCGATTGCCGCAACGGCGAGGGCGCGCTCATCAAGAATGCGTTCAACAAGAGCTCTCTCAACGTTACTGGCCTCAAGGCTGGCTACTACACCATCGATGTCCAAGACGCTAACGGCGTAAGCTTCCCGACTCAGTCCGTCACCATCATCGAGCCGTCAGAGCTTGTCCTCAATAAGAAGCGCGGTTCCGATGTCGAGTGCAACGATGCCCTCACAGGCGAGTTCACCCTCAACATCTCTGGTGGCACCAACATCACAAACGCTACCGGTGTCGAGCCTCTCAACAGCTACCAAGTAACTGTCACGGGCCCCGATGGCTTCAACGATGTCGCAACCTCTGGCACCAATGGTCTCACGACTACGTCCAACGTAACATCTAAGACCTACTCTGGTCTCCATGCCGGAACCTACTACGTGACCGTCATCGACGGTGGCGCCAAGGCCACATGGCAGTCAAGCGGTGTCAGCGGCAGCTACACCTACACCGCCGACGACAGCTTCAACTTCAATGACGATTGCTTCATAACTGATACCATCGTCATCCACCAGCCCGAAGCCTACGTCGCCCTCAGCAAGGTCAGCACCGACGACAGCTTCTATGCTTGCGCTGATGACGAGGTAGAGCTCAAGCTCGTCGTCTCCAACTGGGGCTACAACCTCGCAACACGTCCTCTCAAGGTCGTCATCCGTGAGAATGACCTCGTCGGCACGCCAACTGACTATGACGCCACCGATGTCGACAACAACAAGTCGACCGAGATCATACACACCGTGAGCGAAAGCCCATACATCTTCCGCGTCAAGAAGTCTACCACAACCTCCTACCGCATCGTCAACCTCTACGAGGACGATAAGGATTGCAGCCGTGGAACCTTCGACAATGCGGCAACCATCATCGAGTACCGTCCTCGTCCTACCGCCTACATCCATGGCGATGCTGAGGTATGCCTCGGTGAGCAAATCCAGGCTACCATCGATCTCACGCCTTCCGACGAGACTTCCGCTCCATGGCATGTGACCGTAACCGATGGTCAGGTCGAGGAGACTCTCACTGTAACCGAGACTCCGTACACCTACACCTACACCCCGCGTGATACTGCTGTTGCGCAGCCAATCCAGCTCCGCCTCATTGCGGCTACTGACCAGAACTGCGCGGCTTCCGACGCTCTCGACGACCTCCGCGGAACTGCCAATGTGACTGTCAACAGTCTCCCTGTCGTGACGATGTCTGGCTCCACCACCATCTGCGAGGGCGAGACAGCCAAGCTCAAGTTCTACGTGACCGACGGCACGGCTCCGTTCACCATCACCTACTACTACGACGACCCGACAACGGGTAGGACCATCACCAATACCATTACGGCATCCTACGGTGTGGCTCAACCCGACGGCACCATCCTCGTTGAGCAGGAGGTCAAGCCTGCTGCCACAACCGAGTACCACGTCAAGGAGATAACCGACGTGAAGGGCTGCAAGCCAGTCGCCGCAAACGCTTACCAAGACGTCGTTACGATCTTCGTCAAGGATAGGGCTACTCGTCCACAAGCTATTGAAGGTGACGACCTCGTCTGCCAAGGTGCTTCCGGCATCGTCTACACGACGCCTAAGGTCTCCACAGCGACAGGCTACAAGTGGACCGTGCCCAACGAGGGTCAGGAAAATGGTATCACCATCGTGACCGGTCAAGGCTCCAACACCATATCTATCAGTGTCGGCAAGTCCTTCGACAGTGGCGAGATCTCCGTACAGGCGCTCAACGACTGCAACGAGAGCGACAAACTCTCAATGCTCGTCTCCGCCAACTATCTGCCTAAGTTCGCCACCGATGATGCTGGCAATGAGCTCCGCACCATCCACAGCGCAGGCAACGCCTACGGCAGCAACGGCAAGGTCGACTTCTGCCAAGGCGAGGAGAACATAACCTTCTCCATCGACCAAATCTCCTACGCTTCCGAGTACGAGTGGGAGCTGCCTACTGGCATGCGCATCGTCAATGGCGCAGGTACCAGCAGCATCCAAGTCAACGTCGAGGAATACGTCACGCCTCTCAAGGGCGAGGTTCGTGTCCGCGCAAAGAATAAGTGCGGCGATGGCGACTGGTCCGATCCTCTCGCTGTCACGATCAACGCCCTGCCTAAGGTCGACGCAGGCAAGGATCTCACCTACTGCCCTGCGACGGATAAGAACAATCTCGTCCTGACGCCGAACACCAAGCTCTCCGCCCTCGGCACCGACTACGTCGGCACTTGGGAGGTAACAGGTGGCGGCTCTACCTTCGCCGATGGTAGCCGACTCTACCAAGGCACGCAGGAAAGCATCACTGTCCTCAACTCTTCGCTCACGCAGAACAAGAATGTCTACAAGTGGACTGTTGAGAACACCACCACAGGTTGCTCCGCTTCCGACGAGGTCATCATCCGTAATCTCGATGTCAACGTCACGGCAAGCAACGCCAACACCTCTATCTGCGACGGTATCGCCGAGATCCACGCTTCCGCGCTCCCCGAGAATGTCGATGGCATCTCCTATACTGGTCTCTGGACAATCGAGAGCGGTCGTGCCGCAGGTGTCGTCATCGACGATGCTTCAAACCCATCCACCTACGTCCGCAACATGAACAAGGGCGACCTCACCCTCCGCTGGACTGTGATGGCCAACACCTGCCCGACCTATCAAGAATTCACCGTCACCAACAGCGAGCCTGACTATCCAGTCATCGACATCGAGTACAACCAAGATGACAATGGCAACTGGACTGAGGGCACTGTCTACGAGGGCGCTCGACGCGACGGACGCATCACCTACGACGAGGCCAACGGCTGGTTCCGACTCGTAGTCTGCGAGCCTAACATCAGGCTCCACGGCTCGCACCTCCTCGACCCGACTGCTCCTGCCAAGGGCAACTCCGATGCCATCTTCGGTGCTGCGCAAACACTCGAATGGCAGCAAGTCACGGGCGGTGGTACCTTCAGCACCTCCGATATGTCCGCTACCGACGTCGAGGTCAACGACCTCACATGGGGCGACAACGTGATCAACTACGTAGTCCGAAATGGCAACTGCTCCAAGACTGTGTCCATCAACGTCTACTACGCTAAGATCACAACCCTCAACGCCGGTAAGGATGGCTCAACCTGCGACGGAACATTCACGTTCAACGCTTCTACCTCCGACATCCCAGCTGGTGCGGTCTCCAAGTGGTACCACTACAACCCGCTTGCCGACAACCAGGTAATCACTGGCACTGGCGTATTCGACAATGCTTATAGCTCTACCGCCAAAGTCACCGACCTCAACCATGGCGAGCAGACATTCTGGTGGGTTGTCGATGTCGAGGGCTGCCTCAGCGTCGATTCCATAACCATCACCAACAACAAGGTCGATGACGCTACGGTAACCGAGCGCACCATGACCCTCTGTGACGGCGACGAGAAGTGGCTCCGCATCAAGAAGAACGTCAATACCGATTACGAGACAGGACGCTGGTCCATCATCAAGGGCTACGGCGAGTTCGGTCACTACGACTACGAGACCAACGCCGACGGCTCTGTCAAGAAGGACGCTAACGGCGACCCTGTCTACAAGAAGGACGCCAACGGCAGCCAGATCTGGATTACCAGCCCGAGCGACGCTCTCCCATACACCACGGTACGCAACGTCGAGCGTGGCGAGAACATCTTCCTCTGGAAGATCTCCTCTAAGCAAGGCGGCTGCTCCAGCACCGACACTGTCATTGTCTACAACTACTCTATCGATGTCGACGCTGGTAACGACACCTCCATCTGTACCTCTACCGTGCAGCTCAACGCCCGTACCACAGGCATCGGCAAGACTGAATGGAAGGCCGTCTCTGGCTCTACGTTCAACCTCTCTGGCGATGACCTCAGCAACCCGCGCGCTTGGGTCGGTGGTGTCAACCCGGGTGTCAACCAGTATGTCTGGTCCGTCACCTACCTCGGCTGTACCTCTGTCGATACTGTCCGTATCACCAACAATACGCCACAGCTCGCCGACTCTAATGTCGCATCCATATCGGGCGATAGCATCCAGTGGAAGACTGGCGGCTATAAGAAGATAGAGAGCAACGACAATACCAATAGTACCGAGATCACTGGTGCCGCTCCTCGCGACGGTTACGGTATCGGTCACTGGGAGCTTGGCGTCGGCGGCGGCTCCATCGAAAGCCCCAACAGCGTCACGACTCGTCTCACCAACCTTAGCCTCGGTCGCTCCACCTTCAAGTGGATCGTCGTCAACAACGGCTGCCGCGTCGTCGGTACCTACACCGTCGATAATGGTCAGACAACCGATGCCGATGCGGGCGAGGATAAGTACGACCTCTGCTCCGACACCTACACCCTCCACGCCAATGGTCCATTCAATGGCGTAGGCCAGTGGTCGCTCGTCTATGGTAAGGGCACCTTCTCCAACCCGCGTGAGGCTACAACCGAAGTCCGCGGACTTCAGAAGGGACGCAACGTCTTCCGTTGGACAATCACCTACAACAGTGGCTCGACCTACGATGACGTTACCATCTGGAACATGAGCGTCGACGACGCCAATGCCGGTGTCGATAAGACTGGCACACAGGCCATCTGTACCGACGAACTCTCCATCCAGGGCAACAACTCTACCGTCAGCACCTACAACTACGAGGTCGATGGTAAGCAATACACCGTTGCCGCTCGTCACGAGTGGAGCCTCATCTCTGGTGGTGGTGACTTCTACCTCAATAAGGAATCCGAGAGCATCATGCTCGATGCCAATGGCAACCCGACGCTCTCTGAGGACGAGGCTGTAGAGACATTCTCCTACATGGAGAAGCCGAGCGGCTACCCGGACAAGTGCTCCGCCGCCGACAAGGCTGCCTACGACACCTACAAGAAACGTGAGGAGTCGCTCGCCAAGTACTCTCGCAACCCGAATGTCGTTGGTCTCATGCAGGGTCTCAACACATTCCTCTACACCATCACGAATGATGTCTGCTCCTCTGCCGACACGTTCAATGTCTACAACGACCGAGCCGACGACGCATGGGCTTGCGGCATCAACAATGTCTGCGACACCCTCTACACCTGCGACGGCACGGTAGACCTCAACCCGAACAGCCCGACCCACGGCACTGGCGCATGGCGTGTAGCCTCTGGCGGCAACGCCAAGTTCATCGGCAACCACGCCTACGACCTCAACCCTGGCGTCAATACTCTCATCTGGGAGATTACCACTACGCGTGGCGGTGCCTGCACCACCTCCGACCAGGTAATCGTCATGAACAACGCTCCTACCGAGTCCGACGCCGGTCCTGAGGATCCTCTGACGGTCTGCGGCTCCAACAGCGTCCTCTCCGGCAACAAGCCTATGTACTACACTCAGGCATACTGGGAGCTAGTCGAAGGCTCTGGTCAGTTCGTTATGAAGGATGCTAAGGGCAAGGACATCATGGTCGACAAGTTCGAGAAGGTTGACAAGGTTTCCTATGACGACGCCACTGGCAACTATAAGTACTACCTTGAGAACGGCACTCTCTTCTTCTGGTACAATCCTAAGACCGACGAGTACTTCTATCATCCTAAGAACGCCAAGGGCGACCTCATCGACTCTGTCGACGTCAAGCTCACGGCTCAGACAACCACTGAGACCGCCAACGTCAAGGTCAATGGTGTTGACACCACTGTTTCCTACCAGACGACCAAGCTCCTCGACACCGACGGCTCAGTCTACGCTAAGCAGGCTCACAATGCCGATGCCACCTACTCTGACAAGCAGACTGGCCTGCTCACCGACAGGGTTGTCCTCCGTCGTGGCGATGGCACCGACAACCAGAACGTGACTGTCAATGGTCTCGCCTTCGGTAAGAACAGGTTCCGTTGGGTAATCGAGAATGGCACGGGCGACCACATCTGCCGCTCTACCGATGAGACGATTCTCAACAACATCTTCATCCAGGCCGTTGCTGGTAGCGTCCAGCCGCTCTGTACCGACTCCGTCCGACTCAACGCCAACAACCCGTCTCCTGGCGTAGGTCTCTGGAGCATCGCAGCAGGTCAAGGACGCGGTAGCTTCGACGACTCTAACGATCCGCATACCTACGTCCACGATCTCGGAATGGGTAACAACGTCCTCGTCTGGACCGTCAACTACCTCGAATGTCCGTCAACCGATACTGTCGTCGTTCTCAACAACCGTCCGACACCAGCCAAGATCCTCGACGGAGCTGGAATGCGCAACCTCTGCGGCACCGACGAGACTGTCATCTCCGGTAGCTCGCTCGCCAAGCTCGACCCAAGCACCAACCTCTACGAGTATGGTGAATGGCAAGTAGCCGAGGGCTCTGGCAACATCATTAGCCCGCAAAGCTCTACCACGCGCATCACCGACATTCCGTTCAACGTCAAGGGCAACCGATACAACTGGGTAGTCCGTCGCGTCTACAACGAGAGCTTCACTTGCGTCGACTACGCTACCGTAACTGTCTACAACAACACCATCGCTGCCGATGCCGGTGAGGACGACCTCATCTGCGGCACCGAGTACGACCTCAAGGCCACCAACCCGACTCCAGGCGTCGGTGAATGGTCCATCGTCGGTGCGGCAAGTGCTGGAAACTTCGTCGACAAGAACGATCCGTCTACCAAGATCACCGGTCTCGCCAATGGTGCCAATGTCCTCAAGTGGTCAGTCAGCTACAATGGCTGTAGCAGCGAGGACGAGATCAAGATCTACAATGGTAACCCGTCAACTCCTCATGCAGGTGATCCTCAAGACATCTGTAACACCTCTGGTGCCGAGGAGGATATGGTTACCCTCAACGCCGCAGTTCCTGAACTCGGTATTGGTCACTGGATGACAATGGCCGGCAGCGCCAACTGGGATGAGGATACTACCTCTTTCGTAGACAACAGCTGGCTCATCCACGAGGCCGAGAAGGAGCAATGGTCCGCTTCTCAGAAGGCTATGATCGACACCGACATCCCTGCCGACGACCCATCCCGAGTTTGGTACGATGACCGCACCAACCAATGGGCTCAGTCCATGGAGAGCAACCTCTACAACCCGACAGCCCACGTCAAGATCGGCAAGGGCGACAACACTTACCGTTGGAGGGTCGACAAGAGGAACGCAGTGCCAATCCAGCTCAAGACATGGGATGGTCTCGCTGACAGTACCTACGTCATCCGTACCATCACCTGCTCGCTCTACGACGATGTTGTCATCAGCAACCTCAACCCGAGCGATCCTGAGGTCGGCGAGGATCAGGTAATCTGCCGCAACAATTTCGAGCTTACTGCCGTCAAGCCTACCTATGGTACAGGTCTCTGGACCATCGACGGACGTGGCGGTGCCAACATCGCCAACCCGAGTGCCCACGACAGTAAGGTAACCAACCTTGCCTACGGCGAGACCATCTTCAAGTGGACTGTCTCCGTCAACGGCCAGTGCTCTAAGTACAAGGTGCTCCACGTCCACAACATGGAGGCCACCAAGGCTAAAGCTGGTCCAAGCGTGCCAATCTGTGAGCAGGAATGGACTCTCGACGCCAACACCCCAATCATCGGTAAGGGTCACTGGGAAGTCGCCTCCGGCAACTACTCGACACTCGATCCCGATGGCAACGAGAAGGCTTCCTTCTCCGATCCTGAAGATCCTAAGGCCACTGTCACCAACCTCCTCTTCGGCGATAATGTCTTCCTCTGGATCATCAAGAACGAGGGTCAGATCCTTGGCAAGAACTACCAGTGTACCAGTATGGATTCTGTTACCATCAACTACCGAGTCCCCGACCAGGCTGTCGCTGGCAACAACCAGACCATCTGTCTCGACCATACTGTCATGAACGCCAACAAGCCTACCTACGGCACTGGCCACTGGGAGCTTATCCAGGGTGAGGGCGTAATCGTCGACACGGCCGACGCTCATACGCAGGTCACCAACCTCTCCTATGGTGAGAACATCCTCCGTTGGGTCGTCTCCTACCTCGAGTGCTCCACCGACAGCGATGTCGTCATCTACAGCCAGAAGGCCGACCCGTACGCAGGCGAGAACGATGTCACCTACTCCGACACCTACCAGCTCAACGCTGGCAACCCAGGACGCCTCAGCGGCTACTGGGAGGTTCTCGGCAATGATGACAATACCGAGTACGGCGGCTCCAAGATCGAGTTCGACGACAAGACTAAGTTCAACACCTACGTCCACGGCCTGCGCCGAGGTGTCAACACCTTCCGCTGGACCATCGAGACGCAAGATTGCAAGGTCTACGACGAAGTCTCCATCACCTACAAGGTTGTGCCTTCCGCAAGCTTCGACCTCGATAAGGAGGATGGCTGCTTCCCGCTCACCGTCCGTTTCACCGACGCTTCGATAAACGCTACCAAGTACAACTGGGACTTCGGCGACGGAACGACATCTACAATTCGCAACCCGACCCACACCTTCCAGCTCCCTGGTAACTACGAGGTTCGCCTCAGCGTCCCAGGTCCTGATGGTCTCTCCAGCGATACCTCAGTCTACATCACGGTCTACGACCATCCTGTCGCAAGCTTCGATGCCGCACCGCAGCTGGTCTACATCCCTGAAGACAAGGTTCACTTCATCAACCGTAGCACTGGTGCCACCGAGTTCCTCTGGACTCTTGGCGACGGCTCGACATCTACCGAGAAGAACCCGCTCTACACCTACAAGAACGAGGGCTTCTACACTGTCAGCCTCAAGGTCTGGAACGAGTATGGTTGTGAAGCCGACACTGTCAAGGAGAGCTTCATCGAGGCGCGCCGTGGTGGCTTCATTATCTTCCCGAACACTTTCGCCCCGCGTGCCGACATCTCGGGCGTCAACAGCATCTATGGTGTCAACGCTAACTTCCGACCCGTCTACCAGGATGTCGAGACCTTCAGTCTCCAAATCTTCAACCGTTGGGGTCAGCTCGTCTTCGAGACGAAGGACATCAACACTGGTTGGGACGGACGTTTCAACGGCACCATTGTCCCCGAGGGCATCTACACTTGGGTCTCCAAGGGCAGGTTCCTCAGTGGCAAGGAGTACACCAAGTCTGGACAAATCTTCGTGATAAGATAAAGTCCATGACTGACGCCTCCCAATGGCGCGTATGACGAAACATTTTTTATAGGAATGACGAATAAGGACAAGGAAGACCGACATGCTTCCAGTCCGAAGGGCTAACCGATTTCCCGCGGCCGACGGATTCAGAGTCAGACACACTTCTCTCTTCCGCCAGCCGCGGGGGATGGCCCGAAAGCAACGATGATGAGACATTTGAAGAAAAAAGAGCTCTCGGCGGCAATAATGTCGCTTATTGTGGCTGCGGCATCTTTGCTCCTGCCCCTCAATGCAGAAGCACAAGATGCGTCGCTCTCACAAAGCTACCAGTCGCCGCTCTACCTCAGCCCCTCTTTCACTGGCTTGACCAACGGCACGCGTTTCTGCTTCAACTATCGCAACCAGTGGCCAGGCATCGGAAGCGCATACCAAGACTATGCTTTTTCCGCCGACTATTTCTTCAACCGTTTCAACAGCGGTCTCGGTCTCATGTGGTTCTGCGACAATGCCGGCAAAGGCATGCTCCTCGACCATACCATCAGCCTCCTCTACGCCTACGAGTTCCCTATAACAAAGAACCTCTACGTCCGACCCGGCATCTCTTTCGACTTTAAGAACAAGTCCATCGATCGCAACAAGATGATCACCTGGTCCGATATCTCCAGCGACGGCGTCGTCACCCCTGGCGGCTACGGCTCCAGTCTCGACATCGAGCGCACCCGCGTCTCCAAGTTCGACGCCTCGGCATCAGTCATGGTCTACAACGACGACTGGTGGGCGGGTGTCACTTTCAACCACCTTGTCCAGCCAGATATGTCTTTCACCGACTCCAAGGATAAGGTAGGTCTCAAGACGACTGTCTACGGCGGCTATCGTATCACCTACGAGGACAGCTACCGCGGCTCCGAACCAAAGACTATCACCATCGCGGGCAACTATAAGCACCAGTATCAGTTCAATCAGCTCGAGATCGGTGTCTCATGGTACTACTACCCAATCGAGGTAGGTGTCAACTATCGCGGTCTGTTCTTCAAGGTGGCAGGCGAGATCTCCAATACCGATGCCGTCATTCCAAACCTCGGCATCAACATCGGTCCTCTCCGCATCGGCTACAGCTACGACCTCACAGTATCCCAGTTCAGCTCTTTCGGCAATGGCGCACATGAGGCATCGCTAATCTACCGTCTCATACCCGACGATATGAAACGTCGCAACTACAAGATGAAGCCAGTTCCCTGCTCCGAACCTATCATGGGCTACAGCTATTCTGGCAGCGGAGCCCGCAAGGCCAAAGCCCGTAAGGGTCTACGTAGATAACAAGATTATGACACACGAAAAGCCGTCACGCAGGTCTTCTGCATGACGGCTTTTCTCTTGCACCTCAAAACCCTTACTCCTACTTCTCCGTAAAAACCAACGATAACATTAACCTCCAACCAATGAAGCCACAAATCTTAGCGGCCTTGCTCCCATTTCTCCCTCTCATCCCACAAGAATCTTCCGCTCAGACCTATCCTTCGACGCTGACGCTCACCTCCACAATGGGTGCGCCCGTCGAGATGGTTCTTGTCGAGGCAGGATCGTTCTACATGGGGTCTCAATCCTCCGACCCATCTGCGACGAACTATAACACCTATCGTCCGTCATATAACGAGGACGAGGGTCCCGTCCACCAAGTCTCTTTGTCCGCATTCTACATCTGCAAGTATGAGGTGACCAATGAGGTATGGGCAGATGTCATGGGCGGCGATGTCGATGACGATACTCGTGACTATGCGCATGGTGGTGTCTCCTACTACGATGCGCTCTCTTTCGTCGATGCCGCAGCATACTCCTACAACAATATTCCTGCTAATTCCTCCATCGCCCTCCCGACAGAGGAGCAATGGGAGTATGCCGCCCGAGGCGGCAGCCGCTCCGACTCTTATGTCTTTGCAGGCTCCAATACAGCTAACGATGTCGCCGTCTGGGGCGGAACGACGACTACGCCAACCAAGGTGGGAACTAAAACTCCCAACGCCATAGGTCTCTACGACATGTCTGGCAATGCGCGTGAGTGGACGCAAACTGACTACTACAACTATTCCGATGGCTCCATCATCTCTACATACTACACCACGAAGGTCCAGCGAGGCGGCGACACAGGCTCACGCTCCGCCAATCTTGTTACCGTCTCCAACCGCGCATACTCTAAAGTTGACTACGCCGCGCCCGAGTTCGGTCTCCGCTTCGTGATCAACCTCCCCGAGCAGTCCACCTCCATCACTGAAGCAAAAAAAGCAACCCCGCCACATCCAACTCTCGTCATCCGTGGTGGCAAGATTCTTGTCTTGCAGCCCGACGGCAAGTGTGTAGACATGGCGGGGCGCCAGTGTCGTCCCTAAGGAGTTGTCTGTAGGGTGGGAAAGGGGCTAAGCCTCCGATTTATACAATTCAACAATATCGCTTGCCATGTTGACTAGCTCTTTGGCAACAGGCGCAGGCTCAAGCACTTTTACTTGCCCTCCATAAGACAATATCTGCTGGTAAAAATCTAATGTCGGGCGGACGCGCACTTCAAAGCGCGTCCGCTCGTTTATAATATCCTGATTGTCGCGCTCTTGCTCGCGCTGCGACACGTGGATGGGCAAGGTTCTGAGATAATTGGCGAAGTTGCCGTATGCGGCCACGACGACACGTTCCACGGGCTTGCCTATGTCCGTTATTATGCCGCAACAACCCTCAAAATATTTCTCAACGTCAAAGTCCTTGTCCACCTCGAACGTCCAGTCCGTCTCTCCAAGATGCTCAATGCGGTCCAATGCGTAGTTGCGCAGCTGTCCATGCTCGCTATTCTTCGCCACCACATACCATCTTCGCCTACTCACTTTCAATGCGTAAGGCTCAATAAGAGCGGTCGACATGCCATCCTCAAACATGCTGTGATACTCCATCCGCAGCACCATGTTCTGACGCATGGCGTTAGTGATCGTCGGCAGCCACTGCCGCCCCGATGGTATGTCTTCAAAGAGGATGCGCCCCGTGAGGCTCTGGTCTGCTTTTAGCTGGTTGAGTGTGGCGTACGAGTCAAGTAGCCAGTTGCGCATGTCGTTCATCTGGTCAAGACCAGGGATGCAATACGTGTCGTTGCCCGTGTCGCACTCGATGTCTATGCCGAAAATGTCGGCTATGGCCTCCCTGTGACGGTGAAATGTCCTTACGGGAAACGGCTCGCCGTCAGGGTTCAGCGACGTCTCCCTGCGCCACGCGTCGGCAATGTCCGAGAATTTGACGTTGCGATGGTTGCGCACATACTCAATCAGCCACACGTAGCGACCGAAGAGATAGTTCCGCATAATTCAACTTGTTTAATAGTTAGCTGTGCGAATGTACCACTTTTATGCCAGATTTACACCATCTTATGGCATCCCGTTTCTACGTCTATGCCACTTTTAGACAAAAAATTTGCAGGTCATTCCTGCTTTTGCATGGAATGACCTGCGGGTCGTGTGATGCTCTTTACCTTTAGTGCTCTTTCAAGTCGACGAACCATATCGAGCCATTGCCCGATGCGAAGAAGTCGCCGCGCGTGGTGGTCGCCACAAGGTCGCAACCGTCCTCGCCAATGCTGCGGAACTCGCCTACGCTGTTGTTCCCACAAAAACGTTCCGTCCACTTGATGCCGTCAGGAGAACTCTCAAGCCTCCTCGGGTCTGTAGGGCTGATTCGTATCGTCTCTTCGCCCCATGTTACTGAGTTTGCCATTTTTTTCGTTACTCTCTAATTTGTTAGTGTTTTTATTGCTCTCGGATTTTGTAGTAGCAAAGTAAAACGCTCGATGCGCCAAACTATGTCACTTTATACTCAATTTTCTGTCTTTTGTTGTCTTCTCTGATGTATTTTCTTCTCTTCAGCTTTCTCTTCTGCATCTTTCGTGCCAAAAATGACAATTCTTCTTTACGCCCATGCCCCCTCCGACGTTAACATTATCCAATTGTCAATTTGTAAATTGCGGATTGCAATCCGATAAGTTATCTTCGCGTACGATTTATCCTTATCATGGCAGACAGCAAAGAGATACTCGAGGAACTCGCACAAGAAGGTTACGAGCACGGCTTTACGTCCAATATTGAGACAGATACCATCGCCCCAGGCCTCAATGAGGACGTCGTAAGGCTCATTTCGGCCAAGAAAGGCGAGCCTCAATGGATGCTCGATTTCCGCCTCAAAGCTTTTGCGCAACTGCAAAAGATGGAGCAGCCCCGATGGGCGCATTTGCGTGTTCCGACAGTCGACCTCCAAAAAATCATATACTACGCCGCGCCAAAGAAGCGTGAGCAACCCGGCAGCCTCGACGAGGTGGACCCCGAAATCAAGAAGACGTTCGACCGCCTCGGCATCCCCGTTGCTGAGCAAGAGAAACTTGCGGGCGTGGCCGTCGATGCGGTACTCGACTCTACAAGCGTCTCGACAACCTACCGCGAGCGTCTCGCCAAAGACGGCATCATCTTCTGCTCCATTAGCGAGGCGGTCAAGACGCATCCCGACCTCGTGCGCCGATACCTCGGCACCGTCGTCTCCTATGCCGACAACTATTTCGCGGCCCTCAACTCAGCAGTCTTCTCCGACGGCTCCTTCGTCTACATACCCAAGGGCGTCCGTTGCCCAATGGACCTCTCCACCTATTTCCGCATCAACGCCCAAAATACAGGCCAGTTCGAGCGCACGCTCATCGTCGCTGATGATGATGCCTACGTCAGCTACCTTGAGGGATGCACTGCGCCAATGCGCGACGAGAACCAGCTCCACGCCGCCATCGTCGAGATTATAACAGAGAATCGTGCCGAGGTCAAGTACTCGACAGTCCAAAACTGGTATCCTGGCGACAAGCAGGGGCGAGGCGGCATCTACAACTTCGTGACCAAGCGTGCCCTCTGCCGAGGCGAGCGTTCCAAAGTCTCTTGGACGCAGGTCGAGACCGGTTCCGCCATCACGTGGAAATACCCCTCTTGCGTCCTCAAAGGCGACGGCTCGATAGGTGAGTTCTACTCAGTCGCCATGACCAATAATTACCAGCAGGCCGACACGGGCACGAAAATGATCCACCTCGGTCGCGACACACGTAGCACCATCATATCCAAGGGCATCTCCGCAGGTCATAGCGAAAATTCTTACCGCGGTCTTGTCAAGGTGGCTGCCTCGGCCGAGAATGCGCGCAACTACTCCCAGTGCGACAGCCTCCTGATGGGCGATAAGTGCGGAGCGCACACTTTCCCTTACGCCGACGTGGCGAATCCAACAGCCCAGATTGAGCACGAGGCCACGACGAGCAAAATCAGTGAAGACCAGCTCTTCTACTGCAACCAGCGCGGCATCCCGACCGAGGAGGCCGTAGGTCTCATCATCAACGGCTATGCCCGCGACGTCCTCAAGCGTCTCCCGATGGAGTTCGCCGTCGAGGCACAAAAACTTCTCTCCATTTCACTTGAGGGTAGCGTCGGTTAACGCGTCTTCCCCAACCAATCCGTAAAACGCAATCTGACAAACCAGATGTTAAGCATAAAAAATCTTCATGCCACTGTCGATGGCAAGGAAATCCTTCGCGGCATAAACCTCGAAGTCAAAGCCGGCGAGACCCATGCCATCATGGGTCCCAACGGCTCCGGCAAGAGCACCCTTTCTGCCGTCTTGGCAGGGAACCCTGTATATACCGTCACCGACGGCTCGGTCACTCTCAATGGCAAGGACCTCCTCGCTCTGAAACCAGAGGAGCGCGCAAATGAGGGCATTTTCCTTTCGTTCCAATACCCGGTCGAGATCCCAGGCGTCTCCATGGCAAATTTCATGAAGGCTGCCGTTAATGGCAAGCGCAAGTACCAAGGTCTCGACCCTCTTTCCGCAGCTGATCTCCTCAAACTTATGAACGAGAAGAAGAAACTCGTCGAGATCGACTCCAAGCTCACCACACGCGCAGTCAATGAGGGTTTCTCGGGTGGTGAGAAGAAGAAGAATGAGATTTTCCAGATGGCTATGCTCGAGCCTTGCCTGCGCATCCTTGACGAGACCGACTCAGGTCTCGACATCGACGCCCTCCGCATCGTGGCAGGCGGTGTCAATAAGCTCAAGACCCCCGATAACGCCACCATCGTCATCACCCACTACCAAAGGCTCCTCGACTACATCGTCCCCGATTACATACACATCCTCTACCATGGTCGCATCGTCATGACGGGCGACAAGAGTCTCGCTCTCGATCTTGAGAAGCGCGGCTACGACTGGATTAAGGAGCAATTCCCCGATTAGGAGGTCGGCCAATGTATATGCAAAAACGCAATCATCTGGCTGAAATCTTGGCGGCGACGCCCAAGGGCGAGTACTACCTCTATACCGACATGGCGGCCGCCCTTGCGGGTGTCAGCTACGTGCGGTCGGCGGGAATTACTGTCGATGGTGCGGCAGTGGCTCTTCAACAGCCCAACGACGTCGCTACGCAACGCGACGCCACTTTGGATTTCTTGGCTGATACCGTCAAGTCTACTCCCGACACACAGCTCTACCTCGATTTCCTTGCCAATGCCGCGACGCAGTCCATTGCGCAGGTTGTGCTTTCGACCGACCATCGTTACGAAATATGCGTGAATGCCCCTGCTGCCGAGGCTACGCTCTGCGTCCAAAGGTTGGTGCTTGATGTTCCGTCACTTGTCTCCGCCGAAGCTGTCGTCAGGGTCTCGTCTCTTTCGGCTCTCCTCCTGCAACTCAAAGTGAATGTGGCTGCTGGTGCTTCGCTCCGTCTCGTAGTTCTTCAAGATGGCGAGGCGGACAAGAAGATTTTCACCCGCACAACTCTCGACCTTGCAGCCGATGCCCATGCCGATGTCACGTTTGTCAACCTCCATCCCGCCCTTGCGCGCAACGAGGTCAAATGCGGCATCCACGATAAAGGTGCAGACCTCCGCCTCAATGGACTATATATCGTTGGTGATGGTCAATCGGTTGACAACGAGACGCTTGTCGAGCACCACGCAGGTCATTCTGCCTCCTCACAACTTTTCAAGGGAATTGCCCACGGCAATGGTCGTATGGCTTTCGGTGGCTTGATTCTCGTCAAGCCCGATGCACAGAAGACTGCAGCCGAGCAGACCAACCGACACATGCTCGCATCTCGTGAGGCTCGCGCCTATGCCAAGCCCCAACTCGAGATTTATGCCGACGATGTCAAATGCTCCCACGGCGCCACGACCGGACAGATAGATCCCGCCCAACTCTTCTATATGCAGCAGCGCGGCATCGACGAGGCAACCGCCCGACGCCTTCTGGCTGCCGCCTTTGTTGGTGAGGTTGTCGACATGATCCCCTTCTCTGACATCCAAGACCAGTTGCGCACTCGTCTTACTGGCGAGTCCGACGCCCAATAATTTCCCAATCATGCCTTACGATATCGACAGCGTCCGTGCGCAATTTCCAATCCTTGCCGAGAAAGTCTACGGCCGCCAGCTCGTATATCTCGACAATGCCGCCACGGCGCAAAAGCCACAGTGCGTAATCGACGCTTACGATGACATCTATCGTCGAGTAAATGCCAACATACACCGCGGCGTACACCACCTCAGCAACGTCTGCACCACACTCTATGAGGATGCGCGCAAGACAGTCGCCTCATTCCTTGGGGCGTCCGACCCTTCCGAGATTGTCTTCACTCGCAATACGACCGAGGCCATAAACCTCGTGGCCTATGCATGGGGCGATAAGTTCGTAGGCGAGGGCGACGAGATTATCGTCACGACTCTCGAGCACCATTCCGACATTGTTCCCTGGCAGCTTCTTTGCCAACGTCGCGGGGCTAAGCTCCGTGTCCTCGACATTAATGAAGACGGCTCTCTCCAGATAGACAGCCTCCAGTCGCTTCTCAACGACCGCACCCGACTCGTCTGCGCCGCCCATGTCTCCAATGTCATGGGCACTGTCAACGATGTCCGCCAAATAGGCAAGCTCGCCCATGCGGCAGGTGCGCTATTCCTTGTTGATGGTGCGCAAAGCGTCCCACACATGGCGGTCGACGTTAAGGAGCTCGATTGCGATTTCCTCGCCTTCTCGGGTCATAAGGTCTATGCGCCTCTTGGATCGGGTGCGCTATACGCTCGCCGCTCGCTTCTCGACGTCATGAACCCATGGATGGGTGGAGGCGAGATGATCGACAAGGTCTCTTTCTCTGGCACCACCTTTGCTGAGCCTCCCTTAAAATTCGAGGCTGGAACTCCCGACTATGCCGCTGCCGTCGCCCTTGCTGCCGCCATCCGTTTTGTTCAGTCAATCGGCATGGACAATATCGAGGCGCAAGATGAGGCTCTTGCCAAGCGTACCATCGAAGGGCTCGAGTCTATCGGCGGTGTCCGCATAATAGGTCGTGGTGGTCGTCACTCTGGAGCTGTCTCTTTCCTTATCGACGGAGTACACCCCTACGATGCAGGCATGATTCTCGACAAGATGGGCATTGCCGTCCGCACAGGTCACCATTGCGCTCAGCCTCTTATGGAACGTTTCGGTATAAGCGGTACGGTGCGTGCGTCTTTCGGCGTTTATACTAACGATGCAGATATAGATGCTCTCCTCAATGGCGTCCAGAGGGTTAAGTCCATGTTCGCCTGACGCCATTCCCCTGAGCACCAATGGTGCATAAAGCAACAACACCCCATAGGGAATAAAGAGCTTAAGCGAATCACCCAGTTAAGTGTTTTGCTTGGAGCGATAATGGGCTGCATCAATATATTCTGCTGACGTAGAGTCGCCTTTTTCCTCTTTTTCTCATTCGATTGCGAACAGGGCGAACGAATTACTTGTACTTTCCGCTCTTTTTTGCGTGAAATCTTATCATCAAAGACATTAACCATTAGCTTGGGGCTACACGGCTGAAGAGTAGCATGGGCGATGTTAATTAACTGATATATAGTTTCTTACTGCAAATAATCCTCTGCTTTTTATCTCATCTTCTCTTTTTTGCGCATTGTCCCGACTCGTTTGTCGTCCATAATGCGTCGGGTGGCTAATCGGTTGCTTTTTGTTAATTTTGGTCGTTAAGACTCAAAGAAACACCATTTTAGATGGAGCAAAATAATAAGTTGTCAATAGGGGAGAAGCTCGCATACGCTCTCGGTGACGGCTCTGCCAACATCGCATGGCGCGGTGTGTCTACTTTCCTCCTTATTTTCTATACCGACGTCTTCGGTCTCGCGCCCGCCATCGCGGGTCTCGTCCTTCTCGTCGGTCGTTTCACCGACGGCATTTCAGACATCCTCATGGGTGTCGTTGGCGATCGAACCCACAGCAAGTATGGTCACTTCCGCCCATGGATCCTGTGGACGGCAATACCTCTTGGTGTCACACTCTCCCTCATCTTCACGGCTCCAGATTGGTCGCAAGAGGCTAAGGTGGCGTATGCCTTCATCACCTACATCCTCTTCATGGTCATCTATACGGCCAACAATGTCCCATACGGCTCGCTCATGGCCGTCATGACCCCTGATGATAAGGAGCGCACGAGCCTAAGCTCTTTCCGTATGGTCGGCGCATTCGCCGGTGGCATGCTTGTGCAGGGTGCGCTCTTGTTTCTCGTGGCGCACTTCGGCAGCATAAACCCGACCGTCGAGGTTGAGCAGGTTGCCGATGCCCAATATGCCGTGACTTTCTCCGCAAGTGATGACTTCCAGAAGGTCAAAATCTCAACCGAGGACGGCATCGCCCAGTTCGTATGGGCTGACTCTCTCGGAGTGCAAGGTGCTTCGGTAGCAGCAGCTAAGAATCTGTCAGTCAAGGCTGGCGAGTCTTACCGCTTCATCGTCACTGGTCAGAAAGGTCTTAGTGCAGACGACGTTACCATCATCGACCAGAGTCGCGGATACAGTCATTCGATGTACCTGATGTCCGTCATCCTTGTCATCGCGCTCCTCATCACCTTCCGCTTCACCCGAGAGCGTGTCTCTCCGCCAGCCGATCAGAAGACCGACCTCAAGTCCGACCTGAAGGATCTTATCCACAATAAGCCATGGGTGGTGCTCCTCTTCGTAGGTCTCTTGTTCAACATCTACAACAATATCAAGCAGGGCATCACTGTCATGTACTTCTCCCACTATGTCCATGACCAGTTCCTCGCCGCAACCTATATGGTTCTCCTCATGGTCGCCTCCATCGGTGGCGCAATGTTGACAACCCCACTTGGCCGCCTCATGGGCAAGAAGAATTTGTTCATCATGGCACTCGTGGCGACAGGTGCTATAAATGCCCTCATCGCTTTCTGCGGTCCTAAGGACGTAGCGGCGATATTCACCATCGGTATCGCGAGTGAGGTCTTCGCGGCATTCCTCCCGACTCTCTTCTTCGCCATGCTTGGCGATGCTGCCGACTATTCAGAGTACGTCAATGGTCGTCGCGCTACAGGTCTCGTCTATGCGGCTGGCTCGTTCGCCACTAAGTTCGGCGGCGGCATAGCAGGCGCCATTATCGGTCTCGTCCTCGGCTACTTCGGTTACGTCGGTACAGACCCTGCTACCTATGTCGCTGCGCAGCCAGGTCTCGTCATGCTGATGAGCTGGGTTCCTACCATCATCGTTGTAATCGGAGCCCTCGTCATGCTCATCTACCCGCTTGACCAGGACAAGCAGGATAAGATTACGGCAGAACTGGAGACGAGACGCCAACTTGCAGTAAAGAAATAAGCCCCCTATATAAGGAAATCAATTTAAGAACAGCACGATATGAAGACTTTTGGTCATTTTGACGACGCTAATCGCGAGTACGTCATAACGGACCCCAAGACCCCCTGGCCTTGGATAAACTACCTCGGCAACGAGGACTTCTTCTCCCTTATCTCTAACACTGCCGGCGGCTACTCGTTCTTCAAGGATGCCAAGTTCCGCCGCATCACGCGCTACCGCTACAATGGTGTCCCTATGGACAATGGCGGTCGCTACTTCTACATCAATGACAACGGTACAGTCTGGAGCCCAGGTTGGAAACCGTGCAAGACCCCGCTCGACAGCTATGAGTGCCGTCATGGCATGGGTTATACCCGCATCACAGGCTCAAAGAACGGCATCGAGGCTTCTGCCCTCTTCTTCGTCCCCCTCAAGACTCTCGCCGAGGTTCAGAAACTGACCCTCACGAACAAAAGCAACGAGACTCGCAAGCTGAAGCTCTTCTCTTTCGAGGAGTGGTGCCTTTGGAACGCCGCTACCGACATGGAGAACTTCCAGCGCAACTTCTCCACAGGCGAGGTCGAGATCGACGGTTCCGTCATCTATCACAAGACAGAATATAAGGAGCGTCGTAACCACTACGCTTTCTATAGCGTCAACACCCCAATCAACGGCTTCGATACCGACCGCGAGACTTTCATCGGTCTCTATAACGAGTTCGCCCTCCCTCAAAATGTCGAGGCAGGCAAGCCTTCCAACAGCGTAGCTCATGGTTGGAGCCCCATTGCGAGCCACTATATCGAGGTTGAGCTGAAGGCTGGCGAGAGTCGCGACTTCATCTTTCTCCTTGGCTACGTCGAGAATGAGCAAGACAAGAAGTACGATCCTGCTGGTCGCCGCGAGGGGCTCCTCACCAGCCTTGGCGAGCTTGACCGCACCATCGTCAATAAGGAGAAGGCTAAGGCCATCATCAACGCTTTCGACACCGCCGCCAAAGTCGACAAGGCTTTCGACGAGCTCCGTGTTTACTGGGACGACCTCCTCGACCGTTTCTCTGTCAAGAGTGGCGACGAGCGTCTCGACCGTATGGTCAACATCTGGAACCAGTACCAGTGCATGGTGACCTTCAACTTCTCACGTTCTGCATCATTCTTCGAGAGCGGCATCGGTCGTGGCATGGGCTTCCGCGATTCCAACCAGGATCTCGTAGGCTTCGTACACCAGATTCCTGCCCGTGCGCGTCAGCGTATCATCGACATCGCCTCCACCCAGTTCCCCGACGGAGGCTGCTACCACCAGTACCAGCCTCTCACGAAGCGCGGCAATAACGACATCGGTGGCGGCTTCAATGATGACCCCATGTGGCTCATCTTCGGCACCGTCGCCTATATCAAGGAGACTGGCGACTTCTCTATCCTCGACGAGCCTGTTCCTTTCGACAATGTCCCGGGCAGCGAGGTCAGCCTCTTCCAACACCTTGTCGTCTCTTTCGACCATGTCGTCAAGAACCTTGGCCCCCACAAGTTGCCTCTCATCGGTCGTGCCGACTGGAACGACTGCCTCAATCTCAACTGCTTCTCTTGGGATCCTAACGAGAGCTTCCAGACAACCGAGAACAAGACCGAGGGCAGCAAGGCTGAGAGCCTCATGATCGCCGGTCTCTTCGTCGTCTGCGGTCGCGACTACGTCGAGCTCTGCCAGCAACTTGGCAAGAAGGACGAGGCAGCCCGCGCACAGAAGGCTATCGACGAGATGGTCAATGCCGTCAAGAAAGATGGTTGGGACGGCGAGTGGTATCTCCGCGCCTACGACTTCTTCGGCAACAAGATCGGCTCTAAAGAGAACGAGGAAGGCAAGATCTTCATCGAGAGCCAGGGCTGGTGCACCATGGCCGGTATCGGTAAGGAAGAGGGCATGGTCGACAAGGCGCTCGACTCCGTCAAGAAATACATGGATTGCGAGCACGGCATCGTCCTCAACTGGCCTGCCTTCACAACCTACCATGTCGAGATGGGCGAGATTTCTTCCTATCCCGCTGGCTATAAGGAGAATGCAGGTATCTTCTGCCACAACAACCCATGGGTCATCATCGGCGAGACTGTCGTCGGTCGTGGCAACGACGCATGGGAGCACTACGCTAAGATTTGCCCTGCATTCATCAAGGACCAGACCCTCCACAAGGTCGAGCCTTATGTCTACAGCCAGATGGTTGCGGGCAAAGATGCCGCTCGTCCAGGCGAGGGCAAGAACTCTTGGCTCACAGGTACGGCAGCTTGGAACTGGTATACAATCACCCAGTTCATCCTCGGTGTGAAGCCAACCTACGACGGCATCCTCATCGACCCCTGCATCCCAAGCACCATGAAGGGCTACACCATCACGCGTAAGCTCCGTGGCGCAGAGTATGACATCACTGTCCGCAACGAGAGTGGTGCGCAGAAGGGCGTCAAGTCCATAACTGTCGACGGCAAGCCTATCAGCGGCAATGTCATCAAGCACAGCGCAGGCAAGCACGTAGTCGAGGTCGTCATGTAATTCCTTAGGCTGTTCATTATTATCAATATTCGACCAGTCGCTTGCACTGCGCAAGTGGCTGGTCGTTTTTTTGACCTTTGGGTTCATACAAAGAGGCGGCGTCAGTCGGAAGTTTTCGACTGACGCCGCCTCTCGCTTGTTATGTTTCTCTATTTCAGCTCTTTGTAGTCGGATATATTCTTCACACCGACAATCTTCTCCTCGGCAATCTCGCGGGTGAAGAGGTGCTTCAGCTCCAATGCCGTCATGTTATACGTCGGCACGAAGTCTTCAGATGCGGCATACTCCTCAATCGAGCGGATAAATTGTTTCCCCTCGATGGTGTTGCCAATCTTGCTGAAGTCGGTCATGCAGACAAGCACTTTGCCCTTGCCGACGTTCACGCCGAATATGACGCCCAACTTGTGGTTGCGGTTCACGTTGTCGATAGACATGACGGTGGGGCGCATCGTAGCGGGCGTGCCGTCCAAGATGAGCGGACGTGTGGCTCGGGATATTGCCCACCACTGGAAATCGCTGTGGCTCTCCGTCGGGAAGGTCTTGAACAATGGGCATTTGTCGTCAATAAGGTAGCCGAGCGTTCCGGGCGATACCTCTTTGCCGTTGTTCTCCGAGATGCTCTTGAACATCGCGTAGTTCCAGTAGTCGGTGATGAACATTCCGCCGACGGTCTGGTGACTTACGCTCTTGTGGTCGGGGGTGAGAAGGCATGTCGCTCCATCCTCCACGGCTTTCAAAAGTGCGTCGGTCAATCGGTTCGCACGGATTACGTTGGTCTTTTTAGCAGTCGGCAGGGTGGGGTATACCCATACGTCGTAGCTGTTCACGTTGCCGCCCAACGCAAGGGTCAGCTTCAATGCCGATGCCTTATCTATTTTGCTGAGGTCCGCCACAATCTTGCCGACGTTATGAACGTTACCTTGGGCTGCCGATGCTTTGAAGCTTCCTTCGGAGACTGTGTCGTCGGCTTGGCAGAGTGTCCAGCGCAACGTGTCGCCCATGATGTCCTTTTGCGAATAATTGGCTACGGCAACGTCGGCGTTAAACTTCTCGCTTGTTGAGAACGTCAGTTTGTCCATCAGTGCGAGAGGTACGATTGGTGAGCAGAAGCCTCGCCATTCGTCGGGTGTGATAAGCCCCTTGCTTTCCATAAATGGGTCGAGTATGCCGACAAGTGCGCCACCTTGACCGGGATAGTCTTGCAAATCAAGAAGTTGGAAGCCGCCATAGTCGGGAGTGCGGAGGTTCATCTCGATGTCCGCCTTATAGAGTTTCACGGCGAATGCGCCAGATGCCTTATGGAACGGGACTGCAAGCGAGTCCAAATGGTTGGGACGCAGTGCGGCACGGAAGTTTATGAGGTTCAGAGGTTTAAGTACGCCATTATATTTGGCGATCTCCGCATAGTCGGGGTATATCTGGTATTGGCACGTCTCGTGCCCTACGACAGGGACGCTCGATTTGCCATTGGCGGCCGTGAAGGTCATGCGGGTGTTGGGTTTCGTGCCATTCAGGATGCCGAACTCGTCAGCGTCGGCAAGAGAGAACGATGCGCGCGTATGACCCTCTAAAGGTGTCGGAGCCCATCCCATGCGGCATGTCACGTGGAAGTCCTCGCCCTTCAAGTCGCCCATCCAGCCGAGGAAGTTGTTCGAGCCGAATGCGTACAGGTGGCGAGGGTCTGCCTTGCGAAGCCCGTCGACCATTTGGCGCATGACGACTGTGTCGCCGCTAAGCTCATTGCCCAACGCCATCATGACGAACGACGGATGGTTGCCATACTCACGGACGATGCGCAACCCCTCGTCATACAAATAGTTGTTGAGCTTCAACGACGCCTCGCTTGTGTTGCTTGGTTTCAGCTCGCCCCAGTAGGGCAACTCGGGTTGCAGGTAGATGCCGACCTCGTCGGCAGCGTCGAAGGCTGCCGCAGGTGGTGTCCATGAGTGGAAGCGATAATGGTTGATGCCGTATTCCTTGGCCGTCTTGAATACTTTGATCCACGACTCCTTGTCCATAGGAGCATAGCCCGTCAGAGGGAATACGCAAGCGTCATGCTTGCCGCGCAAGATGGTCGGCTGCCCGTTGACCACAAACTGCCGTCCTTGCGTCTCGAATGTGCGGAAGCCCAGTCGCTCCTGCTTCTTGTCGACGCCATCTTGGCTGTCGAGGGTCAGGTCGGCTACGTATAGTGGCTGCTGAAATTCGCTCCACAGCTCGACCTCTTCCATCGGGATCGTGAGGGTCGTCTTGTTCTTGCCGCGCTTTAGGCTCACTTGTATCGTGGTGGCTGTCTGGCGGATGGCGTCGCCCGTGCTGATAGGGTAGGGGAGGCATTTGGCGTCGATGGTCGCCTTAGCCTCGCGTGATGACTCTATCTCGATGTCTATTTTCACGTTGCCCCACCCGACGCGGGTGCCTTCGTCGTTAATCCCGATGCTGTCGATAGTTGGTGTGACGGTGACGTGGTTCATGAACGTCTTGGCCATCGAGCGCAGGGCTATTTCACCGACCGCGCCGTTCCAGTTTGTTTGCGTCGCCTCGGTAATGGCGTGCGAGCCTCCTATGGCTGCCAATATGTCGCCGCCCTTGTCGTCCGTGCGGTTGTCAATCTTGAGCTTTATGGTGTGACGCCCGGCTCGATAGTTCGACAGGTCGTACACGTGGGGCGTCAATAGCTGTGTCTGATGTCCGATGCTGTCGCCATCAACCCACAATGTCGTGGGCTTGGTGCGCTCGATGAAGAGCTCTATGTGCTTGCGGTCCATCGTGGCGGGGATTATTATGTCGCCCGTATACGTGAGGTCGCTTACCAGTGAATGAGATCGGCTCAGTCGGGTGTCTTCCGAAAGGTTGCTTATCGTGTCGCCAATGCCGGCCTCGTCTGTCGTGCCTGGCAATTGTACTGGCCCGAGCTCTGTCTGCCACTTGCCTTCGAGGCTCACTTTGTGGCGAGAGTAGCCCCCCGTGCATGCCGTGGCCGTGAGTGCCAAGGCTACGATTAGCAGTTGTTGGGTCTTCTTCATTATTATATATGTGTTTGAGTTTTTGTGCTTTATGCCGTTACAAGACTTTCTTCTTGCCCAAGTACTTCTGCCTGAACTCCGTAGGCGTCAGTCCCTGCTTTTTTCTGAATGTGCGGTTGAAGTTGCTTATGTTGTTGAATCCGTTCGAGAAGCATATCTCGCTGATGCTCATGTCCGAATCGACCATCTGGCGTGCCGCGAAGCCTATTCGTATCTCGTTGAGGAAGTCAATAAAGCTCTTGCCTGTTCGCTGCTTTATGAGGCGCGTGACGGAGACATTGCTCATGTTAAGTATATTCGCCGCGTCGCCTAATGTTATTTTATCTCGATAGTGCTGGACGATGAAGTCGTGTATGCGCTCGATGCGGTTGTCGGTCGATGCCGTCGTGTCGCTTTGGAACGAGTTGTTGGCCAGTACTCTTTGACCGGGGCTTTCTGCTAAAAAACGTAATAGTTTGAGGAACTCGATATACGCCTCGAACCCGCGCGTACGGCTTACTGCCGTTAACATTGGTTCAGCCTGGCGTGCCGTCTCTGCGCTGAACAATAGGCCGCTCTCGCTTTTCTTGAGCATCTCGGCCACTCCTTTATATATGTCTTTGTCCAACAGCTCTTGAGGAAAGAGGTTCGCCACGAATTGGACGGTCACCTCGCGCTTGTACGTGTCGTGGTCGCAGTCGCCAACTTTCCATGCGTGATACAAGTTCGGACCTACAAGGCAAAGTTCCTGAGGACCAATGTGTTCGACGCTGTCGCCGACGAACCTTTCGGCTCCCTCGGCATTATATAGATAGTTGAGCTCGTACTCCGGATGGAAGTGGATTGGGTATTTGAAGTCTTTTTTCTGGCGGTCAAAGATGAGGATGGCGTCCGTCTTCTCGTTCAGGGCCGTTATCTCGCGCGAGACTGTTGTGGCTTTCATTGTCTTTCTCCGACTTTTAGACGTGTAAACTATTGTTTTCCATATATGACGCTGTGGGGAAATATGCTACTATGCATATTCGCTCATATTGTTGTACAATTTTAACGCAAATATTTCATTAATACAAACGTGAGGCGAATATTGTCCACATTTTTAACCGCTAATATTTAAAGGTTGTTAATAGATTGATTAATTATCATTACAGCATGATAAAATAGTATTTGTCAGCCGTTCGCCTTAAACATAAATTTGCTTTCGATATGGAACGGTAGGTTTCACGGCTGCCGTCAACGTTTATCAAGAACAAAATATTATGAAAAGCAATTCTCGAATCATTCTTCTAGTCTTGTGCTTCATGCTGTCGGCTCTGACGGCGTGGGCGCAGTCAGGGGTTGTGACGGGCGTCGTAACAGACGACACCAATCAACCCTTGCCAGGAGTTGCTGTCGTCGTGTCTGGCACGACGGTTGGCACTGTAACCGACTTTGACGGTAAATACTCCATCAATGCCGGTAACGCCAAGAAGCTCTCCTTCTCCTTCATCGGCTTTACGAGCGTCGACGAGGTCATCAATGGCCGCTCCACAATCAACGTCCAGCTCCAGAGCGACAGCAAAGAGCTCGACGACGTCGTCGTTGTCGGTTACGGTACCATGAAGAAGAGCGACCTCTCCGGCTCCTCCGTATCCGTCGGCGAGAGCGCACTCAAGGGTTCCGTCATCACCAACCTCGACCAGAGCCTCCAAGGCCGCGCTGCAGGTGTCACTTCAGTCTCCACCTCTGGCGCCCCAGGCTCAAGCTCCTCTATCCGTGTCCGTGGACAGGCCACCATTAACGCTAATGCCGAGCCTCTCTACGTCATCGATGGTGTCATCGTCCAGAGCCAAGGCTCGTCCGGTGCCGACTACGGTCTCGGCGACGCTCTCGGCAACGGTTCCACCTCCACCATCTCCCCTCTCTCCACCATCAACCCGTCCGACATCGTCTCCATGGAGATTCTTAAGGACGCTTCCGCTACCGCAATCTACGGTGCCCAGGGCGCAAATGGTGTCGTCCTTATCACCACGAAGCGTGGTAAGAGCGGCGACGCTACCTTCACCTACGAAGGTCTCGCTGCTTGGAACCGCCAGACCAAGCGCCTTGATATGATGGATCTCCGTGAGTTCGCATCTTATTATAAGGAGCTTGCCGAGTCCGGTTCCGCTGGCATCAGCGCAACTCCTGAGGACTACACCTACCCCGAGCTCCTCGGCAAGGGTACCAACTGGCAGGACGCCATCTTCCGCACCGCCTTCCAACACCAGCATCAGATCTCCGCTCAAGGCGGCTCTGAGAAGGTCCAGTACTACGTCTCTGGCGGCTTCATCAACCAGGAGGGTACCATCATCGGCTCCAAGTTCCGCCGTATCTCCCTCCGCTCCAACCTCGACGCGCAGCTCAAGCCTTGGCTCAAGCTCGGTCTCTCCGCACAATACAGCCAGACCCACGAGCGTTTCACTCTCGCCGACTCTTCTGAGGGCGTCATCACCTACGCGTTGACCACGACCCCAGACCTCCCTATCTACAACATCGACGGCAGCTACTCCAGCGTCTCTAAGGAGGGTTACACCAACCCGAACCCTGTCGCCATGGCTCTCTACAACGACATCCTCCTCGACCGTAAGAAGCTTAGCGGCAACATCTTCGCTGAGGTTAAGCCCGGCGGCGCACTCAAAGAGCGTCTCGTTTGGCACACCGAGCTTGGTTACGACCTCGGCTGGAGCGACGCTGAGCGCTACGAGCCTACCGTCTCCATGGGTACCTACAACCGTGCAACCAACAGCTCTTCTAAGCAGAAGAACTCCAACACCTTCTGGCAGACTAAGAACTACCTCACTTGGTCCGACACCGTCGCCGACGACCACCGCTACACAGTCATGGTCGGTCACGAGGCATGGGAGAGCAAGTACGACTACGTCTCTGTCTCCAATACCGACCTCCCTTCCGACGAGGTTCATAACCCATACCTCGGCACTGGCACTCCAAGCATCAGGAACGGCTTCGGCTCCAGCTCCATGGTCTCCGTCTTCGGCCGTCTGACCTACGCATACTCCGACCGTTACAACCTCACCTACACCTACCGCCGCGATGCTTCCTCCAACTTCGGTAAGGACAACCGTTGGGCTGGTTTCCACGCAGGTGCAGTATCTTGGCGCTTCACCCAAGAGGAGTTCTTCAAGAATCTCGACATTCAGCACATCTTCTCTAACGGCAAGATCCGTGTAGGTTGGGGGCAGACTGGTAACAGCAACATCGGTGGCTACAAGTGGGGCTCTTCTGTCTCCGTCATGGAGTCTGGTCTCGGCAAGGGCTACCGCGTCAGCAACATCCCCAACACTGGCATCAAGTGGGAGACCCAGGAGCAATGGAACTTCGGTCTCGACCTCGGTTTCTTCAACGACCGTCTCTCCATCACCGCCGACCTCTACAAGAAGGAGTCCAAGGACATGCTCATGAGCCTCCAGCTCCCCTCTTACCTCGGTACTCGTGGCAACGCAAGCTCCGCTCTCGCAGCTCCTTGGGGCAACTATGGTACCATCGAGAACAAGGGTCTTGAGCTCACCGTCAGCGGCACTCCATTCGACAATGGTCGCCTCAACTGGCACTCCGAGTTCCAGATCTCTTGGAACAAGAACAAACTCGTCGCTCTCGACGGTCAGGCAAGCTCCGCAATCGAGGGCTACGGCCAGTGGTCCGATGTCGTCTCCCGTACCGAAATAGGTCAGAGCCTCTACAACTTCTACGGCTACAAGACCGACGGCGTATACAAGGATCTCGCCGACATCCAGAACTCTCCTAAGGAGACAAGCAAGCAGCCTAAGGATGGCGTATCTTACGATCCCAACACCACCGTTTGGGTTGGCGATATCAAGTACAAGGATGTCAATGGCGATGGCGTCATCGACGAGAAGGACCGCACCAACCTCGGCTCTCCAATGCCTAAGTTCACCTTCGGCTGGACCAACACCTTCACCTACAAAGAGTTCGACCTCTCCATCTTCGTCAATGGCTCTTACGGCAACAAGGTATACAACTACCTCGCTTCCCAAATCTCTAACATGAAGTCCGCTTGGGCCAACCAGCTTGGTCTCGTCAGCGACCGCGCTCATGTTGTTGCAATCGACCCGGACAAGGTCTACGACGGCACCAACGGCATCTGGCACTGGTATCAGGACATCACCAACGTCAAAGTTGAGAACTCCGACACCAACATTCCTCGCGCCACAACTGCCGACCCCAACGACAACGACCGTGTATCTGATCGCTACATCGAGGATGGTTCTTACCTCCGAATCAAGAACATCACCCTCGGCTACACCTTCAAGAAGGAGCTTATCAGCAAGTGGGGACTCAAAAACCTCCGCGCTTACGTCAATCTCCAGAACATCGCAACCTTCACCCACTACACAGGTTACGATCCTGAGATCGGTGCTTCCACCCAAAGCTCCAACGTCTACGGTCTCGACAACGGTCGCTACCCGTCGCCTACCGTCTACTCTGTTGGTCTGAATGTAACGTTCTAATCCTCACACTACACCATGAAATACGGCAACTTTAAATATACTAAAGCCATCGCGCTGATGGCCGTGGCGAGTCTCTCGCTCTCGGCTTGTGATGACTTCCTCGACCGCCCTAATGAGGATGGCTACAACGTCGATAACTTCTACCGCAACGACGAGCAGCTCAAGCAGGCTGTCAACCCTATCTACAACTCTCCTTGGTACGACTTCCAGCGCGGCTTCTTCAAGGTCGGTGAGGTCATGGCGGGCAACTACTATTGGGGCTCCTCTCCTTACCTTACCATGACTGTCAACGGCACTGATGACGACCTCGTAAACATGTCTGCGTCTCTTTGGTCTGTCAATGCATATTGCAACACCCAGATCAAGAACATCGACGAGAAGGCTGGTCCCGACTGCACCGAGGCTGGCAAGCTCACCGCCAAGGGCGAGTGCTTGACCCTCAAGGCTTTGGCCTACTTCTACCTCGTCCGCAGCTTCGGTGGTGTGCCCATCATCCACGACAACTCCTCAATGATTGCCGACGGCACCTACAACGATGTCTATCGTGCTAAGCCTGAGAACGTCTACGACTACATCGTAAAGACTCTCGAGAAAGCTATCGAGTGGCTCCCTGCCTCTAATGACGAGGGCCGTATCGACCGCTACTGTGCTGAGGGCCTTCTCGCTAAGGTCTACCTCACGAAGGCTGGTATCTCTGGTACCCTCAACAAGGAGGATCTCCAGATGGCTGTCAAGTACGCCAAGGACGTTAAGGACAACTCCGGTCGCGAACTTATGGCCAACTATGCAGACATCTTCCGCCTTGCCAACAATACTTGCCCCGAGAGCCTCATCGCTTGGCGTTGGACTGCTGACGGCTCCAACTGGACCCGCCAGAACACTCTCCAATCCGACCTCGCGCCCAGTGGCTTCGATGAGACTGGTGCAACTTGGGGTGGCTGGGCTGGCCCTTCCATCGACCTCATTCAGGCTTTCGATGAGTCCCCTCTCAACCAAAACCGCAACAATGTCGATGCTCGCCGCAAGGCTACTCTCATGATGGCAGGCGACTTCTACGAGTACTTCTGGACCGACCGCGCAAGCACCTTTAAGAATAGCATGGGCTTCGAGATCTGCGACTTCTACTTTAATGAGGACGCTACGATTCTTGCCGCTCGCGAAAACCTTACTGGTGGCGGCACGTTCCAAAGCCCTACTGGCGCTCAGGAAGTTAAGCACCTCGTTGGCGACAATGCCGACCATATTGCCGGCATCGGCTATGGCATGCAGAGAATGTGTACTTCACTCGCAACCCACATCCTCCGTCTCGCCGATGTATATCTCGTTCTCGCTGAGGCACAGGCTCTCATCGATGGCGGTACCACCACCAATGCCGATGCCCTCTCTGCCTTCAATGCTGTACACAACCGCTCTTGCTCTTGGAAAGAGGAGACTTCCATCACTTGGGAGCAAATCTGGAAAGAGCGCCGTCTCGAGCTCGCCTGCGAAGGCGACCGCTGGTACGACTTCGTCCGCCTCTCCTACTACAATGAGGCTCGCGCTGAGCAAGAGCTTCTCGGCCAGGAGCGTGGCACCTACAATGGTCTCTCCGACGCCTACAAGACTTGGTTCAACAGTGGCTACTCCACGTGGGACGTTAGCAGCTGCTCTATCAACAGCAGCAAGCTCAATAGCGTAACCACCTTCATCCTCCCATTCCCCGACACCGACAAGGCCATGAACCCACACCTCCTCGAGGATCCTATCGACGTCGACATCGACCAGTACAACTATTAAAAACTGACTAAGCGATGAAATTTAATATCAAGCATATTGTCCGCTCTGCCAGCCTCTTGTCGCTCGCCACGCTCTCTCTCGTAGCCTGCGAGGATGAGCC
Source organism: Bifidobacteriaceae bacterium (assembly GCA_963607345.1). Taxonomy (GTDB): domain Bacteria; phylum Bacteroidota; class Bacteroidia; order Bacteroidales; family Marinilabiliaceae; genus W3P20-009. The sequence continues at coordinate 211,175 of CAVDBL010000001.1, forward strand.
AGACAAGTACGAGGTCGCAGACGGCACTCCGGAGGTCATCTACATCTGCATGCCCACCAACAAGGACTCTCTCATCACGTCGGCCTTCACCAACAACCGAGTAGTCCTCATCGGCAACAACCTCCGCTCCATCACCAAGATGTTCTTCAATGATCAGGAGGCAGTCCTCAACAGCTCGCTCATCACCGATCACACTCTCTTCACCACCGTCCCTCGCAGCTTGCCTAACAACCCGACGGACAAGATCTACATGATCAACAATAGTGGTGACACCACGACGTTCGACTTCCGTGTCGACATCGCGGCTCCTCTCCTCTCTACCATGAGCTGTGAGTACGTTGCTCCAGGCGAGGTCGCAACCATCAATGGTGACTACTTCCTCTCTTACAGCAACAGCCCGATGGTCATCTCCATGCCCGACGGCACCAAGGTTACCGATTTCGAGAGCCTCTCTCAGACCTCCGTCTCCTTCGTCGTCCCTGAGGGTTGCACAGAGTCTGGCGCAATTTCTGTGACGACAAAGTATGGCACCACCAAGTCCACCAAGTTCCACTTCAACGACAACCGTGGTATCATGGCCGACTTCAATGCAGGCGGTGGCGTAAGCTCCAACGGAAAGGCTCCGCAAGGCTGGAACATCTCTGCGACCTACTCTTCCGAGAACGGTCTAACTGGCTGTGGCGAGTACGCTCAGCTCGGTGATGGCAGCAAGACAACCGATGGCGGTTGGATTGAGGACTTCAAGCTCCCATTCTGGGCAGGCAACTGGGGTGGCGATCCTTACTCGATCGCTCCTGGAGAGGCTGGCACTCCTTTCTGCAACCTTATCGACTTCTCCGACTTCGCCAATATGGCCATCAAGTTTGAGCTCTACGTTCCTAAGAGCAACCCATGGTCGGCTGGCGCAATGCAGCTCGTCTTCACCAATGCAAGCCAAGAGGCTGGCGAGGCGAAGTTGGGTACCGCAAATGAAGATTGGCAGAACAACGGCTATATCGGTGTCGACTATGGTCTGTGCCGTGGCTTGTACCGCCCATGGGAGTCTACCGGCTCGTTCGACACTGGCGACAAGTGGATCACTGTCACAGTTCCTATCTCCGAGTTCGTCTACAACTGCGACGGCACCAAGGGAACTGTTGCACTCTCCGCTCCTGAAGATTTCGCCACTTTCGTCCTCTGGCCATACAATGGTGGCGTCTCTGGCACCGAGTGCTCTCCAATTTTCCGCATCGACAACATCCGTGCTGTCCCCTACAAGTAAAAGTTTGCTGACTTCATCTACCGACGCCCTCTCATGACGGGGGCGCGGTAGGAGAAGCCAACATGAGAGAATCTTTCACAAAGCAACCATGAAGCTTTATAAGAAAAATATAGCCATACTGATGGCCGGCCTCTTGGCCCTGTCGAGCGGCGCACTCGTCACTTCCTGCGACGATGACGACTACGACACCAATCAGTTCAGCGGCGGCGTAAGCCTCACCGCAGCATCGCTCAAGGTAACGCGCGGCGCCTACATGACTTTCAAAGGCACCAACCTCAACCAGATTAAGAGCGTCCAATTCCCTGGCGGCGTTTCCTCAACTCCCGAGGTCGTCGACAACTACACCATCCGTGCTCTCGTCCCCGAGGAGGCTGAGGTAGGCACCGTCAAGCTCATCTACGACGGTGGCGAGCTCGAGACCAAGGAGATAGCTTTCACCGAGCCTATCGAGTTCACCGAGTTCAAGGCCGATGCCGACCCTGTTCTCGCTGGTCAGTCTGTCAAGTTCATCGGTACCTACCTCAACTACATCGAGTTCGTACAGTTTGCGACGGGCGAGAATGTCGAGGTCGAGAACGATAGCCGTACCGAGTTCTCCGTAACCGTGCCTCTCGATGCGTCAACGGGCAAGGTCTGCCTCGGCTACTATAGCGTCGATGGCTCAGATACCACCGAGGTTCTCCTCGAGAGTGAGGAAATCCTCAACGTTGTCGCTCCTTCCAGCGTCAAGATTGCAAATGCCACCATCAAGGCTGGCGAGACTCTCACCATCAATGGTGTCAACCTCCAGCTCGTCAAGACCATCAATATCCCAGGCCAAGATGCCGTAGCCGTCCCACAAGCTAAGGATCCTTTCGCAGCCAAGACCTCCATCTCTGCCGAGGTTTCCGAGACTGCCACCGACGGCACCATCACCCTCACACTCTATTCTGGTCTCGAAATCGAGGCTGGTGTCTATGGCACTGTTGTCCCGACTGCCGCAATCAAGGACGCCAAGGCTTCCTATGCCGTAGGTGACACTGTTGTCATCGCTGGCGAGAACCTCGATCTCGTCAAGACCGTCGCCTTCAACAACGACGCAAGCGCATCCTACGATGCCAAGCTCGTCGGCTCCGACCTCAAAGTCGCTGTCACCAAGGAGGCTAAGAGTGGCGACATCACCCTCACCCTTGCCAACGGCGCCACAGTTGCTGTCTCTGGCTTCGTGACCACAAAGCCTGTCTTCACTTTCCCTGCTTCTGTCTCTCCTCTCGACAAGCTCAGCCTCGAGGCAACTCTCGCCGACCGTGTCGTTAGCTTCTCCTTCGGCAGCGTCGTTGCCGAGGCTTCCGCTAAAGATGGCAAGATCAATGTCCAGATTCCTCTTGAGGCTGAAGACCAGTGCGCCGTAACCGCTACGTTGGACAACGGCGAGGTCATCACTGTCGCAGATGCTCTCACCATCAATGGCTTCACCTTCTGCGCCTTCAAGGATGCTGCCGCATTCTCCGCTCAGACCCCGACCATCGGCACTCTCGCTTCTGGCATCGTAGTCAATGGCGGTAATCTTGAGAATGTCCTCCTCAATGGTAAGGCTACCAAGTACCTCCTCACTGGCGAGACCCTCTACGTCTATGTCGGCACCATCACCGGCGACCAGACTGTCACGCTCGTAAGTGGCGAAACCGAGGTCAACTACACCATCAATGTCATCGCTTCTGGCGTCGTTGAGAATGTCATCTGGACTGGTCCACTCGAGATCACTTGGGGTGACGGTGGCCGTGTTGCCATCAGCGCTTCCGACCTCGATGGCGTTCCTGCTGGTAGCACGCTCCGCCTCTACTTCAATGGTAAGGATGGCGTATGGGCACAAGCTCAGCTCAACAATGGCGGTTGGAACAACGACCTCCTCGGAACTCTCGTTCCCTCTGACATCGAGGAGTACAACTGGTGGGGCGGTGGCGCCGCAGAGGAGCATGTCTACGAGATCCAGCTCACTGCCGACGTCCTCTCTCACCTCCGTGAGAATGCCGCACCATTTGAGGATATGGCCGACGCTGCTCTCATCATCCAGGGCTCCGACCTCATCTTCTCCAAGGTCTCTGTCGTCATCGACTACTCCGCTCCTACAGCCATCTGGACTGGTGAGTTCAGCAATGCTGGCTGGGGTGGAAACCAAGACCTCGCTTGGGGTGGCTACGATTGGTCCACCGTCAAGGCAGGACAAACCCTCTACTTCTCCGTCAAGAAGAATAATACTGGCGAATGGGCTTGTCTCTCTCTCCGTCATGGTGATGGTTGGGGTGCTCTTGTCGACGCTGTAAATGCGGATGGCAATAACCAATTTGACGTTGCTAACGACGTTGATGCCACAACCATCGAGTTCGTCCTCACGCAAGCTGCCGTCGACGACCTTGTCAACAATGGCGGTCTCGTCATGACTGGCGACAACCTCACCATCACACAGGTTGCCATCAAGTAAGTTCACAAGATAGAACCTCTAAATAATTGGGCTGGAGACGCAAACTGCGGCTCCAGCCCTTTCTCTTCCCTCTACGTTGTACATTCCCATCAATCTCTAATGACTTTTTAACATTTAACCCTCTTCTTCCTCCCTTTTCACTACCTTAGCGCATCCTAATCGCAAAATCATACAAACAATGAAGCTCATAAAAGGACTCATACTTTTTATCGCACCATTCGCTCTCACTGCGTGTGGCTCCGACGGCGGCGGCTCTAACAGCAGCGAAGTCTCGGTCACCCTCACGTCGTCTACGCCGTCCAATGGCGCAGACGATGTGGCAATCTCGACAAAGACCATCGAGCTTACCTATTCTGCCGAGGTCAATTTCGTATCTGGCGTCAATGCCGACTTCGATGGTCAGTCATGCAGCTTGACCTCTTTCTCTAAGAAGTCCAATGTCGTGACTTTCACCATCCCATCCCAACTCAAGATGGGGCAGCAGTACACGCTCTCAATCCCATCTGGTTTCTTCGTCTCCGCAAACGGAGGCAGCGCGGTTTCTGAGCATTCCGTGACGTTTACCACCAAGGCGAAGTCCAACACCTCCACCGAAAATATCTCCAAGTCCCTCGTCACCGAGAACCCCCTCCCAAAAACCAAGGCCATCTACGACTACCTCCTCTCCATCTACGGCAAGAAGATAGTCTCCGCCTCAATGGCAAATATCAACTGGAACCTCAACGAGGCGAAGCTCGTCTACAGCGCGACTGGCAAATACCCTGCAATCGCCACGATGGACTACATCCACCTCTTCACCAACCGTTCCGACTGGACCAATAAGTATTGGGTCATAGACTATCACCTCACCGACGAGATCCGCCAATGGGTCGCCGATGGTGGCATCCTTGCAGCCTCTTGGCACTGGATGGTGCCTACCTCCGAGGGGGTCGACATTACTAAGGACGGTTCTATGGTCACCGCACCCGACAAGACCTCCTTCAAGCCATCAAACATGTTCGTCGATGGCACGTGGGAGAAGAGCATTCACGATGAGGATCTCGCCATTCTCGCCGACCGCATCCTTGAGCTCCAAGATGCCGGTATCGCTCTCATCTGGCGTCCCTTCCACGAGGCGTCCGGTAATGCCAACAGCGGCGGTAGCGCATGGTTCTGGTGGGGTCGCGAAGGTGCCGATGTCTTCAAGAAAGTATGGATCGACATGTTCGACTATTTCAAGGAGAAAGGTATCCGCAACCTCATTTGGGTGTGGACCACGCAGACTGGCTACGGCTACGATACCGCTAAGGGCATCCTCCCAGATGCCGATTGGTATCCAGGCGACGAGTATGTCGACATCATCGGTCGTGACGAGTACACCCGTACCATCTCCGAGTCCGCTGCCGAGTTCGAGGCCATCACCGAGACCTTCCCCAACAAGATGGTAACCCTCAGCGAGTGCGGCAGCGTCGCCAAGCTATCCGAGCAATTCGCTCAAGGCGCGACATGGAGCTGGGCGATGCCATGGTGCCAATATGAGGCAACGACTCTCGATGGTCACGAGCATGCCGACACAAGTTGGTGGACTGATGCCATGAGTTGCGACTACGTCGTATCGCGCGACCAACTCCCTTCGTTCGAATAATACATGTTTAGGTAAAAAAGTTATCACCTGCACACTGGCGGCACGACTCTCATCGAGGCGTGCCGCCCTTTTTATTTGCCATTTCGTCCTCTAAAATTGTCTGTTCGGAGAAAATAATACAATGCGCAAAGAAGCCCCTGTTTTATGTCATTAACCTCTCATCATTCTATAAATTAAGGTGTTGGCACTTGTTGCGTTTTCACCTTTCTTATCACATCAACCTCCCTTTGTTGCTATCGGTTAAAACTTTTGTCCGTTTCGTACGCTCTTGTGATAAGATAGTATTTGCCAGCCTTGCGACTACGCGCTAAACTTGTAATCATAAATCAAAGGTGCCAAGACAAGCCCCTGCGACATTACATGACCCACAAAACAATCCACGAATCCCATAGAACAACATGAGCAACACCCTCTTCGACGAGCGCAAAGCTAAGGTGACTGCCGATTTCGAGGCCCTCATCACGCGCCCTAACGAGCAGCTCTTCAGCCAAAACGGCATCTACAACAAATACAAATACCCTGTCGTAACCCGAGAGCATGTGCCCCTCGAGTGGCGCTACGACTTCGACCCTAAGGACAACCCTTACTTCATGGAGCGCATCAGCTTCAACGCCACACTCAACGCTGGCGCCATGAAGCTCGGCGATAAATACCTGCTCGTCGTCCGCACCGAGGGCGTCGACCGCAAGTCTTTCTTCGCGGTAGCCGAAAGCCCCAACGGCGTCGACAACTTCCGCTTCTGGTCTCGCCCAATAACGATGCCACAAGTCCCCGCCAATCCCGACACCAACGTCTACGACATGCGCCTCACCAAGCACGACGACGGCTACATCTACGGCGTCTTCTGCTCCGAGCGCAAAGACCCTGCCGCCCCGGCTGGCGACACAAGTAGCGCAGTCGCTGCTGCCGGCATCGCGCGCACCAAGGATCTCAAGACGTGGCAACGCCTCCCTGACCTCATCAGCCATGCCGGTCAGCAGCGCAACGTCGTCCTCTTCCCTCACTTCGTCAACGGCAAGTACGCCTTCTACACCCGTCCACAAGATGGATTCATCGATACCGGTTCGGGCGGCGGCATCGGCTGGGGGCTCTGCGACGACATCCGCCGCGCCGAGGTCAAAGACGAGTACATCATGGACGCAAAGACCTACCACACCATCTATGAGGTGAAGAACGGCATGGGCCCACACCCCATCAAGACCAAAGCCGGATGGCTCAACCTCGCCCATGGCGTGCGCAACACCGCTGCCGGCCTCCGCTACGTCCTCTACCTCTTCCTGACCGACCTTGAGAAGCCTTGGATCGTAACCCATAAGCCCGCAGGCCACTTCATCGCCCCCTACGGCTCCGAGCGCGTCGGCGACGTCTCCAATGTCGTATTCTCCAATGGCTGGATCGCCGATGAGGACGGCAAAGTCTTCATCTACTATGCGTCCAGCGACACCCGCATGCATGTTGCTACTTCCACTATCGACCAGTTGCTTGACTACTGTCTCAACTCGCCCGAGGATGAACTCTATTCGGCTGCCTCTGTTGCGCACATCAATGCGCTCGTCGATAAAAATAACGCCCTGAAGTGATTCAGCGGCAACTTGTTTAGTTTGTAGTTTTCTTAACGGATGTGGCACTTTTTGCGCCACGTCCGTTTTACCGAATTTAGTAGTTTGCACCTCACTCCGTCGTCATATGACCATCTCTAAAAACCTCAAGACCATAACAGTGGCGCTCGTCGCGCTCCTTGCCCCTCTTGCCGCCAATGCCAATGTCGCCCTCCCTGCCGTACTCTCCGATGGCATGGTGCTCCAGCAAAACTCCAAGGTCAAGCTCTGGGGCTGGGCTAAACCTTATGAGGTGGTCTCCATCAAGGCTTCTTGGGACACGACGACCTACAAGGTGGATCCTACTCCTCTCGCCACGTGGAGTGTCGAGATTCCTACCCCGGCTGCGACCTCCACTCCGCAGTCCATCCAGTTCGACGGCTATAACTCCATCACCGTCACCGATGTCCTCATCGGAGAGGTCATCCTCTGCGCAGGACAGAGCAATATGGAGTTCTCGCCCTCTTGGGGCATGATAGGTGGCGACTCGCTCGTCGCACAAGCCAACCAGCCCGACATCCGCATGTTCCGTGTCGACTATCGCACCTCCGCTACGCCCAATCACGACCTATCTGGCAAGTGGCAGCCCACTACCCCCCAGGCGGCTGTCAACTTCTCCGCCATCGGCTACGTCCTCGCTTGCAAGCTCCGCTCCGTCCTCAACTGCCCCGTAGGCATCGTCGATGCGTCATGGGGAGGCACGCCTATCGAGGCTTGGACGCCAGCCGAGGTCTTTGCCGATCCAGAGCTCAAAGCCATAAACGATCGCCTCTCGGAGGTCACCTGGGGACCCGTCCGTCCCGCCCTCGGCTATAACGCCATGGTAGCCCCTCTCGCCAACTACAAGTTCCACGCTGTGGCATGGTATCAAGGTGAGCAAAATTGCGAGAACGCCGATGCCTACTGCCGCCTCCTCCAAAACCTCGTAGCTCAATGGCGCCAAAAGCTCTACGACGCTACAGACATTCCATTTGTCTACGCACAAATCGCTCCCTACAAGTATGACGACCCAGGCATGGCAGTTGTCGTTCGCGACCAGCAACGACAAGCTGTCGACCTCATTCCTAATTCTGGTCTCGTCGTCGTTGGTGAGTTGGGCGACCTCGCCGACATCCACCCAAAACGTAAAGTCGAGGCTGGCATTCGCTTCGCCGATGCTCTCCTCACTGAAGCCTACGGCAAGTCGGGTTTCGACTACAAGGCTCCTCTCTTCAAGGAGGCTAAGCTCAACAAGAAGGGCAACGCCGTTGTCGTAACGTTCTCCAACGCCCAAGGCATCCACGTCACAGGCAACGCCAAGACTGCCGACTGGTTCGAGCTCGCTGGCTCCGATGGTGTCTTCCATCCTGCTGTCGGCAAGATTCAGAAGGACGGGACCGTCATCGTCACCTCAAAGCAAGTTAAGAAGCCAGCGGTTGTCCGATACGCTTGGGCTGACGACGCTTTCCCAAATCTTGCTGGCAAGAATGGTGTTCAAGCCTCTTGTTTCGGTCCCCAGTCCGTTAAGTGGCTTTTTTGATTATATTTGTTATTAAAGTTAAAATCCACCTATAACGTGATGAAGAAGATATTCGCTGCCGCAATCGCGGCTCTCGGTCTTACGGCCGCCGTGGCGCAAAGCCCCGTCAATCCATCCGCTTCTCAAGAAGCTAAGGATCTTCTCAAATTCATCTACGCGCAAAGCGGTAACGGCATCCTTACAGGCCAACATAGCTACCCGCTCTTCTCCGACATCTATATGGAGCGTGTAGAGAATCTTACCAATGGCTCCCATCCTGCCGTCTTCGGTCAAGATTTCGGCTACAGCAAGCCCAACTCTCTCGACGGCATCAACTTCCGTCAGCGTGTCATAGACAATGCCATCAAATGGCACGCCAAGGGTGCGATCATCACTCTCATGTGGCATCAAGTTCCTCCAACGACCGATGCAAATTTCACAACTTGGCAGGGTGAGAATGGTGTCCAGAGCAAGCTGACCGACAAGCAGTGGAAGGAGCTCACGACCGACGGCACCGAGCTCAACAATCGTTGGAAAGCGCAAGTCGACGTCATCGCCTTCTTCCTTCGTCAGCTTCAAGACGAGAAGATCCCTGTCATCTGGCGCCCATATCACGAGATGAACGGCGACTGGTTCTGGTGGTGCGCGCGTCCTGGCAAGGATGGCTACCAAAAGCTCTACCGCATGCTCTACGATCGCCTGACCAACTTCCATCACATCAACAACCTCATCTGGGTCTTCAACGGCAACGAGACCGGTTCTTCCAACGTCAGCGACTATGAGGGCTTTTATCCTGGTGATGATGTCGTCGATATCCTCGCTACCGACATCTACAACCACAATTACGACAAGCGCGACTACGACGCCCTTCTCAAACTCGCCAACGGCAAGCCCATCGCTTGGGGCGAGGTCGGCAAACTCCCAACGCCCGAGATCTGCCGTCAGCAGCCTAAATGGTGCTGGTTCATGTGCTGGTGCGAGTTCCTCGAAGTCCAAAACGACTACCAGCAACGTATGGACATCTACAACGCCAAGGAGACCGTCACTCTTGAGGAGATGCTCCAAAACAAGAAATAATATTTACAGATAAGAGAGTCTTTTATAGTTACTAACGAAATGAATGTCAGAGAGATAAGAGAGCAGATGAGGGCCGAGTACGCCAACATCATGAATTTCTGGATCAGCAAGATGGAAGACCATGAGTACGGCGGTTTCTACGGCGGTCGCGATAAAGATGGCGACTTGGAGCCTAATGCTGAGAAAGGTGCCATCCTCAATGGTCGCATCCTATGGTCTTTCTCCACGGCCGCGCGCATATTCGGTCGCCCAGAATACAAGGAGGCCGCTAACCGCGCCTACTGCTATCTCCGCGATTTCTTCTATGACAAGAAAAATGGCGGCTTCTTCTGGTCGCTCGACTCCAAGGGGCAACCCATCGACACCAAGAAGCAAGCCTATGCCCAAGGTTTCTGCATCTACGGTCTCTCCGAGTACTACCGCATGAGCCAGGATCCCGAGGCTCTCGACCTCGCCATGGAGACCTACCACCTCATCGAGAAGCATTTCCGCGACCCTAAATATGGTGGCTATACCGAGGCCCTCTCCGCCGATTGGAAGCCTATGGACGACGTCCGACTCAGCGAGAAGGACGAGAATACTCCTAAGTCCATGAACTCCCACCTCCACATCATCGAGCCCTACGCAAATCTTTATCGAGCAAAGGCCGATGACGAGGTGCGCCAGAGTATCGTCCACTGTCTCGACATCTTCACCGAGAAGATCATCGACAAGAAGACTGGCCACTTCAACCTCTTTTTCGACATGGATTGGACGGTCATGAGCCACATCGACTCCTATGGCCACGACATCGAGGGCGCATGGCTCCTCTACGAGGCAGCCGAGGTCATCAACGACAAGGAGCGCATGGAGAAGCTCAAGCCAATCTGCAAACGTCTCACCGACGTCACCCTCGCCGAGGGATGGGACGGCGACTCCATCTTCTACGAGAAGGTCAATGGTCACCTCGATACCGATAAGCACTGGTGGCCACAAGCCGAGGCCATGGTCGGTCTCACCGACACGTGGCGTCTTACTGGCGACCAGTCCTACCTCGACAAGATGGCTCTCGTCTGGGGCTTCATCCGTCAGCATATCATCGACACCAAGAAGGGTGAATGGCTGTGGCGTACCAACCGCGAAGGTCAAGATGTCTACAAGGATGTCAAGGCAGGTTTCTGGAAATGCCCATACCACAATAGCCGCGCGCTCATTGAGGTTCTCACCCGTCTCGACATTAAATAGTATTGCTCGATGAAGTTCCGTCTCTTTCCTGCTCTACTCTCCCTCTCTGCCCTTCTCGCAGTCGCCTGCTCCAATGGGCCTCGTGTCGTGAGTGGTTTCGATGATGCCATAACCTATATCGGGCGCGTCGATCGTTCCGACTCTCTCGGCCCTCGCCAATGGGGTGCTGGCGCATACTTCACTTTTGCCTTCCATGGCTCTGGCTGCGAGGTCGACATTCGCGACCAGCGTCTCTACGGCAATAGCTACAATTATCTTGAGGTTGTCGTCGATGGGCAGTCCGTCGCACGTGTCCGCACGCTTGGAGAGCTCAATCGTCTGACAATCGGCAAGTCGCAACTTCCTGCGCCGACAGATACCGCCGTCAAGGTCATCGCGGTTGCCGACACTCTTCCATCGGGCATCCACAGTGTCCTCATTGCGCGTGATACCGAGTGCGCCATGGGCTTCACGCAGGTGACTCAGGTTGCCGCTCCGTCTCTCCGCAAGTGGCAGCCCATAACGTCACATCGCATCGAGTTCATCGGCAACTCCATCACGAGCGGCATGGACTGCTACGATGGCGAGATCCCTTTCGGTCAAGGAACATGGTATGACCATCATCGCGCCTACTACGCCTACGGCCCCCGTGCCGCACGTGCCATAGGTGCCCAGTGGTCGCTCGCCTCAGTCTCTGGCATCGGTCTTATGCATAGCTGCTGCGAGCATAAGTACGTCCTCCCACAAACCTACGACAAGGTCAATCTCGTTGACAATGAGATCCCCTACGATTTCTCTTTCAACCCCGATATCATCGTTAGCGCGCTCGGTCAGAATGACGGTGTCCAAGACTCCGCAACTTTCGTCAACGCCTACGTCGATTTCATCGGGACGCTCAACGAGAAGAACCCCAATGCGCAGATTGTCCTCATCTCAAGCCCAATGGCTAACGACACCCTGCGCACCTTCTTCCGCAAGATGCTCCCTGCCGTAGCCGATGAGGCCGCACGACGCGGCGTCGCTGGCAAGAACGGCGAGATCCCTTACCACATCTACGACCTTAGCTACAATGATGGTGGCACAACACACCCCAGCATGGAGCAACAAGGTCAGATAGCCGATGAGCTCGTCTCTTTCCTCGAGGTCTCCGGCGTCGCCCGTAAGCAATAAGTCTTTTCTAAAAACTCAATATCATCTTTACTAATATGAAACTGAGCCACTCCATCATGGCCGCCGCTCTCCTGGCCGCCACCAGCATGAATGCCCAAAAGTTCGAGGGTCTCGCCATGACCCCGACAATGGGTTGGAACAGCTGGAACACTTTCGCTTGCAACATCGACGAGAAACTCGTCATGGAGACTGCTGACCTCTTCGTAAAACTCGGCCTCAAAGATGCGGGCTACGAGTACGTCGTCATGGACGATGGCTGGATGGAGATGGAGCGCGATCCTCAGACCATGAAGCTCGTCCCTGATCGCAAGAAGTTTCCTAACGGAATCAAGCCCGTTGCCGACTACGTCCACAGCAAAGGCCTCAAGTTCGGTATGTACAACTGCGCAGGCACAAAGACTTGTGGCGGCTACCCAGGCACTCGTGGCTACGAGTTCCTCGACGCTCGCCAATACGCCGAGTGGGGTGTCGACTTCCTTAAGTATGACTGGTGCTCTCACTCTACGCAAGACGGTCCCGCAAGCTACACCATCATGCGCGACGCTATCTATGCTGCCGGCCGCCCAATGGTGTTCAACATCTGCGAGTGGGGCGACGAGAAGTCTTGGGAATGGGGTGCCGAGATCGGTCACTCATGGCGCATCTCTGGCGACATCGCCCGTTGCTGGGATTGCCAGGAGAACTATGGCGGCTGGGCTAAGCTCGGTCTCTGGCCAATCATCCGCATCCGTGGCGACATCCGCAAGTACTCCGGTCCCGACCATTGGAACGATTTCGATATGCTCGAGGTCGGCAACGGCATGTCTCCTGCTGAAGACCGCACACACTTCGTAATGTGGAGCATGCTCGCCTCCCCTCTCATCCTTGGCAACGACATCCGCAAGATGAGCAAGGAGACCCTCGAGCTCGTCACCAACAAGGAGGTTATCGCAATCGACCAGGACAAGCTCGGCGTCATGGGCTTCTGCTTCCTCAACGACAAGGGTTTCGAGGTTTGGGTAAAGCCTCTTGCTAATGACGAGTGGGCTTTCGCTTTCGTCAACATGACTGAGCAGAAGCGCACCCTCAACTACGATTGGAATCGCTACGTCAAAGACAGCCTCACCGATCGCGAGGTCAAATGCGGCGAGCAGACCTACAAGCTCCGCGACTGCCTCGGCAAGAAGGATGCTGGCGACACTTCCAAGACGCTCGTACGCGACATCGAGCCCCACGATGTCTACGTCGTACGTCTCACTCCTGTCAAGAAATAACTTACCCAATAAAACGCGGCGTAATGGCTATGTCCGTTGCGCCGCTTCTCTAATCTCTCAATATCCAAATGGTTAAGTTTTATGAGAAGATAGGCTACGGCTTCGGCGACATGGCGTCCTCCATGTTCTGGAAGCTCTTCGGTGCCTACCTCATGGTCTTCTACACCGACGTTTTCGGCATCTCCGCCGCCATCGTCGGCACCATGTTCCTCGTCACGCGTATTTGGGATGCCTTCGTTGATCCTGTCGTCGGTGTCGTTGCCGACCGCACCGAGTCCAAGTGGGGCAAGTTCCGCCCCTTCCTCCTCTGGCTCGCAATTCCCTTCGGCGTCATCGGTATCCTTACTTTCACGACGCCCGACTTGCAGCCTACGGCTAAGATCGTCTACGCCTTCGTCACCTATTCGCTCATGATGGTTGTCTACTCGGCAATCAATGTTCCCTACGCCTCCCTGCTCGGTGTCATGAGCCCTGACCCTAAGGATCGTAACGTCCTCTCCACTTTCCGTATGGCGTTCGCCTATCTCGGCAGCTTCGCCGCGCTCTTCTTCTTCATGAAGGTCGTGGAGTATTTCGGTGGTGCGAGCGATTCGCCAATTGAAACCCAACAATCAGCTTGGACAAAGGCTGTCTCTTGTTTCGCCATCATCTGTGTCTTCCTCTTCCTCGGATGTTTCTTGCTCACCCGTGAGCGCATCCGCCCCATCAAGACAGAGGAGAACAGCGTGAGCGACGACCTCAAGGATCTCGTTAAGAATCGCCCTTGGTGGATTCTTCTCGGTGCGGGTGTTGCGGCCCTTGTCTTCAACTCCATCCGCGATGGCGCCACTGTCTACTACTTCAAGTATTTCATCGAGGAGAGCGATGCCAATAAGGTCGGAATCTTCGGCTCTACTTTCGCCCTCTCTGCCCTCTATCTCGGTCTCGGTCAGCTCGCCAATATCATCGGCGTCGTTCTCGCAGCCCCTGTAAGTAATGTCATTGGCAAGAAGAACACCTACCTCGGAGCCATGGCTCTCGCCACTGTCCTGAGCGTCATATTCTATTGGTTCGACAAGGATCAACTCACCCTCATTTTCGTCTTCCAGATTCTCATTTCTATCTGCGCAGGCGCAATCTTCCCTCTCTTGTGGTCCATGTATGCCGACTGCGCCGACTATTCTGAGCTGACGACAGGCAACCGCGCCACGGGTCTCATCTTCTCCTCGTCTTCCATGAGCCAGAAGTTCGGATGGGCGATCGGTTCTGCTGTCACTGGTTGGCTCCTTGCCGCTTTCGGCTTCCAACCCAATATGGCGCAAAGCCCCGAGACCATCGATGGCATCAAGATGTGCCTCTCGCTGCTCCCAGCCGTCGGTACGATCCTGAGCGTCGCTTTCATCGCAGCCTATCCGCTTTCTGAGAAGAAGGTTGCCGAAATCGCTACCAAGCTCGAGATCCTCCGCCACAAAGGCGACAATTCCTCTTCCAAGTAGTCCGACTTTTTAGCTAAGGACTTCACCCGCCAAGCATTTTCAGTTTTTTTGCTTTTTACATTCCTGCGGCATCTCCATGACTCGGTCTCGGAGATGCCGCTTTTTGTGTTTATTCACATTTCGTGGAACATATCGACCACTTTTACGTATAAGTGGAAAGTGCAACTCCACATCAACGAATCATGCCTCCACGCACCTTTTCTGCAACTCTGTCCATTTTTCTCATCCTATCATTTCTCCTTGCGGCACAGTCTTGCCGTCAAGATTCATGTGAAAAATCCTCAGCCTCAGAAATTCAGCCTCTCCCCGACGACACCGCTGCACTTTCGCATATCGTCGATAGCGCACGAAAAGCCCACGACTACCTTCTCATCTGCAATGCCGCCAACAAGTTAGGTAAGACGTGCCGCGACGCCAGCCGTTTCGCCCAAGCTATCGAGGCTCACAATATCGCGCTCGAAGCTGCCGAGTCTCTTCCCGATTCTCTTCTCATTGCTCAGACGTTCAATAACTTAGGCACGGTGTACCGACGTGTGGGGCTCATGCCCCAAGCCGCCGATTTCCACTATAAGGCTCTCGAAGCGTCAGAGTCCCTCCCTCCCGATCTTCCAACCTCCATTAAGGCGCGTGTCGTCTCTCTCAATGGTCTCGGCAATGTCTACATGACACTCAACAACTACTCCCAAGCCGAGCAAAACCTCCGACAGGCTCTCGAAGGCGAGCGAATGTTGGGCTCCGACCTTGGCATGGCCATCAACTACGCCAATCTCGGCAGCATCTTCGAGAGCCAAGGTATCCTCGATTCCGCCGATGTCTACTACGACATGTCCATGGCACTCAACAAGAAGATTGGCTCAGACCTCGGCGTCGCGCTCTGCCACACCTACCACGGTCAGCTATCCGAGAAAAGAGGGAACCTCTCTGCCGCCATCGACGAATACGAATCCGCATACACTCTCCTGCAAGGCAGTAAGGATGAGTGGCACGCCCTCACCCCCTGTCTCGCCATGGCGCGTGTCAACATGAACGCTGGCGCCGATGCCATGGCGCTCCATTACCTCAATGAGGCCAAGACCGTCGCCCAACGCATAGGCTCCGTCGAGCATCTTGCCGACATCTACCGCCTCTACTATGAGGTCTACGACCGACAAGGCGACATGCGCCGCGCGCTCGATGCCTTCCGCACAGCCGACCGCCTCGCCGATAGCCTTGTCAACACTAAGACAATCAACGAGGTGCAAAATGTCCGCCTCAATATCGAACGCGCGCGCCAGCAGTCGCGTATCGACGAGGCTGAGCGTAAAGCCATAACGCAACGCCAGGAAAAATATGTTGGCATATCCGTCCTCGCCGCCCTCCTCATTCTCGCCGCCGCCCTCCTTGCTCTCACAATTTACTGGCTCCGCGTCCGCAAACGCCAACAGCAATTGTCGCTTGAGCTGCAACAAGCTAAGGATCGGTTCTTTACCAATATCACCCACGAGTTCCGAACCCCTCTTACGGTCATAATCGCTGCCGCCGACGACATCCTTAGGCGAAACCCCGACAGCCCAGATGACGCTCGCGACGCACGTACCATCAATTCTCAATCAGCCAGCCTCCTCAACCTCATAAACCAGCTTCTCGACATCGCAAAGCTCAAACAAGGGGCGCAAGCCAATGCGCCAACGTGGCGACGTGGCGATGTCGCGGCTTTCATGTCCAATATCGCTGGTGCCTACGTCAACATGGCAGCCGCCCGAGGTGTCAAGTTCTCTGTCTCCAACAATGCGACCGACAAGGCGGATGTCGTGCCAGACTACGCCGAGCGCATCTGCCGAAATCTCATTTCCAACGCCATAAAGTTCACACCCGAGGGCGGCTCCGTAAATCTCTCCTTCACGCAGTCTCAAGGTCTCATAACCATGACCGTCTCCGATACTGGTATCGGCATGACGCCACAGCAGCAAGCCCGCGTCTTTGAGCCTTTCTATCAGGCGCAGCAAGAGTCCGCCGAGATCGGTACGGGAATCGGTCTCTCGCTCGTCAAGGCAGCCTCGACCGCCATGGACTGGCCTCTCTCCCTGAAAAGTGAGCTGGGGCGTGGCAGCCAGTTCACGGTGACCATCCCCACCGCACCCACGCATCCCGATGCCGTGCCGCTCGTCTCATGTTCTGTCGACGCCGAGGTCGACTCTCTCCCCAATTCTTCTCTCCCGCAAGATGACCCTGAGGACGATGAGCTGAAGTCCACTGTTCTTGTCATTGAGGATAATCCCGATGTCGCTTATTTCATCGGTCGCCAACTAAGACCCACACATCGTGTCGTCTATGCTGCCGATGGCACCCAAGGATGGCAGAAGGCTCAAGAGGTTTTGCCCGATGTCATTGTCACTGATGTCATGATGCCTGGCATCGATGGTGTCGAGCTTTGCCGCCTGGTCAGGAATAACCAGCTTACCGCCCACATCCCTCTTGTCATGGTGACCGCAAAGACGGCCCATGACGACCGTCTCGCAGGTCTCGAGGCTGGAGCCGATGCCTATCTCGAGAAGCCTTTCCATGCCGACGAGCTGATTCTCGTCGTCAGCAAGCTTATCGAGAGCCGTAGCCGCCTCCGAACCCTCTATTCCCGCATCGTCGAGGCTCCGCAGCCCGACAAGGTCGCTGCCCAAGAGTCCTCAACGCCTCCGCAAGACGACAGCTCCCCATCCGAACGCTCGGAGATTACGGCCATCGATGCCCAATATCTCGCCAAGATTGTCGACACCATCCGCTCCATGATGCCAAATGGCGAGGTCGACCTATGCGCCGTCGCCGACGCCCTCTGCGTCACTCGCCACCAGCTGAACCGCAAGGTCAATGCGCTTTGCGGCATGAGTACGTCAAATCTCGTCAAGCAAATTCGCATCGCGCGGGCAAAAGAGCTGTTGGCTGAGACCGACCTCCCCGTCGGCGATATTGCCATGCAGTGCGGCGTCGATAGCGTCGCCTACTTCAGTGCGCTTTTCAAAAAGATGACGGGAGTCACGCCTTCGCAGTTCCGTTCCGAGAATCAAAAAATGACTGACAGGGCGGACGTTTTGCCATAAATGGGCAATATGTTCTTACAACTATGATCATTGTACGTCCTGCGATAGTCCTAACGCCTTTATCTGCATACTTTTGTATTGTTACAAAACAACAAGATATTCAACCTCAGCACACAAAGGGCTGTAATTACCTTGATTAGCTAACAGACACAAGTTTCTACCTAAAAAAACAACACTATGCGTAGTTCTCTTACTATCCAAAACCGCCGACAGGTTCAGGTGACGCGTCTCGCCACGACCATCATCTCGGCTGCAATTCTCCTCGCCGTCGCCATAATGACGGCCTTCTGAGAAACGGGAAAGACACTACAACTCATTGAGAAAAACCTGACCCTAGAGTTGCTTTTTTTTTTCTCAACCCCAAGATGTGAATCTTGGGGATTTTTCCGTTTGTTTACCTCCCAATTTCGCTTCCCGTAACGTCGTTCCGTTCCGTCAGAAACCTTTCTCCCCATGTCCCTTTTCTCGAACTTTTTGTACTCTTTGCTATAATTATTGTCACCATAGAACAAGTGCCAACTCGCATATTTTCACTAACTTTGGTCAAATAAGGATGCCACTAATATAAAATCAGCCGCGACACAATTACAGTCGCTCGCCCTAACAAGTAAAAACACAATATTCAGATAACTATGAACAGGAAATTAAAGACTTTCGCCCTAATCGGCGCCGCGACGGCCCTCGCTCTCTCCGGCTATGCGGCCTCCTCCTCAGCAGGCGCCGAGTCCTTCTCCTCCCTCTTTGCCGATTCCTCAGACTCAGGCAATAAGGACGCCTCTACCGATGGTTACTACATCGCCAACGACAACGTCCTCCACATCACGACTGCTGATGGTTGGGCCGCTGTGGCTGATATCTATGCAAATACAACCGCAGAAGATTTTGCTGACGTTACCTCCATCTCCCTCGACGCCGATATCACTTTCTCGCAAGGCAACCTCAGTTTTGCTCTCTCTATCCCACTCAATGGTAACGGCTATACTGTCTCTAAGAACACCACGCCGCTGTTCACCCAAATCGAGGAGGGAGCTACTCTGTCCAACCTCGCCATCGACAATGGTACCAAGACCTACACCAGCATTAATATCGGCTACACAAACTTCGGTATTCTGACCGAGGCTAACTTCGGCACTATCGACAATTGCTCGGTCATCGGTACGGCTGAAATCCCGCTTCAGACCCTCATCGGGGATGCTGACGAGACAACTTCATTCTACGTTGGTGGTCTTGCCGGCTTCAATAGCGGCACCATCTCCAACACCTACTCCAACGTAAAGCTCATTCTTAGCTCGTCTTCGGCGGATTACAGTGATGCGAAGGCTCCGCAAGCTCTCTACATTAGTGACTTTGTCGGTCGCAATGTCGGTGGCACTATCACAAACTGCTTCGTCGACTTTGCAACCCCTAATGGCATAAGCATGGATTCCAATGTCATCATAGAGAGCCAATATAGTGGCGAAATTTACCTTAGCGTCGACGAGTCCGCCACCGTAAGTACGAACATCCCTGTCGTGGTCGCGCTTTCGATAGCTAAGAACGACGTCTCCTCCGGGGGCTCCGTCTCTAATGTCTACTGCCCCAAGGGTTTCTTTACTTCCGATACCGGAGAAAAAGCAGAGTTTCAGTATGAGACTTTCATCCCGCAAATCTTTATTCAGCAAAGCAGTAATACCGTGTCTGACTACTCCCTCTCTATGGACGACTCAGACCACCTCACGATGATGTCTGACTACTTCCCGTCGGCCAGCGAGATTCCTTTCTCCAACGCTTCCGACTGGACGCTCACCCACACCTGGTACGAGAAAGATACTGCCAGCTGCAACTCTAATAGCATTGACTATCGCGCCCCGATGCCGCTAATGGGCAGGTCCCTTGATCTCGGTGGGTTGGAAGTGGCAGCCGATGGCTCTGTCTCTGTTACTTCCCGTTCGCAATGGAACCGCCTCTCCGACGCTATTGAGCTCGGTGGCGCAAAGACCATCTCTCTGGATGCCACCATCGAAGCGGACAATGATCCTACGTTCCCTGTCCGTAACTTCAACGAGGGCTGCTCTCTCGATGGCAATGGCAATACCGTCTACGTCGGAACTTATAATAGTAATGCCCCGACTGCCCCATTCGACGTTATCGGAAAGGGTGCTACCGTCTCCAATCTCGGTGTCGTCTATTCGAAGTCCATCGATAACACAGATTACCCGACTTTTGGTCTCCTTGCGCGAGTCAATAGCGGCACAATATCTTCATGCTATGTGAGCGGCGTTGTTGAAACCGCGTTCTACAAAATGCTGGGGTCAAACAGCTCTTATTCGAGTGGCGTCGAGGTCTCCCTTGGCGGTGTCGTTGGTGTAAATGAGGGTACTATTAAGGAACTCTATGCCAATGTGCAAAATATTGTTGACGCAACTTCAAGGCTTTCCGTCTGCCCGTCCGCTTTAAACGTGGGCGGTATAGCAGGAAGTAATACGGGTGAAATCACTGACGTCATGCTTGACAATGTAGTGTTGCAGAATGATGCCACCGTCCTCTCCTCTTTCCCCGTCACCATGGAGGACTTCTCACTCTCTTTCAGTGACCTCTCTTCTGCTCAAACAGTCGAGTTCAATGCTGGTCAGTCCGTCGGCAAGAACTCCGGCACTCTCTCCAACATCCATTGCGCCAAGGGATTCTACACCGAGCAGAACTCCTCCTCTACGACCTACGACATGGCCATATCTGCCAAGTCGCTCATCTCTCAGTTGAGTTCCAGCGGTGACGAACTCTCTTCGACCTACGTCACCATCTTCGATGACAAGCCCTCAATGACCGAGCTCTCTCGCATGTGGCCCGTCAGCGCAGATCTTAGCAAGCTCTTCACCACTCCCGCCAACTGGAGTTTCGATCGCTCCTCCGCTATTAAGAGCACGACTGTCACTCGCCGTTCCCCTGTCCCTAAGATGGGTAAGGAATCCTCTGATGAAACCTATGTCGTCACCATTGAAGATGGCATAGCGATAGTTCCAAACCAGTACACGTGGTCGCAGCTCGTCCCCGCCATCGCTGATGGTCTTGACGGCCTCACAGGTATCGAGATAACGGGTGATTTCTCCCTTGAGTCCAATGAGACACTCGACGTCCTCGATGTCCCACTCTACGGCAACGCCCACACTCTCTACTCAGCCACGTCAAGCATAGTGGACAGCATTAGCAAGAGCGGCGCCATCCATAATTTGGCAATCGTAGGCGGTAACCTGACTGTAAGCCAACCTCAGTTCGGCGGTCTTGCGCGTGTCAACTGCGGCTCGATCGACGGTGTGCACTTCAACGCAACCCTGTCATTAAATCATGCCAGCATAGTTACCGCCCCCAATGTGGCAATCGGTGGTCTCGTGGCTCAGAACGATGGCTACATCACGTCAACCAACGTCACCACTGTCATCAGCGACGCCTCCACCGACACGGCGACGGTCTCTTTCGCAGGTGAGCTACACTCTTTCTACGTCTCCAATGCCGTGGCAATCAACAATGCCACAATGTCCGATGTCTATATCGGTGATGCCGACAATTCAAGGTATGATGAGATAATGTCATTCCCCACCGAGCGCAAGATTAGGTTCAGTGCTGTTGACGAGGCAGCCTCTTTCGAAGCTATCCTCGGCCCTGTTGCGGCAAGAGACAACGGCACTTTGTCCCATATTGTAGCTCCTAACGGTATGACCGACAAAGTCAAGGGTTGGAGCCTCCCAATTTTCTTCTACCGTGGCTCTGATGAGTATTCTCCAGAAATCACTACTCTAATCGATAGTGAGACGACCAACGACGAGACCGTCACCTCCGCCGACTCTTATGTCACCGAATGGGCTACCGACGAAAGCCTCATTCTCTTCCAAGACCCATCCCGTTGGACTTTCAACACCCCTCTCGAAAGGGAGACTGCGTCAAACTTCTCTGTGCGCTTCCCCGTTCCTAACATGATGAGCCGTACCGTCTCCATCAAGGTAGACGAGGAGGCTAAGAAGATAAGTGCCGTAGCGAGCGACTCCTCCAGCTTCATGGGTCTCTTCGACCTCCTCGGCGACACTAAGACCCACTTCTTCCAGTCTGCCGATGTCGACATCCCTCAGGATATCGTCTACAACGAGTTGACTGAAATCGACGGATCGCTCACTGATGCTACTATCGGCACCGTCCTCGAGAAGCTCCCGACCGTCTCCAACTACGTGGGCGTAATGAATGGCGCCACCATCGAGAACATCGCCATCCAGTCCGACGGAATCTTCAACAACATCTCCGAGGAGAGCCAGGTCAACGACCTCGTCTTCAACAACGCCATCTTCTACGTCGACCCGACCGACCCTGTCCACCGACGTGATGCGACTGAGCCCGCCATCTACATCAGCCTCGTCGCCAAGACTAACATGGGCGAAGTCAACAATACGGGCTTCTTCGGCTCCGTCATCATGGATGAGGACAAGTATGCGGCTATCGGCGACACTGCCATCTATTTCTCCCTCGTAGGTGAGCATGACGGCGAGGCTCTCACTGGCTTCGTATACCTCGACGAGTGTGCCGTCCTCACGACCGACAAGCGACTCATCGCCTTCAAGCAAAACCTCTGCACCGGCGAGTATAAGAGGAAGACCAACGTCAAGGTTGCCGTACGAAACAACAACGATTCTGGCAACAAGGTGCTTCCGTTGGTAGACTTCTCCGACAGCCGTTTTGACAATTATGAGGTACCATTCTCCGACGAGGAGTTCGAGAGCGGTCTCGTAGCTTGCTGGCTCAACTACGCTGGTCAGGGCTTCACCGGCATCTACACCGGCAAGTGGTCGCAAGGCAAGCGCGTCCCCGTAAGCTGCTCCGACAAGTCTAAGGCACTCTATCCTGTGAAGCTTCTGGTTGAAGGCGAAAACTGCATCTCCAGCATCCCACAATTCGCCAATGGCGGTAGCGAGATAACCATCAAGTACACGCAGCGTCCTTTGCGCATAACTCTTGACGACACCCCTGTCACCATCGGTGATGACAAGTCGACAACCCTCACCTACGTAGGCAACAAGACCCTCAAAGTCTACTTCGAGGCCACCAGCATCGATGAAGTCGACGCAAATGACGAGTTCAACGTGGCAGTCAACGGCTCCACCGTCACATTCTTTGGCGTTGACGGAAAGGTTAAGGAGGCATTCGACCTTGCGGGTCGACTCGTATCTGAGACCAATGCCGAGACCATGACTCTCAACAACGGTGTCTATGTCGTCCGTTGCGGCGCACAGTCCGTCCGAGTAGTCATTAAGTAAAAGGTTAAGGGCTAAAGCCTCAAACGAGGCGTCTCTACATTATTATATGGCGGCACATCTGTTATAAATGCGGATGTGCCGCTTTCTTTATGCCCATTTGTACCTTCCCCTATAACCAATGTCTTTTTAGCAATATCGCTAATCGCCTATAATGCATAATATTGCGTCATCACAATAACGCAAAATCATAAGTCATGAACAAATTCTATTTAGCGGCTTTAGCCGTGGCGACACTGCTCCCGGGGCAGCTCTTTGCGCAGGCCGGTACAGAGAACCCGAACAACAAGGCTACATTGTATGTTAGCCGCAATACGGGTAACAACAAGGGTGATGGATCCAAGTCCGCTCCTTTCAAGAACTTGCAGAAGGCTCTTAACGAGGCCAAGGAGGGAACGACCATCCTTGTCGCCGAGGGCAATTACTATGGTCTGATGAACAGCGGCAACCTCATCATCAAGACCCCCGTCACCATCATGGGTGGCTATTCCGACGACTTCTCCAAGCGAGACATCTTGACATACAGAACCATGGTGCAGCCTACAGCCGAGAGCAATGGAAGCCAGCAGGGTCGTGGCACCATCCAGATTCGTAGCGTGGTAGCCCCTAACGGGTATGTCATTATCGATGGCCTCATTATGGACCGCGGCAACTCAATATCCTACAACGCTGCGCATGAGGGTCAGCCCGAGGGTGTCGATTGTCCTCTCATGAACGCCATCGGCACGAAAGGTATTGGTGGCGCAGACCTTAGCGAGCAGGGTGTCTTGACGCAGGAGACCAACATGATCTACTTTGACGGAGACAAGGGAGTCGTCAACACCACTAATGTCATTATTCGCAACTGTGCTTTCATCAATGCGCCCAACTATGGAATCGTGGGTCTTTTGAAGGGCTCTCTGAAGGTTGAGAACAACATCTTTGTCAATGTGCGTATGGCGACGATGGACGTGCGTGGAGCAGACCCCAACGTCATGACGGAGATTGACTTTAAGAACAACACTGTCATGTTCGTATGGTCGCGCAAGAAGGATCTTGAGACCTTCGGCTACGGCTTCAGATATATCACAGGCACTTCTTGCAATGTGGAGAACAACATCTTCGGCTGCGCATGCTTTTCGGCTCTCGACCGCACCCACATCGACTCGAACAAGGCTCGTGAGGCTAAGCGCGTGGATACGGCGGTGAACAATGTGTTCTTCTTGAACCGACAGACTGACCTTTGCCTCCCGGGTGGCGGCATGTTCCTCCGCGTCAAGGCGGATGACTTTGATGACGTCGAGGCTCTCTCGAATGTGAGTGGCAACAAGACCGTTACAGACCCCGCTGTCTTCAAGGGCAAGATTAACGCCGCATACCTTAAGGGATTCATCACCATGCAGAGCAAGCAAACCCTTAGCGTCAACTATAACAGCGTTGCCAACCAGTTCAACAGCGCATTGGGTCTCAACATCCAAGGCACTGGCAAGACGACCGCCACCATGTATGCCAACCGCTACCCGTGGCAGGAGGCTCTCCAGCTCTTCGGCGCAATGAGTGGCGTCGGTGCGCAGAAGCCATAGCCCTAAGATTGGAATGGCAGTGACATGAACCTCCCCGACAACACCTAACACACCCCAAACGCTCCCCGAAACCGACAACACCTGACCCCTCGTGGGGCTCTCTTTTCATACTTTCATAATCGAAGTGCGTCTGCCTAAGTCTATGACAATCGGCGGACGCACTTTTTATGTGTCATGCCGAAATGCGATTGTGCAGAAAAAGCGGTTTTGCGACCAAAAGTGTAAAAATTCAGCCTTGTTGGCTTATAAAACGCAATTAAACCGTCAATTTCCCATAAAATCTCAAATATTTAGCCCCAAAAACTTGCAGATTATAATATCGCCTCTTATATTTGCGATGTCAAACAAAAACAGGGAGCGTTGGTGAAAACATTATATTTCTGATGATAGACCCCTAAAAATGGTGGGTAGTCACGAGAAAAAGATGTTTTTACGATAAAGGCTTCCGCATTGACACAACAAGACAAAAACCTAAACACTAACCAATATGGCAACACTCAGATTCAAAGCCCTGACTGACCTCATGAGAAGACCTCTTCCCGACATCAAGTTTGAGGAGAGACGAGTTCCCGAAATCTACGGTGAGCTTGTGTTCAACGATGAGGCCATGAAGAAGTATCTCCAGTCTTCGGTCTACAAGCAGGTCCGCAAGGCGATGGCCAACGGTGAGTTCATCAGCCGCGACCTCGCTGACGGCGTTGCTGCAGGCATGAAGGCGTGGGCTATCGACCATGGCGCTGTTCACTACACGCACTGGTTCCAGCCTCTCACGGACGGCACTGCCGAGAAGCATGACGGCTTCATCAACTATGGTCCTGACGGCAAGGTAATCGAGGAGTTTGCCGGCAAGCACTTGGCTCAGCAGGAGCCTGATGCTTCGTCCTTCCCTAACGGCGGCATCCGTGCGACCTTCGAGGCTCGCGGCTATACCGCATGGGACGTAACCTCGCCTGCTTTCATCGTAGGCTCCACCCTCTGCATCCCTACCATCTTCATCGCATATACCGGTGAGGCTCTTGACTACAAGACCCCTCTTCTGAAGGCTCTGCACGCTGTCGACAAGGCTGCCGTAGACGTATGCCAGTACTTTGACAAGAACGTCACCAAGGTCACTTCCAACCTCGGCTGGGAGCAGGAGTACTTCCTCATTGACCGTGGTCTCTACCTCGCTCGCCCTGACCTCGTTCAGACTGGTCGCACCCTCATGGGCGCAACTTCTGCGAAGAACCAGCAGCTTGAGGACCACTACTTCGGCTCTATCCCTGAGAGGGTAGCGTACTTCATGCGCGACCTCGAGATTGAGTGCCATCGCCTCGGCATCCCTGCCAAGACCCGTCACAACGAGGTTGCCCCTGGTCAGTTCGAGCTTGCTCCTATCTATGAGGAGGTCAACGTGGCTTGCGACCACAACATCCTCCTTATGGATGTCATGAAGCGTCTGGCTCGCCACCATGGCTTCGAGGTTCTCCTCCACGAGAAGCCTTTCGCAGGTATCAACGGCTCTGGTAAGCATAACAACTGGAGTCTCTGCACCGACACCGGCGTCAACCTCTTCGCCCCTGGCAAGAATCCTAAGGGCAACATGATATTCCTCACCTTCCTCACCTGCGTCATGGCAGCTGTCTACAAGGGTCAGGATATCCTCCGCGCTCAGGTCCTCAACGCAAGCAACAGCCATCGTCTCGGCGCTAACGAGGCACCCCCAGCTATCATGTCTATCTTCCTCGGCACTCAGGTCTCCGCCATGCTCAACAGCATTGTTGAGAAGGTGTCTGACGCTAAGATGACCCCAGAGGAGAAGACCGCCCTCAAGCTCGGCATCGGTCGTCTGCCAGAGATTCTCGTTGACAACACCGATCGTAACCGTACCTCTCCTTTCGCCTTCACCGGCGACCGCTTCGAGTTCCGCGCTGTCGGTTCTTCTGCAAACTGCGCTGGCGCAATGACCGCTGTCAACGCTATCGTTGCAGAGCAGCTCCGCGAGTTCAAGAAGGACGTAGACGCGCTCATCGAGAAGGGCGTCAAGAAGGACGAGGCTATCTTTCAGGAGATCCGTAAGCTCATCGTCGAGAGCTCCGCAGTCCACTTTGACGGCAACGGCTACTCTGACGAGTGGAAGGAGGAGGCTAAGCGCCGCGGCCTGACGAACATCACCAGTGTTCCTGAGAGCATCGACACCATGCTTTCTGAGCAATCTAAGAAGGTTTACGTCTCTGGCGGCATCCTCTCCGACCGTGAGCTGAAGGTTCGCCACGATGTCGAGATTGAGAAGTACGTCAAGAAGATCCAGATTGAGGCACGCGTCCTTGGCGACCTCGTCATCAACCACATTGTCCCGACCGCCATCGACTACCAGAACATCCTTATCAAGAATGTCAAGGGCATGAAAGAGGTCATGGGCGACGAGGCTGACTCTATGACGGAGAACGAGCGCGAGCTCATCCGCAAGATCTCCGCGCACGTCAAGACCATCCGTTCTTCTGTCCAGGAGATGATTGACGCCCGCAAGAAGGCCAACAAGATTGAGGACGAGCGCGAGAAGGCTTACGCCTACGAGCAAGAGGTCCGTCCTCTCTTCGACACCATCCGTTACCACGTTGACAAGCTCGAGATGATTGTCGACAACGAGATGTGGCCACTGCCTAAGTATCGTGAGATGCTCCTTCTTCTTGACTAAGAGAAGGACGTAGGATCGAAATAGACCATGTCGCCCCGGGAACTGAAAATGTTTGCCGGGGCGATTTTTGCATGGTGGAGACATGCGACGGAGGGACAAGTGTTTTTGCCTAAAAATCATGGGTTGAAGCCTCTTGAAGTCGCGCCAAGTTGTTATATTTGTAACACTAATAAAATCATATAAATCAGAACAATAATGAGAGATAACGCCATATTCGACCTTATCGAGAAGGAGCATCAGCGTCAGCTCCGTGGCATTGAGATGATTGCATCGGAGAACTTCGTTAGCGACGAGGTGATGCAGGCAATGGGCTCTTGCCTTACGAACAAGTATGCCGAGGGGTATCCCGGCAAGCGCCACTATGGTGGTTGTGAGGTCGTTGACGAGGTTGAGAGCCTTGCCATCGAGAGGATTAAGAAGTTGTATGGCGCAGAGTATGCCAATGTTCAGCCTCACTCGGGAGCGCAGGCTAACGCATCGGTTCTTCTTGCCGTCTTGAACCCAGGCGACACGTTCATGGGTCTTGACCTTGCGCATGGCGGACACCTTTCGCACGGATCGGCCGTCAACACGTCGGGCATCATCTATCGTCCTGTGGCATATCACCTTAACAAGGAGACTGGTCGCGTGGACTATGACGAGATGGAGGAGATTGCGCTCCGCGAGAAGCCTCGCCTCATCATTGGCGGTGGCTCGGCATACAGCCGTGAGTGGGATTATGCCCGTATGCGCAAGATTGCCGACGAGGTTGGCGCGATCTTCATGGTTGACATGGCGCACCCGGCAGGTCTTATCGCTGCAGGTTTGCTTGACAACCCAGTGAAGTATGCAGATATTGTAACCTCTACAACTCATAAGACCCTTCGCGGTCCGCGTGGCGGCATCATCTTGATGGGCAAGGACTTCCCGAACCCATGGGGCAAGAAGACGAAGAAGGGCGAGGTCCGCACTATGGGCTCTCTTCTCAATTCTGCTGTCTTCCCAGGTCAGCAGGGTGGTCCGCTGGAGCATGTCATCGCAGCAAAGGCAGTGGCATTCGCAGAGGCATTGCAGCCAGAGTTCAAGACATACCAGCAGCAGGTGAAGGTTAACGCCGCACGCCTGGCTAAGGATCTCATTGACAGAGGATTCTATATTGTCAGTGGCGGTACGGACAACCACTCTATGCTTGTGGATCTTCGTCCGAAGTATCCGGAGTTGACTGGTAAGGTAGCGGAGAAGGCACTTGTTGCGGCAGACATCACTGTTAACATGAACCTTGTTCCTTTTGACACTCGCTCAGCATTCCAGACGAGCGGTTTGCGTCTTGGCACACCAGCCATCACGACCCGTGGTCTTAAAGAGGCTGACATGGACGTCATTGCCGACATGATTGACCGCGTATTGGCTGCCCCAGAGGATGAGGCTGTCATCGCAAAGGTACGTGCGGAGGTCAACGCCATGATGAACGGTCGTCCTATCTTCGCTTGGTAGGCGACAGGTTCTCTCTAATAAATAAAGAGCCGCGGCGATTCACATCGTCGCGGCTCTTCAGTTTTATATTGCAAACTACAGATAATAACTGATGCCGAAAGTGAGCGACGTGAAGTCGGGTCCGTGTTTTGAGGAGAAGAGCGGGGTGGGGATGTAACGGACGTAGATGCCCCAGTCCTTGTAGCCGGCAGCTGCCGAGACGGAACCGCCGAGGATGTTGTGGCGGAGATTGTTGTCTTTGAAGGTCTTGCTGTGTCCGTCTATATGGCAGGTGTTTTTGACGCGGGCGGTGGGCGTTATCTCAAGAGCGAGGCCGACCTTGACAAAGAAAGGCTTTCCGCCGAAGTCTTGCCATTCATAGTCGACAGGGATCATGAAGCGGAAAGTGCGGAGGCGCGACATTGAGACATCGATGGTGTCGGACGGCTCGGCGACTGAAAGCTTCTTGGCGTGATCATCCCAGGAGAACCATCGTCCGTCGTCGATGCGGTAGGTGCGCCAGTTGAAGGCGAGACCATAGGATATGCCGTGGCCATTGCCGTGGGAGTGCTCATTGCTAATGACGTCAAAACATATCTCGGAGGAGCGTGTCATGGCATTGTCGACGCTGCCGCCTATGGCGTTGTTGAATCCCATTTGGAAAAAGTCGGAGTGGGCGGAGAAGCCGCGATGGTGGGATATTTTGGCAGACCAGTTGCGGGGGAGAAGGTCGGAGAAGGTGAAATCATTTTCGACCTGCCAAGTCTCCTCCTTGCGTGTGGAGTCGGACGTGGAGACGTAGACTTGCGTGAGGGAGCGTCCTCTATTGTCGTTGACGGAGACCGAGACATTGTGGCCATCGTCGGAGACGACTATGCGGCGTCCTCGGTAGGTGAGGGTCGTGTCGTTGGATTCGGAGGCGGATATGTCGGGGAGGGTGGTGGCGGAGACGGACGCCGTGGCGATGACAGTCAGGGCGAGGGACAGGAATAGAGACTTATTCATCTGTGTTTTTGTTTTTAATGTTCACGTTGACGATCTTGTCGAGAGTTGTGGAGCCCTCGATGTAGACGAGCATTGCTTTGGCGTCTTCTAAGCGACGGAAGAGGACGAAGCGGTTGTCGGTCTTGTCAAGGGATGGGGAGAGCTGGATGTAGAGAGCCTTGAGACCTTGACCGCTGCGGAGGGTCTTTATGTTGGTGGCGAGGCGGGCGTCGGCTTTGACGGCATCGCTTATGAGAACGACATCGGACGTGGAGCCTTCGGTGAGGAGGCTGCGGAAGAGCGTCATGTCGCGGCCGTCGAGGTTGTTGCCAGAGAGGTAAACGAGCCT
Organism: Bifidobacteriaceae bacterium; assembly: GCA_963607345.1. GTDB lineage: Bacteria > Bacteroidota > Bacteroidia > Bacteroidales > Marinilabiliaceae > W3P20-009. Next base: position 241,163 of record CAVDBL010000001.1, read on the forward strand.
GACTTTGCCATCGAGGGGAGGGTTCTGACTAAAGAACTTCGCCACGGCGAGGCTGTCTTGCGCGCTGGCGGACAGGGCAGACGAGAGGAGCGCGAACGTCAGGATTAGTATTTTAGAGATTAGTCTGGTCATGACTGAAGGATGTTATTCTATTCACTGAAGAAGAAATTGCAGCTCGCCGTCTACGGTAGGGCATTCGTCGGCTATGAGGGCAAGATCTTGGCGCATGAGGATCAGAGCGTCATCGGTTTGGGCGACTTGGACGCCGTCGACTTGGACGGAGCCGGTGATGCTGTCGGAGTTGGAGAATAGCGCGACCCCGATGGATATGAGCAGAGCGACGGAAGCTGCGGCAGCGACGTAGAGCCATCGGCGTGACTTACTGGCATTGAGCTTACGGCTCGTGGCGAGGAAGGAGAGCGTCGCTGTCGTGGCGTTGGAGAATCCGTGCTCGTCGAGGAGGGCTATGCGCCTTTCGAGTTCGAGCTCCTCTTCTTCTGTCGTGAGACCGTCGAAGAAACGTTGCTCGATGTCGTCCCAATATTTCTTATCGTCATTCATCATTTACTTATTTCTTCCTCGTAGATTTTCCTTATTGTTTTTCTGGCTCGGCTGAGGCACATTCGTACGGCGGTCTCGTCCATTGACAACTGTCGGGCGATGTCGGCGTATGGAATGCCTTGGATGTCGCGCAAGGTCATGATTTGTTGCTGTTGGGCAGTCAGTCGCGACGACATGATGCGTCGTACGGCTTCGTAGCGCAGGCGTTGTTCCTCTTGTGCGTCGCAGTCATCGTCGGGGGCGTCATCGCGCTCCTCGTCGATGGTTGTGGTGGCGTATCGGGAGTGGCGCCGCCAGCTGTCGATGGCGAGGTGCTTGGCAGTGGAGGAGGTCAGTGTCGTGGCCTGGTCTTCGGAGAGGTGTGGCTGTGGGCGTCCCCATAATCTGACGAAGGCATCTTGCAGGATGTCTTGAGCGTCTTCGGAGCCGTGGAGCATCTTGGCGATGGCGGAGTGGAGGCGCGCTCGTACTCGCCAATATGCGGCGACGAGTGTTTTCTCGTTTGGCTCTTCTGGGTTAGGCATCTCGATTTTTTTCGTCTTTCTATAAGGGTAACGAAAGGAATGGCGTTTTGTAACGCGGAGGGGGCGATTTTTTTTGAGAAAAATAGAGTGTAGCGGTGGCGTTGGTGCACAAAAAAAGCGCACGATTCTGTCACAGACTCGTACGCAAAAACACTATGACTGGTGGGCATTAACGGATTCGAACCGCTGACCCTTTGTCTGTCAGACAAATGCTCTGAACCAGCTGAGCTAAATGCCCGTCATTGAAGATGTTTAGGGTGGGTGCTGAGGGATTCGAACCCCCGACCCGCTGCTTGTAAGGCAGCCGCTCTGAACCAGCTGAGCTAAGCACCCGAGGTCTTGCCTTTTATGGAGTTTGAGGCTTTTGATGGTGGGCATTAACGGATTCGAACCGCTGACCATTTGTCTGTCAGACAAATGCTCTGAACCAGCTGAGCTAAATGCCCAAATTGTTGCCTCGCGCTCTTTTAAATCGTCGCCCTGACGAACGGAGCAAGACTTTTCAAGAAAGTCGCAAATCGGAGACCTGAACGATTCGTGGGTGCTGAGGGATTCGAACCCCCGACCCGCTGCTTGTAAGGCAGCCGCTCTGAACCAGCTGAGCTAAGCACCCTTGTCAGGACCTTGCGGTTCCGAATTGCGATGCAAAGATAGGTGTTTTTTGTTACACTCCAATAGTGGACGAGCAAAATGTTTTGGAAAAACGTATTGCGCACGTGCTATTGTTGCTTGGATTGCTGGATGTCGAGAGCCTCGGCGACGACGAAATTGCTGCCGCCGACGAAGATGAGGTCGGCAGGCTCGGCGTAACGTTTGGCTCGGTTAATGGCTTGTGAGACAGTAGGGTAGAAGTGGCAATTGAGCCCTAAGCGTTGTCCTATCTCGTAGAGGTCGGAGGCGGGTGTGGCGCGTCGCACGTTGGCTTGCGTGAAATAGTATCGAGCGTCGCGAGGGAGGAGGGCGAGAACCTTTTCGGGCTCCTTGTCGTTGCACATGCCCCAGACGATATGGAGGTGGAGGTATTTAGAGAATTGCTCTTCGAGCTGTTGGGTGAGGATTTTGACGCCATGGGCGTTGTGTCCGGTGTCGACGATCATGTCGGGGCGCGAGGCCACTTTTTGCCAACGGCCCATGAGCCCCGTGAGCCCTTGGACGTCGGCCATTCCCTCTTTGACGTCGAGGTCGGTGATGTCGTAGTCGAGCTTTTTGAGTTCCTCGACGGCCGCGAGAACCGTCAGCATGTTATGCGTTTGGCAGAGACCGGTGAGGGAGTAGGCGTGTTGGCGTCGCTGCTGCTGTCGGGTGTGCTCGATTTGGGCGACCATCATGCCGTTTTCTTCCTTGTGGTCGAGCATCTTGACGACATCCTCGGCGAAGACGATGGGGGAGTTGTTCTCGGCGGCTTTGGCTTCGAAGACGGGGTCGGTCTCAGGGTGGCGCTCGCCGATGACGACGGGGACGCCTGGCTTGATGATGCCCGCCTTTTCTGTGGCGATTTTGGCGAGCGTGTCGCCAAGATATTGTGTGTGTTCGAGACCGATATTGGTGATGACGCTCAGGTCTGGCGTTATGATGTTTGTGCTGTCGAGGCGACCGCCGAGCCCGACCTCAATGACGGCGACATCGACACCGACGCGCTCGAAGTAGTCCATCGCCATGGCTGTCGTTATCTCGAAAAACGAGGGTTGGATGGAATTGAGGAACATGTCGTGGCGATCCATGAAATCGACGACGCACTCCTTTGGGATCATGCATCCGTCGACACGAATGCGCTCGCGGAAGTCGATGAGGTGTGGGGAAGTGAAGAGTCCAGTGACGTAGCCTGCGCTTTGGAGGATGGCGGCTATGGTGTGGGAGACGGAGCCTTTGCCGTTGGTGCCGGCGACGTGGATGGTCTTGAACTTACGGTGTGGGTGTCCCATTCGCTCGTCGATGGCGAGAATGTTGCCGAGGCCGGGTTTGAGGGCGATGGAGCCTACTTGCTGGTAGACTGGGAAACGGTTATATATGTCTTCTAAGATCTTCTCGTAAGTCATTGGTCTATGGTGTTTTCTGTTGTCGTCTGTTTTAGAAATCGTCATCGTCGGTCGACGAGACTATATCTTGGAGCGCGTGTCGGATAGCCTGGTATTCGAAGCCACGCTGGAGGGCGAAGCGGACGAGCGCGGCGTAGAGCTTGCGGGGGTCGTCCTTTTTCGTCGTACGGAGTTTTTGCTGGAGCGCGTGGCGAAGAATGTCGTCCCACTCGGCAGCGTCGAAAGCCGCTATGGCATCGGCTATGGTGTCGGAATCTATGCCTTTGATTTTCAGTTGTTGGCGAACCTTGACTGGACCCCATCCGCTGAAACGCGCCTTGTCGCGGACGAAGAGCGGGGCGTAGCGCGAGTCGTCGACGAAGCGTTCGTCGACCAAACGATCGGCCACGCGATTGGCGGCGTCGGCATCGAGCCCCCATGCTGCGCATTTGTCGACAACATCCTGTCGGCAGTGCTCGGACGCCGCGCATAGGGAGGAGAGCTTGTCGAGGGCGAAGGATTCGGAGACTGGTTGTCGGTTGGCGCGTGGGGTAGGCATGGCGTGTGGGCGGGATTTAGGGGACGGGGTCGTAGCCAGAGCCGCCCCATGGGTTGCATCGGAGGATTCGTTTGACGGCGAGGTAGAGGCCTTTGAAGGGGCCGTGCTTTCGGATTGCCTCGATGGCGTATTGCGAGCAGGTCGGGGTAAATCGGCAGGCTGGAGGCGTGTGGGGGGAGATGGCGACCTGGTAGAAACGTATGGGGAGGACGAGGAGCGTGACGGCAAGGTGGCGGAGAGCGTTGAGGGCTCGTCGCGTGAGGCTTTGCGGTTGTTGGTCGGAATCGGTCATAGTGCGGTCTCGTTGATTATGAGTGCCAATTTGCTTGTCGCCTTGTCGATGGCGCGGTCGACGTCGGCGGAGAGGGGGAGACCGTCGCCGCAGAAGATGAGGGCGACGTGGAGACCTTGGATTGCGGGGTGGGCTGCTATGGCATCTTCGACGACGTGCTTGGACTTTCGCCAGGCTTCTCGGGTTTGGCGTTTCACGCGGTTGCGTTTCACGGCTCTTTTGAAGCGTTTTTTGCCGACGCTGATCATCATGCGGAGTGGGGCTTCGCCCGGTCGCAGCTCGTCGGCGCGGAGAGGCAAGTAGACGACGCGGAAGGGGTGTTTTGTGAAAGCCTGCCCTTTGGCGAAGAGGATGCCTATGGCTTTATCGCCACAGAGTTTCCGCGATTTGGGGAAAGAGAGGTCTGGCTTCTGGTCGGCTGTTTGCATCGGGCGTGGAGATGATATTTGGTTCGCGAATTTAGTGAGAATATGAATGGGGTGGGGAGCAAAAAGAGAGGTTGAGGATGTAGTGGATTGTGAGTTAGGGGTTAATGTTTGTACATATTAAATTATATTTGCGGACGGCTTGAAAACTAAAACATTGATGCCAACCGAAAGCGAAACAGAAGGAGAGCGGCGCGTGGCCTTGGTGCCCGAGCCCACGTTGAACCGCCTGCCGATATACCTTACGTACCTGAAACTGGCCAGGAAAGACGGGAAGAAGTACGTCTCGTCGACGATGATGGCCAAGGAGATGGGCGTGGACCCGACGCAGGTGGCTAAAGACTTGAGTCACACGGCAATTGTCGGCAAGACGAGGGTCGGTTATGAGGTGGACTCGCTGATCAGGGTGTTGGAAGATTTTTTGCGCTTTAACACGCTGGACTACGGGTATTTATTTGGCGCGGGCAGCTTGGGGACTGCATTGTTGCTTGACCATGGACTTGAACAATTCGGTTTCAGCATTCGTGCGGCATTTGACGTCAACCCCGACAAGGTGGGGCTGAACATTGGCGGCACGACGATCTACCATCTTGACGACTTTAAGCGCGTCAAGAAGCCTGATGTGAAGATTGGCATATTGACCGTGCCTGTGGACGACGCACAGCATGTGGCCGACATAATGATCGACGGCGGCATAACGGCAGTTTGGAACTTCACGTCGGTGAGAATCAGGGTGCCAGAGGGCATTGTGGTTCAAAACACGTCGCTTTACGCACATTTGGCGGTCATATTCAACCGCTTACATGCGACGAAATCTTGAAAAGACATTCCCATTAAAACAGAATTTGACAATGAAGACTTTCGGAAGAGCCCTCGTCGGCATGATGGTTATCATGATGGTGAGCGTCGCCACCGCAAAGGGGCAGACGTCATTGACAAAGACTACGACCGTCACCACGACAACGACAACTACCACTACGGTGAGCGATGGCGACACGACGGTCGTAATTAAGACGGAAACGACTGTTCCTGGCGACCCATGGGCATTTGTGGACCAAGTGTTTAGGCAAGTATTATCGGCCGACTCGATTAAAGGATGGAACTTGGACGCAAAGTGCGACACATTGGTAAGGAAGACGGAAAGCGTCTGGAAACAGATGAATATGGATTCCGTGATGGTGGAGTTAAAAAACTCATTGACCATGATGGGCGACACTATCGCCAAACGTGGCGGCGAGGCTGTCAATTCCGCCAAGGTGAAGGTTGCGGAGTCGACGAAAATAAGCAAGGCGCAGGCCGACAGCATGCGAGCCGTCATGCGCAAGACGACGGAGTGGATCGACACTTGGCTCAATGCGCTTACCGACGAAGATAAATAGCTAAACAACTAAAACACTTTAGGATAATGAAACTTTTGACTGTAATGGCCGTCGCTGCATTGATGACGGCGAGCGTGTCGGTATCGGCACAGACGAAGAACAGCAACGCTACCAACAAGTTGGAGCAGCTGAACGCGAAGTTGGAGGCAGCTAAGGCTCGTCAGGCTGACGCGAACGCGATGTTGGCGGCGAGCGACTCCATGATTGCTAATGCGGAAGCTCAGATCAAGCAGGCGAAGGACGACATGAAGACCAAGTCCGAAGAGATCAAGGCAAAAAAGAAGGAGCTGAAAGAGTACTTGAAGTCGAAAGACGAGCAAGTGAAGAAGGAAGCCGAGTCGACGATGAAAGACTTGACAGCCGAGGAACAGAAGCTCCAGAAAGAGGGCGCGAAGAAGATAGCCGACGGCGAGAAAGCCCTCGTCAAGGGCAAGCAGTCGATGGCGAAGGCAAAGGCTAAACTGAAGCCAGCCGAGGCGGCTCTCAAGACAGCTCAGACCAAGATGGACGAATATACCAAGAGCCTCGCACCCGCAAAGAAGGCTGCTGAGACTGAAGAAAACGAATAAAACAGTGGGCAAAGCATTGTTTATCAGTGGCGTAGATACCGACAGCGGCAAGACATACGTCACAGCCCGCCTTGCGGCACAACTGCAAGCCGAGGGCGTCGACGTGATTACTCAGAAGCCTGTGCAGACGGGGTGTGACGACATTGCGGAAGACCTTGTTGAGCATAGGAAAGTAATGGGTTGCGGACTGTTGCCCGACGACAAAGAGCGACTGACGTGCACGTACCTGTTCCATAAGCCTGCGTCGCCTGCGTTGGCCGCCAGCCTTGAGGGCGCTGTTATCGACACTGAGCGTATGGCAAAAGACACGGACGAATTGTGCAGGCGCCATGACGTCGTATTGACGGAAGGGGCTGGCGGACTGATGGTTCCGTTGACGGACGACATCTTGACGATAGACTACGTGGCGGCGCATAAGTTGCCCTTGTTGCTCGTCACGACATCCAAACTTGGCGGCATAAACCATGCGCTGTTGAGCATCGAGGCTTGCAAGACGCATGATGTAGAGCTGAAATTCGTCGTGTTCAACAGATTGCCGTCTGACGAGAAAATCATGGCCGACGACTCCCTTGCGGCGATAAAGAAATTCACGGCTAAGTTGTTCCCGTCTGCCAAGGTCATAGACTTTACCGACCAGACGAGTTTCTCTGGCGTGAGCAAATACTTATAACCCAAAGCATAGCCGACAAAATGATGCCAGCGTTGTTCATACTCATTGTCTTGATATACCTCTTTGCGAGTGGATATATAGCGGCAAGGGTGTGCAGAGTTTTCAAAAGGCGACCTCGTTCGTGGCGTATCGCAGTGTGGGTCATAGTCTTACTGCTCGACTTTAGTTTCTTCTTGCAGAGGCTTGTTGGCGCGGACTGCGTATGGCTCAACAGGATAGTATATGTCGTCTCGACGACGTGGATGCCCGTGGTGCTGTACCTGTTCATGATATTGGTGGTGCTTGATGTGGCACGCTATATATTGAAAATCACTCGTGGAGAGATCCCATACCATACGCCGGCGTCGGTCAAGACAGGTGTCGTGTTGACGGCATTGCTGTTGGTGTGGGGGTATATAACGGCCACGTCGCCTGAGGAGACACGTTACTCGATATACACTGACAAACTGCCATCAGGAGAGGAATATACGATTGCGATGGTGTCGGACTTGCACACAGGGTATGCGGTTCGTGAGGGCGACATAGACAAGATGGTTGGCATCATCAATTCCGCTAATGCTGACGTGACACTTATCTGTGGAGACCTCATCGACGGCGACATATCGCCAGTCATAAAAGAGGAGACCCTTGCCCCTCTGACTAAGCTACGCAGCCCGATGGGCGTCTTTGCCGTCATGGGAAACCATGAATATATGGAAGATGGCGACAGGGCGGCGGAGGTGATACGCAGTATCGGCAATGTCGTGTTGCTTAGAGACTCGATGGCTGACGTCGGGCCATTCCGTATTATCGGCAGGGACGACTTGACGGTGGCGAGACTCGGCAGGACGAGGTTGGGCATTTCGGCCTTTGAGCCTTCGGACTCGCTATTCACGATAGTTATGGATCATCAGCCTGGGGCTGTCATGGATGCCGTCGACGTAAATGCCGACCTGAGCCTCAGTGGCCACACGCATGCCGGGCAGATATGGCCCATGAACCTCATTACCGAGAGGATCTACACGATTGACTACGGATTCTCATGCTACGGCTCGACGAGCGTCGTCGTCACGTCGGGCTACGGGACGTGGGGACCGCGCATCAGGTTGGGAACGCAGGCGGAAGTTGTGCTGATAGATATTTTCGGAACACGTAAATGAGTTCGGAACAATACTCATCCAAGCTGTTGGATGATGCGGTAGGGCAATTCGCCAAGCTGCCTGGCATCGGCAAGAAAACGGCATTGCGCCTCGTGCTCCACCTGCTGAGGGAGGAGAAAGAGGAAGTGGCGATGTTCACCGAGGCGGTGCGTGCGGTGAGAAACGACATCTGCTACTGCAAAGTGTGCCACAACCTGTCGGACACTGACACGTGCGAGATATGCGCCAATCCGCATCGGGACCATGGAACGGTGTGCGTCGTCGAGACCGTGCGCGACGTGATGGCCATCGAGGCTACGCGCCAGTATACGGGTGTCTATCACGTGCTTGGCGGTATAATCTCGCCTATGGACGGCATCGGACCAGACGATTTGAACATAGGCTCGTTGGAAGAGCGCGTCTCGCGAGGCGAGGCGAAGGAGGTCATCCTTGCGCTCAGTGCCACGATGGAGGGCGACACGACGAACTTCTACATATACAAGCGGTTGACTCCCTATGGTGTCAAGCTGACGACTATCGCTCGCGGCATAGCCGTAGGCGACGAGTTGGAATACGCCGACGAGGTGACGCTCGGACGTTCGCTCGTAAATCGAGTGCCTTTTGAGCAAACGATTTGAAAAACAATAGAATACAGAACCATAAACTATCAACATTATAACAATGGAAAAACTATTGAGTGAATTGCGCGGTTTCTACGTGCGCGCAATCTTGCCATCCGTGATATTCTTCATAGCGTGCTTCGTTGCCACGAGGCTCATGGGCAACCAGCCTGTCGTCAATGTAACGACGGCATCGTACATAATGGTCGCCCTGTTGGCTGCCACGTTCATCGCCTTCATCGTCACGTGGTTCATCTTGCGCAATGCGAGAGCCAAAGTGGCAGAGGCCAAGGGCGACGACAAATATGCGTCGTTCGCTAAGGCCTATAAGGCAAGAATATTGTGCATGAGCATAGTGGCAGCACTCAGCAGCATATGCTACATTTTCACAGTCGACTCAAACGCCATATACCTTGTCGTCATCGCACTCTTGCTGGTGCTGCTCTACTACCCGTCGGAGACCTTCGTGGGCAGGCAGATAGGCGAGGATAAGGAACAACAATAACGAGCCTCCACTCGGCATGTCAGTAAACAGAGAGAAACGCAAGATAGCTGTGGACTTCGACGGGACAATCGTCGAGGACAAATATCCAGCCATAGGGCGTGAGCGTCCTTTTGCCCTCATGACACTCAAGAAGTTGCAGGAACAGGGGTTCGTACTGGTCTTGTGGACTTGCAGGGTGGGCAAGGAGTTGGAGGAGGCTGTCGAGTTCTGCCGAAAGGGCGGAGTGACGTTCTATGCTGTCAATGAGAGCTTTGAGGGGGAATTGTACTCGGGAGGAAGATGCCCGAGGAAGATAGATGTCGACATGTATATAGACGACAGGAACTACGGTGGTTTGCCGTCGTGGGGTGAGATATATCATGAATTGACAGGGGAGGCGACGAAAGAGAGAAAGAGCAGTGAGGAGAAGCCACAAGGCTTTTGGCACAAAGTGGCTAAAATATTGGGAATCAGTTAAGAGAGGGTAGGTGGACATATCAGTAATAATCGTCAGCTATAATAGTGCGGATGTCGTCCTGATGACGTTGGCCTCGTTGCGTCACGCCATGGTTGACGGACTTGAGGCGGAGGTCATCGTCGTCGATAACAACTCAGCCGACAAGACGCCCGATCGAATAAGACGCCACGCCCCATGGGCGAAGGTTGTCGAGATGGGCGACAATGTGGGATTTGCCAAGGCGAATAACGTGGGCATGAAGATGGCCAAGGGCGACGTGATTTTAATCCTCAACCCTGACACCATAATTTGCCGTGACACGCTCAGCAAGATTGTCGACCATTTCAAAAGACATGAAAACTCAGGTGCCCTTGGCGTCAGGATGGTCAACGGAAGAGGTCGGTACCTCGGTGAGTCGAAACGCGGATATACGAATCTTGCCACGTCGTTCTTCAAATTGTCTGGTTTGTGGCACTTGGCACCAAAGTCTAAGACGCTGAACGCCTACTATATAGGCAACGTCGGTGAGCGTGAGATATGCAAAGCCCCGATATTGTCGGGTGCGTGCATGGCTTTTACGAGGGCGAAGTATGAGGAAGTAGGGGGCTTCGACGAGGGCTACTTCATGTATAGTGAGGATATCGACCTCTCGTGGCGCATGGACAGGGCGTCAACGGAAGGCAACATGTACCGCGGCGACATCCCGATCATCCATTTCAAGGGGCAGAGCACGCCAAGGAAGCGGAAGTATATAGAGAGCTTCTATTGGTCGATGCATCGTTTTGCGGAGAAATATGAGTTCCCGAGGCACGGCGCGGTGGTCAATGCCATCACGACAATAGGCATCAAGGTGGCGTTCGTCTTCGCCCTCGTGCGCTGCGTGGTGATGCGAAATATCGAGAGCAGCAGGGAATTTAAGAAACCAGATTCCGTGACCGTCGTGGCGGATAAGGGAGTCGGCGAATTTGTAGAAAATTTGAGAGAAGGAGGAATGAAGGTGAAAGCCGTCGGGTTCTCAGAATTGGAGAGTATTGATACAGATGCTGTTGTCTTCGTCGTGTCGGGCGACATGGAGAGGGCGATAGAGTATATGAGGGCGAACGAGGGAAAGCGATTGTTTGGGTTCTGCAACGACGTCACGGGCGACGTGTTGGTCTTTTACAACAACAGGCTCCATAATATAAAGTCATGAGAATCTGTAAGATATTTATGCTATTGCTTATTGTGGCTTTGGTGCCGATGATTGCAACAGGGCAGGTCAACCAATTTGCCGAGCCATCGTCGAGCAAGGCGTTCGCTGACGTTTACGCGATAGACAACGCTTCGTTCGGACGGGACGTCGCCAAGGTGGGCGACAAGGCACAGGCTGCCTTCTTGAGGGAATATATGGCATTGATGAACTATGCGGCGGCGAATAGCAAGGCAAACTATGACGCGTTCTTCAAGGCGTCGGATGCTGCTTTCGATGCGGCCTATGGTTCGAAATATGAAGCTAACCTCTTGTGCCAGTTGCATATACATAAGTGCATGGTCTACATATATGACGGAAGCATGTTGAGTGGTGGCATACAATTTTGGAAGTCATACAATCAGTTCAAGACGGCTGAAAAGAAATACCCCGGCTATGACGGGCAATTGCCATTAAGGGGGCTTTATAACATCCTATTCGCCCAAATCCCTGAAAAATGGAAGAGCCTAAAGGGGCTACTTGGCTTGGGCGAAGGCGATACGGACTTGGGACTCAAACAGATAGAGCAATATCGCGACAAGGTGGCGAATGTGCCTGGCGTGGGTGACGAAGCCGTTTTGTTCTCCTTCGCCAACATGTTTTTCAGCCATGACCAGATGATACCCGAGGCTATCGTCGGCGCAATACGTGCCAACGAGGCTCCCGTGGTGCGATATGCCTACATATTGAGCTGCGGAAGGGCGCAAAACGGCGAGGCTGCCGTGGCGTCGTTGGATGCCACGCCCGACGTCACGATGGAGCGTTATCCCCTGCTCTATCATCAAAAAGGGAAATATGCGTTGCGTCAGTTGGACGCTGACGGCGCGATAAAGTGGGCGTCGAAGTTTTTGAGCGTCTATAAGGGGGTGTCGAACCGAAACTGGGCATATTTGGAAATGGCGTACGCCTACATGTTGAAGGGCGATCGAGATAAGGCGAAAGTGATGGTTGACCGATGCATAGCCACAGCGTCGGACTTTGACATCGATGTGAGGGCGCGGAAAGAGGCCGAGGTGGCGATGGATGCGACCGTGCCGATGCTGAAGGCGCGTTTCAACTTCGAGTTCGGGCGTTATGGCGAGTCGTTGAGGATATTAAAATCATTCAGTCCGAAGAAGGCGGACGAGGCTGAATATTGGTTTCGAACGGCGCGTGCGGAAGATAGGCTCGGAAATGCTGATGCGGCCTTAGCTGAATATGAGAGAGTTATCGGTTTGTCGACCAACAGCAAACGTTACTTCGGACCATACGCGGCAGTCCATGCGGCAGACATCTGCCTTGCCAAGGGGGACAAGAGCGGGGCTAAGGGATATTTGGCGCGTGCGCGAAAACTCAACAACGGGGAGTATAAGAAAGAATTGGATCAGCGAATTGAACTGACGGAGCGTAAGGCAAAGGGTGGCAAATAAGCGGGGCTGATTTTTAGAAATCAAACTATCGGGTACATATAAAAAGCAAGAGAGCCCGTCGAGACGTGTCTCGACGGGCTCTATGCTTAGTGGGGCTTGGTAATGGAAAAGTATCCCTTACCCGGCGCTACTACTCTGCGACTACAGCGGAGTCAGCAGGAGCTGCGGTGGTGTCAGCAGGAGCTGCGGTGGTGTCAGCAGCAGCTGCGACGGTGTCAGCAGCCTGGCAGCACTCGCCCTCGGAGGTGCAGTTGTTGGTGTTGTTGCTTGAGCAAGCAACGAGCATTGCAGCGACGGCTGCGATTGCAAACAGATTCTTCATAATAGTTTATTTGATTAATGTTGTTGTAGTCACACCTGTGAAAACACCGCAAAGTTATTCTTTTCGTGTAATGGTAGGTCAACAAATGACTAATTTTTTCGTTAAAAAGGGCTAAGTGCTGTGATTTTCTTGGTTTGGAAGTGCGACGTGCGTTTATTTGGAAGAAAAAGCTGTGCTTTTGTACAGTGCTGATTCATAGGTATGTGTCGGATAATTAGCTACATTCGCGCTAATGCACCCTTTGAATGGCTCAAGGAAAATTGAAATATAGCGAGGCTCGCCGAAACTCTGTAAGTATCATGTTGAGTGATAGGGAGTTGGCGGCGATAGACGAATATTGCGCGCTCTTCAACAAGGGGTCGCGGTCGGCGGTGATACGCGAGGGGGCGATACGATTTGTCCGTCAGAGGATCATTGACCGCCAGACGAGCTTGTTCCCCGATTTTGACGGCACTGCGCCAGGGGCGGAGGCTCCAACCCCTTACGCCGCGACCCCGACAAACGGGCGCGGGCAGGGCGAGGACAAGACCCCGTCGCTGTTCGACTTCCTCGATTTTGATTATGATGACGATGACGCAGCAGACTGATAAACAGAAAGATAGGCTGAGGGTCTATTACACCATAGGTCAGATGGCCGAGCTGTTAGGCGAGAGCGAGAGTTGCGTGCGTTATTGGAACAACGAGTTCGCAAGTTACGTAAAGCCGCATCGGAACAAGAAAGACAACAGGCTCTTTACCGACAAAGACCTCTCCGCATTGCGGTCGATAAAATACCTGCTGCGTGAGAGGGGCATGACGATAAGCGGCGCGCGGGAGTGCCTCGCCAATTCGCGACGCTCGAAGCGCAGGCCCGAAGAGACCGACGTTGCGGACACGGAGTTGGCCGTCAAGTCAGAGGTCATAGCCCGACTTCAGGGCATTCGTGAGGAATTGTTGAAAATTGACCAATACATATAGTCACCATGGCATTTAAAGTAGGCGACGCGATTGCCGCGCTCGACTCTGTGTTCCCCCTCGCAACGCAAGACGGGTGGGACAACAGCGGTCTGCTGGTTGGCGATGCGGAAGCGGAACTGACGGGCATCTTGCTGACAGTGGATATTACGGAGGATGCCGTGGCGGAGGCTATAGAGAAAGGCTTCAACCTCATCATCAGCCACCACCCCTTGATGTTCCGCGGTCTCAAACGCCTTATTGGCGCCACGGCGGAGCAGCGCATCGTGGCAAATGCGTTGCGTGGCTGCATAGCCCTTGCGGCATTCCATACGCCTGCCGACAAGCAGATTGAGGGAACGAGTGGCACGCTTGGCAACATGTTAGGCTTGCTGAATATGCAAGTGCTTGTGCCCGAGGCGGATTCGCTGAGCAAGATTGTCGTCTACGTGCCCACGGCAAACGCTGAGGCAATCGTTGACGCGATGTCTGATGCGGGGGCTGGACATATTGGCAATTACAGCCATTGCGCATGGAAGACCGACGGCGACGGACAGTTCAGAGCCGAGGATGGCGCGCACCCGTATGTCGGCGGCATGGGCGAGATCCATCATGAGGCGGAGAGCCGAGTCGAGGCCATTTGCCCCAAGAGGCTTATTGGTCGCGTGGTGCGTGCCGTCGTGAGCGCACATCCGTATGAGGAGCCTGCCATAGACATCATCCCCTTGGACAACAAGAACGAGAGACTTGGCTACGGAGTTGTAGGCGACATGGCTAACGACGTGTCGGTCAGTGAGTTCCTCGCCTTTTTGAAAGAGAAGACGGGATGCGGAGCCATCCGCTACGCTGGTCGTAAGGAAAAGGTGCGCCGAGTGGCGATATGCACAGGCAGCGGCAGCGAGTTCGTGCCTGTCGCCATCCGCTCAGGAGCCGACGCTTACGTCACGGCCGACATGAAATATCACCAGATGGCGGACGCAGCGGAAGAAATAATGGTTGCCGATGTGGGACATTATGAGAGCGAAAGTCTCACTAAGCAGATTTTCAAAGGTATACTATCAAGAAAATTATCTAATTTTGCCCGTTGCGAAATATACAAAGACGCTAACCCGATAAAATACTACTAATAACATATATGGCAAGCAGCGAAGAAAAGAACGTCAAAGAGTTGCCTATCGAGCAGAAACTCAAGGCTCTCTATGACCTCCAGCAGGTGAGCACGGAGATTGACAAGATCCGTATCCAGAGGGGAGAGTTGCCCCTTGAGGTTGAGGATCTTGAGAACGAGATAGCAGGCCTGGAGACGCGTGTCAGCAATCTCAATGAGGAGATCAAGAAACTCAATGGTCTCGTCGTCGAGCATAAGAACAAAATCAAAGAGGCTGAAGGCCAAATAAAGAAGTACGAGGGTCAGCAGAACAGCGTCCGTAACAACCGCGAGTTCGATGCCATCTCCAAGGAGATTGAGTATCAGGATCTTGACAAGCAGCTCAGCGAGAAGCGCATCCGCGAGTTTACCGCAGAGATCCATCGCAAGCAGGAGCTTCTCGACGACGCTAAGGCTCGCATCGTGGAGCGCACCGCCGACCTTGAGGAAAAGAAATCCAAACTTGAAGATATTGTAGAGAGCACCCGCCAGCAGGAGGAGGATCTCGTCAAGAAGGCTGAGGAGATCAGCAAAGGCATCGACGCCCGCGCCCTCGCAGCGTTCAACCGCATCCGCTCCAACGCTCATAACGGTCTCGCTGTCGTATCTGTCCAGCGTGGCGCATGCGGCGGCTGCTTCAACCACATCCCACCCCAGCGTCAGCTTGACATCCGCCTCCACAAGAAGCTCATCATCTGCGAGTATTGCGGTCGTATCCTTGTCGACGACGGCACTCAGCAGGGCATCGACGACGGCGTCCCCGCCCTCAGCAAGAAGGAGAAAGCCTAACCCTCCGCACCGCGTAGCCCGACAGCATCGCTGGCCATGATGATAGAGATTGACGGTAAGGTCATCAACACCGAAATCTTTCGGCGACGTTTTATCTGCGACATCAGCAAATGCAAAGGCACTTGTTGCTATGACGGAGACAGCGGTGCCCCATTGGAAGAGGACGAGCTTGAGAAGTTGACAGAGGTATACCCGACGGTCAAGCCTTACTTGTCAGATGAGGAGAACGAGGAGATAGCCAAGCAGGGACTGTGGGTCACAGACCGAGATGGCGACCTCGTGACGCCCATCATCCGCGGGTGTGAGTGTGTCTACACCAACCGAGAGGAAGACGGCACCTGGAGCTGCGCCATCGAGAAGGCGTATCGCGAAGGAAAGACCAAGTGGCGTAAGCCCATATCGTGCTACCTGTACCCCATAAGGGTGAGCAAGACAAGGAAGTACGAGATGCTCAACTTCCATGAGTGGGAGGTGTGCCGCCCCGCTGTAGAACTGGGCGAGAAGGTAGGCACTCCGGCCTACAAGTTCTTGAAAGAGCCGATAATCGCCAAGTATGGCGAGGAGTTCTACAACGAGCTTGAGCAGGTGGAGCAAGAGCTTATCCGCCAGCACATAATTTGATTCATATCAACAACACATACACAACGTACAAAAGAAACCATTGATATATGGGAAGAGCGTTTGAATATCGTAAGGCCCGCAAGCTGAAGCGTTGGGGCAATATGGCCAAGACGTTCACGAAGCTTGGCAAGGAGATCATCATAGCCGTGAAGGCAGGTGGCCCCGACCCTCATTCTAACTCCAAGCTCCGCGCCATCATTCAGAACGCCAAGGCGGAGAACATGCCTAAGGAGAACATCGAGCGCGCAATCAAGAAGGCGAGCAGCAAGGACCAGGCCGACATCAAGGAGATGGTCTACGAGGGCTACGGCCCCCATGGCATCGCAATCCTGATTGAGACCGCCACTGACAACACCAACCGTACCGTAGCTAACGTCCGCAGCTATTTCACCAAGCTCGGCGGCACTCTCGGCACCTCTGGTAGCGTATCCTTCATGTTCGAGCACAAGAGCTTCTTCAAAGTAAAGAACAAGGAGGGCGTCAATCTTGAGGAGCTCGAGCTTGAGCTTATCGACTTCGGCGTATCGGAGGTCTTCCTTGACGAGGAGGAGGACATGATCAACATCTATGGCGAGTACGAGAGCTTCGCTCAGGTACAGAAGTACCTTGAGGACAACGGCTTCGAGATTGTAAGCGCAGAGTTCGTCCGCATCCCGACTGACACCAAGACCCTCGCTGATGATGAGGTTGCAGGCGTAGTCAAGCTCCTTGCCCGCCTTGAGGAGGACGAGGACGTCACGAACGTCTACCACACCATGGCAAACGAGATCCCTGACGAGGAGTAAGCCGAGAAATCGGACCACAGAGGAATCTATATCGATACAAGGAGAGCGTCCGACACCTAAATAAGGTGTCGGACGCTCTGATTTTATGGAGAAATGGTTGAAAATCAGGGCGGGGAGTTGTGAATATCATCGTAAAGTCATAAATTTGCGGCGTCTTAATAACACAATAATATATCTATGTACCTCGACAAAGAGAAGAAGCAAGAGATCTTCGGTCAGTACGGAAAGTCTAACACTGACACTGGTTCACCTGAAAGCCAGATAGCATTGTTCTCGTTCCGTATCAACCACCTCACTGAGCACATGAAGCTCAACAAGAAAGATACTGCTACGAACTACTCGCTCAAGAAGCTCATCGGCCGTCGTCGCCGTATGCTCAACTACCTCAAGGAGCGCGACATCAATCGCTATCGTGAGGTTGTAGCAAAGCTCGGTCTGCGTAAGTAAGCAGGGAACTTTCGCTCTTGCGAAAAAGGCTATCCGCCTCGGAGACGTTGGTCTTCGGGGCGGATTTCTTTTTTGTGGTTTGTGGCTGGCGGGATGGGAGGCAGGGCTGAAAGAGAAAGTCCATCGGGAGCGATGTGTTGCTCTTGATGGACTTTTGCGCTACCGTGATTGGAAAATCGTGGGGTGGGAATGAGGTCTTATTCTGTCGTAGGTGGCATGATGCGGTTCCACTTAGAGGCGGCGAAGGCGGGCAGGGCGTCGGGTGCCGTTATCTCGAGTGACACGTCGGGTGGCATCTGACGGAGCGCGTTTTTGCCGACATATTGTGGGGTGGGGGCGTTGTTGATTATGCGTTTTATGGAAGATTGGAGGAAGGCGTTGTCGCTCACGTAGTTGACGGAGGCGGGGATGACGAGGGTCTCGATGCTGTGGCATCGGCAGAAAGCTCCCGTCCCGATGATGCGCGTGCCGTCGGGGATTACGTAGGTGGAGGCTGTGCGAGCGGCAGGGTAGCGGATGAGGATCTTCTTTGTGGCGTTGAAGAGGACTCCGTCGATGTCGCAGAATTTAGTGTTGAGGGCGTCGACCTTGAACTCTCGAAGGAAGAAGCATGACGCCAGGACGCCTATGTGGGAGACGCTTGGCGGGACGGATACGGATGTGAGGCCGGTGTCGTAGAAGGCCTTTGCGTCTACGTTTTGGACTCCGTCGGGGAGGTTTATTGTCGTGAGCTTTGTGCAGGAGGAGAAAGCGTCTTTGCGGATGCTCTTGATGGAGGTCGGCAGGACGATGTCGGAGAGGTTGGAGCATCCCGTGAAAGCGCCTTCGCAAATCTCAGTGACGCTGTCGGCTAAGTTGATGGACGTGAGGCTCGTGCAGTAGGCGAACGTCATGGTGTTGATGACTGTCAGACGAGAGGGGAGGACGGTTTTGACAAGGGATGTGCAGTTGGCGAAGGCTTGTCGTCCGATTTCGGTGACGCTGTCGGGCAGGGATATGCAGGTGAGCCACTTGCAGTTGACGAAGGAGCGTGGGGCGACCTTTGTCACAGTCCATTGCTCACAGTCGATAGTGACAGATTGCGGAACGTCAAGACTCCCAGAAGCCAGGGGCGTATTGACGCCGCAGAGTGTGAGTGCCCTGCATGACTGGTCGTTTACCGAAAAATCAAATATGCCTACGCTTAGCATATGCTACTTTTTATGCGGGGCAGGCTATGGTCTTTATATTACTGAGGAAAAATGTGCCATACCCCTTTTCTTTTCAGCTAAAGGTACGATTTTTATTTGTGTTGATGAAAGTTATTTGGGCGCATGGAGGGATAAAATGCGGCTGGAGACTTGAAAAATAAAAGTCGCGACAGACATCTGCCGCGACTTTTTACTCGATTGGAGAGTGGAGTGAAGATTGGCTACTTAGAGAGCTTCTTGTTCCACTTGCTTATGACCTTGAGGGTCGAGAGGTCGGAAGAGAAGACCGAATTGAGGCCTTGTGCCTCTTGGGCGGGGTCGCCAGTGTAGGGGTCGCCGACCTGCCAGTCGTCATGCTCTGGCGTCGCCTCGCCGCCCCATCCCCAGAAGTTGCATCCGGCGAAGAAACCGCCACTCTTGCGGGCGTCGTTGATGAGGCTGAAGACGTAGTCGTAGTAGTCGTCGCGGACTGTGGTGGGGGCTTCTTTGCTGAAGGAGAAGCCGTCGCGCGGGAATCCGAACTCCTCCATTACCAGAGGCTTATGGAGCTTGGCACTTATGGCGAGGTGGCTGTCGATGTAGTCCTTTGTGTTGGCGCAAGCGCGTTGGAGGTCGGTGCGGAGGTGACGGGCGCGAGCCCAGCTCCAGTTGTATGGCCAGAGATGGATGTTCATGTAGTCGATATTCTTGTCGGCGCATATCTTCTCGTAGAGTGACATGTCGTTCTCGCATCCCCAAGAGCCTTCGCTGCCGATGCTGATGAGATGGTTGGCGTCGAGGCTACGGATTAGCGACGAAGCCTCGGCGAGCCATTTGGCGAAAGGCTCTTTAGCCTCTTGGCTGAAGGCGCGGGGCTCGTTGCCTATCTGCCAGCTCATGATGGCGGGATCGTCGGTGTACTTCTTGCCTGTGTAGCGGTTCGTGCGTCCGACGATGAAGCGGACGTAGTCATAGAAAAGCTCATGAGCCTTCTGGTTGGCAGCGTATCTGGCGACGAAGTCCATGTAGGCAGGGTATCCGGCCTCGTTGGGGCGCGGGGCGATGCCTGCTCCCGCGTGCTGGAGGTAGAACGAGTAGCCACCGCTCCACTCCCATGAGTTATTGAGATAGAGGACGGCTACCATGCCGCGTTTTCCCATCTCCATGAGAAGGTAGTCGAGGCCTGCGAGGATGGTGTCGTTATATACGCCTGGCGCGATTTGGAGCGTAGGCTCGACTTTGGTCTTCACGCCGCGCTCACCGTCGCTGCCGACGAGGATTCGGAGGTTGTCCATGCCAGCGGCCTTGAGATTGTCGAGCTCTCGGATGAGGCGTTGGCGGTCGCCGCCTTGACCTTCGGAGCCGAGGATTGCGCCATACCAGAAGTTGGTGCCGACGAAGTAGTATGGTTTGCCGTTGCGCTCGAAGTGCCCGTCTTTAGTCGTGACGAAGTTGCCTTGGGCGAGCGACATGGTGCCGATGGTGAGGATGGCGGCCAGGGTTGCCAGAAGTCTCTTCATATTTTAAAGTCTGATTTTTTTATTGTCTGGGTTTTAGATGTGGCTCTCGAGGAGCTTGGCGCGACCGTCGGGAGTGATGGTGAGTGCTGTCGTTGAGGCAGGTACGAGAGCCGCCTCGTGGGGGTGGAGGATGACTGTTGAGCCGTCGGGCGATGTGAGGCAGCACGTGCCGTCGAGCGTCATGAGAACCTTGAAGGAGTCGACGGAGGAGTAGTCGCGCTTCATGGGCTTTGTGGGGCGAAGGAGCGTTGTGGTGAAGAACGGGCAGCTGACGATCTCGGTGGGCTGGTCGGGCTGCTCGGTGTAGTGGGAGCGCGGGTCGGGAGTCGTCTCGCCGAAATGGATGGCTTGGCGCGCAAGTTCGGTATGGAGCTCGCGGAGGTTGCCTTTGGCGTCGCGGCGGTTGTAGTCGTAGAGACGGTAGGTGACGTCGGAGGACTGCTGGATTTCGGCGATATAGGAGCCGCCGCCGATGCCATGGACGCGACCTGCGGGGATGTAGAAGACATCGCCCACCTCGATGTTCACCTTATTGAGGTAATCTTCGATGGATCCATCGGCGACGGCGGCTGCGTAGTCGGCTTCGGCGAGAGGTTTTTTGAATCCGTCGATGAGACATGCGCCTTTGAGGGCGTCGACGACGTACCACATCTCGTTCTTTCCGAGTTTGCCGTGGACACGGGCCGCCATGGTGTCATCGGGATGCACTTGGATGGAGAGGTCTTGGCGTGCGTCGATGAACTTTATGAGGAGAGGGAACGTGGTGTTGAACTTTTGCCAGGGAGCCTTGCCGAGGAGTTCTTCCTTTTTGTCGGCGAGAATCTGTGGGAGCGTCATGCCGCTAAACTGACCGCCGTCGGCTACGGACTCAGAGCCTTTGACTGCTGATATGAGCCAAGCCTCGCCGCCCCACAGGGTGGGTTTGTAGATAGGTTTGAATTTTATTGTCTCCATGGTGCTTTGTGCTAAAATTGTATTAGGTGTTGCCGTATAAGTATCAATAAGGCTGTTGTTTATCGGAGTACAATAATAATCAATCTATTGCGGTGTCGCAAGGCGCATTTTATCATTATGTTGTAGGTATTTATCAACAATGCCGCAAGGCTCAAGAAAGGGCTTTGCGGCATTTGTGGGATAAAAAATGCGCAGTGGCGCATTACTTGGTGATGGCTTTAGACATGGCTTGCCGCTCGGCGTCGGGGAGGGTTATGATGACGGGTTCGAAGCCTTTGGGGAGTGAGTCGTTGGCGACGAAGACCTTGATGCCGATGTCGCCTTTTTGCCAGATGAGGGCTCGGAGGATCTCTTTGCCCTCGCCGCGGTCTTCGACAATCATCTCAGTCTGGTCGTCGCTGAGGATGAAGTCGGCATCGGCGATTTCGGCGAGCTTCTTGGAGTAGCCTTTTGGCGTGGCTGCGAGCTTGATGAGTTTGACGTCGACTTTGTAGGAGCCGGGCTCGTCGGAGGTGAGTTTGGCGCCGTTGGTTATTCCGATGCGGATGTCTTCGCGGGTGTTGGCCTTGATGTAGAAGCCGTCGGTCTCATATGAGTATTTGTCTTGGGCGGAGGCGGTCGTGGCGAAAGTCAGTGCCGTGAAGCCCAGGGCGGCTTTGAGGAAAAGATTCATGATTTTGCTGTGTTTGGATTATTGATTGATAATGAGTTGCTTGACGATCTCCCATATCGCCATGCCTGTCGAGACGCTGACGTTGAGGGAGTGTTTTGTGCCGAATTGCGGGATTTCGACGCAAGTGTCGACCTCGTTGACGACCTCTTGGGCGACTCCTCGAACCTCGTTGCCGATGACGAGTGCGTATTTGGCGTTGGGCGTGACGCGGAGCTTTTCGAGGCTCACGCTGCCGCGCGCCTGCTCGAGGGCGAAGGTGACGTAGCCGTTGGCTTTAAGGGAGCGTATGGCGTCGAGGGCCGTAGGGCTTTGCGACCAGCTGACGGAATATTCGGCACCGAGGGCTGTCTTGTGGATTTCGGGGTGTGGTGGTGTCCCGCAGGCTCCGCAGAGGATGATCTCTTCGAGTCGGAAGGCGTCGGCGGTGCGGAAGAGTGAGCCGATGTTGTTGAGGCTGCGGATCTCGTCGGCGACGATGACGAGCGGGGTTTTGGGGGCTTGGTGGAACTGCTCGGTCGTCATGCGCCCCATTTCCTCCATAAGGAGTTTTTGGCGTGTTGCCATGTAAGGAGAGTGTTGTTTTCAGATTAAGTATAATTGCAATTTAGGCATTTTTATCGAAATAAGGCGTCCGCTGTTTGTGGAAAAAAATAGTAAAGGGGGTAAATTTGTGGTCTTCAATGGTGGCGTGGCGCGAGTGCGTCAGAGCCACAGGAAAAAGACAAAGACAATGACAATAAACGAGATACAGGATGAGATTGTCGAGCAGTTTTCTGCCTACGACGACTGGATGGATAAGTATTCTCTGCTCATCGAGTTGGGTAACGACATGGAGCCGTACCCCGAGGAGCACAGGAAGCCGGAGTATATAATCGAGGGATGCCAGAGCACCGTGTGGATCTATTGTGAGCAGAATGCCGACGGGACGTTGTCGTTTAAGGGCGACTCTGACGCCATCATCGTGAAGGGCATCGTGGCGTTGCTGTTGCGCGTTGTCGATGGTCAGAAGGCTGAGGACATTGAGAGTGCGGACCTTTATTTCATTGACCAGATAGGTTTGAAAGAGAATTTGACGCCAACGAGGTCGAATGGTCTGCTTGCGATGATTAAGCAGATCCGCCTGTACGCCATGGCGTATGCGGCTAAAGCCAAGAGTAACAAACAATAAGCCTCCGCACGATGGAAGAGAAGAAGAAAGAGGTGGCAGGAAAGAGCATCGAGCAGCTTGTCATTGAGCAGCTGAAGACGGTGTTTGACCCCGAGATACCGGTCAACATATATGATCTTGGGTTGATATATAAACTTGAGGTTTCGACGAACAATGAGGTCAGGATTTTGATGACCCTGACGGCTCCGAACTGCCCAGTGGCGGACAGCTTGCCTGAGGAGGTCATGGAGAAAGTGAAAGCCATACCAGGCGTCGAGTCGGTCGAGGTGAACTTGACATTTGACCCGCCCTGGTCGGATGAGAACTTGACGGACGAGGCGCGCCTCGCAATGGGGGTACTGTAAAAGAGAGTCCGTCGAATAGACGAAAAAAGCAAACCCTCGTAAGGTAGCATGACCTTGCGAGGGTTTGTCGTAGGGGGGCGAGCCTTAGAACTTGATTTCTATTTGGGAGTTGTTGGCTTCGGGCGCGTCGGCTACGGCTTTGGGGTCTGGACCATAGTCGTTCTCTCCTTTAGTGCCTGGCAAGAAGAGAAAAACGACGAAAGCGATAAATCCTGCGAAGCAGAGGAGTGTGAGTATTAAGAGGATGTTATTGGAATTATTTATCTGCAATGCAGCGAAAATGACCATAGCGAAAATAAAGACAATGGCGAGGAGGTACCACCAACCGCTGCGATTTGTGTCGTGGAGGCGACGAACAGTTATGGCGATTGACGGGATCAAGGTGTAGAGACCCCAAACGATGGAGATGATGGAGATTACGACTGTGAGAGGTGTGCTGTCTTTGACGGCAAGCGTCAGGAAGTTGATTGCCGAGTTGATTATAGCTGTGAAAAGGACGAAAAGCCAGTATTCGCGACGGCGAGCACGACCTGAGAAAGTGGCGAATTTGGTGGTGAGAGCTTCTTTCGCATAGTTGAGCATTTCCATAATGAGGGGTTTTAGATGAATGTTTAGAGAGAAAAGAGAAAACACCGAGACCTTTAAAAGTCTTGGTGTTTTCTGTTAGAGATTATGCAGGATGTGAGTCCGTCGGACTATGCATTAGCCTTTGGGTTTGCTCCCCACTTGTTGGTCTCAGGCTTGCTGTCTTGCGCAAAGAAGACGATGAGGATGATGGCACCGACGACGGGGATCAGACCGAGGAGCATGAACCATCCGCTACGACCGGTGTCGTGGAGGCGGCGTGCGCCAACGGCGAGAGACGGCACGAGGAACACGAGTCCAACAATGGAGGACAGCCATGACGTGATGAGTCCGGCGATGGTGGAGATGATGACGTTGGCGAGGTAGAAGAACCAGAACTCTTCGCGGCGTGCGCGGTCCTTGAAGTTTGCGAAGTCTTGCGAGAAGCACTTCTTGAGATAGAATAGGATTTTGTTCATGATAAAGGATTAAAGTATATGATTTTACCGAGCGTAAATATAAGAATTTTTTGTTTAAAAAGGATTGGGGTGGAAAAAAGATGCCGTGAGAGGGGGAAAAAAGAGGAGACCGCCCATTGGGACGGTCTCCTTTGACGTTATGTAATAGGCTTTTAGAGCCGATTACTTAGCCTTGCCTTGGTTAGCAACGGCCTCTTGGAGTTTCTTGATCTCCTCGGGGTCGCCGACGAAGTAATCCTTGGTGAGCTTGTAGGTCTTCTCGTCGAACTCGAAGCAGTAAGGAACAGCGGTCGGGAGGTTGAGGGAGATGATGTCCTGGTCGGAGATGCCCTTGAGGAACTTGATGATGCCGCGGAGGGAGTTGCCGTGAGCAACTACGACGATGTTGTCAACCTTCTTGAGCATAGGGAAGATCTCGCTCTTCCAGTAAGGGAGAGCGCGCTCGATGCAGTCCTTGAGGCTCTCGGTGCGAGGGATCTCGCAGTCGGGGACGTAGCTTGCGTAGCGAGGATCCATGGTAGCGCTGCGGTCGTCGGTGTCGGGGATTGGGTTGGGAGCGACGTCATAGCTGCGGCGCCAGATCTTGACTTGCTCGTCGCCGTACTGCTTGGCGGTCTCAGCCTTGTTGAGGCCCTGGAGGTCACCGTAGTGCTTCTCGTTGAGGCGCCAGCTCTTCTCGACGGGGATCCAGTCGAGGTCCATCTGGTCGAGGACGTTGTTGAGGGTCTTGACGGCACGCTTGAGGAAAGAGGTGTATGCGATGTCGAAGGTGAAGCCCTGCTCTTTGAGGGTCTTGCCGGCCTTGACAGCCTCAGCTACGCCGTTCTCGGTCAGGTCAACATTGGTCCAGCCGGTGAAGCGGTTCTCCAGGTTCCAGGCGCTCTGGCCGTGGCGGATAAGAACGATTCTCTTCATTGTTATCTAATTATGTTTTAAGTTCTGAGATATCAGATGCAAAGATAGTTATGTTGGGGGATAAAATGAGAAGAAAGGGTAGCGGAAATGGGTGAAAGGATGTTAGATTTGTGAGTGTTGAAGATATAAACAGCTATGAGTATTAAAGAGATAATTGGCGAGCGATATGGGGAGAAGGTTGTGAAATTGCGAGCGAACAGCGCAAGATGACGGAATGCGACATGCTGTTCCATTCCGTACTTGACGCTGGGGCGATAAGAGGAGCCGAGAGCTACGAGGAACGATATGACGTGTTCCGTAAGGGGGGAGGGTCAAGAATCGAGACCAAGGAGACGCTTGATGTCGTAGAGCTTATTGAGAGCGTCTCGCGGAGTTAGGTTGTCGATGTCGAGACCTGCTATCTCGTCGCGGATGCTCATGACGAGCGGGTCGTCGAGTTGGAAGAGGCTCAGTTGCACGGCACCCTCATTTTTCTGCTCAACCTTCTTGAAGCCCTTCTGATGGGCGACTTTAGATTCTGGTGACGGCGCGCCGTCGCGCTCATGCTCCAGCTTTGTAAGAATCTCAGACGCGCGGTCGACGACGGAGCGGGGCATGCCTGCCAGTTTTGCCACGTGGATGCCGAAGCTGTGCTCGGAGCCGCCTCGGACGAGTTTGCGGAGGAAGATGACCTTGCCTGCCGTCTCGCGGACTGAGACATTGTAATTCTTTATGCGGTCGTACATCTTCTCCATGTCGTTAAGCTCGTGATAGTGAGTGGCGAAGAGCGTCTTGGCTTGCGCACGCTCATTATTATGGAGATACTCGACGATTGCCCATGCGAGCGAGATGCCGTCGTAGGTGCTTGTTCCGCGACCCAGCTCGTCGAAGAGGACGAGACTTCTTGACGTGACATTATTCAGGATGTTGGCGGCCTCGGTCATCTCGACCATGAAAGTACTCTCGCCTTGTGAGAGGTTGTCGCTTGCGCCGACGCGGGTGAAAATCTTGTCGACGATGCCGATTTTGGCGGCTGACGCGGGGACGTAGGAGCCGCATTGGGCGAGGAGGACGATGAGGGCCGTCTGGCGTAGGAGTGCGCTCTTACCTGCCATGTTGGGGCCTGTGATGATGACGATCTGCTGATTGTCCTTATCGAGGTGGAGGTTGTTGCTGACGTAGGAGTCGCCATCGGGCATGAGACGTTCGATGACGGGGTGTCGGCCCTCGGTGATGTCGAGAGCGTCGTCGTCGGTCATCTCGGGGCGGCAGTAGTTGAAATCGACGGCATTGCGGGCGAAAGTGTGGAGGGTGTCGACCTCCGCCAGGCGCGTAGCGTTTCTTTGGACGATGCCGAGGTGGGCGTTGAGCTCGGCGAGGAGTTGGGAGTAGAGCTGCGCCTCGATGGTTGCGATGCGCTGGTCGGCGCCGAGGATCTTCTCCTCATACTCTTTGAGTTCGGGGGTGACGTAACGCTCCGCATTGGTCATTGTCTGCTTGCGAACCCAATCTTCAGGAACCTTCTCCTTGTGGGTGTTGCGAACCTCGATATAGTAGCCGAAGACGTTGTTGTACGCAACTTTGAGCGACGGGATTGAGGTCTCGGCGGCGAGGCGATCTTGGAGGGCGGCGAGATAATCTTTGCTGGAGGAGGATATTTGCCTCAGGTCGTCGAGCTCGGCTGAGACGCCATTGGCTATGACGCCGCACTTTTGGATTGTCGTGGGAGGGTCGGGGACGATGTCGTGCTCGATGCGCAGTCGCAGCTGCTCACAATTGTCGAGGTCGGAGACCATGCGTGCCAGCTGCCCGTCGGGATTGGCTGATGCGACGGTCTGTTTGAGCGTCGGGATTGCTTCGAGCGCGCGCTTGAGCATGACGACTTCGCGAGGCGTAATCCTGAGGCATGCTATCTTGCCCACGAGGCGTTCCATGTCGCCCACCTGTTTGAGGATGTCGGTCGTCTGGGCAGTGAGAGTGGGGTTGACGACGAACTCGGCTACGATGTCGTGGCGGCGTTTTATGGCCGTGACGTCGCGCAGTGGCATGACGAGCCATCGTTTCAGGAGGCGCGAGCCCATGGGTGTCGTCGAGCGATCTTCGATGTCGGCGAGGGAGCTTGTGCCGTCTCGGCCGTCATTGAAAATCTCGAGATTGCGTATGGTGAAACGGTCGAGCCAGACGTAGGACTGCTCGTCGATCCGTTGGAGGCGCGAGATATGTGACTGGCCGTCGTGTTGGGTGACGTCGAGGTAGTAGAGGATGGCGCCGGCAGCTGTCACTCCGGCAGACTCGCCGTCTATGCCGAAGCCTTTGAGGCTTTGGGTGCCGAAATGCTTTAGCAGACGGTCGTTGGCCGATTGGGGTTGGAAGGCCCAGTCGTCGAAGGGGTATGTTATCCACTTTGTGCCGAAAGCCTCGATGAAAGACTGTCGTTTGCCTTTCTCGAAGAGCACCTCCTTGGGGCGGAACGTCGCAAGGAGGCGGTCGGCGTAGTGGACGTCGCCCTGTCCCATCATAAATTCGCCTGTCGAGATGTCGAGGAAGGCGATGCCGACGTTGGCGGAGGTGAAGTTGACGCAGCAGAGGAAGTTATTCTCGCCAGTGACGAGGACTCCGTCGGTCATGGCTACGCCCGGCGTGACGAGCTCAGTTATCCCGCGTTTGACGATTCCTTTGGCTGTCTTGGGGTCTTCGAGCTGGTCGCATACGGCGACGCGGAGCCCTGCGCGGACGAGCTTGGGAAGGTAGGTGTCGAGGGCATGGTGAGGGAAGCCTGCGAGAGCTCCGAGCTCGGGGTTTGTACCGCTACGCTGCGTGAGGGTGATGCCGAGAATCTTGGCGGCTTTAGGAGCGTCGTCGAGGTATGTCTCATAGAAGTCGCCCACTCGGAAGAGGAGCATGGCGTCGGGGTGCTTGGCCTTGATGCTGAGGTATTGGCGCATCAGGGGCGTATCGGTAAAGTTCTTTTGAGCCATTTGGAGAGGGCGGAATGCCTTGTGGGATAAAAGTAGTAGATGCAAAGTTAAGATTTCGTCTTTGCAATACCGCCACTGTTAATTATCTTTGGTAGCCAAACAACCTATTTAAAAACGTCAGGAAATTATGAAGACGAAAGAAGAAATTGTGGAGAACTGGCTTACGCGCTACACTGGTCGTCAGTTGGATGAGTTCCCCGGCTACGTATTGTTGACGAACTTCATGAACTATGTAGAGATGTTCGCCGAGATGTTTGGTGTTGAAGTCCATCGTAATTGCAGCATGCCCAACGCCATTGCCGAGGGCGTCGCCATAATCAACTTCGGCATGGGCAGCCCTAATGCCGCGACTATCATGGACCTTTTGCAGGCCATCCATCCGAGAGCCGTGCTTTTCCTTGGCAAATGTGGCGGACTTAAGAAGAAGAACAACCTTGGCGACTTCATATTGCCTATCGCCGCCATACGCGGTGAGGGTACGAGTAACGACTACTTCCCACCCGAGGTGCCTGCGTTGCCCGCCTTCTCGTTGCAGCGTGCGGTGTCAGGCTCCATCCGCGACCATGGTTTGGACTATTGGACCGGCACGGTCTACACGACGAACCGTCGCGTCTGGGAGCATGACGACAACTTCAAGCATAAATTGGAGACCATGAGGGCCATGGCTGTCGACATGGAGACGGCGACCCTCTTCACCGTGGGCTTCCACAACGAGATACCGACGGGCGCATTGTTGCTGGTGAGCGACCAGCCAATGATTCCGGAGGGCGTCAAGACATCGGAGAGCGACAAGAAGGTGACAGCCAACTTCGTGAAGCCGCATCTTGAGATAGGAATTGACGCGCTGCAAGTCATCGAGCGCAACGGCAATTCCGTCAAGCACCTTAAATTTTAGACATAGCGATGCCTGCACTCTCGCAAGACGACATACTGAAAGAGCTGAAGGGTGGCAAATACCGTCCCGTCTACCTGCTTCATGGCGAGGAGCCTTATCCCATCGACGTTGTGAGCGACTACATAGAGGCCAATGCCATGCCGGAGGCGGATAGGGCTTTCAACCAGACGGTTGTCTATGGGCGCGACACGACGGGGCGTAAGATTGCCTTGGAGTGTGACCAGTACCCGACATTTGCCGAGCGGCGAGTCGTCATTGTGCGTGAGGCGCAGGCGGCCACAGGGCTTGGCGACTTGGAGGGGTACGTCTCGCGGAGCCTTGAGACGACGGTTCTCGTGTTGTGCCACAAATACAAGCTGCTTGCCAAGAACACTCGCCTCTATAAGGCGATAGAGAAGGCTGGTGGCGCGATAATGGAGACCAAGGCTCTGTATGACAACCAGATGCCGCACTGGATAGCCACGCATGCCATGAAGCGCGGCTTCTCCATTGAGGACAAGGCGTCGGAGCTGTTGGCGGAGTTTGTCGGTACGAGCATGGGCGACGCGGCGGCGGCTATTGAGAAGATACGCGCGGCAGTGGGACCTGGGCTGAAGACGATAACCGTCGACATGGTGAGCGACAATGTTGGCATCAGCAAAGAGTATAACGCCTTCGAGTTGCGCGACGCCCTTTTCAAGAAAGACAGGGAGCGCGCGATGCGCATTGTCAAAGCTTTCGGTCAGAACGAGAAGGCGTATCCCGTGCAGGCGATATTCGCAGCCTTGTAT
This sequence comes from Bifidobacteriaceae bacterium, assembly GCA_963607345.1. Lineage (GTDB taxonomy): Bacteria > Bacteroidota > Bacteroidia > Bacteroidales > Marinilabiliaceae > W3P20-009. Next base: position 270,925 of record CAVDBL010000001.1, read on the forward strand.
AACGGCTTCGACCACCTCTTCACCTATTGCTATACGCGCGCCACGACGAAGAGCGACGAGGAGGCCGTCAGAGCCACGATGGCCGTTGGCGAGCGCAACCAGTTTATGGTGCAGAAAAATTTCACGCCTGCCTCGCGCCTCTATACGGCGACTGACTGCATGAAAATCACCCAGTTGATAGCTGATTATGACATGCGCTCGAAAGGCTATAATTGGCCCGAGACGACAAATAGGGACATGCTTGTGGACGTCGTGAGCCGCATTATAGGTTAGCGAATAACATTTTTTTATATATTTGTCTCTTGAATAGACGAGAATAAACAATTAACAACATGGCAACAATATTCACTAAGCAATTTCAATATGCAGGAACCGACGACTTCGACGAGGCGTTGGATCAGCAGATAAACGAGTTTATTGAGCAGGAGAAGCTCGACGCAGAGGCGATTGTCGACATCAAGTATGAGGGACATTCGGCCTTAGGTGTCAATACATATTCCGCACTCCTCATGTATAAGAAGTAGGGGAGCGTCAGAAGACGATAAGCGACGAGGTTGCGCATCAGGTTTGGTGTGCAACCTCGTTTTTCCGTTTGTGTAGGCGTAGGAATAAAAAAAGCCCGCGGGCCGAAGGATGGAATTGTCGGTCCGCGGGGGTGGAAGTATGACGAGATCTGTTAGCCTTGCGTTACTTGCCGAAAGATGTCAGACGGCGGCTGGAGATGTAAAGCCCCTTCTTTGTGGGGTGGGAGCCGAGTTTATGACCTTGGAGGTCGTAATAGACCTTAGGGGTGTCGTTGGCGTTGATGTCGGTTATTGAGGTGGTCTGCTCGACTTCGATGGCGCCCGTCCAGCCCTTGTCGGCTGAGTATTGGCCCTCGTAGCCGGCGGGAACTTCGACGGAGACTGTGCCATAGTTATTGAAGCTGCCGTTGCCGATGGTCGGGATGACCGTGGTGCCTTCGCACTTGAGCTCAAGGTTTGTCGAGTGGCTTACGAAGGCGTTGTCGCCGACGGACTCGACGCCATCGCCGAGGGTCACCTTGTTGAGGCTGTGGGAGTTCTCGAAAGCTGACTCGCCAATGGTCTTGACGGTGCCGGGAATGTAGATTTCAGAGATTTGTGATTGGGAGAAGGAATTGGCGCCGATATACTTGACGCCAGATTCGATGACGATGGATGTTGCGCCGTAGCAGTAGCGGAAAGCCTCGTCGCAGACTGTCTCGACGCGTCCGGGGATGGTGATGGACGTGAGGGACTCGCACTGGATGAACGCTTTGTCCTCGATGGTCATGACTGTCGTGCCCTCCTCGATGGTGAGCGACGTGAGGCCTTTGCACCATTGGAAGGCTGCTTGCCCGATGCGCGAGACGGAGGCTGGGATGGTGATGCTCGTGAGGGCGTTGCACTGCTCGAAAGCGAAGTCGCCGATGTCGGTGAGTTGGCTTGGTGACGCTATGGTCACGGTTTTGAGCTTAGAGTCTTGCTGGAAGGCGTTGCTGCCAATCGTCTTGAGGGTTGAGGGGAGAGAGACGGTCGTGAGGCTGTTGCACTGGTAGAATGCTGATGCGCCTATTGTCTCGACACCCTCGGGGATGGTGAGCGACGTGAGTCCAGAGCAGAGCTGGAATGCGCTGTTGGAGATGCTCTTGAGGGTTGAGGGGAGCGTTATGGACTTGATGCTTACGCAATTATAGAATGCGCTGCCGCCGATTGAGGTGATGCCCTCGGAGACGGTGACGGAGGTGATGTCGGAATTGTTCATGAAGACGCCGCCGTCGATCTTGTCGACCTCGACATCGATGCCGTCGACGCCATACTCGGTGCCGTCGATGGTGACGGTGGCGGGGATGGTTATCGCACCCTTGGCTCCGTCGACGCGGTAGAGGGTCGCGGTAGGCGTGGTGCCGTCGGTCTTAATGGTATAGGTCCAAGTGGCGGAGCCTACAGTAACTTGCTTGCGGACGACGTCGGCAGCGGAAGCAGAGGCGAAAGAGATGATTGCGGCGAGAAGGGCGAAGAAAAAACGAGTAGAGGATCTTGTCATAATTTATCTTGTATTGGTTCGCTGTCGGACTTAAAGAATGTTTCCATATCTGAGTTCGAAGACAAAATTAGGGGTTTATGGTTGGTGGAATGGGGGAGGAATGTTTTATTTATCTAAGAGAAAGGGAGGTGAAATGTCCTCTTTGCGCAAATATTGTCTGACGATGGTATTATTTTATCATGCGAACGAAAGTATGACGTCGTGCGCCACTTTCGTTGAAGAAAAACGGCAGATGGGGGAAGAAATGACATGGAAACGCGGCAAGAGACTATATTTGCGGCATGAGAGCTAAGATAACGACAACGATTGTCATGATGGCGTGCGTCGCAGTGGCGCATGGCCAGTCGATAGTGATGAAGAATGACAGCCTGATGGCATTGGCTGCCAAGTGGCGTGACGCGGCGAACTATACGGAGGCCATAAACGTCTACGCCCAGGTGAAGACCGACGAGGCGCGACTGGCGATGGCGGACACCTATTATGAGATGGGCAACATCGTGGCCGCATTGGACCGTGCCAAGTGGATGATAAAAGACGACAATTTCGAGCTGAAGGACGATGCGAGACTCATTGAGGCTCGATGCAGGGAGAGGCAGGGTTTTGACAGCGCGGCGCAGCGCATATACCGCAAATTGGCTAAGGCGGGGCATGCTGAGTCGTCATATTATTACGCCTCGATGATGCAGAAAAAGGGGCACTTGGCGAAGGCGTCGGAACTGTGCCAGCTGGCGATAAGGAAGCAGCCGTCGTTGACGCCCGCTCACTTGTTGCTGTCGGAGACGGAGGCTATGAGGGGGCACAGGTATCAGGCGATGCTGCCTCTCTTGCGTTACTTGCTGACGGCGAGTGACGAGGGTAGGGCGCAAAATGCGGAACGCATCGTCGAGATGTGGAAAAAAGGGTGGGGCGGGTTGGACCCGCTGAAGACGCGTCAGCCCGAGGAACAGTATAGCGAGCGGATGGAGACCGTGATAGACAGCCTGTCGGCGGCAATGAAACCTAAAGGCTCGACGCCTGGCGACGTGATAGAGAACTTGGTGGAGCGGACGGACTCGTTGGCGTCTTACATGAGGGAGACGGGAGAGGAAAACTTGGACTTTTGGCAGGTGACGTATGCCGACTTCTTGATAGAGCTTCATGCGCGCGGATATGTGCGCGCTATGATATATTTCATTTTCAACGGGATATATAAGCCCGAGGTGTTGGCGTGGCTGAGTGAGAACGCTGGTTATTTTGAGGGATTCAGCGTTTGGCTGGAGGGACGTGCGGCTGGACTTTAGACGAGTTTCTCCATCCAGATCATGTCATACCATCGTCCGAACTTGAAACCGCATCGGTGGAAATGGGCCACGAGCCGGTAGCCCATGCGCTGGTGGAACCGCATGCTGGCGTTGGTCATGTGCGGGTCGCGGACTCCTTGGTAAGTTATGCAGGCGCAGATGCTTTTGACGCCTTGGGCGATTAGTTGACGTTCGAGCTCATGGAGCAGCGCCTCGCCGAAGCCATGGCCTCGCATATTGCGGTCGAGGTAGATGCTCGTCTCGACCGTCCACTGGTAGGCGGCTCGGCTCTTGAAGGGTGAGGCGTAGGCGTAGCCGACGATGCGGCCGTCGACCTCTGCGACGATGTAGGGGTGGGCGGCTGATATTGTTTTTATCCGTTGGCGGAACTCGTCGACGGATGGGGCGTCGTATTCAAACGTTATGGCAGTGTCGGTCACGTAGGGGGCGTAGATGGCTGCCAAGGTCTCGGCATCGGCTTCGGTGGCGGGGCGGAAGGTTGGGGTTGTTGTCATATCTTGTCGATAGGTGTGCGTCGGCTGTTGGCGTCGGAGCGGAATTGTGAGGGAGTGAGACCCGTGGTGCGCTTAAACTGGTTGCTCAGGTGGGCTGGGCTGGAGAATCCGAGGGTGTCGGCAATCTCGCTGATAGAGAGGTTGCCGTCGGCTATAAGCTCTTTGGCTCGTTCGATGCGTTGGGCAATGAAATATTGCTCGATTGTGCGTCCTTCGGTTGATGAGAAAAGGGAGGAGATGGAGGAGTAGTCGCGTGCCAAGGACGAAGAGAGAATGTCGGAGAGGTTGGTTGCGCCGAGTTGCCCTTGGCGGACGACGTTGCGAATGGCGTTCTTTATCTGTTCGACGGTCTGGGCTTGTTGTCCATTGATAAGCTCGAAGCCCAAGGCGTGGAGGTCGGCGGAGATTGTGGCGGATTGCTGTGGAGTGGGTGGTTGTGGGATGGTTGCCTCACCGAGTTGGACGTCGGCGGATGGGTACCCGGCGTCTGTAAGGACTGCTTTGACGGCTGCAATGCAGCGGTCGCAGACCATATTTTTTATGTGGAGATGGTGGGGCATGTGGGGGGCTGTTAGAACTTATGCGAATTTAGTGAGAGTTTCTGTTTTCGAGTAGGAGACACAAAAAAATCCCCATCCGTCATGAGGCGGATGGGGATTGGTGCTATTTGTCCGAATGGATTAAGCCTTGCGGTAGTCGGCGAGGCTCTCCTCTTGGAACTTGCGGATGAAGGTGATGTGCTTCTCGACCTCAGCCTCAGCGTAGCGGATGAATACGCGTGCGGAGGTGCCGAAGAGCTCGGGAGCGTTGCAAGCATCCTGAAGGATGAGGTGACCCATGACGGTGTAGGCGGTCATCTCGTAGAGACGACGTGCGACGAGGTCGTGGAACTCTTGGTTCTTGGAGTCGTTGACCTGGTTGACGGCCATTTGGGTCTTGTCACTCATGGCTTTGAGCTTGCTCTTGAAGTCCTCGAACTCGGGAGCTACGGGGATTTGCTCGTACTCCGCGATCTTGGCAGCGTAGGCACCGCTGGTGACGTAGCGGATGGCCGCAACGACTTGGAGCTGGGTGGTGCCTTCGTAGATGGAGGTGATGCGAGCGTCGCGGTAGATGCGCTCACACTTGTACTCCTTCATGAAGCCGGAGCCGCCGTGGATCTGGATGCAGTCGTAGGTGTTCTGGTTTGCGAACTCGGAACCCATGCCTTTTGCGAGAGGGGTGAAGGCGTCGGCCAGCTTGGCGAACTTCTTCTGCTCCTGACGCTCCTCGGGGGTGAGTTTGCGCTCCTTGCTGATGTCGTCGAGAGCCTTGTATACGTCTACGAAACGAGCTGTCTCGTAGAGGAGAGCGCGGCTGGCGTCGAGCTTGGCCTTGATGGTGGAGAGCATGTCGGCTACGGCAGGGAACTCGATGATTGCCTTGCCGAACTGCTTGCGGTCTTTAGCATATGCGAGGGCCTCGTTGTAGGCAGCCTGGCTGATGCCGACGCCTTGTGCGGCGATGCCGAGGCGTGCGCCGTTCATGAGGGCCATGACGTACTTGATGAGACCGAGCTTGCGGTCGCCGCAGAGCTCTGCCTTGGCGTTCTTGTAGACGAGCTCGCAGGTTGGTGAGCCCTTGATGCCCATCTTGTTCTCGATGCGACGGACGTCGACGCCGCCCTGACGCTTGTCGTAGATGAACATGGAGAGTCCGCGACCGTCGCGCGTGCCTTCCTCGGAGCGGGCGAGGACGAGGTGGATGTCGGCATCGCCATTGGTGATGAAGCGCTTGACACCGTTGAGGAGCCAGCAGCCGTCGGCCTCGCTGTAGGTGGCCTTGAGCATGACGCTCTGGAGGTCGGAGCCTGCGTCTGGCTCGGTGAGATCCATGGACATGGTCTCGCCTGCGCATACGCGGGTCAGGAAGCGTTGTTTCTGATCCTCGTTGCCGAACTCGTAGAGGGTCTCGGCGCAATCTTGGAGACCCCAGAGGTTCTCGAAGCCTGCATCGGCGCTGCTGACCATGTCGGCTGCCATGATGTAGGGAACGATGGGGAAGTTGAGACCGCCGAAGCGACGAGGCATTGCCATGCCCATGAGGCCGGCTTTGCGTGTAGCATCGAGGTTGACGGAGGTGCCGGGGGCGTAGATAACTCGTCCGTTCTCGCACTTAGGGCCGTCGTGGTCGACACCCTCGGCGTTGGGGCCGATGATGTCGCCGCAGATCTCACCGACGATGTCGAGGACGCGATCATAGTTGTCGAGAGCGTCCTCGAGGTTTTGTGGTGCGTAGTCGAATTTGTCCTTATCGGCGAAGTTGCGCTCTTTGAGCTCGACAATTCGCTTCATGAGGGGGTGCCCGAGGTGGTATTTGAGTTCGGGCGTCTCGCTATAATAGTTGGCCATTGGTGTCTCGCTACTTGCTGTTTTTCTTGTAATACTTAATCATCTTGGGGATGACATCTTCGACGGTGCCTGTGATGACGTAGTCCGCAATCTTGTTGATAGGGGCTTCGGGGTCGGAGTTGATGGAGATGATCATGGAGCTGTCTTGCATGCCGGCGATGTGCTGAATCTGGCCGGAGATGCCGCATGCGATGTAGAGTTTCGGGCGGACGGTGACGCCAGTCTGACCGATTTGCCTGTCGTGGTCGACCCAACCTGCGTCGACGGCGGCGCGGCTTGCGCCAACCTCGGCGTGGAGCTCCTTAGCGAGCTCGAAGAGCTTGTCGAAGCCCTCTTTTGAGCCGACACCGTAGCCACCAGCGACGACGATGGGCGCGCCCTTGAGGTTGTTCTTTGCAGCCTCAACGTGGCGGTCGATGACCTTGACGACGTAGTCGGTCGTGGGGACGTATTTGGCGACATCGTGGCGTACGACCTCACCCTTATAGTTCTCGTCGCGGACCTCCTTCTTCATGACGCCGTCGCGGACGGTTGCCATCTGTGGGCGGTGGTCAGGGTTGACGATTGTAGCGATGATGGAGCCGCCGAAAGCTGGGCGGATCTGGTAGAGCTGCTTCTCGTAGTGCTTGTTGACCATCTGGTCGCCCTCTTTGACCTTCATGTCGAAGTCGCCGATCTCGAGCTGCGTGCAGTCGGCGGTAAGGCCGGAGTGGAGAGCAGAAGAGACGCGAGGACCGAGGTCGCGGCCGATGACGGTGGCGCCCATGAGGCAGATTTGCGGCTTCTCCTCCTTGAAGAGGTTGACAACTGCGGAGGTGTGGGGGAGTGAGGTGTAGGGGAAGAGACCCTCGGCGTCGAAGACGTGTACCTTGTCTACGCCGTAGGGGAGTACTTGCTTCTCAACGCCATCAAGTTTGTAGCCGATGCAGAGGCACTCAAGTTGTACGCCCAGCTCGTCGGCCAGTTTGCGGCCTTTGGTGAGGAGCTCAAGGCTGACGTCTGCGACCTTGGCGCCTTCGAGCTCGCAATATACGAATACGTTGTTCATTTCTGTCTTTTCGAGAGAGTTTGGAGATTAGCCTATGGTGTTGCTGGCGATGAGTTCTGCCATGAGGCTGTCGATGTCCTGGTCGCTGCTGGAGAAGCTCTTGCTCTCTTTGGCGGTGAAGACGATGCTCTTGACGGCCTTGACGTTGGTAGGCGAGCCTGCCTTGCCGATTTGAGCGGGATCGGCGTCGATGTCTGCTGCACCGAACTGGCTGATTGCCAAGTAGGGGCGTTGGGCGTAGAAGGCTTTCTCGTTCTCGTCGGTGAGGGCGGCGATCTCGGTTGTCGTCTTTGCGCCCTTATATTTCATGACGAGCTTGGCGTTGCGGGTGCGGCAAGGAGCTGCAGAGCCGTTGACGGTGAGGACGAGAGGCAGTGGAGCCTCGACGGTCTCGACGCCGCCGTCGATGTGTCGTTTGGCGACAATCTTGCGGTCTTCGAGCTTGAGGATCTCCTCTGTGTAGGTGACCTGCGGGAGACCGAGTTTCTCGGCGACCTGGGGACCTACCTGCGCGGTGTCGCCGTCGATGGCTTGACGGCCGCAGAGGATGATGTCGTACTCTCCGATCTTCTTGATGGCCTGTGCGAGCGAGTAGCTTGTGGCGAGGGTGTCGGCGCCGCCGAGGGCGCGGTCGGTGAGGAGGACGGTCTTGTCGACGCCACGGAAGAGGCCTTCGCGGAGAACCTCGGTGGCCTTAGGGAGGCCCATGGTGAGCATTGTTATTGTCGAGCAGGGGAAAGCGTCCTTGATTCTGAGGGCTTGCTCGAGGGCGTTGAGGTCCTCAGGGTTGAACACGGCGGGCAGAGCCGCACGGTTGACGGTACCTTCGGGTGTCATCGCGTCGGACCCGACGTTGCGAGTGTCGGGCACCTGCTTGGCGAGGACAATGATTTTGTATCCCATTATGTCGTCTTGAATATGTAAGGTAAATATTTTTTAAGTGCTTAACGGCAAAATTAGCTTAATTTGTTGAGAATAGGAAATAATAACACATGGTGGGAAAAGTGTCGTCATTGCGCGACGCTCGACAATGTCTAATTTTGCGCAAAAAAGAGGTAAAATGTCATCATATTACGTCATTAGGAACAATCGGCATTTCGGCCCTTACGCCGGCATCGTGCTGGCGGACATGGTCTCCCGCGGCAAGGTTTTGACGTGCGACATGGCGCAGGTGGACGGCGAGCCGTATGACGGGCGCATGACCGTCGGCGACTGCTTGCGTCGTGAGGGACTGAAGGCCAAGGTGCGCTCGCACGGCACGTTGTCGAGGCAGCTCTCGTCGATAGGCTCTGAAATCTTGTTTCCGAAAGGAGATCTGAGCCGCAGCGTCTGGAAAGAGGACACGAGGCTCATCATGATGGCCGCCGTCGGTCTGTTGCCTATCATCGTCGAGCTTGTGGGCAACTCGTCTCTTCTGACGTTCTACCTTATATCGCTCTATTTCTCAGGCATTTGGGGGCTTTTCTTTTGGTATCTGTTTAAGACTCGGCAGGTGACGGTGAAGGCTGCCGTGACGACCTTTTTCCTTACGCAGGGCTTCGTCTTCTTGGCATGGGACTTGTTGGGCATCGTGGCTCTCAACCCTTTCTATTGGTTTGAGGATTTGCAGGGGATAGTGTTTCAGTTGATTTTTTACATTGGGGGTGTGGGCTTTACGGAGGAATTGGCCAAGGCGATACCGCTATTTATCATCATCGCCAGGGCGCGCCAGCCTCTCATTCCGCAGACCATGGTATTCTATGGTCTCATAAGCGGCGTGGCGTTTGGCGTCTTTGAGGGTGTCCAATACCAGATGACCGTCAACTCCGAACTCGAGTACTCTGAATCTTTCTACGCCAACATTACACGACTGACCACATTGCCATTCGCCCACGCCCTGTGGGCCGCCATAGCCGGCTATTTCATCTCGTTCTCGCAGCTCTACCCGGCCTACAAATGGGCATTGAGGGTGTTGGCAATCGCCATTCCTGCCATCTTGCACGGGCTTTATGACGTGGCTTGCAACTACGACATCTTGAGCCTTCCGCTCCGCGCCGTCATCATATTCTTCTCCGCATTGCTTCTCGTCACGTATCTCAAGCGCGGCAAGGACTTCCAGACCCACTTGTCAGACCTGACCAATGACAACTGACCAGTTTCCTCGGCTCAACTTGCCGCCCGCGCAGCTCACGATACGACGTGGCGAGCAGCGAGACGCCGTCTTGTGCCTCAGCCGTCGCAGGTATGTGGCATTGACGCCCGAGGAGTGGGTGCGCCAACATTTCCTTGCGTACATGGCAGGCGCATTGGGATTCCCGGCATCGCTACTGGCCGTCGAGACACCCGTCGTGATAGGGACGTCGCGGCAAAGGGCCGACATCGTGGCATTCTCGCGGAGCATGGAGCCGCTTGTCATCGTCGAGTGCAAGGCTCCCGACGTGCCGCTCTCGCAAAAGACGCTTAACCAGGCGTGCCGATACCTGAGCGTCTTGGGGGCGCGCGCCGTAGTGCTGACCAACGGGTTGGCGCACTACTGCGTATTGATGTCGGCCGACGGGGCGCCACAATTCTCTAACACCATGCCCACGTGGGAAACGATAAACAACTGACGCTCAATGCTTAGCTTCTCAGAGGGTGGGCGGATGGAGTGCGTCGATACCGCCAAGGCGATAGCCATCATAGCAATTGTCGTTGGGCATACGATATGCATTGACGAGATTCCTTACGTCCATGCCACCATCAACTCGTTTCACGTGCCTGCGTTCTTCATCATCGCAGGCTTTTTCGTGCGAGACATGGGGCTGAAGAGTGCCGTGAGAAAATATGCGGGTCAGTACCTGTGGCCATATTTGGTGACGTGCGTGATGGTTTGCGTCGTCGGGCTGGCGCGGGCGGCGTTCAAGGGAGGCGATGCGGTGTGCGCGTGGCTGTCGGAGGTGTCGCTGTCGGCATTGTGGGGCAGCGGCTTGCAGACCAAAGTGTTGTGGGGCAAGATGCCGGCAATTGGGGCGATATGGTTTTTGCTGGCTCTCTTTTGGGCTAAATGCATTGTGTCTGTGTCGCTTAGGAGAATGAGGCTGTTGGAGGCTGTGAGCTTGATTATTGCGGTCTATTGTGTAGGGATTGTGGCGTCGCGATATATTTTGTTGCCGTGGAGCATGCTCTCGGGCATGGAGGCGGCATTGCTGGTGATGGTTGGTTACCTTATAAGGAGATATGAGATTTTGGAGCGGGCGTATGCCGTGCGGTGGTTCGTATGGGTGGCGCTTGTGGCGGTATGTGTGGGAAATATTGCGCTAAATAATTATGTGTCAATGGTTCGCGGGTATATGGGGGTCAATGTCGTAGGAGTATTTTGCAGTCTCGTGGAGACGATTGGTATTATATGTCTGTGCCATAGGTTTAAAATTCGGATGGCATGGACTGGGGCGAACACGTTGTACATCCTCTGTGCGCATCTGGTGACGATGCCTTTGAGTAAGATGCTGTATGAGAAAGTGTTGCATGGCAGTCAGCCCGTAGGATTGGTGTTTGTGGAGCTGGTTGCCGTGAACTTGATAATGACGTATGCGTTGGCATGGGTCATGCGGCGATATGGCGTGTTGCGCTGCCCATGGGGTGCCAAATAGTCGCTTCGTCTGCCAAAGCGCGACATCCCGACAATAAATCTTCTGCCAAAATGTCACAAAAGTCCGTTTGGCACAAATTGTGATAAGAGACAGGCGGCTTGGCGAAAGTGCCGAGCCCCTACTCAACAGAATAAAAAATAAAAATATAGAACAATGGCACAACTTAAAGGCAAGGTGCTGGCTGGCAAAGTGCTGGTCAAGCCCGTAGCAGCAGAGACCAAGACCCAGAGCGGCATCATCATCCCTGACAGCGCAAAAGAGAAACCCCTGAAGGGCACAGTAGTTCTCGTAGGCGCAGCCAAGAAAGACGAGGCTGTCGAGGTCAAGGTGGGCGACACAGTCCTCTACGGCAAATACTCTGGCACCGAGCTTCAGATTGACGGCGAGGATTACCTCCTCATCAACCAGAGCGACGTTCTCTACGTAGCCTAACGAACCAATTCCCCACAACCATTTTTTTTAAAGACACTAACCATGGCAAAGACAATAAAATTCAACACTGAAGCGCGCGAGCTTCTCAAGGAGGGCGTTGACCAGCTGGCCGACGCAGTCAAGGTAACACTCGGCCCTAAGGGTCGCAATGTCGTCATCGAGCGCAAGTTTGGCGCACCCCATATCACCAAGGACGGCGTATCCGTTGCCAAGGAGGTTGAACTCTCCGACCCCTACGCAAACCTTGGCGCGCAGATGGTAAAAGAGGTCGCCTCTAAGACTGGCGACGACGCTGGCGACGGCACCACCACCGCCACCGTCCTCGCTCAGGCCATCGTCACCACCGGCATCAAGAACGTCACCGCAGGTGCCAACCCAATGGACCTCAAGCGCGGTATCGACAAGGCCGTAGCCAAGGTCGTCGAGGGCATCAAGAAACTCTCTCAGGAGATTGACAACTCGAACGAGAAGATCGAGCAGGTTGCCACCATCTCCGCCAACAACGACAGCGAGATCGGCAAGCTCATCGCCGAGGCCATGAAGAAGGTCGGCAAAGAGGGCGTCATCACCGTCGAGGAGGCCAAAGGCACCGATACCCACGTCGACGTCGTCGAGGGTATGCAGTTCGACCGCGGCTATATCTCCCCATACTTCGTCACCAACACCGATAAGATGGAGGCCGACCTCGACTCTCCATTCATCCTCATCTACGACAAGAAGATCTCCACGATGAAGGATCTTCTCCCAGTTCTTGAGAAGGCAGCCCAGACGGGTCGTCCTCTCCTCATCATCGCTGAGGATGTCGACGGCGAGGCTCTCGCAACCCTCGTTGTCAACCGTCTCCGTGGCTCCCTCAAAGTCGCTGCCGTCAAGGCTCCTGGCTTCGGTGATCGTCGTAAGGAGATGCTTCAGGACATTGCCATCCTCACCGGTGGCACCGTCATCAGCGAGGAGACGGGTCTCAAGCTCGAGAACGCTGATATCACCATGCTTGGCAAGGCTGAGAAAGTCGCCATCACCAAGGACGCTACGACCATCGTCAATGGTCTTGGCGACAAAGCGGCCATCAAGGAGCGCGCTGCTCAGATCAAGGCTCAGATCGCTGCCACCAAGAGCGACTACGACCGCGAGAAACTCCAAGAGCGTCTCGCCAAGCTCGCTGGCGGCGTGGCAGTCCTCTACGTCGGCGCACCTACCGAGGTTGAGATGAAAGAGAAGAAAGACCGCGTCGACGACGCTCTTTGCGCAACGCGTGCAGCCGTCGAGGAGGGCATCGTCCCTGGTGGCGGCGTCACCTACATCCGCGCTTCCGAGGCTCTCGCAGACCTCAAGGGCGACAATGAGGACGAGACCACAGGTATCGAAATCGTTCGTCGCGCCATCGAGGAGCCTCTCCGTCAGATTGTCTTCAATGGTGGCAAAGAGGGAGCAGTCGTCGTCCAGAAGGTCAAAGAGGGCAAGGGCGACTACGGTTACAACGCTCGTACCGACACCTATGAGAACCTCCTCGCAGCTGGCGTCATCGACCCGGCCAAGGTGGCTCGCGTAGCTCTCGAGAATGCTGCTTCCATCGCTGGCATGTTCCTCACCACAGAGTGCATCCTCGTCGAGGAGAAGGAGAACAAGCCTGAGATGCCTGCCGGCGCAGCTGGCATGGGCGGCATGGGTGGCGGCATGATGTAAGCCACTCTCCAAACCTCAACAGCCGAAATTATAAGCAATTAGGCTAAATACTTAGAGCCCCGTGCGACAGCAAGATGTCGCACGGGGCTCTCTTTTTTTGTCTTGAAGAGACGGCAGGTAGGGTAGTGGGGTGGGACTATCAGGATCCCCCTACATCCTGTCGACGCGTTCTGTCAAAATGTCAGTGTCGGTCATCGAGTTCCACAGCCCCCAATGACCACTCTCGCGGACGGGCGTTATGTCGATGCCGCCGCGGCGCGTGTAGCGGCACGCCACGCTCAGACGGTCGGGCGTCAGGAGGTCTGTCAGACGCTTGAAGACGAGTTCGCATATCTCCTCATGGAAATGGTTCTCGCCGCGGAGGCTGACGATATACTCCAACAGCGATGCTGGCGACACGTGGCGACCGCCGTCGACGGCCACGTATATCGTGCCCCAGTCGGGCTGGTGGGTGACTGGGCAGTTCGACCTTAACAGGTGACTCTTAATGAATTGCATAGAACCATCCTTGGCGTCGACAGCCTTGAGGAGGTCGGGCGACTCGGTGTAGCTCTTCACCACGACATTGCGTGCCGCTGCCGTCTCCTCGATTGTCTGGTAACGGTCGTCATGTTCGGGTGTCGAGTGCGTCATGGTCATGCTGTCAAAGAAGCACACCTCGATTGGCGCACCAAGGAGCGACGTCAAGTCGCGAGATACGACATCCGTCATCTTCTTGTTCGCCTCGGCGGCCGTGCGTCCCATCTTCTCCATATTGAAGGAGTTGAGATACAGCTTGAGCGACTTGCTCTCGACGATGCAACGGCTCGTGGCTGGCACCTTTATCTTCAGCATGCCAGCCGTGGGAAGCCCATTGCCGGTCAGGCACGAAGCCTCATACGCATGCCAGATGTCGCACCCGTTGAAGGGCAGGGCGTCGTCGCCGATGCCCATCCTGTGGCGGTTGAGCGAGCGCGGGATGCCCACGAGAACCTCGGGCTTGTAGGTCTGAGGGTATGTCACCGTGCGACCAAGAACTTGCTCGGCGCCGTCGACTTTGTCGTGTTCTAATTCGTTCATAGTCAATCTTTTTGTCCTAAGTGCCTTCTTTGTTCCCAAAGAGGTCTATGTGGAGCCTCGGCCCATATCGCCACCCGTTGCCGATGGCCATCTCGAGAGCCGTCTCGCGTGTGTGGCTGAGCGTCGCAAGGTTTGCGCCCAGTGGCATGACGATGATGTCGTCTGTGTGCAAGAGGGCAATTGTGTCGGCATAGTCTGCCTTTATCTCGTCAGCGTCCTCGGGGCGGCATACGACGAACTTCAGTTGCACGTCGCGCCCGTCTGCCAATGCCGCTTGGGTCAAGAGGCGTGTGCCGAGAGCCGATGCCATACGTTCCGCTTCGGTCAGCCCGCTTGCGCTCAGCTTGGGCGAGATGCTCATGAGGTCGGGCAAGACGGCGGGGACGCTGTCGGTCAACCCGTTGGTCTCTATCGTCGTGTGTATCCGCTCGTTGCGCAAGAGGGCGATGAGGTCTGCCACGGCATCGGTTTGCAAGAGGGGCTCGCCGCCCGTTATGACGACGTGGCGCATTCCCCCCATGTTGCTCATTAGTGTGGCGAAGACGTCGTCGACGATCATCTCCGTTCCTCCAGTCGCCCACGTGTGGGCAGTGTCGCAGACCGATGTCGTCCCGTCGCCCGTCTGCCATTTGCAGCGCAGGTTGCATCCTTGCAGGCGTACGAAAAGCGACGGCACGCCACACAGCTTGCCCTCGCCTTGGATGGTGCCTGGGCGGCTGATACCTGTGGCTGTGTCGATGGGGCGACCTGCCAAGTCTCTGGTTATGGGGAATATGCCTTCTCGCGACAGGCGGAGAACCCTTCGGCTCATAGCTTGAGGGCGGGGTCCTCGATGCCGACCTCGGCAAACGCCTTGGCGCGGAGCAGGCAGCTGTCGCAAGTGCCGCACGGACGCTCGCCGCCGCGGTAGCAGCTCCACGTGAGACCGAAGTCGACGCCCAACTTCAGACCAAGTCGGATCTCGTCGGCCTTGGTCATGTTCTCAAACGGGGCGTGGATGGTTATGTGCTTGCCGCGCTCGGCTCCCATGACAGTGCCGAGGTTTATGGCCTTCTCCATGGCGTCGATGAAGACCTTGCGGCAGTCGACGTAGCCCGAGTAGTCCACTTGGCTGACGCCGATGTAGATATGCTCGGCGCCCTTGGCCTCGGCGAGCGACGCCGCGACGGAGAGGAACACCATGTTGCGTGCCGGGACGTAGGTCTGCGGGATCTCGTGGCTGTCGATGTTGCCGTCGGCCACCTCGCGGCTCTTGTCGGTCAGCGTCGAGCCGCCCCATTGGGCAAGGTCGAGGCTCACGACGTTATGCTCGGCCACCTTGGCACGTGCGGCAATGCGGCGTGCGCACTCCAGCTCCTTGCTGTGGCGCTGCCCGTAGTTGAAGGAGAGCGCGCTCACCTCGTGACCGTCATTCTTGGCCACGTGGAGGGCAACGCAGGAATCGAGCCCTCCGGAAAGAAGAACAATAGCTTTACTCATTGTCTGTAGTTTTGTTTAGAGACAGGATAGTCGCGAACTGTCTGTGCGTTAATGAAATAAAATGTGGTGCGAAGATAACGTGATTTTTGGTTAGCGTAGTGTTGAGATGTGTTAAAGGTCTTGGATATATATATATATATATATATATACTTGCGAAGCGTTAACATTTCTATCAAGCTGTTCACCAAACATAGCCTCTTAATATCTCTCCGCCGTGACAATGAACCTCATCGATAACAACCCCTACCGCATCCTTGGCGTCTATGCCAATTCCCCACTCAGAGAGCGTGTCGCCAACGCCAGCAAGGCCAGGGCGTTCCTTAAAGTTGGGAGGAGCGTCTCTTTCCCACTCGATTTGCCCGATATTCTTCATCCTCTTAACAGGACGGAGGAGTCTTTCGCACAGGCGGAGTCGAGTGTCGCCCTGCCAAGCGAGCAATTGCGTTATGCATTATTTTGGTTCATAAGGATGTCGGTCGTCGACGATGTGGCAATGAAAAACCTTACGGCTGGCGACTTGTCGGCGGCTGAAGATGTGTGGCGCAAGAGAGAGTGCATGGCGTCGGCGCATAACCTCATTGTCTACGCTCTCGTCCGTGACGATTTGAAGCTTGCCGTAAAGTATGCGGAAATCTTCTTTAGTAATCGTGACTATGTCTCGCAATTTGCGCAAGTCGTCGTGGGCGACGACTCTTCATGTGGCGACCTTGCGACCATTTTTCTCGATGCCTTATGTGAGGAAGTCGATGCGGAGGACGTGTATCATTCACTTGGTGACTGCGAGTTGAGAGAGATGGCGTCGCAGAAGGTGACAGATAAATATGTTGAATGTATAGAAGGTAGCCTTTCGGAGACTCGTCAGGCGCATGGCGTGGCATGTCTCAAAGCAGGTGAGGATTTGTTGGAGTGTGCTGAAGATTGGTTGTCATGTCTATCCGATGAACTTAAAACTCTTAGCATTTCTGACATCCGTTATCAGTCTCTTTGTGAGAAAGTGTCTTCCGAGGTAATACGTTGTGCACAAGAGTATTATAGGGCATCTACTGATGACGAAAAGGCTCAGAATGCAATAGGGCTTCTTTCTGCTCCTTTATTGCGAGGAACTGCTAAGAAAAATGAGGGCATAAAAAATGAAGTGTCCAAGTTGCTTTCTTTCTTGAGAGCAGAGCAAGAAAAACAGAAGATCGCAAAGCCACTTGCAGCTATCGATGCCGCTACAAAAGAGTTTATGCAAAACAAACGACGCCATGTTCTTGGGGTCCACTTCTTTGGTGTTACGTCATTTCTCATAGCCGTTAAGCCGCATCTTGTTTCTATTAAGAACACAATAGGTGAAACGCCATTTTATCTGAACAAGTCCACCGAGTGCGTAAGCCTCGCCTTTGCGGCTATGGTTGATGAGTTCAACTGCGTTCAGAAAACGGATCTCTGTAGGCATTATATTTTCGCAAAGATGGACTTGGTACGTCAAGCGATTGAAGTGGTAAAGACTGCCGACGCTTTCGATATGACAAGCGACTACAGAATGAATTACGAAGAGAATAGGGCAACGTTATTTCGCATGAAGCAAGAATATGAATATGAATATAATTCGATGAATCTATTAGATAAAGAATCGAGAAGACTTAAATGGGAAAGGTTAAGGAAGAATTGGCTATGGGGAGGTGCCTTGATTGGAATCTTTTTGGGGGGCGTTGTGATTCAAGAACTATTTGGTTTTTCGGACGGTAGAGGTGTGATATTATGGTTGTTGTTTGCCTTAATTGGTGCTTTCGTAGGATACATTATCGCTCGTATCGTTTTTAGATTCTCTGATTAACATCACAAAAACAGCTATGTCAAAACATACATTTCTCATCATTGCATTATTCTTCTGCAATCTCTCTTTCGCCCAAGTCGCAACGGATGCAGACCCCATAAGCGACCTTGAGAGGCGTGTCCAAACTATCGAGAAGCGTCAGCGGTCGTTAGCGGCTCAAATAAAGAGTCTCCAAAAGGCTCAAAAGTCCACCGTCACCAACCTGCAATCTGTCTCCGTCGCCACCGACAGCCTCAAAACGGCAGGCGTGTCTCTCGCCTCAAAAATCTCAGCCGACAGCCTCTGCATGAGCGGTCGTGTGGATGCCGTCAATGGCGACGTGAGGCTGGCGCAGGATGTCCTGAAGAGCCGGACCACTTCGGGTGCCATCATCGCGGTGTTCCTGCTTGTCGTCGTGGCTGTCTCCTCTTGGCTCATAGTCAAGCGGTTAAGACGTGGCAGCTCTTACGTCGATGATGTCCGCCGCTCGCAAGATGCCATAAACGAGTCCATGAAGAAGCTGCAAGAGGAGTCGGTCTCGCTGGACTGTAAGCTGTTGGATGTCGCCAACAGGCAGCTCGAGATGGCTAAAGCCCCAGACCACACCTTGGTTCTCGAACTCGTCAACGAGGTTGCGCGCATCGAGGGAAATCTCTCTAAGATGGATTCTTCGGTGCGAGGCTACAAGCAACTTGTCCAAGCCAAAGACAGGATGCTCAACGAGGTGCGCGCGCATGGCTATGAGGTCATAAGCCTTATCGGTCAAGACTATAATGACGGCATGCCCTTCCAGACGCGTTTCGTGCCCGACGATACGCTGCCAGAAGGTAAGCGCGTCATAACAGGTATGTCAAAGATGCAGGTGAACTATAACGGTAAGATGATTCAGGCTGCTCAAATCGTTGTAAGCCAAAATATTTAATTCATGTCAAGAGTAAAAATAGACTACGGTATCGACCTCGGTACGACCAATTCCGCAATAGCGAGGATGGAGGCGGGCGAGTCTGTCGTCAAGCAGACTAAGAATCTGATGGATACGCTCCCATCATGCGTCTACTTCTCGCAAAACAAAAAAGGCGAAAAGGCAGTCCGTGTGGGGGTCAATGCCAAGAATGCCGTCAATTCCGACGCCATGACTGCCCTCAAGAACAATGTCCAGGCTCAAGAGTACGGCTATCTGGAGTTCAAACGCGAGATGGGCACCGACAAGAAGTACCATAACGACCACATGCCCAAGGAGAGCTATTCGCCCGAAGAGCTCTCGGCCGAGGTGCTGAAAGAACTGAAGAGCCTCATTATCGACGAGACAGTAAACTCTGTCGTCATAACGGTGCCCGCCATGTTCACTGCCGTTCAGAAAAATGCCACAATGGCAGCCGCCCATCTCGCTGGTTTCAAGAAATGCGCGCTTCTCCAAGAGCCCATCGCAGCCTGCATGGCCTATGGTCTCTCAACAGATGTCAAAGATGGTAAGTGGCTCGTGTTCGACTTCGGTGGTGGCACGTTCGATGCCGCGATCGTCAAGGTTGAGGACGGCATCCTTGTCGTCTCCGATACTGAGGGCGATAACTATCTGGGTGGCAAGAATCTCGACGATGCCGTCATCAATAAGATTCTTCTCCCCGAACTGAATAATTCGTATGACCTCGGCTCTTATAGCACTGTCAGCTGGAAGCGCAAGGTTCTTCACGACGCTCTCAAAGGTCCGGCTGAGGAGCTGCGTGTGGCTCTCTCGTTCGCCGACACTGCCGAATACTCGTTTTTCGAGAACCCTTTGAATCTTAAAGATGACGATGGTCAAGATATTGACATCGATCTCGACATCTCTCTCTCAAAAAGCCAGTTGGCTGATGTCGTTGGCGAGTTCTACCAGAAGGCCGTCGACATCTGCAAGGAGCTTTTGTCACGAAATGGAATGTCGGGTGCCGACCTCACCTCTCTCGTCCTCGTGGGTGGACCGACATATTCCCCCATCTTGCGCGATATGCTCTGCGAGCAGGTGACACCCAATGTCGATGTCAGCATCAACCCAATGACGGCCGTCGCCCGCGGCGCGGCTCTCTACGCCTCCACGCTCGATGCCGATGTCGATGAAGAGCAGGTCGTGTCCGAGGCCAAGTCCGATGTCGTCTTCCTTCTGGTTGGCTACGAGTCCACTTCCGTCGAGCCGTCCGAATGGGTCAGCATTTCTGTCGATGCCACAAAGAACGGGTCGAAGCCCGTCTCCTATCTCGCTGTCGATATCCAACGTGCAGATGGTGCATGGTGCAGCGACCGCATACCTATCAACGCCAACGGCAATGTCGTCGAGGTCCATCTCCTCAGCGGCAAACCTAATACTTTCAAGGTGACGGGCTACGACGATGAGTCAAACAGGGTAGAGGTCTTCCCATCCGAATTTACTATCATCCAGGGAGTTAAGGTCGGTGCAGCGCCTCTTCCTTACAATATCGGAATTTCGGTCTTCAACCGTGTGAAGAAACGTAACGAGTTCCTCCCTGCCAAGGGCTTGGAGAAGAATAAGCCCCTTCCTGCCGTCGGCACGATATCCGATAGGAAGACAAACTCGATCTTGCGACCCGGCGTGCATTCCGATTCTCTCAAAATCCCTGTATATCAAGTCTCAGGTCTCGATGCCGAGGGACGTCCCGTCGCCCTCTATACGCAAATTGCCGAGGTCGAGGTGACAGGCGAAGAGGTCTCCAAGCAGATCCCAGAAAACGCGGTTGTCGACGTGAAGTTATACGTCGATTCGTCAGAGATGATGACGATGGATGTCTCCTTCCGCGACCAGAATGTTACGGTCAAGAAGAAGCTGAAGCTCGTCAAGATGTCGACTAACGATGCCGTAACGTGGGTGGCGGAGCAATTGCCGCATGCCAAGGACAGCATCAAGGAGCTAAAAAACAGTGATTTGGATGTCGAGGCTCTCGAACGTGAATACGAAAGTGTCAGAAGATTGGCTGCCTCGGCGGATGACCCTATGCGCACCCTCTCGAATCTTAAGGAGCTGCTCAGGAAAATCGATGACTTGGATTCAAGCACCGAATGGTCTCGTGAATCGGACTCTCTTCGCAGTATGATGCATAGTCTTGAGGAGTGGCAAGAGGATCATGGCGATAGTAACTCAGCGGCGCAGATTGAGGAGTTCCGTCGTCAAATGCAAAGCGTCATAAGTTTGCAGGACGTCAACTTGGCTCATGAACTGAAAGACAAGATGGCCTCGTTCTTCTGTAAGAACAATCAGGTTTTAGTCTTTGTGAATTTCTTGGTTCATTGCTACAAAAACTTCTCCTCTATCCGCTGGACCGACCCCGCTCGCGCCCGCCAAGCCGTCGATAACGTGATGCGCCTGCTCCAAAACAACGCCTCCTTAGGAGAAATCCTTGGGGTCGGAAAGCAAGTCTTCTCCCTCCTGCCACCCGACGAACGCCCATCCGGCGTTGGCTCCCTCAGCTAATCACCTCACCACGTAGACAAACCATCGATTGACGCCCCGCTGAACCCACAGCAAGGCGTCAATCCTTCTTTTTGCCCATGCCAAACGTCACGTCCACCCTCCAACCCATATCCCTCAACGGCGCCGCCACAATCTCCATCGCGTCGACAGCCCCGCTCCGAGCCTCATCCATCAGCCCGCGTGACTGGGACACGTCATCATCAGTTTGTTTTTTTGCTGAGTAGCAAGGATCGGGGAAGAAAGAGATAAAAACTTGTAGGGGTAGAGAAAATTATATGTACATTAGCCGCCTCAGCTGACGTCATGCTTGTTCTGCGAACATGTAAAATATGGACACTGAGCCCATTGATAGTGGATAAGCTTCGTTGAAAGTAGAATAGTGATATGTCTAAAACATCGGACAACAACAAACGGATAGCCAAGAATACCATTTTGCTATATTTCCGCACGCTTATCGTGATGGTTATAGCTTTCTATACAAGCCGTGTAGTGTTAACCACCCTCGGCGTGGAAGACTACGGAATATACAATGTGGTAGGTGGCATTGTGACGATGTTCTCCGTTTTGAGCGGTTCTCTTTCGAGTTCCATCAGTAGGTTCATGACTTTCGAGTTGGGAACTGGAAACATTAGGCGACTTAAGACGATATTCTCTACTGGCGTCAACATTCAGGTAGGCATGTCGGCATTTATTGTCATCATTGCTGAGGCTGTGGGCGTTTGGTTCCTCAATGCCAAGATGAATATTCCTATGGAACGATTGGATGCTGCCAATTGGGTGTTCCAATGTGCCATTTTCACTTTCGTGCTCAACCTGTTGAGCGTACCGTATAATGCAGCTATTACTGCCCATGAGAAGATGTCTGCGTTCGCTTATATCAGCGTGCTGGATGTTTCCTTGAAGCTCCTAATCGTATGCATGCTTGCAGTTTCTCCTTTCGATAGGTTGAAGACTTACGCTGTGTTGCTGCTGTGCGAGGGCGTACTTATCCGTCTGATTTATGGGTTCTACAGCAAGAGGCATTTTGAGGAATGCACCTACCATTTCATTTTCGATAAGCCTCTATTGAAGGAGATGACAGGTTTTGCCGGATGGAATTTTTTCGGCAATGGCGCATATTTGCTCAACACACAAGGGGTGAATATATTGATGAATATGTATTTCGGAGTGGCGGTTAACGCTGCTCGTGGTGTGGCCACGCAAGTGGACACTGCCATGAAGCAGTTCGTCAACAACTTTACTACTGCTGTCAATCCTCAGATT
Organism: Bifidobacteriaceae bacterium; assembly: GCA_963607345.1. GTDB lineage: Bacteria > Bacteroidota > Bacteroidia > Bacteroidales > Marinilabiliaceae > W3P20-009. Next base: position 292,986 of record CAVDBL010000001.1, read on the forward strand.
ACCAAGTATTACGCACATGGCGACTTGCAATATATGCACAAGCTGATGTGTCGCAGTGCAAAGTTCTCTGCTTTTCTGATGCTGTTCTTTGCGGTGCCAGTCGTTCTTGAGACGCAAACGATTCTTACAATATGGCTCAAGAATGTGCCCGAATATGCTGCGATCTTCCTTCAATGGATTGTCATATCGTCATTTGTTGATTCTGTATTGGCCAATTGTTTATATACTGCGATGTTGGCAACAGGCAACATCAAGCGATATCAGATTATTGTCACAAGTGTAGGGTGTTTGGTGTTCCCGTTATCGTGGATTGCCTTCGCCATTGGCATGGAACCGCAGGTGGCGTATATTATCTATCTGGTCATATATACAATACTGCTTTTCGTGCGTCTCTGGCTTCTCAAAGATATGGTCAAGTTGCCTGTAAAGATGTACGTGAGGGAGGTGCTTTGCAAAGTGATTCCCGTTATGGCGATTGCTTTCGCAATCCCCTCTTTGTTATGTCTTACGATGCACGTAGGGGTTGCGAGACTGATTGCAGTATGCGTCGTTTCGGTTGTGGTGACGGCCATTGCGGAATACAGTTTGGGGCTTAGTGCTCAGGAGCGAAACTTCTTTGTTGAAAAAATGTATAACAGTATATTATTTAAAAAGTTGAGGAACAAGATGGATCGCCTGAAAATCTTCTCGGACAAACGGGAAGGTGATGAATAGTTCGTTTTGTGCGTGTAAGCTGCTGATGCCGTTTATTGTCGTGAGGGTGACGAGCTTATTTTTCATATGCGAAAAAGTTCGTCAACTAACAAACAGAAAATAAAAACAATGGGAATAAAGTCAAAAGTCAAACACCTTGTTTCCTTCCTGCTTCATGGCGAGGGGAAGCCTATCTTTGCAAATATACATTATCTCGCTCCTCATGAGCAACTTAAAGGGAAGAAAGTCATTATCACAGGAGGCGGTCGTGGACTTGGTTTCGCTATGGCAAAAAAGTTCATGTCTGAAGGTGCGTCTGTCTTAATTGCAGGTCGCAATGAGGACACTCTGAAACGCAGTGCGGCAGACCTAAATTGCATGTACTTGGTCCTTGACGTTCAAAAAGTGGAAAGCTTTGGCGCATTTATAGAAACGGCAGATAAGATGTTGGGTGGAGTGGATTGTCTGGTAAATAATGCTGGAATATCCCTGCATGAAAATGGTTTTCTCGAAGTGTCGCCTCAGCAATTTAATGCCCAATTTGATACCAACCTAAAAGGTGCCTTTTTCTTGGCTCAAGCTTTTGTAGAGAAGACTAAAAGCAAGGAGGGGATGAAGAATATCCTTTTCACCTCTTCAGAAACAAGCATGACTGTAGATGAACGCCCATACGGACTGACCAAGGCTGCCTTGAACAGTTTGGTGCAAGGTTTGGCCTACAGATTTGTAAACGATGGCTATCGTATCAATGCTGTAGCCCCAGGCGTTACAGTGTCAGACATGGTGGGGGGCGATGCTAATGGTAACTTACGGTATGGCAACATCACCCATCGCTACTATTTGCCCGAAGAGGTGGCAGAGGTCGCCTGTTTCTTGCTTTCTGATGCTTCCAATTGTCTGAATGGACAGATTTTGGTTTGCAATGAGGGTAAGACAATCAATGCACGTTGGAAATAAAACCTAGTAAGCTATGAAAGGAACCATATTTAAATATCGTTTGTGGCAACCGCTGCAAGTCTTGCGAACGCTCTATTATAACCTTGCAAAAGTCACTTCTCGCACCAAACATGCATTCCTTATAGCATCCCGTAAGGCTGTATTTGACTTGGACAAGACGGCAGAAATCCATCTTTCAAGTACGCTTGTTTTCGGGTGGTGCAATATGCGCAGCTCGAATTTGGAAACTGCCCTCTGCATGGGACGAAATGCCAGACTCATCGTAGGGGGGGGGGGCGAACAAGGGCGAACAGATATGGGCTACGGCTCTTACATACAAGTAGGCAGCAATGCAACATTGCGTATTGGCAACACGTTCATAAACAGGGAAGTGAAGATAATCTGCAACAAAAGCATTACAATCGGTGATGGTTGTATCGTCGCCATGGGCACAGTAATCCGTGACAATGACGGTGGCAACCATAAGATATTAGCCGAAGGATATGAGAACGCAAAACCTGTCACCATTGGCAACCATGTGTGGCTTGGAGAGAATGTGATGGTTCTAAAAGGAGTTACTATTGGAGAAGGAGCCATTGTGGCAGCGTCCTCGCTAGTTACAAAAGATGTCCCTGCGCATACGCTTGTGGCTGGGTCCCCTGCAAAAGTAATCAGAGAGAACGTAGAATGGGAAGCGTAAGAAAGGCATTCTCGAAGAGCTGTTCTCGTGTCTTTTGCAAAGTAGAACAACTACAAATTCATAGACAATGGAGTCAAAATTTAAATATACTAATGAACGTAACGTTCAGATAGTGATAGCCTTATTGAAGGCACACGGCATTCACCGCGTGATAGCGTCACCAGGTACTACCAATATGACTTTCGTGGTCAGCATTGAGAACGACCCTTGGTTCCAGATTTGGTCATCAGTCGACGAACGCAGTGCTGCATACTTGGCTTGTGGTATGGCGGCGGAGACAGGAGAGCCGGTAGTTATTAGTTGCACGGGCGCCACGGCGTCACGCAATTATATGCCTGGTCTTACAGAAGCCTACTATCGCAAGTTGCCTGTCCTTGCGATAACATCCACTCGTGGCAATCACAAGGTAGGGCATTTGATAGATCAACAGATTGATCGCCGCAACATTCCTAACGATATCGCCATAGAGAGTGTGACTATCCCGATGGTGAAAGACAAGGATGATGAGCGATACTGCGAGATCGAGGCCAACAAGGCTATTCTTGCCTTGAAGTTGAATGGTGGCGGGCCTGCGCATATCAATATGTACACCAAGTACAGCCACGATTTCAGCGTTGCCAAACTCCCCCATGCAAACGCTATCTTTCGTCATACAATGTCTGACACGGAATGGCCGGAGATTCCGCAAGATGGAAGAATTTTCGTGAGAATCGGGGCTCATGCCAATTTCAACGAAGAATTGACAAAAGCAGTCGATGCCTTCTGTGCTACATACGATGCTGTAGTCTGCTGTGACCACACGAGTGGCTACAGAGGCAAATATGAGGTTCATGCCCAGATTCTTTGTTGTCAAGCTCAATGGACAACCCCGTTGCGTCGCGCCAACCTGTGTATCCACATAGGAGAAGTGTCTGGTGATGGGTTTACATTAACGTCCCAGCATACTTGGCGCGTAAGTCCCGATGGAGCTTTGCGAGACAGCTTCGGCTCGTTGCGCAGAGTGTTCGTGATGCCGGAGGTTGAGTTTTTCAAGCATTACGCTGAAGAAGGTGCTTCGCGACATGAATACCTCGACGGTTTGAATCAAGAAGTAAAAGCCATGACCGGGAAAATACCAGAGTTGCCTTTCAGCAACATCTGGATGGCGCAGCAAATGGTAGAAAAGCTGCCTGCTGACAGTGAAATCCATTTTGGCATTTATCATAGTCTTCGCTCTTGGAACTTCTTCAAGCTGCCAGCCGAGGTTCAGGCTAAATGCAATGTGGGCGGTTTCGGTATAGATGGTGGAGTCTCTACCATGATGGGCGCTTCTTTCGTACATCCCGACAAACTTTTCATAGGTGTCTTTGGCGACTTAGCTTTCTTCTATGACATGAATGTTGTGGGCAACCGACATGTAGGCAACAACGTTCGTATCATGCTTGTAAACAATGGTAAAGGCAACGAGTTCCGAAACTATCGACACCCTTGCGCTTTCTTGGGGGAAGAAGCCGATGAATATGTTGCAGCAGCTGGTCACTACGGGAACAAGTCGCATAAGCTGGTAAAAGACTATGCAACTGACTTGGGCTATGAATATCTCTGTGCGAGCAATAAAGAAGAATTTTTGCAAGTGGTCGATTCTTTCTTGTCGCCTGAAAACAAAGATCGCCCTGTGCTGTTCGAAGTCTTTACAGAAACAGATGACGAGAGCAACGCCCTCGAAATGATCTGCAATATAGCGGTTGAACCCAAGACAATGGTCAAGGAGGTCGTCAAGGGTGTGGTGAAGAAAGTCCTCGGATCAGCAGGCATACAAACTATTAAGCAGGCATTAGGAAAATAAAATATTGCGGTCCGAAAAAGCTTTTGAAAATCCTAATAAATAAGGGGCTGGCTCTTCTGTGAGCAAGTCTTCTCCCTCCTGCCACCCGACGAACGCCCATCCGGCGTTGGCTCCCTCAGCTAATCCTCACACCACGTAGACAAACCATCGATTGACGCCACGCTGCACCCACAGCAAGGCGTCAATCCTTCTTCTTGCCCATGCCAAACGTCACGTCCACCCTCCAACCCATATCCCTCAACGGCGCAGCCACAATCTCCATTGCGTCGACAGCCCCACGCCGAGCCTCATCCATCAGCCCGCGTGACTGGGACACTCGCTCCATGCTATCACGATGCGCCATGCAAAAACCCTGAAAATCAGGTATCTTTATCGACGAGAACAACCCGTCCCGCTGATCCAATATCTTCACGCTCCTCGGGTCCACCTCATGCGAAAAGACCCTCGGCTCGGGCAGGCGCACCTCCACGACCGAGTCGCTCACCGTGACGACAGCCTGGCGCAAGTCCACACCCGCGCGTATCTTGCCACTATAACGCAACAATATCCTGCTCGTCGAGAACGGAACCTCATACCCCCACAGCTTCTCCGTCTTGCTGTAACTCGCAATGTCCGTATAGTCGTAACTGACCGTCGCCAACTCGCTAATACGCTCCATCCGCTGCCGCAACACGTTCACGTCAATCTCCACGCGGGGCCTCTCCTCCTCCTTAGCCGATTTCTTCCCCAACGAGTACGAAAAATAGTACCCTGCGCACAGCACTATCACCGCGCCTATGAAAACCAACATTTTTTTCATCTCTTTTCCCTTTTGTGGCAAATGTAGCCCAATTTCACCCAAACCGCTATTTTTTACCGCGTAAAGTCGTCCATTCCCAATCTTTTAGTTATCTTCGTAGCGCACTATGCACCATGCGGCCGATGATGGCAGCACCTGATAGACAACAACTTACACAACAACGCGTAAAACCATAACCACATACAATACCCCCGACGGACCCGACAAAATCCACCCCGACTTCCACATTTCGTCGGTCCGCTACAAAACCCTACAAATCAAGATGGTAGTATTTTTCAGAGCAGAGAACGTCTTGGCTGTCGAGTCCTCAAAACCTCTCAACGAGGCCGACGTCCGCAAACTCACATGGCTCTTCAGCGGCGCTCAACTCATCAATGAGCAGGCACTCCCCGGATTCTTCGTCGGCACCCGACGTGAGACAATCACTCCTTGGAGCACCAACGCCGTCGAAATCACACAAAACATGGGTCTCGAAGGCATCTCCCGCATCGAGGAGTTCTTCCCCGTCGACAATGAGAACGCCAAGTTCGACCCCATGCTCCAAAATCTCTACAAGGGCCTCGACCAGTCCATCTTCACAATCGACAAAAAGCCAGACCCCATAGTCCATATCACCGACTTCAAGGCCTACAACCAAAAAGAGGGTCTCGCCCTCTCCGACCCTGAAATCGCTTACCTCGAAGGCCTCAGCAAGCGACTCGGACGACCTCTCACCGACTCCGAGGTCTTCGGCTTCTCACAAGTCAACTCCGAGCACTGCCGCCACAAGATTTTCAACGGCACCTTCGTCATCGACGGCGAGGCCAAGGAGCTCTCCCTCTTCAAGCTCATCCGCAAAACATCTGAGACCAACCCTGGCTACCTCGTCTCCGCCTACAAGGACAACGTAGCTTTCATCGAGGGCCCCGTCGCCATGCAGTTCGCTCCCGAGCGCGCCGACGTCCCCTCCGAGTTCCAAGCTAAGGATATCGACACCGTCCTCTCCCTCAAAGCCGAGACCCACAACTTCCCGACAACCGTCGAGCCTTTCAACGGCGCTGCTACCGGTAGCGGCGGCGAGATCCGCGACCGTATGGGTGGCGGCACGGGCTCCCTCCCAATGGCTGGCACGGCTGTATATATGACCTCCTACTCTCGCCTCGCCGACGACCGCCCATGGGAGAAAGGCGTCAGCGTGCGTGAGTGGCTCTATCAGACCCCTGCGCAGATCCTCATCAAGGCTTCCAATGGCGCAAGCGACTTCGGCAACAAGTTCGGACAGCCAATGATCTGCGGCTCCCTCCTCACCTACGAACATGAGGAAGACGGTCGCACACTCGCCTACGATAAGGTCATCATGATGGCGGGCGGCGTAGGTTTCGCCAAGAAGTCCGACGCCCTCAAGAAGACTCCTGAGAAGAATCAGGATGTCGTCCTCCTCGGTGGTGATAACTACCGCATCGGCATGGGCGGCGGCGCCGTCTCCAGCGTCAACACTGGCGAGTACGGCAACAAGATCGAGCTGAACGCAGTCCAACGTTCCAACCCCGAGATGCAGAAGCGCGTCCTCAACGCCATCCGCGGTCTCGTCGAGAGCGACAACAACCCCATCGTCTCCATCCACGACCACGGCGCAGGCGGTCACCTCAACTGCCTCTCCGAGCTTGTCGAGGAGACTGGCGGCAACATTGATATGGACGCCCTCCCAATTGGTGACAAGACCCTCTCCGACCGCGAGATCGTCGGCAACGAGAGCCAAGAGCGCATGGGTCTCGTCATGGCGAAAAAAGATGTCGATGGTCTCCGCAAGATCGCCGACCGTGAGCGTGCTCCTATGTACGTCGTCGGCGAGACCACTGGCGATATGAATTTCACCTTCAGCCACCATAACGGCGTCAAGCCTATCGACTGGAAGCTCTCCGACATGTTCGGCAATCCTCCTAAGACTGTCATGAACGATGTCACGACCCCGCGTTCTTACGCCAAGGTCGACTACGACGCTTCCAAAGTTGCCGACTACGTCCGCGACGTCCTCAAGCTCGAGAGCGTCGGCTGTAAGGACTGGTTGACCAATAAGGTCGACCGCTCCGTCACAGGCAAGGTTGCCAAGCAGCAATGCGCTGGCGAAATCCAGCTCCCTCTCAACGACCTCGGTGCCGTGGCTCTCGACTATAACGGTGTCCGTGGCATGGCGACGACTGTCGGTCATGCGCCCGCTGTCGGTCTCATCGACCCTGCTGCAGGCTCCATCATGTCTGCCGCCGAGGCTCTCACCAATATCGTCTTCGCCCCCATGGAGCGTGGTCTCAAGGGCATCTCCCTCTCCGCCAACTGGATGTGGCCTTGCCGCCAAAAGGGCGAGGATGCGCGCCTCTACGCAGCAGTCCAGGCCATGAGCGACTGGGTATGCCAGCTCGGCATCAACATCCCTACCGGCAAGGACTCTCTCTCCATGACCCAGAAGTACCATGACGGACGCACCGTCCTGAGCCCCGGTACTGTCATCATCTCCGCCATGGGCGAGGTAAGCGACATCCGCAAGATTGTCGAGCCCGTCATGGTGTGCGGCGCCGATACCTCTTTCATCTGCATCGACATGAGTGGTGCGAAACCTGCTCTCGGTGGCAGTGCTCTCGCCCAAGTTCTCGGTCGTGTCGGCGATGAGGCTCCTACCGTAGCCGACGCTGCTACTTTCGGCGCGATCTTCGAAGCTGTCCAGAGCCTCATCAAGAAGGGTCTCGTCCTTGCTGGCCACGACATCTCTGCTGGCGGTCTTGTCACGACTCTCCTTGAGATGACCTTCGCCAACACTGGTTGGGGCATCAATGCCGACATCCCATCTGATGACGAGGATGTCGTCATGAGCCTCTTCGCCGAGAACCCTGGCGTAGTCCTTCAGGTTCGCGACCTCAATGCCGTAAAGGCTGAGCTCGACAAGGTTGGCGTCGTCTTCTCTTATCTCGGTCGCCCGCAGCAAGAGCGCAAGCTCACCATCAGCGCGGCTGGCAAACAACTCGATATCGACATCGACGAGATGCGCGACGTCTGGTTCAGCACCTCTGCTCATCTCGACGCCCTCCAGTGCCGCGACAATAAGGCTGCCGAGCGCGCTGCCAACTATAAGAACCAACCTCTCGCCCTCCGTCTGCCCGCAGGCTGGGACGGCTCCCTCAAGAGCCTCGGCCTCAGCCTCACCCACGGCAAGACAGGTGTCAAGGCTGCAATCATCCGCGAGAAGGGTGTCAACGGCGACCGTGAGATGGCCTACACTCTCTACCTCGCTGGCTTCGATGTCAAGGATGTCCACATGACCGACCTCGTGAGCGGTCGCGAGACGCTTGAGGATGTCAACATGATCGTCTTCTGTGGCGGTTTCTCCAACTCCGACGTTCTCGGCTCCGCAAAGGGCTGGGCTGGCGCGTTCCTCTACAATGAGAAGGCACGCAAAGCACTCGACAATTTCTACGCTCGCCCCGACACGCTCTCTCTCGGTGTCTGCAACGGTTGCCAGCTCGTCATCGAGCTCGGTCTCCTCCATCGCGACGCTCCCGCTCTCCGCCCCAAGATGCTCCACAACGACAGCCACAAGTTCGAGAGCCAATTCCTCAGCGTCGAGATCCCACAAAACGACACTGTCATGTTCAAGAGCCTCAGCGGCAGCCGTCTCGGCGTATGGGTCGCTCACGGCGAGGGCAAGTTCAGCATCCCTGCCGACGCTTCACAATACAATGTCATCGCTCGCTACGGCTACCATGGCTACCCAGCCAACCCCAATGGCAGTGCCGACGACATCGCTGGCATGGCTTCCTCCGATGGTCGCCACGTCGCCATCATGCCTCACCCCGAGCGCGCCATCTTCCCTTGGCAGTGCGCTGCCTATCCCGCCGACCATAAGGCGGACGACATCACGCCTTGGGTAAAGGCCTTCGTCGAGGCGCGTAAGTGGGTCGAGCAACACAAGAAATAAAAAACACGTATTTTAAATAACTACTTAATTCTCTAAATGGATAACGAAGAAAAGAACGGTTATTTCGGCTCCGAGGGTGCCGATGACCGCAACAACAGCTCCGAGCGCCGCGATGGTGACGGACGCCCTAACTACGCCAGCCGTGAGGCTGACGGCGAGCGCCGCCCCTTCCGTCCTCGCTACAACAACGACGACCAAGGTGAGCGCCGCCCCTTCCGTCCCCGTTACAACGACGGTGACCAAAACGACCGCCCTTATCGTCCCCGCTACAACAACGACGACCAAGGCGAGCGTCGCCCCTTCCGCCCCCGTTACAACAACGATGGCGAGCAAGGCGACCGTCCATTCCGTC
>CAVDBL010000001.1:302353-505244 GCA_963607345.1 Bifidobacteriaceae bacterium
AGCGTCGTCCCTTCCGCCCCCGTTACAACAACGATGGCGAGCAAGGCGACCGTCCCTTCCGCCCACGCTACAACAACGACGAGCAAGGTGAGCGTCGTCCCTTCCGCCCCCGTTACAACAACGATGGCGAGCAGGGCGACCGTCCATTCCGTCCCCGCTACAATAACGACGAGCAAGGCGAGCGTCGTTCTTTCCGTCCTCGCTACAACAATGATGGCGAGCATGGTGATCGCCCATTCCGTCCTCGCTTCGGTGGCGACCGCGGTGGCCGTTTCGGCGGCGATCGCTTCGGTGGTGACCGTGGCGGACGTTTCGGCGGTCGTGGCCAACGCCCAGGTGGTCGTCCTGCTCCACGCCAGCAGTGGAAGGTCGCCGATCCCGAGATGATCGGACCTCGCTACAAGATCGATTCCCGCATCTTCGACAATGAGCAAGAGGAGCAGGCCAACGGTCAGGATCCCGAGATGATGCAAATGCCGGAGACCCTCCGCCTCAACCGCTTCATCGCCATGAGTGGCGTATGCAGCCGCCGCGAGGCCGACGAGCTTATCAAGGCTGGCAAAATCAAGGTCGACGGCCAAGTCGTCACCGAGATGGGCATCACCGTCTCCCCCGATGCCAATGTCGAGTACGATGGCAAGCAACTCAAGGCTGAGAAGAAGGTCTACGTCCTCCTCAACAAGCCTAAAGATTGCGTCACCACAACCGACGATCCCGAAGGTCGCCGCACCGTCATGGACATCGTCGCCAATGCAAGCCAAGAGCGTATCTACCCCGTAGGTCGTCTCGACCGCAACACCACTGGCATTCTCCTCCTCACCAACGATGGTGATATGGCAGAGAAGCTCACCCACCCACGCTACGAGGTTCGTAAGATCTACCACGTCTTCCTCGACAAGAACGTCGCTGAGGAAGATCTCGACAAGCTCGTCAAGGGTATCGAGCTCGAGGATGGTCCCATCAATGCCGATGAGATCAGCTATGTCGACGGCCGCGACAAGAGCCAGGTCGGCATCGTCATCCACTCTGGTCGTAACCGCATCGTGCGCCGCATGTTCGAGAGCCTCGGCTACGAGGTCGTCAAGCTCGACCGCGTATACTACGGTGGTCTCACCAAGCTCAACGTCCCGCGCGGTCACTGGCGCTACCTTAGCGATGAGGAAATCAATCGCCTCAAAGCAGGTTTCACCAAGTAATACAACTTTAGGCACGCCTTTTGCGTAACATAAGTTTACGGAGGGCTGAGGATAAAGCGGCATTCCCGCATGTCCCCAGCCCTCCTCTTTTATCCCTTAACCTTTATAAAAACCTTAGCCCGTGCGACGAGTTCTTACCCTGACATTCCTCATCTTCTCTCTTCTCGCCCTCCCTTCCTTCGCCCAAGGGCAAGAGCCCAAGACACCCGAGGAGATACGCCAATATGTCGACCAACGCTCCAAAGAGCTGTGGCACGTCTACTTCACCGAGTCCGTCGATTCCATCCGCGTCGGAAAGAAGATGCTCCGCCATGGCCCTTACACCCTCGCCTACAAGGGTAATGTCGTCGAGAAAGGCTCCTATGACCATGGCAATAGGGTAGGGAACTGGGTTTTCCGCAACTACCACGATATGGTCGAGCTGCGCTATGACTACACTCTCCGTCGCCCCATGTACATCCTCCAACACGAGAATTACACCTACGACAAGGACAATAACCCCTGCATCTTCCTCGGCAGCCCAGTCGTCCCTTTCTATTTCATCATGGCCAATGTCTTCTACCCCCAAAGCGAGGCGGACAATAAGCATGGCGGCGACGTCACCCTCACCATCAATGTCGACCCCACCGGACGTATGTCGGGCTACTATATAAAGAAAAGCTCCACGCCACGTTTCGCCAAGGCCGTCGAGAAGGCGGCCGACCGCATTCCCCGTGACGAGTGGCGATGGGTGCCGGCCAAGAAGGATGGCAAGAACGTCGATGGCGAATATGACATTTTGATATATTTTGACAACTAAACATTTAGTTTTTCACGACGCAATAATTCATTACGTAAATAGTGTTATTCACAACTAAACAACGGCACCGAACCGCTCGTAATGCGCTGTATTGCAAACGTTGCCAAAACAGCTACTCATAATTTTCATTAACTTTGTATCACGATTTTCCTTCAGTTCCATAGCGATGAACAAGACAGCATACATCCTTCTTGCCGAGGGCTTTGAGGAGACCGAAGCCCTCGTCCCCTACGACATCCTCAAACGCGGTGGCGTCAACGTAACCCTCGTTTCCATATCCTCCTCTCGCCAGCAGACAAGCAGCCATGGTGTCACAATCGTTGCGCACCAGACCCTTGCCGACGGTCTCGCCGACTACGACCTCATCATGCTCCCAGGCGGCATGCCCGGCACTCTTAATCTCGGTGCCTCAAAAGCCGTTTCCGACGAGCTGCTCTACGCTTCTGAAAACGGTAAGCTCATCGGCGCAATCTGCGCTGCCCCCTCCGTTCTCGGTGGTCTCGGGCTCCTCAAAGGCAAAAAGGCTACCTGCTACCCCGGTTTCGAGGATAAGCTCATCGGTGCGACAGCAACGGGCGAGAGCGTAGTCGAGGACGGCAACATCATCACAGCCATTGGCGCAGGTGCCGATTTCCTCTTCGGACTCAAACTCCTTGAGCGTCTCACCGATGCCGCCAACGCTGATAAGGTTCGCCAGCAGATAATCCTCCGCTAAGCAATGGCTCTAAGGTTCGCCACCATCTTCGCGGTCATCCTCCTGACCCTCTCCCTCGCATCCTGCCACCACAGCGCCGACAAGGAGAAATCCGACATAGCAGGCATCGTCCCCGTAGCCGACGACGGTTCACAATACCCGGCCATGGAGGCCCGATACACCTCCTGGCCCGCCCCCGATACCATGCTCATCTACGTCGACGGCCTCCAATACAAGGTCTCCGCCAACGGCAAGGTCTACTCCCCCGATGCCAAGTTCTGCTTCGCCATCGGCAACGAGGGCGCGATAGAGACGCTCTTCTTCGCCCAGAAAGGTTCAAGCCTCTTCCTTTTCTACACCGACACCACCAACGACGGCTCAGCCAGCTTCGCCAAGCGCATCGACATCGCCTCGGGCAAGACCCTCTGGACGAGCGACGTGGCTGGTATCGCCATGGGACGACCAGTCATCAAGGGACAGTTCGCCTACATCGGCTCTTTCGGCTTCGTAGGCAAGCTCAAACTTAAAAACGGCGATTACGACTGGAAGTACGCCAACCTCAACAACGACGGTCGCTTCGAGAAGTTCCAAGACATCGTCTTCATCAACAACCGCGAAGCCGCATTCGTCGCCCCACATCCTTTCTCCACAGATTGCGATACAGTCGTCATCAACGACATTACAGGCGAGATAATCCGCATGAACTAAGCGTGCATTAACAATGGATCAGCAGATAAATATCGATGAGCAAGTGCGACGCCTACATGAGCAACTAAAGAAGCTCAACTGGCCGCAACCCTATATGTTCAAGTTCATCATGCCCAACGAGCGTGCCACTATCGACCAAGTCCTCGAGGTGCTGCCCGATAAGGCTGAGCCGCGCTTCACGCAAAGCAAGAACGGCAAATACACCTGCATCACGTGCGTCATCACAATGCCCTCAGCCGAGGCTGTGCTGAAGGTCACGACCGACGCCTGCGCCATAAAGGGCGTCATGTCACTCTAAGAGCAACTATTCACCAAATACACTTTTTCAAACGAGAGAAGGGAGGCATCGCCACTGGCAATGCCTCCCTTCCTATATCATTTCGGGAGCGAACCCCTACTTCTCAATCTTGAATTGCGCCTTGCCGATGCTCTCGCCGCCTGCGAAAATCTCAGCCTCGTAGCTTCCTGCCATCAAGTCGCCCATCTCCACGTTGTAGACCACGAAGGTGGGGGTGTCCTCGCCGCCATACTCTACCTGACGATGGGCTGAATAGTTGATATGAGAGTCCTCATATTTAAATGTGTCACTCTTTGAGCGGAACAGCAACTCCCCGTCGGGACGAGTTAGGCGGATGTACAGGTCGCGCATTCCCACTTCTGCCGATACGTTCTTAGCTATGGTGAATGACACTTTTATCTTGCTTATCTTGCCCATCTTGTTCGTCTCGCGGTCTTTGGCGTTAAGCGTCGTGACGCTGATGCCCTTAGCCTCAAGGCGTGCGGCGACGGTGACTTTCTGAGTCAATGTCTCGTTGCGCTCCTGCAGGTCGGCGCGCTCGCGGCTTACGTTTGCCAGCTTGCCCTTGATGTCTTTATTCTCTTGGCGCAACGCCGTATTGCTTGCGTTGAGCGAGTCAATCTGGGTTATGAAGCTGCGCATGACGGTGCGGAGGGTCGTCAACTCGCCTTGCAACTCCTTTATACGACGTGCGTTAGAAGCCTTGAGGGTCTTCAGCTCCTCTGTCAACTGCTCGACGCGGGCGCGCTGCTCGTTGACAAGGTTGTCCAGTGAGTCGTTGTCTGAGTGGACTTCCTCGTAGGCGACCGACAAATCCTGATAGTCTGTTACGAGTTGCTGCCTCTCTTCCGTGAACACCTGCGTCATCTCCGCCATCTGGCTGTTGCTGCGGATTAGCAACACCACGAGTGCCACTATTACTACTGTTGCGGCGGCAGCTATTATCTTAACCTGTTTGCTTTCTATCTTCATAATGACACAAAATTAGTTAATCACGCCATATTATGAAAGCAAAATGGCTCGCGCCAGGCGTGCGTCGTGTCGCTGCCTGGCGCGGGTCATGAAAAAACTACTTGTAACTACAACTGATGAGGCGGTGTTGCCTATCCGCCATTCATGAAATCACTTCGATTGCGATTTTCCTACTCCATAGTGGCGCCGCGATAAAAGTCCAATATCTTAACGCGGAATATCATGTCATACTTGTATTGTATCTCGTTGGCGAGGGCTGTGAGGCGGTTGGTGCGCGCCTCGGCATATTCCGTTGCCGATGAAAGCCCAGCCGCATATTTACCATCCGCCAAACGAAAGGCGGACTCTGCGCTCTTGGCTGCCGTGACGCTGCTCTCGTATGTAGCGCGGGCGGCTACGGCGTTGTAATACGCTTGCTGGATCTCCTTATACAACGTCTTGCGGGCATCCTCAAGGTCGAGCATCGACGTGGTGTAGTTCATCTTGGCGGAGCGGATGTTGTTTCGTGAGGAGAATCTGTTGAAGATGGGTATCGAGAGTTGGAGGGAGATCGACTTGTCAAGGTTGTTGGAGAATTGGTCGCCAAACGAGTCGCCGTCTTGCCCCGCAACTGCGTAGTAGCCTGTCGAGACGCCTGCTGAGAGGCTCAGCGTCGGCGAGTATGCACCCTTGGCTGTCGAGATTCTGCGCTCTGCGCTCTGCGTCCTGACCTCCGCCGCGCGAATTGTCGCTTTGCTCGTCAATGCCTCCTGATATATCTGGTCAGGAGTGGGAAGCTCTGCCGTGAGGGCGGCAGTGTCGGGTGTCGTCACTGTAAGTCCCTCGGGTGTCTCAAGCTCAAGAAGTTGCGACAGGTCGAGGAGGGCAATCTTATAGTCGCCCTCGGCTTTGACCGCCGTCATCTCGTCTTGCGCCACGAGCGATTTGGCGTCATATACCTCCGATTCCGACATCTTGCCGTTCTTAAACATCTCCTCTTTACGCTCCAATTGCGCGCGGCTCAATGCCACTTGCTCGTTCGCCTTGTCGGCTATCTCTTTGGCTGTCAATACTTGAAGGTACGCCTGCGCAACGTTGATGCCTATGTCTTCCTTCGCGGCTTGGAGGTCTTCTGTCGCGGCTTGGAGGTCGAGCTTCGAGGTGCGCACGCTGTTGACGTTCTGCAATCCGTCAAAGAGGGTCAGCTGCGCCTGGATGCCCATGCTCGTGTTGCGGGTGTTCTTGTTCTCGTATGTGTTGTTGATGGTCAGACCGCGTCCGAAGTCGAAATTCTGGTATACGTACGCGCCTACTGATGGCAGGTAGTTGCCCTTTGCCGTGCTGACGTCGTTCTCGCGCTGGTCCTTGGTTATTTGGCGTTGGCGGACTGTGACGTTATGCTCAATGGCGTAGTCCACGCATCTCTTCAAAGTCCAGTCTTGCTCCTGTGCCGTGGCGCAGATGGTTGCCATCATGCCAAGGGCTGACATCATTAATATCTTGTTCCTCATCGTCTTATGCTGTTATGGTAGACGGAATGATTTTCTTCTTCTATTCTTCTGCGCCGCGGAGGATGTCGTTCTCGCTGACGCCGCTCTTGATCTCAATGTTGATGCCGTCGCTCATGCCAAGCTCCACCTTCCTCTTGTCAAATTTCTGCTCGGGGACGGAGTCCGTCATGACGTAGACGAACGATGTGTCGCCACTGAACTCCAATACGCTCTCGGGGATGATGGTCACGTCCTTTGCCTGCTTCAAGACGATCGACGCGTTTGCGCTGTAGCCCGAGCGGATGGTGACACTGTCTGGCACGCTTACTGCTGCCTTTATCTCGAACTGGTTGGCACCGTTCTCCTCAACGCCTTTCGGGGATATGTATTCCAGCTTGGCGTCAAGCGTGAGCGACTGGAGGGCGCCGAGGGTGATCTTGACGGGCATCCCCTCATGGATGCGGCCTACCTCCGTCTCGTCAATCTTGCCCTTGAATATCATGTCGGTCATGTCGGCCACGGTGGCTATCGTCGTGCCGTCGTTAAATGTGTTGCTCATGATGACCGAGTTGCCCACCTTGACGGGAATTTCGAGGATGAGACCCGTGATGGTCGAGCGGATGAACGTGCTGCTGAGCGAGGCGTTGCTCTTTGAGATGCCTTCCTTGACGATGTCGAGGTTGTCGTCGGCTGCCAGCTTCTCCTCTTCCGCCTGACGCAGGGCGACTTCCGATTTCTCATATTCCTCCGCGCTGACAAGTTTCTTGCCATAGAGCTCCTCCATTCTGCCGAAGTCGGTCTTCGCCTGCTTGAGGGATATCTCAGCCAAGCGGACGCGGCTCTGTGCCGAGTTCAGTGAGCTCATTTCGGGGATGACTTTCACCTTGGCGATTATCTCGCCCTCCTTGACTGTCTGTCCCTCTTCTTTATACAGCTCGGCTATGATGCCGGAAATCTGGGGCTTGATGGAGATCTCGTCGCGTGGCTCAATCTTGCCCGTCGCTACGGTAGTCTGCTCCAGGGTGCCAATCTTAGCGCGTTCCGTGGAGTAGACTGTCGCCTTGGGCTGCGACTTCTGGTAAAGGAAAACGAATGTCGAGATGAATAGGATAACCACTACGATCGTAAGGGCTATTTTGAGAATCTTCTTCATTGTCGTATGTGTATAATGAGGTACGTTATTCTATGAGTTTTTAGATCTTCTATTTCTTATTCGTCGCGCATGGCGTCGACCGGTTTGATGGCCATGGACCTGTAAGCCGGTGCCATTCCTGCCACGATGCCAAGCACTACAACCACGGCAAGCATGGCGAGCGCGGTGCCAAACGGCATCTGGAAGGCGAAGACTCGCCCTGCCTCGTTTAAACTCCGCGCCTCGAGTATCGAGAGGAACCCGACGCCTGCGCATATGCCTGCCATTCCGGCTATCATGGTCAGGACGACGCTCTCCGCCAATATCTGCTGCATGATGTCCGCCGGTCTCGCGCCTATCGCTCTGCGGATGCCGATCTCTACAGTGCGCTCCCTGACGGTGACCATCATGATGTTCGACACACCGATGATGCCTGCCAGCAAGGTGCCCGAGCCAACGAGCAATATCAACATTTTTATGCCGAAGAAAAGGTTGTCTATCATCGAGAACATCGAGTCGGCATCGAGGCACCAAATAGCTTGCTGGTCGGTCGGAGAGATGAAGTGGGCTGCCTTGATTATCCCCTCGAATTGGTCTTTAAGTTCAGACACTTTGTAACCGTCCTTGACTGTCAGGCACATGATCTGAATCTCTTTGCCGCAGTTGTACACTGTCTGGTACACCGTGAATGGTATCATGATCTGGTCTGCCGCTCTGCCGTTAATCTGTATGTCGGAGTTCGACGTGGCGACACCTACGACCTTGTAGTACACTCCGTCGGCGCGTACCATCGTGCCACACGGGTCTTCGCCTTTCTCGTATAACGACTCGTAGACGTTTTGACCCAAGATGCAGACCTTGCGCCTGTCGCGGATGTCGATGTCGTTGATGAACCTGCCCTTCGTTATGTACTGATGCTCTATCGCCTCATAGTCAGGCGATAGACCCTTGACTGAGCAGTCGTATTTTTTACTTTCGTGGTATGCCGTGACACCCCCTTTCGCTGAGACTGGAGTTACGACGTCTACTCCGTCGACATGTTCCTTGATGTGGTCTATGTCGTCCTCCGTCAAGCGCCACGACCTGCCTTTGCGGAAGCCCTTGTATGCCTCGCCAGTCTGGTTGGGGAACATGAAGCACGAGTTCGTGGCGAAGCCCTCGAAGTTGGCTTTCATCTTGTCTTGCAGCCCGTTGCCGCCTCCCATGAGCGACACGAGCATGAAGATGCCCCAGAAGACGCCGAATGCCGTCAGAAGGCTGCGCGACTTGTTTTGCGCCAGCGTCGAGAGGATCTCCTCTATTGAGTCTCTGTCAATTCTCATCTTTCCTCTTTGTTTTGTTTAGTCGGCTCTCAATGCGTCTATCGGGCGGATGCTTACGGCCCTCTTGGCTGGTATGAATCCTGCCAATGCGCCTGCCACGATTAGTGTCACCGTCGCGCCGATGGCGACAGACATGTCCACGGTCGGGTCGGTAAATGCGCTGCTCGACATCCCGCCGCTGGCCTGTGCGGTGTCGAGGATGCTTGAGACTAACTCCGTGAGCCCGATTCCCGCCAGCATCCCGATATAACCAAACAGCGTGGTTATGGCTACGCTCTCCGCCATGACGAGTGCCAATATCGAGCGAGGCTTTGCGCCCAACGCTTTGCGGATGCCGAACTCGTGCGTCCTCTCCTTGACGGTGATGAGCATGATGTTCGAGACTCCAACAACGCCGCTTATAAGTGTGAAGATGCCTATCACCCACAATGCTGTCTGGAGCATCCCCATGCCGTTTTGAGCTTGCAGGTAGCGTTTCATCTGGTTCCAGATGTGGAGGGCGCCCGTGTCGTCGGGAGAGAAGTGGTGCGACGAGGCCATGACCTTCCTCACGTTGCCCTCAAACTCGTCGTTCTCCTCCATGGTGTTCAGGTTGTTGACTGTCGTGGTGAAGCCGTAGAAGTTCACGCCCTTGCTGTATATGAGTTGCAACGTCGAGAATGGCACCATCAGCTCGTGCTGACCCACGTTACCCTGCACCTTGTAGATGCCGACAATCTGGTATGCCACGCCATTGGCGTTGACGAATTTGCCTAAGGCGTCATCCGTCTTGAATAATATCGCCGCGGCTTTAGTGCTTATCACCGCCACTTTGCGCCGCTCTTTCATGTCGAGCTCGTTGACGTAACGCCCTTTCTCAATATCCGTTCCCGAAATCTCTTTCTCCGCCGGCATGACGCCACTCAGATTTGCGCTGATGTATTCAGTCCCGTAACTGACGGTTACTCCGCTGATGTCGACATTTGCGCTGACGTCGTCGACTGTGTTCGGGAAACTGTTTTTAGTCAGGTCGAGGTCGCGCTCGGTGAATTTTATCTCCCTGTCTTTGTCCATTCCGCCGTAGGGGATGCTTGTCCGTCCGCCATACAGCTCCACCTTGTTCAATGCCGATCCTGTTCTGCTTTTTTCGAAGGCGTTGATGACGCCGTTGCCAGCGCCAAGCAAGACTATCAGGATGAAGATTCCCCACGCCACGGCAAATCCCGTCAGTGCCGTGCGCAACTTGTTTCGGCAGATGTCCGACCACACCTCTTGTATGATGTCTATCATGATCGTGGCCTCCTATTTCATGTAGCCGTTCTGCCCGAATGGCGAGGCGTCGTGGTTCAAGTTCTCCTCGATGCTGCCAATCAGTCCGTCCTTGATGTGGATTATCTTGTCCGTCTGGTTGGCCACGCCGCTCTCGTGGGTCACGACGACTATCGTAAGCCCCTCGTCTCTGTGCAGGTCTTTAAGGATGTTCATCACCTCGATTGACGTCTTGCTGTCCAATGCGCCCGTAGGCTCGTCGGCCAAGATTATTTGCGGCTTCGTTATAAGGGCGCGCGCAATGGCTACCCTCTGCTTCTGTCCGCCAGACATCTCGTTGGGCATGTGCTTCGCCCAATCCGCAAGCCCCAATTTGTCAAGGTACTCCATCGCCAAGATGTTCCTCTTCTTGCGGCTCACGCCCTGGTAGAACAGCGGCAGGGCCACGTTCTCGACGGCGTTCTTGAAAGATATGAGGTTGAATGACTGGAAGATGAAGCCAATCAGCTTGTTGCGATACTCCGCGCTCTTCGTCTCGCTGAGGTTCTTTACGAGAGTTCTGGCGAGCCTGTATTCGCCGCTGTCGTAATTGTCGAGGATGCCCAATATGTTCAGCAATGTCGATTTGCCCGAACCCGAGGCTCCCATTATGGAGACGAACTCGCCCTTCTCTATGTTGAGGGTTATCCCTTTCAGCACGTGCAATGGCGAGCCGTTGTTGTAGGTTTTGTTGATGTCTTTTAGTTCAATCAGTGCCATATTTTCTTACTGTCTTTGTGTTATGGCTTAATAGTACACTGCAAATATATGCACAATTAATTACGCTGCAAGAGGGAATGTGCTTTTTTAATGAAAAAATCATCTGTTTTTTCTTGTGAGGCAAGAGGGACGGGAGTGTAAGACCTTGTGATTCTGACGTTTAGATTGAAACAAGGTGCTTGCGGAGAAAGTCATGGTGTGGGGTGGGGGATGGCGTTTGTTGTGCCGAAGTGATAGTGGGCGTGCCCTGTTCGAGGGTGGCAAATGGAGGTGCGGTGGGTATATAAAAAAAAGGAGCCCACGCACGTTTGCATGGGCTGTACTCCTTAATCAGCTAACTAAATCCAAGTTTCTATGAAAAATTCCATTGCAAATATGGGTATTATTTTTGACATGACAAGCGTTTCGTCAAAAAAATAAGCGTCTTTGTCAAAACATTGCTTTAGTATGTCATAAATTGGCATATGGAGCTAATAATGCAATGGGCTTTACGGGCATCAGCTCGCCCTACATGGCGAAACAGTTGAATCCGCCGTCGACGACCGCTACGGTTCCGGTGACGAATTTTGCGGCGTCGCTTATGAGGTAATGTATCGTTCCGCAAAGCTCCTCAGGCTCGCCCATGCGGCCAAATGGCGTCTGGCGGATGACGTCTTGCCCGCGTTGGGTGAATGTGCCGTCGGGGTTGGTCAGAAGGGCGCGGTTCTGCTCGGTGATGAAAAATCCTGGGGCGATGGCGTTGACCCTTATCCCCTCGCCAAACTTTTTGGCGCACTCGGTAGCCATGTAGGCCGTGAAGTTGGATATGCCGGCTTTGGCTGCCGCATAGCCGCATACGCGGGTCATGGGACGGAATGCCGCCATCGACGAGAAGTTGACAACTGACCCTTTGCCTTGGCGCACCATCGGTTCCAAGAAGACCTGCGTCGGGATGACGGTGCCCGTCAGGTTGAGGTCGAGGACTTTCTGGAACTCCTCTGCCTTCAAGTCAAAAAACGTCTGCTCTGGTGTGATGGTAGCCCCTTTCATGTTGCCACCTGCGGCGTTGAGGAGTGTGTCGATGCGCCCGTAGCGGCTCAAGATTGCGTCGCGGGCTGCTGTCATAGCCTCTTGGCTCATCACGTCGGCAGCCACGAACATGGCGTCGCCGCCTGCCGCCTTGATGTCGGCCACGATGGCTTCGCCTACTTCAGCCTTGCGACCCATGATTGCCACTTTCGCCCCATTCTGTGCGAGGTATTTTGCAATGCAACGTCCGAGGATGCCTGTGCCGCCAGTGATGGCGACCACATAACCCTCGATGTCAAAGAGTGAGTTGTTCATATTCTAATGCGTTATATTCTAATTTGTTACTCGAAGAAGCCCGGCTGGTGGTACTCAATGCCAAGCTCACGGTCGACGGTGGCTATGATGCCCTGTACCTGCCCCATGGCGAACATCCTGCCCAAGAAGCTGTAGCCGGCGTTGTAGCCGCGGCTCTCGTCGCCGAGCATCGTCATGCCATGGTCGACGCGCATTGGCAGCGTAGGGTCTTGTCTCTCAAAGATTCTTACAAGCTCGATAAGGTCTGCGCGCCCGCCGAGGTGGCTGGCTTCCGTGAAGTCGCCGTTAGGGAATATGTGGCACGAGCGCAAGTGGACAAACGATGTGCGTGAGGCGTATTTGCGAGCCAACGCCACGACGTCGTTCTGCGCTCCCGCTGACAATGAGCCGGCGCAGAACGTCAGGCAGTTATGCGGATTGTTGACGGCGTGGAGGAACCAGTCGATGTCGGCGTCGCACGTGACGATGCGCGGAAGCCCGAGAATCTGGAACGGGGGGTCGTCGGGGTGTACGCACATGCGGATGTCCATCTCGTCGCATACGGGCATTATCGCGCTCAGGAAGTAGCGCATGTTCTCGCGCAACTTGTCTGCCGTGATGCCGTCATAGAGGCTCAAGAGGTGGCGGAATAGTTCGACGGGATGCTCGTCGCCCTCCTTGATGTTGCCCGACACGAAGCCCTGCGTCTTGACGATTATGGTGTCGACCAGTTTATGGTCGTCCTCGGGTGTCATGGTAGCCTTCAATTTCTCGACTTCGGCAAGGACGCTCTCTGGCCATGACTTTTCCGCATCAGGACGTTTGAGAATGCAGATGTCGAAATAGGCGAACTGCGCATGGCTGAAGTAGAGGTTCGACGAGCCGTTGGGGTTCGGGTGCAAGAGGTCGGTTCTAGCCCAGTCAAGCACGGGCATGAAGTTGTAGCACACGTTTCGCACGCCCTCCATGGCCAAGTTCCTGAGGCTCACCTTATAGTTCTCTATCAACTTGTCGCGCTCGGGACCGGCATATTTGATAGCCTCCGAGACGGGAAGGCTCTCTACGACCGACCACGTCATGCCGTAACTCTCGATGTACTCGCGAAGGTCGCGTATCTGCTCCCGAGTCCATATCTCGCCATTAGGCACGTCGTGGAGTGCCGTGACGATGCCTTGGACGCCTATCTGCTTCAGCATGGCAAGCGTTATCTTGTCTTTCTTGCCAAACCATCTCCATGTCCGTATCATTCTTTTTATGTTTTGTTTGGTTATGCAAAAATAATTAAACGAACTGACCGAACAAGAGAGGGCGCGTTTTTTATCGCCTTAATTCTCAATGGTTAATTTCTCCTCGGCTTCTGCGCATCGTGCCACGAATTTCGCTATATTGGCAAAAAGAACCTCTCACTCATAAATATGATGGATACCACAAACAACATCATCAGGCTGCGTGAGCAGATGGCGCTCGACGGAATCGACGCTTTTATTGTCTACACCGCTGACCCTCACAATAGCGAGTACCCTGCCGACCACTGGAAGTTCCGCGAATACTTGAGCGGCTTCAATGGTTCTGCCGGCACGGTCGTCGTCACGAAAAACCACGCCGGGCTGTGGACCGACTCTCGTTATTTCATACAAGCGGAAAAGCAGCTCCGCGGCTCGGCTATCGAGCTTCATAAGATGGGCGTGCCTGGCGTCCCCGACTATATATCCTACCTCACCTACCTACTCCCGTCGGGTAGCGTCGTAGGTGTCGATGGTCGCACGATGACAGAGGCCGAATACCGCACTCTGAGCCGCTCGCTCAGCAATTTCGGCATCACGATGAATATAGATCTCGACTACGCCACAGCCCTTTTCGCCGGACGACCAGACCTCCCGATTGACGCCATATGGCAAATGCCCAAGGAGCATGAGGGTCGATCAAGAGCCGCCAAGTTGACCGATGTGCGCAGGGCTATGAAGAGTGCCGGGGCGACGCATTACGTCGTTTCCGCTCTCGACGATGTGGCTTGGCTCACCAATCTGAGATGCTCCGACGTCGAGTTCAATCCCGTGTTCTACGCTTACATGATTGTCTCTGAGAGCGATGCCCACATATATGTCGACCCTCACAAGTTGACTGCCGATGTGGGCGAGGCGCTTGAGGAGGATGGCATAGTGACGCATCTCTATGAGCATTTCGAGCGCGACCTCGCCGCCATCCCACTCTCCGCCCGCGTGGCCTACGACCCCTCACAGCTCAACGCCCGATGCGCGTCGACCATTCCCGAAGAGTGCGCAAGGCTCGAAGCCCGCAGCATCGTCACGCGCCTCAAATCCATCAAGTGCCCTGCCGAAATTGCCAATATGGAGAAAGCCCACGCCCGCGATGGTGCGGCACTCGTCCGTTTTGCGCGTTGGATGACGGAGAATGTAGGCAAGGTGCGCATGACGGAGCTCGACCTCTGCGCCGCGCTGACTGCCGAGAGGGCTAAGGACAAACTCTACGTCTCCGACTCGTTCGGCACGATTATGGCGTATGGCGAGAATGGAGCTATCGTCCACTATGAGCCGACCATCGAGAGCAACGCTGATGTCGAGCCGCATGGCCTACTGCTCATCGATTCCGGTGCCCAATATATGGACGGCACGACCGACATCACGCGCACTTTCGCCCTCGGAATGCTTACCGATAAGGAGAGGCTCCACTATACCCTCACTCTCAAAGGGACTATAGGTCTCGCCATGGCAATCTTCCCCGCTGGCACGCGCGGCGTCCAACTCGACACTTTCGCCCGACAGGCCATGTGGCGTTACGGTGTCGACTATGGTCACGGCTCTGGCCATGGCGTAGGCTACTGCCTCAATGTCCATGAGGGGCCGCAAAACATCAGCAAGAGGCTTATCGACGAGACCATCGAGCAAGGCATGATTACCAGCGATGAGCCTGGCATCTACAAGGAGGGCAGCCATGGCGTCCGCGTCGAGAACCTTACCGTCTGCGTCGAGGCCAAGCGTACCGATTTCGGAACGTTCCTCGGTTTCAAGACCATAACCATGTTCCCAATCGATAAGGCTCCCATCATGGTCGACCTCCTTACCCCTCAGGAAATCAAGTGGTTGAACGATTATCATCAGATTGTCCTCAAGACTCTTGAGCCTCTCGTTGAGGGTGCCGACCTCGAGTGGCTCCGCAATGCTTGCAAACCTTTGTAGCTCAAGCGTATACTAAAATAGGGAAGGCGAGACTCGTCATGCGTGTCTCGCCTTCCCTATTTTTTATCGCGATATGCCTTTTACACAATCACTTTTCTTGCTCGCGCCACGAAGCTCTTCCCTTCGGGGTACTCGATGTCAACCAGCGACAGCCCGGCTGCCGATACCGACGTTCCTGCCGCACATCGGTTCTTGCTCTCTATCACCGTTTTGAACTCATCCATGCTCATCTTCCCTTTGCCCACCTCGAACAATGTGCCGACGACCGCGCGTACCATGTTACGTAAGAAGCGGTTAGCCTTTATCTCGAATGTCATTCTGCCGGGCGACTCCTCGAACCAGTGTGCCACGCTGACGTCGCAAATGTTGGTCTTCACCTGTGTGCCGAGCTTGCTGAAACTCGTGAAATCCGAGACGGTAAGCAGGTATTTTGCGGCCTCGTTCATGGCGTCAAAGTCCAAGGGGAAGAATGGGCGGAAAGTGTATAGCCGCGCCATCGGGTCTTTCGTCATCGACAGACGATAGTGGTACGTGCGGCTGATGGCCGAAAAACGGCTATGCATCTTGTCGTCAACGTGTTGGATTGTGAAGACCGCCACGTCGGCTGGCAATATAGAGTTCAGCTTGAAGAGGCATTTCTCCTCGTCGCTGAGGTCGGCGTCGGTGTCGAAGTGCGCCACGAAGTAGTCTGCATGGACGCCAGTATCGGTTCTGCCTGCCCCCATGACGCTCAACTCTTTGTCGCGCGTCAACTTTCTCAGGGCGTCGGTCAGCACCTCTTGGACCGTCACGCCATTGGGCTGCACCTGCCATCCGTGGTATGCCGTGCCGTCGTAGGCCATCTCTATGAAGTAGCGTGCCATCGTTTTTTCGCTCTATGTATCTTTAACGAGCAAAGCCGCCTCGGTTTGTGGGGCGGCTTTGACTGCCAATGTGTTATCGTTTTCTCGTCTACGCTTTCTGTGCCAAACGTTCGTCGACGAGCTGCTTGCCCATCTCGCGTAGCTTGAATTTCTGAACCTTGCCGCTTCCCGTCTTGGGATAGTCCTTGACGAAGAAGACGTATTTTGGCACCTTGAATTTAGCCATCAGGTTCGAGCAATACTCTTTGACGCCAGCCTCCGACAAGTCGGCATCCTTCTTCGGGATGATGAATGCCACGACAATCTCGCCGTAATGCTTGTCCTCGACACCTACGACCTCGACCATGTCGACGCCCTCAAGCTTGTAGATGAAGTTCTCGATTTCGCGAGGGTATATGTTCTCACCGCCGCGGATGATCATGTCTTTTATGCGGCCCGTGATGTGATAATATCCGTCCTCGTCCTTTATGGCTAAGTCGCCAGAGTGGAGCCAGCCGTCTTTGTCTATGACCTGCTCTGTAGCCTCAGGCTTCTTGTAATAGCCCTTCATGACGTTATATCCGCGACAGCATATCTCGCCAGGCTCGCCAATGGCGCACTCTTTGCCAGTCTCGCTGTTGAAGATCTTGACCTCGACGAACGGGAACTCTATGCCGACGGTCGTGGCTCTCTTCTCGATGCTCTGACCTGCGCGCGAACATGTCATGCCAGGCGACGATTCCGTAAGGCCGTAGACCGATATGATGTCCTTCATGTACATCTTGTCCATCACTTGGCGCATGGTCTCAATCGGGCATACCGAGCCGGCCATGATGCCGGTCCTGAGCGACGAAAGGTCGTACTTGTCAAAGTTCGGATGTCCAAGCTCGGCAACGAACATCGTCGGCACGCCATAGAGCGACGTACAATGCTCACGCTCAATGGAATAAAGTACCGTCGGGACGTCAAAGTCCTCGCAGATGACCATCGACGCCCCATGGGTTATGATGGCGCACATGGCCAGCACGATGCCGAAGCAGTGGAAGAATGGCACGCAGACCAGAAGACGGTCGTCAGAGGTGTATTTCATCGCCTCGCCCGTCGCCCATCCGTTGTTCAAGATGTTGTGGTGGGTCAGCATGACGCCCTTGGGGAATCCCGTCGTGCCAGACGTATATTGCATGTTGACAATGTCTTGGCACGTAATTGTCGCCCGACGTTTGTCAAATTCCTCTTGCGAGACGAAGCGCGAATGCCCGAGTACCTCAACTGTGTTGTACATTCCGCGTTTGTGGTCGGGGCTCAACAATACGACGTTGCGAAGGTAGGGCAGCCTCTTGCTCTCAATCTTACCGCCCTTGGGCAGCGTGCGCAATTCGGGGACGAGCTCATAGACCATGTCGATATACGAGCTGTCGCGGTATTGCCCTATCATGCAAAGCGTGTGGATGTCGGCGTCAGACAGCAGGTACTCCAACTCGCCAATCTTATAATTGGTGTTGACCGTAACGAGCCATGCTCCAATCTTGGCGCATGCGAAAAAGACTGTCATCCAGTCGGGTATGTTGTTCGCCCAAATGCCGACCTTGCAGCCTTTCTCTACGCCGAGAGCCATAAGCCCGCGGGCAAATTCGTCAACGCGTTCGTTGAATTCTGAGTAGCTCCAGTGGAGCCCGCGGTCTGCGTATGTAATGAAATTCTTATCCGGCGTCTCTGCTGCAAATTTCTCCAGTAGGCCGTTTAGGGTGTCGTCTGATAACTGCATAATCAGCTTTAGTGAGTGTAGTTTTCTGGGTGTGGCCGCGCGTCTGTCGGGGAGGTGTCACACTTCGAGGTCTCGCGAAATTATCTTTTTAGACGCAAAATTGCGCCATTATTCGTGACTAATGCCCGATCGGCTACGCATTACCACGTATCGCGGAGCCCGCGTGTCTTCTGCGCAATCGGTCATTATCAGCATCTTTCAGAACGTAAAGTTAAAAAATGCTTTTTTGTTATTTTGGTGTAGTAAGAAAAATTAGCCATCGCTTTTTTATGTAAATTTACGACGTGGGCGACGTCGAGACTGACAATCTCGCTCGATCGCCACTAATCCAAGAGCCACAATGCAACCTCTATAATCTTAAATGACGCCATCCTCCGTTGCACATATATGCCGCTCGAAGCGTGCCGTATTGGTCATCATTGCGATTCTCACCGCCATCATGCCATTCCGCGCCATGTCTTCCCCTCTGTCCGACGGCATCGACGTCAGGAATATCAGCGTGTCCGACGGGCTCTCGCAAAATAGCGTCAATAGTGTGGCTCTCGATCCCCTTGGTTTCTTATGGCTCGGCACCGACGAGGGGCTCGACCGCTTCGATGGGTTGCGTTTCGTCCATATCCGTAATCTTCTCCCTCCCGACGGCTTCGACAGCCGCAAGAACAAGGTCGAGCGTGTCGATGTCGATGCGCTCGGCAATGTCTGGACGTCGCATCAGCTCGGTGAAATCCGATGCCTTTCCGCTCGCCACAATAACTATCTGCTCTTCAAGGATAAGGACGGCCGAAATCTCGATCTCTCCACAGGAAAGGTTCTCTGCCTGCCTGACTCCACGGTCATCATCTATGGTGCGGCATGCGGTGCGGCTCTCTTCCGCTCCATGCCCGACTCCGACCCCGTATGCCTGTGGTCCGATACCGCCAACTACACCGTCTCCGCCACACTCAATGGCACCCTGTGGCTCTGCGGCAAGAAACTTACGCTCGTGCGCAACGATGGCGACGGGCGCACAATAGACATTGAGGGCATGTCATCACCAGCGGTGAGCGTCACCATGGCCGGCAAGATGGCTGTCATATCCGACGGCACGTCACGCCTCCGCCGCATCGATCTCCTCACAGGGCGCCGACTCACCGATGTCCCTCTTCTCGCTGATGGTGTGTCGAGCTTGGCTACTCTCTCCGAGTCCAAAGTTCTTGCCGTCCATTCTTCCCTCGGCATCTCTGTCGTCGATGTTCAAAACGGGGCCCTGCTTCCCCTCTCCTCCGTCGGCGCTGGCAGGCTCTCTACTGAGAAGGCCTTCCTCCAGACCGATAACGCTGGCGGTGTATGGCTCTGCTGCCGGAGTGGCGCCGTGTTCCATTACGATGAGGAACGAGGCGTCATGCGGAATGCCGTCACCTTGGGTGAGGATTTCCATGTCGCCGTCTACAAGAAAAGGTTCAGCATCTTGCGCGACTCTTTCGAGCCCGGTGTATACTGGATCAGCAGCCTTGGCGGCGGTCTCTACCGCTATGATGAGAACATCGGCACGTCCGAGCTCGTCGTTAGCAAGAACTCCTATGTCCCCGAATTTATAAACTGCATCTGCCAAGATAAAGGCGGCAATATATGGCTCGGCAGCGACAACATCGGTCTCGTGAAAATTTCGCTTCACCGATATGTCTCCTACTCCCTGCGTCCCGGTTCTTCCACGCATTTCAGCGCAAGCAACGATGTGATCTCGGTCTACGAGTCCGCCGATGGGAATGTCTGGATGGGAACTCGCCAAGATGGTCTGTATGTCTACGATTCTGCCCTGAAAAACAGACTCTTCCACGATGCGTCTGTCTGCCCTTCGAGCATGGTCGCAGATGGTCGTGGTCGCATGTGGCTCGCCACGGCCGATTCGGGTGTCTACATTTTCGAGGCGTCCACTTTTGCGCAAGTAGGTCACTTGACGCACAAGGCGGACGAGTTCAACTCTCTGTCGTCAAACGGGGTGGTGAAGGTTATTGCAGATCGCGACGGTCGCATTTGGCTTGTGATGTCCAATGAACGTGTCGACATGATCGAGAATGTAGGAAGGTCCAATCTCCGATGCCGCCATTTCATCGTGTCCGACTCCAACGCCCAAGCTTCAGCGTCCGACGCCACAATCGATTCCGAAGGGTTGATATGGGTGGCCACCGATGCCGGTCTCGTATGTTTCGCTCCCCAACGCCTTGTCAAGGACGCAACCGATTACGTGAAATATAAGTTCGACAATAACGAGCTGGATCAACTGCCGACAGGGTCCATTCGCACCATATGCGAGGATGGTCATAAACGCATCTACGTCGGCATGGTCGGCGGAGGTCTTTGCCGCCTGACGTTCGATGTCGGCCATGTCCGCTTGTCTCGCTACACTGAGGCAGACGGTCTCCCAAGTGACGAGGTGGCTGCAATCGCCTGCTCTGACGACTCGACTCTTTGGGTTGCCACGGAAAACGGGCTCTCGCTCTTCAATGTCCATACGGAGACTTTCTCGAATGTCCGCACGGCCGATACCGAGTTCGGCAACATCTTCAATAGCCATGCGTGCTTCAACCGCGCCAATGGCAACATCCTTTGGGGCACTGTCGACGGTCTTGTCGACCTTGACCCTAAAATTCGCCTCCTGACACCACACACAAATCTGCCGGCTCTTTCCGAAGTCATTGTGGATCACAAGCAAATTATCTACTTCGACAACAATGCCGACATCCTCGATGCCGCCGCCCCCTACGCAACAAAAATTGATATACCAGCCTCGTTCGGAGAGCTGACGCTCCGCGTGGCGGATAAAGGACTCAGCGGAGGTCGCCTTTCCGATCTCGCCTATATGCTCGAGGGCGTCGACGACGATTGGCGCTCCATGCCACAAGATCGCGAAGTCACATACCATAAGCTCGAACCTGGTTCATACCGTTTCCTTGTATATGACAGGGCAGGCGGTCTGTCTACAATGAAGTCCGTGACTGTCAACGTCATGCGCCAATGGTGGCTCTGCCTCCTCAAGGGATTTGGCGTCGCCTCCGCAATCGTGCTCATTATAGTTCTCCCATTCGCCATAACCCAATTTCACCGCCGCAAATCAGTCGAGGCTCTCGCCGACGAGAAGTCCGCCGAGTTCCGCGACGCTATGCTCCAGACCATCACGACCGAGGTCCTCTCGCCCATCAAGAAGATCAAGAACTCCCTGTCTTCCATAAGCGAGATGCGAAACGGAGTCTCCGACGAGGCTCGCCCTCTCATGACCGTCATAAACCGCAACGTCGCGCAACTCTCCGACATGGTCGACTCCATGCTCGCGCAGAAAGATGCTGTCGCCCAGATGCCGCTAAATCTTGAGACGACGCACATGGCAACATTCCTTGGCGACATCGTCAATAACTTCGACTCCCAGCTCGTCAAGAAGAAAAAGATAAGTACCCGACTCAATGTCGCAGGCGGATGGCGAGTCCTCACCGACCGCGACAAACTCTCTAAGACTCTCCAAATCCTCCTCGCCGATGCCTATAAGAACGCTCCCGTCGGTGGCGAGGTGAGCATCTCCGCATACCAGAACCCCAATCTCCAGTGTGTCATCGAGATCGAGGATGACGGACAGGGCATACCCTACGACCGACGCAGGACAATCTTCAGCGCGTCAATGTCCGCGCCGCGCAACGACATCGAGCTCTCCCTCTCCGCCGTCTCCGACTACGTCAAGTCCCACCACGGCGAGGTGCGCTATACGCCGCGAGATACGGGCGGCACGCAAATGACGGTCATTCTCCCGACCGACTATAGTGCCTTCACCGATGCCAATATCGTCTCCAGCCCCGTCGAGCAAAACTCCGACGACGATATCCTTTTCTCCAATCAGTCGCTCTCGTCCATCGAGGAGCAGGCGCGCACGCCGTCAGTCCTCATCGTCGACGATAAGCAAGAGATGCGCGATTTCATTGCCGACAGGCTCCGACCCTATTTCTCCGTCACGACAGCCGACAGCGTGCGGTCTGCGCAAGGCAAGGTGGCCGCGTCGACGCCCGATCTCGTCGTGTGCGATGCCTTCATGGAACCTCGCAATGGAAACGAGCTGCTCCATTTCATGAAGCGCGATTTCAATCTCTGTCACGTTCCTTTCTTCATGATCGCTGCCGACGCCAAGTCTCTCGATTGCGATACGACAGGATGCTTCGCTCCTGACCTCATAATCGAGAAGCCCGTCGACTATGCGTCTCTCGTGGCGAATGCCGTCAAGGCGGCAAAGCGCGTCATGTCTCTCCGCCTCAATTTCGACAAGTTCTATGGCATCACGGGCGATCCCGCCGCAGCCGACGTCAATTTCATGGCAGCTCTCGTAGGCTCCGTCATCGCAAACTCCGCACGTGTCAATTTCGGCATCGACGATTTAGCGGCAGAGATGCACCTCTCTCCAGATGTCATCTTCAAGAATGTGACAACGCTAACAGGCTGCACGCCAGGTGAATATGTCAAACTGTGGCGGCTCGATAGGGCGCGCAAGGCGATAGCTTCTGGCAGGGAGACATCCACCATTGCCATGCAAAATTCTGGCGTCGCCGATGTCGACTACTTCAATAAGTGCTTCATACGCATCTATGGCGACCTCCCGACAGTCGGCATGCCCAATATCAGATAACACCTCCGCAACGATGAACACCTTTGTGGCAATTGACATCACCACCGACAAATGTACTGTCTCGCTCGGCTCCGTCACAACCCACGGAATTGAGGCCGCAGAGGTCTACTCTTTCAACAACGAGCCGGTCAACGTCCTCGGTCGCCAATATTGGGACACTTTCAGCATCTACTCCCATATCATCGAGGCTCTTAAGCGTGTGGCGCGCTCTGGTGCCGATGTCAAGTCCATCGGCATCACCTCTTTCGGCTTCGATTTCTGCTGCATAGGCTCTGACGGTCTGCCTCTCGCCCCTCCTCGAACTTTTGTCGATACGGCTGATAATGCCTTGACTGTCAACTATTATACGCGAGTAAAGAAGTCAGCTCTCTACAAAATCGTCGCTGCACAAGATCTCCCGTTCAAGACAATCTTCCAGCTCGACACCATGCAAAGATCCGGCAACTCCTCACTTGCTGCCGTTGATAAGTTGCTCTTCATCCCCGAGACGCTCATCTACATGCTGACGGGCGTGATGGTTGCCGAAGAGACCATGGTCGGCAGCTCCGCTCTCGTCAATGTCAGCACTCGCGGTCTCGACTCCAAGGTGCTGCTCGGCGTCGGTCTTACTCCTCAGAATTTTGGTGTCTTCGTTTCACCGGGTATGATGGTTGGTCGTCTGACAGACCAAGTCCGTCGCCTCACGGGACTTTCAAATGTTCCTGTCGTTGCCGTCGCAGGCTATGACCTTGCGTCCGCTGTTACTGCTTCACCTGTCCGGAACGAAGACTCGGCATTCATCTTCTCTGGCCCATTTGCTGCCGTGGGAATTGAGTCTCCTGCCCCGATCGTTGGGGCTGCTGCCGAGGCCGCCAATGTTTCAAACACCCATACGACTGACTCAAAAACTCTTGTATACAAGCACACGCGCACGCTAAACCTGCTCAAAAGTTGCTTTGAGGAGTGGGGCGAGACGTTGTCGCCCTCCGAGATTAGCGAAATGGTTCTCTCTGCGACCTCCATGCGAAGCCTCATCGACCCCGACAACGAGATGTTCGCCAACCCCGACAAGATCTCAGCTTCTGTAAAACGCATGTGCGAGCGTACGGCGCAACGACCACCATCCGACAAGGCCGAGATCCTCAAGTGCATCATTCTCAGCATCGCAAATAAGCATGCTGAAATTCTTAAGACGATTCTCGCTGCCGCACGCACGACGGTTAGTCAAGTCGTCGCTCTCGGTCCCGACCCTACAGGCGGCTCCATAGGTCAGTTCATCGCCGATGCCACAGGTCTCAAACTCGTCGCAGGTCCACACAATGCCCAAACCCTCGGCAACATAATGGTTCAAGCCGTTGCCGCTGGCGACCTCCCTTCCCTCCAAGAGGGACGCAACCTCATCGCCAATGCCGTGTCCTACGACTGTTTCATGCCCAAATCCCTTTAAGACGGTTTCTCAATAACATTCGCTACCTTTGCCGCCGTCATACCACGTTTATTTTTCGTTCAGATGATTGATTTGTCCATAATCGTCCCATCATTCAATGAAGAGGAAAGCCTCGGCGAGTTGACCGATTGGATCGCCAGGGTGATGCAGACGACTCCATATTCCTATGAGGTGATAATTGTCGACGACGGCAGCTCCGACGCCTCATGGTCACGTGTTGAGGAGATTCATAAGTCCAACAGTAGGGTGGTGGGCATCCGCTTCCGACGCAACTACGGCAAGAGTGCCGCACTTAGCGAGGGCTTCGCTGCCGCCAAGGGACGTGTCGTTATAACCATGGATGCCGACCTCCAAGATAGCCCCGACGAGATCCCGGCTCTCATGGACATGATCCTCAACCAAGGCTTCGACATGGTAAGCGGATGGAAGAAGGTGCGTCACGATCCCATCTCCAAAACCGTCCCCTCCAAGATCTTCAATAACGTAGTACGCCGAATATCAGGCATTAAGCTCCACGACTTCAACTGCGGTCTCAAGGCCTACAAGTCCGATGTCGTCAAGACCATCGAGATCTATGGCGAGATGCACCGCTACGTACCCCTCCTCGCCAAGGAGGCCGGATTCCGCAACATCGGAGAGAAGGTCGTCCACCACTACGAGCGCAAGTTCGGGCACTCTAAGTTCGGCATCGAACGTACCATAAAGGGCTTCCTCGACTTGCTCTCCGTCACTTTCATGAGCAAGTTCGGCAAACGCCCAATGCACCTTTTCGGCTCTCTCGGCTCCCTCATGTTCTTCTTCGGCTTCATCGCAGCAGGCTGGCTCGGAGCAAAGAAACTATGGTGCGTCTATCACGATACCAGTGCTCCTCTCATCACGTCAAGCCCCTATTTCTACCTTGCGCTCGTCTTCATGATTCTCGGCACGCAACTGTTCCTTACAGGCTTCGTTGCCGAACTCGTGACGCGCAATGCGCCCGACCGCAACAAGTATCTCGTCGCGCAAAGGATAGAGACTAACGAGGAGGCATAGCACGTGGAGCCACAGATCCAGAAAACCAACTACCGCGAGGCTCTGACCCATAAGGTCTTCGGCGTCGTCCGCGACATCGTGGCAATAAGCGGACAGCCCGCTTTCGTCATCGGCGGTTTCGTGCGTGACCTTCTTCTCGGCATCCCGTCCCAAGACATCGACATCGTCGTGCAAGGCAGTGGCATCGAACTCGCAACAGCCGTCTCCCATCGTTTCCGAGGCTCGCATCTCTCTGTCTTCAAGTCTTTCGGCACAGCCATGATAAAAGCTGGCGGCGCAGAGATAGAGTTCGTAGGTGCGCGCAAGGAGTCCTATCGTGCCGACTCCCGCAAGCCTATTGTCGAGGATGGTACTATCGAGGACGACCAACGTCGACGCGACTTCACCATCAACGCACTCGCTCTGAGCCTCAATCCCGAGACCTTCGGCGACATCGTCGACCCCTTCGGTGGTGTGGAGGACCTCCACGCTGGCGTCATCCGCACGCCACTCGATCCCGACGTCACCTTCTCTGACGACCCCCTCCGCATGCTCCGAGGCATCCGTTTTGCGACACGTCTCGGCTTCACCATCGACGATATTACTCTTGAGGGCATGAAACGCATGGCCCCTCGTATAGAGATTATCTCCCAAGAACGTATAACAGAGGAGCTTATGAAGGCCATGGAGACATCGTCAATGCCCTCCATGGCTTGGAAGCTCCTCGACAAGGTTGGTCTCCTGCCCTACATCCTCCCCGAGCTCTCCGCCATGCGCGGTGTCGAGCGACGTGGCAAGTTCGCCCATAAGGACAATTTCTACCACACCATGCAGGTGCTCGACGGCGTCGCTGCCGTGTCGTCCGACGTGTGGCTACGATGGGCTGCCCTCTTCCACGACATCGGCAAACCAAGGACGAAACGCTTCGTCGAAGGCGTCGGGTGGACGTTCCAAAACCATAATTTCATCGGTGCCAAGATGCTCCCAAAAATCTTCACCCGAATGAAACTGCCGCTTGGCGAGCCTCTCAAGTTTGTCCAAAAACTCGTCAATCTCCACATGCGCCCCATCGTCCTCAGTGAGGATATCGTCACCGACTCTGCCGTCCGACGTCTCCTTTTCGAGGTCGGCGACGATGTTGAGGCTCTCATGATTCTCTGCGAGGCCGACATCACGAGCCGCAACGAGGAGCGCGTCCAGCGTTTCCTGCGCAATTTCAAGATCGTTAGGCGGAAGATGAAGGAGATTGAGGAGAAAGACCATGTCCGCAATTTCCAACCTCCAGTCACCGGAGAGGAGATAATGCTCACCTTCGGCATCAAGCCCAGCCGACCCGTCGGGCAAATTAAGGAGGTCATCAAAGAGGCTATTCTCGATGGTGTCATACGCAACGACTACGCCCAGGCCTACGATCTCATGATTTCCGAGGGTGCCAAGCTTGGTCTGACGCCCGTCCCTGGCGCAAAACCCGATCCCGACAAGTTGACACATGAAGCTTAACGACTCGCGCCAACTCTTTGCCCCTGGCACCATAACGCCACCCGATTGCCCGCCAATCATCGTGGCCGATGGTCTCCGCACTCCCGAAAATGTCGGTGCACTCATCCGCTTGGCCGCCAACGTCGGCAGCACCAAGGTCATCCTCATCGGCTCAGACGACATGCGAGAGAATAAAATACGCCGTACCGCTTGCATGGCGTGGGACTACGTCTCGCTCATCCGTGTCGAGGCTGCAAACCTGACCGAGCTTATTCCGGCAGACTACTCCCTTGTAGCCATCGAGACATCCCCTGATGCCAAGAGCCTATACGAAGCTCCGCTTCCTCGAAAAGTCGCCCTCCTCGTCGGTAGCGAGGTGCATGGCGTCTCGCCCGAGGTTCTGTCCCAATGCCAAGAGTGCCGCTACATCCCCATGACTGGCCCCGACACCAGCATGAATGTCTCCCAAGCCGCAGCTGTCGCCCTCTTCGAGTGGGTCAGGTGCTTCGCCGCGATGTCTTAACCGCTCTCCTCAAGTAAACCAATTCACAACAACAATATGGAAATCAACATAGATGGCCTCATAATAGGTGTCTCGACGTTTTTCGTCATTGGATGTTTCCACCCGATAGTCATAAAGGCCGAATACTATTTCGGAACCCGATGCTGGTGGGCTTTCGCCCTCGCTGGTGTCGTGGCGTGCGTCGTCTCGCTCTTCATCTCCAGCACCATAGGGTCGACTGTCTTGGGCGTCATCTCCTGCTCCTGTTTCTGGTCGATACTCGAGCTTTTCGAGCAGCGCAAGCGTGTCATGAAAGGCTGGTTCCCAATGAATCCCGACCGCACTGACGACTACAAGCCTAAGAACTGACCTTCGTTTCGTCTGTTCCTCTAAAAAGAGAGCCATGCCCTGTGCGTGGCTCTCTTTTTTCTCCCTTGTCTATATGTTGCGCTTTTAACATTATGCAACTGTCTTTAAACTCCGCTTGTTTGTCTTAGTCTTCTTCTGCGATGTCGCTTATCGCTGTATTTTAGCTTGTTAATGCCGATTCTTCTTTTTCTGTTCGCAGGTGTTCTCTTAAGTGTTCCACGGAAAGTTTCTCTCTTTGCTGTAAAAAAATAATAAAACTTCTAAAACATTCTGGAGGCTCTTTCGTATAAGATAGTAGACAAAAGCAGGAAAAGAAGCCTCTCCCATTCTATTCCACGTTGTCAAAAGAAAACTAAAACTTAAAAACACCAATCTATGAAAGTCAGTAAGTCATCGGCGGACGCAATGTTCCCATTCAACACCCCTACGGGTAACATCCAGACCGTCAAGCAGACGGCTAAGTCCTCTAACGCGCAAGAAACCTTCAACGATTTCCAATGCGTACCAGAAACCAATAAGTCTGTCGAGACGACTTCGACAGCTTCCCATCTCCAATTCTATTAGGTCCGTCATCCTCTCCCCACTCCATTCTGACGAACCTCTCACACCAGAACTCTCCATCCTTTCCTTTCAGCCCGATCAGGTCTTCCAACGCCTGGTCGGGCTTTATGGTCTTATTGTCGCTTTAATGAGAAAAAGGCATTATCTTTGCATATTAGGCGTTTGCCAATAGGGATCCTCCCTGTGGCTAAACCACTTTTTCGATCATGGCAGAAAACTACAATTTTGACGACATACGCCCATTCCGCGACAACGAGGTAGAGCCTGTAATCAACAGCCTCTGCCAAGTCCCCTATTTCATCGGAATCCTCGGCAAACTATTCCCCGACACTAACCCCGCCGACATCGTCGCTAAGCTCAAGTCCCTCCATTCCATCTGCGACTTCCAGCACCAGTTTATCATCCCATACCTCTATAGGCTTGTCAAGAAGACCACCGACGGGCTCACTGCCAGCGGTCTCGAGGGTCTCGACCCCAAGGGCGGATACCTGTTCCTGTCCAACCACCGCGACATCATTCTCGATTCCGCATTCATGAATGTCATGCTCGCCGAGGCAGGTTTCTCCACCACCGAGATCGCCATTGGCAGCAACCTCCTCATCTACGACTGGATCGAGGATCTCGTCAAGCTCAATAAGTCGTTTGTCGTCAAGCGCGGTATGCCCGTCCGCCAACAGATGGACGCCTCCTCCACTCTCTCCGCCTACGTGCGCGACCGCATATCCAATGGGCATCAGAACATCTGGATTGCGCAACGCGAGGGACGCTCCAAGGACGGCAACGACCGTACCCAAGGCAGCGTCCTCAAGATGCTGAACCTTAGCGGCAAGGCCGACCTCGTCTCCAATTTCCGTCAGCTCAACATCGTCCCCGTGGCCATAACCTACGAGTACGACCCATGCGACGCCCTCAAAGCCTACCAGCTCCAGCAGAAACGCGACGACGCAGGCTACAAGAAATCCCCCAACGAGGATCTCACCCACATGTCCACGGGTCTCTCTGGCCGCAAGGGGCACGTCCATTTCGCTTTCGGCAAGCCAATCAACGACAACCTCGACGCTCTCGTCGGCATGCCCAAGAATGATCAGATTGCCGCCATCGCCGATATGGTCGACGCTCAAATCTACGCCAATTACCATCTCTCCCCGGGCAACTATATCGCACTCGATGCCATCAACGAGGGCAATGAGCATGCCGACCACTATACGCAGGCTCAAAAGAACGACTTCATGGCCTATATCGACTCCAAGATCGACACCATTGGACCCTCCGCCGACCGACAATATCTCCGCCAGCAGATGCTCACCGCCTACGCCAATCCTCTCATCAACCAAGAGAAGGTTCTCAAAGCGTAAGCTGCGCTAAAAATGGTGCGATACAACATATCCCTGCGAGGCATATTTGCTCCGCAGGGATTTCTGTTCTCTCCCGATTTTTCGCTAAATTTGTAGTATATCAATCGTTTATACGGCAAATGAAAAATTCCATCCCCTCTCTTGCGATTCTCGCTGTGACTGCTTCTTGCTCCAATGTGTCCCTCGAAGTCCCGCTTCAGGATGGGGCGGCAAATTTCTATGACATCGAGTATGTGGCCTCCAATCCCGCAACCGATACCGTCCCCCTGCGCTCTCCGTCCGAATTTTACAACCCGATTCTCCCAGGCTGGAATTCCGACCCAAGCGTATGCCGTGTAGATTCCGACTATTATCTCGTCACCTCCACTTTCGCCTATTACCCCGGTGTCGCCATCTTCCATAGCAGTGACCTCCTCAATTGGGAGTCGCTCGGTTACGTGATAAACGACACCTCCAGCCTTCAGATGAAAGGACAAAGGATCTCCGAAGGCATATACGCCCCCACAGTCCGCTACAACCCTACCAATAAGACTTTCTACGTCATAACGACCGATGTCGCAGGCATGGGAAATTTCTTCGTCAAGGCGACAAACCCTCATGGTCCCTGGTCGAAGCCTATTCTCCTGCCAGATGTCCACGGCATCGACCCCTCTTTCTTCTTCGATACCGACGGTCGAGCCTATATCGTCAATAACGACGATGCCCCCGATAACACTCCCGAATACAGTGGTCACCGTACGATAAGGGCACGCCAGTTCGACGTCCAGACCGACAAGGTCGTTGGTCCCGAGGTCATTCTCGTCGACAAAGGTGTCTCTCCAGCCGATAAACCTATTTGGATTGAAGGTCCGCACATCTACAAGATCGGCAACACCTACTACCTTATGGCAGCCGAGGGCGGCACAGGCGACAACCACTCCGAGGTTCTCTTCAAGGCGCAAAACCCTCTTGGTCCCTACACCCCTACGATGCGCAACCCCATTCTTACGCAACGTGACCTACCTGCTGATCGTCTTTATCCAGTCACCTGTGCTGGCCATGCCGACCTTGTCCAGACTCCCGATGGCGATTGGTACGCTTTCTTCCTCGGTTGCCGTCCCAATAAGGCAGGGTTCGAGAATATGGGCCGCGAGACGTTCCTCCTCCCCGTCCGCTTCGACAATGATAGTACGCCTTTCGTCACAAACCCCGGCGAGCAAATTCCTCTTGTCTCACAAGTCAAGGGGGCTACGCTCAAGCCGAATAACGACCTCAACCACCTCCGCATCCTCTCTTCCGACCATCGCCTCCCCGATCTGACGTTGCGCTCCTCACTCGACTACATTAGGAATACTGCGGATTCTGTCGCAGGATGTCAAGGTGCCGACTACATCCATCTCGTCAAGAACACCCCAAAGACAACCGACTTCGGAGTTCCTTCTTTCGCTGGCTATCGCCTTTTCCAACACAGGTTCTCTTTCAAAGCCACGATGAAGTTCCTCCCCGCCGATTCTACCGAGTGTGCAGGCATCATCCTCATCAAAGACGAGAGTCGCCAATATCAACTGTGCAAGACCCGCAATGCCAATGGTGCCCAAGTCCTCCAGGCTCGCCGCACCACCCCGTCCTGCTTGGCAGGTGAGGTTCTTGCCGAGGTCGA
This sequence comes from Bifidobacteriaceae bacterium, assembly GCA_963607345.1. Taxonomy (GTDB): domain Bacteria; phylum Bacteroidota; class Bacteroidia; order Bacteroidales; family Marinilabiliaceae; genus W3P20-009. The sequence continues at coordinate 333,041 of CAVDBL010000001.1, forward strand.
GTGTCAAGGTGATGAAATGGTTCTCTCGGTCGACTCGCCAGACGGTCTCACTTTCCGCTTCTCCTACGACAGCAAAAATCTTATCGAGGGTGTCGACGCCTCATATCTCTCCACTTCCAAATGCGGAGGCTTCACAGGCACCACGATTGGCTTTTTCTACAACGCTTTTTAATACCCTCCCTTTTTTCTGCTACATTTGTAGCTTCATAGCTGATTATAAAAACAGTAACAACACGACACAACAATAAAATCATGGAGTTCGAAGCACTGACAGCCATCTCCCCCATCGATGGACGTTACCGCGGCAAGGCCGAGCCTCTCGCAAACTACTTCTCTGAATACGCTCTCATCCGCTACCGCGTCAGGGTGGAAGTTGAATACTTCATCGCTCTCAGCGAGATCCCTCTCCCTCAAATCGGACAGCTCTCTGCCGACCAGAAGGAGGCTCTCCGCGACATCTACCGCAATCTCTCCCTCACCGACGCTCGCCACGTCAAGGAGATTGAGTCAGTGACCAATCATGACGTCAAGGCCGTCGAGTATTTCCTCAAGGAGCGTTTCGATGCCGCTGGTCTCTCTTCCATCAAGGAGTTTATCCACTTCGGCCTCACCTCGCAAGACATCAACAATACTTCCGTGCCTCTCAGCGTCAAGGAGGCACTTGATGATGTATACATTCCTCAGGTTCAAGGTCTTATCGACCGTCTTCAGGAACTCGCCAACGATTGGGCAGATATTTCCATGCTCGCTCGCACACATGGTCAGCCGGCAAGCCCTACTCGTCTCGGCAAGGAGATGAAGGTCTTCGTCTCCCGTCTCTCCCGTCAGCTCGATGAGCTTAAGGCACTCCAACTTCCTGCAAAGTTCGGTGGCGCAACTGGCAATTTCAATGCCCACAATGTCGCTTACCCATCCATCGATTGGGTCGAGTTCGGCAATAAATTCGTCGCCGAGAAACTCGGTCTCCGCCGTGAGCCATACACCACCCAGATTTCCAACTATGACGACCTCTCCGCCGTTCTCGACAATGTCCGCCGCGTCGATGTCGTCATGCTCGACCTCTGCCGCGACTTCTGGATGTACATCATGATGGAGTACTTCAAGCAGAAGATTAAGGCCGGCGAGGTAGGCTCCAGCGCCATGCCCCACAAGGTCAACCCCATCGACTACGAGAATGCCGAAGGCAACCTCGGTATCGCCAACGCTATTCTCGACCATCTCGCCAATAAGCTCCCTGTCAGCCGTCTCCAGCGCGACCTTACTGACTCCACCGTTCTACGCAATCTCGGTGTGCCCCTCGCTCACGCTCTCATCGCCATTCAGAGCATCATGAAGGGTCTCGGCAAGGTGATCCTCAATCCCGACGCCATAGCTGCTGACCTCGAGAACAACTGGGCGGTCGTCGCCGAGGGCATCCAGACCATCCTCCGCCGCGAGGGCTATCCCAACCCCTACGAGACGCTCAAAGCTCTCACGCGCACCAATAAGCATATCGACCATAAGGCAATGGCCGACTTCATCGAGACGCTCAACGTCCCCGAGTCCGTCAAGGCCGAGCTACGTGCCATTACTCCACAGTCCTACACCGGCGTCTTCCGCCAGTAACACGCTTACCTGACTGATGAACTATTTCTTCCAGGTTGTTAAACGCTACGTGCCGCCATATTGGCACCAAGTCGCGCTCAGCTTCCTCTTTAATATCATCTCCGCCCTCTTCTCTGTGCTCAGCATGGCGCTGATGATTCCCGTCCTCGAGATTATCTTCCAGCAAGAGAGCGAGATAACGACGCTCCTCCCGTGGGCTATGGACAATAAGGTGATTGTCAATAATTTCTATTATTACATCACCCTCATAAAGCTCAATTACGGCGCGGGCTACGCTCTCCTCTATTCTGGCCTCTTCATGGTTCTCGGCACTGTCTTCAAGTGCTCCACGGCATATCTCGCCGCCTACACCAGCATAGGTCTCCGTAATAATGTCATCCGCGACATCCGTAAGGAGATTTATACCAAGATTGTCAGCCTTCCAGTCGGATTCTTCCAAAAGGAGCGCAAGGGCGACATCATGCAGCGCGCCACGGGCGACGTCGCCGAGGTCGAGGGGTCTGTCATGGCCTCCATCGACATGTTCCTCAAGAACCCAATCCTCATCATCGTATATTTCGTCGCGATGATTGTCATGAGCCCGCAGCTCACGCTCTTCGCTCTCATCATGCTTCCTCTCGCCGGCACCGTCATCGGTCGCATCGGTAAGAATCTCAAACGCCAAAGTAGCGAGGGGCAGGCTAAGCTGGGCGAGCTTCTCGGAATCCTTGAGGAGACGCTCGGTGGTCTGCGTATCGTCAAGGCCTTCAATGCCGAGGCACAGATGAATAATCGCTACGCCGACCTTTCTCAGCAGTATTGCCGTATCGCCAAACGCATCATGCGTCGTCGCGATCTTGCGCACCCAATCTCCGAGATGCTCGGAACCCTACTCGTCATCATCGTTGTATGGTTTGGCGGTACGCTCATCCTGAGTGGCGAAAGCACACTTTCCGTCGCCAAGTTCCTTGCCTATCTCGGCATCTTCTACCAGATTATCAATCCTGCAAAGGCCTTCTCCCAAGCGTTCTTCAGCATCCAGAAGGGTATGGCCGCCATGGAGCGTATCGACAAGATCCTCCTGGCAGACGACAAGATTTTTGAACGTCCCGACGGCAAGCCACTCACTTCTTTCAAGGATTCTATCGAGTACCGCAACGTCTCTTTCGCCTACGAGCAAGACATTCAAGTCCTCCACGATGTCAATGTCACAATTCCTCGTGGTAAGATGCTCGCTCTCGTCGGGCAAAGTGGCGGCGGAAAGTCCACTTTCGTCGACCTCCTCCCCCGTTTCTGGGATGTCCAGTCTGGCTCCATCCTCATCGATGGCGTAGACATCCGCGACTATCGTCTCCACGACTTGCGAGGGCGAATGGGCATCGTCAGCCAAGACCCCATCCTCTTCAACGACACCATCCGAAATAATATCGCCTTCGGTGTCGAGAACGCTACGCAAGAGGATGTTGAGCGTGCTGCCAAGATCGCCAACGCTCACGATTTCATAACCCAGCAGGAGAACGGCTACGATACCATCGTTGGCGACCGCGGCTCCAATCTCTCGGGTGGTCAACGCCAGCGCATCAGCATCGCTCGCGCAATTCTCCGCAATCCCGACATCCTCATCCTCGATGAGGCAACCTCCGCCCTCGACACTGAGAGCGAGCGTCTCGTCCAAGAGGCTCTCGACAACCTCCTCCGCAATCGTACCTGCATTGTCGTAGCCCATAGGCTCAGCACAATTCGCCATGCCGACATGATATGTGTCTTCAACGAGGGCCGTATCGTCGAGCGTGGTACTCACGACGAGCTCATGTCCCTCAACGGCTACTACCGCAAGCTCAACGACCTGCAAAACAGTTAGCTCCAGTCCAAATGTCTACCCTCAAATTAGCCATATCGCTCGTCTCCTGCCTGACCATCGCCCTCCTCGCCACATCCTGTCGAGGCTATGAGTCTGCGCAAAAGGCCTACGCCCTCGGCGAGTACGAGAAGGCGGCGAAACTTTTCGACGCCACCCAACGTGCCGAGGAAAATAAGTCCCGCAAGGCAGAGGAGTGTTTCCTCATGGGCGAGTGCTACCGACGTTTGGGGATGACATCTAAAGCGGCAAGCGCATACCAGCGTGCAGTGAGGTTGAAATACGAGGACGACATCGCCCTCCTCTATCTCGCCGACTGCTACCGCGCTCTTGGTAAGTTCGATGAGGCAACCGACGCCTATAACGCCTATGCCGATAAGCACAAGACCGACCTCCGCGTCGGCGTGGGGCGAGAGTCTACTAAGATGGCAAAGAGCAAGTGGTCAGAACTGAATCCAAAATCCTCTGCCAAAGTCGATAGCGGCTACGTCGTCAAGCCTTTCTCCGAGCTGAACAGCAAGTATTCAGATTTTTGCCCGGCTTTCGTAGGCGATGGTTTCGATGTTGTCTACTTCTCCTCCATGAGGTTCCAAAAGAAAAAGAAGAGAGCCAACAAGATAACTGGTCAGGGCAACTCCACCATCTATATGAGCCGTGTTGACGCTCGTGGTAAATGGACTGTCCCCGAACCCCTCGAAGAGCCTTTCGGTCAAAAAGGAAATGATGATGGCGTGGCATATGTAGCCCCAGACGGACGAACAATGCTCTTCACCCGCTGCCCGCTCAACGATCAAGACGGTAGCCCCGCCCAAGCCTACGAGATGAAGCGTGAGGGCGGCAGATGGTCCGATCCCGTCCGCATAACGCCAGGAGGCGACTCCACCATGATGGTTGCCCATCCGACGCTAAGTCCCGACGGGCAGACGCTCTTCTTCGTCAGTGACCGTGAGGAGGGTGGCATCGGTGGTCTCGACATTTGGAAGAGCCTCCGCAATGTCGATGGCTCTTGGGGTCCCGCTCAAAATCTCGGTGCTATTGTCAACACCAAGGGCGACGAGATGTTCCCCTACGTCCGCCAAGACGGCACTCTCTATTTCAGCAGCAATGGTCATCGTGGCTATGGCGGTCTCGACATCTTCAAAGCTACTGAGCGTGAGGATGGCCGCTACGACGTCGTCAACATGGGTCTCCCTATAAACAGCACGGGCGACGATTTCGGTATCGCTTTCATGGGTAATGCCGAGGAGGGGCTTCTCTCCAGCAACCGAGGCAATTCCAAAGGCTATGACGACATCTATTCTTTCTACCTTCCACCTGTCATCCTCACCATCGAGGCCCGTGTGGGTCAAAGTGGAAAAAAGGCTTTTGCCACAGCCAGTGCATCTCCCTCTCCCGATGCCAATTCTCAAGCGGCTTCCACTACCTCACAGCCAAAGAAGTCTACGACCTCCTCTTCCAAGAAACCTGCCACAACCAAGAAGTCCACGACTTCCCAAAAGAAGAAAACATCCGCTTCCAACAGCCAAAAGAAGCAGACCACTACTAATAAGTCCACTGCGTCAACGTCTAAGTCCTCTTCTTCCACAAAGAAAAAGAAGGAGTTCCATCCCGCCCCCGACGCTTTCGTCCGCATCGTAGGCTCCGACGGCACCAACGTCAAGCTCAAAGCCTCCGATGACGGCATAGTCACTTTCCTCGCCGAGAAGAATGTAAATTATATCATTCTCTCTGGCGCACCTGGCTTCGCCAATAAGCGCACCGAAGTCACCACCGAAGGTCTTAACAAGACTCAGACACTTAAGGTCACGACGCTCCTCGACAAAGTCGAGTAGGGTAGGGCGGCATATAGGTTTGCCGTCGTAACCTACGCTCGCCTCTCGCCGTATCACTGTTACGTTTGACCTGTCAATTATAGTCTTTTATTCTTAATCACATTCATCATGAGATTGTCTACTAAGATGATTGCCGAGCTCATCGGCACGTTCTGGCTCGTCCTCGGCGGCTGCGGAACAGCTCTCTTTGGCGGCGTAGGTTTCCTTGGCGTCGCTCTCGCATTCGGTCTCACCGTTGTTACGATGGCCTACGGCATCGGCCACATCTCCGGTGCGCACCTAAATCCTGCCGTCTCCTTTGGCGTGTTCGTCAATGGTCGCATGACCGCACGTGAGATGTTCGCCTACTGGGTGGCTCAGTTCGTCGGGGCCGCTCTTGCCGCTGCGCTCCTCTTTGCCATCGGCTCTTCCATCGAGGGATGGAATCCTGGTGTCTTCGCCGCCAACGGCTACGGTGCCGATTTCGTGGCTGCCGCAGGTGCTGGCTATCAGACTGTCAGTGTCGTGGGTGCCTTCCTTGCAGAGGCTCTCCTGACTTTCGTTTTCCTCATTGTCATCCTCGGCGCAACCGACGAGCGTGGTGGTGCTGGTAAGTTAGCAGGTCTCGCCATCGGTCTCACGCTCACGCTCATCCACCTCATCTCCATCCCTCTCACCAACACGAGCGTCAATCCTGCGCGCTCTTTCAGCCAAGCTCTCTTCTCCAACGCCGATGGTTGGAGCGCATGGGGCGACCTCTGGCTCTTCATCGTCGCTCCTCTCGTTGGCGCGGCTCTCGCTGGCCTCGTCTACAAGGTTTTCCAGCCTAAGGCGCAATAGTCGACTTTTTAGTAGCATAGGTTATATTTCATAATACAGAAACCCCGTCGACCATGGTGGCCGACGGGGTTTCTCGTCCCTAAATGTGAGATTCCTTTCCTTTTTCCCTCCTCTGGTTAAAAGGATAACCACTTTTTCGTACCTTTGCACGTTAATTTGTAATTTCGATGCAGACCCTGTTCGAGTGTACGGTGCGATACAGCAAGCCTGTCGAAGGCACCGACGAGCAAAAAAGAGTTAGCGAAGTATATCTTTTTGACGCTCTGACATATACCGAGGCCGAAAAACGTGCCTACGAGAAGCTCCCCGAGTTCATCCAAGGCGAGTTCCAAGTAACTGGCATCCGCAAAGCCAGGTATGCCGAGGTCATCCCTTGCGAGGCAGGCGGATACTGGTACAAAGTCAAAATCTCTTTCATCCTTGTCGACGAGAACTCGGGCAAGGAAAAGAGGGTTAGCCAAACGGTCCTCACGCTCGCCGAGGATATCAAGGACGCAATCGACCGCACCTACGAAGCCCTCAACGACACCCCAGATTTCATGGTCAAGGCCGTCAACGAGTCCCCAATCCTCGATTTCTTCCCCTACATGGAACGACGCGACGACGCACCCGCAGATCGCGAGATCTCCCGACGCCCAGCAACGCAAGCCGAACTCGACGCCGCAAAGGCCAACCATTAAGAGTCCTATCCCAACCTAAATATTTAAACCACTACCTATGTCTACACAAACCCACCCCCGCGGCCTATACCTCATCTTTGCCACGGGCATGGCCGAGCGTTTCAGCTACTACGGCATGAGGGCCCTCTTCGTCCTCTACCTCGTGGCCGCCTTCTTCGACAGCGCTACAGCCTCCCAAATCTACGGCTCCTACACTGGTCTCGTCTACCTCACACCTCTCATCGGTGGCTACGTCGCCGACCGTTTCTGGGGCAATAACAAGTCCATCCTCTTCGGTGGCATCGCCATGGCAATAGGTCATTTCCTCCTCTTCGCCTCGGCTTGCACAGTCCAGCAAACAATATCCGTTGAGGGCGGAGCCATCGACGCTTCCGTAGACAATAGTCTCTCCCTCTTCTTCCTCTTCGCTGGTCTCGCTGGCATCATCATTGGTAATGGTTTCTTCAAGCCCAACATCACCACCATGGTTGGCGACCTCTATCCTCGCGGCGATAACCGTAAGGATGCCGCCTTCACCATCTTCTACATGGGCATCAACGTCGGCGCGTTCATTGCGCCCATCATCTGCGGCACCCTCGGCGAGGGCTCTTGGAACAACCTCTCCCCGTTCAAGTGGGGCTTCTTCTGCGCAGGTCTCTCCATGATCGTCTCTCTCATCATCTTCGTCGCATTCAAAAAGAAATATCTCGTCTCCCCTGAAGGCTACCAGCTTGGCCTCGCTCCTTCTGAGTCTGAGCTTCTTAAAGCCCGCAAGGCCGAGGAGCAAGCAGAGGCTAAAACTGCTGCTGTCGAGGTTCGTAAGAACTCTCCCGTCCGCCTCTGGGCAAGCGTCATCGGTCTCGTAGCTCTCTTCTTCCTCTTCACTGCAGTGCCCGACGGCTTCAGCGGTCTCACCGCAAACGACTACATCTCCGCCGTCGTCTACTCTTTCTCCATCGTTCTCCCGATATTCATCATAACCGACCGCAGCCTCACAACACGAGAGAAGAAGCATATCGGCGTCATCTACGTCATGGCCGTCTTCGTCATCTTCTTCTGGTCCGCATTTGAGCAGGCTGGATCCTCCCTCACCATCTTCGCCGATAAGAATGTCGACAGGATGCTCGGAAGCTTCGAGTTCAAGACTACTTGGTTCCAGTCTGTCAACCCGGTCGTCGTAGTATGCTTCGCCCCAATCATGGCTGCCCTCTGGTCTTTCCTCGGCCGCTATGGCAAGGAGCCTTCCAGCCTCGCCAAGCAGGCTCTCGGCCTCGCTTTGCTCTCCATCGGCTACATCGTCATCGCCTACGCTACCTCTGGCATCTCCGATGGCGCTAAGATCTCCATGTTCTGGCTCCTCGCACTCTACTTCATCCACACCCTCGGCGAGCTTAGCCTTTCACCTATCGGCATGTCCATGGTCAACCAGCTTAGCCCCGCTCGCTTCGCAACCCTCCTCATGGGTGTATGGTTCACCTCCAATGCCGCTTCCAACATCCTCGCTGGCAACCTCGCCGCTCTCCTCCCCACTGGCGGTGAGCCCAAGTCCTTCCTCGGCTTCGAGGTCGCCACGCTCAACGATTTCTTCATCCTCTTCGCTGTCATGTCTGGCGTCGCTGCGATAATCCTCTTCGCCCTCTGCCCGCTCCTCAAGAAGATGATGAAGTAAACCTCAACTCACGTCACCCCAATTACTTAGATGAAATCAGGCTTCGTAAACATAGTTGGCAACCCTAACGTCGGCAAGTCTACGCTCAGCAACACCCTCGTCGGTGAGAGGCTCTCTATCATAACCTCAAAGGCGCAGACAACACGTAAGCGTATTATGGGTATAGTCAACGGAGATGACTACCAAGTCGTCTTCTCCGACACCCCAGGCGTCCTCAAACCCAACTACCGCCTCCAGGAGACCATGCTCGACTACTCCAAAGAGGCCCTCCGCGATGCCGACGTCCTCATCTACGTCACCGATGTCGTCGAGAAACCTGATAAGTACGACGATTTCCTTAAGGCTGTCGAAGGTCTCGAGGTACCGGTCATCGTCATTATCAACAAAATCGACCTCACCACACAAGAGGAACTCGAGAAGAAGGTCGAGTATTGGCACGAGCAACTCCCCAATGCCGAGATAATCCCAGTCTCCGCGCTCCACGGTTTCAACACCAAGGTCATCATTAACCATATTGTCGACCTCCTCCCCGAAGCGCCACCTTACTTCGACCGCGACCAACTCACCGACAAGAGCGAACGCTTCTTCGTCACCGAGATAATACGCGAGAAGATTCTCCTCTACTACGCCAAGGAAATACCTTACTCCGTCGAGATCGCCATCGACGAGTTCCACGACACTCCCGAAATGGCCGAGATTCACGCAGTCATCCACGTGACCCGCGAGAGCCAGAAAGGCATCATCATCGGCAAGGGTGGAGTCGCGATTAAAAAACTCGGCATCGTCTCCCGACGAGACATCGAGAAGTTCCTCGGCAAAAAAGTCGACCTCCGACTCTTCGTCAAGGTCACTAAAGATTGGCGTGACAAAGATGCCGCACTCAAGCAGTTCGGTTACGACGTCAGATAATTGAATCACAAACATCATTCCTCATTTCCATCACGAATGAAGACAGAGAACAGACTACAACAAGCTGTGGCAGACGCCCTCAAGAGCCTCTACGGCGCCGATGTGGCTCCAGATTCCATTCAGGTGACCGTCACCCGCAAAGACCAAAAGGGCGACTACACCGTCGTCGTTTTCCCACTGCTCAAGATCTCTCATAAGAAACCCGAGGAGACAGGTGCCGAGATCGGCCAATACCTCGTCTCCAACGTCCCCGATGTCGCCGAGGCCGAGCCCATCAAGGGCTTCCTCAATCTCACTCTCTCCAACTCTTTCTGGGCCAGTGTCGTTGAGACTGCCGATGCCGACGAGAACTACGGATACGTGCTCCCCACCGATGCGTCGCCTCTCGTCATGATTGAGTACTCTTCCCCAAACACCAATAAGCCTCTCCACCTCGGTCACGTCCGCAACAACCTCCTCGGCTACTCCCTCTCGCGCCTCCTCAAGGTATGCGGCAACAAGGTCGTCAAGACTAATATCGTCAATGACCGTGGCATCCACATCTGCAAGAGCATGCTCGCTTGGAAAAAGTGGGGCAATGGCGCTACTCCTGAGTCTCTCCACCAAAAGGGCGACCACCTCGTAGGCGACTATTACGTCAAGTTTGACAAGGAGTACAAGGCAGAGCTCGAGAAACTTCGTGAGCAAGGTCTCTCCGAAGAGGAGGCCGAAGAGAAGTCTCCCCTCATGCAAGAGGCACGTGAGATGCTCCGTAAGTGGGAAGCTGAGGATCCTGAAGTCCGCTCTCTCTGGAAGAAGATGAACGAGTGGGTCTACGCAGGTTTCGATGAGACCTACAAAGCCCTCGGTGTCGATTTCGATAAGATCTACTACGAGAGCAACACCTATAAAGTCGGTAAGGGTCTCGTCCTCAAAGGTCTCGAAGAGGGCAAGTTCTACCGCCGCGATGATGGCTCCGTTTGGGCCGACCTCTCCGCCGATGGCCTCGACGAGAAGCTCCTCCTCCGTAAGGATGGCACCAGCGTCTACATGACGCAAGACATAGGTACGGCGCGCATCCGCTACGACGAGTTCCCCATCGACAAGATGATCTACGTCGTTGGAAATGAGCAGAACTACCACTTCCAGGTTCTCTCCATCCTCCTCGACCGCCTCGGCTTCAAGTGGGGCAAGAGCCTTGTCCACTTCTCCTACGGCATGGTCGAGCTGCCCAATGGACGCATGAAGAGCCGCGAGGGTACGGTTGTCGATGCCGACGACCTCGTCGCCAGCATGATCGAGACGGCCCGCGAGATGAGCAATAGCGTCGGAAAGCTCGATGGTCTTACTGAGGCGGAGGCTGCCGATGTCCACCGCATCCTCGGTCTCGGAGCTCTCAAGTATTTCCTCCTCAAAGTCGACCCGCGTAAGAACATGACCTTCAACCCCGCTGAGTCCATCGACTTCAACGGCAACACAGGGCCTTTCGTGCAATACTCTTATGCGCGCGCCCAGTCTGTCCTCCGCAAGGCGGCAGAGGCTGGTGTCGCTGTCCCACAAAAGCTCGTCCCCGAGGCTCTCGACGCCAAAGAGCTTGAGGTAATCCGCCAGATCGAGCAGCTCCCGATCGTCATTGCCCAAGCCGGCAAAGACTACAGCCCAGCCCTCGTTGCCAACTACGCTTTCGAGATGGCCAAGTCTTTCAACCAGTTCTACCACGACTGCCCAATCCTCCGCGAGGAAGATAAGGCACGTCAGGCCAATAGGCTCCTCCTCTGCAAGGTCGTTGCCAAGGTCATCAAGAACGCTCTCTGGACGCTCGGCATCGAAGTTCCTGCGAGAATGTAGAAAAAGAGTTGTTCAAACTATAACAAAGCGCCCCTCTCTTACGTATCAGTGGTCAGAGAGGGGCGCCTTTTCGTCTGATAACGGGTGACGTTTTGTCGTCTGTTATAACTCGTGTGACGAAACATCCTTCTTTTACTTCGTTTTTTAATTAACTTTGTCAAAAAGCAACCAAGGGCGATTGACAACCATTCCTCATCTCCTCAATGGCTTAACAGCTCCCCGATGGCGCTCCCTGACGATTCTTCATCTACATCGACATGAATACTCTGATTCCAGGTACTAACAGAACTCCGACAGTCTCTTTTCAAAACGGCAATCTCGCGATTTCCGGACGTTCTTACATGGAAAATTCCGTTGAGTTCTACGCACCTATCAAAAAACTCGTTGATGAGTTCAACGGGCCTATCAATGTAGAGATCGGTCTCGACTTCTTCAATACCAGCAGCTCCAAATGCCTCATGGATCTCCTTTCGCTCGTCGATAAGAAGTGCGTCTCGGGCCACGAGTGCAAAATTCGCTGGAGCTACAAAGCCGACGACGAGGATATGAAGGATTCTGCTGAAGAGTTCCGTGACGTCCTCCGCCACGTGCCTGTTGAGCTTGAGGAGATTGACGACTAAGAGTCGCCCACTCTCCTCTTCCATCGGGGCTTGCGCGCCTTGCTCTCACACACGAACACACTGACTAATGGACACCTTATTTGAACAAACTGAGCGCACCCCTCTCGTCACTTTCGACGGACAAACACTGACAATTCAAGGCCGATCCTACATGGACGACGCCTCTGAATTTTACCGAAATGTCATAGCCAATGTGACAAACTTGGGTATCGACGATTTCTGCGTGTCCGTCCAGTTGGACTATTTCAACACCAGCAGCTCTAAGTGTCTTCTCGAGCTCTTCCGAGCTTTCGAGAAGATGAATCGTGCAGGTAAGCACGTCCGCATCGAGTGGTGCTACCCGGAGAGCTGTCCAGACATCGAAGAAGCCGGTGAGGATTACCGCGACCTCATGGCCGACGTCATCCCTTTCGAAATCGTGGCATTGGACGAATGATCTCACAATGCTTCCCAATTAGATCCAAACACACTCTCTCAACCAGACGCCACCATGCTTGCCAAACTCCAAACTCTTCTCGCAACTTCCATCTTTGCCATCGCTCTGACGTCTTGCTCCAACGACGTCACCACGCGTTCCCATGAGCTCCTGACCCACGACTGGTCTTTCGCCCTCACCGATACCGTCGATGCCTACGAAATAGATTTCGACGACTCTAAATGGCGAGTCCTGAACCTCCCTCACGACTGGGCCATCGAGGGCGATTTCTCGCAAGATAACCCTTCTGGTGTCGGTGGCGGAGCCCTTCCTGGTGGCATGGGCTGGTATCGCAAGACAATAGACATCACTGAGGACGAGCTGGATGGACGTGTGTTCCTCCAGTTCGATGGCATATATATGAATGGTGCTGTCTTCGTAAATGGCATCAAGGAAGGTCAACGCCCCTACGGCTACTCTTCTGTAATCTACGACATTACCTCCGACCTCAAAGCAGGCAGCAACGTCATCGCTGTCCGTGTCGACAATACCGACCAACCAAACTCCCGTTGGTACAGCGGCTGCGGCATCTACCGAAATGTCTGGATCACCAAGACCAACAATATCCACGTCGCTCCCTACGGCACTTGGGTTCGCACCCCTCTCGTCAATAAAGCTAAGGCCGACGTCCTCCTCACGACGACGGTCCAAAACAGCAATGACTATGGTGTCGACGTCGATGTCTGCACCGTCATCCGCGACAACAATGGTAGGCAGGTGGCAAGCGAGGTCGGCACTCTCCACGTCGAGCCGCAGGCGTCTGCCAATATCGACCAGAATATACGCATTGCAAATCCCATCCTCTGGGACGTAACCAATCCTGCCCTCTACACCGCCTCCACCATCCTCAAGGCAGGTGGCAAGCGTCTCGATTCCTATGAGACGACTTTCGGTGTCCGCAGCTTCTATTTCGACCCCACTTCCGGTTTCATCCTCAACGATAGAAACCTCAAACTCAATGGAGTCTGCCTCCACCACGACCTCGGTTGCCTCGGGGCGGCAATCAATGTCCGCGCCATCGAGCGTCAGCTCCAAATGATGAAAGATATGGGCTGCAACGCAATACGCTGCACCCACAACCCTCCAGCACCCGAGCTCCTCGACCTTTGCGACAAGATGGGTCTCCTCGTCATCGATGAGTCTTTCGACATGTGGCGACGCCCCAAGACCGAGCGTGACTATGCCCGCTTCTTCGACGATTGGCATGAGCGCGACCTTGTCGACCTCGTCCGTCGCGACCGCAACCACCCGTCCATCATCGCATGGAGCATCGGCAACGAGGTTCTTGAGCAATGGGACGAGACGTCAACAGAGACAGCCGATGCCCAGCAAGCCAACATCGATGTCGCCATGGGTCGAGGTGCCAAAAACTCCGCAAGCGACCAGCTCACCCCAGGTGCGCTCCTCTGTAAGCAACTCGTCGACATCGTCCGCAAAGTCGACCCGACTCGTTTCGTGACAGCTGGTTGCAACGCCGTCGAGCCTACCAACAACCTATTCAAGGCAAACGCACTCGACCTCATCGGATTCAATTACCACAACGATAATTTCGATTCCGTCCCCTACCTCTTTAAGAACAAGCCCTTCTACGTCTCCGAGAGCAATTCCGCGCTCATGACCCGCGGCTACTACAAGATGCCAAGCACCCAGACCTTCATCATGCCTAAGGACTGGATGTTCTCCAGCGACGACCCGAGCCTCTCTTGCTCATCCTACGACAACTGCCACGTGCCCTGGGGCTCAAGCCACGAGCGTACACTCATCCAAGTGCGCGATAATGATTTCATCTCGGGTCAGTTTGTTTGGACTGGTTTCGACTACATTGGCGAGCCGACTCCTTACTCGTGGCCTGCGCGCTCTTCCTACTTCGGCATTGTCGATCTTGCAGGAATCCCCAAGGACGTATATTACCTCTACCAGGCTGAATGGCAATCTGAGAAGACGGTGCTGCACCTCTTCCCACATTGGAATTGGAAGCCGGGCGAGGAGGTTGACCTCTGGTGTTACTTCAACAACGCCGACGAGGTCGAGCTTTTTGTCAATGGTCGTTCGCAAGGTGTCCGTACAAAGGATAAGAATTGCCTCCACGCTTTCTGGCGTGTCAATTTCGAGCCCGGTCAATGCCGTGTCGTCAGCCGCAAGGATGGCAAACAAGTTGCCGAGCAAGTCATCAACACTGCCGACCGCCCAGCTGCTCTGCGCCTGACGCCCGACCGCGAGAGAATGCATGCCGACGGCGACGATCTATGCTTCATAACCGTCGAGGTCGTCGATAAGGACGGCAACCTCTGTCCCAACGCCCAAAATCTTGTCAATTTCGACATCGAGGGAACGGCAACAATCGAGGGCGTCGACAATGGCTCTCCTTTCAGCCTCGAACGTTTCAAAGCATCAAGCCGCAAAGCCTTCTACGGCAAGTGCATGGTCGTCCTCCGTAGCAATGGCAACCCCGGCATCGCACGTTTGGTAGCCAAGTCCGATGGGCTCTCCTCCAACGAGGTTACGGTCAATTTCCTTACAAAAGAGACATATTAATTTGTCAAAACCCTGATTCTCCAACAATTCTAACAAGGGTGGAGGGGCAAAACGCCCCTTCACCCTTTCCGAATATTTTACTACTTTTGACCTAAGCATCAACCACCCATACATCCTATGACTAAAGACGTCGTCATTATCCCCACCTATAATGAGAAAGAGAACATCACGGCCATCATAAACGCCGTCTTCTCCCAACAGCACGACTACCATATCCTCATCATCGACGACGGCTCACCAGACGGCACGGCCGACATCGTCAAGGATCTGATGACCAAATACTCCGATGAGCTTCACCTTATCGAACGCCCTGGCAAGCAAGGGCTCGGCACTGCCTACCTCACGGGTTTCAAGTGGGCTTTGGAGCATGGCTATGACTACATCTTCGAGATGGATGCCGATTTCTCCCACTCCCCGGATGACCTTGACCGACTCCTCGACGCCTGTGTCGAGCAAGGTGCCGATCTCGCCATTGGCTCCCGATACGTCTCTGGTGTCAATGTCGTAAACTGGCCTATGGGGCGCGTCCTCATGTCCTACTTCGCCTCCGTCTACGTCCGTTTCGTAACGGGCATGAAGATCATGGATACCACCGCGGGTTTCAAGTGCTACAGCCGCAAGGTGCTCGAAGCTATCGACCTCGACAATGTCCGCCTCAAAGGCTACGGCTTCCAAATCGAGATGAAGTTCACCACAACCAAGCTTGGCTTCAAGGTCGTCGAGGTGCCAATCATCTTCACCGACCGCAAGCAAGGCAAGTCCAAAATGTCGGGCGGAATCTTCAATGAGGCCGTATGGGGTGTCATCGGCATGAAGATTAGAAGCTGGTTCCACCCCTTTAAAAGGAAGAATAAGGCATGATTACCAGAATTGATGACGCCCATGTCGTGGCAAACGGCTCCGTACGCCGTGCCTCCATCCTCATCCGCGACGCCCATATCGACGCCATAATCAACGATGGAGACCCTAAGCCCAACGCCGATTTTGTTGTCGACGCCTCAGATGCCCTCCTCTTCCCGGGTGGCATCGATGAGCATGTCCACTTCCGCGACCCCGGTCTCACCCACAAGGCCGATATGTCCACCGAGTCCGCTGCTGCCCTGCTGGGCGGCATAACCTCCGTCATGGACATGCCCAATGTCGTCCCTCAAACCATAACCATCAAGGACTGGCAAGACAAGATGGACGCAGGGCGAGCCAAGATGCTCACCAACTACGCATTCTACCTCGGTGCGACGAATGATAACCTCCCTGAGCTTCTCCATGCCGACTATTCAAAGGTCTGTGCCATAAAGTTTTTCATGGGCTCCTCAACAGGCGGTATGCTCATCGATAATGACGACACCCTCTCGCACCTATTCGCCGAAGCCCCTGCGCTCCTTGTCGGTCACTGTGAGCGACAATCCGTCATCAAAGAGAATGAGGCTAAAGCGCGACAATCCTACGGCGACCGCGTCCCTTGGCAAGCCCATCGTGACATCCGCTCCTCAAAGGCTTGTATCGAGGCTACAGACGAGGCTATTTCTCTGGCAAAGAAGTTCAACAAGCGTCTCCACATTCTCCATCTCTCAACACGTGAGGAGGTCGACAACTTGTCAAGGGTAACCCCGTCCCTTGTGACGGGTGAGACCTGCCCAGCCTATCTGTGGTTCAATGACTTGGACTACAACAACTACGGACCTCTCATCAAGTGCAATCCCTCCATAAAGTCCGAAGCCGACATGAAGGCTCTTCGTGAGGCACTTGAGAATGGACATATCCAGACCATCGGCTCCGACCATGCGCCCCACACGCTCCGCGAGAAACTTTGTCACCCGTATTGGCAGACGCCATCAGGCATGCCTATGGTGGGTCATTCGCTCCCTGTCCTTCTTCAACTTGCCGACCAAGGCGCAATATCCCTCCCGACGATTGCTCGCTCGCTCGCCGAGAACGTCGCAGACATATACGGCATCAAGGATCGTGGGCATATTGCCGTGGGACAATACGCCGATCTTACTCTCGTGCGCCATCAAGAGAATACTGTTGCCGATGTCGCCTACAAATGCGGTTGGTCGCCACTCAACGGCACTAAGCTCAATTATGTCGTCGACAAGGTTTTCGTCAACGGATCCCTTGTAGCCGATGGCGGCAAAATCGTTGGCTCCAACGCCATGCCCCTGTCTTTCAATCCTAAGAGATAACATCCTTCCATGAAGAACACTCTTTTCCTCGCGTTTGCGTCCATCATTCTCTCCTCCTGCGGCTCTAATGCCCCAGCCGATGCCGACGTCCCCTCCATGCCTGCCGAGTCCGCCTCTGCGAATGAGATTACCTACAATGTCTACCTGAAGCCACAAGATCTTCGCGACCCATACGCTCCCGAGCTTTATGTTGGCTTCGATCGCCAGGCTTTCGTTGATTCTCTCTTCGCCGCCGTCTACACCAAGGGCGTGCAAGTCACTGATATGAATGGCGAGCCCATGACGATCGACGATGTCAAGCAGCGTGAGGTTGAAGACCCTAACTACTCCCGTGACAAGGTGGCGTGTGTCCAGTTCCATGAGCAATGGCAATACAGCCCCTCCGCCAATAAGATGACTAAGGTCGTCAAGTCCATGCTAATCGGCTACGAGGTCGTAGAAGACAGCATGATTGTCACGCTCCGCCCTGGTTTCATGTTACATTTCTAATGCCATTCTCTTATAATGAGATTAGCTAAACCACTGATTTCCATTGCTATCGCCGTAGGAGTTGCGCCGATGCTCGTCTCGTGGGTCGCATGTTCCCATCCTGCCGAGGCCACCAACGCCGCGCCCTGCGACGAGGTCGCTGAGCCACAGAAACGTCCCGCGCGTCTTCTCTTCGCTGGCGACATGATGCAGCACGGACCCCAAATCAATGCGGCTTTTGTCTCCGACTCCGTCGGCTATGATTATAGCTTGTATTTCAAATACATAGGTGCGCCAAGCCAAGATGCCGATCTCGCCATCTGCAACCTTGAGGTCACTCTCGGCGGAAAGCCTTACTCCGGCTACCCCACTTTCAGCGCGCCCGACGACTATCTTGACGCCATAGCCTCCGCAGGCTACGACGTTTTCCTCACGGCCAATAACCACTGTCTCGACAAAGGGCGCAAAGGTCTTGAGCGCACCATCGCCAAACTCCGTGATGCCAATCTCGCACAATTGGGCACCTACGAGGATTCTCTCGACCGCTCGCTTCGCTACCCTGCCGTGACGGATGTCAACGGGCAAAAAATTGTGCTCCTCAATTACACCTATGGCACCAATGGTCTCAAACCCTCAGCTGGCAATGTTGTCAACTACATCGACACCACAATCATAGCTTCTGATATCGCCAAGGCGCGCTCTTTCAATCCCGATTTCATCATAGCTTGCGTCCATTGGGGTATCGAGAATGTCTTCAACCCCAACGAAAGCCAGAAGTCACTTGCCAAATGGCTTGTCACTCACGGTGTCGACCACGTTATCGGAGCGCACCCCCACGTTGTCCAGCCTGCCGAGGTCATCACCACTCCCGACGGACGCCGTCATGTGGTCATCTACTCCCTCGGCAACGTCATTTCAAACATGAAAAGCCCAGGCAATGATGGTGGCATTCTCTTCGGCATAACTCTCGATTCCGAGAATTACAATTTCGCCGCCGATAGCGCATGGTGGGTACCATATCACGTTGCCAAACCGCGCATCTCTGGGTTCAGCAACTATACCGCTTTCCCTGCCGGATGCGATACCACGCAGGTACCTAAGAAGATTATTTCCCAATTCAATAAGTCCATCGACGATACCCGTGCCGTAATGTCTCGTGGGGCAATCTTGACCGAACGCTCCTGCAAAGATTGGCATTGGGCAATGCCTCAGTAACAAGAACAAAACAAATAACTAACTGCCAAATGACGATAAAATACCTTTCCGCCCATGCGGCGCTCTGCATGGCGTTTGCGCTCTCTCCTCTCATATCTTCTGCGCAAACTGTCAACATCCTCTACACTACGGATGTCCACGGCGCTCTTTTCAACTACGATTTTGTCCGCGATACCGTGTCCGACTACAGCTTGGCGAACGCCTACACCTACATCACGCAGGTTCGCGACACGTCAGATAATGTCCTCCTCCTCGACAATGGCGATTACCTTCAGGGGACTCCCGTCGTCTACTATTACAACAATGTCGACACTGCTGCCGTTAACGTCATGGCCCGTGTCTTCAACTACATGAAGTATGATGCCATAGGCATCGGCAACCACGACATCGAGGCGCGCCACCGCGTCTACGACAAGTTCGCAACCCAAGTCAATGCCCCAATTCTCGCTGCAAACGTCCGTAACGTCAAGACCGGCGAGCCATATTTCAAGCCCTACGCTGTTTTCAACAAGGGTGGCAAGCGAATCGCTGTCATAGGTCTCACGACCCCTTATGTGCCACATTGGCTCCCAGAAAGTTTCTGGAGTGGTATGGAGTTTGAAGACATGGTCGAGTCCGCGGCTCATTGGGTCAAGGTGGTTCGTGAGAAGGAGAACCCTGACGCCATAATCGGTCTCTTCCATGCTGGTTATGACTACAATTATGGCAATCAGTCTGCCGACTCTTACAAGAACGAGAATGCCTCTGTTCTCGTTGCTGAGCGTGTCGATGGTTTCGATGCCATCCTCATCGGTCACGACCATAAGCTCTATAATCAGGAAGCCACCTCCCCCTCCGGACGTCGTGTCCCAATCCTCGATGTCGGTACTGCGGCGCGCAACATTGGTCATGTCTCCATCGAGTTCAAGGCCGACGGCTCCAAGGTTTGCACTACCCGCATAATCGCCCTCGCCAATACCAAGCCCTCTGCCGATTACGACAATACTTTCAAGCCGCAGCAGTACGCCGTCAAGGCCTATGCACGTAAGGTCATCACCAATCTTGTCAACGATGTTTACGCTGTCGACGCCCTCGCTGGCAGCTCCGCCTTCGTCGACGTCGTCCATCGTACAATGCTCAAGTATACAGGTGCCGACATCAGCATGTCCGCCCCATTGCAGATCAACACTTTCCTCCCCCACGGCGACATTAATGTCGGACGTATGTTCGCTCTCTACAAATATGAGAACATGCTCACAGTCCTCAATCTCACGGGTCGCGAGGTGGTCGACTATCTTGAGTTTAGCTACGACATGTGGATTCAAGATCCCACCAAGGCCGGTCACGTTCTCCTCCTGTCTCGCCCTGGTCGCATGAAGAATAACTACTACTCGCTCGACTCAGCGGCTGGCATCATCTACACCGTCGATGTCACAAAGAAAAAAGGTCATCGTGTCAATGTCATCAGCATGGCCGATGGCTCTAAATTCGACAAGTCAAAAACTTATAAGGTAGCACTCAATAGTTACCGAGCCAATGGTGGCGGTGGTCATCTTGAGTTTGGGGCGGGCATCCCTTTTGCTGAGATCTCTAAGCGCATCATCTCGACCATCGATACAGACCTCCGTGGTCTCGTTATAGCCGATCTTGAGGAGGAAGCATCCAAGACAGCCGACGGCAAGGTCGACCTCAAGCCTCTCGGTCAATGGAAGTTCGTCCCCGAGGATGTCGTCAATACCTACCTCCCTGCCGATGTCAAAAATTTCCGATAGCATCCTTCAATGGCAAATGGCGATCAAAATAGAAACGGTCACGCTTTCGAATATTCTCTCGCGTCGCAGTACTATGACTACCTCCGAGAGAATGGCGCACAAGTAGAACTTTTGAAAGATGACATCTTTTGCCATGCGAGAGATTGTTACGCGTCTCTTCCTTTCGTTGAGCGCAAGCGGTTCGACTATTGCTCTGCCTTGACCATCGATACTATGCTCAAACTTGAGCCTGGCATCGCCTACAAGGGCGACCCCAAAGATGTGCTGCACATTCGCCTTAATGGTGATATGGTAGGCGCGGCTGCCGATGTGCGAGATGTCGTTTTCTCTCGTGATCACAAGGGCTGGTCTGTCGGATTCTCTGCAAAGAACAATAACGACGCCGTAAAACACTCAAGGTTAGGCAGATCTCTCGATTTTGGAAAGTCTTGGTTCGGAGTGCCATGTTCTGATGTCTATTGGGAGGAAGCGTCTGCCGTTTTTGACTACGTCGAAAGGTTCATAGGTCAAGATTGGAGCGACCTCGGAAACGATAAGGCCAGATACGTCTATAAACCATTGCTTAAAGCTTTCAGGAAGGAGCTTCTCCGAATCTGTGAACAATACGAAGAGATTCCACAGGCACTTCTGGTCTACCTTGTCGGCAGTTACGATTTCTACAAGATCATAAAGGACGACAACAGTAAAGTTGTGGTCGTTAAGGCTGTCAATATCCACAATAAGTTGAATCTCACCTACCGATCCATTAAGCCGCGTCTCAAAACCCCATGTCTCACTTTGCCAACAAGGATTATTGAGATGCGTTTCAAGGATGGTTCAGACAACACGATGATTTTGACCATGGACCATGGTTGGACCATCTCTTTCCGAATCCATAGTGCGGCAACTAAGGTCGAGCGTTCCCTTAAATTCGACATCTCGCTTATTGGCAACCCGCCTGTCCTTTTTTCTCAATATCTCTTTGAAGACGATGAAATTAATTAGCCTGTTTTCTGGAGCGGGCGGTTTGGATTTAGGCTTCCATCGTGCAGGCTTCCAAACTGTTATGGCCAATGAGTTTGACAAGAAAATCTGTCCTACTTTTCGTGCCAACTTCCCCGATGTTGAACTCCATGATAAGGATATTCGGCAGCTGGAGTCTTCTGCTTTCCCCGACGATGCGATAGGCATTATCGGAGGTCCTCCTTGTCAGTCGTGGAGCGAGGGCGGTGCTAAACGTGGCATCGATGATGCGCGAGGCAAGCTGTTTTTCGATTATATAAGGATTCTGAAGGACAAGCAACCTCTGTTCTTCGTTGCCGAAAATGTCTCGGGCATGTTGGCGCAGCGTAATAAGGAGGCGGTCAATAATATTTTGTCAGCCTTTGGTGAGGTCGGCTATAATGTGAGTCTCAAGATGTTGAATGCCAATGATTATGAGGTGCCCGAGGATCGCGACCGCATTTTTTACGTCGGCTTCAGAAAGGATCTTGGCATTCTTGAGTTCAACTACCCGACGCCGATTCCCGATAAGCCAACGCTTCGCGATGCGATATGGGATTTGAGGGATAGTGCGATTCCTGCATTAGACAAAAACCATACTAATGGAGACGCTTGTAAAGTGCCAAACCACGAGTATTACGTCGGCTCTTTTTCCCCGATTTTCATGTCGCGCAATAGGGTGAGAGGTTGGGACGAGCCTGGCTTCACTGTCCAGGCCAGTGGCCGTCAATGCCAATTGCATCCCCAAGCCCCCAAGATGCTCCGCGTAGGCTCCAATCTCCATATGTTCGTCCCGGGCAGCGAGTCCCTCTACCGAAGAATGACCGTGCGTGAGGTCGCCCGCATCCAAAGCTTCCCCGACGATTTCAAGTTCATCTACGATGACGTGAACTACGGCTACAAGATGATCGGCAACGCAGTCCCCGTAAACCTCGCCTACCACGTCGCTCTCAGCATAAAATCTGCCCTCCAAGAGGTCGGTACTTTATAGATATATTAACACCACCAAAGGCAACAATCGTCACCATAAAACGTAAAACAAAAGGATGTGGGGTAATGCTCACGCCATTCTTTCTGAATAAACATTTAAGTAAATAAAACCCAATGAGTAAGCTACTTAAGGTAATCGCAAGTGTCATCGGCGGTCTCCTTCTCGTCGTCATCCTTGCGCTCATCATCGTGCCGACTTTCTTCTCCGACGAGGTCGAGTCTTTCGCCAAGAAGATGGCCAACGAGTATGTCAAAAACGCTACTGTCGATTTCGGCGATTTCTCGCTCTCAATCTTCAGCAGCTTCCCCAATCTCCGCGCTGGTATTGAGGATGTTAACATCATCGGTCAAGACCGTTTCGAGGGCGACACCCTTCTCCACGTCGGCAAGCTCTATGCCGATCTCGATGTCATGAAAGCCATCAGTGGCGACATCCAAGTCAATGCCGTCTCCCTCGACGACGTCCTCGCGCAGGGTATCGTCACGGCAGACAGCCTCGCCAACTGGGACATCGTCAACCTCACTTCCGACTCCACGACTGTCGAGGAGGCAGACACCACCGCTTCTGCGCCCCTCAAGCTCTCCCTTGAGAGTGTCTCTCTCACCAACGTCCGTCTCGCCTACATCGACTCCACCTCCAACACTACCGCCTCAATCAACGGTCTCAATGCCGGCATGAACGGTACTATGGACGGCAACGTCATGGCACTCAAGCTCAAACTCGCTATCGATGCCATTAACGCCGGTCTCGGTGGCATCAACTACGTCAAGAACACTTCTCTCGACTTCAATGCCGATGCCGTAGCCGACCTCGACTCCATGAAGTTCACATTCAATGACAACAGCCTCACGTTCGGTGGTCTCCCACTTCGTTTCGACGGTTGGGCGCAACTTAAAGATTCCGACGTCGTCGCTCTCGACATGAAGCTCGCCGCCATCAACACCACCTTCCAGTCCATTCTCGACCTCCTCCCCGAGGATATCCTCAAGAGCGTCGAGGGTCTCATGACAACAGGCACATTCGACCTCTACGCAATGGTCAAGGGCGAGTATCGCGACATGGAGAATATCCCCGCCATCGATGCCGCTCTCAAGATCAACAACGGCTACGTCAAGTACCCCGACCTCCCCGAGTCGCTCTCCGACATCAATGTCTCCGTCCTCGTGAACAACCCTGGCGGTAGCGCGGATCTCACGACCGTGGCTGTCGATACTTTCCACTTCGCCCTCGCTGGCAATCCTTTCGACATCCGCGCAAATGTCAAGACGCCTATCTCCAACGTCACCTTCGACGCTTCCGCCCTCGGCAAGATCGATCTCACGAAGCTGAAGAGCGCACTCCCTCTCGACAGCATGGAGATCTCCGGTCTCATCGATGCGAACCTCAAGGTCGCTACCGACCTCGCCAGCATCGAGAAACAGCAATATGAGAATGTCGTTGCCGATGGTAAGGTCGGTCTCACCAAGTTTGTCTTCAAGGGTGCGGCTCTCCCACAAGGTCTCGAGGTCACCGACGCTCTCCTGACTTTCTCCCCCAAGGCTGTAAACCTCGACCCGCTCGACATCCTCATCGGCAAGAGCGACATCAGCCTCAAGGGCAATGTTGAGAACTACCTCCCATACGTCCTCAAGGGCGATGTTATCCGTGGCACGGTGTCCCTCAAGTCCAAGCTCCTCGATTGCAACGAGCTTCTCGCCATGACCTCCTCCGATACCGCTGC
The DNA here is from genome assembly GCA_963607345.1 of Bifidobacteriaceae bacterium. GTDB lineage: Bacteria > Bacteroidota > Bacteroidia > Bacteroidales > Marinilabiliaceae > W3P20-009. The sequence continues at coordinate 357,137 of CAVDBL010000001.1, forward strand.
TGCCGACTCTACAACAACGCAGACGACAGCTGCCGCCGATACTACCGCAGAGCCTCTTGAGCTTCCCACCAACGTCGATTTCCACTTCAATACCGATATCGACAAACTCCTCTACGACAAGCTCGAGCTCGATAACATCAACGGACGTGTCGCCCTCGTCAATGGTGTTGCCGACCTCTCCAACCTCTCCACTGATATGTGCGACGGCAAGCTCGTCCTCAACGGCAAGTTCCAAACTCCGAAGGGCAAGAATAGCAAGGCCGACATGAAGGTTGACTTCAACAATGTCAACATCAACAAGCTCACTGGTTCTTTCAGTGTCATCGACAGTCTCCTCCCCATTGCCCACAGCGCCTATGGCAACGTGACCATCGGTCTCGATGTCACCACCGAGCTTGACGCATCCCTCAGCCCGATCCTCAAGACTGTCAACGGCAAGGGCAATTTCGCATCCGCCAATATCGAGCTTAAAGACAGCGAGTTTCAGCAGAATCTCGCTAAGCTCCTCAATAATGACAAGTACAAGGATCTCCAACTCAAGGATGCCAAGTTCAACTATACCATCAAGGACGGCGACATTGTCGTAGAGCCTTTCAACGTCAACATCCTCGGTCGCAAGTCCACTTTCAGCGGTCGCCAAGGACTTGACCAGTCTATGGAATACGAGCTCCAACTCCCTGTCGCACGCTCCGAGATCTCCTCGCTCATCAGCAAGACAGGTGCTTCCGCAAGCTCCTTCGCCAATGGCGATGACCTCCCTGTCGGTGTCAAGATTACAGGCACGCTCACTAAGCCGAGCCTCAAACTCGATCTTAGCGAAGCTACAAAGACGCTGACCTCCGAAGCCGCAAGCAAGGCTACCGAGAAGGCCACTGAGGCTGTCGACAAGGCGATCGACAACATTAAGGACGAGAAGACAAAAGAGACTGTCACTAAGGCTAAGGATGCCCTCAACAATCTCTTCAATAAGAAGAAATAATAGTCTCTTCCTTTAGTCCAAAACTCTAAAGTCCCGACTCCAACTTTCAAGGGGTCGGGACTTTTTATGCCTTTTAAGTACCTACATCTCTTTTCCGTCAATAGTTAAAACTATTTTATATAGTTATTGATAATCAATGGTTTATAACAATTGACATCCTAAATGTGCATAAAAGTGGGGCAAAGTGGTTGCAAGTGGTTTGTTTTGGAGGTAAATTTACAATCCGAATTATGGCTATTATGCACTTTTCGTTCATTGGCGATTTCGACAGCCGAGCCGATGCAAAGAACCGCATCGTGCTCCCTGCAGCCTTCAAACGCGAGTTTGAGGGGCAAGATGTCGTGCGCCTTGTCATCCGTAAGGATATCTACGAAGACTGCCTGGTCATATACCCCTACGACGTCTGGCAATCCATGATGTCAGACCTCCGCTCAAGGCTCAACCCCTACAATCGCCTCCATGCGCAGTTCCTTCGCGAGTGGCAGAGCGGTACGGCGGAGGTTCAACTCGATGCCAATGGTCGTCTCCTTATTCCACAACGTCTCCTCGACATCATTTCCGCCACGAAGGAGTTCACTCTCCTCGGCGTCGATAATCATATCGAGCTGTGGGACAAGCAGAAACGTCTCGACTCGTCTCTCTCTGGCGAACAACTTGGTGCTCTGTCCGACCAAATCTTCAATAGCTAATACCCAATGCCTCAGATAGATTCATATCACGTCCCCGTACTCCTCCACGAGTCTGTCGATGCCCTCGACATCAGACCCGACGGCACCTACGTCGATGTCACTTTTGGCGGCGGCGGGCATAGCCGCGAGATTCTTAGCCGTTTAGGCCCCAATGGCCGCCTCATAGCTTTCGACCAGGATGCAGATGCGCTTGCCAACGTGCCTTCCGACCCGCGATTCACTCTCGTGCGCCACAACTTCCGCTTCATCGCCGACTTCATCGACTTCATGGGTGCGCTCCCTGTCGATGGCGTGTTGGGTGACCTTGGCGTGTCGTCCCACCATTTCGATGACGGCACCCGCGGTTTCTCTTTCCGACAAGACGGTCCTCTCGATATGCGAATGAATCGTTCCGCCACGCAGACCGCAGCCGATATTGTCAATACCTATGAACCCGATGCCCTTGCTCACGTTCTCGGTTCATGGGGCGAGGTCGACAAGCCATTCAAAATTGTCAACGCCATAACACGCGTCCGCACCGACAATCCCGTTCAGACGACAACAGCCTTGCGCGAGATTGTCGAGTCCGTCACTCCCAAGAATGATCAGAACAAGACGCTCACTAAAGTCTTCCAAGCCCTGCGCATCGAGGTCAATCATGAGATGGATGCCCTTGACGCTATGCTCCGAGGCTGCGCCAATGTCATCAAGCCAGGCGGATGCATCGTAATGATAGCCTACCATAGCCTTGAAGACCGAATGGTCAAGAACATCATGAAGAGTGGCGACCCTCAAAAGGCACAAGCCGACCAAGATGCCGTCTTCGGCACCGTCGACGTCCCTTTTAAAGTAACTCAACGAAAACCAACAGTCCCTTCGCCCGACGAGATTGAGCGCAACCCCCGCGCCCGTTCCGCCAAGATGCGTTGGGCAATAAAGTGCTAACCCCTTATGTCCAAGTCTGCCGCTAACGAGGATTCATGGCTCCGACGTGTTACCAATGGGCGCATCGCGCTGCCCCTTGGTGTCTCGCCTCTGTTCCTCCTCTTCGTCGGCATGCTCATCTTCATTTACATAACGAACCACCTCGATACCGAGAGGCAGCTCAGGCAAATCAACGATCTCAAAACTGAAATCAAAGAGATGCGTTATGAGCATATCTCCACACAAAGCCAACTCATGAACATGAGCAAGCAGAGTGAGGTCCTTCGACGCGTCGAGGCTGAAGGCTTGCAACTCAAAGAGTTGACCGAGCCACCACGTATCATCGAGCCTTAGCGGGTCTTTCAATATGGCAGCTGGAAAAGACAATCCGTTCTTGGTGACCTATCGCCTCATGGGCGTCGCTCTCTTCATTGTAGCGGCGGCCTTTGTTGTCGTTTTGTCCCAGGCTGTGAGGCTCCAACTTGTTGAGGGCGACAAGTATCGTAAGATGATCGCCGCAAATTCGCAGCGTCGCGTTACCATCCCTGCCGAACGTGGCGATATTCTCGCGCGCGATGGTCGCAAACTTGCCTGCTCAATCCCGATCTACCGCATCGTCATGGACCCTTGCGCCGACGGTCTTAAAGACTCCATTTTCAATAAGGAGATCTCGAAACTCTCAGTCCAGCTGTCCAACCTGTTCGGTGACAAGTCTCCAGAGCAATATAGGAACGAGATCGAGACGGCGCGCCGTAAGCGTCGCAGGTATCTCCGCCTCGGAAACCGCCGCATTACGCATGCTGAGTATAAGAGGGTAAAGGAGTTCTCCATCTTTTACCGAGGGCAAAATAAGGGCGGCTTCCTCGTCGAGCAAAGTGACGAGCGCAAACTTCCTTTCGGCATCCTTGCTGCGCGTACCATCGGTAAGCTCTATGAGGATAAGCAGAAAGGCGGTCTCGTCGGCATCGAGAACTCCTATGACAAGATTCTTCGAGGCAAGGATGGTGTCGCAACTAAGCTGAAGGTGACGGGCAAATGGATCAAGCAAGAGGTTGAGCCTCCCGTCAATGGGCGCAGTGTGGTGACGACGATAGATATTGATATTCAAGATGTTGCCGAATACTCGATGATCCGTCAGCTAAGCAGCCACAATGCCGATCATGGAGTCGCGCTCCTTATGGAGGTCAAGACGGGTGCCATCCGAGCCATCGTCAATCTTCACCGGCAAGATGATGGTTCATATACAGAGGACTATTACAACTATGCGGTAGGCGAGCTCGCCGAGCCTGGCTCAACGTTCAAACTCGCATCCCTCATGGCGTGCATCGAAGAGGGTGGGGTGAAGCTGACCGATACCATCGACACTTACGACGGAAAGTTCCAGATATACGACCGCATCATGCGCGACAGTAAGGCTGGCGGTCATGGTAACGTCACGGTACAACGCGCTTTCGAGGTCTCCAGTAATATCGGCATGTCGCGTCTCGTCATGAAGTGTTTCGACCGCAAGCGCGATACCTTTGTCGAGTGCCTGAAGAATATGGGGCTTGCCGATAGCTTGGGGCTCGACATCAAGGGTGAGCGACGCTCGGAGATAAAATCTCCTTCCGACCCCACGTGGAGCGGCACGACTCTCCCTTGGATGTCGATAGGTTACGAGGTGCGCCTCACGCCACTTCAGCTTCTTACCTTCTACAACGCCGTGGCAAACAACGGCACCATGATGCGCCCCATGTTTGTCGAGTGCCAACTTGAAAATGGAAAGCGTGTCGCCGAGATTAAGCCGCAGGTCATGCGCAACTCCATCGCCACGACGCGCACCATCCGCCAAGTGCAGGAGGCTCTCAAGGCTGTTGTCACCAATGGTACTGCAAAAAACATAAGTAACACGCCATATAAGATTGCTGGCAAGACAGGTACCGCGCAAATTGCTCACGATGGACGAGGCTATGCCAAAGATGGTGAGCATAGCTATCTCGCCTCTTTCGCAGGCTACTTTCCAGCCGACGACCCTCTCTATTCTGTCGTCGTAATGGTCTATGGCCCAAGTAATAACGTCTATTATGGCAATGTCGTTGCAGGCAATGTCGTCAAGGCAATCGCCGACCGCGTCTATGCTGCCGAGTTCCGCAAAGGCTCTGGCAAGACGCAACCGCAAGTTCCGTCGTCAGGCTACATGCCATACAGCAAAGGCGGTTGGGCACCCGACCTCGTCAAGACGCTCTCCGACCTGAAGGTGCCAAGTAGCGTCACTTCGACCGCGTCAGACTGGGTCTCCTCGTCCGCCACGAAGGATGGCGTGACCATCCGCCCAAATTTTTACACCGAGGGCGTCGTGCCGAGTGTCATTGGCATGGGAGCTGCCGATGCCGTCTCCCTCCTTGAGCAGAAAGGGCTCGTCGTTTCGGTGGATGGCGTCGGGCGTGTCGTCAGTCAGAGCCTCCCGCAAGGCACAAGGTTCAACCGAGGTGCGGCAATCAGCCTGACGCTCGACAACTAATAAAAGAACACACGTTCATACTACTCAACATATGAAACTGAAAGATATTATCTCTGGTGCCAACCTGTCTGAATGTCAGGTCTTAGGCTCTGACGAGCAAGAGGTCTCTTCCGTCACGCTCGACAGCCGTAAGGCAACGGCAGGCTCTCTCTTCGTCGCGCAGAAAGGCGAGAAGGTTGATGGGCATAATTTCATTCCCATGGCTATCGAGGCTGGCTGCCGTGCGATAGCGTGCGAGGTCATGCCTGCCGACGGTGTGCCTTCCGACTGCGCGGTTATACTTGTCCCTGACACCCACGAGGCACTCGGTCGTCTTGCCTCTTCGTTCTATGGCAACCCCTCACGCCAACTGAAGCTCGTCGGAGTGACAGGCACCAATGGCAAGACCACCATCGCCACGCTCCTCTATCGTCTCATGACCGCACTCGGTCATAAGAGCGGACTTTTCTCTACCGTTGCAAATTACGTCGGTGCTGAGCGGACGACGGCAATGCAGACCACCCCCGACGCCATCACGCTTCAGAAGACGATGAGGCGAATGGTCGATGAGGGCTGCGAGTACTGCTTCATGGAGGTTAGTTCCCACAGCGTCGTCCAGAAACGTATCGAGGGTCTCGATTTCGATGGCGGCATCTTCACCAACATAACCCATGACCATCTCGATTTCCACAAGACTTTCGCCAACTATATCGAGGCTAAGAAAGGCTTCTTCGATGGACTGAAGAAAGAGGCTTTCGCACTCACCAACGTCGATGATAAGAACGGCTCCCGAATGCTCCAAAATACGGCTGCTTCGCGCAAGAGCTACTCTCTTCAGACCATGGCCGATTTCCGTGCGCGTGTCATAGAAGACAGTATGGACGGCATGCTCATCCGTTTCGATGACCGTGAGGATGCGTTTATGCAGTTCGTAGGACGCTTCAATGCCTATAACTTGACGGCTATCTATGGGGCGGCTTGCCTCCTTGGCTTCGATCCCCATGAGGTTCTTGTAGCCCTCAGCAGTCTGAAGCCCGTCGATGGTCGTTTCCAGACTGTTAAGCTTGCTTCAGGTGCCACGGCAATCGTCGATTATGCCCATACGCCCGATGCTCTCCTCAATGTCCTCACCACTCTCCATGAGGTGCGTCGCGACGGACAGAACATCATCTGCGTCGTAGGCTGTGGTGGCGATCGTGACAAGACAAAACGTCCTGAGATGGCGCAAGAGGCCGTTAAGGATGCCGACAAGGTGATCCTTACGAGCGATAACCCGCGTACCGAGGACCCTCTCGCAATTTTGGCAGACATGAAGGCTGGGCTCACACCCGACCAACTCGCACAGACTCTCACAATCCCTGACCGCCGCGAGGCTATCAAGACGGCTGCCGCAATCGCCCAAAAAGGTGACATAATTCTTGTCGCTGGCAAGGGACATGAGGATTATCAAGAGATCAATGGTGTGAAACACCATTTTAGCGATCTTGAGGAACTCCAAAATCTTTAATCCTGCTTCACTGCCATTAAGATGTTATACTACATTTTCCATATTCTCAACCAAGCCGGCGTCTCTGGCGCAGGTCTCTTCCAGTACATTTCTTTCCGCGCATTGCTTGCGCTAATCATATCGCTCATCTTCGCAACCATAATAGGCAGGCGCATCATCAGGTTGCTCCAGCGCCAGCAGATTGGCGAGACGGTTCGCGACCTCGGTCTTGAGGGTCAGTTGCAGAAGAAGGGTACGCCGACAATGGGCGGCATAATTATCCTACTGTCAATACTCGTGCCAGTCCTCCTTCTTTGCCGCCTTGACAATGTCTACGTCATTCTTATGATTGTCACCACGGTATGGCTTGGCATTATCGGTTTCATTGACGACTATATCAAGGTCTTCCGCAAGAATAAGGAGGGTATGCCCGGTCGCGCTAAGATTGTCGGGCAAGTGGCACTCGGCATTGTTGTGGCTGCTACTCTCTACTTCAACGATGATGTCGTCATCCGAACAGGCACGGCGGCTAAGGTTTCGCAAGCCGACTCTATTGAGCAAGTTGAGGCTGTCGCTCCCACTGTTACTGCGCAACATATAACAAAGGCCCCTATCACGACGATTCCTTTCGTCAAGAATCACCAATTTGATTACCGATGGCTGGCTGCTTGGGCTGGTGAGCATTGCGACATGGTCGGATGGGCTATTTTTGCGCTCATAGTTATCTTCGCCATCACGGCCGTCAGCAATGGTGCCAATCTTACCGATGGTCTCGATGGTCTGGCTGCTGGCACGTCGTCAACCATAGGAGCTGCGTTGATGGTCTTTGCCTATGTCTCCAGCCACTACGCCTTCGCTGGGTACTTGAACATCATGTTCATCCCCAATTCTGCCGAGCTTGTCGTCTTCATGGCAGCCTTTGTCGGTGCCACTATCGGCTTCTTGTGGTATAATTCATACCCTGCGCAGGTCTTCATGGGCGACACTGGCTCTCTTATGATTGGCGGCATCATCGCCGTCTACGCAATCCTGATTCATGTCGAGTTGCTCCTCCCCGTCCTCTGTGGCATCTTCCTTGTCGAGAATGTCTCGGTCATCATGCAGGTGAGCTACTTTAAGTACACAAAAAAGAAATATGGTGAGGGACGAAGGATTTTCCTCATGACTCCGCTCCACCACCATTTCCAAAAGAAAGGGCTGCCGGAGCCTAAAATCGTATCACGCTTCTGGCTCGTCGGCATTGTCTTGGCAATGCTAACCATCGTGACGCTCAAAATAAGATAATCACAATGGAAAAACTTGTTGTTTTAGGTGGCGGAGAGAGCGGCGTCGGTGCCGCTATTCTCGGCAAGGTCAAAGGTTTTGAGGTTCTCGTATCCGACAGCGGTGCGCTAAAGTCTAATTATCGCGACGAGCTTGTTGCCGAAGGCGTCGAGTTTGAGGAGGGCGGACATACCGAGTCTCGTGTCCTTGCGGCTTCTCTGGTCGTAAAGAGCCCTGGCATTCCCGAGACTGCGCCTCTCGTAGTGAAGCTGCGCCAACAGGGGACGCCCGTGATCTCTGAAATCGAGTTTGCTGGTCGATACAGCAAGTCGAAGTTCATCGGCATAACAGGTGCAAACGGCAAGACCACGACTACGCTCTTGACCCATCACCTCCTCACTACGGCTGGCTTCAATGCTTCGCTCGCTGGAAATGTAGGGTTCAGCATGGCGCGCCAAGTGGCACGAGGTAATGAGCCCGATTGGTACGTCATCGAGCTCAGCAGTTTCCAGCTCGACGACATGTACGATTTCCGTTGCGACATAGCCATCCTCTGCAACATCACCCCCGACCACCTCGACCGTTACGACCACGACTTCGGCAACTATGCACGTGCCAAGTATCGCGTGACGCAGAATATGGGACCCGACCAGCATTTTATATACAATGCTGATGATAAGGGGACGTTGGCCTATTTCAACAACCCTGCAGCTGCGACATACCCAGTCTCGACAATCGGTCGCTCTGATTGTGTCAACGCCTATCAGGACATCATCCAGATTGCCGTAGCGCAGAGGCCTTTCTACTTCAATGTCGAAGACCTCCCTATTAAAGGTCTCCACAATATCTACAACTCCATGATGGCGATGACGGCTGCCCTGTTGGCAGGTGCCGAGCCTCAGAAGGTAGCCGAGGGCATGCGCTCTTTCCGCAACGCACCCCATCGTCTTGAGAAGGTGCGTACCCTCGATGGTGTAGACTACATCAACGACTCCAAAGCAACCAACGTCGACGCCGCATGGTATGCGCTCGACGCCCAGACGCGTCCTGTCGTATGGATAGCTGGCGGCAAGGATAAGGGAAACGACTATACGGTTCTTTTCGACCTCTGCCGTGCTAAGGTCAAGGCGCTCGTCTGCCTTGGTAAGGACAATCAGAAGCTGCTCGACAATTTCAAGGGTGTGATTCCCACAATCGTCGATACTCACAGTTTGGCTGATTGCGTGGCCGAGTGCCGCAAGCTCGCGTCTTCTGGCGATGTCGTCTTGCTCTCGCCATGTTGCGCAAGTTTTGACCTCTTCACAAGCTACGAGAATCGTGGCGACCTCTTTCGCCAAGAGGTGCAAAACCTTAAATAACAGCTCTATACGGTCATGAACGTCATTTCGCAAATATTCAAGAGGGCAATACGTGGCGATAAGTATCTTATTTTCGCCATCCTCTTCCTCATGGCCGTGTCTATCCTGACGGTCTATAGCGCATCCAGCGTCCTTGCCTACCAGAAGTGGGGCGGCGATGTTGCACGTGTTATTTTCCGTCACTGCATAATGCTGTTTGGCGGTGTTCTCTTGCTTTGTCTCTCAAGCCGCATAAAGCCTGGCATCTGGAGTGGATTGGCATGGCCGTTCCTCTTTTTGGCTGTAGGCTTACAGTTGCTTACGCTTGTGGCGGGCACCAGCATAAATGGTTCCTCACGTTGGCTTTCAGTAGCTGGCTTTACGTTCCAGCCTTCAGAGATCTCTAAGGTAGCGCTCATGGTTTTTGTGGCTAAGCAATTGGCCTCCAATATGCAAAACAAGGGTCGCGCTTTCTGGATGATATTCGGTGCCACGTGTGTCGTCTGCGCTCTCATCCTTTTAGAGAACCTGTCGACTTGCGTGCTGATTGTTTTCTCCGTGTGGGTCGTGATGGCTGTGGCGCGCATCCCGTTCCTTTACCTTGGTGGTACGGCGGCGGTCGTGGGAGGATTGCTCCTTTTGCTTATCACGTTTGCTCCCGAGTTGTCGCACTTTAGTCATGTTTTCGACCGTGCGATGACGTGGCGTGCGCGCATCGAACGCTTTGTCGGTGACGATGATGCCGATAAGGCCGAGGTTGCGGCTGGCAACTATCAGGCAGAGCAGGCGCGGGCTGCCGTCAGCACGGGCGGCATCATCTTCGGCAAAGGTCCTGGCAACAGCTACATGAAGAATTTTTTGCCAATGGCCTTTTCTGATTTCATCTTTTCAATTATTATTGAGGAGTATGGAATCTTCCCGGGCTGCTTTTTCGTCTTGTTGGCTTATTTGACCATCTTGGCGCGAGCGGTCTACGTCGCACGGCATTGCCGTGTGCCGTTCCGAATATTCCTTGTCTTCGGTCTTGCCTTCATGTTCACCATTCAGGCACTTATCAACATGGCAGTAGGCGTGGACCTCATCCCCGTAACGGGACAGACCCTCCCGCTCGTCAGCATGGGTGGCTCGTCAATATTTGTCATGGGCATGGCCTATGGCATAATACTATCCATTAGCAATCACATGGACGAGGTCCCTGCCTCGTCTAATGCGGCTCTCTCTTCTGAAAATCAAACTGAAACTCTATAAACCATGAAAGTGATAATTAGCGGTGGCGGTACTGGTGGTCACATTTTCCCCGCCATTTCCATAGCCAATGCTGTCAGAAAGGCAGATCCTAATGCGGAGATCCTTTTTGTCGGTGCTCTCGGCAAGATGGAGATGGAGAAGGTTCCACAGGCCGGCTATGAGATCGTCGGTCTCCCCGTCGCTGGTTTCCATCGCGCGCTAAACCTGCGGAACGTAGGTCGTAACCTCCTCTTCCCATTCAAGTTGATCAACAGCCTCTATAAGGCTTCTTCTATAGTCCGCAAGTTCAAGCCCGATGTCGCTGTCGGCGTCGGTGGCTATGCCAGCGGACCCGTCCTCTACCTCGCCGCACGCAATGGCGTCCCGAGCCTTGTGCAAGAGCAAAACTCTTTCCCTGGCATCACCAACCGCATCCTTGCGCCTCGCGTTAACAAGGTTTGTGTGGCGTATCCCAACATGGAGCGTTTCTTCCCCAAGGAGAAGATAATCCTTACCGGCAACCCTGTTCGCCAGTCGCTCCTCTCGAATGTCTCACGCCAAGAGGCTGCCGAGGCTTTCGGTCTCGACCCCAACCGCCCTGTCATTCTCGTCATTGGCGGTAGCCTCGGTGCACGCTCCATTAACAATGGAGTCCTTCATTCTCTTGCAGACCTGAAAGATGGAGTCCAACTCCTTTGGCAGACAGGCTCTTTCTATTTCGACAACATTAAGGCTGCCCTCGAAGCAGACCCCCATGCCGATGTCAAGGCCATGCCTTTCATCCGTCAGATGGATATGGCCTACGCCCTTGCGGACATTGTTGTCTCACGCGCAGGCGCAAGCTCAATCTCCGAATTGGCGTTGCTTGGCAAGCCTGCCATTCTCGTCCCGTCGCCCAACGTCAGCGAGGATCACCAGACGAAGAACGCTCTCGCCCTTGAAAATCAAGGGGCTGCCATCATGATCCCCGACGCAAAGACCGACACTCTACTCAAAGCAGCCCAAGAGGCTCTTGCCGCACCAGAGCGTCTTACGGCTCTTGGTGACAACATCACGACCTTCGCCCGACCCAATGCGGCCGACGACATCGCGCGCGAGGTTATAGCCCTTGCTCAACATAAATAACCGGCAGCACCATGGACGATACGAAGAGCAAAAGAGTCTACTTCATTGGCATTGGCGGCATCGGCATGAGTGCCATTGCGCGCCACTACAATCTCCTTGGCGCAAAGGTGGCGGGTTACGACCGCACGCCATCTGACATAACACGTGCGCTTGAGGCTGAGGGCATTGCCGTCTCATACTCCGATGATGTGGATACCATACCTGCTCAATTCCGCAATCCCGAGGAGACGCTTGTCGTCCTGACGCCAGCCATCCCCCATGACAGCCAGATATGGGCTTTCTTCCGCAATGGCGGCTTCCGCATCGTCAAGAGGGCTGTGGCTCTCGGTGAGCTGACCGACGCTTTCAAGACCTATTGTGTGGCTGGCACTCATGGTAAGACTACTACATCCACTCTCGCCGCACATATCTTGCGCCATTCAAGTGTAGGCTGCTCTGCTTTCCTTGGTGGCATCTCTGTAAATTACGATACCAACTATTGGGCTGATGCCAAGTCGCAATGCGTCGTAACGGAGGCCGATGAGTTCGACCGCTCGTTCCATCAACTGCACCCGACAGGTGCAGTCATAACCGCCATGGATGCCGACCACCTCGACATCTACGGCACGCATTCCGAAGTCATCAAGGCGTTCCTTGAGTTTGCCGCAAAGGTGCGTCCTGGTGGTACGCTAATCATCAAGAAGGGTCTCCCTGTCGGTGGCGAGGATGTGGCTGAGGGGGTCAAGATAGTCACTTACGCCATGCTCGACCCATTGGCTGATTTCTACGCCAAAAATGTCCACATTGTCGACTCGCGCTACGTCTTTGACATCCACACCCCCAATGGCGACATTAAGAATGTCAAGTTGGGAGTGCCTGCTATCCACAACGTGGAGAATTGTGTTGCAGCCACGGCACTCGCACTCTCTGCTGGTGCTACTCCCAAAGAGATTGTCAGTGCATGCGAGACGTTCCGTGGCGATAAGAGACGTTTTGAGCTGATGCTGGAGACTCCGAAGGCTGTGGTGGTCGACGACTATGCTCATCATCCGCAAGAGATTGAGACTACGCTACGCTCCGCTCGCGCTCTCTATCCCGGTCGTAAACTAACTGTTGCTTTCCAACCGCACCTTTATACACGTACGCGAGACTTGGCCGACGATTTCGCAGCGTCGCTCAGCCTTGCCGACCGCGTGTGGCTGATTCCCATATACCCTGCGCGAGAGGAGCCGATACCCGGCGTCTCGTCAGATATGCTGCTCGACAAGATGAGGGTTGGCATCGGTCGTCTCTCGTCGAAGGAGGATTTGGCAAAAAATATCGTCTCAGAGGATTTCGACGTGGTCATCGTCATGGGGGCCGGCAACATTGCCGACCTCGTGCCGTCGGTCGTGGAGAGGGTGAGCCAGTCGCTTGGCGGCAAGTAAGGAGCTTTGATTATATTTGCTAACTATCGTTTCTGAAGAATGGTGGCAAGAGTGGCACATAAGACGGCGCATTGGTTCAATGCCTTAAAGTTGGTGGGGTGGTTTATCCTCCTTGCCTACTTCCCCGTAGCTATGTTCTTTGTCTCTCACGCCAAGTCCGAGCTCCGCTGCCAAATAGTCAAGACCAATGTCCACTCCGACGAGGGCAATGTCCTCATCACCAGCAAGGGTTTGCTCTCCATTATTAAGAACAGGCATCCCGAGTTTGTCGGTTCGCTCCTGTCTGATGTCGACTATGCAGCCTTGGAAGAGGAGGTCGAGACGTTGCCTATGGTGCGTCGTTGCGAGGCTTATCCAACCATTGGCGGGGCTGTTCATGTCGACATATATCAGCGTCGCCCGATAATGAGGGTCTTCGCAGGAGGTGGCTCATATTACATGGACGAGGAGGGCTTCAAGGTGACAGCCACTTCTGCCATGCGCTCGCATACCCTTGTCGTCAATGGGCACGTGAACTCTATGCTCTCGCATGCTGACTTGATTGCGCTTTGCAGTTATATTGATGACAATCAGTTTTGGAAGTCCAATATCGAGCAGGTCTACGTCACCAGTAAGCACGAGTTCGTTCTTGTGCCGCGAGTTGGCAACCACGTCGTGGAGTTTGGCGGCATTGACAATATGAAGCGCAAGTTCGACGATCTTGAAACTCTCTACCGAAAGGGATGGGACAAACGCGAATGGAACGTCTATAAGAAGGTAAGTCTCAAATATAATGGACAAATAGTCTGCACACGCAGGTAGCAACCCCGACATATTGCGCTGAATATCTTTTATTTATTATATACATCAACATGGAAAATTATATCGTAGCTATCGACCTTGGCACATCACAGTCTCGCATTGTGGCTGCCTTATGTGACGAGAAGAAACCTTATGGGCTTAATATAGTCTATACCGAGTCGCAACATTCGCAAGGCATAAAGCGCGGAGCTGTATATAGTAAGGAAGATGTCTTGAAGGTCGTAAGGAACCTTGTTGCTGGAGTTGAGAAGAAATTGACAGCACCGGCAAAGCGCAAGATGGTTGGGGACGCCAAGCGATATGTGTGCGTCAATATTGGTGGTCTGAATTTCATTGATACCGTGATGGTGGAAAAACTTCCACTAAACGGGCAGACTGTAACATTGCGCACTCTCCAAGCAATCGAGAAAAAAGCAGAGGACAGCCAATTACAATATTCTGAAGACGATAAAGTGACGCGACTTGTGTCTCTTGGTTATGCCATAGATAATGAGCCGTTCAGTGATGATGTCCTTAACCGCTCCGGAGATACTTTTGAAGCTAAGTTTTTATGTTTCAAGGCGAAGCAAAAAGTGCTTTCCCTCATAAGTTCCTCTTTTCCCGAGAATTGTAAACCCAACAAATATTACACTTCAACATCTGCAAAGGCTGCTGTCGTCTTGCCCTCGACACTAAAGCGCGATGGTGTCGTTTTGATTGACCTCGGAAGCGGCTCGACGGGCATTGCCGCCTTCTATAAGGAAGCTCTCCGTTATGAGGTTGAGATACCTATTGGTTCTGACACCATAACGAACGATATAGCTTCGGCTCTTAAACTCTCTTCCAGCGATGCAGAGTTCGTCAAGCACCGCATGGGCATTATAATAAAAGAGGCAGAGGCGGAAAACAAGTTCAAAGTCGGAAGCGTTACGTTTGATGGTTTGTTCTACAATTTAGTGGTCAAGGCTCGCGTGGAGGAGATTGCTACATATGTGGCCACGAGTATCATGGAGGCGCAAAAGCGCAGCGGATGTCGCGACTTCCAGTTGGTGCTCACGGGCGGTGGCTCTTTGCTGAAGGGTATAGAGCCAATAATAGCAGACAAGACAGGCATGAAGGTTGTATCTGTTGACCCTGTCGATTTGGGTTCGGACATCAATCCTGTCGACTTTGCAGCGGCTGTTGGCATGGCGTCCATGGAGGCAAGGCTGCTGTTGTCTAAAGTCTTCGAACCGACTTTGCCAATTGAGCCAAATCCCATGCCGGAGCCGGCTTCTGTTCAAACTTCTAACCAGCCTACAGAGCCTGCGACTGAGGAGAAAGAGCCCCAAGCAACGCCTAAGCAAACCGAATCACATAAAGTTAAGAAAGGTCGATTTAGTGGCTTATTCGATAAACTTAATGACATTTTCGACGACGATAAATAATAAAACTCAAGCTAACAAATATGGAAGATTACGGCAATGGACTTATTGACAATATTGTCATGCCAGAGAAGGGTGAAAAGTCCGAAATAATCAAGATAATAGGTGTTGGCGGAGCAGGATGTAACGCCGTCAACAACATGGTGGACATGGACATACGGGGCGTCAACCTCGTTGTCTGCAACACTGATATTCAAGCCCTTGACAGCAGCCCTGTGCATCGTAAGATACAGCTCGGCAAGATGCTGACAAGCGGATTGGGCGCCGGCAACAACCCAGCCAAGGGACGCGAGAGCGCAATTGAGGCTATTAACGACATCGAGGCCATCCTCAAGGATAATACCAAAATGGTATTCGTGACGGCTGGTATGGGAGGCGGCACGGGTACGGGAGCCGCCCCTGTCATAGCAAAGTGCGCAAAAGACATGGGCTTGCTGACAATCGGAATTGTAAACATACCTTATGGATGCGAGGGTAAGCCGCGCATCCGTCAGGCAATCCGTGGCGCAATGGAGATGAGCCAGTGTGTCGACTCGCTCCTTGTTGTCAATACCGACCGAGTTCTCGAGATGTGTGGTGAGAAAGACCTCCCTCTTGTCGAGACGTTCAATCGTTGTGACCGCGTCATGAGCGACGCCGCACGCGCCATAGCCGAGATGATCCAAAAGCACAACAGGGTGAATATCGACTTTGCTGATGTCCGCACGGCAATGTCCGACAGCGGTTGCGCTTTGATGGGCATTGCGGAGGCAAGTGGCGATAAGAGGGCGGAGCGTGCCACGGAGGAGGCTTTGAACTCACCCCTTCTTAACAACAACAAGATCGATGGCGCTAAATACGTCCTTGTAAACATCACCACCAAGACTGATGACGACCTCAAAACGTCAGAGTTCAAAACAATAACAGAGATAGCCTACGAAAGGGCAGGTGGAGAGGACAATGACCTTTGCCAGGTGATCTATGGAGCCGGCTCGGACGAGACTCTTGAAGAGGGTGTCATCCGAGTAGTTGTCGTAGCTACCGGTTTTGAAAATGACTGTTTCGACTCGACACTTAACAAGGAACCCATCCTCATCTCCATCGACGAAGGGAATGAAAAGAAGTCAGATGAGGACGGTCCTGTCGTGATCGATTTTAGAAACCCAGAAGAGGAGAAAACGGATATAATCATTGGCGGTATCTACGGAGGAGGTCGGTCTGCTGGAGGTCGCAGAGTGACAACCCGCGACCTCGCTGACCCTGTTTGTCTGCCCCTTGACAAGTTGACCGAGGAGGAACTTGTCAATATTGAACAGCGTCCCGCATACGAGCGTCGCGGTGGCGGTGCTAAATGATAACGTATTAAACAACAATTATATTAAGTAATCATTATGAGCTTCATCGAAAAGATTACGGAAGACATTAAGTCCGCAATGAAAGCCCACGACCACACCCGTCTCGAGGCAGTCCGCGGCATCAAGAAAGAACTGCTTGAGGCCATGACCGCCAAAGGCGCAAATGGCGAGTTGGCAGATGCCGACGTCTTCAAGATTCTCCAGAAGATGGTAAAGCAGCGTCGCGAGTCAGCGCAAATCTATATCGAGCAAAATCGTGCGGATCTTGCTGAGACTGAGACCGCTCAGGCTGACATCATCGCAGCATACCTTCCTGCCACCATGACAGAGGAGGAGCTTGAGGCAGCCGTCAAATCCATCATCGCCAAGGTTGGCGCCACCTCGCCAAAGGACATGGGCAAGGTTATGGGCACCGCTTCAAAGGAACTTGCTGGCAAGGCAGAGGGCAAGGCGATCTCCGATTGCGTCAAAAAGCTTCTTGCCTCTATGGCGTAACAGGCTGATAGCCTAACATATAAGAGCCGCCCGACGCATAATACCAAGCGTCTGGCGGCTCTTTGTTATTCTATGCTCTTGTGTGACTGCTTAGTTGATAAACTCGTTGAGGCTCTTCAGTGTGTTGTGAGTCTTGAAAGCTACGAGGTGGTCGTAGGTCTCGCCAGGGCGGCGGGCGTAGACTGCTATGTGGTAGTCGTTCTCCGTAATGCCGTAGCAGCCCTCTGTGTCAATCATTTGTGGGGCTTGACGCTTGCGTTTCTTAGGACGTGATACGTAAAGGTAGTTGTGGAGCCCTTGTTTCACGAGTTGTTGCCCACTGACGGACATTGTCGCCCCGTCGGGCTCCAGTCGGTTAGCAGCTGATGGTTGCCATCCTGTGGCGTCACCGATGATGTAGAAGTCTTCTGACGCAAGAGTGGTGGGGTCGTCGGGGATGAAAGAGAAGTGCGCCATGGCGTAGTCTGCCACGACGATGGCATCGTCATCCTTTCTGTCTCGCGTCTCTATCCATTGACCTCCGTCGAAATCCTCCCGGTAGCTGTATGCTTTGGCACGTTCATCGGGGGCTTGTGTGTAATGGTAGGTGTCGCCGATGAAATCTATATGCGAGTCGGATATTCCGAGCTGCCTTATGCTGCGCGTGTCGAGCCACCGCCATTCTCGTCCGCCGCAGAAGCGGAACTCATTGAGCTGCTGGTATGTTATCTCGTCGGGGCGGACGAACGTGGGACCTTCGGCGTACCTCATGTCGTCTATGCGCTTGTTCTGCCATGCGCAAACCGTCAATTGTGTCTCGGGCTGTTGAAGTCCGTGGCTCGGCCATCTGACGGCAAGGTCCATCTCTTGCATTTCGCTCTCTTTGTCAACCCTTACGCCCAGTCCGCATGCGTCCTCCGTCATCCACATTGGCTCACAGAGGATTAGGTGGTCGTCGGTGGCGTCGTGGATCTCGATGATAAAGTTGCCCGATGCGATGAGAGGCTCGGTGCTTATCGTGACAGAATAGTGGATGTAGGCGACCGTAGTGTTGAATGAGAGGCGCGACGTCTCTGTCCCGTATACTTTATTTATGCCGTCGACATATTCCATCTCCATAAGGTCGGATGGCTCCCATCGGGCATCGTAGTGCGAGAAGGTGTAGTAGAGCGACTCAGTGTCGCCGCCTATGATGTCGAAGTCGAGGGTTAGAGTCTCTGGTTGCCCGAGGTGGCATACGACGCAGCTGGGGACGCTGACTTCGCGGCGGTCGGACGCTCCTTCGTGGCGCAATTCGACGGTCTTGACGCCCGACGCACGGTAGGTCGGTGGGGTGGCGTAGGCTGAGATGGGAGAAAGTGCCGCAATGATGGTCAATAACTGTAGAGCAAGAATCCTCATCGTGTGTAAGTATATATGGCAAAGATAGTTCATTACGGGCAAAATGGTCTGTTTGTATGGTCTGCTCATACAGATGTCATGCGGAGTGGCTATTAAAGAAAAATTTCTTTAAAAGTTGGCTTTTCAACGCAAATATCGTTTTCTTTGCAAGAAGAAAAGCGTAGCCGATAAAGCGGCGATACTGATTCTATATTACAAAACCAAAGGACCTCCGTGAGGCAGGAGCCGCGGCGGGAAGAGCCTGACCAGCGAACCCGATGCGCAACCGTGGCTAGCCCCGAGAACTTATGAAGCAGGCACTGACGCGCCATTTGGCAGCAACCATTCTGAAGGCTGGGGCTTACCTCCGCCTTGCAGAGCGAAACGCCCCCGAGGCGTGCCTGAACCCAATCCACATCTTTGCAACCCGAAAGACGCCAGGTTCCGAACTTGGCGTCGTAAGCCGTGTCTGGTCTTGCCGCCAGACTGGCATATAAAAAAACAAACATTCATCTCTTTAAAATGTCTGACGTAATAAAACTGAGGAAGGGCCTCGACATACGCCTCAAAGGCAGAGCCGAAACGGTGTATGGACAGGCTGCCGAGCCCGAGCTTTACGCCATCAAGCCTACCGACTTCTGGGGTCTCAAGCCCAAGATGGCGGTCAAGGAGGGCGATAATGTCCAGGCTGGGGACGTGCTGTTCTTCGACAAGCAGTGCCCCGAAATCAAATTCGTGTCGCCAGTGACTGGTCAAGTCAACGCTGTCGTTCGCGGCGAGCGTCGCGCCATTCAGGCCGTTGTCGTCAAGGCGACAGCCGCTCCCGCTCCTGTCGAGGTCGGCAAACTTGATGTAGCCTCCGCTTCGCGCGAGCAGGTCGTCGAGAAGCTCCTTGCCACAGGCGCATGGACCTACTTCCGCCAGCGTCCCTACAACATCATTGCGGATCCTAACGCGCAGCCCAAGGCCATTTTCATCTCGACCTTCGACACTGCGCCTCTCGCACCCGACTATGACCACATAATCCGTGGCAACGAGGCTGCTTTCCAGGCAGGCGTCAGCGCGCTCGCCAAGATTGCTCCCGTATTCGTGGGCGCACATGCCAATGGCGCATCCAAGGCATTCACCGATGTCAAGGACGCTAAGGTTACCCTCTTCGAAGGTAAGCACCCTGCAGGCTGCGTCGGCGTGCAGATCAACCACGTCAACCCAATCAATGCTGGCGACAAGGTTTTCACCATCCAGCCTCAGGAGGTTGTCGCTATCGGCAAGATCTTCGCTGAGGGCAAGCTCGACTTCTCTCGCGTCATCGTTCTCGACGGCTCACAGGTCTCTAAGTCAGCATACTACCGCACGACTCTTGGCGCACAGCTCAAGAACATCCTTGAGGGCAACGCAGTTCTCGAGGGTTCGCGCGTCATCTCGGGCAACGTCTTGACTGGCACACGTGTCGAGGCCGACGGCTTCCTTGGCTACTATGACAGCCAAGTGACCGTTATCCCCGAGGGCGACAAGCCAGAGTTCTTCGGTTGGATCACCCCTGGTTTCAACAAGTTCTCCGCAAGCCGCACCTTCTTCTCGTGGCTTTGCGGCAAGAAGGAGTACACACTTGACACCAACACCCACGGTGAGCCTCGCGCCATCGTAGTGAGTGGTGAAATGGAGAATGTCTTCCCAATGGACATCTACCCAGAGCACCTCATCAAGGCTATCCTTGCTCAGGATATCGACAAGATGATCGACCTTGGCATCTTCGAGGTTGTCGAGGAGGACATGGCACTCTGCGAGTTCGTCTCCACTTCGAAGGTCCCCGTCCAGAAGATTCTGCGCAACGGTCTGAACCTCATGATCCAAGAGGTCGGCTAAGGGCCAACCAATGATTCTGTGACTCATTAAATTGACACAAATTGAAAGCGTTAAGAAACTACTTAGATAGCGTCAAGCCCAACTTCGAGAAGGGCGGCAAATATGAGAAGTTCCACTCGACCTTCGAGGCCTTCGAGAGCTTCCTTTTTGCTCCTGCCACCACCAACCAGGGCGGTGTGCATGTACGCGATGGCGTTGACCTCAAGAGGGTCATCTCCATGGTAATCCTCGCTCTCATCCCTGCCACCATCTTCGGCATATGGAACTCGGGTTACCAATATTACAATTTGCTTGGCGAGACCGCATCTTGGGGCGAGTGCTTCCTCCATGGTCTCTACATCTTCCTGCCAATGGTCATCGTATCTTACGTCGTCGGTCTCGGCATCGAGTTCGCAACGGCTCAGATTCGCCATGAGCAGGTCAACGAGGGCTTCCTCGCCACAGGTCTTCTCATCCCGTTGGTACTCCCCGCAGGTGTGCCCCTCTGGATGGTTGCCGTAGCGACCGCCTTCTCCGTCATCTTTGCCAAGGAGGTCTTCGGTGGCACTGGCATGAACATTTGGAACCCCGCGCTCATCGCACGCGCATTCCTCTTCTTCGCCTACCCATCTAAGATGTCTGGTGATGCCGTATGGTATTATGGTGCAGGTCTTGACGGTCACACTGGCGCAACCGCTCTCTCTCAGGCAGCCAATGGCAGCTACACCGACTTCATGCAGGCCTTCATTGGCACAATCCCTGGCTCTATCGGTGAGACTTCCGCTCTCTGCATCCTCATTGGCGGTCTCTTCCTCCTCCTTACCGGCGTAGCAAGCTGGAAGGTCATGCTCTCCGTCTTCGTAGGCGGCGCGCTTACTGCCTTCTGCTTCAACGAGTTTGGTCCTGAGACAGGCATCGCACAGTTGCCTTGGTACGACCACCTCGTATACGGCGGCTTCTGCTTTGGCGCAGTCTTCATGGCGACCGACCCTGTAACCTCCAGCCGTACTGAGGTTGGCAAGTTCATCTATGGTCTGCTCATTGGCTTCATCGCCATCGTGGTCCGCGTCCTCAACCCTGGCTACCCAGAGGGCATGATGCTCGCCATCCTCTTCATGAATACTATGGCTCCTCTCATCGACTACATCATTGTCGAGGTCAACGTCAGCCGTAGGAAGAAACGTGCAATCGCAAAATAACAAGACGAAAATGGCAAACGAACAAAAGAAAGGCCTGTCTACCAATAGCAACGCCTATACCCTTATCTATTCGGCCGTCCTCGTCATCATCGTCGCTTTCCTTCTCTCGTTCGTCGCCAGCATTCTGCGCGACCGTCAGGAGGCTAACGAGAAGAACGACAAGAAGGCTCAGATCCTCGCCGCTATCAACATTAAGGATGGCGATGTAGAGGCCAATTTCGCCAAATACGTTACAGCAGAGGTAGTCGATGCCAACGGCGACGTCGTCGAGGGCAAAGATGGCTTCGATGTAGACTTCAACAAGGCTGCCGACAAGGACAACCTCCCTCTCTACGTGTGCAACGTCGACGGCGCCACCAAGTATATCGTCCCTGTCAAGGGTAACGGCTTGTGGGGTCCGATCTGGGGCTACGTTGGTCTCAATGACGACAAGAGCACCGTCTATGGCATCTACTTCAACCATGAGGGTGAGACCCCAGGTCTCGGTGCTGAGATTGTAACCACTGGCTTCCAGGCTCCGTTCATCGGTAAGCATATCAAGAACGCCAACGGCGAGGTTGTCTCCATTGCAGTCCTCAAGAAAGGCCAGACGGCTGAGGGTCAGGAGCAGGTTGACGCCATTTCTGGCGGCACCATCACCTCAAACGGTGTTAATGACATGCTCAAGAACAGCCTCAAGAGCTACGAGAAATTTTTAACGAAGTAATTAGGAGGTACAAGAAATGAGCGAACTCTTTTCTAAGAAAAATAAAGAGGCCTTCACGCTGCCGTTGTCTAAGGACAACCCAGTGACCGTACAGGTGCTTGGCATCTGCTCCGCCCTTGCGGTTACGGCGCAGCTCAAGCCAGCCATCGTCATGGGCCTCTCCGTGACGATCATCGTGGCGTTCTCCAACGTCATCATCTCGCTGGTACGCAAGACGATCCCTATGCGTATCCGTATCATCGTCCAGTTGGTTGTCGTTGCGGCTCTCGTCACCATCGTCAACCAGATACTGAAGGCTTTTGCCTATGACGTTGCGCAGACGCTCTCCGTCTACGTAGGTCTTATCATCACGAACTGTATCCTCATGGGTCGCCTTGAGGCGTTCGCCATGACCAACAAGCCTTGGCCTTCTTTCCTCGATGGTCTTGGTAATGGTCTTGGCTACGCTAAGATCCTCGTCATCGTCGCATTCTTCCGTGAGGTTCTGGGCTCCGGCTCAATCTTCGGCTTCAACCTTCTCAACTACGATTGCGTCAAGGAGGCTGGTTATGTCAACAATGGTATGATGCTCATGCCTGCTATGGCGCTCATTGTCGTGGCGTGCATCGTATGGTGGCAGAGGGCTCACGATAAGGACCTTCAGGAAAAATAAGAACCACGCCGGTCTGAAAGGATCGGAATATCGAGAATAATATAAATGGAAAACGCAAGTTTGTTAAGCCTGTTTGTCCGCTCGATTTTCGTGGACAACATGATTTTCGCGCTCTTCCTCGGCATGTGTTCATACCTTGCCGTCTCCAAGAGTGTGAAGACCGCCTTGGGTCTCGGTGTCGCCGTCACCTTCGTGCTGGTCGTGACGCTGCCTATCAACTACCTTCTCCAGACGAAAGTCTTGGGCAACGGGGCGTTGATTGAGGGTGTCGACCTCTCTTTCCTCAGCTTCATCCTGTTCATTGCTGTCATTGCCGGCATCACGCAGCTGGTCGAGATGTTCATCGAGAAGTTCAGCCCCGCGCTCTACTCTCAGCTCGGCATCTTCCTCCCCCTTATTGCCGTCAACTGCGCAATCATGGGTGGCTCTCTCTTCATGCAGCAGCGCATTGGCTTGGATTCTGCTGATCCTAAGTTCATCGGCAGCTTCATCGACGCCGTCGTCTACGCTCTTGGCTCTGGTCTCGGTTGGATGATTGCTATTGTTAGCTTTGCGGCTATCCGTGAGAAGATGGCTTATAGCAATGTCCCTGCGGCTCTGAAGGGTCTCGGCATCGCGTTCATCACCGTAGGTCTGATGGCCATGTCCTTCATGTGCTTCTCTGGCCTCAAAATCTAACTTAGAAAAAGCGATATCATAATGGACTACAATTTGATATTGGCGAGCATCGGGGTGTTCCTCGTAATCATCATGCTGCTCGTCATCATCCTCTTGGTGGCAAAGAGTTTCCTTGTGGCGTCTGGCCCAGTCAACATCACCATCAATGACAAGGATAAGCTGACAGTCGAGTCCGGTAACTCGCTGCTTTCAACGCTCACGTCTAATGGCGTCTTCTTGCCTTCAGCGTGTGGCGGTAAGGGTTCTTGCGGTCAGTGCAAGTGCCAGGTTCTCGAGGGCGGTGGTGACATCCTCCCGTCTGAGAAGGGACACTTCTCTCGCAAGCAGCAGCTTGACCACTGGCGTCTTGGTTGCCAGGTAAAGGTAAAGAACGACCTCAAGATCAAGGTTCCCGAGTCTGTCCTCGGAGTCAAGGAGTACGAGTGCACCGTCATCTCCAACTCCAATGTCGCAACCTTCATCAAGGAGTTCAAGGTTCAGCTGCCCGAGGGCGCGCACATGGACTTCCTACCTGGCTCATACTCTCAGATCCGCATCCCCAAGTTCGACGCAATCCGTTACGCCGACTTCGACAAGGAGCTCATCGGTGAGCAGTACCTGCCTTCTTGGGAGAGGTTCAAGATGTTCGACCTCGTATGTAAGAACCCCGAGGATACGATCCGCGCATACTCTATGGCCAACTACCCTGCAGAGGGCAACGTCTTCATGTTGACCGTACGTATCGCAACTCCTCCTTTCAAGCCCGATCGCAGCGGCTTCATGGAGGTCAACCCGGGTATCGCATCTTCTTACATCTTCTCGCTGAAACCAGGCGACAAGGTCATGATGAGCGGTCCTTATGGCGACTTCCACCCGAACTTCAACTCGAAGAAGGAGATGATATGGGTAGGCGGTGGTGCCGGCATGGCTCCTCTGCGCGCTCAGATCATGCACATGACGAAGACCCTCAACACGAGGGATCGCGAGATGCACTATTTCTATGGCGCACGCGCTCTCAACGAGGTCTTCTACCTTCAGGACTTCCTTGGTCTCGAGAAAGAGTTCCCCAACTTCCACTTCCACCTTGCGCTCGACCGTCCCGATCCTGCAGCGGATGCAGCAGGCGTCAAGTACACCGCAGGCTTCGTACACAAGGTCATGTATGACACGTATCTCAAGGACCATGAGGCTCCGGAGGATATCGAGTACTACATGTGTGGCCCTGGCCCGATGAGCAAGAGTGTTGTCGCTATGCTTACCGACCTCGGTGTCGAGGAGAGCAGCATCATGTATGACAACTTCGGTGGTTAGTCTTAGCGAGTAAGACTTATCGCAGTTCCGATAACGGAGGCGCAATCGAGAGGTTGCGCCTCCGCTTTTTTTTATTGACGGATCGGGAAACAGCGAGCCCGTTTATGGAAGTTTGGACACTCTAATGGCGTGAAATGACGGCAGGAATGGTGCTGTGAGCGCATTCCACGAGTGAATTGGCGGAGCGATGTGGAGTGTTGACGTTGGTGTTTTGACGGGTAGGAGGGACACGGAATGCGTCGAGGTTGGATTTGGAGCCTCGACGCATGGGTGTTGGGGAGGTGTGTTGGAATAGGCTTTTTCTTCTTAGAACTCTACGCCGAGATTCATATTGACGGAACCATGACCTGCATCGGCGTGGCGAGAAGGCTCGTCGGGATTGTGGACGCCCATGACTGTGGCTCCCATGCCCCAAAGGATGCTGGCGTGGCGCATGGCTATGCGGATGCCGCATGTGAAACCACCGTAGAATGCGACTTTGTCGGTATTGCCCTCGGGGAGGATGCCTACGCGAAGCTCGGCGAACGGGGAAGCTGTGCGCGGGAGGAAGTCGTGACGGGCATGGGCGTAGATGGCGCAGGTTGTGTATTCGTAATCTGAATCGTAGTAGTATGGGGTGCGGGCGTAGATGAGGTTGGGACCCCAGCAATCATAGGAGATTGTGAAGGAGTCGTCGTAGTCACTTGAGCCGCTGGAGTCTACGTGTCCGAACGTGATGCCGATGCCGACATTGTTGAGGGGTGTGGGTTTCCATCCGGCGCGGAGGTCGAGACCACCGAAGAAGATGTCGCCATTGTTGATGGCTCCACCGACGTAGAAGGTAAACGCATGGTTGCGGAGGCTCTTCTTGTTGAGGGTTGCTGCCTCTTGGCGATCTTCGTCGTTGATGAGTATGGAGTCGATGTCTGTGGCGCGGATGGTGAGCGTCTGGTTGCCGATTTCGATGCGGGCGTCTCCTTTGTTTATAGATATGACGCGACCATCGACGGGTCCGTCTGTGCGGGTGAAGATGACGTCTTGTGCTGCGGAAGGCAGGGCGGCGAGTAGAAACGTCAAGATTGTTAGAAAAAGTGTTCTCATTTCATGTTAGGTGCTTTTGTTTCTCTACAAATATAATATAAGTGCGCGAGCGTGGGTGTTAAATTAGATTAAGTATAAAGACAAGAAAGGGGGCGGCGAGGTGAATTGGAAGAAAAAAGGTCGGAACGTCTCAGAATGACGCGCCGACCTTTTGTGTCATGGTGGAAGTGGGATTGTTACTCCCATTCGATGGTGGCGGGTGGTTTGGAGCTGATGTCGTAGACTACTCGGTTGACGCCTCTTACCTTGTTGATGATGTCGTTTGAGACTTTAGCGAGGAAGTCGTAGGGGAGGTGTACCCAGTCGGCTGTCATTCCGTCTGTTGACGCTACGGCGCGGAGTGCGACAGCGTTCTCGTAGGTGCGCTCATCGCCCATGACGCCAACGGACTGTACGGGGAGGAGGATTACGCCAGCCTGCCATACCTTGTCATAGAGGCCTTCGGAGCGGAGAGCGGAGATGAAGATGTCGTCGGCTTCTTGGAGGACGCGTACCTTCTCTGGTGTGACGTCGCCAAGGATTCGGATGCCGAGACCTGGACCGGGGAATGGGTGGCGACCGAGGAGGTTTGGCGCAATGTCGAGTGCTGCACCTACGCGGCGAACTTCATCTTTGAAGAGGAGGCGGAGAGGCTCGACGAGCTTGAGGTTCATCTTCTCGGGAAGGCCGCCGACGTTGTGGTGGCTCTTGATTTTGCAAGAAGGGCCGTTGACGGAGGTGGACTCGATGACATCGGGATAGATGGTGCCTTGACCGAGCCAGCGCGCATCTTTTATCTTCATTGCCTCGGCGTTGAAGACCTCGATGAAGTCGGCGCCGATGATTTTACGTTTCTTCTCAGGCTCTGTGACACCTGCGAGGTCGGTCATGAAGCGGTCAGTCGCATCGACACCGATGACGTTGAGATCCATGTCCTTGTATTGGGCGAGGACGCTCTGGTACTCGTTTTTGCGAAGCAGACCATTGTTGACGAATATGCAGGTGAGGTTTTTGCCGACAGCTTTGTGGAGGAGCACAGCAGCGACGGTGGAGTCTACACCACCAGAGAGACCGAGGATTACGCGGTCTTGTCCGACGAGCTTGCGGATGTCGGCGACAGTGCTCTCGATGAAGGACACGGGAGTCCAGTCTTGACGGCAGCCGCAGATGCCGACGACGAAGTTGTGGAGAATCTTGGAGCCCTCGACGGAGTGGAAGACCTCGGGGTGGAACTGGATGCCATAGGTGTCCTCATTGTCGATTTTGAAAGCCGCATTGGCGACCGTCTCTGTTGACGCGAGGAGGCGGAATCCAGCGGGGAGTTTGACGATGGTATCGCCGTGGGACATCCAAACTTGGCTTTGTGAGGATACACCTTGGAAAAGAGGGGACCCTGGGGCACCGACGGTCAGGATTGCACGGCCATACTCGCGTGTGGCGCTTGGCTCGACCTCGCCTCCGTTGGAGTGGACGAGGTATTGCGCTCCGTAACAGATGCCGAGGACTGGGACGTGTTTGCGAATGCCAGAGAGATCGATGGTTGGTGCGCCTTGTTGACGGACTGACGCGGGGCTGCCTGAGAGGACTACGCCTCGGACGGAGCTGTCGATTTCAGGGCATTTGTTGAAGGGATGTATTTCGCAGTAGACATTCTGCTCGCGGATACGGCGGCCGATAAGCTGTGTGTATTGTGAGCCGAAATCGAGGATTACTATCTTTTCTTGCATTGGGGTTGTTGTGTGTTGTGAGCAGTGCAAATATAGTGAATTTGGGAGAAAAAGGCAAGGGGATGGGGTATTGTTGAGGGTTGTTGTGGCGAGCTTGGAGGAATGTGGGAGGGGGGGTATGGGGAATAGAATTGGATGAAATTGATTATATTTGCCAATGAACTGTAAATGTAGAAGAAAGGAAAGGTTACATGATCAGAGTTGGAGTATATGACACGCACCCGTTGTTCAGGGAGGCGCTGACGAAACTTGTCGGTGATGCCGATGAGGAGTTCGAGGCCGAGGAAGTAAGCTTGGATGTGGCGGTTGCCGTTGGGAGTATCAAGACAGATGGGGTGAATATTGTGGTCGTATGCGTGCATCATGGAGAGGAAGCCCCGTTGGAATTTGTGAAGCTGTTGAGTCAGCGGTTTGAGAGGCTCCGTTGCATAGTGGTGCTGATGGAGCCGTCGGCGCATATTGTGACTCAAGCGATTAAGTATGGCGCAAAAGGTGTTTTGGCGCCAAATGTTGACACGAAAGAGTTGCGATTG
Source organism: Bifidobacteriaceae bacterium (assembly GCA_963607345.1). Taxonomy (GTDB): domain Bacteria; phylum Bacteroidota; class Bacteroidia; order Bacteroidales; family Marinilabiliaceae; genus W3P20-009. The sequence continues at coordinate 385,112 of CAVDBL010000001.1, forward strand.
GCGATTAGGACCGTGAGGGGAGGTTTTGAGTACTTCAGCAAATCGATAACTGACGTGCTTGTGGTGAAATATGTTGACGGCGTCGTCAGTGGCGACTTGCAGCCGAAGAGCCGTCCTGCGCCAGCGATAGAGGCGTTGAGCTCGCGACAGATAGAGATATTGAAATTATGGGGGAACAACATGAGTAACAAGGACATAGCTGATAAATTGTTCTTGAGCGTGAGGACTGTCGAGAGCCATAAGAACCACATAATGCAGAAGTTGAACCTTAAGACGACGGTCGACATCATACGCTTCGGCATAAGGAACAACATAATTGAGCTTTAATTAGTTGAATAATAATGGGCGCCGCCCTGTCGGTCATGTAGACTGGCAGGGCGGCGTCTTGTTGTGTGTTGTAGGTTGTTAGTTACGTGAAGCCCAAGCGTCGATGAGCTGTCGGGCGATGCTCATCTGGTCGGGGAGAGGGGGAAGATTGTCGCGGTGGAAGAATCGGGCGTCGCGAAGTTCGGAGGCTTGGACTGATATGTCGCCCGAAGCATATTTGGCAGAGAAGCCGATCATGACGCCAGAAGGAAACGGCCAAGGCTGGCTGCCAGCATATTGGATGTTGGATATTTCGAGACCGGTCTCCTCTCGCACTTCGCGTCGGACACATTCTTCGAGCGTCTCGTTGGTCTCGAGGAAGCCAGCGACGAGACCATAGTAGTCGCCACGGAAATTCTTTGCCTTTACGAGGAGAATCTCGTCATCGCCACGCTCGATGCGGACGATGATGGCGGGAGAAATGGGGGGGTAGGTCTCGTGGTGGCAAGAGGGGCAGACGCGTGAGATGTCGGAATGGTAGACCATCGGGGAACCACATTCGGGGCAGAAACGGCTGTTCTTGTCCCAAAAGGCGATCTGTTTGGCCTTGCAAGCGGCGGAGAACAGGACGTGGTCCATTTGGAAGAAAAGGGGGCGGAAGTCGACTGACACGAGCGTCGGGGTGTCGGTCCAAGAAGGGATGTTGAGCGTGAGAAGCTCGATGGTGTTGGTATGGACGGGGAGGGGCTTGGCGTCGTTGGGGAGAAGGTGGGCGACATCGTCGAGAGAGGGGAGGGTGGGTGTGGGGTGTGAGACGTCGGCTATTATCTTGTTGCGACCCGTGAAGAGGGCGATGGGCGTAGGCATTGTGGGAATGGTAATGTTGGTTGTCTGTGACGCTAAGATAGGAGTTTTAGTCATAGGGTGTAAAAAGAAAGGGACACCTCGCAAGGAGGCGTCCCGATATTGTCGAAGAGGAACTATCCTGTTAGAAGAGCTTTGCAGGGTACTCGCCCTTGTCGATGAGAGCCTGGATCTTGTCGACGACGCCTTGGCGGTCGGCAGCGTAGGTTACGCCGAACCAATGGGACGTTGTGTCGAGGACCTTGACGGTGGCAGTCTTCTCGTTGATGAGCTTGTTGACCATGAGAGGGATGAAGAACTCAGCTTTCAAGTTCTGCATGTTCTTTGGGTCGGAGAGGAACTCCTTGAAGTAGGCCTCGGAGTGCTGGAAATAGTCGGGAGTGAAGCCCCAGACGTTCATGGAGACGGGGGTGTTGTCGGGGACAGCGACCCACTTGCCTTCCTCGTCCTTGTAGCATACGGGACCGTTGACACGCATGATCTCAGTGCGCTCGACGACGGTCGTAAGGTGGCCGTTGGCGTCGGTGGAGCAGATGCCGCGTGCGACAGTGCCGCTCTCGGAGAGGGTATTTCCTACGCGGAAGCCGACCATGCAGTAGTCGTTTTTAGCACCAGCGGGGAGCTCGGAGAGATATTTGCCGATGACTGCGAAAGTGTCGCGGCCATAGAAATCGTCGGCGTTGATGACGGCGAAAGGCTCTTTGATGACATCCTTGCCCATGAGGACTGCGTGGTTGGTGCCCCAAGGCTTTTGACGTCCTTCAGGGCATTTGAAGCCCTCGGGGAGGTCGTTGATGCTCTGGAAAACAAGCTCAGTCGGGATGTGACCCTCATATTTGGAGAGAACTTTCTCGCGGAAAGCGTCCTCGAAATCTTTGCGGATGACGAAAACGACCTTGCCGAAGCCGCCGCGGATGGCGTCGAAAATGGAGTAGTCCATGATGGTCTCGCCATTGGGGCCGAGACCATCGAGTTGCTTGAGTCCGCCGTAGCGGCTACCCATGCCGGCGGCGAGGACGAAGAGAGTTGGTTTCATTATATTATGTTTTTGGAGTTACTGCTTTTTTAATTAAGGATGGGCGACGAGCTTGTTGGGGTCGGACGGGGAGAGGGTGACTTGGAGCGTCGGGAGTGCGGGCTCGTCGGATGCGGGAACATTCGCGTCGGATGTCGGGACAGAGGGGAGAGACCCGAAGAGGAGAGCCTCCATGAGTGCAGGTTTCAGGAGACGCCCGATGGCGCGATCCATCTCGCGCGCGCCATAGTGGGAGGAGAAACCAGAGTGGAGGAGCAGGTTGCGAGCCTCGGGTGAGAGCGCGAAAGAGACTGAGCGTTTCTTAGAGAGCGTGGACTGAAGCTCGGCAACTTTGCGATCGAGGATGCGCTCGGCCATTGGGAGCGACATGTCGTGGAACGGGACAATCTGTGTAAGGCGGTTGAGGAACTCGGGCGTGAAGACACGTTTGAGCTCGGCGCCCATGACCTCGCTTTTCTCGCTCTTGGCACCGAAACCGAGACCTGTGCCTGTGGCGAAACGTGCGCCAGCATTGGAGGTCATGATGATTATGGCGCCACTGAAGTCGGCCTTTTGACCTTTGTTGTCAGTCAGTTTGGCGTAGTCGAGTACTTGGAGGAGGAGGTTGAAGACGGCGGAGTGCGCCTTCTCGATCTCATCGAATAGGAGGACGCAATTGGGATTTTTGCGGACTGCATCGGTCAGCAGGCCGCCATCGTCGTAGCCGACGTAGCCGGCAGGAGAGCCGACGAGTTTGGAGACAGTGTGCTGCTCGGAGTATTCGCTCATGTCGAAACGGATGAGCTTCGTGCCGAGCTCTTGTGCGAGAACCTTGGCCAGCTCGGTCTTGCCGACGCCTGTCGGGCCGACAAAGAGATAGGAGGCGAGGGGCTTGGAATCGTCGGAGAGACCAGCCTTGGCGAGAAGGACGCTCTGCGCGACGCCATGGACGGCCTCGTCTTGACCGAAGATGCGCGTGAGGAGCGTTGGCTCAAGTTCTCGGAGCCGCTCCTCGCGACCTGCCCGTGCGGCGATGTTGTCAAAGCCCATGGCCTTTAGGTACTTATCGACAGTGACATTGTCAATCTGTCGGGATTCGGGATTGGACTTTGCGCTTGATTGCATCTCGACGTAGGCGCAAACGCTGTCGAGGAGGTCGATGGCTCGACCGGGCATGGCCGAGTCTTTGGAGTAGGATGATATGGCGGCGTCGACGACATAGTCGAGGACGGAGGGGGTGAGCGAGATATTGTGGGTCTGTGCGATGGGGACGTGGGCTTTGCGCACCATGTCGCGGCAGTCGGGGTCAATCTTAGGCTCGGCAAGGTCGATACGGGTGAAATTCTTCTCGACGTTGGTATTGTGCTGCGCGAGACGCTTGTATTGCTCGAAAGTGGCGGTCGTGACGATGTGGATGTCGGACCCTTCGGTGAGCGACGTGAGGAGGCGTAGCGTGTCGGGGGTGTTGTCGTTCTGGTTTTGTGGCATCAGCTCCGCCATGTTGTCGGCGAAGATGACGGCCATGGACTTGTGGGCGGGTTGGTCGTCCTTCTTGTCGGCGGCGTCGGAGTCATTGATGTCGGCAATGATGTCGGCGACGTGGTTTTCAATCTCGTCGGTATATGAGACACCGGTGACGATGGCCGATGGGTTGAGCTTGTAGAAGCGTGCGCCGCCGAAGCGAGACTTGGGGTCGAAAGAATTCTTGGAGGCCTTGATGAGCCCCTCGATCATGGCGGACTTGCCCACACCGCGGTCGCCGACGAAGATGATGTTACCTCGTCGAGACTTGAGGAGCGTCATGACGGCACGCTTGATGTCGTCGGTGCGTCCGCAGAAGTGTGAACCGTCGAAGAGGGGATCGTTGTCGAGTCGGTGACACGCCTGGTCGTCGGTCTGGTCGTTGGCATCGAAATCGGGGGTGTCGGACCAGTCGTCGTTGTCGGGGAACGCGCTCTCGGCCTCCTCGGTTAGCTGGTCGATGGCGTCGATGTAGTCGTCGAGGATGGCGGTCAGTTTGCGCGCCGGGACGTATTCGCGCAGGATGCGTGAGGCGTCGGTGCGGTCGAGGGCGAAGATGGCCTCGAAGACGTATGGAGGGATGACCATGTCGTCATTTTGCGCGGCGAAGTTGGCTGCTTGTTGGAAGACGGCACGGAGGGCGACGGAAGTCTCGGGATTGTAGTTTCGCTTGGCGGGGACCTTCTCGAGGGTGTCGATGAAAGAGTCGAGATCTTTGAGGAGGGCGTCGACTTTAATCTTGTGGTTGCGGAGGATAGATCCGAGGTCTGGCGTGTTGACCATGACGGAGAGGAGGACTTCGGGGATGATGAATTGAAGTCTTTTTTTCTCTGTTGCGTCGATGGCGAGGGAAACGAGAGCGACGAGAGCCGGGGAGGATTGGGGCTGGTCGGGTTGCAGTCTTTTAGCGTGTTTAGGCATCTTCGGTGGTGATTCGTAGTGGGAAGTTTTCGGCGCGTGCCATGGCGATGCCGGCTTGTGCTTTGCTTTGCGCGATGTCGCGGGGATAGATGCCGACGAGGGCTTGCCCCTCTTGGTCGACCGTTTGCGCGAGGCGCATGGCATCGGGTTCGTCGAAGAAGAAAATCTCGACGAGCATGCGGATGACGAAGTCGAAAGTCGTGACGTCGTCGTTGTGGAGTATTACTTTGCTTTTGTTTGGCTCCTGGGTTTTGCGCCGTAGGTTTCGGGAAAAGATTTTTTGGAGCTGTTCCATGCCGAAGAGGTGATGGTTGGAATGCTAAGTTAGTGAAAATTCTCGGGTGGCGAGCGAGGGCATTCGGAATGGTGGGAATGTGGTTGGGAGATGCAAGAAATGTGGAGATGTGGATGGTGGTGGCAAAAATTATTGCAAAAAAGCCGCCACGGAGTCTCCGGAAGACGGAGACTGCCGTGGCGGCGCTGACATGATAGATTATGGTTGGCAGTGATTAGATTTGAGCGAAAGCCTGGTCGAGATCGGCGATGATGTCGTCGATATGCTCGGTGCCGATGGAGAGGCGCACGGTTGAAGGCGTGATGTGCTGCTCGGCGAGTTCCTCTGGGCTAAGCTGCGAGTGCGTTGTGGTGGCAGGGTGGATGGCGAGGCTCTTGACGTCGGCGACGTTGGCAAGGAGGGAGAAGATCTTGAGAGCGTCGATGAACTTCCACGCCTCGGCTTGTCCGCCTTTGATCTCGAATGTGAAGATGGAACCGCCGCCATTGGGGAAGTACTTCTTATAGAGCTCGTGGTCGGGATGGGAAGCGAGCGCAGGGTGGTTGACTTTTGCAACCTTGGGGTGCTTTGAGAGGTAGTCTACGACCTTGAGGGCGTTGTAGACGTGGCGCTCGACGCGGAGGGAGAGGGTCTCAAGGCCTTGGAGCAGGATGAAGGCATTGAAAGGAGAGATGGTTGCGCCAGTGTCGCGAAGGAGGACGGCGCGGATGCGGGTTACGAAGGCTGCTGCGCCAGCGACGTCGGCGAAAATGGCGCCATGGTATGATGGGTCGGGTTTAGCGAGGGTTGGGTACTTGTCGGGGTTCTTTTTCCAGTTGAAGGTGCCGCCGTCGACAATGACGCCACCGAGGGAAGAGCCGTGGCCGCCGATGAACTTGGTTGCGGAGTGGACGACGATGTCTGCGCCATGCTCGATTGGGCGGATGAGGAATGGAGTGCCGAAAGTGTTGTCGACGATAAAGGCAATGTCGTGGCGGTGAGCGACTTCGGCGATGGCGTCGAGGTTGGTGACGTCGGAGTTCGGGTTGCCGAAGGTCTCGGCGTAGATGACCTTGGTCTCAGGGCGGATGGCAGCTTCGAGAGCCTTGAGGTCGTTGACGTTGACGATGGTGTATTTGATGCCCTGAGCGGCGAGGGTGTGGGTGATGAGGTTGTAGGAGCCGCCGTAGAGGTTGTCGGCTGCTACGACATGGTCGCCGGGGAGGAGGATGTTCTCGAGAGCATAGGTGATGGCTGCAGCGCCGGAAGCGACTGCGAGACCTGCTACGCCTCCTTCGAGGGCTGCTACGCGATCCTCAAAAACGCCTTGGGTGGAATTGGTGAGGCGACCGTAGATATTGCCTGCGTCGCGAAGACCGAAGCGGTCGGCCGCATGCTGTGAGTTGCGGAAGACGTAGGAGGTCGTCTGGTAGATGGGCACTGCGCGTGCGTCGGTTGCGGGGTCTGGGTTCTCTTGACCAACGTGAACCTGGAGAGTCTCGAAGTGAAGTTTGTTCTGTGCCATAATCTTTAATGTGTTTTAGTTATAAGAACTAGATTTGTATTCTGTGTTGTTAGATAAGTCTGGATGAATTGTTTGTCTCATCCTAACATTGCAAAGGTATGTGTGGCAAATGGATTGTCCTAATGTTTTGTGTAATCTTGGAAAATATTTCTATGTGAATTGGTTTAGTGGAAATATTGTACGCATTTGAGGGGCGAAAACAAGGATTTGCAGAATGACTGCATAAGAATGGGTTTGCTGTGGGGGGCAAGATGAGCGTAGACGAAGTGTGGAGAGGTGGCTTGGGATGCGTAAATAGTTCATTCAAAAAGTATTATTTTTGCGGAAAGAGTTAACATAGTAACAACGCATGCCCTTTGCTACTCATGGTGTGAAACATGCGAGCGTGACCTGCGCTGTGGAGCTATCGGAACTAAGAAAACAACGACGAAAAGAAAATATAGATGAGCAAAAGAAAATTGGCGACCATCTGCGTCCAAGGCGGATGGGAACCGAAGAATGGTGAGAGCAGGGTACTGCCTATCATTCAGAGCACTACGTTCAAATATGACAGTAGTGAGGACATGGCCGACCTTTTCGACCTCAAAGCGTCGGGCTATTTCTACACTCGCCTTCAGAACCCGACGAACGACGCCGTGGCTGCTAAGATCAACGAGCTTGAGGGAGGCGCAGGATGCGTCTTGACGTCATCGGGTCAGGCCGCTAACTTCTATGCGGTGTTCAACATCTGTCAGGCAGGCGACCACTTCATCACGTCCAATAACATATATGGCGGCACGTATAACCTTTTTGGCGTGACAATGAAGAAGTTGGGCATCGAGTGCACGTTCGTTGACCCAGAGTGGCCAGACGAGAGAATCGAGAAAGAGTTCCGCCCCAACACGAAACTCTTCTTCGGCGAGACAATCTCGAACCCTGGCTGCGCGGTTTTCGACATCGAGCGGTTCGCCAACATGGCCCATAGGCATGGAGTGCCTTTGGTTGTCGACAACACATTCGCTACGCCAATCAACTGCCGCCCATTCGAGTGGGGTGCGGATATCGTGACGCACTCGACGACCAAATACATGGACGGACACGCCACGCAGGTCGGCGGCGCTGTGTGCGACAGTGGCAATTTCGACTGGGAGGCGCAAGGCGACAAATACCCCGGTCTGACCACGCCCGACGAGAGCTACCACGGCTTGACATACACCAAGGCGTTTGGCAAGAAGGCCTACTCGACAAAGCTGGTGAGCCAGCTGATGCGCGACTTGGGCTCTATCCCCGCTCCGCAGAACTCGTTCTTGCTGAACCTCGGACTCGAGACGCTCCACTTGAGAATGGCGCGCCACTGCGAGAACGCTCTTGCCGTAGCCAAGTGGCTGAAGTCTCGCCCTGAGGTCGCATGGGTGAACTATCCCGATTTGGAGGGCGACAAATATCACGAGTTGGCAAAAAAATACCTGCCTAATGGCTCTTGTGGCGTCATTGCTTTCGGTCTCAAGGGGACGCGAGAGGACGCTATAAAGTTCATGGACCGGCTGAAATTCATCGCTATCGTGACGCACGTGGCCGATGCGAGGACGTGCGTGCTCCATCCTGCGAGTCACACCCATAGGCAACTGTCCGACGAGCAGTTGCGTGAGGCTGGCGTCGCTCCTGACCTTATTAGGTTGTCGGTCGGCATCGAGAGTGTCGATGACATCATCAACGACATCGAACAAGCAATGAAAGGGTAGGGGGCGTTGACCAATCCCACCACGACAATACAGACGGAGGCGGCCAGCCAAGGCGGTCTCCGTCTCTTTTTTATTATAACTTTGCGGAAGACAACGACATAAATAAAGACGAAATAGTGAGACAACGAAGGAAGAAGACGCACGCAAGGGCGGCAAGCCCGTGGCTCCGTCGAAGCGTCGTGGCTCTGTGCGCCATAGTCGCAGTGGTGGTGGCTGCCTCATTGGTGCTGTTCACCTCGCCCGGGCGGGCGTTGGGGCGTCGGCTTCCTGTCGTGAGTGGCATTATCAGATGGATGTATGGCGGCCCTGTGATGCCCGAGGCGCATACCTATGGGATAGACGTCTCGCGCTACCAGGGCGAGATAGATTGGGAGAAATTGAGGGTCATCCCATACGACCCTATAACGCGCAGGCAGGATCGCAACGCTGCGGGTGCCGAGGTGAACATAGGATTCATATTCGCCAAGGCATCAGAGGGTGCCGACCACGTCGACCCGAATATCGACATAAACCGGGAGGGCGCAAGAGGGCTAAGCATCCCTTTTGGCGCATACCACGTCTTGACAATGGCCGATGCGAGGGCGCAAGCACAGAACTTTATCAAGACTGCCAAATTGCAGCGTGGCGACTTGACTCCCGTAATTGACGTGGAGGACGGGATATTGGGAGGATTGGAAACTAAAGCTGTGAGGAATAAGATATTAGGTGTAGCAAAACAGCTGGAGAAGGAATACGGACGAAAGCCGATAATATATAGCTCGGTGAAGTTGTTGGAACAATTGAACGACGGCGATAAATTGGCAGGCTATGCCTTCTGGATCGCAAGGTATCAAGTCAAGGATCGTCCGGAAGGAGCTGATATATGGCAATTTACAGAGTCGGGTCTGATTCCTGGGATAAGATCAATGGTGGACCTGAACGCATTGTATACCGACAGGTTCAGGTTGTCTGATTACGTCTTGAGAAGATGAAAAAGGGCGGTGAGTAGTGCTTTAAACGCTGATTTGTTGGTTGATTACGAATATTAGCATTATTTTTGAAAACTCGTTGACCTGAAAGGTTACGAGTGGAACAAAAAATCAACCAATGCGATACTTGGTAATCCGCAACATCCGCTTAGCCTCACTGCCGCCAGATCAGCCCCACACTTCGGTGCTGGTGTGTGGCGACAGGATTGTGGGCATCGGGAACAACCTCCAGCATCCGCTAATCGACACAGAGAGCATTGATGGCGAGGGGCGGTACGTCATACCATCCCTCATCGACGTATGTAAGGTTCAGCCAGACAAGTTTAATGCAGACGTCTGCAAGACGTTGAACTTCGAGAACGTAACGGCTGGCGTCACGACAATCATGACTGTGGCGTCGGACGTGGAGGAGAATATTGCGGACATGCAGGGTGCGCAGTTTAAGATGTTGAACTACGCATTCCACTTCCCATTGCGTCAGGTGACGGAGGCCAACAAGAAGCGATTCCGTCGATTGATGATAATGGAGGGAATTGCCACGGCCATCGTGCGCTTTGGCGACGAGCGACATGCCGACGTCGAGACCATGCGTGGAAATATCGAGACGGCCAAGGAACTCGGGTTGATGGTGCTTTATGACTTCCGAAGCGTGCCAGACGCCGTCGAGCGACTGGCAAAGCTGGAGTGCCTGGCAGAGGTGCTGGCAAAGGTTGGCGGCTGCAAGGCATATATATTGGGAATAGAGACGACCGACGAGCTGAGCGTGGTCAAGAAAATTAGGGAGAGGTGTGACGCAAAGGCGCATATATGCCTAAACCCTTTCTTGCCGCCCGACCCCATGCTCAACAGGATGACACCCGAGGTGATTGCTAACACGTTGCGCCATGAAGAGTGGGCTACACTGGGGCTCGCATACAGTGCGTCGAGAGTGTTGAAAGAGTGCTGGCCAGACACTGCGCCCGAGATTGTGTCGCGAAACAAACTGTCCATAATAAACTCCATATCGTTGAGGGAGCCTTTGAGCGTCAGCGAGTTGTCGGAGTTTGTCGTCGAACGACCCGCCAAGTTCACGGGCTTGCGAGTGCCGTTGGCAAGCGTTGGCGAGGGAATGTCTGCAAACCTTATAATCTGGAATCCCGACACGCTGGAAGATGTGACCATTGCGCCTCCTGGCGTCAATGCCGTGCACCTGCGGTTGTCAGGAAGAATTGACTACGTGATAATGAACGGGCAGGTGGTCATGGGAGACAAATTCATACCGAAGAGAGTATGCGGCGGCAAGCAATATGCGCGTATAGTATAGGCTAAATGGCCTCTTGTTTTGAAAGGCATAACGAAAAGGTTGGTTATTTAACATTTTGCTGTGTGTTGAAAATCAGATAGTTATGTCTTGAATGCCCTTCGTTCAACACTATTTTTTCTCTTTTAACGCTAAGGATGGCTCTGTTACGGTTGACGCTAAGTAGCTTTGCGTCAACTAATTTCTCATGCCGAGGTCTTGAGATGACCATGAGTTGCGGTCTTAAAGCCGCCAATGGAAATCGAAAGAACGCAAGGCGCCGCTCTGAGAGAGACGCTTGGAAAAACGGGATGGAGTGGGCGCGGTTGGCCCGCCATCTCGGGGCATGAGAGAAAAAGAACCTAATGACAAAGAACAGCTTAATTTGCACTGCATTGCTCGTGACGGCCACGATGGTGTTCACGTCGAGCAAGAAAGAAAACGAAGAGAATTTCTACATTGACGAGCTTCACGCATTGGCGGAAGAGAGTCTCGTCACGGGAGAGAGCCTGGAAGCAGACTCGCTGGACGGCAAGATGATAATCGTGAGCTTTTGGGCTTCTTACGATCCGGCATCGCGAATCAACAATTACGACTTGCTCCAACTGAAAGAAAAATACGGCTCGTCGTCTTTTGACGGGAGCAAGGGGTTGGAGATTGTTTGCGTATCGATGGACACGTTCCGCTCGCCCATGATGCGCGCCATAGAGTCTGACGGAACAGGCGATTTCTACCACATTTGTGATTTGAAAGGCGAGAAATCGCCATTGGCTCATGATTTCGACGTCAATAGGCCAGTCAACTTGCTGATTAGCCCAGAGGGTAGGATCTTAGCAAGAGACTTTGGCACGACGACGATAACAACGACCCTGGAGATGCTGCGCAGGTAAAAGCCTGAGCGTCTGTGGCAGAGAAGGAGAAAGTGACATGAAAGTAATGACATCAAAGATAGCGGCGCTTGCCATGTCGATTGTTTGCGCATTGCTCGTCTCCGTGCCTGTTGTGTCGCAGAATAGTGGCATGGTCGGCAAACCGGCCCCGATGATAGAGGGTAAGACCCCCGATGGGCGCAATGTGGCGTTGAAAGATTTAAGAGGGAAGGTCGTATTGGTGGATTTTTGGGCGTCGTGGTGTGGTCCGTGCAGGGCGGAAAGCCCTACCCTGGTGAAAGCATACAAGACGTTCAGAAACAAGAAATGTCCAAAGGGAGAGGGGTTTGAGATATACAGTGTGTCGCTCGACGTGAACAATGAGCGTTGGAAGAAAGCCATTGCGGCGGACAAACTCGAGTGGAGCTGCCACGTGTGCGACTTCAACGGTTGGCGCAGCGGGCTGGCGTCGTCCTACGGAGTGCGTCAGATACCTTCGAACTTCATTATAGACAAGGATGGTAGGATTATGGCTACAAACCTTAGGGGCGACGAGCTGATTGCCTATTTGAAAGCCTTGTTCGAGTGACAAAATGACAGACACGAATAAATGAATTTAGGGGCGACTGAAGCAAGGTCGCCCTTTGTCGTGTGTCAAAAAGACTGTTTTGCTGCCAAATAGGCGCAAATGGAGATTTTGGCAACCATTTTGCGCGGCTGGACAGCGCAATGAAATGCCAAAAAATATAATCTGAGATATGGACAATACACAAGATAAGAAACCCGAGGCGGAAGCTCAAGAGCAGCAGCGCCCAAAGACCGAGGAGCAGCAGGAGCCTAAGGCTGAAGCCCCAAAAGAAGAGCAGGCTCCCCAAGCTGAAGCCGAGGCTCAGAAAGAGGAGCCAAAGCCCGAGGCTGAGGCCAAGCAACAACCTGACGAGGTGGCTCAGCTCAAGAAGCAACTTGCCGAGTTGAACGACAAGTATATCCGCACGTGCGCCGAGTATGACAACTACCGCAAGCGCACGGCGCGTGAGAAGGCCGACCTCATAAAGTCCGCAGGCTCAGACATCATCACTGCGTTGCTCCCCGTCATCGACGATTTTGACCGCGCCATTGCCCACATGAACGATGCGCAAGACGTGGCGGCTGTGAAAGACGGCGTGAGCCTCATTTTGAAGAAGTTCAACGACTATCTCGCAAAGCGCGGTGTGACGGTCATCGAGACCAAGGAGTTGCCTCTCGACACGAATGTCCATGAGGCGATAACGATGGTCCCCGCCCCGACACCCGAGATGAAGGGCAAAATACTTGATTGCGTCGAGAAGGGCTACAAGCTTGGAGACAAGGTCCTCAGATTTGCTAAAGTCGTTGTCTGCCAATAAGGTAGACGATAAGAAAGGAGCTGTGTCATTAATATATGGCTAAGAGAGATTATTACGAGGTGCTTGGCGTCAGCAAGACTGCCACGGCCGACGAGATAAAAAAAGCCTACAGGAAGCTGGCCATCAAGTACCACCCGGACAAGAACCCGGGCGACAAGGAGGCCGAGGAGAAATTCAAGGAGGCCGCCGAGGCGTATGACGTGTTGTCCGACCAGACCAAACGCGCTAAGTATGACCAATATGGCCCAGGAGCGTTTGACGGCAGTGCTGGTGCTGGCGGCGGATTCTACGGTGGTGGCATGTCTATGGATGACATCTTCAGCCACTTCGGCGACATCTTTGGCGACTTCGGTTTCGGTGGCGGAGGCTTCAGGACGAGGTCGTCCTCTCGCGGCAGCCGCGGATCTGATTTGAGGGTTAGGGTCAACCTGACGCTCAAAGACTGCGCTACTGGCGTCGAGAAGAAGCTTAAAGTCAGAAAACAGGTCAGCTGTCCGACATGTAGCGGCACGGGAGCGAAAGACAGTAGCTCGATTAAGACTTGTACGCAGTGCAACGGTGTTGGCTATGTCACTCAGGTCGTCAACTCGTTCTTTGGCCGCATGCAGCAGCAGTCTGTATGTCCGACGTGCGGCGGCAAGGGCAAGATGGTGACCGATAAATGCCCCAAGTGCTCCGGCACGGGAACCGTTGTCGACGAGTCTATCGTGACGGTCAAGATTCCAGCAGGCGTCGACGAAGGCATGCAAGTCAAAGTCCCGGGAGCTGGCAATGCAGCCCCCAATGGCGGAACACCAGGCGACTTGCTGGTGCTCATCCACGTTCAGGAAGATGATGTCCTGCAGCGCGACGGCTCGAACCTGATATACCACTTGTACCTGACGGTTCCTGAGGCAATCCTTGGCACCGAAGCCGAGATCCCTACAGCCGACGGCAAGGTGAAGATAAACATCGAGCCAGGCACGCAGCCGGGCAAGGTGCTCAGGTTGAAAGGCAAGGGAATGCCCGAGGTGAACAGGTCAACTCGCGGCGACTTGCTTATCAGAATCGACGTCTACGTGCCCAAGAAGGTGACGTCGGATGAGAAAAAGCTTGTCGAGAAGCTCGCTGAGAGCAGTTCGTTCAAGCCCTCCGCCCAAGAGAAGGCGTCGTTCTTCGAGAGGGTAAAACAGATGTTCTCTTAGGATAAAGAGAATGTATAAGATAAAAGCCGCGGCGGGTCTGAAACGACTTGGCGCGGCTTTTTTGTATGGGCTTGACATAAATTGTGGTGTTTAAATTTCAATACAGACAAATATAAATTAACTTTGCGGCAATGATTGGCACGTCGCCTCGGAGCGTATACCGATGACGGCATGCTGGCGATATTAAGAAAGAAAACGTGGTATGACGGACGAAAAATAAAAGGTTCGTCGACCGATAGAAATAGCAAAAGAGTTACATGGCTCGATTTGATTTGAAGGGCTCGATAGCGGCTCTTGTCACCCCCTTTAAAAAGGATGGCTCGATAGACTATGAGGCGTATGACCGCCTTCTGGACTTCCATATCGCAAATGGCACAGCCGGTGTGGTAGTGTGCGGAACGTCGGGTGAGACCCCGACTCTGAGCGAGGAGGAGGATGCGCAGATGTTCAAGCATTCGGTGGAATATATAAACCATCGGATGGTCGTGATTGGCGGCACGGGTTCAAATTGCACTGAGAGCTGCGTCAAGTACACTCGCAACGCTGCCGAGGCTGGTGTCGATGCGGTGCTGACCGTCGGACCTTATTACAACAAGCCAACGTCCGCAGGCATGTACCTCCACTTCTCGACTGTGGCTAAGGCTGTCGACATCCCTATAATCCTCTACAATGTCCCTGGCCGCACTGGTTCTGCCATAAAGCCGGAGGTGGCCTTGAAGCTGGCTCGCGACTTCGAGAACATCGTCGGCATCAAGGAGGCGACTGGCAACCTTATGAACATCGCCACGTTGATAGCTGGTCGCCCAGAGGGCTTCAAAGTGTATAGCGGCGACGACAACATATCCATGCTGAGCAACCTGCTTGGCGGCGACGGTTGCATATCTGTCTTGGCAAACGTTGTGCCGAAAGAGTTTGTCGAGTTCATGAAGCTGTCGATGGAAGGCAACGCTGTTGAGGCGAGGAAATTGTTCTACAAGTACCATAAGCTGATGGATCTGTTGTTCATTGAGAGCAACCCGATTCCCGTCAAGGCCGCACTGTCCGCAATGGGGATGATGGAGGAAATATACAGGTCGCCTCTTTGCCCGATGGAGCCTGCAAACCATGAAGCATTGGTGACTGAAATGAAAAAGCTTGGGATTATCTAAAGTTTTGGCTTGATAACCCGATAAGATATGTAAAGACCTGTCGCGAAGAGTTTAACCCTTCGTGGCAGGTCTGTCTTTTTGAGTTGCCATATTTGGTGCAACACAGAAGGCTCTTATGACGTAAAATAAAAGACATACCATATCACTAATAACCAAAAACACAAGACACACATCATGAAAGAAGCTAACGTCGTTGGCCTGTCAGACGAGGAGGTCCTGCAAAGTCGCGAAAAGAATGGGGCAAATGTCCTCACCCCACCGGAGAAAGAGCCGCTTTGGAAGAAGTTCCTGGAGAAGTTCAACGACCATCTGATCATCATTTTGCTTGTAGCGGGATGTCTTTCCGTAGGCATCTCGTTTTACGAGTATTTCGGTCTTGACAAGCCGTCGACCGTATTCTTCGAGCCGATTGGAATCTTTGTTGCCATATTGCTCGCCACGGGGCTTGCCTTTTACTTTGAGTTGAAGGCCGACCGGGAGTTCGCTGTCCTTAATCAGGTGAATGATGACGAGCCGGTCGAGGTGATACGCTCCGGCATGGTGCGCAAGGTCCCCAAACGCGACATTGTCGTCGGCGACGTCATTGTCATATCGGCAGGCGACGAGATCCCTGCCGACGCTGAGCTCCTTGAGGCTACGCAACTGAAGGTTGACGAGAGCAGCCTGACCGGTGAGCCCGTTTGCGAAAAGACGACTGTCGAGGCGCAATTCGACGCCAACGCAACGTTCCCTTCCAACCACGTCCTTCGTGGCACAAAAGTCTTGGAAGGCCACGCCGTGGCTCGCGTGTTCGCTGTCGGCGACAAGACCGAGAATGGCAAGGTCTTCGAGGCAGCGCAGATTGACGACTCTGTCCGCACGCCCCTCAACGAGCAGCTCGACGGACTTAGCTCCCTCGTCACAAAGCTCAGCTACTCCATAGCCGCTCTTGTCGTCGTAGGTCGAATTTTCGTATATCTGCTGTCCGACATCCCATTCGTATGGGTCGATTTCTTGGCCTACTTCCTGCAAACAATCATGATTGCCGTGACGCTCATCGTCGTAGCCGTGCCAGAGGGACTGCCTATGGCTGTCACGCTTGCTCTCGCCTACAGCATGCGTTCGATGCTGAAAACGAACAACCTTGTCCGCAAGATGCATGCTTGTGAGACAATGGGCGCGACGACGGTAATTTGTACCGACAAGACAGGGACGCTCACGCAAAACCAGATGCGCATAAGCACGGCCATGTTCTTTGACATGAAAGAGGGCGAGAAGTTGTCTTCTCCCGACGATGCTACTTCTCGTCTTGTGGCTCAAGCCGTGGCCGTCAACTCTACTGCCGAACTTGACTTGACAGACGCCTCGCACCCGACGGTGGTAGGCAATCCTACAGAGGGCGCGCTCCTGCTTTGGCTTCATGATGCCGGAGTTGACTATCGCGCCGTACGCTCTTCTGTCGAGCGTCTTGAAGAGTTGCCTTTCTCTACCGAGCGCAAATATATGGCGACGGTCATCTCCACTTCCGATGGTCGCAAGTTCCTTCACGTCAAAGGAGCTCCCGAAATCGTCATGGGGCTTTGTAAGAAAATTTGCGGTGGTCAGTCTCGTGAGAGCGTCCTTGACCGATTGACACAATTTCAAGAGCAAGGTATGCGAACCCTTGGTTTCGCATGTAAGGAGTTGAGTGCCGACGAGCACCCTATCGTCGATGGGCATGTCACTGCCAACGATTTGACGCTTATGGGTGTCGTCTCCATTGCCGACCCAGTCCGCCCTGAGGTGCCCGCCTCCATCCGAGAGTGCCAACAGGCTGGCATAGACATCAAGATGGTGACTGGCGACACAGCCAAGACGGCTAAAGAGATTGGTCGTCAGATTGGGCTTTGGAATCCGGCGACCGATAATGACACGAATATCATCACAGGTCCCGAACTCGCCGCCCTCTCCGAGGATGAGCTGGATGCGAGGGTCGAGTCGCTTAAAATCATCTCTCGTGCGCGCCCGATGGATAAGAAACGTCTTGTCGAGAGCCTCCAGCGCAATAATGAGGTCGTGGCCGTTACTGGCGACGGCACCAATGACGCTCCTGCCCTCAAGGCGGCGCACGTCGGTCTCTCCATGGGAGACGGCACGTCGGTGGCCAAGGAGGTAAGCGACATCACCATCATCGACAACTCGTTCAAGAGCATCGGGCAAGCCGTCCTTTGGGGTCGCTCGCTATATCAGAACATCCAACGCTTCCTGCTCTTCCAGCTGACGGTCAATGTCTCGGCATGCCTCATTGTCCTTGTCGGCGCATTTATGGGTGTCCAGTCGCCGCTGACTGTCACTCAGATGCTGTGGGTCAACCTCATAATGGATACTTTCGGTGCAATGGCTCTCGCATCGTTGCCTCCCGCCCATTCGGTGATGAATGAGAAGCCGCGCGATCGCAAGGCGTTCATCATCGACCGCAATATGGCAACAGAGATTTTCTCCATTGGCGGCGTCTTCTTCCTCATCATGCTCGTCATGCTCTATATCTGCGAGCATGCAGACATCACGTCCATGGCCGACTTCCTGTCGTTCAAGTTGGGGCATGCCAATGGGCTGACCCCCTACGAGCAGACGCTCATTTTCTCCGTCTTCGTCATGACCCACTTCTGGTACATGTTCGACGCTCGCGGCTATAAGACAGGGCGTAGCGGCCTGAATCTCAAGCATTGCAAGGGCTTTGAGACCATAGCTCTCGTCATCCTCATAGGTCAGGTACTGATTGTCGAGGTGCTCTACCGCTTCTTCGACGTTATCCCGATGAAACTAAATGATTGGATAATAATAATCCTCATTTCGTCGCTTGTCCTGTGGGTGCGCGAGATTAAGATCCTATTCTCTTCTCGCAAGGCAACGACGGCTGCAGCTTAGTTTCTTTTTTAAGAAATTATTCATATCTTAGCGCATCGGAAGGTTTGGTGCCAAAGAGGCAGTTCCAGCCTTCCGATTTTTTGTTTCAGATAATCTAATAAGTCCCTATCTATAATGAAAGTAGACGTTCTCCTGGGCCTCCAATGGGGCGACGAAGGTAAGGGTAAGGTAGTCGACGTCCTCACGCCGGGCTATGCTGCCGTCACGCGTTTCCAAGGTGGTCCTAACGCAGGTCACACATTGGAGTTCGAAGGTCAGAAATATGTCCTTCGTTCTGTCCCGTCAGGCATTTTTCAGGGTGACAAGGTCAATATAATCGGCAACGGCGTCGTGCTCGACCCTGCGCTCTTCAAGACCGAGATTGAGCAACTCGAGGCGTCTGGTCATGACCTCCGCGGACGACTTCTCATCTCCCGCAAGGCGCATCTCATCCTCCCAACCCACCGCCTCCTCGACGCAGCATACGAGAGCGCGAAGGGCGCAGGTAAGATTGGCACCACAGGAAAGGGCATCGGTCCTACGTATACCGATAAGGTGAGCCGCAATGGCCTCCGCGTCGGTGACCTTGAGAACAACTTCGAGGCAAAATATAAGGCAGCTACCGACCGCCACAAGATGATCCTCGGTCACTACAACTACCCGACCGACAAGCTTGCCGAGATAGAGAAGGAGTGGTTCGCAGGCATCGAGAAACTCCGTCAATTCACGTTCATCGACAGCGAGTTCTATATCAACAATTTGCTCGCTGAGGGCAAGCAAGTTCTCGCCGAGGGCGCGCAAGGCACAATGCTCGATGTCGATTTCGGTTCATATCCGTTCGTCACGTCGTCCAACACCGTCGCCGCAGGCTCTTGCACGGGTCTCGGTGTCGCCCCTCGTAAGATTGGCGAGGTGTTCGGCATCTTCAAGGCCTATTGCACCCGCGTAGGCAGCGGTCCGTTCCCGACCGAGCTTTTCGATGAGACAGGCGAGGAGCTCCGTAAGTTGGGTCATGAGTTTGGTGCGGTAACAGGTCGTCCTCGTCGTTGTGGATGGATTGACCTCGTAGCTCTCCGCTATGCCGTGATGCTCAATGGTGTAACTCAGCTCATCATGATGAAGAGCGACATCCTTGACGGCTTCAAGACCATCAAGGCGTGTGTGGCATACAAGGTAGGCGACCGCGAGACCGACGAGATGCCATTCGACATCAACGAGGGTGTCGAGCCCATCTACATGGAGTTCGACGGTTGGCACACTCCTATGGACAAGATGACGAGCGAGGAGCAGTTCCCGCAGAAGTTTGTCGACTACGTCAAGTTCATCGAGAGCTACCTTGGCGTTCCCGTCAAGATTGTCTCCGTAGGTCCCGACCGCGAGCAGACCATAACAAGAAAGTAATCCTTTAGGACTCAAATCTTTAGCGAACCCCTCCGAATAGCTATGGCTAACGGAGGGGTTCGTTTTCCTCCGAAACTCCTTTTCTATGAACACGATGACGATTGCCGACCGCAAGAAGTCTGTGCGGCGACTTGTGCGGACTCTCAAGGCGACCCTCTCGCCCGACCAGAAGCTGCAGGCGGCTCAAGTGTTGACCTCGGCCGCCATGGCGCACCCTGCCATACGCTCGGCGCAAGTCATCATCTCTTTTTGGCCTATGCCCGACGAGATCGATGTCGCTGCGCTCAACATATCTCTTGCCACGTCGGGCCATGATGTCTACCTCCCCTTGATGGTTGGCGACTCTCTCCGTTTTCATCAGTTTCAAGGTGTAAACTTCCTCGCTCCCGATCCGCAATATGGCATTCTCCAGCCGCGGCAAGATGCGCCGACGCTACCTCAATCGGTTCTCGACAGCGGTGGTGCAGGTGTCGTCATCATCACGCCAGGAATGGCTTTTGCTCCCGATGGCAGACGGCTCGGTCGAGGTCGTGGCTTCTACGACAGGGCGTTCGCCACGCTGCCAAACGCCACCCGTATTGGCGTAGGCTTCCATTGCCAACTATTGAACGACGTCCCGACCGACGAGAACGACGTCCTTCTCCACGACGTCCTTTTAGGCTAAATACCCACCAAGCACATTCACCAACCAAAATGTCCAATCCAATATTCCCATCCCTCATAGCCTCACAACTGAACCTCCGTCCTACGCAGGTTCAGAACACAATAAAACTCCTTGACGACGGGGCTACCGTCCCTTTCATCAGCCGTTACCGTAAAGAGGTTACGGGCAATCTCGATGAGGTCGCCATTGGTGACATCGAGCAGGCCTACGAGAAGCTCAAAGAAATAGAGTCGCGTAAGGAGACTATCATATCAACCATTGATGCGCAAGGCAAGTTGACTCCCGAATTGCGCAAGCAGATTGACGAGTCGTGGGATGCCACTCGCCTCGAAGACCTCTATCAGCCATATAAGCCGAAACGCAAAACTCGCGCCGCCAAGGCAAGAGAGTTGGGGCTCGAGCCGCTCGCTTTGGCTCTCATGTCAGGCTCATGCGCCGACGTCGAACTTGCGGCAGAGAAGTACCTTACTGACGATGTCACGACGACGGAAGACGCCCTCCAAGGCGCACGTGACATAATAGCCGAATGGGTGGCAGACCAGCCCGAGTCTCGCGAGGCGGCACGAAACGTTTTCCGCCGCGAGGGCGTGGTCTCGACAAAAATGGTCAAAGGTAAAGAGGCGGAGGCAGAGAAATATCGCGACTACGTGGATAGGCAAGAAAATCTTGCTCGATGCCCAAGCCACCGCGTGTTGGCCATGATGCGCGCCGAGGCCGAGGGCGTAATCAAGCTCTCCGTCGCGCCACGTGAGCCAGACGCCATCGTGAGCAGGCTCGAACGACGCTTTGTCAAGAGCCCGCGCACGGCAAAGCAAGTGGAGCTGGCTGTTGCCGACGGATATAAACGTCTTTTGGCTCCTGCCATGGAGACGGAGATGGAGGCTGAGGCTAAGCAACGTGCCGATACTGAGGCCATACAGGTCTTCGAGACCAACCTCCGTCAGTTGCTTCTTGCGGCTCCACTCGGTCGTCATAGGGTGCTGGCTCTCGACCCGGGTTTTCGCACGGGCTGCAAGGTCGTGTGCCTCGACGAGCAAGGCACCATGCTCTGCCACTCTGTCATCTTCCCCCATCCTCCTGTGTCCAAGGTTCATGAGGCGGAGGCTGAGCTTCGTCGCCTCGTCGACAAATATAAAATTGAGGCAGTGGCCATTGGCAACGGTACGGCAAGCCGTGAGACGGAGGCTTTCGTCCGCCAGTTTGACAAGGAGGGTAAGCTGCGCGTCTTTGTCGTCTCCGAGGATGGAGCGTCGATTTATTCCGCCTCGGCGACGGCTCGCGAGGAGTTCCCTAATGAGGACGTGACCGTCCGCGGGGCGGTATCTATTGGTCGACGCCTTATGGACCCACTTGCCGAGCTTGTCAAGATCGACCCCAAGTCGCTCGGCATCGGTCAATACCAGCATGACGTCGACCAGTCGCGCCTCAAGGCGTCGCTCGACTCGGTTGTCGTAAGCTGCGTAAACCAAGTGGGCGTCGAGGTCAATACAGCGAGCCGCCATCTGCTCACGTATGTCTCTGGTCTCGGCCCGCAGCTTGCTCAAAACATTGTCGACTACCGTACAGAGCATGGACCATTCTCTTCACGCGCCGAGCTGAAGAAAGTCCCTCGCCTCGGCCCTAAGGCCTATGAGCAGTGCGCAGGCTTCCTCCGTATAGCAGGGGCTAAGAACCCGCTCGACGCGTCGGCCGTCCACCCCGAGCGTTACGCCATTGTCTCACAGATGGCTGCCGATGCCGGCTGCTCTGTCGTCGAGCTTATGTCCGACCCCAAGAAACGCCAATCCGTCAAGCTGGACAAGTACGTCAGTGGCGATGTAGGTCTGCCAACCTTGCGCGACATCATGTCCGAGCTTGAGAAGCCGGGGCGCGACCCGCGCGAGACGCTCCAAGAGTTCTCGTTCGACGCGTCAGTCCATACCATTGAGGATCTTCGTCCTGGCATGACGCTACCGGGTATCGTCACAAACCTCACAGCATTCGGGGCATTTGTCGATTTGGGCGTCAAGACCGACGGGCTTGTGCATATCAGCCAGTTGGCAGATCGTTTCGTCAAGAATGTCTCCGATGTCGTCTCGCTCCATCAGCAGGTGACCGTCCGGGTTCTTGATGTCGACATTGCGCGCAACAGGATAAACCTCACGATGAAAGGCGTTTAGGCCCATTCAGATAGAAAAAAAGTGCGCCCCACAGTTGATGTTCAGCTGTGGGGCGCATCTTTTAATGCCAGATTTCAAGCTATTCCGATTGCTTGAACCATTTTATTATCTCGCCGAAGGTCACTTTCTTGCCATACATAAGGATGCCGACACGGTAAATGCGAGCGGCAATCCATGTGCACAATACGAACGAACCTATAAGCACGAGTATCGATACTGCTATTTCCCATGCAGGTACGCCGAACGGGATGCGCGCCATCATGATTATGGGCGATGTGAACGGGAATATCGATGCCCAGAATGACAGGCTGCTATATGGATCCTCCATGGTGTGGATGGCGATATAGACGGCGGCAAAGAGTGGTATCATGACGATAATGCTGAGCTGTGAGCCGTCCTGCGGAGAGTCCATTGCCGCACCGCAAATGGCAAAGAGGCTGGCGTACAACAGGTAGCCAAACAAGAAGTATACGACAAAGAGCGACAGCAGCTGCACAAAGTCGATGCCCGCCAACTTGCCCATTATCTCGTTCACCATGCCTGGGTCTGCCGCAGCCGCCATGCTCGGGTCGCCAACCATGGATTGCAACGTGGCAGGGTCGGGAGCCAAGAACAGCGATGCCACGAACGCGATGGCAACGCCAAAGACAATCCATATCGCCATCTGGGTGAGGGCCACGAGGGCTATGCCGATAATCTTGCCCATCATCAACTCAAACGGGCGGACAGACGATACCAGAACTTCGACAATCCTGTTGGTCTTCTCCTCCATCACACCTTGCATGACCATTGCGCCTGTCGTCAAGACGAACATATAGATCAGCATCGCCGTGATGAGTCCCACGATTGCGCCGATAGCCGCCGAGTCCTCGCTCTCGCTGCCGTCGTCAGATATGTTGATGGTCGTGATGCTTGCCTCTGCGTCGTTGACCTCCTTGAAGAGGCTGTCGAGCTCCGTCGTGTGGCCTCCGTAGCTCTGCATGATTTCGCTCCTAAGCGTCTGACCGAGGTCTTCCTTCGTATGGCTGACTGCCTCCATCGGCACCGTCGTGCTGGAATAGAGGCGGACACTGTCGCGGCAGGCGGGGCTGCCTTCTATGACCATGTAGGCGTCATATCCGCTCTCTTCGTATGTATTGCGCAGGGCGGCCTCGTCGGTGTCGGCTGGCAGGCGGTCGTATGTTGCGGCGTTGTTGTTGGTGAGGTGCTGCCCGTAACGTTCCGTGCGGTCTATTACGGCAATCTTTGAAGCCTCGGTTTGTCCCATGTAGGTTATGAGGGTCGGGAGCGCCATCAGCAAGACCATGCCAATCGGCATGAGTATCGACATTATGATGAAGCTCTTCTTGCGGACGCGCGTGCTATACTCGCGACCTATGATAAGTGACAGTTTACTGCTCATTGTCTTCTTTTTTCTTGGTGTCGTTCGTGGTCTCGCCAACGACCTTTATGAATATGTCGTTCATGCTGGGCAACAGCTCTTCGAAACTTGCCAACTCCACATGCTGGAGCAGGTAGCGGATAAGCTCGTTGGGTGTCATGCCGGCAGCTTGTGCCGAAGGCTTGACTATCGCCTCGTTGTACGCCCCGACTACGTTGGCGTCGCTGACGCTTACGAGCGAGCTTGCGTCTTTGAGGGCGGAGTCGTCGCCCGTGTAGCGGATGCGGAATTTATTCTCCTTGAAGCGTTGGCGCACGTCGTTAACTGAGCCTTGCAGGACGGCACGGCTCCTGTTGATGAGTGTGATGTCGTCACACACCTCCTCGACCGATGCCATGTTGTGGGTAGAGAAAATGACCGTCGCACCTTTCCTCTTCAACTCCAAAATCTCGTTCTTCAAGATGTTGGCGTTGACGGGGTCGAAGCCGCTAAAGGGCTCGTCGAAGATCAGCAAGCTCGGCTCATGAAGCACGGTCACAATGAATTGCACCTTCTGCTGCATGCCCTTCGAGAGCTGCTCCACTTTCTTGTCCCACCAGTCCGTTATGTCGAATTTATCGAACCACGTGCGAAGCCTCTTGCGAGCCTCCATTGCACTAAGTCCTTTAAGTTGAGCGAGATATATGGCCTCTTCGCCAACTTTCATCTTCTTGTAGAGTCCGCGCTCCTCTGGCAGGTAGCCAATCCGCCCGATGTCCTGAGGGCTGAGTTTATGTCCGTCAATCAGGACCTCGCCACTGTCGGGGCGGGTTATCTGGTTGAGGATCCTTATGAACGTGGTCTTGCCGGCTCCATTAGGACCCAGCAAGCCGTAAACGCATCCTTGCGAGACGCTTAGGCTCAGCCCGTCCAGGGCGCGGTGACCGGAATACTCCTTCACCACGTTGCGTGCTTCGATAAATGCCATTGTCTTTATTGGTTAGTTGTTTGTTTGGTTGTCGTCGTCAGGGCGTATGGTTATGCGGTCTTCGCTCATGCGCTCCATGTATTGTTGGATGATGGCTTTCAGCTCGCGCTCCATGGTCGCTAATGTCTCCGGCTCTTTGTCCTTGAGGTTGGTCGTAAGCATCCAGTCGTTGTCTATGTCGTATAGCGCGCGGCTCTCTTGCCCGTCAAATTGCAAAAATCTGCCTCGTTTGACGTATTGGTAGATGCCGTTGTTGTAGTTGACTGCCCATGTGGCGGAGTCGGGTGTGGTCAGCAAGTCCTTGCCGAATGCGATATACGGCTCGTCGTAGCCGAGGAAATCTAATATCGTCGGCATGATGTCTATCTGTTGGGCTATGCTGTGCCTCCTGCCGGCAGGAATCTCTCCGCTCGGGTCGAATATCAGTATTGGCGAGCCGTAGAGCCCAAGGTCTGTCTTGTACTCCGCATGGTCGGCCATGTTGGTGTGGTCGCTCGTCATGACGAATATAGTGTTCTTGTACCAGGGTTGCAGGCTCGCCGTCTCGAAGAATTTACGTATCGAGTGGTCGGTGTAGCGGATGCATTTGTGCATGACGCTGCCTCCCTCTTCGGGGAATGTGTCGCGATACGCCTCGGGTATGACAAACGGGTGGTGGCTCGATGCCGTGAAGACGGCCGTCATGAACGGCTCTTTCATCTCGCTCATCTTCAATGCGTAGAATTGCAAGAACGGCTCGTCCCATATGGCCCACGTGCCGTCGAAGTCGTGGTCGCCGTTAAACCGCTTGTCCTCGTCATATTCCGTCCTGCCATAGTAGCCGCCGAAACCTGTGGCGCGGGCGAAGGCCATGAAGCCCATGCTTCCGTTAGCCGCACCATGGAAGAACCCCGTCTCGTAGCCCTTGCGACCAAGGCAATCAGCCATGCCGCCAACCTCGTTCATCGCTGCGGGCGTCAAGAAGAACGGTTCGACGAACATAGGGATGCTGCTAAGGACGCTCGGCATGCCGTCGATGCTCTTGCGCCCATTGCAAAACGTGTAGTCGAAGCTCATGCTCTTGCTGTACAGCGAATCCATGAATGGGGCGTAGCCCTTATATTGCCCGCCGTCAAGCCTCTCGTTATATGCACCGATAAATTCGCGCCCGAAGCTCTCCACGATAAGCACCACGACGTTCTTCTTCCTCATGACCGCCGTGTCGGCAGGCGTGTGTACCGGGCTGTATATGGATTCCATCTCCTCGCGGCTCATGTACATCGGGTCTTTGAATGTCTTCTTGCCGATGGTCCTTATCATCGAGAATGGTGTGTTGAGGATAAGGGCAGCCTCGGCAGGCTTGTCAACGTATTGGTTGGCGTTGGTGATGGTTATGGGTCTCGTGGCCGTCGTGGCGCCGCCGCGCATCCCGATGATTGTCAATATGATGAATACGCCCATCGCTATCGTGTGAGTCGCATAATAGCCCACCCATTGTCCCGTCGTTCGAGGTCTCTCTTGGGCTTCGGGTGTCACGTATAGTTTCGCCATCAGGAAGACCAGCACGGCGAGCATCAGCACAAGATACCAATGCCCGATAAGTTCCGTAGTGAGTATGGAGCCTATGTTGTCTTCGTTAGCAAACTCTTGGAATACGCTCATTGTCGTGCGTCGCCCCGTGAAACGGAAATAGACGCTGTCGCCAAGGTTCGCTATTGCGCATAACGTATTGACTATCAGAAATACCCATTTGGCAGCCGTCTGCCATCCTCTGCTCTCTTTCTTGTAACACGGGATCAGCATCAGTATCAAGTACACAATCCCCGTGTAGGCTATCGCCGATGTGTCGAACACCAGGCATCCTGTCAGCATCTCGCCAATCTTCCATGCTGTAAGGTCGGGTGCCAGTGTCGTCCAGTTCTCCAGTAAAAATTCAATGCGGCATATCATGTACACCGCGTACGCAATTATCGTGTTGAGCGCAAAGGCCACAATCGTCGACCTGATGCTCACCCGCTTCTGCTTTTGCATTTGCTGTTTGCTTGTTTTTGTCTATTCTATCACAAAAATAGCGTTTTCTGCTCACCCTTAATTATCAATCAGATGCAATAGCGTTAGCACCACGTTAATTATTCGTTTCAATCCTACTAAAAATAAATCTCTTTCCGCGTTCGCTCTTAGCTTTCATTATGCAAAAATCCCTCCCCGAACATTCACGTTCAGGAAGGGAATGTGTGTTATGGTGATTTCGGTAGTGTGTTACTTGCCGCTGGCGCCATAGTTTGGCAGAACCCTCGCCGACGGGTCGTTGACGTTGCAGTTCTCCCACTCTTTGTTCGGCATCCAGAAGTCCTTTATCACCTCCGACCTGCCGGGGAAGTGGCTCTCGAATATCTCGCGATACAGCAGGCTCTCCTTGCTGATGGGCGGAACGTGCGTATATTTCTTGCGCTTCTCTTCAAATTCCGCATCGCTGTAATATTTCTCAGCAAACTGTTTGATGTAGTCTACCGAGCTGTGTCCTACGGCGTCAGAGAACGCGGCCTTCTCGCGGTACAAGATGTCGTGAGGCAGCAGGTCGCCCTCGAAGCTCTTGCGCAACAGCCTCTTGCCGATGCCCACCTTGTTGAGTTTCTTTTCGGGGTCTATGCTCATCACGTACCTTACGAACGCAAGGTCGCCAAACGGCACGCGGGCCTCAAGGCTGCAACCCGAGATGCACCTGTCAGCGCGCAATACGTCATACATGTACAACTCTCTTATGCGCTTAGCCGCTTCCGCTTGGAAGGCCTCTGCCGATGGGGCGTAATCAGTATACTTGTAGCCGAACAGCTCGTCGGAGATCTCGCCGGTCAACAGCACCTTGATGTCTGTCTTCTCGCGGATGTATTTGCAAACCAAATACATGCCGATCGATGCGCGTATGGTCGTGATGTCGAATGTCTCGGTGAGGTAGATGAGGTGGCTTAGCGAGTTGAAGATGTCGTCCTTGGTAAACAGCACCTCAGTATGCTCGCTGCCGATATATTCTGCCACCTGACGGGCGTACTTCGTGTCGATAGGCCCGTCGACGATTCCAACGGCAAACGTGCGGATTGGTTTGCCAAGGTGACGTGCGGCGATGGCGCATACGAGGCTCGAGTCCAGGCCTCCCGACAACAGGAAGCCCACAGGTACGTCGCTCTGGAGCCTCTTGACGACGCCCTCGGTGAGCAACTTGTTGATGTTCTTGCAGATAGTCTCTTCGTCGTCCTGCGTGTAGCCGTTGGGCGTGGCGGTCATGTCAGTATAACGTACGAATTTCTCACCGTCAAAGACGTGTCCTGGAGGGAAAGGCATCACGGTCTCGCAAGTCTTGCTGAGAGCTTTCATCTCCGATGCGAAGCAGATGTCGCCAGCCGCTGTCTTGCCGTAGAACATTGCGCGGATGCCGATAGGGTCGCGCGCCGCCATGAATTTGTCGTTCTTCTCGTCGTAGATGACGAGGGCGAACTCGCCATCCAACTCGCGCGCCATCTCCACAAGGCCTTTGTCGGCCAGCAACGGCAATATGCATTCACAGTCGCTACCGCTCTTGAATGGGTAGCCAGAGTAGCGGGCGCGCAACGCAGGGCTGTTGTAAATCTCGCCGTTGCATGTCAAGTATATTCCGTCAGCCACGAAGGGCTGGTTGCCGGCGTCGCTCGTGTCCATTATGCTCAGGCGGTGGAATGCCATCCAGCCGCGGGGCAGGTCTTGCATCAATGTGTTGTCCGGTCCGCGATGTTTGATCGCATACGCCTCGTGACCAAACTGTAGCTTCAACTGTAGGTCGCTACCTGTGTATACTGTGAATCCGCACATGGTTTTATTTTGTAATCGTTTGTATTGGCAAAGTTACGTTTTATAATCAAACATCCAAGCAAAATTTCAAATTAGAAGCCATAAACGACGGTTTTCTGACAATTTCTTCGATTCAAATTCACTTTTCAGCCCCATTTCCGCTCTTTTTTCACACTTTCACGCCCTCTCGACCATTTTCGCCTGCCCTTTCACTTTTTCACTTGCCTATTGCCCACCTCCCCTTTTTTGCCTATCTTTATTCACGTAACCCAACAAAACACTAATGCGCATTCTATTCCTAATCCTGACCATTTTCTTCTTCTCCGCCTGCACCAATTCCGTCGAGTCGCCATCTGCCGAGCCGGATAACAATTTCGACGAAGATTATTGGGCCAACTCCACCGACACCGCCGTCACGGGACAGGCGTCCGCCGTCACACACTATTCCGCCACCCTCACAGGCAAGCTCAATATCCGCAATTTCAATTCTCTCCCCCAATATTCCACTTGGGGCGTCATAATCTCGTCCTCCAATCCCGATCCTACTCCCAACGCCTCCGATTGCCAAGTCGTTGTCAGCAAGCGCCAGTCCAAGATTTTCACCGTCTCCGCATCCTCTCTCTCCATGGGCACGCGCTATTACTACCGCGCCTACCTCCGCGAGAGCCGTGGCACCACAATTCATCTCGGTCGTGTCATGTATTTCACCACGCTCAGTTGCGATGTCAATACTCTTGCCCCTTCCCCCGTCTCCATCTTCTCCGCTACCCTCCGTGGCGTAAGCAGCGTCAAGCTGAATGACTCTAAGTTCCGCGGCGAGGCAGGTTTCCTCTATACGGCTCGCAAGACCGATCGTCCCTCCCCGTCTGTCGACACTTTCGTCAAGGGTCATGTCTCCGATGGCGACTCCACCCATTTCGAGGTCACTCTCTCCTCTCTCCAGCCCTCTTCTTCCTACGTTTTCCAAGCCTATCTGAAGATCGACACTACCTATTATTACGGCTCTCCAGTATCTTTTACCACCACGGAACTTAAAATAGAGGACTCCAATCTCCCCGTCGACCTCGGTCTCTCGACTCTCTGGTCGGCTCGCAACGTTGGTGCAACGAGTGCCGAGCTCGCTGGCTCCTATTTCGGGTGGGGCGACCCGACGGGCGAGGTTACGTCTTCCAATCCGGTCAGCTATCCTTCCGAGGCCTCTATCGTCGCCACGACATATGATATGGCAACTGCCAATGTCGGGGCTGGTTGGCAACTCCCGACGTTTGAGCAGTTCCAAGAGTTGGTCGAGAATTGCGACTGGTCGTGGACCACTTGGCGCGAGACCCAAGGCTACGCCGTCGTCAGCCGTTCCAACGGCAAGGCCATCTTCCTGCCCGCTGCTGGCTACGCCAAGCCCCTCGATGACGACGGGCGCGAAATCAAGGGTGCCAATATTGCCGAGTCCATAGGTTACTATTGGTCGGGCACGCTTTCCAGCTTCTCTCGTTTCGCCTATAGCCTCAAGATTTCTTCCTCAAAAATCGACATCCACCAGCTCGATAACGACAAGAGCTACGGCTACACGGTTCGTCCTGTCCTTGCAAACGATTAGTAACAAGTTTTACATTTATTGTGACAATTGTTCCTTTTTAGCCCTTTTTTATCTGTATTACTTTTGCATTCTTAAAATATGTGTATAACTTTGGCGCAAAAGTTATCATATATTTAAGCACGTGACTAATTATCGCATTCCCTCGCTGTTCTTTGCTCTGCTCCTTTTCGTGGCTTGCACCAATCAGCCCGATAATGCTTTTACGTGCTCTCCCGAGCAACTCTCACGGCTTAACCCCGAGGCTGCCGTCCTCACGCATCCCGACACTTCCAATATCGTGACCGTAAATGTCAACTCCATTCTCGAGAATGACGAGTTCGACTTCCAAGGCATTGTTTCCGATATTCATTTTATCCCCCTACAGACGACGCCCGATGCGCATATCGGCCGACCAGACAGGATGATAATAACCAAATCTAACATCTACGTCTCCGATCAGCACGCGCTATACATCTTTTCCCCATCTGGCGAGTTCGTCAACAAGGTTCCGTTTTTATTCTCTGCCCCCCACGATTTCGCTTTCGATACAGATCTCTCCGAGCTTGTCGTATGTGCCGATAACTATGTCGCCCATTTTACGCCCGATGGCAATCATCTTTGGACGGAGCGTTTCCCCGTCCGCTTCAATTCCATCGCCATCGAAGGCTCAACTCTCCTCGTCCATTGTGACAGTGCCGAGCTGAACTCACATATTTCTCCCGCTACGGCAGCCTCGCCTTGCCTGTTTATCAATCGCCAAGGTGAGCTTTCTAAATATCTCCCGTCTCTCGAAGCCCACGCCCCGTCGCCACGCAATACCCGACGCTTGCAACCTTACGACGGCGGTGTCGCAATGTCTCACAGCTTTTGCGATACAATATTTTATATCAATGGCGGAGAGGTCCATGCGCACTATGTGCTCGATTATAGCGCACGTCACCTGCCCACCCCTACAGATGAGCAGGATCACAATGATATTTTCGCAGGCAAATATGGCAAGAGGCTCTACTATTTCGGGGGCGACTTCATCCCCTCAAAAGACGGATTTTTTCTCACCCTCCGCACTGAGCGCGCCATGACGATACGCGCCTTCTACGACGCCCGCTCCCGTAAGCTCGTTGGCGGTATCCAACCAATGGCGGACTATTGCGAGATGCCGCCAGTCTACAATCCGCTGACTTCCTACGCCGACCGCTATGCTGCCCTCTTCCATCCATACCAGACCGAGAGCGGACGTACTTTCTGCTTCGTGGGTGCTACGGTATCCGAGGCTGAGAAGGATCGTCTCGATGGCGTCCGACATGATGACAATCCCGTCGTCGCGCTCTTCCGTGTGAATATCGACTAATCGACTTTGAACGTCCAGTTCACTTCTTTCTTGTTACCGCAGCTGTCCCACACTTCCACCCTCAACGTGTGGCTTCCCCTCTTGATTTTCAAGTAGCTGACTTGCGCTTTGAGGCGTGAGTTCTTATAGTCGTACTCGAAGACCTCCCATTTTCCGTCAATCCATACGTTATATTTCGCCACGCCGCTCTTGTCGTCTCCCACGCCGATGTATATCCAGCTGTCTCTCCTGAGCAATGTCGATTTGTTTCTTATCCCGACGGCCGGAGCAACGGTGTCAATATCAATGCTGTAAGTGCCAAACTGCGACACCCGTGCGCTGATTAGCGTCACGTTCCCTACGCCATTGTCAACACTCATGTCTCCACCGGCGTACGCCATGCCTTTGCCAACCATGCGTCCAACGAATACTTTGCTCCCCATTCCCTTCCATTTCTCTGGCACGCTCAAAGTCACGACCATCGACTTCTGCATCGGTATCCCCGTGTCGCCAATGGTGTATGCGGCTGGCATCGTTGCGCCTCTGTCCGTCCGCGCGATGTCCACATAGCAGTCTTCATAAAGGCTGTGGTGCGGAATTAGTACGTCGATGCCCAATGTGTCTTTTGCCCACGTCTTCTCCCATGCCACGAGGTCGCCCTTGGGCTTCTCTTTTTCGCCCAATGCCGCATTGCGTCGACCGCGCAGCGTAAAACGCAAGATGCTCTTGTTGCCTGCGAAGTCCATGACCTCATACCTCATCTTGTGTGTCTCGCCTTCGCCTATGATGGTGGGTGTCTTTATCTCCCCATAGATAGGCAATTTGTTTCCTGGGCTTACAAAGCTATTCTGCACAAACCGCTTGTTGCTCACGCTCTCCTTGAAGTCTATGTGGCTGTTGACGTGTTTGTTAAGGTCGAAAGGAAAGTGGTCTACTCGTGAATGGTATACCAATTCGTCACCATCGTACAAGTTGATTTCTATGATGCCGCATGGGCGACCTCCCTTTTCTACATAGTCCGTGCAATGGATGCCGACGCCTACCTTCCCTATCGCGTCTATCGTTTTCCCATTAGCCTGTGCCAATGGCAGATAGCGGTCGTTCCTGCCTCCCGCAACTTGAGCGTCTTTGCTTAATGCGTATATCTTTATGCCAAATAGGGTGGGGGGGACGTTGTCTGCCGCCGTCTCTATGAATCTCATCGGGTTCAGTGGCTCTTCCGTCTTCGTGTCGCGCACCTCAAAGTGCAGGTGCGGGCCGCCAGATCCTCCCGTGTTGCCAGAATAGGCCACTATCTCGTCTCGCTTGACGGGTATCATGCCCTTCTCTATAAATAATTGTACCTCAAATGATTGCTTGTCGTATTGCTCTTTTCTGACGATGCTGTCTATCTTCTGTGCGAATCCGTTAAGGTGTCCGTATACCGTCGTACGACCGTCGGGATGATCTATATACAATGCCCTGCCATATCCGTATGGCCCGACTTTCACCCTGCTCACCCATCCGTCCTCTGCCGAGTAGACTTCAATGTTTTCCACACCAGCCGTTCCCATGTCAAGTCCCGCATGGTAGTGGTTGCCGCGCAACTCCCCATACGTGCCGCTAATCCTGTAGGCTATTTTAAGTGGGCAGGTATAGCGCTTCTCGCTCTTCTGAGCCATGCCGACAACGGCGACCATCAACCATGCCGCCATCACCATAACTATTCTTTTCATCTGTCGTCTGCTGTTCTTTTATCTCTTTTCGTGTTCTCTTACGCCATCTTCCGCCATCCTCAGTTTCTCCACTGTCCCCACGTCATACCAATATCTTCCATCTTTAATTCTCTCTCTTCCAATCTGATACTCCCCTGCCAAGTCCAAGTATGCCGATATGATCGGCAGTGGTCTTTCTTCGCCAAACGCCCTCACGAGCCTCTGCTCTATGACGTGAAATCCGTTGAATGCCTCACGCCACATGGGCGTCGTCTCGCGGGCGGTTCGGCTCTTCCCGTTTTTCACGTCTTCCCATCCGCAGAGCAGGTTGTCGCCGCCAAATAGCAAGTGGCGTGTCGATGCTCTCGGGCTGGTGAGCAATGTGGCGTCCCATCCGTTCCGCACGTGAGCCTCAATGAGTTCCGCTATCGGCGAGTCTGTTATGACGTCAGCGTTGCCAATGACTATCGGACCGTCGCCATCCATGAGTGGCAATGCTTTTATCAAGCCGCCTCCCGTGTCGAGCAGCTGCTCTCGCTCGTCCGATATGACTATCTCAGCCCTCCATTGCGACTTGTTCTTGGCTATGTATTCGATTATCTGATCCGCAAAATGATGCACGTTGACAACGATATGGTCCACGCCTCCTGCAGTCAAGTGGTCAAGCGCATGAGCCAACATCGGGCGACCGCACAGTTCCACCAACGCTTTTGGTTTCGTGTCGGTCAATGGAGCCAAGCGAGTCCCAAGCCCCGCTGCGAATATCATTCCGTTCATTGCTGCTCCACGTGCTTCAGCTCGACGTTGACGTCAGTCCACGTCTCGCCAATCCATTTAGCTATCGCCTCGGCGCAATAGACCGACCGATGCTGACCACCTGTACAACCGAAGCTGACCATCAGGTTGGAAAAGCCGCGGCTCCTGTATCGTCTGACGCTGATGCCGACAATGGCTTTTGCCGCGTCGATGAAAGGTGCCATCTCGTCCATGTGCTGGGCGAAAAATTCTATCACGTCAGCGTCACGACCGGTGCTTTTCTTGTATCGCTCCTCGCGCCCAGGGTTCGGCAATGCCCGGCAATCGAATACGTGACCGCCGCCATTGCCGCTGACGTCCGTCGGGATGCCGTGTTTATATGAGAACGAGAATACCCTCACGGTCAATTTCGATGTTCCGCTCAAGTTCCTCAGTTTCTGCGAGTTCGCCACTTCGTCAAGAACCCTCATCAACTCTGGTGCCTCGACTTCGGGTTTGTGGTTCTTCAAGATGTCTCTCAGATTGTCCAGCGCAAAGGGGATGCTCTTCAAGAAGTGTTGCTTCCTTTCGAAGTAGCCGCGGTAGCCGTATGCTCCCATGGCCTGCATGATTCTTATGATGCAATAGCCGTAGTAGTGGCGCACGAACGCTGCGACCTCGTTGTTCCTCAATCGCCCGGTGTAGAAGGCGAGAAGCTCGTTGCGAGCCGAGCTGGGGATGTCGGCCTTGGCGTCATAAAGCAACGATGCCACGTCATACTGTCTCGCGCCGCGCCTGCCGCCCTGATAGTCTATAAACCATGGCTCGCCCTCGCTGTCTATCATGATGTTGCGGCTCTGGAAGTCGCGATACATGAAGTATTTGCAGTTGGCTTGCATGAGGTAGCTGATAAAGGCGTCGAAGTCAGCCTCCAATTTCGCCTCGTCAAATGCCACGCCTGCCAGGCGCAAGAAGTAGTATTTGAAGTATTGCAAGTCCCACATCATGCTCTGACGGTCGAAGTCTGAGCGTGGGTAACAAAGCTCAAAGTCAATGTGTTGGCGCCCTTTGACTTGTATGTCGACCAGTGCTGCCAACACTTTTTTATATGTCTCTTTCAGTTTCGGGGTAAATGCCCCGTTGTTCTCATTACGCTCTTTGTTTATGAGGTCGAAGAGTGACGTGTTGCCAAGGTCCTGCTGGATGTATACGCCTGCGGCTTCATCGTCTGCGTAGACCTCTGGCACGCGGATGCCCGCTTTCTTCAGTCCGCGGCTGAAGCTCAAAAATGCCTTGTTCTCCCTATCGTTCTCGCCGACCACGCCTATCGTGCGACGCTCCCTGTCGCCCATCCTGTAATAGGCGCGGTTCGAGCCCGACGGTGGCAGTTTCTCAAAGGTCTCGGCTTCCGTGCCCGCCCATTGGCGGTACAGCTTGCGCAGCCGCTCTATTCTCTCTTCGATCGTCATCTCACTATCTGTTTGCGTCGCCAACGATGTCCATCTGGTCTACAATATGACCTCCATGGCATATGACGTCTATGACGTACATTACGTACCTTATGTCGACAGATATGTTCCTACTGCGCTCACTGTCAAATCGATAGTCCGACGCTATGCCGTTCCATATTCTGTCAAAGTTCAATCCTATCAGTTCGCCGCGACCGTTCAACGTGGGGCTGCCGCTGTTGCCGCCTGTCGTATGGATGCTCCCGACGAAGCACGTGTGAAGCTCTCCGTCTTTGTCCGCCCATCGTCCGTAATTGCCGCTAAGATAGGTCTTTAGGCTGTCTGCCAATACGAAGTCGGGGTTGCCCGTCGCGTTCTTGCCCAATATGCCTTTCGCCGTGGTGTAATATCTGTCGACGTTCTCAATGCCCGTACGTGGAGCCTCGACTTTGCCGTATGAAACTCGCATCGTGAAGTTCGCGTCGGGCGCCAACAGGCTGTCGGGACGCAATTCCGCAAGTCGCTTGGCGTAGGCAGCCTTCAAGCCGTGAAGTTTCTCGTTCGCCACCTCGTTCGCCTCGCTCTTCTCTTGTGCCGTTTTTACCAATGCCGATACAAGTTCCGAGGCTACGTCGTTCTTTATCAGCTCTTTGGCGTTCGGCTTCTTTAGTGTGTTCCTGAATGTCTCGATGTCGCCAAACACGCCGCTCGTAGCCTGCTTCGCAAGTTTCTTTGCGCTTGTCGTGGCGACGATCGTTGGAATGTCTTTCGCTCCGCTCGCCTTCAGTGCCGTAAGTCCGGCTTCCAATGCGCTGCGATCCGCCTTGGCGTCGCGATGCCCGAAATACTCTACGGCCATGCTGTCAATGCGTGCCATGTCGGGTGTCTCTTTCCCCAACATGAAGAGCGTCATCCGAGCCAGTCTCAATGTCTTGCTGCCAGTCCATGCGTCGCGCACAAGTCTTTTGGTCAGCTCCGCGCCCACATATTCGTCACTGTATATGTTGTCCATCGCGCCAAGGATGGAGTCCAGCTTCGCGTCTTGTCTCATGACGGCTTGCTGAGCTCTCATCTTCTCTACGATTTCTGCCCTGTCCGTGCAGTCTATCTCGCCTGCCGTCCTCTTTTTGCCGTTGGCGATGCTCGAGTAGAACGATGCGTAGTCTATTGCCGTCTTCCGCTCTCTCTCCATCCTTTTCTCCAATGCCGTCATCTCCGCTTGGCGCAGGTTGACGACGCCCGGCCACACTTTCGTTCTCAGTGCGTCGATGGCTGCCGCCGTCATGTATTGGTCGGTCGAGCCAGGGAAGCCCATGACCATTGCGAAGTCGCCCTCTTTTACGCCGCCAATGTTGATTTTCAGACTCTTGGCAGGCGTGTAAGGTTTGTTCTTGGGGCTATATGCTGCTGGCTTGTTGTTCGCGTCGGCATATATGCGGAAGAGTGTAAAATCCGCTGTATGGCGCGGCCACACCCAGTTGTCGGTCTCGCCGCCAAACTGTCCTAATTGCTGTGGTGGAGCCACGACGAGGCGTATGTCGCGAAATACCTCATATACCATCAGTATGTGCTGGTTTCCGCAAAACATCTCTTCCACGATCGCCTCATACAGTCCGCCCTCTTCCGCCGTGCGGCATACGCTGTTGACGGCTGCCGTGTCGCTGAGGCTGCCGACTCTGTCGCTCACGTCTTCCATCCTGACGAGGTGGCGCACTTCCAGTCCTGCGCATGGCAGTTCGTCGGCTTCGCTCTTGGCCGTATATCCGTGAGCCATGTAGTCGTGCTGTGTGCTGCTAAGTCCGCTGACAGCCTCTTCTCCGCAATGGTAGTTGGTCAGTATCAGTCCGTTAGCCGATATCATCTCGCCTGTACATCCGCCGCCAAATATCATGACGGCGTCTTTCAAGCTCGATTTGTTCGCGCTGTATATCTGTTCTGCCGTCAAGGTCAATCCCTCAGCGCGCATGCTCTCGATGTTCGCGTCTATAAACAGTGGCACCCACATTCCGGGACCTGCCACTGCCGTGGTCGCCATTCCTATCATTGCCGCCACGGCGGCGCATATCTTCTTCAATGTCTTAGCTTTTAATTAGTTGCCAATGGTGCAAAGCTCTGCGTAAAGCCTCTGTGTCGGCAGTCCCATGACGTTCTGATACGACCCTTCGATGTAGTCTATGCCAACAAGCCCTATCCACTCCTGGATGCCGTACGAGCCGGCTTTGTCCATCGGTTTGGCTGTCGTGACGTAATACTCTATGGCGTCGTCGGTCAACGCCCTCATCGTGACTTTCGTCTCGACAGAGAAGCTCGTCCTCCCGTTTCGTGTCACGATGCTCACGCCCGTTATTACTTTGTGCTTCCGTCCACTTAGCGAGCGCAACATACGTTTTGCGTCCTCGGCGTTTTTCGGCTTGCCAAGTATCTCTTTGTCAAGGACTACCACCGTGTCGGCCGTAATGAGGATGTCGCCGGCTTTCAGGTCGGCGGCGTAAGCGTCTGCTTTTTCGTTGGCTATATATTCAGCTACGTCCTTGCTGTTCAATGTCTCTGGGTATGTCTCGGCTATGCCGGCTTTCGTGACGACCTCAAACTCTACGCCCATGGCTCGCAGTAACTCCTGTCGCCTCGGCGAGCCGCTGGCCAGCATCACGTGCCTGCCATTCAAGTTGTCTAACATCTTGCTGTCTCTATGTTCGTTTTTCCTTGTTCTGGGCGCCGTTCACGACGCCACATTTTCGCAAAATTACGCTTTCCCTCTCTATTTTAATGCTTTCCATGCCGCCTTATCTTTCATTTTCGTCTTTTCTTGTCCTACGATCCTTTCTGTTTGTTGCCTTGATGTCCTTCCTCCTCTTCCATTTTTCTGTTTTCTGTATTCCCACTGGTGTGTTGTGTCGTATTTTGTCATATCGCAAAATGCTCTTTTCTTTTTGTTGTAAGTGCCTTGCCGTTTGTGTCGCTCTGTCGCTCTGTGTCATTGTGAAATGTGCGCTCTGCCGTTTTGTTGTCATTAGTGTTGTGTGTCGCATTTTGTCATA
Source organism: Bifidobacteriaceae bacterium (assembly GCA_963607345.1). Lineage (GTDB taxonomy): Bacteria > Bacteroidota > Bacteroidia > Bacteroidales > Marinilabiliaceae > W3P20-009. The sequence goes on from CAVDBL010000001.1 coordinate 423,145, forward strand.
TATGTCCATTTGATGTGCCGTTTCTGTTCTTATCGTTCCTTTGGTCAATAAATATTGCAGTTAAAATTTGTTTAACTTGCATTTTGTCAAAAAATATGGTGTTTTTGTCACAATGCTAATTTGTGGCATTTGTGCTTCGTTGAATAGTGGTACATTTGTATGTGGAATTTTCAGAGACTATCATTTTCCACTAAGCAACTAATTTTTAATCTCTAATTAAATCCAGTAATGAAGAGAAACATTCTCTACGTGTCGTTGGCCGCTGCTTTGGCCACGACCACTCTGTCTGGCTGTATCGACAACGATGAGCCGGACGGCATCCTTGCCCTGCGCCAAGCAAAGGCATCTTACATCAACGCTCAAGCCGCAAACGAGACGACTCTCGCCAACGCCGACGCCGCCTACAAGGCAGCTGAGACCGCTGTCAAGAATGCTGAGGCTAAGCAAGCAGAGGCAATCGCCAAGAAGGCTGAGTACGAGGCCGCTAAGGCTGAGTACGATGTGAAGCTCGCCGAGGCTAAGACCGAGGCCGAGATCGCTGCCATCAAGGCCGAGCTCGAGGTCACTCTCCAAGAGAAAGCCAATGAGCTCCAGCAGGCTAAGGCCGAAGCTGAGCAGCTCGCTCAAGTGGCCGAGACCCAACTCAACCTCCTCAAGGCTTCCTACAACGAAAGCCTCGCTACTCTCGAGAGCTCTGCATCCGCCTACGCCGAGGCTCTCAAGAGCATCAAGGCCAGCGAGACCGTCCTCGACACCAAGTCCGGCTCCTACATCACTGTAGCGCAGGTCTATCAGAAGTACCTCTCTTCTAAGGATGCCTACAGGTACGCTACAGAAGTGGTTGCCGATGCTTCTGCTGAATACATCGATGCTCTTGTAGATCAAGAGATTGACAACAACGAACTCGCCAATGAGCTTGCTGATGACTTGAAAGATGCAAAGCTCGAGCAGCAGGCGGCAGAGAAGGCTCTTGAGGTTCAGAAGGCAGCTCTCGAGGCCGCTCAGAGCAAGGGTCTCATGACCGAGGCTGAGTACACCGAGAAGATTAATGAGATCGAGGCCCAAATCTCCGCTATCGAAGTCAAGATCGCTGTGAACGAGGTCGCTCAAGCCAAGTTCGCTGTCGAGCCTGAGCAGCAGAAGGTCGAGCTCCAGAATCAGATCAATGAACTTGATGATCAGCTCGATGTCGAAACCAACGCTGCTGGTGATCTCATCTACCCCAACAACGAGACTCTCAACGCCATCCAGGCCAAGATCAATGAGGCTTATGACAAGATTGATGCTCTCCAGAAGGACTACAAAGATGCAATGAAAGCAGTTTCTGCCGAGAGGTCCTATTGGCAAGAGAAAATCCTGACTTGGAACGGCGTGTCTGTATCCAACTACTCAGATGTTAAGTCCTTCCTCGTCTGGCCATTGAAGGGTGGTTCGAGTATGTTTGAGGTAAACGATGACGAGAACAAGATTGTTGTCAAGGCTGGTTACGAAGAATACTATACAAATGGCAACATTATCATAGGCTATTGTACTTACACGTCCAGCGATTATATATTTGATTCTGAACTCGGTACGAGTGTTTACTACGATGCGTATTATTCTTATGTCATGAGTCAAAGTTTTGCGGGTCTTCGTCTTACCGTAAATAGCGTCTGCGAGGCCTTCGTGAATGCTGGCGCTACCGCATCGACATCCAAGATCTATAAGTCTCTCAGCAGCATCAAGTCTCAGCTTGACGAGATTTACAATGAAGCTATGAAGACTTACGATGCCTTTGCTGAAAAAGAGACCGCTCTCACTTCCGCTTACAACACCACCACCGCCAACCAGGTTCTCGAGATCGAGAAGGTAACCATCCCCGCTCTTGAGAAGGAACTCGCTGACGCCCAAAAGGTGATAAACGATCAGATCAATGCTATCAAGGATCAGAAGAACGCCATTGCGACAACCGATCCTGAGCTCGAGAAGGAATACGCTCTCCTCTCTGCCGAAAAGAGTGCTCTTGAGAATGTGAAGGACGCCTACTCCTTCTACATGCCTTACAATACTGACTACACTATCGAGACTCTCGAGGAGAATGTATCCAAAGCAGAGAAGGATCTTGAGGACGCTAAGGTTGAGGTCACCAACGCTCAGTACATGATTGACCAGTTCAACAGCATGATCGAGTCCTCTGACTTCAACCCCTACAACTATAACCTCCAGCTTAAGAAGCTTGCGCTCGACAACGCTAAGGAGGATCTCCAAGAGGCTCAAGAGAAACTCGAGTACTACGACGCTCTCTTCAAATCTTCTGTCGAGGCTCTCTCCTCTTCCGCTGAGTAACCCTTCAACCCGACCAGCATGAACAGAAGATTTTGCGCCGCAGCGCTGCTTCTCGCCCTCCTCGCCTCGCCTGCCTTCGCACAGGAGCAAAGCGCGCAGGATGCCGCCGGTCAGTTCCAAGTATCTCTCGTATTGGGTAACAACACCATGTTCAACCAGAACACAAGTGAATACCTCTTGCCCACATACGACAACACCTCATCTACGCCCGGCACGGGCATCGGCTCTGGAGATGACGAAAGCAGCTCCGCCGACCCTGGTGTTTACTTGAACTTAGGCGAACTGGGAAGCAACTCCCTGCTAAATATGGTCGGTGTCCAAGGACGATACTTCATCACTTCCGCAATCGACGTCAACCTCATGTTCGCCATGAACATCGCGGCGACGCCTAAAAAAGACTACATCGAGGGTGATGAATCAATCTCGGACATGGCCATCCCGGCTTCCCGATATATCGAGGGACGCCTCAAGACCAGCATGATGGCGAATGTCGGCTCCAACTGGCACTTCGCCACCAAGAATGACAAGCTCTCTCTCTACGCCGGCGTCGCCTTTGGCGGTCAGTTCGGCAAAGTCGAGACTACGCGCCCCTACACCGGCGATAATGAGACGGTTATCTACACGCCTTCTTCCCGCGCCGGACGAATCTGGGCTCTCTCAGGTTCCATCGTAGGTGGCATCGAGTTCATTCCTACCTCCGGTCTCGTACTCGGGCTCGAGGTCGCTCCTGCGGCCTACCAGTACAGCCAGATGGAGGTCTACCCGAAGGGCTACGAGACCTATGCTGCTTCGCACCATAATATCAAGTTCTTCGCTACGCCGAACTTCAAGATCGGCTTCCGTTTCTAAGAATAGTTTCTGACAATCCACTGTTTATACCGAATCCCGAGAGACAGACCGTCTCTCGGGATTCTTTCCGCTTGACACTATGACTACTCTTCTTGCCACCCCGCCTTTTCCTTACGCCACAGCTCACATATCAAAAGGAAAACATCTACTTTTGCCCGTCATCTCTCTCTTTATGCAACGTTCCTTAATCGAGCTGTTAGCACCTGCCAAGAATCTTGAGTGCGGCATCGCGGCAATTAATCACGGAGCCGATGCCGTCTACATCGGTTCTCCTCAATTTGGAGCTCGCAAAGCAGCTGCCAATACTATCGACGATATCGCCACCCTCGTGCGCCATGCCCACACTTTCGGCGCGCGTGTCCACGTGGCTCTCAATACTCTCCTCTTCGACAATGAGGTTGCCGACGCTCGCTCCCTCGCATGGAAGCTCTACGACGTCGGAGTAGATGTCCTCATCGTCCAAGATGCCGCCCTCCTTACCGGCAATATGCCACCCATCGAGCTCCACGCCTCCACGCAGTGCGACAACCGTTCCGCCGACAAGGTGCTCTTTTGGCAACAGATGGGTCTCGCCCAAGTGGTTTTGGCTCGCGAGCTGTCTGTCAAGGAGATTGCCGACATAGCCCGACAAACAACCGTCCGCCTTGAGGCTTTCGTCCATGGTGCGCTGTGCGTATCTTATAGTGGCCAATGCTACATGAGTCTCCTCCGCGGAGGTCGCTCCGCCAATCGCGGTGAGTGCGCCCAGCCATGCCGTCTCGCATACGATGTCACGGCTGCCGACGGTTCCCAGCTCCTCCGCCATACCCACGCCCTCTCACTCCGCGATAACAACCAGTCCGACAATCTCGAGCAACTTATCGATGCCGGCGTCTCGTCTTTCAAGATCGAGGGGCGTCTTAAGGATGCCGACTATGTAAGCAATATAACTCTCTTCTACCGCCAACGTCTCGACGAGATTCTCGCCCGACGTCCCGACCTCCAACGTCTCTCGCGTGGCTCTGTCACCCCAGGTTTCGCGCCCTCTCCCTACAAGAGTTTCAACCGCGGCTTCACCGACTATTTCGCCCATGGTCGCCAACCCGACATCTGGCAGCCTCAGACCTCTAAGTCCATCGGCGAGCCGCTCGGCAAGGTCTCGTCTCTCGGTAAGAACGATTCGTTCGATGTCCGTACGGAACTCGCTGTCTCCAATGGCGATGGTCTCTGCTTCTTCGGGCGCAACGGTCTCATGGGCGTGAAGGTCAATACTGCCCAAAATGTCGCAAAGGGTGTCGTCCGCATTAATGCTCAAAATGCGGCAGGCATAAAGGAGGGCGACATGCTTTGGCGCAATGCCGATATGGCTTTCGCCGATGTTCTCAAGCATGATAAGACTCGTCGTGCGGTCGATGTCTCGCTCTCACTCGATTTCTCCAACGGCGCTTTCTCCCTCTCTGTCTCCGATTCCGACGGCGTCTCCACGACGACCTCCCTCTCCGTCGTCACAGACGAGGCACGCAATGTCGATTCTTCTCGTCGAATGCTCTCTTCCGCCCTCTCCAAAATGGGCGGCACGCCCTATAACGCCTCTTCCGTCTCGGTCTCCGATGCCGCAGCCGCACGTTTCGCCCCGGCTTCGGCTGTCAATGAGCTTCGCCGCGATGCCCTTGCCACCCATACCGAGGCTCGCATCGCCCACTTTCATCCTGTCGATGTTATCCGCCATGAGGTTCCCGATGCCCGTTTCTCTAAAGCCGAGCTCCACCGTGATGCTAATGTCATAAATAACGATGCCAAGCTCTTCTACGAGTCCCACGGCTCAAAGCTCATCGAGTGGGGCTACGAGCGTCAAGGCGATTCCCACGGCGTCCGTGTCATGACCATGCGCCACTGCATCCTCAATTCGCTTGGCAAGTGTCTCCGCAAGCATCCCGAGTGCGCTCGTCTCGTGCCCCTCATTCTCACTGACCCCGATGGCAGACGCTACGAGGCACGCCCCGAATGCCGCCTCTGCCAAATGGCCATTTTCACCATTTAACTCTTCCTTTTCGGTGATGGGCGTCATGACGCAATTGCCTAATTTAGGCGACATTAACACACTATAAAACTATAAGTGAAAGTTTAGTTTTATCTTTGTGTTACTATGATAAGGGCGATCCGACACTTCGTTCTCTTTCTCGCCGCGGCGTTTCTACTGCTCCCTCTTGCGGATGCGCAATCTTCCTCTCAGCGGCGAAAGGCAAAGACAACAACAAATACCACAAAGGCAAAACCTGCCACAGGTCCCGACCGAAAAGTCGCTGGCACTCTCGTCGATAGCGAGACGGGCGAGTCTTTGCCATTCTCCAATGTCTTTGTCCGTGGCACGCTCATCGGCGTCCAGACCGACCTCGACGGCCGCTTCGCTGTCTCCGTCCCCGCCGCCTACGACACCCTCCGCTTCAGTGCCATGGGCTACGACCCGCAGTTCCGTGTCCTCAGTCAGTTGAAGGGCAAGACCGACAGCCTGGTCATCAAGATGCGCCCCGACAACATCGCCATAGACGAGATTCTTGTCCGCCCAGATGATGCCCCGCGTCGCCTCCTCAAAGCCGTGATTGCCAATAAGGGGCGCAACAATCCTGTCAACCACGACCGTGCCGAGTATGAGAAATACACCCGATGGGAGTATAGTCTCGCCAATATAAGTGACCGCACAGCCGAGAAGGGTCTCATCCTCCGCGGCGCCGCAAATCTCATGAAGGTAAGTTCTGAAGACAGCACCCGCTACCTCCCAGTCTATTTCTCCGAGACGCTCAGCGAGAATGAGACGCAGCGTGACCCGACGAAGTCCCGCACGACTGTCGTTGCCGACCGCACCCGCGGCATCGATGTCTTTAAGCAATACGAGATAGGTGGCTTCTCCAACGCCATGGACAATGAGGTCAACTTCTATGATGATGTTGTCAAGATGTTGGGCGTCGGCTTCGTTAGCCCTATTGCGTCCGACTGCTTCCACTATTACGATTTCTTCATCACCGATAGTGTGACCACGGCTGGACCCTCTTTCGCCCCGTCCGACAGCGTCAAGATCTACACTGTCAAGTTCCGCCCAAAGAACCGTGGCGATAAGGTCTTCGAGGGTACGATGGATGTCGAGACGCGCTATTTCTCCCCCCTGCGCATCAATGCCTCCATGCCCAAAGGCACCAATATCAATTTCGTCAAGAAGCTGAAAATCAACAGCTCCTACCAGCTCATCGGCGATACCATTCCTTTCTTCGGCACCAACGATATGGAGGTTCATATCGACTATATGCCTGTCAATTCAGAAAAGAAGCGTCTGGAGATTCTCTGCAAGATGTATAACTCGCAGAGCAAGGTGAAGCTCGACGTCCCTGAGCCGTTGGAGCTTAGCAAGAAGGCTCTCGCCATAGAGACTATCAAGATTGATGGCTATAAGCTGCGCGATGATGAGTTTTGGGATGAGCGTCGCCATGGCACTATGACCGAAGAGGCGCAAGAGGCAAGCCAAGCCATCGACTCGCTGAATAATGTCCGCTCCGTAAAGCTATTCAACTATCTGGCAAAAGCCGCCGTCACCGGCTATGTCGATGTCGGCAATGTCGAGATAGGTTCTATAAGCGAGATGTTCAACACCAACAAGATCGAGGGTCTCCACCTTGGCGCTGGTCTCCGTACGAGTAAGGAGATTAGCGAGCAGTGGGTCGTAAGTTGGATTGTGGGTTATGGTTTCAAGAACTCTCGCCCCACGTATGGCGCAGGCGTCGGCTATCGTTTCAAAAGCCCTATGCGCCGCACGCTCGACCTCTACTATTCCGATCGTCTCATGAAGATTGGCGAGGACGAGAACATCCTCTACCTCTATGAGAACATGCTCTCCACAAGCGAGACGAATATCATAGCTCAACTATTTAAGCGTGAGGAGATTGACGAGCTCTATTATAACAAGAAGGTCCGCCTCCGCTACAATAACGAGTGGTTCACCGGTTTCCAAACTTGTCTCCAAGCTGTCGCCCAGCGTCAGGAAAGTCCGAAGTACTATCCCTTCACCCAAGGTGGAGAGCCTGTTGACGAGGTGCACCAGCAGGAGCTATCGCTCGACTTCCGCTTCTCATGGAGAGAGAAGTTCATTGACGATGGTCTCCAACGCATGTACCTCACCACCTACCACCCGATTGTCCACTTCACCGTGGCTGGCGGTGCTACGCAGGTGGGCGACAAGCATAGCGTATACGCCCGCCTCCACTCGACACTCAAGCACCGTTTCTACCTTGGTCAGACCAAGTTGGACGTCGCTGTCGAGGACGGTATCTACTTCGGCAAACTGCCATACTCGACGCTCAACATCGCACGTGGCAATAAGACATACGGCTTCTATCGGTACGACTTCAACCTAATGAATTACCTCGAGTTCGTATGCGACAAGTATGTATACCTGCATGCCGACTATCAACTCGATGGACTCTTATTCCACAAGCTGCCCGCCGTCTATCGTCTCGGTTTGCGAGAAGTCGTGGGTGCTAAGCTGATGTACGGTGGGCTGAGCAGCCGACATGAGAGCATGCTCGATTTGCCAGAAGGCGTTGGAGGTCCAACCAAGCCGTATGTGGAGGTCAATGTGGGAATTGACAATATATTCCGCTTCTTCCGTGTCGATGCCGTATACCGTGCGGTGGGCGACAATCGTGACAATGCGCCTCGCTGGGGTCTGCGAGCGCAGTTCGCAATTAAGTTGTAAGAATTTAGATTGAGGCTGGACAGCCTATATGCGTGGCAGTCTGACGGTGAATGTCGTGCCACGCCCCATCTCGCTGTCGAAAGTTATTGTGCCGCCCGAATTGGTGACGATGGTCTTGGTTATCGCCAACCCGAGTCCCATGCCTGTGCTTTTTGTGGTGAAGTTTGGGCGGAAGATCTTCTCTCTAACATTGTCGTCGATGCCGTCGCCATTGTCGGAGACTGTCACCTTGGCTGAATGGATGTCGGTCGTAAGCCGTACGGCGATGTCAACTTTGCGCCCGTCGCTTGCGCTTTGTTGTGCGTTCTTAATCAGGTTGTTGAAGACGCTGGTTATGAGGTCGGGGTCTGCCATTATAAACACCCCTTCCGACGGCCCGTCGTATGAGAGGTTAGACTCTTCCGAACGGGCGAATAGTGTGCATATTGACGATAGGCGGTTAGCCAAGTCCATGCGCTCAGGCTCTGCTTGCTTCATCTTGGCTACGCCCGAGAATTGCGACGCCACGGCTGCAAGTTGGTCAATCTGCTCAATAAGGGTCTTTGACGTCTTCTGCAACATTGGTTCGAAATTGTCTCTATGCGTGTCCCATACGCGCAACAAGTATTGGACGGACAATTTCATGGGTGTCAGAGGGTTTTTAATCTCGTGTGCCACCTGCCTTGCCATCTCCCTCCACGTGCTCTCTCGCTCCGATGCCGCAAGCCTTTCAGCCGACGCCTCGAGTTGGCGGTTCATCTTATTATATGCTTTGACAATTTCTCCCACCTCGTCGTCATAAGGGTATGAGAGCCTCTTGTGCGTAGATCCGAGGTCGGCGGCTTGCAACACGTCGCGCAGCTGTCCGAGCGAGCGGGTTATGCCGTGCGCCAAGGCGTATGAGAAAACGATGGCGAGGAGGATGATGAGCATCATTGAGTTGGTGATTGGGAGGAGGGTCTGCATCATCTGGCGTCGCATGGCACTGACGTCGTTGAAGTATGGGACGTTGACGTAGCCCAGGACCTCGCCACGACTGTTAAAGAGGGGGGAGTAGATGGAGTAATAGAGCAAGGAGCCGATATGCTCCTGGACAAAGACTTCGCCTCGGCAGTCGCTGCGCATGATGGAGAGTGCCTCATCATTCATGAGCGGAGACGCTATGCCGCTCATGAACAACTCGCGACGGGATGTGCCTACGAGGTGCCCGGCGGCGGAGAAGAGGTGTGCGTCGGCGGAGAAGGCCTCTGCCGAGCGTTGGAGGATGTTGTCGGTCTCGAAGTCGTGGAAATCCTCGGTGATGTCAGATGGCGAGTCGTCAGCAAACTCGTCGGAGAGAGAGAGAAGGACGGATTGCATGGCCTCCGAAAGGTGCGAGCGGCTGTTGGCCTCGAACGTGTTTATTGACTGGAGGCTCGAAGTCAGGCATAGAATGACGAAAAGGACAAGCACGAAGGCCACGAGGCAGGCGTGTAGACGCTCGCTGAGCGAAGAGTGCGTCCATATTGACTTACGCGGTCGAATGGTGATTATCATTATGACCGAGCTTGCTATCAGCATACCGAGGAAGATGTAGGAATAGGTAGTCAGCAGGTTTTGCGCCTTCATCTGAGGGTAGCTGACTACGATGGTCTGGTTGCGCGAGGGCGTGGTGGCTATGTGCGAGTAGCCGTTGCTCTCGGTGATGGTTTGCGTTGTGTCGCTTATAGTGTATGTGGTGGGGTAGTCGAACGACCCGTAGTGCGAGACGAGGTGGCTGTTGGCGTAGCGGGCGTAGGAGTAACCACGGAGGCGGTCGTCGTCCATGCGGTCGCGCTTGTTGGTCAATATCTCCGGGTAGCCGACGCCTTGGGCGGATACTTTGCGCGTTATCTGTACGAAGAGGTTGTTTGGGGAGGCTTGTGTGCCGAAGTCGAATTTGCCAAGGTAGCAAGGACGGCCGTCTCCATTGTCGATACGGTAGAATTGTGATGCAGATGGCAGCTGGACGCCATGATAGTATACGAGTTGCTCAAAGTATTGCGAGCAGTCGTAGACATCGCCAGTGTTGGTCATCTGTATGGTGCTGCTGTTGCCGCGGCATGGGATGACTTGGAGGTCGTAGCGAGTGAAGTATCCTCCGAATATGGCGTTGCGCAAATGCCCATATAGCTGGTCTTGGCGGACGTTTGACTTGGACAGCATCAGGATGGTTGCCGTGTCGTTGGACAGGATTGTCTGAACCATCGGGAGGCGTTGCTCGGCTATGGGGTCGTCATCTCTGAGCAGTTGGAAGGAGAGGTTGACGGACAGGAGTTTACGGTTGTCCATCTCCTTTTCCGCATTGAGCATTGTGATGTGTATGGTCGAGACGAGCGCCATAATCATGATTGTCCATACGTAGTGGCTGAACTGGAGGACGAAGGGCGAGCGGCGTTTCATCAAATAGAAGGCGCAGCACATGGCAAAGTAGGCGACGCCATGGAACCATGGTGTTTGACTATCTGCGTAACCGACTATCAGAGAGATGACTACAGCCATTGGCAGAGTCATCAGCATAAAGACTTTTAAGCTAATTTGTCTTGCCACTTGAGAGTAGCAACGCTCCATGACGAGGACAATTGACATCGTGAGGAGCGATATGGTGACGAGCTTGGCGAGGGAGTCGGCTGACATGCTCGTGTAGCCGATATAGAATGCGAGCCCTTGTGAGTGGCGTGCCAATAACTCTGTCGCTATGCCTGCGAATAAGAAGATGGCGGCAGGTAGCGTAGCGGCCAATATTGTTGCCAGTCGGAGGCGGGTGCGGATTTTGGTGAGGCGGAAGAACATGGCGCACCATGTGAGCATGAAGGTTGCCGCCAGCATGAGATGCCCGATAGATGGAAGCCACCAGTCGTAGGAGAAGACGAGGGGGGAGAAGAAAAAGGAGGAGTCGTCGCCACCTGGAGGCGAAAGGAGTAGCGATGAGAAGTATAGCCCTATCAGCAGAACAGCACATATTAATAGGGCTGACCAGCGACATGAAATCGCATTATAGAGGAAGCTCGTGGTTTTTACAACACCCCAAAGTGTTATGAGCAGGATGATTAAGAGAAGACCGGCTGATGTGTAGTAAAGCGATGGTGGCAGCTCTCCTGCCGTGTTGCCTGTTACGGTAAAGAGATAGGAGCCGTCGGGGGCGTTGACATTGACGCCATCGGCGTGAGAGGTGGAAATGTGTGCTTCGTCGCCTATGCCGAATGACGGGTGGAACGTGTCGGCTATATAGTCATTGTCATAAGGTGAGTGGCTGCGGATGCGGAATAGGGCGATGAGTGTAGTTGAGTCTTTCTTGAGGGACTTGACGTAGAACCAGCCATTTTCGGCTACGAGTACATGTTGGTTGAGAGAGGCGTATTGCGGGTCGGGATTGGGAAGGCATGAGTTGTGCCACAGGCGTAGCGAGTCATTGTCGAAAACGTAGAGAGAGTAGTCGGCAAGGGCGAGATTTTGAGGGAAAGTAATGGTGGAAGGGTTGGCGAGCGTGTCGGCGATGGAGGATAGCCATTGTGACATGGCTTTGTCGTGGTGCGCCATGACGCTGTTGAGGCGTTCCCTTTCTTGGGCTCGGTCCATATCGCGTGGCGAGGCGGCGAAGAAAGAGTATAGCGCAACAAGCAGAGCCGCGATGATAAAGGCGGCTGCCGGGGGCCATAGGCCCTTTAGCATGTTCTTTGCGCTTGTGACCATGGCTTGCGGGGGAGATGTGCTAAAAGTTACTTTATCTCGAAATTCAGGAGGGTTCGTCCTTCGAGTGTACCTATGAGGCGGTCACCCTCCTTGACTGGTCCAACACCTGTTGGCGTACCGGTAAAGATGAGGTCTCCCATTCTGAGAGAGAAGAATTGGGAAACGTAGGAGATGATCTTGTCGACGGAGAAAATCATTTGGTTGGCTGTTGCCTCTTGGCGTCGCTCGCCATTGATGTCGAGAGAGAAATGGAGGTTGGCGACGGGAGGAAGGTCGGAGAGCGGAACCATTTGTGAGATTGCGGCGGAGTAGTCGAACCCTTTGCAAATCTCCCAAGGGCGACCCTCCTTGACGAGCTTGTCTTGCAGGTCGCGGGCTGTGAAGTCGATGCCGAGACCTACGGCGTCATAGTATCTGTGAGCGAACCGCTCTTCTATATGACGTCCGAGACGAGAGATGCGGAAGACGAGTTCTGTCTCATAGTCGAAACGTTGCGCCCAGTCGGGGATGTAGAAAGGGTCATTGTTGCGCAGCAGGGCTGTGTCGGGCTTCAAGAAGATTGTCGGCTCGGCATTGGATGGCGTCATGCCTATCTCGTCGGCGTGGCGGGGGTAGTTGAGACCTACGCAGATTATTTTCATCGACGGAGGTTCTGACCATTCATCCTGAGGCGGATGCCAGTGAGGATACGTTTGGTGTCTTGAGGGAAATCTCCGTTCATGATCCACTCGAAGTATCCGAGGTCGGAACGGAGGACTTGCTCGACGCTTTTACCCTTGTGCTTGCCGAAGTTGAAGACCTCGACGCCATTGTCGTCATATACGATGCGTCCTGCAAGGTCGACATTGCGTGTCATTTGAGAGAAGGCGGCAAGCCCTTTGACGTCTTTGGGCAGGTCGTTGTATCTGTCGAGCTGGGCGAGGAAGACGTCGACGGTGGCCTCAGTGTCGGCATTGGCGCTATGGGCGCCTTCGAGATCTTTGTCGCAGTAGAACTTGTAGGCTGCTGAGAGGGTCCTTTGCTCTTTTTTATGGAAGATTACTTGGACGTCGATGAAATTGGCGCGGCGGAGGTCGACCTCGGTCATGCCTACATTGAGGAACTCCTCGGCGAGCATGGGGATGTCGAACTTATTGCTGTTGAAGCCGCCGAGGTCGCAGCCCTCGATACGTTTTGCGATGTCGTGGGCGATGTCTTTGAAGAATGGCTTGTCGGCCACATCGGCGTCGGTGATGCCATGAACTTTTGAAGACTCAGGGGGGATGGGGATGCCAGGGTTGACACGCTGGGTGAACTCCTCACGGTACCCGTCGGGGAACAACTTGACGAGTGAGATTTCTACGATATGGTCGTGTCCGATATTGAGACCTGTGGTTTCGAGGTCGAAGAAGACGATTGGGCGAGTGAGCTGTATATTCATGGCGAGATGATTCTTAGGTTATTGGATGGCTTCGAGAACGATGGTGTTCTCGATTGGGGTGGCGTCGTAGGTGCGTTCGGAGACGACTATTGGTTGCTCGAAGTGTTTGACGCCTTCCATGTCGATAGTCATGGTGTATGAGCCGGGGTCGAGGACGACGACGAAAGAGTTGGTCCTCATGTTTATTCGTTCGATGGCAACGAGGTCGCCGTAGTCGTTGCGGATTTCGATATTCGGCTGTGTTTTTATCTCGACGGGTTTGCGCTTGGTGTCGCGGAGAGTGACTTTATATTTGACGATGGCGGACGTCGGGAGGACGTGGTCGAAGAGGATGGCGTAGATGTCGCGACCGCCCATGCTGTCGGCTCTGAAGAGTGAGACGTAGGCATAACGATTGTCTGGGGTGAAAGAGATCGTCATGTTGTCGTAGGTGTCGTTGATAGGGTAGGGGAGCTGGACAGGTTTGCCCCATTCATTGCGGCGGAAATCGAAATCGGAGTAGAAGATGTCGTAGCCGCCCATTGTGCCTTCGCGGTTGGAGGCGAAGTAGAGGCGCGTGCCATTGTTTGCGATGTAGGGGTAGTTCTCATCGAAATCCTCTCGATTCACGAGACCTGGAATTGGGCGTGGTTTCATCCATTTGCCGTTGTAGGAGCGAATGGAGTAGAAGATGTCGAGGTCGCCGTAGTCGTTGGTGGCGGAGAAGTACAGTGTATCGCCAGTGGGGGAGAGGCAACCTGCGACCTCGCTGCCCGGCATATTTATCGGGGATGGCATTTTCTCAGCCTCGGAGCAGCGACCGCCGGTTGAGTAGCGAGTCGTATTGAGGGTGAAGTTTGATCCTGCGTTATTGGTGCAGAAGAAGAAACCGTCGGGGGTTGGACCTGTCGGGTACTCGTCGGCGAGGGAGTTGATGGTAGACACCTTTTTTGCTGGGCTCCAAGAGAGTGCCGTCTGGTCGGAAGACTTGACGTTGAAGACGGTTATCACGGCGTCGCGGTCGAACTTGTCGTCGCAGGAGAAGACGAGGCTGTGCCCATCATTAATGATGTAGGGGTTTATCTCGTTGTTGCGAGTGTTGATGACATCACCGAGGTTGATTATGGGGTTGCGGAGAGTGTCTTTGAGCATCCGTCGGGCGTTACGAATCCACGAGTTGAGGAGGTCGGCATCGATGATATCTTGCTCGTTTGTAGCTCTGACCATGAAAGAGTCGAGGCGTTGGAGCGCGATGTCGAAATCGTGGGCGTGGTAGTGTGCCTGCGCGGACATGAAATATGCTTCGGCATCGTCTGGTTCGAACTGGAGGTAGAGGTCGGCGAAGTAGCGTGCGGTGTCGCGCAGCATCTCGGAGCTTAGGATGGACTCGGTTATGCGTCTGAGCATAGCGGGGTTCGCCTTGTTGGAGGGGTTGGAGTGGAAAACCTTGAGGTACCGCTCTGTTGCCTTTTCGAAGCAATGGGACTTGAAGAGCTCATCGGCTTTCTTGTCGATCTCCTGCGCGAAGGCGGAGTGCGAGGTCAGCAAGAGAAGTGCTGCGAAGGCGAAGAGGAAAGATTTAGTTATGCGGATCATTGCTAAGCTCTTGACGTTGATGTTATTTAAAGACGTGAGATTACGGCGCCGAGGTCGGAGAGACGTTTGTCGATGTACTGGTATCCGCGGTCGATTTGCTCGATATTGTGGATGGTGCTGGTACCTTGGGCAGACAGGGCGGCAATGAGAAGAGCGACGCCGGCTCGGATGTCGGGGGAGGTCATCGTCGTTCCGCGCAGTTGTGTCTCGCGGTCGAGACCTATGACCGTGGCGCGGTGGGGGTCGCAGAGAATGATCTTGGCGCCCATGTCGATGAGCTTGTCGACGAAGAAGAGGCGGCTCTCGAACATCTTTTGATGGATGAGGACGCTTCCTCGCGCTTGTGTGGCGACGACGAGGAAGACGCTGAGGAGGTCAGGTGTGAGGCCGGGCCAAGGGGCGTCGGCGACGGTCATTATGGAGCCATCGATGAAAGAGTCGATGGTGTAGTGTTTTTGAGAGGGGATGCGGATGTCGTCGCCATTGATTTCCATCTCGATGCCCATACGTTGGAAGGAGAGAGGGATGATGCCGAGTTGCTCGACACCAGCGTTGCGGATTGTGACGTCGCCAGCCGTCATGGCTGCCATGCCGATGAAAGAGCCGACCTCGATCATGTCTGGCCATATGTGGTGCTGGCAGCCTCCGAGTGAGTCTACGCCCGTTATGGTCAGCAGATTGGAGCCGATGCCATTAATCTTTGCGCCCATGGAGACGAGCATCTTGCAGAGTTGCTGGAGATATGGCTCGCAGGCGGCGTTGTAGATTGTCGTAGTGCCCTTGGCCATGACGGCTGCCATGAGCGTGTTGGCGGTGCCTGTGACGGAAGCCTCGTCGAGGAGGATATACGTGCCGCGGAGGTCATCGGCAGAGACGGAGTAGAAGAACTGCCCGAAGTCGAAATCGAACTTTGCGCCCAGTTTTGAGAAGCCGTAGAAGTGGGTATCGAGCCTGCGGCGTCCGATCTTGTCGCCGCCGGGCTTAGGGAAGTAGGCTTTGCCGAAGCGTGCGAGGAGCGGGCCCATGATCATGATGGAGCCGCGGAGGGAGGAGGCGCGTCGTTTGAAATCGTCGGTCTGGAGGTAGTCGAGGCTGACGTTTTCTGCTTGGAAGTGGCATTTGTGCCGTCCCTCGCGCCAAACTTTTACGCCCATGCAGCCGAGGAGGTCGATGAGGTTGTTGACGTCGAGGATGTCTGGGATGTTGTCAATGACAACCTCCTCTTTTGTGAGCAGTGTGGCGCAGAGGACTTGCAGAGCCTCGTTTTTTGCGCCTTGTGGAGTTATGGAGCCGTTGAGCGGATGACCGCCCTCGATAATGAATGTTCCGCTCATTGGATATGGTGTGGGGAATGGAGAGTAAAGGGATTGGGATTAGTATCTTTTTTTATTGCGGTTGAAGCGGAAAGATCCGCCACCTTGCTGTTTGCCGTTTTGGCGGTTTTGCCCGAAGTGGAAGCGTTTTTGCCTTCCTCCTTGGTAACCGCCTTGCTGGTATCGGTCGCCCCATTGTTGGCGCGGGTGGAGGGTCTGATCGTCTGGCAGTGCGTCCATGAGTTCCTCGAATGAGTAGCGGAGCTGCCCGTCGGTGAGCTCGGCGATATCGTTGGCGACGCGCTCCTCGACGTTGCTGTCCTTGCCGTTTTGGAGGATGAGTCGTTTCATGTACAGGGCCGTGAGGGCGGTTGTTGCCATTCGTTCCTCTTCGGAATTGGCGTTGACGGCGGAGCGCAGCATATTTTGAACCATGATGCCGTATGAGCGGAGGCGGATGCGGGTCATGGGGTATGGGATGTGGACTTGTGGGGCGACGGTTGCCTCTTGTCGTTGTGGGAGGGGGAATGGGGAGTCGACGTCGAGGCGGAAGCCGGACATCATGGCGACGTTGTCCCATACCTTTTGGAGGTAGTTGGCGTCGTTCTTCAGCTGCGGGAAGAGCGTGAGAATGACGCTCACGATGGTGGCGGCGCAGCGAGTTCTCTCGTCACGGTCTTCGATGGTGAGTGCATAGTCGACCATCTGTTGTATGTTGCGCCCGTATTCGGGCATTGGTAGTCTCTCTCGGGAGGTATTGTAATCCATCAGTTTAAGTGTAAGCCGCGAAAGAAGCGGTGTGTATGCAAAAATACGGAAAAGGGGTTGATTTAGCAACTGTTGGGGTCGGAGAGTGAAGCCAAGAATGAGGTAAAAGTGGTTGTAAACAAAGCAGTAGTGTTGTTGGAGTTAGAACGTAAAAGACTATCTTTGTGGGCATAAAAGAAAAAATCAAACAAAATGTGGATTATTTGTGCCGACCTTGAGGGCGTGTTCGTACCCGAGATATGGGTCAATGTAGCGAAGAAGACTGGCATTGAGGAGCTAAAGCTCACGACCAGGGACATCAAGGATTACGACGAGCTGATGAAGATGCGCTTACGGATACTTGACGAGCATCATTTGACGCTTCAGGACATTCAGGAAGTCATTGGCACACTTGATCCTCTGCCAGGGGCGTTAGAGTTCGTGCGCGAGATACGCAAGTTGGCACGTTTTGCCATTGTGAGCGACACGTTTGTTGAATTTGCGCAGCCGCTCATGGACAAGCTTGAGAACCCTTTCTTGCTGTGCCACAGCCTTGAGACTGACGCCAAGGGTCGCATCACGAACTATAAGCTTCGCCAGCCAGACCCGAAGCGTAAGACGGTCGAGGCGTTCAAGAGCTTGAAGTACGATGTCGTGGCGTTTGGCGACTCGTATAACGACGTAACGATGCTTGAGGCTGCCGACAAGGGAATCCTCTTCTGCCCACCCGACAACGTAAAGGCGGACTATCCGCAATATCCTGTCGTGACGGATATTAACGAGCTGAAAAAGAGGCTTGTAGAGATAGTCTCCAAGTAGGCTGTCGGGCTTCGAAACTCTCCACCTATTTCTCCCCCTCCCAACTAACTAAATCATAATAACAATGAGGCGTGACGACGAAAAAGTCAGAGCCGTGGCGGCCGTATTGGTCGTGGTGGCGATGCTCGTCTGGTGGCGAGAGTCTGGCTGTGACAGAGTCCTTTTCCCGGAGGTCGGCGCATTGAGCGTCGGTCTGCTCATGAAAGACAAGCGGGTATGGCGCACAGGTAAGATTATGTGCTTGTGTGTCATGACGTTGGCTGCCGTTGTTGGTGTCGGGACCGAGATTTTAGTTGGTTGTCATGGCATATTGTTGTCGTCGCTTGTTGCGTTCGTGGTTACGGGCTTGATGATCGTGGCGTTGCGGACGCAGCTTACTCCTGCATTGGCTACTGCCTTGTTGCCCGCAGTTGTGGGAATCGGGACGTGGGACTATGTGGGATATGTGGCGTTGATGGTGGCTGTGGTTCTCCTTGTACAGTGGCTTTTGGAAGTTACGGGACAGAGGAGCTACCGTATGCCGATGGTTATGAGCAGGGCAGGGAGTGATGAGGTTTTCAGATTTCGTGACCTGGGGTTATTGACCTTGTGCGCCGTGCCATTGTGCGTCGCGGCTTGGTTGAGCGGATGGGTCTATCTTATTGCCCCTCCTGTACTTGTGACGATGGTCGAGTTCTCGTATGGCGGGAGCGGATTTAGGCGTAGGGCTTGGCAGGTGCTGTTCATGCTGCTGTATGGCGCAGGAGCGGGTGCGGCGTTCGTGGTGATATGTGGCTCTTTGGGATTTGGGATGGGCGTTGCGGGCGTGTGTATCGTCGCAGCCGTAATGTTCTTATTCTCAGTTTTCAAGAAAAGTTACGCACCTGCGTTCTCGGTAGCGTTGCTGTCATTGCTTGTCGGGAGTGAGGATATTTGGATCTTCCCGATACAGATTGCATTGGGCGGCGCATATGTCATAGTGGCTTCGAGCATCCCGACAATTGTGGCGAGACGGGGTTAGCCTCCGACCCATAGAATAAGAAATAAAGACGCCGTGGCGACTCTACTTAGAAGAGCGCCGCGGCGTCGATTGTTATATCATCTTTAGGGATTAAATCCCAATTGAAGGCGGAGACGAAAGCGTCGAGAGACATTGGAACCCAATGGTCTTGGATCTTGACGACCCAAGCCATGAGTCCGATAAGCTCTTCGGGTCTGAGCTTCTCGCGAATCTTATCCATGGCGAGGGAGCGGTCTCGCTTGCTGAGGCGTGCTCCATCGGGGGACAGGAGGAGCGGAAAGTGGCAATATCGGGGAGCGTCGTAGCCGAGAGCGTGGAGGAGGAAAGATTGCTCGTGGCTGGCAGGGAGCAGGTCTCGCCCGCGGACAACCTCATTGACGCCCATGAGTGCATCGTCGGTCACGACAGCGAGCTGGTAGGCGAAATTACCATCGGAGCGTCGGAGGATGAAGTCGCCACGATCTGTGGCGAGATTGGCGGATTGAGGACCATAGTGACCATCGACGAACGAAGAGACCGCATCGGGGAGCTTGAGACGCCAAGCAGGATTGCGTGAGAGGCGCAATTCCGCTTTTTGCGACTCGGAGAGATTGAGACACGTACGGGCGTAGATGGTATGACCATCGGAGGCGTGGGGGGCGGAAGCCGCGGTAAGGTCTTGGCGACGGCAGAAGCACTCGTAGGTCAGCCCTTGGGAGTGGAGGACGTCGAAAGCGTGGGAGTATATGTCGTCACGCAGGCTCTGGTAGTAAGGGCCATGACCGCCATCGGAGGAAGCTACAGGACCCTCATCGGGTTGCAGACCGAGCCACAGGAGATCGTCGACAATCTGGTTGGAGAACTCGGGACGGCACCTTTGGCGGTCGAGATCCTCGATACGGAGAATCCACTTGCCTCCTTGGCTTTTGGCGGAGGCATAGCTCATGAGGGCGGCGAAGATGTTGCCCAGATGCATGCGACCGCTCGGGGAAGGAGCGAAACGACCTGTTACGCCAGACATGAGGAGTGATTAGGCATTGCGCTCGGCGCGAGTCTCGACAGTCGTTGTGAGTTTGTTGGCTTCGAGCTCTTGGTTAATGGTGCGGTTTCGCACGATGTCCATGGCGAGGTAAATGGCTTCGCGCATGGAAGTGGGGTCGGCCTTGTCGAGACCGGCGATGTCGTAGGCCGTGCCATGGTCGGGGGAAGTGCGGACGATGGGGAGACCTGCCGTGAAATTGACGCCAGAGGTGAACGCAAGAGCCTTGAAGGGGGCGAGACCTTGGTCGTGGTACATTGCGAGGATGGCGTCGAACTTACCGAGAGCGTCGGAGCCGAAGAGACCGTCGGCAGGGTAGGGACCCATGGCGCAGATGCCTTCAGATTGTGCTTGCTCGATTGCGGGGCCAATGATTGTCTCCTCCTCCTCGCCGAGCAGACCATGGTCGCCGGAGTGAGGGTTAAGCCCGAGGACGGCGATGCGAGGACCGTCGATATTGAAATCTTGGCGAAGCGAGCGGTTGAGGATGCGGAGCTTGCTAAGAATCTTGTCTTTGGTGATGTATTGGGCTACTTGGCAGATGGGCACGTGACCAGCTACGACACCGACGCGGAGCTTGCCAGCGACGAGGAGCATGAGCGCAGGAGCTTGGGCAGCTTGCTCGAGATACTCGGTGTGGCCAGGGAAGTGGAAGTTCTCGTTTTGGATATTCTTCTTGTTGATTGGGGCAGTGACGATGGCGTCGATCTTGCCGTCGCTGAGGTCGCGTACAGCGGCTTGGAGAGCCTCGAAGGCAGCCATGCCGGCGGCCTCGGTGGATTTGCCGAGTTCTACCTTGATATTGTCATCGCCGCAGGTGAGGATGTTGATACGCTTAGGGTGCGCCTCATCTGGGGTGTTGATGTTATTGAGGCTGAACTGCGCGACATTGAGCGCCTTACGGTGGTAGGCGGCTGCTTTGGGAGATCCGTAGATGATGGGAACGAAGTCTTCGATAATCTCCATGTCTTGGAGGGCTTTCATGATGACCTCGTAGCCGATGCCGTTCACGTCGCCCTGGGTTATGCCAATTTTCATGATAGAAAGAGTCAAATTATTATTTCTCGGTCAGGTTGAGGGTGTACATTATTGCCTCGAGTGACCTTATGTGGTTTCTTTTTTGCTCACGGGAGGGGTAGAAGACGTAGCCGTCGGTGACGATTACTCGTTGAGCGTCTTCATCGACAACGGCACGGAGGAGGAAAGGACCGCCCATGGCAGCTCCGTCCATGCGCCAAAGACCGCGTATCTCGCTGACGTAGTGACCTTTGTAGGAGCCTTGTTGGAAGACGATCTCGTCATCAAGCGGAGCCCGTCGTTCGGTGCACATGACGGAGTTGTGAGGTCCTCCGATGTTGGCACGAAGAACTACGTCGCGTCGATTGAGTAGGCTTTCGCGGCTCACGCATTCGGGTCCTGTGTAGGGGAAAGTGTAGATGACGAGACCGTCTTGGTATTCGCGAGTGTCGCATACGAACCATGAGATGGAGTCTTGGAAGGCGGGACGGCACTTGTCGTACTCATTTGGTATGCTGATGGATACGCCCCATCGTTTGTCGACCTCGGACATGAGCTTGGCGTTGATGTGTTTGGTGTAGTATGCGATGAGGCGGTCGCGCTCGGCTTTGACGAAGAAAGTGATTACGCGGATATGGTTACGTCGGAGAACGTCGGCAGCGCGTTGCGCGGTAGCGGCCTTGAGGTGCATGACGGCTTGTGGTTGCGCCCAAGCGTCGCGAGAGAAGGTGACGGTGTCGGTGGAGACGGTGTCGGCGATGTTGACAATTATGAGGTTGCGGAGCTTGTGCATCTCATAGTCGAACATGGGTGGCGCGACGGTGTGCATCTCGAAGACGGGCTCGTCAGTCGGGAGGCCTACGTAGGTTGCACCGAGCATGTCGCGGAGGTACCTTCCTGCGGTGTCGGCTTTCTGACTGTCGTTGATGACGACGAGAATCTCGCCGGCCTTACCCGTGATTTGCGGCTTAAATGAATCATCGATGGTCTTTTTGCAGCTTGTGAGGCAGCAAACGGCGACCATGAGGAGCGATAGGAAGATAGAGAATCGCATATTCGTTGTAAGATTATTACTTCATTGCAAGTTCGTCGACGACAAAGAAATAGGGGGATATTTCGCGGTCGTAGATGATTGTTAGACGTTGACCTATTTTTATGTCTTTTGTTTCCATGTTGTTCCACGCCATAATCTGATCGACTGTGAGGTGGTATCGCATGGCGATCTTGTGGAGATATTCACCTTTCTCGACGACGTGTGTTATGGTGTCACGTCGGATGATGACGTTGCCGAAATAGCCAGCGAGGTCGGGTGCGGCATCGGGGTGGAGTTGGCGCTCGTTGCGGAGAAAACGTGGGATGTTGTCTCGTGGGAGAGTAAGTCGTCGCGGAGTATCGTCGTAGGGAATGAAGTCTTTGACGTACTGAGGGTTGAGTTGTTGGAGAACTTCGCGTTTGACACCTGACGCTCGGCTTATCTGGTCGAACGAGAGCGACATGTTGACGTAGACGGTGTCGACATCGGCGAGGGTGAAAGCAGGCGTTGCCGGAGTCACATTGTGCTGCCGATAGTAGTTCATCACGTAGTTTACGGCGATGAAGGCAGGAACGTAGGAACGCATCTCTGGTGTGAGATATTGGCTCAGTTCCCAGAATGACTTTTTGCCACCGCCGGCGCGTTGGAGTGCCTTTTGGACTTGACCGAGACCGCCGTTATAGGCAGCGAGCGCGAGTTGCCAGTCGCCAAGATTTTGGTATAGATACTTAAGGTAACGGCAGGCGGCGTCGGTGCTCTTGCGGACATCGCAGCGGTCGTCTTCGTAGCTTGAGACGTTGAGATCCATCATGAGTCCGGCGTGGTAGAGGAACTGCCATAGACCCATGGCGCCAGACTTGGATTTTGCTTTTGGGTCGAGCGCACTCTCGATAACCGCAAGATACTTGAGCTCTTGGGGAAGATTGTACTTGCTGAGATATTCCTCGAAAATGGGGAAATAGAGCTCAGCACGACCAAGGATGTTGGCGAGGTGGTCTCGTCGGCGAGCGAGGTAGACGTCGATGTAGGCGCGAACCTGGGTGTTGTATTCGAGGGTTATCGGGCTTTGCTGGTCGAGTTTCTCCATGCGCCGGGCGTAGATGTAGTCTGGCACTTGAGGGTTGGTACCGAGACCCTGCGCAGCGGAGGAGAGAGGCGAGAGGAGATACAATAGCAGGGCGATAGGCAGCGCAATGCGCCAATGAAGCCAATCGAAAGAAGCCCTGCGGGTCATGGAAGCAAGTGTTTAATTGAAAAAGGCTCGGAAGACGTCGGCGCCATTGGCGTAGAGGACGAGAGCGAGCAGCAGAATCATGCCGATTGTCTGAGCGACCTCGAGAACCTTGTCGCTGACCTTGCGACCCGTGATGACCTCGATGAGGAGGAAGAGGACGTGACCACCATCGAGAGCGGGGATTGGGAGGATGTTCATGACGGCGAGGATGATGGCGAGGAAGGCCGTGTTGAACCAGAAAGCCTGCCAATTCCAGTGACCGGGGAACATTTTGGCGATTGTGCCGAAACCGCCGACCTTGGTTGCGCCCTCGCGAGTGAAGAGCATCGGGAGTTGGCGGCAGTAGTTGACAAGAAGCTCTTTGCCCTTGACGATGCCGGCAGGGATGGCTTCGAAGAGACCGTAGGTTCGGGTCTTGGATTGGAACCAGCGAGATGGGTTGCAGAAGAAGAAGCCGAGGCGGCCGTCGTCACCGACATTGGCGGTAAGAGTGTCAATATCGCCCGACTGACGAACGACAACGAGTTGGGCTGCTTGCCCTTTGAGGCTGTCGAGCGCAGTGGTGAACTGGCTGAAGGAGGGGTTGGCGACATCGCCAGCCATGATGATAGAATCTCCCTTGGCGAGACCGCATTGCTCAGCCAGGCTGCCAGGAAGAATGGAGTCGACTACGACGGGGGTGCGGAAAGCGAAGAGGGCTTGATTGCCATCGCCTTTGAGGATTGTGCGGAAGAACTCGTGGGGGAGAGTGATGCTCTGGTTGACTCCGTCGCGGACGATGTCGACAGAGCATTGGTCATCGAAGATTATGGGGTTCGCTACCTCCTTGTAGGTCTCGCAAGGAGTGCCATTGACACCGACGATGTAGTCGCCATCTTGGAAGCCGACGGACTTCAGGGCGTCACCGAACTCGAAACCGTAGCGGGCTTCGGAGAGCGGGAGGTAGGTGTCGCCATAGGAGAAGGCAAGAAGCCAGAAGATGATCGGTGCGGTAAGGAGATTTACGAGGACGCCACCGAGCATGACGAGCAGGCGTTGCCATGCTGGTTTGGCGCGGAACTCCCAAGGTTGGACGGGTTGCTTGAGTTGGTCGGTGTCCATGGACTCGTCGACCATGCCGGCTATTTTGACGTAGCCGCCGAGTGGCACCCATCCGATGCCGTACTCGGTCTCGCCTTTTTTGAACTTGAAGAGAGAGAACCAGGGGTCGAAAAAGAGGTAGAACTTCTCGACTTTGATGCCAAAGAGCTTGGCGAAGGCGAAGTGTCCGGCCTCGTGTGTGACGACCAATATGGAGAGGCTCAGCAGGAGCTGAAGAACGATGACGAGTATGTCCATTGTTAATTTTGAGCTGGTTGCGCGACAATGCGCAATCATGCAAAGATAGCTAAAAATAATGGGAACAGGGCGATAAAGGGGGGTAAGGTGGTTAGTCGTCGATGGCGACTTTGGCGAGACCGCCCTCGCTTGTTTCCTTGTAGACGGAAGGGAGATCGTGCCCCGTCTGTTTCATTACTTCAACGACATGGTCAAACGAGACGCGGTGACGTCCGTCGGAGAAAGTGGAGTAGAGATTGACGTCGAGAGCGCGGGCGGCGGCGTAGGCATTGCGCTCGATGCAAGGTATTTGTACCATTCCGCAGATGGGGTCGCAAGTCATGCCGAGGTGGTGTTCGAGCCCCATCTCGGCGGCATACTCGATTTGTGTTGTGCTGCCACCGAAGAGTTGATTGGCCGCGGCTGCCGCCATGGCGCAAGCTACGCCTACCTCTCCTTGGCATCCGACTTCGGCTCCAGCGATAGAGGCATTCTCTTTTACGATGCTGCCGATGAGGCCAGCCGTGGCGAGGGCACGGAGAATGCGTTTGTCAGAAAATTCGCGTGTTACGGCGAGGTGGTAGAGGACGGCAGGGATGACGCCGCAAGAGCCGCAAGTAGGAGCCGTGACGATGCGTCCGCCTCCGGCGTTCTCCTCGCTGACGGCGAGAGCGTAGGCGAAGACGAGTCCGCGGCTTTGGAGGCTGGGTTTTGAGCCGCTTGAGCGGTAATAGTATGCGGCAGCTTTGCGGCGCAAGTGTAGCGGGCCGGGGAGGACGCCCTCGTTTTCGAGACCATTGTGGATGGCGGTCTTCATGGCATCCCACACCTCGGCGAGGTAGTCCCACACGTCGCTCTCCTCATATTGGTTGACATACTCCCAGTAGCTTTTGCCTGTGTGGCTGCACCAGTGGATGATGTCCGTCATGTGGGTAAGTGGGTAGATGTCGGCTGGTTGCCATTCGCCGCCAGCTTGTGAGCCGTCGCTCAAGGCTCCGCCGCCGATGCTGTATACTCGCCAAGAGGCAATCTCGGCATTGTTGGCGTCGAACGCCTTGAAATCCATGCCGTTAGTATGGAAAGGGAGGACGATTTCGGAGTGCCAGAGGATGTCGGTTGGGGCGATGGGGGCGAGAACGTCGAGGATGGCGCGGTCGGTAAGGTGTCCACGCCCTGTGGCTGCGAGGCTGCCGTAGAGGGTGACCTCGTAGCGCGCGGCTGCGGGGTGGCGTTCGGCGAAAATCTCGGCTGCGCGGCGCGGTCCCATGGTGTGACTGCTGGAGGGACCGTTGCCAATACGGTATATCTCTTTGATGCTTTTCATTCCAGTATGTTCGTTGGTTGCGCGAATATACTTAGAAAGCCTCGCGAATGTTGAAATATAACGCTTTATCGCCTCGACTTGAGATGCCGCCGTCGAGCCTAAGGTTGAGACCTTTGCCGGGGAAAACGGCGAGGCGTAGACCTGCGCCGCACATTAGGTGTAAGTTGCTGAAAATGTTGTTCCAACGATTGCCGACATTGCCTGCCGCGCCGAAGAGAGTGCCGCCGACGCGCCAGAATAATGGAGCCCGGAGCTCGGCTTGGGCGAGCCATGCGGCATTGTCTATGTACTTGAGATTGTGACCTATAGCTCGACCGAGCCTTGTGCCACCGCACGTGGCGAGCTTAGGGAATGGAGTGTTGCCCCAGCGGAGGTCGGCATAGGCTTGGAGCGCGAGGACGAGGCGGTCGGAACGGAAGCCGAGGTATCGTCGGGCGTCGAGCGTGGCTGAGCCGAAAGCGTGGCCATGGCCTGCTATCTTGCCGTAGCCCAGAAACTTGAGGCGAATGAAGGAGCCGCTTGTTGGCCACAAGGTGTTATTGCGCGAGTCGAAGCCGAAGGTCGCACCGAGACCGAAATTGGAGCCGTCGGCATCGGAAGCGAGATGGATGGCGAGAGAGGAGTCGGAAGGCGCGGCGTCGATGTTGGAAAAAGAGTATCGGTCGAAATCGGCCGTCACGCCAATGCGCCAAGGAGACGAAGAACCAATGCCTTTGAGGAGCTCGGCAGTGAGCATCTGACGGCTGAAATCGTAATCTGCTACAGAATGTTTATTGCGCTGATTGCCAATGTCGTATAGGTTATCGGGTTGGCGTTGGGCTTCGAATTTGGCGGTGAGGTCCAGCCGATGGTTGAAATAGACGTCGGCATCACATTGAACCTCGAACATGCGCTTGGTGGAGACGAGAGCGGAGGGAGTGATTGTGGCAGGTCGGGGTAGGCGAGGGGAGCGGATTTGGAGCATTGGCATGATGCCAATGGCGAAACCTGAGCGCGAAGAGTAGGACGCGGCAGGATAGAGGGCGAGCGACCAGGAGGAACGGTCGATAGTGAGAGCGTCGAGGACAGTCTCTGCCACATTTATGACACCATTGGCGGCACGGAGCGGGAGGCTAATCTTGACAGAATCGGGTTCTTGCGCTTGCGCCGTCGACAGGGAGGAAAAGAGGAGCGCAAAGAAGAAGGCGAGGTGTCGTAATGGGTTGGGCATCAAATTAATAGTAACCTTGGTCGATGAGGATGACGACATTCTCGAGGTTCTTGTCCTCGCCTTGCGGGTCATATTCGGTTTTCAGATTAGAGCCGAAAATGCGTGCGATGCCTTGCCACCAGAAGGCTTTGAAACGGCCCTTGAGCATACGGATGAGCTCATAACTCGTGGTGCCTGTCTCTCGGTCTACGAGTTTTATGAGGATGCGCCCTTGACTGACCGTGAGATGCTTGAGTGGCTGCTCGTACTTTTTGAAGAGTTCTTTCTCCTTGCGGTCGAGAAAATCCTCCCGTGCCTTGTCGGTCGTCAGGACAGCGAGGCTATCGTTTATGACCTTTAGCTCGCGAGCTATGAGGCGTGCGTAGGGGAGAGCTTTTTTGACGTTGAAGATGTAGCGCGTCCACTTGCGTTGCTGGCGTTTGCTCTTGAACTTGGCGCGGGCGTAGACGCGCACCTCGCCGAGGCGAACGTCGGGGATGGTGTCGCCATTGACGACATGCGCACGGGCGAAGACATTGCGGTTGTGCGACTGCGCAAGAGCCTCGTGTCCTACTGAAAAGAGGGACATGAACAGGAGGAACAGTACGAGGGCGCGAAACATGTAGGGGGTATTATAAGCCCTCGGCGAACGACTTGAGCGTGGCGATCTCGTCGGGCCATCGGGACTCGTCGGGGGTCTCGAGGATGAGTGGGATGTTGTCGGTTCGCGGGTCTTGGATGATGCGTCGGAACGTGTCGATGCCGATGGTGCCGTCGCCGAGTGGGGCGTGGCGGTCGACTTTGGAGGCGAGTGGCTTCATGCAGTCGTTGAGGTGCATGCCGCGGAGATATTGGGCTCCGATGAGAGAGTCGAATTCCTTCCAGAAAGCGTCGTAGCCTTCGGGAGATGCGATGTCGTAGCCGGCGGCGAACGTGTGGCAGGTGTCGATGCATACGCCGACGCGGCTCTTATCTGTCACTCGGTCAATGATATGGGCGATGTGCCAGAGGGCGAAACCCATATTGCTGCCTTGGCCGGCCGTGTTCTCGATGACGGCAGTGACGCCCTCGGTCTCGCTGAGAACGATGTTGAGGCTGTCGGCTATGAGATCCAGGCACTTCTCGGGTTCGACCTCCTTGAGGTGGCTTCCTGGGTGGAGGTTGAGCATTGTAAGGCCGAGGGCTTGGCATCGGCGCGTCTCGTGGATGAAAGAGTTGACCGACTTGAGGCGTTTCTCGTTGTCGGGATTGCCGAGATTGATGAGGTAGCTATCGTGAGGGAGAATTTGCTCTGGCGAGTATCCGCACTCTTGGCAATTGGCTTTGAAGGCATTAATCTCGACGGACTCGAGATCTTTGGCGAGCCATTGGCGTTGGTTTTTGGTGAAGAGGGCGAAGGCTGTTGCGCCGATAGCCTTGGCGTTGAGAGGTGCGTTTTGGACGCCGCCGCTGGCGCTGACGTGTGCTCCGATATATTTCATTGTAGATATTCCGTTGTGATGTTGTTATTCAAAGGTAATATAAAAAGCGACGTGGCAGTCTATGAGGTCGTAAAAGAGGTGAGGGGCGAGTAAAAGACCAGTATCGGAAAAATAAAGAACACTAAAGAGCGTGAAAACTATAAATATCATTTGAGTTTTGCGGTAACTTTGTGTCCTACAACAATAAAGACACATCAGCATGAAAAAAAAGGAAGCGTCGTGGGCTGTGCTATTGGCATTGGCAATGACCTCGTGCGACGCATTCGACTACCATCCATATTGTGTGGACATAAGTGGTCGGATGGGGATTAACGATAGCAATATCAAAGAGATAGAGAAAGCGACGCAAGGTCGGACGAGTTTCAAGTTCGCATTCGTGTCGGACACGCAGAGGTGGTATGACGAGACGGAAGCGTTGGTGGCTGACATCAACGGACGGAAGGACATAGACTTCGTTGTTCATGGTGGCGACTTGACGGACTTTGGCGTCAACAAGGAATTTCTTTGGCAACGGGACATATTGGAGGACTTGGACGTCCCGTATGTGGCGATTATAGGAAATCATGATTGCTTAGGCACAGGGAAACAGACATATGGGAGGGTGTGGGGAGCATTGAACTTCGCATTCTCGGCAGGGAACGTGCGCTTCGTGTGCATGAACACAAACGCGTTGGAGTTTGACTATTCGACCCCCGTGCCTGACATGTCATTCATTAAGAGCGAGTTAAACAACTACCCAGAAGAATGTGGGCGGACGATAATCGTAGGTCATTGCATGCCGTATGACGACCCGTTTAACGACAACATGGCGGAATACTATCACTTCTACGTCAAGCAGTTTCCTGGCGTGATGTTCCACCTCAGCGGACATGTCCACAGCTTTGAAGTGCGCGAGCCATTTGACGACGGCTTCATATATTACACCACGACATGCATGAAAGACCGCGCATATATGATATTCACAATCAACGACGACGGATATAGCTATGAGACAGTCACTTTTTAGGTTTTTCGCACTTGCGTTGGGGCTCATTGCCATCAATGCGCAAGGACAGGTCGACACTGCCGAAACGTCGAGGTATGACAAGCACATAACAAAATACACAAATTATCATACCGCCTTGATACCCAAATACATAAAGACACAATTTGCAGGCAGCATAGGCATGGTTTCTGCCGGATTGGGATGGGATTATGGGAAAAACAGGCGTTGGGAGACAGACATCTTGATTGGACTCGTTCCCCGACTGGAGAGCAACAGGGCGAAGATGACATTCACGTTGCGCGAGAACCTCGTTCCGTGGGACGTGGCGATAGGGCGATCGCCGATAAGTTTCTCGCCATTGAGGGCGTCGGCAGGGGTGAACGCCATAATTGGTCACGAGTTCTGGCCAAAGAACCCGGAGCGATACCCTGAGGGCTATTATTTCTTCTCGACGAAATTTCAGTTTGTAGCGGGATTTGGTCAACAGTGGACGCTCAACATAGGAGACGAGCGTCGCCGCCTATGGAAATCGATAGGCGTGTTTTACGACCTGTCGACGAATGATAAATATGTATTAAGCGGATTTGGCAATAGAGAGGTGGGGTTCTTTGATGTATTTCACCTTGACATAGGGGTCAAGTTGCTGATACTCTGAACATCTTTATTTACCTTTATCGCCGATAAAAACAGACAATAGACGACAAAAGATGATAGAAAGATACAAACAGAGAATCAGCGAGCGATTTTTCCTGCCAATCCAGCAGTTCATGAAGCAAGAGAAGGCGGGCGGCATAGTCTTGGGCCTGTCGGTCGTGGTGGCATTGATGATAGCCAATTCGCCGATGCGCGAGGCGTGGGCTCATATCTTTGAGCAGCACTTCGGATTCGTATTTGGAGGGAAGACGTATTTCGACTTCAGCCTTGAGCACTGGATAAACGACGGATTGATGTCGTTGTTCTTCTTCGTTGTGGGCTTGGAGCTGAAGCGCGAGTTTATCAGTGGTGAGCTGAGGGAGGTGAAGAAAGTGCTGTTGCCCATTGGGGCGGCTATATTCGGCATGGTCGTGCCGTCGGTCATATACTTGATTTTCAACCATGGCACGGAAGCGGCAGGCGGTTGGGGCATCCCGATGGCGACGGACATAGCCTTCGCGTTGGCGGTGATATACATGTTGGGCTCACGAGTGCCGTTGGCCGTCAAGGTGTTCCTTACGACGTTGGCCATAGTGGACGACATTGGTTCGGTTCTTGTGATAGCGTTTTTCTACACGTCGAGCATATCGGTGTCTGACTTGCTTACGGGCTTTGGCTTTTTACTCTTGATGTTTGGCGCGAACAAGATGGGCGTCAAGAATATATGGTTCTACGCTATCGTGGCGATTGTCGGAGTATGGGCGTCGTTCCTGGTCTCAGGCATCCATGCGACGATATCGGCAGTTCTTGCGGCCTTCATGATACCAGCCGACGCGGCACTCTCGGAGAAGGACTTCTTGGCTCGCATGCGCGGTCATCATGACGAGTTTGAGGAGGCTGAGGGCAACGAGTTCCCGACCCTTGAGGACGAGCAGCTGCATATCGTGGCGTCGGTGCGTCGTGACGCCACTCGGGCCATGCCGCCTTTGCAGAGGTTGGAGCATACGTTGCACCCATTCGTATCGTTTGTCATCATGCCGATCTTCGCACTCAGCAACGCGGGCGTCACGTTCATCGGCATGGACGTGGCGAGTGTTGCAGACGGAGGCGTGGCCATTGGCGTCATGCTGGGCCTCTTGCTTGGCAAGCCGATAGGAGTCGTCTTGTCGGTTATGCTTATGGAGCGGATGGGCATAGGGCGCATGCCAGACGGGATGACGCGTCGCCATTTGCTTGGTGTAGGATTCTTGGCGTCGATAGGCTTCACGATGTCGATGTTTGTCACGACGTTGGCGTTCTCAGACCCCATGGCTCACGTGCAGGCGAAGGTAGGAATCTTGGCGGCGTCGGTCATTGGCGGACTTGTGGGATACGCGATATTGAGCCGATGCGGAAATAAGGCATAGAATCCTTATTTTTGAAGGAAAGACGTAAAAATATTTAGCGATGGAAGTATTAGACGCAAAGCGAATAGAGCAGCTGACGGACTTCTTGGGCTATCCGAAACCAGCTAACCCATTGGTAGCTGTCGTGCGGTCGGAAGCCATGACCAAGCATGAATTTGACGCATATACGATGAACTATGGTTTCTACGCATTATTCCTGAAGAACACCAAATGTTGCGTAATAAACTATGGCAGAACGGAATATGACTATGACGAGGGAGCGATAACAAGTTTTGCTCCCGGTCAGACGGTGAGCTTCTCGCCTGTGCCTGGAGCACGCCCCAGCTCAATAGGACTGATGTTCCACCCCGACTTGTTGCATGGCACGGAATTGGAGAAACGGATGTCGGAATATGGCTTTTTCTCATACTCCAGCACAGAGGCTTTGCACCCCAGCGCAGACGAGCGGACTAAAATAAACGATTGCCTATTGGCGATAGAGCAAGAGTTGTCGCACGAGCCAGACCGATTGTCGCAACGATTGATAGTCAGCCATATAGAAGTATTGCTCAACTATTGCCTTAGATTCTACGAGAGGCAGTTTGACAGTCGCGAGGTCTTGAACCGAAACGCCATATCTAAATTTGAGACACTACTTGACGAATATTTTACAGAGGGAAGAGCCGAGATGGAAGGGTTGCCTACGGTGAGCTACTTTGCGGACAAGATATGCCTTACGCCCAATTACTTTGGTGACATGGTGAAGCGGCAGACGGGATTGAACCCCAAAGAGTTGATAAACCGCAAAGTGGTGTCGCTTGCGAAGAGCAAGATTGTGGAGCCCAAGGCTACGGTCAAGGAGACTGCATTCTCGCTCGGATTCCAATATCCGCAGCATTTCGTGCGCTTCTTCAAGAAAGAGACGGGACTCACGCCGTCGGAATACGCCCATTCGGTGGCATAGATATGAATATGGAGACGGGAGAAATAGAGAGGTTGCTCGTCGAGCACGACATACGCCCTACGGGAAACAGGATCCTCGTGGCTCAGGCATTGTGTCAGGCTGGCAGACCATTGTGCCTTGCGGATGTCGAGATGGTGTTGGAGACAATCGACAAGAGCAACATATTCAGGGCGTTGACGCTGTTTAGGGAGCATAGGCTGGTGCATACCATAGAGGACGAGACGGGATCGTTGCATTATGAGATATGCGCATGTCACGCTGATGAACGGGACGAAGACTTGCACGTCCATTTCTACTGTCGACGTTGCCATCAGATGACATGCCTGCCCGCTGTGGCGATACCGCCAATCTGCTTGCCAGAGGGCTTTGAGGCGGAGACCGTCACATATATCGTTAAAGGCATTTGTCCCGATTGTCGGGGCTGAGAAACAATGAAATATAAGAGGCGAGCCTCGTGGATCTGTTGACCCATGAGGCTCGCCTCTCTTTCTATCGGTGTTGTCTAAAATGCGTATTGTCAAGACCTTAGCGCACGCATGGCGTTGAGGACGGCAAGGACGGTGACACCTACGTCGGCAAAGACAGCCATGCCCATTCCTGCGAGACCGATAGTGGCGAGAATGAGGACTGCCACCTTGACACCGATGGCGAAGACGACGTTTTGTCGGGCAATGGAGAGGACGTAGCGCGCAATCTTGATGGCTTCGGCTACCTTGGAGGGCTTGTCGTCCATGAGAACCACGTCGGCAGCCTCTATTG
This sequence comes from Bifidobacteriaceae bacterium, assembly GCA_963607345.1. Classification (GTDB taxonomy): domain Bacteria; phylum Bacteroidota; class Bacteroidia; order Bacteroidales; family Marinilabiliaceae; genus W3P20-009. Next base: position 455,945 of record CAVDBL010000001.1, read on the forward strand.
CCGCGTCGCTGCCCAAGGCGCCCATGGCTATGCCGACGTCGGACAGGGTGAGGACGGGAGTGTCGTTGATGCCGTCGCCTACGAAAGCGAGGGTCTTGCCCGTAGGGCGTTCGGCGATTAGGCGTTCGACATGCGCTACTTTGTCGGCTGGCATGAGGTCGGAGTGCCACTCGTCGAGATGGAGGTCGGCTGCCACATGGTCGGCCACGGCGGCGCGGTCGCCCGTGAGCATGACTGTCTTTCTGACACCTTGGCGTTTGAGGGCTGCAAGGGTGTCGGCGGAATCGGGTTTGACAGTGTCGGCAACGACGATATGCCCAGCATAGACGCCATCGATGGCGACATGAACGACCGTGCCGACGTGGTCGTGGTTGTCGACCTTGGCACCAACTTTTTCCATGAGTTTGAGATTGCCGACGGCCACTTGACGATTGTTGACCGTGGCGCATAGACCGAGCCCAGGCAGCTCCTCTTGGTTGGTTACATTGTCGTCGGGTTGTGGCTTGCGGCAAGCGGCGACGAGGGCTGCGGCTATGGGGTGTGTGGAGTGACGCTCAACGAGAGCTGCAAGGCTTAGGAGCTCGGCTTCTGACATTGCTTGTGGGCAGACGGTTGTCACTTGGAAAGAGCCGCGGGTGAGCGTGCCGGTCTTGTCGAAGACGACGGTGTCGAGGTTGGCGAGGGAGTCGATGAAGCTGGAGCCTTTGATCAGTATGCCTTTGCGGCTGGCACCGCCGATGCCGCCAAAGAAAGTGAGCGGTACGGAGATGACGAGAGCGCAGGGGCAAGAGACGATGAGGAACGTGAGGGCGCGGTTGAGCCACGTGGTAAGCGACGTGACGTAGGTCTCGTCGGAGAAAAATGGCGGGATGAAGGCGACGAAGAGGGCGGTGAAGACGACGATGGGCGTATAGACTCGTGCGAAGCGCGCGATGAAAGTCTCGCTATGCGACTTGTGGGCGTCGGCCTCCTCTACGAGGTGCATGACCTTGGCGACGGTCGATTCGGAATATAGCTTGTCGACCTTGATGGTTATGACGTTCGACGTGTTGACGCATCCGGATAGGGCTTGGCTGCCAACCTCGACTGTGCGTGGCTCGCTCTCGCCCGTGAGGGCTACGGTGTTGAGGGCGGACGTGCCGGAGATGACAGTGCCGTCGATTGGGATGCGTTCGCCAGGGCGGATGACAACGACGTCGCCAATATTGAGATCCTCGGGGTCGACATCTTGCTCGACGCCATTGCGAATGACGTGGGCGATATCGGCTTTCATCTCCATAAGGTTGGATATGGAATCGCGACTGCGCCCTTCGGCAAATTCCTCGAAACATTCGCCCACTTTGAAGAACAGCATGACGAAGACGGCCTCCGCCATCTCGTTCTCCCCACCAGGCATGAAGCCTATGGCGAAGGCTCCGAGGGTGGCGACGCTCATGAGGAAATCTTCGCTGAAGACGTTGCCATCGGCTATTTTCTCGGCTGCCTCGTGGAGAACCTCCGCTCCTACGATGAGGTAGGGGACGAGGTATATGATAAGGAGCGTCCATTGAGGAAGAAGGAGGAAGTGTTCCGCAGCCGCCGCACAGACCAGCAGTATGGTGCTTAGGCAGATTTGGATGATGTCTTTCTTCATTTGTTGTGTTTCTTATTTTGTTTGATGCAAAGGAAGCGAATCAGAGGCGCAACTTGGTTGCAAAGAAAGACAAAGCCCGCAGGACGATCGTCCCGCGGGCCTCACACTTATGTTCCCACTAAAACGTGGGCATCGAACACAATCAAATAAACGTCATTCTTACTTCTTGACGGAGATGGCGAAGCCGCCGCTCTTGGCGCACTTGATTTGGAGCTTGGTGTCGCTGTTGACCTTCTTGGTCTCGATGGTGTAGCTGTCGGGCTTGACGTCGTATGAAGCGTCGGGACCGTCGGCGTAGATGGTGGCGGTATATTCGACACCGGGATCGAGGAATGAGAAGTCGACAGTGGCCGTACGCTCGTCCTCGTTGGTGATGGAGCCGACGAACCAGTCGTCGCCGCCCTTCTCTTTACGAGCGATGGTGATGAAGTGACCCGGCTCGGCTTCGAGGTAAACGCTCTTCTGCCAATCGACGGCTACGTCCTTGATGAACTGGAAGGCGTCAGCGTACTTCTCGTAGCTCTCTGGGAGGTCGGCAGCCATCTGGAGAGGGCTGTACATTGTGACGTAGAGGGCGAGCTGCTTGCAGAGGGTGGTGTTGACGGTGCTGTGAGGCTTGTCGCCGAGGAAAGACATCTTGGTGTCGAGGATTCCTGGGGTGTAGTCCATAGGGCCACCTTGGAGGCGAGTGAAGGGGAGGCAGCAGGTGTGGTGAGGACGGTTGCCACCGAAGGACTCATACTCGGTTCCACGTGCGCTCTCGTTGCCGATGAGGTTGGGGTAGGTGCGGCAGAGACCTGTCGGGCGGACAGCCTCGTGGCCATTGACGCAGATCTTGTAGTCGGCAGCCTTCTTGACGGCGTAGAGGAAGTGGTTGACTGCCCACTGTCCGTAGTGGTGCTCGCCCGGGGTGGTGATGTTGCCGACGTAGCCGCTCTTGAGGGCATTGTAGCCATATTTGACCATGAGCTTGTAGGCGTCGTCCATGTGGCGCTCGTAGTTGCGGATGGAGCCGGAGGTCTCGTGGTGCATCATGAGGCGGATGCCTTTGCTGTGGGCGTAGTCGTTGAGGGCTTTGATGTCGAAATCGGGGTATGGGGTGACGAAGTCGAAGACATCATCCTTCTCATGACCGAACCAGTCTTCCCAACCGATGTTCCAACCCTCGATGAGGAGCTGGTCCATGCCGTTGGCGGCTGCGAAGTCGATGTAGCGACGCACGTTCTCGTTGTTGGCGGCGTGGGTGCCGTTAGGCGTGGTTTTCGTGTAGTCGTCAGAGCCGATGTGGACGCTGTTCAACTCGTTGGTGTAAGACCAGCTGCTCTTGCCTGTGATCATCTCCCACCATACGCCCATGTACTTGACGGGCTTAATCCAGCTGACATCCTCATAGGCGCAAGGGTCGTTGAGGTTGAGGATGAGGCGAGAGGCGAGAATCTTGCGGGCGTCGTCGGTGACCATGATGGTGCGCCAAGGCGTGTGGAAAGGAGTCTGGCAGCGAGCCATCTCACCAACGGCGTTGGGGGTGAGGGCGGCCTTGAAGACGAAGTTCTTGTCGTCGAGGTCGAGGCTCATGCAAGAGTAGTTGACGAGAGCGGCCTCGTGGATGTTGATGTAGAGGCTGTCGTCGGTCTTCATCTGGAGAGCCGTCTGCACGGCTGTGGGAGAGACTGCGCATTGGCTGGAGTTCTCTTGGCGTGCGCCAGGGGCGAGGGCGCGGATCTCACTGAGGCGGCTCTCGGTGTAGTCGTACTCCTGAGTATCGTAGTCGCCGCTGATCCACCAAGCCTTGTGGTTGCCGGTCATGGCGAACTCGGTAAGCTCGTCGGTGACAACGAAATAGGTCATGGTCTTCTGGTCGGGGAACTCGTAGCGGAAGCCGAGACCATCGTTGTAGACGCGGAAGGTGAGTCCCATCTGGCGATTTGTGGACGGCTGGTCGAGTGTGACGGACAACTCGTTATAGTTGTTGCGAATCTCGCTCTCCTCGCCCCATACGGGAGACCATGTCTCGTCGAAAGAGGAGGTCTTCTTGTCGGCAAGGGCGAAGCCGCGGTCGAGGTTTTTGCCATCCTTGAGTTTGAGGCCCAGGCGAGAGGGCTTGACGACGACCTTGTCGCCATAGGTGAGCTGGTAGGCGGGGACACTGTCGGCTGTGAGGCCGAAAGTGACCTTGATGTTATTGTCGGGCGACGTCAGGTCGACAGTCTCGCCACTGAAGGAGATGCCGTTTGTCTTGGTCTGTTGATGACCTGCGCAACCAGACAAGACCAGAGCGGCGAAGCCGAGACATGTGGCCGCGAGCTCCATTGCGTTTCTTGTTTTCATTGTGGTTCTTAGGTTATTTACTGTTTTGTTTCTATTGTGGTAGTAATTACTATTTCATGTCGATGACCATGGCAGTGCGTGCCTTGACGGTCAGTTTCTCTTGCGCGTCGACCTTGTCACCGCTTACGATGTCGGTGCCAGTGAGGTGGTTGCCGGTCACTTGAGAGAAGCGGTTGAGGTTGATGTCCCTGTCTTCGTTGGCGAGGTTGAGGATTGTCATAACCTGCTGGCGAGTCGTAGAGTCGTAGCGGAAGAAGACGTAGACATTGGCCTCGGTGACGTATTGTGTCATTGTGCCGCGTCGGATGGCCATGCTCTTTTGGCGGAACTTGAAGAGTCGGGATGTGTAGTCGTACATGGCTTTCTCCTTGGAGGGCATGGCGTTGAAGAAGTCGAGAGTGTCGGCTTGCCATCCGCCAGGGAAGTCGCGTCGGATGTTGGCATGACCGTCAAAACCGTTGCCTTTCATGAGAACCTCGGTGCCGTAGTAGAGCTGTGGGATGCCGCGTGCGGTTGCGAGGAGCGCGGTTGCGAGGCGGAGCGCACCTTCGTCATCTTTCAGTTGCGTGAGGAGACGACCGGTGTCGTGGTTCTCGCCGAAGATGAGGAGGCTCATGGGGTCGGGGTAGACCACGTCGTTGGCGAAGCTGTCGTAGAGGCGGTTGGCGCCATCGCCCCAGCCCTCGTTTTCAGACATTGCGCGGCAGATGGCCTCTTGGAGAGGAAAATCCATGATTGTCGGGAGCCCACTGTCTTTCAGTCCGTTAGCCTTGCCGTAGCCTTTTTGCCATGGGGCGAGCTTTGCGGCTTCGGAGATCCAGCACTCGCCGACGATGTTGAAGTATGGGTATTCTTTCTTGACGGCGTCGCACCAGTCTGCCATGGCCTCGACGTCGGAGTAGGGGTAGGTGTCTTGGCGAATGCCGTCGAGGTCTGCCGTCTCAATCCACCATATCGAGTTCTGAATCAGGTAGTTCTTTACGAGAGGGTTGGTGAGGTTCATGTCGGCCATCGACGTGTCGAACCATCCTTTGAGAGCGAGGTCGAGATCGGCTTGCGAGGCGTGGGGATCGTTGAGGACGGAGAGGCGGTAGTTGCTGCGGACGAAAATCTCGTTGCCGTCCTTGTCGTACCACTTGTTGAGCCAATCCTTGCATGGCAAGTCGTTCATCCACCAATAGTTAGTGCCGCTATGGTTGAAGACCATGTCCATGATGTGCTTCATGCCGCGTTTGTGCAGCTCGGCGGAGAGGGTCTTGAAATCGTCGAGGGTGCCGAAGCGCGGGTCGATCTCGTAATAGTTGGTAATGGCGTAGCCGTGGTAGGAAGACTGTGGCATGTTGTTCGTCATGACTGGAGTCATCCAGAGGGCTGTCATGCCGAGATTTTGGATGTAGTCGAGATGGTTGATGACGCCTTTGAGGTCGCCGCCGTGGCGTCCGTAAGGCTCATTGCGGTTGGCTTTCTCGACCATGCCTGGCATGTCGTCGTTTGTAGGGTCGGCATTTGCGAAGCGGTCGGGCATGAGTAGGAAGACGGCATCGTCAGAGCTGAAGCCCATGCGGTTGGCAGAGCCTTCGCGTCGGGCGTTGAGGGGATAGGAAAGCGTCTGTTTCTGACCATCGGCCTCAAGGATTATCGTGGCGTCGCCTGCCTTGGCTTTGGGGCCAATCTTGAGGGTGACGAACAGATAGTTGGGGTTGTCGGTGCGCGTGACGTCGGCGATGCTCACGCCCTTGGTGTCGACCGAGGGTTTGAGTTTTGCGATGTCTTTGCCGTGGAGCATGAGCTGGACGTTAGGATTCTTCATCCCGATCCACCAGTTGGCTGGCTCCACCTGTATGTCGGCATCCTGCGCCCAAGCCCCGAAGGTTGTCATCAGCAGGGCGAGGCCAGTCGTAATAATCCGTTTCATGGCAGGTCAGTGTTTTAAGTTTGTAGTTCTAAATGTGTTTCTCCGAAGAGATGTTTTTCTTAACGCTTATGAGCCTGACAGCCAAGGCTCCGCAGATGAGAAGGACTCCAGCTACGACCATCATTGCAGGTTGGCTGCCGCCGACAATCCCGAGAATGGTTCCGCCGAGAAGTGCCGCCACAATTTGCGGGAGGCAGATGGTGCAGTTGAAGAGTCCGAGGTAGGTGCCCATGTTGGGCGTTCCCTCGAGTGCGTTGGTCAGCAGGGTGAATGGCAGCGCGAGGCTTGCCGCCCATGCCGGGCCGACGAGGAAGAGGCTGAGCATCATGAGGTAGTGGTTCGTCACGAAGAAGAGCGAGATGAAACCTACCGCACTGATGAGGAGGCTGGTGACGTAAGCCACCTTGGGGTTCTTGAACCTCGGGATGATGGCCGCCCAGACGACGGCTCCGAGGGCCTGTACGGCGTAGAGGATGCCGACCCAGTTGCTCGCCTCTTGATATTCTACCGTCTTGGCGTCGGTGGTGCCCCATCCGTTGGATGCGACAGCGCCGGTGAGGTATGTCCACATGTAGAGGAACGAAGCCCAGCAGAAGAATTGCACGAGACCGACAGTCCAAAATGTCTTAGGGGCATGGAACAGCAGCTTGATCATGTTGGCGCTGCTGTCCGCAGCCTTGCCCTCAGATGTCGTCTGGATGCCGTGGAAGGCGCGATATTCGGCTGGCGGCATCTCTTTGACGCGGACGACGGTGTAGATCACGCAGAGTGTGATGATGATGGCCGCCGCATAGAACGAGAAGACGACCGTCGGAGGGACGACGCCCTCTTCCGCCACATTGGCGATGCCGATATAGGCGAGGGCGAACGGGAAGATGAAGCCTACGATGCTGCCTGCGTTGCAGAGGAAACTCTGGATGCTGTAAGCCATCGTCTTCTGTTTCTCGGTGACCATGTCGCCCACGAGCATCTTGAAGGGCTGCATCGCCATGTTTATGGAGGTGTCCATAAGCATCAGCATGACGAGGCCGAACGTCATTGCAGCTCCGACGCCGAGACCCAGGTTGCCTGCATTGGGTAGCAAGCACAGGACTGCGACAGCCACGGCGGCACCAAGGACGAGGTACGGAATGCGGCGACCCAGACGGCACCAAGTGCGGTCGGAAGCCGCGCCAACCAAAGGCTGGACAATCATGCCCATCAGAGGAGGAAGAATCCAGAAGTAGCTCAGGCTGTGAGGGTCTGCGCCCAACGTCGAGAAAATCCTACTGATGTTCGCGCTTTGCAGCGCGTAGGCAATCTGCACTCCGAAAAAGCCGAAGCTGAGGTCTGTCAGCTGGCGGAACGATAAAATACGCTTACTATCCATACTAATGCTTTTTGGCTCAACGGGCTACGCCATGCTTGGCGATGCCGAGAGAGGCTCCCGTTGTAGGTGTAGCGTAAATTTACGTTTACAAATCTAAATCTAATGGATGTTGTCTCAAAATATCCTAATTCGGGCGAATGGTTCACGTAGCTTGGGAAACGTCGTAGACCTTGCATTTCAAACGTTTGCGGAGGGTGGGAGGGTGTGATAACAAATTTTTAAAAAAAGTTTTTGTCCTGTTTTGCAAACGATTTCGGAAATAATGGGCGTACAGTTGAGAGTGTGTTGGCATGGCAATCTGGCGAAAAGCCGCAGCCGTCTAAGAATTGGTCTTTATGGATGACGTTCGCAAGCGAGATACACGCATGTAAACCTCAGGTGTCCTAATTAGCGATGAAAACAGAAAGGTTCACACTCGTCGGAAAACCGTGGGTGAGAACCTTTAGCCCTTAAAACTTGTGAACGAACGCTAAGATGGATGCGTATGCCTTCTTGCCCAAAGCGCATAAGAAAAGCCGGAGCGTCCCAATCGAAATTGGGACGCTCCAGCTGAATCGTTTTAAGAGGTGTCTTAGCCTACAACCGAGAAGATGCGGATCTCGGGATCTGCCTGGAAGTAGGGAGCCAAGCCCGTCACTACGTCCTTGGTGAACATCTCGGACTTGAGGTAGGCGGCGGCATGCTCCTTGCTGTCGAAGCCATGAAGCACCTGCACGTCCTCGTCGCGAACCAGGAGGTTCTTGGTCAGTGCGCCCTCGATGGTGTCGAGGAAGGGTTGGCGGTAGTCGAAGTACACCTTGGCCGCGTTAGCGCGGTCGCTCTCATTGATCTTCATCGTGATCTGAAGATAAGCTTTTACGTCTGCCATTTTGCTTTTAGTTTTAGTGGTTGTTCTTCTTTTGTCTTTCGACATTGCAAAATTGCGATTTCATTATAGCGTAGACCATGTAAATTAACGCTTAGAAATGGTGAATTTGCGAAGCTGTTATTGCCATCTCGGTGATAATGCTTAAAATTACCATCGCAAATACGTAATCTACCACATGACATGAAGAAGGACGAAGTCAGCAGTTACAAAATAGAAGAGAATGCCCATTCAGGTCTGGAGTTGGAAATCCATTACATGCCTGATTTCTTCAACGAGAACGGATGCGGCTCGATGCCACCACACATCCACGAGTTCTACCAAATAATATGGTACCGCCGAGGGCAAGGAACGCATCACGTTGATTTCGTGGACTATCCGATTACTGACAACACGATATTCTTCATCGCCCCAGGGCAGATACATGCCTTTAACGGCAAAGCCGATTTCGAGGGTGTCATCATCTTGTTCAACGCCAGTTTTATGGTCGACGAGGAGACAAGCGAGAGCATATTTTTGAAATACAATGTCTTCAACGCCTACGACTCGCTCCCATACTACAAGGTTGACGAGGAAGAGGCGAACCGACTCATGCGACTTGTCGACGAAATGGGGCGCGAGTACTCTTTAGCTGGAGAGTTTGCGCACAAGGACTATATGCAATACCTCGTCCGCCTGTTTCTCATTCGTGCGCAACGTTGTGGAAAGCGGCAGGAGGTCCCGTCTCTCGACGTCTCGAGCACAGCCAACCGCACCTTTGTGCGTTTCCGCCAACTTTTGGAGCAAAATTTCCATAGTGTGCATACCGTACAGGAGTATGCCGACATGCTAAATATCTCCTCACGCACGCTGACTAAATACGTGGGACAGAGCACCTACCGCTCCCCGCTGCAAATGATCAACGACCGCATCGTGCTGGAGGCTAAGCGACAATTGCGCCACACCTCGATGAGCATCAAGGAGATAGGTTATGAGCTCGGCTTCGAAGACCCGTCATATTTCGTGAAATTCTTCAAGCGTCTGACGGGCAAGATGCCAGGGGCGTTCAGGGAGCAGGCGCAGAATAAGGCCGTCGACTAAGCAATCTGTCAAAACATGACAATCCCCCATGCCGACCTCATTTGCCGACATGGGGGATTGTTATAAAAAAATGGAGCCCCTTGTCCCCTATACGTTACATGACGGCAGGCATGATGAATTTCACCATGCAGTAGCCGCCGCCAATGAGCCAGCAATAGAGTATGGCGGCCAAGAGGAATGGCTTGAAGCCCGCTTTCTTGAACTTGTCAATGCTCGTCTCTGCGCCTAATGCCGCCATGGCCATTGTCAGGAGGAAGGTGTCGAGCTGGTTGATCCATTCCACCACGCCCGAGGGAAGCAGGTTGAGCGAGTTGAATGCGATGACGACGAGGAAGAGGACGGCGAACCATGGGATGGTGATGCTTGCCGAACCGCCATTGCCGTCGGTCACCACGCCTTGTTTGCCGATGTTTCTTGCCACGGCCCATGCGATAACCAGCAAGACCGGCACGAGCATCATGACCCTGATCATCTTAACGATGATGGCTGTGTTGCTGACCTCCGCGCCCATGGCGTTAGACGCTCCGACGACGTGGGCGACCTCGTGGACTGTGGCACCTGTGAACAAGCCCATCATGGCTGGTGAGAGGTCGAAAATCCCGGCTCGGTAGAGAATAGGGTAGAGGAACATGGAAAGCGTGCCGAAGATGACCACCGTGGTCACGGCGACGGCTGTCTTGTATGGTTTGGGCTTTATGGCTCCGTCCACGCCCAAGACGGCTGCTGCTCCGCAAATGGCACTGCCGCACGAGGTCAGCAGGGCTATGCTGCGGTCAATCTTCAACAGACGTCCCACGAGTACGCCTATCCCGATAGTTCCGCAAACGATAATGGCGTCAAGCACTATGGCCGACAAACCAACTTGCGCCACGTCTTGAAACGTCAGTTTGAATCCGTAGAGGATGATGCCCGTGCGCAAGATGCGTTTTGAGCAGAACTTTATGCCTGGCACCCATGTCTCGGGAAGGTTGTTGCGGAGGCTGTTGGCGTAGAGCATTCCAAGCACGATGCCCACGACCATTGGGCTCAACGACAGCATCTTGACCCAATTCATCTCGCCAATGTAGAAGGCTGCACATGCAAAGAGCGTGATGAGCAGCACACCATGCAACATGCTGCTCCTTTGTTCTGACAATCCCATAATTATTCAGTCCTGTTGTTCTATATTGTATTTTGATGTTATACTTGTTTCTTTCATTTTGACCGCAAATATGCGTCTTGGGAGGCTCCTCGACCATGCATTTTTGTGACTCGGAATGGAAAATTCGGGAAGAGTGTTTCTGACCTCTGTTTTTCAGACTGCAAAACTACGTCAAAGTCACTCGCCCGAGCGTGCTTGTCGTCATAACGAATATTTATAAACTTGAATTTTGAGAACGAGTCCATGTCGAAGCAGCAACATTTTTCATGCTGATTCACCGACGCAAAAATCCCCCCTGTCGAATATTGCGCACGCGTGAGAATCTAAATGCCGATATTTGCCGTGAAAGCCAAAGTAATGAAGATAATAAGCAAGTTTAGCCTGAAGCCGTGGCACGTCAAGGTGTTCCTGTGGCTTTGGGTGTTCATATATCCCGTAGTGGCTTGTCTGTCAAGCACAGGCAGCGTAACGTGGTCATACATCGTCGAGAAGTGGGTAAGCTTCGTGCCGTTCATCGTGCTGTTCATGATGTTCGACCTCCTGATTATTCCCCACCTGCTGGAGAGGAAGCGGACGGCTTTGTACGTGGTAGCGGCAGTGGGATTGCTTTCGGTGTTCACTATCTTCAGATATTTTAGCGGGCCGAGAGGAGAGCCCCATGGTCAAGAAGATCGGACTCCTCCCCACGATGTCGAGATGCGACACGACGATCACCATGCTCCTCCCGATGGTCTATGGTTCAATCAGTCGCCACCTCCAAAGCCAAGCGACGAGAGGCAGGCGAAAGGGATGAGACCCGTTCCTGCCTTCGTGATGGACAGCGTGATAGCGTTTCTCATGTTGGGCTTTGACCTCACTGTGGCGTTGCTTTTCCAGATGCAGAAAGAGAGTGAGAAGATGCGGCAGATGGAGAGCGCGAACTTGCAGAACGAGATCAAGTACCTCAAGGCGCAGCTCAACCCCCATTTCCTCATGAACATGCTAAATAACATCCACAGCATGATTGAGGTCGACCCCGCCAAGGCGCAAGAGATGGTCATCAATTTCTCGAAACTCTTGCGCTACGCCCTCTACGAAGGTGGCGGACAGCTCGTGCAACTCTCCCATGAGGCTGCATTCATATCCAACTACGTGACCGTCATGCGCCAACGTTTCTCAAGTCGCAAGGTCGACGTCTCGCTCACGATGCCAGACTTCATCCCCGAAAGGCTCATGGTGCCGCCGATGCTCTTCATAGTCTTCATAGAGAACGCGTTCAAGCATGGCGTCAGCTATCGTCAAGACTCGTTTGTCGAGGTGACGATGGCGGTCATGTCCGACGCCCGCGTCCGTTTCACGTGCAAGAACAGCATCGTCGCCGCGCGCGTCAGCTCCCAGCAGCAGACAGATGGAGGCATAGGCTTGGAGAACGTGAGCAAACGGTTGGCGTTGCTCTTCGGCAAAGACTATCGACTCGACATCGAGGAAGATTTGGAGACCTATAACGTTACATTAGAAATCCCGACTTATGACGAAAAACATCAGATGCTTGGCGGTGGACGATGAGCCCATAGCCCTCGAGAAATTAAAGAGTTACATAGAGAAAGTCCCATATTTCGAGCTCGTCGCGGCTTGCGAGGACGCCATGGAGGCCCTTGCCATCCTCAACGACCAGGGTGCCGACGCCCTCTTTATCGACATCAACATGCCCGACGTCAATGGTCTCGATTTCGTGGCGTCGCTGCCCAAGCGCCCTATCGTCGTCTTCGCCACGGCCTACGCCCAGTATGCGGTCGACAGCTTCAAGGTCGCTCCCGTCGACTATCTGCTTAAACCCTACAGCTTTGCCGATTTCCAGCGAGCCGCAGGACGAGTCGCCCGACAGTTTGAGCTCGAGCAGAAGGCCGATATTCAGACACAGGATGCCGAGTCGCTATACGTGAAGGTCGACTACCGCTACGTGCGCGTCGAGCTGAAAGACATCCGCTACATCGAGGGCATGAGCGACTATCTCCGCATTCACATGGCGACCGATACCCGCCCTCTCATCACGCATTCCACGTTTCGCCAGATAAGCGAATACCTGACGCCCAATTTCATCCAGGTCCACAAATCTTACATCGTCAATATGGACCAAGTGCGTGAGATTCAGCGCATGAGGATCGCCATGGACCGTGACACCATAATCCCCGTGGGCGACATGTATAAGGACGCTTTCACTGCCTACGTCCAAAATCGAACCATCGGCAAGCGCAATAAATAGTCAGTTTGCATATCAGCGTGGGCTTTTGGTCGAACGTTTTTGCCGTTGCCATGACGGCTAAATACTTTTGATTAAAAATAAACACCCCACAAAAACATTTGCCTATGAAATCAATGTTGCTCATTGCCCCAATGATTTGCGCCATCGCGCTTTGGGGCTGCTCGTCAGATTCCGACGACGACGTGACGACGCCTTCTGGTAACGACCAGACAGAGAACGACAGCAGCGACGATTCTTCGTCCGGCGGTTCTTCTTCCTCTTCCTCCTCAAGCGCATCGCTCGATTTCGATGTCACTTGGGACATGTTCTTAGTGTCCGACTATACCGACGTGTCCGATTCTCCTGCCGAAGATGACGACACCGACGACTTCATCGAGAACTCCACATTCTCCAGCACCATAAACATTGCGTACGACGGCACCTCTGCCACCGTCTCGGGCGAGGCTGATGGCGTCGAGGTCGTAACCGATGGCGCCAACGTAACTGTCACCTCTTCCTCCAAGGCCATAGAGTATGTCCTGAGTGGCAAGACCTCCGACGGCTCTTTCAAGATCTACAGCGAAAAGAAGTTCAAGCTCACGCTTGGAGGTGTGGACATCACAAGCGCAAGCGGTGCGGTCATCAATATCCAGAGCAGCAAGCGCGTCTTCGTGAACGTCGAGGGTGGTACGACAAACAGCCTCACCGATGCGTCTTCCTACACCAACACACCTGATGACGAAGACCAGAAGGCATGCCTCTTCAGCGAGGGTCAGCTCCTCTTCAGCGGTAGCGGCAGCCTCACCATCAGCGGCAACTACAAGCACGGCATCTGCTCCGACGACTACATCTTCTTCCATGCTGGCCCGACAATTACTGTCGCCAACGCCAAGAAGGATGCCATCCACACCAACGACAATGTCATCATTGCAGGTGGCATCATCAGCCTCACTTCGTCCGGCGACGGCATCGAGTGTGAGGAGGGCAACATCGACGTCCGCAACGGCCTCCTCAAGGTGCAGACCGACGGCGTAGCTGCCAAAGGTCTTAAAGCAGGTGTCGACATCAACATTACTGGCGGCAAGGTTCTTGTTCTCACCACTGGCGACGCCGAGTACGACTCCGACGAGAACGATATCAGCTCTTCCGCCTGCATTAAGTGCGACGGCAACTTCTCCATCTCCGATGCCGAGGTCGCAATCAAGAGCACCGGTCTTGCTGGCAAGGGTGCTAACATCACTGGCGATTTCAACATGACCTCCGGCTCCTTGAAGGTCATCACGACTGGTGAGCAATACGTCATCAGCGACGATGTCGACTCCTCTGCCAAGGGCGTCAAGGCCAAGGGCAATCTCACCATCACAGGAGGTACCGTACTTGTTAGCACATTAGGCGGTGAGGGTAGCGAGGGTCTTGAGAGCAAGAACATCCTCACGATCACAGGTGGCGAGGTTCTCGTAAATTGCTATGACGACTGCCTCAATGCGTCGAGCCACATCCAGATCGACGGTGGCGACATCTACTGCTACAGCACGGGCAACGACGCCATCGACTCTAACGGCACGCTCTCCGTCACGGGCGGCACGATCGTCGCCATCGGCACGACGGTTCCTGAGTCAGGCATCGACTGCGACGAGAACACGTTCGCCATCACCGGCGGCACCATCCTCGGCATCGGCGGCACTACCAGCAATCCTACTGCCAGCGCATGCTCCCAAGCCTCTGTAATCTACAGTGGTCAGCTCTCTAAGGGTACTCTCTTCTCGATTGTCTCCTCCGATGCGAGCCACGTCATGTCCTACACCATCCCCTGCGCATATAATCAGACAACCATTCTGTTCAGCTCCGCATCTCTCGCCCAAGGCTCGTCTTACACCATCTACACAGGTGGCAGCGTCAGTGGCGGCAGCGAATTTTATGGCCTCGTGACCAGTGCCGACTACACTGCCGGCACATCCTCCGATACCTTCACGACCTCCAGCCTCGTAACATCCGTAGGCTCAACAACAGGTGGTGGCGGTCAGCCTGGTGGCAACAACCAGCCCGGCGGCTTCGGTGGTCACTAAGAAAGATTTTATTGGTTGAGTTAATGTAAGAGAATGGCCCGGCGCAAGGATAGATGCGTCGGGCCTCTCTTTTTTGTTTATGGCAATGAAGTGGAAGAAGCAGGGTGGGGGGAAGCCTCGTTTATTGGCGGCGAGTGCTTTCGCGCTCGTTGATCTTGGGCTCCAAGACTTTAGATATTGGTCGGTTGACCACCAGCCCGCTCTCAATCTGGTCGATGAGGAGTTTCATCGCCATGCAACCCATCTCGTAGCCATTCTGCTCAACGCTCGTGAGCGACGGCTCTATGATATCTGCCGCAGGGTCGTTGCCAAAGCCTACGACCTCCACGTCCTCGGGGATTCGGCGTCCCGATCGTTTAAGTATCTTGATGGCCTCGACTGCCGTGTCGTCGTTTATGGCGAATAGTCCGTCAATCTCTGGGGCTATCCTCTCCAGTTGGCTCTGTGCGCCGCGCAGCTTAGATGGCGTGTCGGCGTCGATGACGAGAGCGGGGTCGAACTCGATGCCCGCGTCGCGCAACGCCTGGGCATAGCCGTCGCGCCTGTGGTCGCTCACTTGGAGACCTTGGTCGCCGCAAAGGATGGCTATCTTCTTGCATCCGTGGCTCGTCATGAGGCGCACGGCGTTATACGAGCCGAGAAAGTCGTCGGTCGTGACGCGGCTCACCTCGACGCCTGGCATGATGCGGTCGAACATGACGAGCGGCATGCCGTCGTCGACCATAGCTTTGAGAAACGTGTCGTCGGTCGTGGTCTTGCTGACCGAGAGCAGGATGCCGTCGACGCGGCTGTCCATGAGGCTCTGAAGCTCCTTGCGCTCATATTCGGCGTTTTCGCAACTTTGGCACATCATGGTCGTGTAGCCTCTCTGCGCCGCCGTCTCGCTCATTCCACTCATGACCGACGAGAAGAAGTAGTGCGACATCTCGGGAATCACCACCCCTATGATGTTCGTTTTCGCTTTGCGCAGGCTGAGTGCCAAGGCATTGGGGCGGTAGTTTACGCTTGCCGCCACACGGCGCACAGCCTCTTTCGTCTCCGCGCTGATGTCCGGGTGGTCTTTTAGCGCGCGACTGACTGTGCTTGCCGATATGCCAAGGATTTTTGCAATGTCCTTGATTGTCATTTGATGCAATTTCATCTTTACCTGCTTGAAAGTTTTTGCGCCTCTTCTGGGGGGAATGGGGGTGCTAAATACAAATGTATCGCTATTTCTCTTTATTGACAAAATAAATGTTAACGGGCGAGGAGGTGCGATCTGTCAATTGGTGTCGCGAAAACCGTCTTTCCCTTAAATAGTGTAATTGTTGTCGGTGAACATGCCTAAAAAGGGGCAGAAAAGCGCAAGGCTCTTAATTTTTATGGTGGAATGGTGCGTTTTTGTTAATGTTGATTTTATGCTCTTTAGCATATTATTCTGTTGCAAACGATTGTGCAATCGGTTGCGCAATCGTTTGCGATGATTTAACACGGCGGTATCTCTTAACGAGTGTAAAAATATGGCTGTTCGTATTAACTTTGTCCGTGAAGAAAATCAGCAATGGCTGTTTGAAAGGCATTTTTTGGGGGGCTGATTATAGAATCGCCACTTGCTGATTTTCTTCTTTTTCTATTGATTCTCAACTCTGTAATGACACAACATAATTAGCACAACTAAAAACGCAAACACTTTTATATAAGCATAAACAATCAATTCCATTCTGAACTGTTCGCCACGAGCCCAGTCAGTCAATTTAAGAAAAACACGGAAGGCCGACATCTAAAGGCCGACCAACAGAATAACACTAAACATCAAACAAAGGAAGTATGAACAGCAAATCAATCAGATCAAGGTTCTGGCTATTGGTCGCTGCACTCATCACCACGCTCACGGTCAATGCGCAAAGCTTCGAGGCCAACGGCAAGGTAGTTGACGGCGCCGATCAGCAGCCCATCCCTGGTGTAGCAGTCATGGTCAAAGGTACGACCATCGGAACTGTCACCGACTTCGATGGCAACTTCGTCATCAATGCCGAGCAGGGACAAACTCTCGTCTTCTCTTTCATCGGCTATACAACTCAAGAAGTCGCTGCCGCCAAAGGGATGAACGTGACCCTCAATTCTGACGCTCAAGAACTCGAAGATGTCGTCGTCATCGGCTACGGCGTCGCTCGCAAGACCGACCTCACTGGCTCAGTCACGGCCATCAAGCCCGACGAGAAGAACAAAGGTCTCGTAACCAACGCTCAAGACATGATCGCGGGCAAGATTGCCGGCGTCAGCGTAACAAGCCAGAGCGGTACCCCTGGTGGCGGTTCCACCATCCGCATCCGTGGCGGCTCCTCTCTTAACGCAAGCAACGACCCTCTCATCGTCATCGATGGTCTCGCAATGGACAATACTGGCGTCAAGGGTCTCTCCAACCCTCTCTCCATGGTCAACCCTCAGGATATTGAGACCTTCACCGTCCTCAAGGATGCTTCCGCAACCGCCATCTACGGCTCCCGCGGCTCCAACGGTGTCATCATCATCACCACCAAGAAGGGTGTCAAGGGCAAGCGTCCTCAGATCGCCTATTCTGGCAACGTCAGCGTCTCTGTCAAGAAGAACCTCCTCGAGGTAATGGACGGCGACGAGTACCGCGAGTTCATCGGTACCAAGTTCGCCGACAACGCCGAGGTCCTTGGTAAGCTCGGCACCGCCAACACCGATTGGCAGGATGAGATCTACCGCGTTGCCATGGGCACCGACCATAACCTCACTGTCTCTGGCGGCAACAACCGCCTCACCTACCGCGTCTCCGCTGGCTACACCGGTCAGGAGGGTGTCCTGAAGACTTCCGACTTCAAGCGTACAACCCTCTCCTTCAACCTCTCTCCTAACTTCCTCGACAAGCACCTCACCTTCAACATCAACGGCAAAGGCATGATCGCCAAGAGCCGCTACGCTGATACCGGTGCCGTAGGCGCGGCTCTCCGCATGGATCCTTCTCAGCCTGTCACGAGCGACGACGAGAAGTTCGCCAACTTCGGCGGCTACTGGGAGTGGTGCAAGAAGGGCAACATCTACAACGACCCCGAGTGGGACTACTACCTCGACAGCGACGTCTGCAAGAACCCTGTCGCCATGCTCGAGCTCCACAACGACCGCGCTACCTCTAAGAGCATCATCGGCAACATCGAGGGCAACTACAAGATCCACGGTCTCGAGGACCTCATCCTCCACGGCAACTTCGGTTTCGACGTCTCCACTGGTAAGCAGACCACCGACAACGAGACCAGCTCCACCCAAAACCCTTACTACGGATACCACGGCACCGACCAGATTGACAAGTACAACCTCTCCGTCAACGCCTACCTCCAGTACCTCAAGGACTTCAACGACGCCAACCACTTCGACATCATGGCTGGCTACGAGTACCAGAAGTTCCACCACGAGCAGACCACCAAGGGCGGCGGTCTCTACCCGACAACCAACGCCGACTCCGAGAAAGCTGGTCAGCCTTACAACTACAATGAGAATATTACCAAGAGCGAGAACTACATCGTCTCCTTCTTCGGTCGTCTCAACTACGCTCTCCTCAACCGTTACATGCTGACCGCAACCGTCCGTTACGATGGTTCCAGCCGCTTCTCCGACCACTGGGCTCTCTTCCCATCTTTCGCTCTCGGTTGGAAGGTTAAAGAGGAGGCTTTCCTCCGCGACGTCGACGCTCTCACCGACTTCAAGATCCGCCTCGGCTACGGTCAGACTGGTCAGCAGGAAGGCATTGGCGACTACGGCTGGCTGCCTACCTACACCATGAACACCAGCACCAACAACTACTACAATGTTGCTGGCGAGGATGGCAAGCTCGCTCGCCCTGACGCTTACAATACAGACCTTACTTGGGAGACCACTGAGACCTACAACGTCGGTGTCGACCTCGCATTCCTCAACAACCGCATCTCTTTCAGCGGTGACTACTACTTCCGCAAGACAACCGACCTTCTCAACCAGGTCTACGTCGCTGCAGGTTCCAACTTCCGCAACCAGGTCATGGGCAATGTCGGCTCTCTCGAGAACAAGGGCGTCGAGCTCGCTCTCACCGTCCGTCCTATCCAGACTGAGGATTGGCACTGGGAGCTGACCGCCAACGCGGCCTACAACAAGAATGAGATCACCGAGCTCATCGGTGAGGATGGCTACTATGTCGAGACTGGCGGCATCTCCAGCGGCACAGGCAACAACTGCCAAGCCCACACTGTCGGTCAAGCTGCAAGTTCCTTCCGCGTCTACCAGCAAGTCTATGACGCAGCTGGCAACCCAGTCGAGGGCATGGTCGTCGACCGCAATGGTGATGGCATCATCAACGACGCCGACCGCTACTACTACAAGAACCCCACGGCTCCTTGGACATTCGGTCTCGCAAGCCGCCTCCAGTGGCGCAACGTCGACTTCAGCTTCTCGCTCCGTGCCAATGTCGGCAACTACGTCTTCAACGACGTCGAGGCTGGTCAGAGCAACATCTCTACAGCTGCCCTCTACACTCAGGAGTACCTCTCCAACCGCGTCAAGTACGCCATGGACAAGAACTTCGGCTCTTGGGATAAGACCACCGTCCTCTCCGACTACTTCGTACAGAACGCCTCTTTCCTCAAGTGTGACAACATCACCCTCGGCTACAGCTTCAACGAGGTCTTCGGCACCAAGCTCTCCGGCCGCGTCTACGCTACCGCTTCCAACGTCTTCACTATCACCAAGTACAATGGTGTTGACCCTGAGGTCGACGGCGGTATCGACAACAACATCTACCCGCGTCCATTCACCGGCATTGTCGGTCTGACGCTCAACTTCTAAGCCACACCATAGGTTTAACAGATTAAAGACATTACGATGAAAGCAATATACTCGCTTGTTGCCGCTGCCATGGCCTTCTCCGCAGTCTCTTGCGTAGACGACCTCGACGTCAACAACATCGACCCTAATGTGGATACCTCCGCAACAAAGGAGTCGGTCCTCAACAAGTGCTACGCCAGCATCGCCCTCGCAGGACAGAGCGGCCCTGACGGCGACTGCGATATCGACGGCCTCGACGGCGGCACAACAGGCTACGTCCGCCAGCTCATCAACTCTCAAGAGCTTACCACCGACGAGCTTATCTGCTGCTGGGGCGACCCGGGCATCCCTGAGTTCAACTATAACCGTTGGAACGCTGACCACCCAATGCTCCAAGGCTTCTACTACCGCCTCTACTTCTCCATCACCATGTGCAACCACTTCCTCGAGAACTACTCTGGTGATGACGCTACAATGACTGCCGAGGCCCGACTCCTCCGCGCCATGCACTACTTCTACCTCATGGATGGTTGGGGCAACGTTCCTTTCAAGGACAAGGTCTCCAACGAGAGTGGCGTTCAGATGAGTCGCGCCGACCTCTTCAACTATGTTGAGAGCGAGATCCTCGACTGCCTCGGCAACCTCAACGACCCACAGCCTAAGAAGAGCACCGACACCGGCTACGGCCGCGTAGACAAGGCTGCCGCTTGGCTCCTCCTCGCCCGTCTCTACCTCAACGCCGAGGTCTATACCGGCACCGCGAGGGTGGCAGAGGCTGCTGAGTACGCCAAGAAGGTCATCGACTCCGCCTACAAGCTCAACACCACCAACTACGGCCACTGGTCCGCTTACCAAGCTCTCTTCATGGGTGACAATGGTGAGACCGACGCCGCCGAGGAGTTCATCTTCCCTGTTCTCCAGGATGGTCAGACAACCGCAAGCTACGGCACCTCCGTCTTCGCAATGGCTTCCACTTGGAAGAGCGACATGCGCCTCGTCTTCGCTGTGGGCGACACCGTCAACGCTGGTGGCTGCAACACTTCGCAGAACTGGTCTGGCAACCGCCTCCGTCGCGACCTCGTCGATAAGTTCTTCCCCAATGGCAACATTCCAGAGGGTTCGACAGCGGAACTCTACATGTTCACCACTGGTGCTAACGACGACCGCGCTCTCTTCTACGGTGTTGACCGCACCCTCGACATCGACGCCAACGACGACTTCAACAAGGGCTACTCCACCGTCAAGTTCAACAACTTCTACGCTACAGGCGGCACGCCTCACGACGCCAAGTTCGCCGACACCGACTGGCCTCTCATGCGCAAGGCCGAGGCTTACCTCATCTACGCTGAGGCTACCGCACGCCAGAATGGCGGCTTCGCTACCGCCGACGGTCTCGCGGCTCTCAACCAGCTCCGCTCTCGCGCCAACGCTTCTACCCTCGGCAGCGCAGACCTCAACACCATCTGTGACGAGTGGGCTCGCGAGTTCTACTGCGAGGGCTACCGCCGCACGACTCTTATCCGCTTCGGCAAGTTCGGTGGCAACACTGGTTACACTTGGCAATGGAAGGGCGGCACGTTCGCTGGCCAGAACTTCGATGCCAACTACAACCTCTTCGCCATCCCGACCGCCGACCTCAATGCCAATCCAAACCTCGTCCAAAACCCTGGTTTCTAATCGGCTGACTGAATTAGTGATGTAACGAGAAATGGGGGAGCGGAGACTCCTCTCCCTCCCCCACCTCTCAAATCAAAAAGGTTACAAGTCATGAAAATTATCAAATACCCAGCCATCGCGCTCGCCTCGCTCGCCCTCTTCACCGCCTGCGAAGACGACAACGATGACAACCCAACAATAGCTCCCGCGACGGAGTTCGTTCTCAACACTCCTACCTACGTAAACACTGTCGTCGATCTCGCCACCACCGACAGCCTCGCTCTCTCATGGAGCCAGCCAAACTTCGGCTTCCCTATCCTCGTCAACTACAATGTCGAGCTTTCCAAGACTGGCGAGTTCACAACCTCCTATGCTGAGCAGACGGCCGACGAGAGCGGTGCTACCGTCGCCGACTACTACGAGATGGACGGTACCTCCCTCTGCAAGAGCAACGTCGCAGGCAAGGACATCTGCCGTGCCATCGCAGCTCTCAGCTCTTGGAGCGGCGATGCCGACGTGCCTTCCTCGCAGGATGTCTACGTCCGCCTCAAGGCCACCCCTTACTCCGTCAAGAGCGACGAGTCTCTCATCTCCTACTCCAACATAGTTAAGCTCACAACCCATCCCTACTACATCGCCCTCAAGGATGCTGATCCTGAGATGTGGTACCTCATCGGCTCCTGCATCGGCGACGGCAAGTGGACCAATACCCCCGAGGCTCTTGGCACTTCCAACTTCACCATGTCCATCATCGCCGACCAGAAGTACGACTCCAACACTGGCAAGGGTGTCCTCACCTTCACCGGCTACTTCACTACCGACGGCTTCAAGATCATCCGTCAGCGTGGCGACTGGACCGACCAGTGGGGTATGAACGATGGCGAGTTCGTCTTCCAAGATGGCGGCTCTGGCAACATCACCGTCGAAGAAAACGGCTACTACACCATCACTCTCGACGACTCCAAGAATACCGTTGCAATGGAGAAATACGAGGGCAAACCTACCGTCTTCGATGGTATCTCCATCAGCGGCGTGTTCAACGACTGGACCGACACCGAGATGAACGCTTTCAACACTGTCGACGGTGTCATCAACCATCTCTGGAGCACAACTCTCAGCGTTCCTGCTGGCGGCACTGAGCTCAAGTTCAAGATGACGGGCAGCTGGGATTCCAACTGGGGCGGCACAGGCTTCCCCTACGGAGTAGGTGTCGGCAATGGCGACAACATCCCCGTCTCCGAGGGCGAATGGATCATCACCTTCAACGACATCGACGGCTCCTACGCTTTCACTGCAATGTAGGTCTCTGCCCGTCTAACTATCTAAGGTACACTTGTAAAAGCGTCGCCGCCTCGGTTGGCGGAAGACTCAAGCCCCTGCTTCGGGCGGCGACGCTCCTTTTCGATAAAAGAATAAAAAATGAAAGCACTATATCCCGCACTCGCACTCGCCACTCTGGCCTTCACAGCCTGCGTCGACGACGAGAGCTATGACGATTGGAGCTCTGCTCAGCACAATGAGAACGCTACCGAAGATCAGCTCGCCAATGTCAAGTTCTCTGCTGCTCAGGTAAGCGCCATCGACTTCGCTACGCTCGAAGATGTCGACTCTGTCACTATCTTCACCGTCTCCAACACTGTCGATGCTGTCGATGCCTCCGCCCTCAAGACAACATACAAGGTCATCCTCGGCAATTCTTCTGAGGAGGTTGAGGCTACAACCGGCAAGGTAGCTACCGAGACCCTCCGCTCCGCCATCGAGGCTGCTTTCGGCAAGTCGCCTGTTCAGCGCGACCTCGCTGCTACTGTCGTAGCCTACAATACATGGAACGGTGTCACTGCACGCAATACCTCCGACATCACCATCACAGCCACCCTCACGGCTCCCGAGATCGAGGAGGCCTACTACTACATCGGCGCAACCAACGGTTGGAGCGAAACCGACCAGACTTACAAGTTCACGCGCGCCGACGAGTCTGTCAGCGTCTATGACGATCCCGTCTTCACTTGCGTCGTCCCTGCTCCTTTCACGACCGACGAGACGACGGGTGAGACCACTCGCATCGACAACTGGTTCAAGATCGCTCCCGCTTCCGCCTATCAGCTCGAAGACTTCTGGAGTGGCAAGATTCTCGGCTCTGCTACCGATGGCGACGAGTCCCTCAAGGTATCCCTCATCAACGAGGGTGCTCAAGCTTGCAAGCAGCCCGCAGACGATGGTGCACTCAAGTACAAGATCACTCTCAACATGATGGACTACACCATGACCATCGAGCCTATCTCCTTCAACGAGTTCATCTATGTTCCTGGAAATGGTCAAGGTTGGAGTCCCGCAACAGCTCCCGCCATTCGCTCCGCAAACTCCGATGGTGTCTATGTCGGCTACGTTGTCATGAATGGCGACTTCAAGTTCACCAAGGAGCGCAATTGGGATGGTGGCGAGTATAACAGCGCCAGCTTCTCTACCTATGGCGATAGCTTCGCAGCCAGCACCGATGGCTCTAACGTCAGCTGCACTGGCGAGGCTGGCATCTACTACCTCACCGCCGATGTGGCAAACGGCTCGCTCTCCGGCGTCCTCTGCAACTATGGTATCATCGGCCCGGCTCAGGCTGGCGGTTGGGATAGCGACACCGACATGACCTTCGACGCTACCACCAACACTTACACTTGGACGGGCGACCTTACCGCTGGTGAGATGAAGTTCCGCGCCAACGACGGTTGGGACATCAACCTTGGTGGCTCTTTCGACGACCTCGTTGCAGGTGGTGACAACATCACTATCGCCGAGTCTGGCAACTACACCATCGTACTCAATGTCCTCATCACCACCGATGGTGGCAAGATGACTGCTACTGTCACCAAGAATTAGTTCTCTCTTTGAGAATTAAGCATTAACTTACGCTTCCATATCAGCCGCCTGAGTCAACGTCTCAGGCGGCTTTTTGACCCTAAACAACTCAATTCTAACACCCCAAAAGTTCTAAGTCTCATGAAGTTACAACACATTCGGGCTTCTCTTGCGTCATGGTTGGCTCTTCCGTTCTTCCTGTTCCTCGCGCAAGCTCCGCTCGTAAGCTGCGACGATAGCTCCAATGGCTCCGACCCCGTAACCCCCGATGACACAACCTCTTTCAAGACCATCACGACGGAGGTCACCGTGGATTACGACCAGACCTACTTCTCATACACCCTTGAGGCTACAGAAGATTGGACCGCCACCTACGATGCCGATTGGCTCTCTCTCGACAAGACCTCTGGCACGGCCGACGACATTGATGTCGCCATAACCTTCCAGGTCAACAGCTCTTCCGCAGCCCGCACAGCCTCCATCGTCTTCACTGCCTCCCACCTCAAGGAGACTCTCGTCATTACCCAGGATGCCCAAGAGCAATATACCGACGGCGGACGTGAGGATGTCATGCTCCAGGGCTTCTACTGGGACAGTCAGAAAGTCACAGGATGGACAAAGCTCATGAACTATGCTGACGACATTGCCAAATCTTTCACGTGCGTATGGTTCCCACCCTCCGCAAGCGCTGAAGGCGGCAACACTGTCGGCGGTAACAACGTCGGTTACCACCCGCGCCAATGGAACGACCAGACAAGCTGCTGGGGAACGGCTTCCGATCTCAAAAAGCTCATCTCCCAGCTCCACGATGATGGCGTCAAGGTGATTGCCGACATCGTCATCAACCACCGCTCCGGCGATACCGGATGGGGCAATTTCACTGAGGATGACTTCGGCACCTACGGCAAGTTCCAACTCGACGTCAACCACATCTGCTGCGACGATGAGATGAACGATGCGTCCCAATGCTCCGATGCCAATTGGTACGGCAAGGCAGCTGGCGCTAAGGATACAGGTGAGAACTGGGGCGGCGCACGCGACCTTGACCACACCTCCGAGTACGTCCAGCAGGATATCGAGGCCTACCTCAACTGGCTCCGTGGCGAGATCGGCTACGACGGCTGGCGCTACGACTTCTGTAAGGGCTACGATGGCAAGTATGTCGGCATCTTCAACGACGCTTCCGACCCCTATATCTCCGTCGGCGAGTACTGGGATGGCGGCTACGACGCTGTCAACAACTGGCTCAAGGCTACTGGCTACAAGAGCATGGCCTTCGACTTCCCTGCCAAGTATGACGCCATCAACAACGGCATCGGCAAGAACAATTTCTCCAGCATGACCTGGAAGAACCTCGACGACAATGTCCAGCGTCCCGCAGGCCTCATCCACCATTCCGCCACCAACGCCTACGCCGTCACCTTCATCGACAACCACGACACCTACCGCGACGACAACAAGTACAAAGGCGATGTCCCTCAGGCCTATGCCTTCATCCTCTCCTCGCCTGGCGTTCCTTGCGTCTTCTGGCCCCACTGGCAAGATAAGAACTACAAGTCCGCCATCGAGAAAATGATCGCCGCACGCAAGTCTGTTGGCATCACCAGTGTTAGCGACGTCAGCGTCACCCAAAGCTCCACCTACTACGAGGCTGTAGCCATCGGTCGCCGTGGCTCGCTCATCTGCCGCATCGGCTCTAAAGCACCGACTACTGTCCCCACAGGCTACGAGCTTTCTTGCTCTGGCTCCGGCTGGGCGTTCTACGTTAAGAAATAACGTTAATTACCAACTTTGAAAAATGGCGACGCCTTGCAGGTTTAAATGTCTGCAAGGCGTCGTTTTTTATGCGTGTGAGGCTGAGCTCTTTTGCCTCAAATCTCTTCGTTTTTTGCGCAAATTTGAATAATTTTACACGTGTTAAGGGCGTGTCCCCAACACGTCCCTTGCGTCCCTGAAAACCCTAAATATAATGACAGATAGCATGAAAAAGACTGTGTCGCTCGGTGTCGATATCGGAGGCACCAATACGGCAATCGGTGTCGTCGATGCCGAGGGCAACGTCCTCGTCAAGGCGAATATATCCACCCCTAAGCATGGCGACGCCAACCTCTACGTCGCTGAAATGAGCAAGACCATCCGCGACCTCATCTCCGACGTCACCAAGCTCAACCCAGACGTCACTTTCGCGGGCATCGGTCTCGGCGCGCCAAACGCCAACTACTACAAGGGCACCATCGAGTACGCTCCAAACCTCTCTTTCAAGGGCATCGTCCCCCTCGTCGAGATGCTCAAGGCGCAATTCCCCGACATGCCTAAAATCATCATGACCAACGACGCCAATGCCGCAACGATGGGCGAGATGGTCTATGGTGGCGCAAAAGGCATGAAAGAGTTCGTCATGTACACACTCGGAACGGGTGTAGGCTCCGGCATCGTCGTCGACGGCAAGCTCGTCTATGGTCATGACAGCTTCGCTGGCGAGTGCGGTCACACCATGCTCATCCCCGGCGGCCGCCTCTGCGGATGCGGCATCCGTGGTCACCTTGAGGCCTACTGCTCCGCCATCGGCATGAAGCGCACGGCTTTTGAGCTCCTCTCCGAATATAATGCCACCGACAGCCTCCTCGCCGGCAAGTCTTTCTCCGAACTCGAGAGCAAGGACATCTACGATGCCGCCGTCAAAGGCGACAAGATCGCCCTCATGGTCTTCGAGAAAACCGGCGACTACCTCGCGCAAGGCATCGCCAACACCATCCACCACACCAGTCCCGAGGCCGTCTTCCTCTTTGGTGGCCCTACCGCTGCTGGCGACCTCATTTTCGAGCCCATCCGCAAGAACCTCGACAAGTACCTCCTCACCATCTTCAAGGGCAAGTGCAAGATTCTGCCTTCCGCCCTCAAGCGTGGCGATGCGGCCATCGTCGGTGCTTCCGCCCTCGTAATGAACTAATACTTAGCTTATAGGCGCATAGCCTATAAGATGGTTCCATTATAAAAGCCTCCCTGTCAAGAATTTCAACTTTCTTGGCAGGGAGGCTTCTTTTTAACGACATTAGTTTGTCTGTTAAATTCTTTCGTTCGCCACGTGTGTTTTGTATAAAACACTCCATTCGTCAAATGTTAGAGCCGTTTCGTCAAAAGTTTCATTTTTTGATTGACTTTTTGTGTCTTAATATGATATTTTTACGTCAACCAATCAACGATACCACAAATGGACTCTCTTCTGTTCGGCACACTGGCAGCTACAATAATGCTATTTGTATTCGGTGTCTATGCCTACGTCCTTCAAGGACGTCTGGCCAAGCTCGACGACGCCTGCAATGACGCCATAAGGCTAATCGCCATTCAGCTCAACACCCGATGGGTCTCAATGGAAAACCTCGCACGCGAACTCTTCAAGTATTCTCCATCCGACGGGGTGGCGCAACAAGAGGCCATTTGCGAGAAACGCCAGATTGCTCCAGTTTCTGTCGATCTCGTCGAGAAGCAAGACGAGGCCATCGAGCAGGTCCGACGCAGCCTCATTGCCGCTTGCTCCATCCATGCTCCCATGAAGTCCTACAACGAGTATCTCTCCCTCTGCCAAAAATCACAAGCCTACGATGAGCACGTCGTCCGCACGATGTCCATTTACAACAACGCTGCGCAGAAAATAAACGACATGCTCGCCCACTGGCCTTCCCGACCCGTGGCTCGTCTTCTCGGTTTCCAGCACCGACGTATTTCTTACATGATTAGATAGGCAGCCCGCGCTTGCTGCGATATTCTTCGGGCGACATCCCGATAACCTCCGCAAAGTCTTCCGCAAAGTCCTCATACGACGTGTAGCCGCATTCGTTTGCGACCTCTTCCGCCGTGTCCATCGTGTTGTCCATCAGTTGCCTTGCGCGCACCATGCGTATCGTCATGATATAATCCTCGGGGGTCTTGCCCACCAAGTTCATCACTCTGTCGCACATCCTGTCCTCGCTGATACGCATCCCATCAGCAATATCTTCGACATCCACGCTCCCATTCTTCATTCCGCGCCTGACCTCTCTTGCGAAGCGTGCCAAAAATCTCTGATCCGATTCCGTCAAGGCGTTATTTCTTCCTCCGAAAAGTGGAAACTTCCTTGAAGCCAATATCATGAGCCGACGCACTGAGTGCTTCAGCCCTGCTTTTCTGTGTCTCTTCCTGAACAGGTGGACCATCAGTCCCGCCAATAGCGTCACGATTGCCAACGACGCTATCACGACGCCCCATTTCATGGCGTTATGCTTGTTGAGAAGACCTGTGCGCCCGTCCATTGGCGGAATAGGCTGGCTTCTTAGCCTCCCTCTCGCCACGTCGTCGTTATACATCTGCGTCACATGGTCATACACGCTCTTTATCTCCCTCCTCGCCGTTTCGTTCCTCGTGTCGGTAGCCCTGTATTGCCATTCGAGCGACGAGCACATGTTCTGTATGTCGCCGTGTCGCTCGAAGAGGTTTGCTGCCTCGTCAAAACAGACTGCCGCGCCCTTCTTGTTGTCCTCCTCCATGAGGATATGGCCAAGCAAGTTGTAGCAAATAGCGAGGTCGTAACTGTTGCCCTCCGATTGGAATATCTTTATGGCTCTGTCGACGCAGTCGTGCGCACGGCTTATCCAGCAAGTCTTTAGCAGCAAGTTTGTCTTGCATATCATCAAGATGCCTATTGCGTTGCGCGACCCTACGTTCTCTGCCTCCAACAGTCCGTCGTTGGCGTAGCTCTTCGCCACGGCATATCGCCCCAATGAGCAATATACGATGCTCGCAATGCCCCATAGCCTGCACCTGAACATCGAGTTCATCGTCGCTGGGTCACACTCCAACGCCCTCTCCATGTAAGTCTCCGCGCCATGAGGGTCGCCCATCTTTGTAGAGATATAAGCCAACGAGCTGAGTGCTGCGCACATCATGCTGCTGTCGCCGACGACCTCTGCCAACGCTACGCCCCTCAACGCGACATTTCGGGCGTCGTTCCACTCACGCCTGATGCTGCGTGCCATGGTCTCCAATGCGAGGCATGAACCTTCCATGTATCGGTCATCGCTCTCTTGCAATATCGGCAACGCCCTCTCGCAATATTCAATGGCCTCTTGCGCCTCCGTCAACGTCATGTGATATTCCGTTGGCCAGAACCATAGGCGGCTGCGAAGTTCCTCACCCTCCTCGCCGATGGCGAATATCATCTGGCTGCTCCTCACTTTTGGTGAGTTTTCCTCGATTGCCAAGATGGAGTCGATACGGCACTTTAGGCTGTCTTCACATACGGCGCCGCGCGACGGCAAGAGTCCTACCGCTGCCATCGTGGCTGCCATTATTGCTCTCGCTATCGCGCGTACCTTCATGATATTCAGTTTTTTACTTAAAACTCGCTTGAGAAGTGGAAGCGGATGTTCTTGAAGTCTTGTTGCGCCATCTGGAGCATGAAGTTGCTCTCTGCCAAGAAGACGTCGCGACCATCTTTATCCTTCGCCAGATATTGCACTTTACGTTTCTTGAATTCCTCAAGTTCCGCGTCGTCGTCGCTCTCAATCCAGCAGGCCTTGTAGAGCGACAATCCCTCGTAACGACATTTGGCGCCATATTCATGCAGCAGTCGGTACTCGATGACCTCAAACTGCAACGCGCCGACGGTGCCGATAATCTTCCTGCCGTTAAACTGGTGCGTGAACAGCTGCGCCACGCCCTCGTCCATCAGCTGGTCGATTCCCTTCGCCAATTGTTTGGCTTTCATCGGGTCGGCGTTGTCAATGTATCGGAACAACTCTGGCGAGAAGCTCGGCAGTCCGCGGAAATGGATTGTCTCTCCCTCGCATATCGAGTCGCCGATCTTGAAGTTGCCTGTGTCTGGCAAACCCACGATGTCGCCGGGATACGCCTCGTCGATGATGCTTTTCTTGTCTGCCATGAAGGCCGTCGGGCTCGAAAATTTCAACTCTTTGCCCAGACGGACATGCTTATACGCCTTGTTCCTCTCGAATTTTCCACTGCACACTTTGCAGAATGCGATTCTGTTGCGGTGGTTGGGGTCCATGTTGGCGTGTATCTTGAAGATGAAGCCCGAGAATTTCTTCTCTTGGGGCTCAACGTCGCGCTCCTCTGCATGGCTCGGCTGCGGCTGTGGGGCAATCTGCAAGAAGCAGTGCAGAAGCTCGCGGACGCCGAAGTTGTTCAATGCCGATCCGAAGAATACGGGTGCCACGTCGCCTGCCCTGTATGTGTCGACGTCAAACTCCGGGTATACGCCCTCGACGGTCTCCAGCTCCTCGCGCAACGTGGCTGCCGCGCGCTCGCCGATGTGCTTGTCGAGCTCCTCGCTCTCCAAAGCTACGCCGACGCCCTCTTGGACGGTCTGCTTGCTCGGTTCGTAGAGGTAAAGGTTCTTCTCGAAAATGTTGTATACGCCGCGGAATATCTCGCCCGAGCCTATTGGCCAGCTCAGTGGGCGCACGCCGATTTTCAACTCGCTCTCAATCTCGTCGAGAAGGTCGAATGGGTCGTTGGCGGGACGGTCCATCTTGTTTATGAAGACGATGACAGGCGTCTTGCGCATGCGGCAAACCTGCATCAGTTTCCTCGTCTGCGTCTCCACACCCTTTGCCGCGTCAATGACTATGATGACCGAGTCCACGGCCGTCAGCGTGCGGAACGTGTCCTCCGCAAAGTCCTGGTGACCCGGCGTGTCCAAGATGTTGACTTTATAGCCGTTATATTCAAAACCCATGACAGAGGTGGCAACCGAGATGCCCCTCTGCTTCTCAATCTCCATGAAGTCCGACGTGGCTGTCTTCTTGATCTTGTTGCTCTTGACAGCTCCGGCCACGTGGATCGCGCCACCAAACAGCAGCAATTTCTCTGTCAATGTCGTCTTACCTGCGTCAGGGTGGCTTATAATTGCGAACGTCCTTCGACGCGCTATCTCTTGTTCAAATTCCATTAGGGGGAATCGCTCTTATTATGTTGTTTTTCTGTCTTTTCGTAGTGAGTGTGGGGAGAAGATAGGGTGGGGGAGAGGGCGAAAATGACGCTCCGTCGCCTAAAGGGCGGAGTCAATCGTCTGGCGGAGTACGTCAATCAGCTCGTCTCGGCGTCCCTCATATTCGCTGACGTCGACGGGCTTATGGATGGTGAGTGTTGCTCTTCCGGGCTGCAAGGATGTCAATCCGCTGCTCATGACTTTATACGTGTCCTTAATCGAGACAGGCAATATCGGCAGCTCCAATTCGAAAGCCATCTTGAACGCCCCATGCTTGAAGACGTTCATCTCGCGGCATCCGCTCCTGTGCCCCTCGGGAAATATGACGACCGACGTGCCGCCTTGCAATATCTGTTTGGCTTTCTCAATGCTGCGCCACGCCCCACGCGCCGACGTGCGGTCCAAGAATATGTGACCGCACTTCTCGCAGGCGAAGCCCATGACGGGCACGTTGCGCAGCTCTTTCTTCATGACCCACCTGAAGTCGATTGGCAAACTGCCGTACACCATGATGATGTCATACGCGCTCTGGTGGTTCGCCACGACCACATACGACTGCCCGTCGGCAATGTTCTCGCGACCTACCACTTTCACCGGCATCGGCGTAAGCCACTGCATCACCTTAGCCCACGACTTGGCGCATTTCCCGGCCAATCGACCTGAGATGTTGCTCGCCACCCATGTCCAAACAGTAAAAAATACGGTGTCCACCGCAAAGAGTGGCAGCAGGATCAGATACTTGTACGGCTGGTACAGCCATAGACCAATTTTGCTCTTTATCATCGCTTTTCTTAAACCGCCTGCTGTTCGTCCGCAAGCAGTCCACTCGCGAAATTATTCATTATTATGTATTCAACACTCCCATAACCACCTAAAACACGCCATCTTGCACTCTCTTTACCACTCCGACCCCTTTTCTTTCATTGAATTTATCTCGCACTTCACGCCCCATGCGCCCACTTACATTGATTTTGTATCCTTACAGTTTCCATTCTTCGCTTTTCATAGTTAATTTTACATTGCCGTCAAGAGGACAAGATACCGCGGGCGGCATGACTTCAACGACAAATACAGTATTAAGATATACTCTAAAACTACAATGGAAGCAATTGACATCAAGGAGCTTAACGAGCGAATTAAAAACGAGAGCTCGTTCGTAGACCTCATCTCCATGGAGATGAACAAGGTCATCGTCGGTCAAAAGCACCTCGTAGAGAGCCTCATGATCGGTCTTCTCTCCGACGGGCACATCCTCCTCGAGGGTGTCCCAGGTCTCGCCAAAACCCTCGCCATCAACACTTTGGCCAAAATAGTCGATGCCGGTTTCGCCCGCATCCAGTTCACCCCAGATCTCCTCCCTGCCGACATCCTCGGCACCCTCATCTACAGCCAGAAGTCCGAAGAGTTCCAGGTCAAGAAAGGCCCCATCTTCTCCAACTTCATCCTCGCCGACGAGATTAACCGCGCCCCGGCAAAGGTTCAGTCCGCGCTACTTGAGGCCATGCAGGAGCGCCAGGTCACCATCGGCGACCAGACCTACCCGATGGCTAAGCCCTTCCTCGTCATGGCTACACAAAACCCTGTCGAGCAGGAAGGTACATACCCCCTCCCCGAGGCTCAGGTCGACCGCTTCATGCTGAAGGTCATCATCGACTACCCCAAAAAGGAGGAGGAGCAGCTCATCATCCGCAGCAACCTCGCCAAGAATTTCCCACAGCCAAACACCATCCTCAAGCCCGAAGACATCCTCCGCGCCCGCGACGTCGTCAAGGATGTCTACATGGATGAGAAAATCGAGAAGTACATCGTCGACATCGTCTTCGCCACGCGCTACCCAGACCAGTACGGCCTCGAGCAGTTCAAGGACATGATCTCTTTCGGCGCGTCACCTCGTGCATCCATCAGCCTCTCCAAGGCCAGCAAGGCCTACGCCTTCATCAAACGCCGAGGCTACGTCATTCCTGAAGATGTCCGCGCCGTCTGCCACGACGTGCTCCGCCACCGTATCGGGCTCAGCTACGAGGCCGAGGCCAACAACGTCACAAGCGAGGAGATTATCTCCGAGATCCTCAACAAAGTCGAGGTGCCTTAGTCTCCCTAATCCTTTTGGCTTATGGACCAGAACAATATGGACAGCACCGAGCTTCTCAAGCGGGTGCGCCAGATTGAGATTAAGACCCGAGGCCTCTCGAATCACATCTTCGCCGGCGAATACCACTCTGCCTTCAAGGGCCGAGGCATGGCATTTAGCGAAGTCCGTGAATACCAGTATGGCGACGATGTCCGCAATATCGACTGGAATGTCACGGCGCGCATGAACAAGCCATACATCAAGGTCTTTGAGGAGGAGCGCGAGAACACCGTCGTCCTGCTCGTCGACGTCTCAGGGTCGCGCGAGTTCGGCACGAGGACTCGCTTCAAGAAGAATCTCATAACCGAGATGGCGGCCACCTTGGCGTTCTCGACAATCCAGAATAACGACAAGATTGGCGTCATCTTTTTCAGCGACCGCGTAGAGCACTTCATCCCGCCAAAGAAGGGCAAGAAGCATGTTCTCCACATCATCCGAGAGCTCCTCGCCTTCCAACCGCAAAACCGCGGCACCAATATCGGTGAGGCTCTCCGATACATGACTGGAGCCATCCGCAAACGCTGCACGGCATTCCTCATCTCCGACTTCCTCGCCGACACAGATTTCGAGATGCCGCTGCGCATCGCAGGGCACAAGCACGATCTCATCGCGCTCCGTGTAGCCGACCGCCGAGAGACCGAGCTCCCCGACGTGGGTCTCATGCTCCTCGCCGATGCCGAGACCGGCAAGCAAATGTGGGTCGACACATCCGACGATGCCACTCGCAAAGCCTACGCTCTCAACGCCCTCAAGCGCGAGAAAGATACCGAGGCCATCTTCAAACGTTGCGCCATCGACAACGTAAGCGTCTTCACTGACGACGACTACGTCAAGAGCCTCATGGGGCTCTTCCGCAAGCGCGGTTAGCCCCGCTTGCATCCCCCATCTCCCCACAACCTCCCCGTCACTCACTAACGTAAAGCAATGAGCTTCTTTAAGCATATCCTTCTGACGACAGCCGCCGCGGCTCTCTCTGCCGCCTCTTTGGCGCAACAGCCAGTCGTGCGCGCTGAGCTTGATTCTGTCACCATTCTCGTCGGCGGACAAGTCGGTCTCAATGTCTCGGTTCAAGTCCCGCGCTCTCTCGACTGCCACGTCTTGGCTCTCCCCGACACGCTCACCAGCTCCGTCGAGGTCGTGAGCGTCGTCAGCTCCGACACCCTCTCGCAGGGCGACCTTGTCGAGTACACCACGCGTTATCTCGTCACCTCTTTCGATACGGGTCTCCAATACGTGCCGCCAATCCCCGTGGTCGTAATGCCCGACAGCACGACGGCTTCAACTCCCGAGTTTGCGCTCTCCGTCGTCAACCCGTTCCAAAAAATCGAGGTCGATGAGCAAAGTGGCGTGGCTAAGATCTTCGACATCAATTCCGCCATCAATGCTCCCTTCCAATGGCGCGAGCTGCTCTATTACTGGCCTTGGGTCGTCATCGCTGCCGCCATCGTGGGGCTGTTTTTCCTCATCAGGTGGCTCCGACGCAAATATTGCCATCCGCGAGACAAAGACGGCATGATAAATAACGTCCCTGCCGAGCCTTGCGAAGTGACTGCGCTCCGCGACCTTGAGAGGATTCGCGACGAGAAACTTTGGCTGCACAATCAAGTCAAGGAGTTCTATTCCGACCTGACCGACACGCTCCGCCGTTACGTCGCGTCCCGCTTTGGCGTTCAAGCTCTTGAGAGCACCTCTGCGCAGCTTGTCGAGGCTCTCGAACCCCACCTCAAGGATGCTCCAAAGGAGCAAGCCCGTCTCACACAGATTCTTGAGCAAGCAGATTTCGCCAAATTCGCCAAGATGGAGCCTAACCCCGACGACAACGCCCGTGCCGTCTCCGACGCCATGGAGTTCGTCAATGCCACGACCCTCGCCGCCCGACAAGCCGATGGCTCAGCGTCACCAGTCTCCCTTAAACCCGACGTCGTAAATGGTGACCCATCGTCCGCAAATGGTGAACTAACGACAACCAAAGAAGCGTAATCACATCATGTTCAACGATATAACGTTTCAGCACCCCTGGCTGTTCCTCCTCCTGCTCGTCATCCCGCTCTATTTGGCGTGGTACTTTTGGCGACGCAAGACGAGTCATGCTACAGTGCAAATATCTACTCTCGACACCTTCAACGGCACACACACGACGCTCCGCGTGTGGCTGCGTCATCTTCCATTGGCTCTCCGCCTCTTGGCAATAGCCTTAGCTGTCGTAGTCCTCGCACGCCCGCAGTCCTCTTCCAACTACAGCGACAGCAATACCGAGGGTATCGACATAGTCCTCTCGCTCGACATCTCTGGCTCCATGCGAGCCGTCGATTTCAAGCCAAACCGTCTCGAAGCCGCCAAGAATGTCGCCACCAAGTTCGTCACGGGTCGCCCCGATGACAACATCGGCCTCGTGGTCTTCGCTGGCGAGAGCTTCACGCAATGCCCCCTCACAACCGACCACGCCGTTCTCGTAAATCTCTTCCAAGATGTGCGCACAGGCATGCTTGAAGATGGCACGGCAATCGGCATGGGTCTCGCCACTGCGGTCAGCCGAATCAAGGAGAGCAAGGCCAAGAGCAAGGTCATAATCCTGCTCACCGACGGCATGAACAATTGCGGAGCCATATCGCCAGAAAAGGCTGCCGAGCTCGCGCAAACTTTCGGCATCCGTGTCTACACCATCGGCGTCGGCACCATCGGCACTGCCCAAGTCCCCGTACAGACGCCATTCGGCATGCAGATGCAAGATATGGAGGTCAAGATCGACGAGCCTCTCTTGCGCAACATCGCCGAGATGACAGGTGGGCAGTATTTCCGAGCCACAGACAACAAGAGTCTCGAGTCCATCTATTCCGAGATTGACAAACTCGAAAAGACAATCCTTGAGGTTAGGCACTACACTCAGCATACCGACGAGTACTTCCCCTTCGCCCTCGCCGCTCTCATTCTCTTGCTTCTCGAGGTCGTCCTGCGAAATACGCTCTTGCGTACAATACCATAGGACATAGCCCTTCTGAACTCCTTAATTCTTTGAAAGACAATGGATTCTTTTAGGTTCGCACATCCCGAGGCACTCTATCTCCTCATCTTGGTGCCGCTCGTCGTGCTCCTCATGTATATATTTGGTCGCAGCAGGTCCAAGGCTCTCGACGCTTTCGGCGAGCGTAGGCTCGTCTGCCACCTCATGCCAGATTTCTCGCGCAGACGCGTCCGTCTCAAGGCTTGGATTTTCGTCATTGCGCTTGCACTCCAGATTGTTGTCGTGGCAGGTCCGCAATTCGGCTCTAAGCTCCAGACAGTCAAACGCCACGGCATCGAAGTCATGGTCGCGCTCGACGTCTCCAACTCCATGAATGCGCAAGATGTCTCTCCCTCCCGACTCGAGGTCGCCAAGATGGCTGTCGCGCGTCTCGTTGACAAGCTCTCCGATGACCGCGTAGGTCTTGTGGTCTTCGCTGGCAACGCCTACGTCCAGATGCCTATAACGTCCGACTTCTCCTCCGTCAAGATGTTCATGCAGTCCGTTTCGACAGGCATGGTGCAGACGCAAGGAACGGCAATAGGACAGGCCATCAACTTGAGCGTCAACTCTTTCTCCCAAAATGAGGGAGTGAGCCGTGCCGTGATTGTCATAACCGATGGCGAAAACCATGAGGATGACGCAGTGGCCGCTGCTCGCGACGCCGCTTCCCAAGGCATCAAGGTATACACCGTCGGAATGGGTACTTCCAAGGGTGCCCCAATCCCCACTGTCGCAGGTGCGAACAACAACTTTATCAAGGATAAAGACGGCAATGTCGTAATATCCAAGATCGATGAAGCCTCCCTCGCCCAAGTGGCCCAAGCAGGCACTGGAGCTTACATCCCTGCAAACAACATCCGCAACGGCATCAACGCTCTCGTCGACGAGCTCAGCGGTCTCGACAAAGCAGAAATGGAGTCGCGTGTCTACTCCGAGTATGAAGATAGGGCCATCTACGTACAGTTCGTCGTCTTCATCCTCCTCATCATCGACATCCTAATCCTCTCTCGCAAGAACCCGCGCCTTGCCGCTTTCGACATCTTCACAAGAAAGAAGACGGCAAAAGACCTGTTCCTCCCCATCAACGAGGTCAAACCAAAATTCTGACCAACGATGAAAAAGTTTTTACTCCTTGTCGCCATATCTCTCTTCCTCATCCCGCAAGCCTCCAATGCGCAGAAAGAGAGGAAGTTGATACGCGACAGCTACAAGATGTACAACGACTCCAACTACGCCGGCGCGCAAGAGGCCAGCGTAAAGGCCATGGTAGAGGCTCCTAACTCCTACGAAGCCAATTTCAACTATGCCGACGCTCTCTTCAAGCAGCAAAAGGTCGACGAGGCACTCGAGCAATTCGAGAAACTCGCCGCCAACGAGTCTGACAAGGCGCGCCTTAGCGAGCTTTATCATAACATCGGCAACTGCCATTACGTCAAAAACGAGTACGATAAGAGCATCGACGCCTACAAGAAGTCCCTCCGCGCCGATCCTGCCAACAATGCCACGCGCTATAATCTCGTGGCTGCGCAGAAGATGAAAGACAAGAAGGACGACAATCAGGATAAGAAGAATCAGCAACAGCAGCAACAACAACAGCAGCAACAGCAAGACCAGCAACAGCAACAGCAGCAGCAACAACAACAACAGCAGCAACAGCAGCAGCAGCAACAACAGCAGCAGATGGACCGTGAAGAGGCACAGAGGCTGCTCGATGCCGTCCAGCAAGACGAGAATGAGCTCCAAGAAAAGCGTAAGCAGATGAAGGAGGCACAGCCCCGTCGAATAGAGAAAAACTGGTAGGCCCTTCGCTCCACGACACCTTGCCCACTTTGGTCTGAAAGTATTACATTTGCAAAATGGAACGTTGTATTTTTTCTATAACTATGAGGAGGTTCCTGACGTTCGTCGCCCTCATTGCGGTCTCAATAGCCGCCTTGGCCGACGATCTTAAGGTCAATGTCAGCGCCCCTTCCCAAGTTGCCGTTGGCAGCAATTTCCAAGTGGCGTATGTCGTTAATGGTGATGCCGACGGCGTCGCCATGCCCGAAGTCGACGGTCTCAACGTCCTTATGGGACCTTCCGTTTCTCGCTCATCAAGCTATTCTCTCATAAACGGCAAGATGGAGTCGTCAAAACAGACGACTTTCACCTATGTCGTGAAGATCACAAAGGCTGGTACAATTTCCGTCCCTGCCGCCAAGGTCACGTCTGGTGGCAAGAGCATCGAGGCTCGCGGCTTCTCCATAACGGCTGTCGAGACAACTTCCAGCCAATCTGCACAAGGCGGCTCCAGCCAGTCGGGTTCCCAATCTTCCGTACAGGCCAATGGCGAGGATCTCTTCCTCCGTCAGACTCTCACACGCTCATCGCTCTACGAGGGCGAGGCTACACAACTCGTAACGAAGGTCTATACCCGCCTCAATCTCAGCAGCCTCTCCGACATCAACCCACCAAAGCTCTCCGAGTTTATCGTTACTGACCTCTCCGACGGCAATGTCACTTTCTCCACTGAGTATATCAATGGTCGTGAGTACCAGGTAGGCGAGATTTCCCGTAAGGTGCTTATTCCTCAGAAGTCTGGTAAGATTGTCATCGACCCATGCACAGTTGAGTTCGTTGTAAAGCGTCGTGTCCGTAGCTCCGGTGGTTTCTTCGACGACATCTTTGGCGACGTCCAAGTATCTCGCCAGACTGTACGTGCTCCGCAGGTGACTGTCAATGTTAAACCGCTTCCCGACGGCAAGCCAGCTGGCTTCAGCGGAGGCGTTGGTCAATTCAAGTTCTCTGTCGATGTTACTCCTCTTCAGACCAAGGTCGACAACAGCGTGCAGGTGCGAGTCTCCGTCGAGGGCACTGGCAATCTCAAACTGCTCAGCCTCCCCAAGCCACAGTTCCATCAAGATTTCGACACGTTCGACCCTACATCGAAGAACAATATCTCCGAAAATGCCAATGGCTTCAGCGGCAAACGAACTGATGAATACCTCATCATCCCGCGTCGCGATGGCAAGTTCGAGATCCCGCAACTCCAATTCTCATATTTCGATCCGCAGCAAGGCAAGTATGTCAAGCTGACGCAGGGTCCCTTCACCATCGATGTCGAGAAGTCCGACGGCAGCCAGTCTTCACAAAGTGGCGCCATCTCCTTTAATGGTTCTGGTCCCGAGAAGGTCACCTACACAGGCTCCGATCTCCGCTACCTCCATCGTTCCGGTTCGCTCTCCGCTCGCAACGATTTCTTCGTCCTCTCGCTCCTCTTCTGGGTGCTTGTGGTTCTGCCCGTCGCGGCTCTCGTCGTCCTCTTCTTCGTCTTCCGTCAGAAGGCCTACGATAACGCCAACGTCAGCCTCGTCAAGAGCCGCAAAGCCAATAAGCAGGCGCGCCGCCGTCTCAAGCAGGCTGCCAAGTTTATCAAGGAGAATAAGCGCGAAGCTTTCTTCGACGAAGTCATGCGCGCACTTTGGGGCTACCTGAGCGACAAGCTGACCCTCTCCCTCAGCGAGTTGACCAAGGACAATGCGCGAGACAAGATGCAGGAGCATGGCGTCTCCAAAGAGGCAGCCGACAGTTTCATGGCGCTCCTTGACGAGTGCGAG
This sequence comes from Bifidobacteriaceae bacterium, assembly GCA_963607345.1. Lineage (GTDB taxonomy): Bacteria > Bacteroidota > Bacteroidia > Bacteroidales > Marinilabiliaceae > W3P20-009. The sequence goes on from CAVDBL010000001.1 coordinate 495,582, forward strand.
TTCGCCCGCTACGCTCCGGCAAACGTAGCAGCGACAATGGACGATGTCTATCGTCGAGCTGCCGAGGTTATCGAGAAGATCGAAGCTAAAAAGTAATCCTGAAGATGAAAAGATTTATCATATCTGCTCTCATGGCTCTGATGGCCGTCGCCACGACTCTTGCTGCGCCGACAGCCGACGAGGCCGACGCCCTTGCGCGAGACGGCAAGTTCGCCGAGGCTGCCGATGCCTATGAGGCAATCCTCGCCGACGGCAACGAGAGTGCCGACCTCTACTACAATCTCGGCTACTCTTACTTCAAGCAAGGCATGCTTGGCAAGGCCATCATCAATTTCGAGCGTTCCAAACGACTCAACCCCTCCGACCCCGATGTCATCGAGAATCTCTCGCAAGCCTACGCCTTGACTGACAAGCTCCAGGAGGTCGAGCCTATGTTCCTTTCAAAGATGTGGAGCGGCTTCCGCGACTCACTTAATTCAAATGGCTGGGCCGTCGTGTTCGTCATCTTGTTCATCCTTACGCTCACTGGCGTAGGCTTCTTCCTCTTCATGGACTCTGTCAGATTGCGCAAGATTGGTTTCTTTGCGGCAGCCCTTTTCGCCATTCTTGCTGTCGTCTCAATAAGCATATCTCTCAACAAGCGAGCTGAGATCCTCGACAGTGACGATGCCATAATCATGGTCTCTTCAGTCACGCTCGCCACGTCGCCAGATAAGAACGCCACTGAGATGGCCGTCCTCCACGAAGGCACTTTCGTCCACATCATCGACACCCTTGGCGATTGGGTAGAGGTGCGACTCAAAGACGGCAACGTGGGGTGGCTTCTCCTCTCTTCCGTAGAAAAGATATAGAAAGATCTGATTGGTAAATACCATCAATAGCCCCGACAGCATCGTGCTGCCGGGGCTATTGGGTTGTAAGGCTATGCCGCTTGCAATATTGACAAGATGGTTGTGGGGCTGTTATGCGAAACTGAATTGACGGCTATGGTGGGGAGGAAGTTATGTGGGACTATTAAAAATATTTTTCATTTTAAACTTTTTTACACAAAGGCACCATTACTCCCCACAAAAGGGTTAATTTCGTCTACGAAAAGCAACTTTAGCCTCAGGTGCGAGAGCCTCAGTGCAAATATGTAAGGAAGAGATGGTGTGCGTTATTGTCGGCAATACTCTGTGCGAGTGTTGTCTGCGCACGACCGTTTGATGAAAGTATTGCGCCAACTGATAATGCGCAAAGAGTGATAGAGTCACTCAAGCTGTCGCATGAAACGGAGAGACGTGTAGAGAATGCGCTGGCTGCATACGAAAAGATGAAGCAGGCGGGGAGGCATGTCAACTCAATATCGGAAATCGTAAGCGACAAGAATATCCAATTGCCCATTGGTCTTAAATCCTCAAGCTACACGCTTTGTATAGAGGAGTTGTATTCTGACTGCACGCCTGGAGAACAGAAAATGTATGTCAAAGCCGTTTGCGTCATCCCTACGTACAGAGGCAAATGTCTTGCTTTCGAGGGAACGGCAAGAATTGACGGAGAAAATGGAGTAGGAACGGAAGGAAAGCTTGAGCTCATTGCTCCAACAGAGGAAAAACTTGGGAATGAGGGGTCTGTTGTGTTTTGCGAGGGTACGTCTCTCTCTTTCGATTGTGATGGTTTCAGGGAGGTAGATGCTAAAGTCGCATTCATCCTGAAAAGCGACAATGTATACTGTATAGACAAAGCAGGGAGAGACATAGGGAAATTAGTTGTTGAGGCGCAAACAAGTTTTTCTGACATAAACGATTTTGCAATAGCCATAAATACCGAGCGTCAGTTTGGCATCAGAGGGCTTGACGGATTTGTCTTTTCGCTCAAAAACGTAGTTCTCGACCATAGTGCATACAGCACGCCAGTGATGGTTGACTTCCCAGACGGATATTTTGGCGGAGCGGATGCAGACGAGAGCCGTAAGAATTGGCAAGGTCTGGCTATCGCCAATGCGACTGTCACGTTGCCAACCTACATGGCACAGGACTCGACTAATGGTCAGAAAATCAGACCTGTTTTGAACCTCAGAAATGTGCTGATGGATGGTTGTGGTTTCTCGGGGACGACGGAGGCTAAGGATATCATCAGCGATAGTAGTATCGATCCGCAGTCGTGGGCAATTAGTGTCAATGACTTTCGATTGGCTATTGACCGAAATGCTATTTACGATGTCGGCTTTGGAGGTAAAGTCAATATTCCGCCATTTGGCAAGAACTCATTGCTCGACTACGTGGCAGACTACGACGTTGAGAGACAAGAACTTGTCTTGCAGTCATCGCTTGGCAAATCGTTCGACTTTCCAATGCTTTGCGCCAAACTCTCTATGGACGAATGTTCGACAATTTCCTTGAAATTAGGAGATGACGGAATCTGTCCGACAATAAACGCAAGCGGACTGTTGAGCGTGAACGTCCCAATTGGCAAAGATACTGCCGACAGCAAATTGGTGTTGCCCGATTTGCGTTTTGAGGGCATGGTGATTGGACGTGGACAATTTAATCTCGGTACGGCATCACTGACGGGGACACTTGAGGCTCCGAGCATGGCAGGTTTCAAGCTTACGCTCAATGACATTAAGACAATCAGCAATGGCGATGGTCAGGGACTAAACATAGATGCCAACGTATCTATCAACGATATATTCAAGGGCGACGCGGGAATATCAATATATGGCGACCCGAAGAAATGGAAATTCAACAAGACTAAAGTGGACAAAATCCATGTGCGGTACGGCTCCAATGCTTTCTCCGTCGATGGAGGTGTTGAGTTTTGCGATGGCGACGAGGCGTATGGCAAAGGGTTCCGTGGCGACATTGATTTTGAACTGATAAAGAAATTCAAGTTTAAAGCTGTAGGAGTCTTTGGGCAAAAAGAAGAGGGTTACAAATATTTTCTGACCGATGTGCTCTACGAGACGCAACCTGTCTCGGGCATTCAAGTCCCGCCAGCGTTGAGTTTCTATGGTTTTGGTGGTGGATTATATCACCGCATGCAACAAGGCATCTCCGCAAGCAGTAGCGAGTTCGGCAGGTCGCTCTCGGGAATATGCTACACGCCAAACAAAAGTGTCGGCATGGGCTTCATGGCTCGAACCAAATTCGGACTGATAGGCTCATCGGCTCTTTTCGATGCCGACGTGAATTTTGAGATGCAGTTCAATCGTAATTGGGGTGTGAACTTCGTCCAGTTGTGCGGCGAAGCAACAATGCTCAGCACACCGCAGCAAACGTCTATTATTGATGGCTTGAAGGAGAGCCTTGCAAAGGTCGAAAGCAAGCATGGCGACATAATGCAGTTCGACAAAACGTCGCTCGATACGAAGCCTACAAAGAATGGTGCTCTCACTGCAACCGTCGGGATGAAGTTCGACATGGAGAACGATGTGTTCACTGCCGACATGAAGGCATACCTCGATGTGGCGGGAGTTCTTAGCGGAAGAGGCGACAATAACTGCATGGGTTGGGCAAACGCCTATTTTGCGGATGACAAGTGGTACACGTATATCGGCACGCCCGACAACCGACTCGGTGTGTCATTGCTTAAGATAGCCGATGCAGGAGGGTATCTTAAGCAATGACGTGCCGGAGCTCCCCAGCGTGCCAGATGAAGTGAAGCGCAATCTCTCACAAGACTATTTGAACAAACTCTCTACACGTTCGGATGACAGCAAACTGGTGGAAGGTAAAGGGCTTGCTTTCGGTTCCGACTTGTCGGTCAATCTCAATGCAGAACTCTTACCATTCTATGCAAAATTGGGTGTAGGCATGGGAACCGAGATGCTGCTGAAACAGTACGGAGAGGCTGTACACTGCAAGGGAATGAGCGGTTGCTTGGGTGTCGACGGATGGTATGCGCAAGCCCAAGCGTGGGCGTGGGTCAGTGCGGCTATCGGTATGAAAGTGAAGCTGTTCCGTAAGGTGCGCAAATTCGACATATTGAGTGGTGAGATGGCGGCATATCTGCGTGGCGCAGGTCCCAATCCAATCTACTTCACAGGTGCTGTCGGTGGGCGATTTAACATACTCGGTGGTCTCGTGAAAGGACACTGCAATTTCGATTTTTCTATTGGTGAAAAGTGCGAGATCGTTGGCGGTTCGCCATTTGGCGAAGATGTTATCGCACAACTTACACCCGAGAACAAATCAGATGACGTGAACGTGTTTGTGGCTCCGCAGTTGATACTGAACATTCCTGCATACGAATGCATGGAAATTGAAGACGAGAATGGCAAGAGAGAGACTTATAGGATTGGAATTGAGGAGTTTAGCATAACGAACATTGAGTCAGGCGTAAAAGCAAGGTACACGACTGCACTAAGCGATGACGGACGAGTAATTACTTACGACCTCGATGAACCTCTCGAGAGCAACAAGCATTACAAGGCGTACGCCAAGGTGGCGTTTGAGCGACAGGAGCGTGACGGGTGGGTCGCTGTGCCCGGCGATGACGGAACTTCATACTATGAGGAGAAAACCATCGAGTTCACATCGGGAGAGCGTCCAAAGTACATATTGCCTGAGCATGTGAAGTACGCATATCCTGCCGACAGGCAATTCAATTTCCTCACAAAGGAGCATGGCGAGGCGTACGTCATGACGAGCAAAGACTACTCATACCTCTTCACGACGGAGAAGCCTGTGGGCTTTGAACAGAAAGTGCGATTCACCACGTTTGAGGGTAAGACTATTGAAGCTCCTTTTACCCACAAAACCATTTCAGGCGTTGATGGAGCAAAGTTTGAGATTGACATTCCGACTGCCAACTTAAACCTTTCCACCGACCAAATTTACAACATGGTGATTGTCAACGTCCCACAACGCATGACCATTGCCAATGAGAATATTACCGACAAGGAGACCAAAATAGAAAGTGCTGCCAATAGCGACATTACGGAAACGAAACATGAGGCAGAGGATGACCTCGTGATGCTTGAACAGACAGAGATTTACTCTGTTGACTTCAGAACGAGTTCGTACAGGACGTTTGTGGAGAAGATGAAGGCGATGAAGGTTTCTGAAGCTATTGAGTGGCAATCATACAATTCTGCAAAAGAGTATTCCATGCACTCAAATGTACTTGATAAATCTGCTAAAGTCGAGGTGTTCGATAAAGTGGAGTATGATAAATATAACCTTGACGCCAATCTGATAAAGATTGTTCCAGACTATGCACACATGCAGTACTATACCGAGAAGATTGCTCCACTACTTTATGAAAATAATGATGTAGAAGCTCTTGTGGGCAAATATGACGCACCTCAAGGATCGAATGTTGTGACACTGAATATGAGTGAACAGGGGTTAGCTCTTTTGCCTCGTGATATTGAGGTGGGGAGTCATTCTGATTTCATCCATTCAACAGGTACCTTGAACAACATAATGCAGAAATACATGAATGCAGATTATGACGAAATACTTACTCGCATAGCTAATATTTACACACACAACATCACAAAAACAAAACCCGGAGTAGAAACACTTTTGAAAACCGACCACTTGCCAAGGTTTATAAAAGGCACGTACCCAGTAACTATGCGCTACACACTGCCAGGCAAAGGCATTGTTACAAGCGAATATACTGTTGATATGATTTATGAATACTAACCTTTAAGTCAAAAAAAAGACATGCAAAAACGTTTAATTTCCTATCTGGCGTTAGCTGTAATGCTCGCTGTTTCAGGCTGTAACGAAACAGACGATGAGCCAAGCCAAATTCCGACAGTGCCAACAAAATTCAGCCTTGAAGATGGCGCGGAGGTTGAAGACCTTTCCATTACTCTAAGTGCCGATGGCAGCACGGTTGAGGACGAGAATCTCAACATCTCTTACGTCTATTATATCGGCAAATCAGCAGATGAACTTGAAGAGACTTCTGCAGAAGTTACGCTTGAGCCATTCACCCAGTACTTCTGGTGTGCGCAAGCCAAGACAGAAGGAGGCGAAGGAGAGATGACCGAACTTCGTACATTCTATTGTGTCCCTGATTTGTTAGAACTCACTTCTGGTAATGGCAATGGAGAGTGGGCGGCTGTTATCCGTTGGAATTATGCTGATAAATTCAAAAGTGTAACCATTTCAGCTACTCCCGACCATGAAGGTTATGGTCTCGAAAGTCAGACTGTCGAAGGTGGCGTAGATTCATGCTACTTCGTGACCACAAAGCCAGAGAATGACGCTTATACACACTGGTGGGACGATGCTAAAGGCATATACTACGAGCCGGTTGTCTATACTTTCAATGTTGAGGCAAAAGCCCAAGTCGGAGATAAAACATTCACATTCAGCTCTTCTGTCAATGAGATTCTTTTGGACAATGAATATGAAGTTCGTGACCATGAGTTCAATGTCTATCGTGTGCAGAAGATAGGGTCTCAAACTTGGTTCGCTGATGACTTTAGAGTAAAGACCTACCTTGACGGGTCTCAAATAAATTATATAACGTCAAATTTAGAATCGGGAGCAACAGGAATACATATTACACCAGCCTATAGATAAATTATCAAGCGTTCTTCCTGAGGGCTATCATTTATCTACGCATGAGGATTGGTTAAAATTAGAATCGTTTTATGGCGTGACGACAGATACTGTTTCGGAGTTTCCAGTTTGGAGTCCTAATTATTTACGGCTTGATACTACTTATTCAAGCAGTTATTTTAACAAATTACGACTTGTTGTTGGTGAAGATCAACATGTTGGAACGCTTTTGCAGTGTGGATGTGGAGTGTGGAAGAAAACAAACGAGACAAACCAATCGGGCGAGCGAACTGCTTTCAATGCAATGCCATTTGGGGTGAAATTTGAGGATCAAGACACTAATGAGATATCGGTTCTGTATTTTGCGGGGTGGATGGATTTAAATACCTATTATTTTCGGGAAATATGGGCTTATTCTACTGGCATTTGTCGCGGATATTCTTATTGCCCGTTATACATATCAGTGAGGTTAGTAAAAGATTAAGTCTATAAGCGTAATGGTTCCATCCATGGGAAGGTTATTCACATCAGTATTTCTGTTATTCTTGTGCGCATTGTGCTTAAACGCGCAAAACAATGCAGCACGGGATAGAGGTGTTATTGTTGTTGAGCAACGTTTCCATGGGTGGAGTCATTGCCATTTAGATAAGAAACCCACATTTGGCAAGTGCAGTATAACGAACGATAAGGCCAAGCTGTCTTGTGTTTTAACCTCAGACAAAGCATGCGATACCATCGCGATAGCTCAAATGTTTGTTTCGGAAGCCGGGGAGGTCTTTTTAGATAAAGAGAAATCACAAAAGTTTGTTTTGCATGTCGCTCATGACGCTAACCATATAGACAACAATGAATGTAACTACGATGTAGATGCTATTAAAATAGGTTTTAATCGTTCTGAGCAATACGAAAGAAAAAGCCATTGCATCGGTACGAAAAATGAAGGCTATGAAGTATGTACCAATGTCATAGTTGACAATCCTGTAGAAATCATCAGCTCAAAAGATAATAGTTCGCTATGCATAGACAATAACGACAAATGTGAGCTTCGCCTAAATGATTTCTACGTAGCTAAACAAACAGAATTTTATCTATCTGTTAAATTGGCGAGTGAGGGCAATAATAGTTGGCACCAAGAAGTAAGGACGTTTAAGCCTAAGCAGACGTTAGAGCTTTCTTATGATGAAATTTGCTCAATTGCGGGAGTTGGTAAGTTTGATTGGAGCGGTAAGCGAATTTCTATCAAGGTTACAAAGAGGCTGATAGACGGTTCGTGGTCGGATAGTAACGTTGTTCTATGTGCGTTTATTCACAAAGGGCCTGATTTTGAAATACAAACAGTTCGCAGGACAGCTTGTTCTGACAAGGTGGAGTTGATCGTTAAATCAGAAAAATTAGGTGAATACCTCAAAGAGAAATTCAAATGGGCAGTAATACATAATTCTACAGATGGTGGAGTGGATTGTATTAGAGCTGTAGATAGGTTTGAGGCAACATCACAATCAAACATGTACAAGCTGGTTGTCGATGATGATGATTTCTTTTCAACGTATGTGCTTGAGCATCCTGATGAATTGAAACCTTGGTTCCTTCAGCTGCAGGATAATCAAGAACTGAAAAATGATAGTTCAATTCATTATTTTGCTACAAAAGAATTTGAAATTGCCCCTCGTGCGCCGCAAATAGTAATAACTCAATATCCAAACACTTGCACAGATGTAGAATCGGGGCTGAATCCGTATGTTAGAATAAAAATAGAAGATTTTGACACATTCTATGGTAATGGTCGTGTGCCATATAAGGTTTATGAAGTTGATAAGGAGGGTAAGGAACACTACCTCACGGAATTCAATAATAGAATACCAACTGAGTACAATGAGGCGCAACTAACAAATGCTTTCAACAGCCAGTATCCAACATATTCTTGGAACATAACAGAGGAGAGTTTCAAAAAAGGTAAGTTCCATGATTGGTATGAAGAGGATGGTAGAGGGAATGGCTTGCAAATAAGGACAATTAAGTTAGATTCTTTTACGCCAAATGCGTCAGAGGTGGGGTATGCGACTGATGCGGTGAATGTCTTGTGCAAAGATGGGTTAGCGTTGTACTTCTTTAGTGAAGATAAATGGTATAGAATTGATTTTTCTGCCGAAAATCCATATCAATTAAAAGAGGCAAAAACCCAAACTAACATAAACAATAAAGTTTATAAAATAGACGGTATAAAAGCGAACACTTACAATGGGTGTACTAATTCGTTTGTCACCCAATCGTCTGATTTTATAGTGTTCCGTAGCACAATTGCCGTACACATATTGTTTTTTGATAGTTTGTCTATACATCCCTTTACCGGAAGTCCAGCTTACGCTTCAACATCATATCTTGCAAGTACAAAAAAAGACAATCCCTGTCTCATTTATTTTGATGGTAACGGAAGTACATTTACCTATTATGAGAAAGGATCGTCAACAAAAGTAGTTCTGTGCAAAAAACCAGATAGTATAGATAAAATAAAAATTGGTGCCGGTGATATAACTTACGTGTCTGGCAATCAGTGCTATAAACAAAATAATGAAGCAATATCAGAATCTGAACTTTATAAGTTCTTCACTAATGGTAAAGCTATAATTTCCTCGACCAAATTCGATTCAGATTGGGAAGAATTTAAAGTTAAGCGCCGTAAAGAATATTCCCAATATTTAGCTGAAAGGCTTTCGTATAAGGTTTGTGGTCTGTCGCATTACACTGAAGATAATACAGATGGGGATTCTGTAACCTGCAGAGGCAAACTAATAGTTCAAGAAGTTGATGGGTGCTATTCAGAGGAAATTGATTACTCCTTTAAGTATAGGAACATAAAATTCAATGTAGAGGTAACTAAGTACCCCACAACCTTATCCGCAAAAGATGGGAAAGTTGTTCTTACTTTAGTATCAGGAGGTTTGGCTCCATACAAAGTAAATGGACGTGCGCTTTACATTGGTGATACAATAGAATTGGATGGCTGCTATTATGGTAATCAAGAAACAAGTGTCGAGGATGGCAAGGGTAACATATTTAATTACGGTTTATAGGTCAAAATGGAGGCTGCGAATCGCCTCCGGACCAGCAACCATGCGGGCTGCGAGAGTTTTTATTCCAAGGTGCGCAAAATTTTAGAACC
>CAVDBL010000002.1:0-337890 GCA_963607345.1 Bifidobacteriaceae bacterium
GTCGTTTCGGTTAGCGGGTGCAAAGGTAGGGGGAAGTTTTTATTTCGCAAGGGGGATGGGGGAAGTTTTTTGTCTCGGGCAGTGTAATGGGGTGTGGATTAGGTTGTTGGAGGTGGTGTTAATTTGTGTGAAAGAAATGGGGCGTTGGGAGGGAAGGAACTGGGTGTTTGGGAATAAGTTGTTGAGGGTGAGAGGGTAAATTGTTATGAGTGAGAGGTTTGTGGGGGATTTAACATAAAACCATAAAAAATGATGGTATGAGAGTTGGAGAGGGTGCGAGTTTGATGATTTTTTTTTGGGGGGGAGGGAGTGCATGGAACCTTAGACAGGCTCATGTGTTTTATAAAAGCGTCATCTTCAACAGATTAGACAATGATTAGTATGATTGTTTCCTCTGAGACCATGCAACTACTTAGTAGCTTCATAGGTGACATCATTTGCGATAGAAAAATGGAACGTGGCGCACAAGCATGCTTTTGCCCTCGATATTTATATTCCATTTCCGTAAATGCACATTTCTAATTGATGGGTAATGAAAAACAGGAAGCCCAAGTGGAGATTCTTAGGCTTCGATATACTTTATATAAAATGTAGTTGTTTGAAGGGGATTGGGTTTGGACGGTCGTCCTTTAATTCCCACTCATTTTGATGAACAATATAAGAATGCTACCCTTTTTCTTGCACGCCGTCGGGGGTGTGCATATTGAGCTTGTCCATGGTTATTTAGACGATTGATTATCAGTCTGTTTATCTGCTGCAAAGATAGCAAGGAGGGGGCGAAAAAGCGAGACAAAGGTAGGAGAATAATTTCAGCGGGGGCGGGAGGGAGGATTGGGAGTGACGCTTGGGGCGGGCGGTGGCGAGGGGCGTGGGAAGACAGGTAATGGTTGATTTGGTTGATAGATTGGAAAAATTATATTACTTTAGTTGAGTAAGTTGAGATATGGAAATGGACCTGAAAGAACAATTGAAGAAGTTTTTTGGTTTCGACACTTTCAAGGGGAACCAGAAGGATATTATTGAGAATCTGCTGTCGGGGCATGACACGTTCGTCTTGATGCCCACAGGCGGCGGCAAGTCGCTATGTTACCAGTTGCCGGCCTTGCTGATGGAGGGCACAGCTATTGTCATATCTCCGCTTATAGCCTTGATGAAGAATCAGGTTGACGCCATCCGCGGATATTCGACGGAGGAGGGCGTGGCCCATTTCCTGAACTCGTCGCTCAGTCGCGCGAACATCAACGAGGTGAAGAACGACGTGATGGCTGGCGTGACGAAACTGCTGTACGTGGCACCGGAGTCGCTGACGAAGGAGGAGAACATACAATTCCTAAAGGGTATAAAGATCTCGTTTTACGCTGTCGACGAGGCGCACTGCATCTCGGAGTGGGGTCATGACTTCCGCCCGGAATACCGCAGGATACGCCCGATTGCCGAGGAGATCGGCATGGCGCCGATTATAGCCCTGACGGCGACGGCGCCCCCCAAGGTGCAGCACGACATCATAAAGAGCCTCGGCATTGGCGACGCTAAGATTTTCAAGTCGTCGTTCAACAGGCCAAACTTGTATTATGAAGTTCGCCCGAAGCAGAACGCCACGCGCGACATCATCCATATCTTGAAGAACAACCCAGGCAAGAGCGCCATTGTCTACTGCATGAGCAGGAAGAAGGTGGAGGAGCTCACGGAGAGCTTAAAGATCAACGGCATAAAGGTCGTGCCCTACCATGCGGGACTGGACGCGGCAACGCGTGCGGAGAACCAGGACAAGTTCTTGATGCAGGAGGTGGACGTGGTATGCGCCACGATAGCTTTCGGCATGGGCATCGACAAGCCGGACGTTCGTTACGTCTTCCACTACGACATTCCGAAGAGCCTTGAGGGCTACTATCAGGAGACGGGTCGCGCGGGACGTGACGGCGGCGAGGGTCGGTGCATCACGTTCTACAGCCGCAAGGACGTCCAGAAGTTGGAGAAATTCATGCAGGGCAAGCCGCTTGCGGAGCAAGAGATTGGTCGCCAGCTGATTGCGGAGACCGTGGCCTACGCAGAGAGTGGCGAGTGCAGGCGCAAGACGCTGCTGAACTACTTCGGCGAGGATTATGGCGAGAAGAACTGCGGCTGCTGCGACAACTGCGTGAACCCCCGCGAGCGATTTGACGCGAGGGAGGCCGTGGAGCTGCTGGTAGACGTGGTCGGCGAGTTTAACAACGCCTACAAGGCAGAATATATAATAGACTTCATCATGGGCGTGGCGACGGATCAGATAAAATCGTTCGGTCACGCGTCGCATGAGCTCTTCGGTCACGGGTCGGATCTCGACAGGAAGTATTGGACATCGGTATTGCGACAGTCCATCGTGTCGGGCTACATTGCCAAAGACATTGAGAATTACGGACTTCTGCATTTAGGGAAGAACGCCGAGAGCCTTGAGAAGAGCAAGGGACCAATCATGTATTGCCTGGACAGGGACTTTAGCGACATTGGCGACGACGAGGCCACGGCACAGAGCGGCACGTCGGCACTGGACGAGATATTGTTTGGCGCACTGAAAGACCTGAGGGGCAAGATTGCCCAAAAGGACAAATTGGCGCCCTACATCATATTCTCTGACTCGGCGCTTGAAGGCATGGCGACCTATTACCCGATGACGCTTGAGGAGTTGAAAAACATCCCGGGCGTCGGCGAGGGCAAGTCGCACAAGTTTGGCAAGCCTTTCGTGGAGTTCATCTCCAAGTATGTGGAAGAGAACGAGATAGAGCGTCCGCAAGACACGGTGATCAAGACCGTGGCGAAAGATGAGGGCGTGAAGAACAAGGTGTATATCATCACGGGCGTCGACAGGAAGATGCCTCTCGACACGCTGGCGAAGGGCAAGGGCCTGACGATGGGCGAGTTGCTGAAGGCCATGGAGTCGATTGTCTACTCGGGCACGAAGCTGAACGTCGACTACTGGCTGCGCGAGCAGTATGACCAAGATCAGATAGACGACGTATTCGCCTACTTCAAGGAGGCGGACGACGACTCGATGCGCACGGCGATGGAGGAGTTGTCTGACGAGGACTACCCGGAAGAGATGGTGCGCCTCGTGAGGATAAAATTCGTGTCGGAGGTTGGCAATTAGAGCCAGACCGGTCGGCACTGACCATACAGACGGGAGAGGCGGTGATAGTTTTAGACTATCACCGCCTCTCTTTTTTGTTTGCTCTTTTGCGTCACAGGTGGGGAACACGAGAGTGGCGTGGAGCATCGCTGCGCCACGCCACTCTTGCATTATGAAAAGCTAAATTTTTCTGTTACTCGACCTTCTTGCCCCACCAAGTGGTCTTGCCGTCTTGACCGATGCCGGCGTAGACGAGGGTTACGCAACGGGGGTAGGCTTCCCAGTCGACTTCGCGCTCGATGCATACGGCTGCGTTGCCGATGATGAGGAGCTTATTGGTGGCGTCGAGCGACCAAGAGCCGCCGAGGGCAGAGGCACCGGACTCGTCGGTGATGGTGCCGTCAGCATTGAAGTAGACGTAGGAGCTTTCGTCTTGTACGCCGTAGTTGTAGGAGAGGTCGATATGCTCCCACTTGCCAGCGACGCTGTCGACGGTGAGGGTGCCGTAGTCGGGCACGCCAGCGTAGCGTTCGGGGAGGGATACGGGCCAGCGGTCGTCGAGGTTAGAGGCAGAGGCGGGCGCCCACACGAGGCGGCGTACATGACCCATCATGATGGCGTTGGCGTAGGCATTGCCACCAGCACCAGCCGGGAGGCGGCCCTGCGACATGTAGAACCACTCGGTGGCGTCGGCGTTGCCCTTCTTGGGGAAGATGGCGCAGTGGGAGATGCCGACCCAACCGGTGCCCTTCTTGAACTTGTATGGGTGGGTGACGATTGGGTAGCAGTCGCCACGACCGTTGGTGTTGTTGCGACCTGTGATGTCGTAGTATGGGCCGGTGATGTTCTCGGAACGGACGACGCGGGTGTTATAAGGAACGTCGAGGGCATCATAGGCCATGAAGAGGTAGTAGTAGCCATTGTGGTAGACGACCTCGGGCCCCTCGCTCGCCTGCCAACGGTCAGAGGCTTTGCGGGAGCTTACGTTCTGACCGTAGACGGCCTGGAGAGAGGCGGCATCGGCGAACCATGGGCTGGTGAGGGTGTTGAGGGGCTTGCCGCTGGTGGCGTCGATCTGGAGGGCTGCGAAACCGCTATGCCAAGAGCCGTGGATGAGCCAGTGCTGACCAGCAGGCGTGACGATATAGGTCGGGTCGATGGCGTTGTAGTAGTAGAAGCCGCCCCACTGTGAAGCGTTGAGGTTGGAGGTCGTGAGCTCGTGGTCGGCAGAGGAGCTGGTCACGAAGCCGAGGTCGGTCCACTTGCCGTTGTATGGGTCGGTAGACTCGCATACGCCGATGAGGGCTGGGGTTCCCTGGTTGCCGCCGATGAGGGTCTTGGGGTTGGCTGTAAGGTCGAAGACGATGCTGTAGTACATGCGGATCTTGGTGACGCCGTCGACGGTGATCTTGCGAGCGCAAGGAGCCCAGCAGCCGAGGGAGAGGTCGGAGTCGGTCACCTTGTCTTTGCCAGCCGCGGTGAGGAACTCATTGACTTTCTCGAGGATCCATGCGGGTTTGGTGTTGTCGTAGAAGATGCCAGGGATCCACTCCCAATTGACAAGATCTTTAGAGCGTTTGCCTTGGAAGTGGCCGTGACCCTCGTGGGCGTTGCCGTAGGAGGCGTCGGTGCCCCACATGTAGTAGTAGCCGTCGGTCCAGTAGAGGACAGAGGGGTCGTGGACGTTGGCGAGGTTCCATTTGCTGACGTTGTCCCAACCGGAGATTGAGGAGTAGTCGTCGGCGTAGGTAGGGATGGAGAAGGTGGTGTTATCGTCGTCATCGTCATCATCGTCGCCGTCGGGGACGACGATTTTTGGGTTGTCCTTATCATCGTCGCAGGCAGAGAAGGAGATCGACAGTGCCGCAGCGCATGCGGCATATACGAAGTATCTTGTCATTTTAATGTGTTTAGCACTTTTTGAGTTAACGTTGGCAAATATACGTTGAGTTTGGCGCGGCGAGGTGGACAAAAATGGCGTTAACGTGGACAAGAGGTGAAAGGGGGCGCAAAACGCCATGCATGGCATGAGGTGTGGTAAGTGAGGGTGGAAAAACGGAGAGGCAAATTAGTGGATTTCATGGCATTAGCCTTGCGACAGCTCCGATTCGTGTATTTTGAGGGTCTCTTATCGCTCCGATTCGTGTAAAAACGGGGATTGGAATTGCTCCGGTTCGTGTATATTTGCATAAAAACAGCTGATAATGAAGAGGAAAGCATACGCAGAGTTGCTCAAATGGAAAAACGAGCGGAAAGGCGAAGTCGCACTGCTTATAGAGGGGGCGCGCCGTATCGGCAAAAGCTACATTGTCGAAGAATTTGCCAAAAACGAATACGAGTCATACATACTTATTGACTTCAACAGCGTGAACCCGTCTGTTAAAGAATTCTTTGACATCTACCTCGACGACATAGACGCCTTGCTGACCAACATCCAATATTATTGTGGTAAGAGACTGACCCCTCGCGCAAACAAAGGTGAGGTGGGCAAAAGCCTCATAATATTTGATGAGGTACAATTCTGCCCTCGTGCACGCACCGCGATTAAATACCTTGTGGCGGATGGGCGTTTCGATTATATTGAGACAGGTTCACTGGTATCAATAAAGAAAAACGTCAAAGGCATTCTGCTGCCTTCCGAGGAGCGGAGAATAGAGATGTACCCGATGGACTTTGATGAGTTTCTTTGGGCGACAGGGGAAGAGATGCTCATGGACTTGATACGTTCTAATTTCGAGAATATCAAGCCACTCGGCTCATTGTTCCACCGCAAGGCGATGGACCTATTCAGACAATATCTTATCGTTGGAGGCATGCCCCAAGCCGTCGGCAAATGGGTGGAGACGAAAGACCTCGTGGAAGTAGACAACGTGAAACGCGACATTTTGACGATATATCGCAACGACATAAAGAATTATGCCGACAACCAAGAGAGCCGCGTTTCACAAATATTTGAAGAGCTGCCGGGTCAGCTTCAGAAACACGAGAAGAGATTCACATTGTCATCAATAGGGCGTAACGCACGGATGCGCGAATATTCTGACGCGTTCTTTTGGCTAAGCGACGCCAAGATTATCAATTGCTGCTACAATTCCACAGCACCGAATGTGGGCCTCAGGCTTAACGAGGACCGATCGACGGTTAAATGCTACATGGGCGACACAGGTCTGCTTGTCAGCATGGCTTTTGACGAGGCATCGCTCAGCGACGGCAGCCTGTATAAGAAACTCCTATTTGGAAAATTGGAGATTAACGAGGGCATGCTTACGGAAAACATCGTGGCACAGATGCTGCACGCGTCCAAACACGACCTGTTTTTCTACAGCAAGGCATCGGAGAAGGACGCATCTGAGAGGATGGAGATAGATTTCCTCGTGACAAAGAGCAAAGTGACGAGCCGACATAACATCAGACCCATCGAGGTCAAAAGTGGCAAAGGATTCACCACGAC
Organism: Bifidobacteriaceae bacterium; assembly: GCA_963607345.1. Taxonomy (GTDB): domain Bacteria; phylum Bacteroidota; class Bacteroidia; order Bacteroidales; family Marinilabiliaceae; genus W3P20-009. The sequence continues at coordinate 6,555 of CAVDBL010000002.1, forward strand.
ATCACTAAAAAAGTGCGTCGCCAAATTTGGCACCTACGTGTCAGACCCTGTTGTTCTCTACGATGGCGACGTCAAGCGTGAGGACGAGTTTCTCTATTTGCCGCTCTACATGGCTGGACTGCTATAACGGAACAGAAAGTCGCCACCCCACCCCCACAACGCAAGCCTCCGCCCACGGCACAAAGCCGAAGGCGGAGGCTGCTCTTTTCATATAGCAGAAACTCGAAAGCCTCGCAGGAAGCGTAGGCACTTAATGGGGGAACGGGCAAGAAAAAACCAAGGCCGTCGCGGAGAACCGCGGCGGCCTTGGGGAAACCAATAATTTAAGAACTAAGCCTTTTTACTTGAAGAGCACGTAGGACTCTTCGCAGGTGACGGTGAGGTAGACGTCGTCAGCGTCAACAAGCTCGGTCGTGGTGGTGGTGATGCCAGTATAGTACTGGTGGTGAGCATCGCCAACGGCGTCGATGATCTCCATCTTGACGTCGATGGTGGCGCCGTTGTTGGTGATGGAGACATTGAAGACAGAACCGTCGATGTTGGAAGCGAAGGTGTCAAAGTTCCAGTCGCTGTCGAGGGTGCCGGTGCTGTAACCATTGCCCCAGCCGTAGTTGTCCTCACGGAGGACTGCGATCTCACCGAGAGCCGCGCTGCGGATGAGGAGGACAGGTCCATGCCAGTTGGCGCCATTGTCAGAACGAACCTGGAAGGTCTTGGTGAGGGTGGTGCCGTTCTTGATTTGCTCAGGCTCGGAGAAGACAGTCCACCAGCCAGTGGAGAAGTCGGAAGCGCCAAGTTGAGCGCAGTCGGTAGCGTCGACCTTGACAGTGCCAGTGGTGGTGAGACCCTGATAGGTGACGGAGAACTCGCCAGCAGCGTTGACGCCAGAGAAGGTAGCGAGGGTGTTGTCGAGGACGGTCTCCTCACCATCGCTGCTGATGCCATAGAGGGTAGCGGCCTTGGTGATGAAAGGAACCTCGGTTGCGCCTGCGGGGATGAAGTAGACGACATTCTCGACGGGCTCGACACGGATGGAGTGGAAGTCGGTTACGAGAAGTTCGTAGGTAGCGTAGACAGGAGCGCAGTAGTTGCCGCGGCTTGTCTTGTTGTAGATGACGGTGACGGTCTTGGAGCCGACGGTGGTGAGGTCAGGCTCGGTGAAGGAGAGGTCGCTCGTGGTGACATCGGTAGAGGTGCCGTCCTCGAAGGTTACCTTGCCGGTTACGCCCTCGAAGTAGGCGGTATCGCCGAGAGTGAGGAACGCAGGTGTGTTGGCGAGCTCGAGACGAGCAGGGTTGCTCTCGGTGATGACGATGGAGGCGGGGAGGAGCATGGCCGAGAAGTTCTCGTAGTGGCAGTTGTCGACTGTCAAGTATGCGTAGATGTCTTCAGAGGGAGATGCGGTCTGATGGTACTCCTCGATGAGGACGGTGCCGTCGGTGGCGGTCATGGTGGCGGTCACGTATATGTAGCCAGCGGAGACGTGCTGGATCTCGAGGACTACGTGTGAGCCGTTGATCTTCTCAAGGAAGTAGGCCCACTGGTCGGAAGCGCCAGCGGCAGCAGCTACCTCGGCGTAGTTGGTGGTGATGTTGGCAGCGTCGTAGGTGTAGCCCTCGTCGGTGCCCATTGCGCCACCCCAGCCGTAGGCGTCGGAGCGGAGAGCGAAGTACTCTTTGTAGCCGTCGACGTCGGTGGAGTTGCCCTTCCTGTTGGCGGTTACGAGAACCCAGTTGTTGTAGTTGTTGGCGCCAGAGCTGTAGTTGTCAAACTCCATGACGAGGCGTTTGCCAGAGGGGATGGCGATGAAGTCGGTGAACGCGCCCCACCAGCCGGTGGCGTTGTCGGTAGTGCCGATGGTGGTGCTGGAGACCTCGATGATGGTGGTGTCGCTGTTGGCGTTGTTGTTCTTGGCGGCGGCAATGGAGTCGACGCGCGAAGAGAGCCACTCAGGGGAGTTGATGTCGAAAGTGTCGTCTTCGTCACAGCCTACGAAAGAGGCGGAGGCGATGCCTGCAACCATGAGGGTGAGGAGGCCTTTCTGTATGTTGTTCATGGAAATTCTTGTTAGAATGTGAAGGTTTTATAGAGCCGCCCCGATGGCGAGTGTTGTCCCGCGTGGCGGGGCGGCTTTCTATATTATTCTTATTTAGAGAGGTCTACGACAGGGCGGACACTCCAGGGGAAGAAGCCGTCGGGCTTCTTGCTGTTGTAGGCGCAGTTGCCGACGAGGTGTGGGTTGGCGTCGAGGGTGCTCTGCGCGATTGGGAAGTACTCGTGGGCCTCGAGGTAGGTGTCCATGTTGGAGCGGATGGTGGTGCCATCGATGTCGCTGTTGGTGTAGACGCCCTTAGCTGCAGAAGCTTCGAGGGAGAGCTTGAAGATCATGTGCTGGCGGAGCTGAGCCTTGCGGTCTGCGCTCTCGTAGAAGCCCCAACGGTTGAGGTCGATGCCACGACCGTTCTCGCAACCGAACTCTTTAGGACGCTCGACATTGGCGATTTGCTCGAAGAGGGCGTCGGCTGTCGGGAAGTCGGAGAGCTTGAGGTCGGGGAGAGCTACACGCTCACGAACCTGGTTGATGTAGTCGATGGCCGTCTGGGTAGGACCGTTGACCTCGTTCTCGCACTCGGCGGCGCGGAGGAGGACATCGGAGTAGCGCATGAGGCGGAGGTTGATGCCGTTGTGGAGGCCGGTGACGATGGTGGTGAAGTCAGTAGGCCACTCGCGGGCGTAGGTCCACTTGGCGATGCCGAGACCGCCGCCGGTAGCGTTGGAGATGCAGAGGGATGTTACGCCCTCGGCGTCGGCAGCGATGGTGGTGTTGTAGAGGACGTTCTTACGAGGGTCGCCATCGGGGTAGGCGGCAGTGCCCTGGTCGGTGTAGGTGTCATACTCTGCCTCGTAGGAGCAGATGGTCCAGTAGAGGCGCGGGTCGAGACGACCGTCGGTGCACTTCTCTGCTTTGTAGAGGTTGTAGAGCCAAGGGGAGGCTGCGAGGTCACCCCAAGAACCGAAGGCGTTGGGCGCGTAGTTGGACTCGACAGCGTGGCCCTGGGTAGCCTCCTTAGAGATGTTGACAGGGGTCCACTCCTCGTCGACGCCGCCAGTGCCGTAGTTCATGTATTGAACCTCGAAGAGGCTCTCGGCGTTGTTCTCGCCAGCCTCGGTGAAGTTGGCACCGTAGTCGGCCATGAGGGAGTAGTTGCCATAGGTGCCGGCGATGATGTCTTTGAGGACAACGAGAGCGTCGGAATACTTGTGGCGGAGCATGAGGGTGCGGGCGTAGTAGCCAGCAGCGGAGCCGCAAGTTGCGCGACCCTTGGCGAACTCGCCACCGATGCTCTTGTTGGGCAGGATCTGCATAGCCTCCTTGAGGTCGGTCTCGACTTGATCGAGAACCTCATCGTAGGTGTTGAGGGAGGCGTAGAGGCTGTTCATGTCGGAGTAGGAAGAGTAGTCCGTGATGAGGCAGCACTCGTGGTGGTAGGTTGCGAGGGTGTAGTAGGCGAGGGCGCGGAGGAAGAGGGCCTGGCCCTTGATCTTGTTGTAGGCGTCGGTGGAGAGGGAGACCTTCTCGACCTGCTGGAGGACGTAGTTGGTGCGGTTGACTACGTGGTAGCAGTCGCGCCAGATCCACTGGTTGCCGATCTCGTCGACAGGGGTCTCGTTGAGGGCGTCGTAGGGGTAGTACCAGATGAGGCCAGGGTTGTAGACCTCGTCGCCGCGGACAGCGTCCATGGTGTAGCCGACGCGGGCGAAGGTGCCCTCGAGGCGGATACGGTTGTAGCAGGCGATGATGGCCTCCTGGAGAGTGGACTCGTCTTTACCGAAGTCCTCGGTTGTCTGGGTATTGGGGTTTGTCACATCGAGCTCGTCGCTGCAGGAAGCGAAGCCTGCCGCCAGGAGAGCCGCTGCGATTGCTATATATGATCTTTTCATGATAGATTTCAGTTAAGAGATTCCTCGTTTAGAACGTAAAGTGGAGACCGGCCATGAAAGTGCGCGGGGTTGGGAACGAGCAGTAGTTGTAGCCAGGGGTGAAGGTGCCGCCGGCGAAGTCCACATTGTAGCCGTTGTACTTGGTGAAGGTGTGGAGGTTCTGAGCGGAGACGTAGAGTCTGACGCTGGAGAAGATGCCGTTGAACCAATCATCTTTGAAGTTGTAGCCGAGCTCGACGTTAGCGATCTTCCAGTAGTTAGCGTCCTGGATGAAGCGGTCGCTGAAGTAGTCGTTGTAGGTTGAGCCGTCGGCAGCGAACTGTACGCGAGGCTGGCTTGCGTTGGGGTTCTCGGCGGTCCAGCTGTCGAGCATGTCTACGCTCTTGTTGGTGAGGCCGGTGGTGCCGTGGAGGGCGATGTCGAGGTAGTCGACGGCCTTGAAGCCGAGGGCGCCGTAGGTTGCGACGGAGAGGTCGATGCCCTTCCACTCGACGCGGGCGTTGAGACCGAAGTTGACCTTAGGCATGCCGCTTCCGAGGAAGTCGCGGTCAGAGTCATTGATAATGCCGTCGCCGTTGACATCGACATAGTAGACGTCGCCGAGCTTAGCGTTAGCGGGTGCTGCGTAGTTGCCTGCGTTGCTGCCGTCGTGTGCGGTTGCCTGGACGGCCATGAGGTCGTTGAGGGTCTGCTGGTCGCGGATGATGCCGCCATATTGGAGACCGTAGAAGCGACCTACCTCGTCACCGACCTCGGTGCGGCAGTAGCCATCGGTGCGGCCCTCGTTGGTTACGCCAAGGCTTGTAACCTCGTTCTTGTTGACGGTGGCGTTAGCAGAGACTTCCCACTTGATTGGGTGGTCGTTGTTGCGGTAGGTTGCGGCGAACTCGAGACCGGAGTTCTCCATGGTGGCAGCGTTCATGGTGACGGTGCCGTTGGTTGCGCCTGCGCTGGCGGGGACGGCTACGCTGTAGAGGAGGTCCTCAGACTTGCTCTTGAAGTAGTCGAAGCTGAACTCAATCTTGTTGGAGAGGAAGTTGACATCGAGACCGATGTCGAAGGTTTTCTTCTTCTCCCACTTGATGGCGGTGTTGACGTAGTTGGAGATTGCGGAGCCAGTGACCTTGTCGCCACCGAAGCTGTAGGTGTAGTCGTTGCGGCTCATGACGTCCATGTACTGGTACTCGCCGATATTCTCGTTACCGAGGACGCCGTAGCTGGCGCGGATCTTGAAGAGGTTGACGATGTTGGGGTCGATGGGGAAGAAGTCCTCACGGTCGAAGCGCCAACCAGCGGATACGGAGGGGAAGGTCTCCCAGCGGTCGTCGGAGCTGAGGCGGCTGGAGCCGTCACGACGAGCGGTGAAGGATACGAGGTACTTCTCGTCGAAGTCGTAGTTCAAACGACCGATGAAGGAGCAGAGGACGTGCTCGCTCTCGTAGCTGGAGGTCTTGAAGGTAGACGCGTTGGAGAGCTGGAGGTAGTAAGGCTCGGAGAGGTTGTTGCCAGTGCCGGTGAGGGTGTGGTAACGCTCGCGTTCGAAGGTCTGACCGACGACGAGGTTGAGGTGGTTGTCGCCAAAGACGCCGTCGTAGGTGATGGTGTTCTCGACGAGGCCGTCGGTGTATTGGCGGTAAGCCTCATAGAGGTTCTCGTTGCTCTTGTCGAGGTAGTTACGGTTGCTGGAGTAGAAGGCTGCTACGAAGGTCTTGTCCTTGGCGTAGGTCTTGCTGTAAGAGAGGTTGATCTTGTAGTTGAGCTTGTGGTTGTCGTTCTTCTGCTTGATCATGTCGAGTATGTCGACGTCGGCAGAGCCAGTGACAACGAAGCGGTCGACCTTGGTGTTGCGGGTGATGAGGTTGTTGGTCATCAGGATGTTGGTCATCGCGAGGTCACCATGGATGTCGAGGTAGTAGGTGCCGTAGCCGTAGTTGTCGTAGTTGTAGTCGGCTGCGCCTGGATAGACATCGTCGAGGCACCAGGTGCTCTCGTCATAAGCCTTGACAGAAGGAGGCAAGAGGAGGGCGGAGCCGAGGACAGGGTACTGGCCGCCGTAGAGGCCCTGGACGTACTCGCTGGCGTTGGAGAGCGCCATGTTGTCTTGTGCGCTGTGGCTGAAGAGGACGCTGGTCTGGAACTTGATGAACTTGACGTCCATGTTGTTGTTGACGCGTGCGGTGAAGCGGTCGTAGTTAGGACCTGCGCCTTCCATGGTGCCGTTCTGCTTGAAGTAGTCGAGCGAGACGTTGTAGGTGTTGTTCTCGCCGCCGCCAGACATGGAGACGTTGTGGTTCATACGGAGACCGGTCTTGAAGACCTCGTTGAACCAATCGGTGTCGACCTTGCCGACGAGGTAGTTCTCGCTGCCCTCGACGTAGCCGGAGGGGATGGACTCCTGAAGGCCGTTGTTGGTGTAGGCGCGGACGATGTTCTCTGCGTACTGGGCGGTGTTCATGACATCGTAGACGCCATCCTGGATCTTATCCATGCCGACGTAGCCGGTATAGTTGATCTTCATGGGCTGGTTCTTCGAGCCGCGCTTCGTTGTGATGATGATGACGCCGTTTGCAGCACGGGAGCCGTAGATGGCGGCTGCGGAAGCGTCCTTGAGGACCTGGATTGTCTCGATGTCGTTAGGCGAGAAGTCGCGGATGGAGGTACCCATAGGGACGCCGTCGATGACGTAGAGAGGCGAGGTGCTGCCGAAGGAGCCGAGGCCGCGGATCTTGACGGCCGGGTCGGCACCTGGCTGACCGTCGGTCGTGATTTGGACACCTGCCGCCTTACCTTGGAGCATGGTGGAGATGTTGGAGTTGGAGACCTTCTTGAGGTCCTCGGCGTCGACAACGGCGACGGAACCTGTGAGGTCGGCCTTGCGCTGGACACCGTAGCCGATGACGACGAGCTCACCAAGCTCGGTCGTTTCCTCGGTGAGGGTGAAGTTTACAGAAGAACGTCCGTTGACGTCGGCCTTAGAGCTATTGTATCCTATAAAGGAGACTGTGAGGTTGGCGTTGGAGGGCGCCACGAGAGAGTAGTTGCCGTCGATGTCGGTGACGGTGCCATTTGTCGTGCCAGTCTGGAGGACAGCGGCGCCCACGATGGGTTGGCCGTTATTGTCTACGACGCGGCCGCGGATGGTCACGTTGCTTCCTTGCGACGTTTGAGCCGCAGCCTCTCCCTCCGTCAGCATGAATGCCGCGGGCGTGAGAGCGAGGAGGCTCGCTAAAGCAAATGCTCCTATTTTCATAATATTTCAGTTTTTTATGCTAAGAGTTGTCAGTGATGCAACTTTTGCGTTTGTTTTACGGTGCAATATTACACGCTTTTTAAGGTTTGGGCGTGGAGACTTATACCGTAATGGTGGATAAAAATATTTTAACAGTCCAACATCCACGTCACTACTTCCATTGATTTTCAACGTGTTACACTTTCGTTACACAATAGTCCACCGCCATACGCACTGTTCGACAGCCGCCTTTCTACAATTAACATTTCACAATCGGTGTAACAATAGGGAACATAACGCTAACGAACAATGCGACCCGAATGGCAACGCTTTTTAAACTTCCAACTCCTCCTGCCGACCTCCCCACTCCACGGCTTTTCAATCCTTTTTACCTACACCTGTCATTCAAACCGACATGGCAGCAAACACGACAAGAAAGCGACTCCCCAAGGTAGTCCCTTTGGATGTCTAACGACAGCATCCCCACACCATACAAACAGTAGCAGTCGCGGCGAGAACGTCGCGACTGCTACCTACCGATGCTTCGACACCTATTTTATGCGAGCCGCAAGCTCGGCAGGATATTTTGGCATTGCTCCCGACTGGGTGCACACAAAAGCAGCGACATCCACACCGATGCGGTGGGCCTCCTTAACAGACTTGCCAGCAAGGATGGCAGCGCAGAACGAGCCGGTGAACGAATCGCCAGCACCCACGGTGTCAACGACATTGACTTTCGGGGTGGCGAGGAAACTCATCTCTCCCGGGGTGACCACATAGGAGCCGTAGGCACCGCAAGTGAGGATGACCATCTGCAGCTCGTAGCGACGGATGAGCTCGCTGCACTGCCCCTCGAAGTCCACAGGACGGAGCAGCCGCTCAGCCTCGGAGGCAGCCGCATTGACGTCGCGCACTTGCTTCATGCCATACATCTGCGCCACTTTCACTATCTCCTCGTCGTTTATCTTCAGCACATTGCAGCGGCGGAGGCTCTCTTCAACCACCTCACGCGAATACCAGTTCTGGCGTAGGTTAATGTCGAACACCTTCAGAGTGCCGAGGGTGGGCATGGCGTCGAGGAACTTCTGTACAGTGGCTCGGCTCACTGCCGTGCGCTGGGCGAGCGACCCGAAGCAGACGGCCCGCGTGTTGCGCGCTATGTTCTCAACGGCGGGGGTCCACGGGATATTGTCGTACGCCACGCCCTGACAGATGTCATACTGCGGGATGCCATTGTCAGAGAGTGTCACCCGAACTGTGCCTGTTGGTTGGGGCACGCGCTCAAGGTGCACCAGAAGGTCGTGTAGCGACAGTTCACGGAGGATCTGCTCTCCGTCCTCATCTTCTCCTATTGCGCTGACAGCGATGCCGTTGAGTCCGCACTGGCGGGCATGATAAGCGAAGTTGGCGGGCGCACCGCCGAGTTTCTTGCCCTCTGGGAGACAGTCGAAAAGGATCTCGCCAAGCCCGACAATATAGTCTTTCATACGTGATGTCTTATTTTAGTCGTGGAATATACGTGAACAGGTAAGCCACACCAACCGCCATGCACAGCACTGCGCCAGCCTGCCCCATGGCATCTGAGGCGAGCCCCATGGCGAGAGGGAACACCGTGCCGCCGAAAAGTCCCGTGATCATCAATCCGCTCACCTCGTTCTGCTTGTCGGGCACCGACTGCAGGGCTGTGGAGAGGCACATGGAGAACACGTTGGAGTTGCCGTAGCCCACGAGGGCGATGCCGGCATAGAGCACGAGCTTGCTTGTCCCCGCGAACATGCAGACCATGGCCACGGCCATCAACAAGACGGAGATGGTGAAGAAGTGCCTTATTTTCATCACACGAAGGAAAAAACTTCCCGTGAAACAACCAATGGTGCGGAAGATGAAATAGAGGCTTGTGGCAAAGGCGGCATCGTTGAGCGTCATGCCCGCACGCTCCATCAGCAGTTTTGGGGCGGTGGCATTGGTGCCGACGTCGATGCCCACATGGCACATGATGCCGAGGAACGACAGCAGCACAATGGGAGTGCCGAGCAGCCTGAAAGCATTGATGAACTGTCTCCCCACGCCCGTGTCGGCTTTGCATGCCGGCTCCTCGATATGCGTGGCGGCAAGCAGGCTGGCGGAGAGGATGCCGATCACTAAGAATATGAGGAAGAGGACGCGCCAGTCATAGCCGAACGACGGCAGAACCTGAGTGGCACCCCACATGGCGAGATAGGGCGCAATGAATGACGCTATCGCCTTGACGAACTGACCGAAAGTGAGTGCCGACGCCAGGTTTCCGCCCTTCAAGACGCATGTCATCAACGGATTGATGGACGTCTGCATCAAAGCGTTGCCAATGCCGAGCAGCGAAAAGGACGCCAACATTATGGGGAACGTCTCGCCAAAGAGCGGCAGCAGCAACGAGACCACCGTCACCACGAGCGACAAAAGGACAGTGCGCCTGCGCCCGATCTTGTTCATGAGCACACCTGTGGGCACCGAGAAGATGAGGAACCAGAAGAACACGAGCGACGGGAGCAGGTTCGCCGTTGCGTCATTCAAGCCGAGATCCTTCTTTACGTAGTTGCTTGCTATCCCCACAAGATCCACAAAACCCATGCAGAAGAAACATAACAAGACGGAGACAGATGCCAATCTGTTGGATTTCATATAAGTGTCGTTTTTATTGTTTTTGCCATATTGATTTGAGAGTGCGCACTTTTGCGGAGCCGGAAGCGTCGCACATGTTGTATACGCTCGACGGAAAGACGAGGTTGGTCATGACCAGCGTGCCGTCGTCACTGAAGATCTCCACAGACGACTGGTCCACATAGATGTCAAGCGACAATGTTTTCTTGTCGGTGAAGAGCGGCGCACTGACGGCAGGATAGGAGAAGTTCCCGGCAAAAGAGACATTGCCAGTGGCGGCATTACGTCGCACCAGTAGTTTCCTTGCTGCGCTGTTGAGGTCGATGACCAGTTTCTCGCCCTTGGCATTTGACAGGACTACCGATTGGTCAGTCTCCGTGTCGAGGGTCACCTGCAACTGATAGGCATTGGCCGCGGCGAATGTCTGGTCGGTGGAGACATCCGTCCATTCGCCGGCGAGGGTTTCCATCTCGCTCACCACACGGCTTGCGAGGACGGGATTCCCATCGCAGTTGACGAGTGACAGCTCACGCGGCAGGGTCATGGCAGATCGCCATGGCGAGCAAGGCACGCTGCCCGCATAGAGCCAGTTGTTCATCCATCCGAGCAAGATGCGGCGGTCTCCGGCATTGCTCCATGTCACTCCGGCATAGTTGTCCATTCCATAGTCCAGCCACATGGGGTAGTCCAGCGGGTCGGCAGAAAATGTCTGGCCGTCAAAATCGCCTACGAAATACATGGTGCCCGAGCCGTTTGTCGGGCCTCCTGGATTGAGACTTACCAGAAGAACCCATTTCTCCTCGCCGTCGAGAGTGAGCGGAAAGAGATCGGGACACTCCCATTGACCTTTGCGGGGGCGCTCTGCGTCATAGGAAAACGAGCTTAGAAACGTCCAGTCCTTCAGGTTTGCGCTGCCGTAAATATCCACAGCATAGCGGTAGCCACCAGCCAATACCATTATCCATTGATTGCTCTCGTCGTGCCAAAACACCTTGGGGTCGCGGAAATCATCGAGTGTCGTGTTGGCGAGAACGGGGTTCGAGGCATATTGCGTAAAGGTCTTCCCCCCGTCGACGGAGTATGCCAGTCCCTGCTGTTGGCGGCTGCCGTTGCCTGTGTACACCGCTATCATTGCGTCTTTCCCGAAACCTGCCGTATTGTCCTTGTCGATGACACACGATCCGGAGAATATGTCGCCTATCGTGGACTTGGTAAGAGCCACCGCCTGTTCGGTCCAATGCACGAGGTCGGGACTTGTGGCATGTCCCCACGACATGTTGCCCCAGTCGTTGCCGTAAGGGTTATACTGGTAGAACAAGTGCCATACGCCATCGTACCATACCATGCCGTTGGGGTCGTTTATCCAGTTCTTGGCAGGCGAGAAATGGATCTGCGGGCGGAACAGCTGCGTGTAGTCTCCCGCCACAACGGGGTCGTCATCGAGGATGTCGAGGGTGTCGGAGACGCTTGGGGAGGGCGTCGGGTCTGACGACCCATCCTCTGAGCAGGAAGTGATGGCGGCCGGCATGGCAAACATGCCGACAATCATCGTAGCAAACAACCTTGTCTTACTCATCTATTTTTTCCGTAAAGCGTTATCAACGAGTCTTCAGATATTCGAGGCTGTTCTTGCAGAGCGTGAAAACGTTGTCCTGATAGGCGTTGTTTGACGGATATGCGCTGACATCGGGCGTGCCGTCAGCGTTTTTCATGGAGAACTCGCATCCGCCGTTGCCTACGCAGAGCACCGTTCCATTGAACTCCGTGTCGCCCTGTCTTGCCTCCCAGATGTTGAGCATGCTTACCCAGTCAATCTGACTGTCCCATACGGCGAGGGGGTAGATGCCGTACACGCTGGTGACGGAATTGTAGCACGACTCTTCCTGATTACCCAGTCCTGTGATGGACGACGGATAGTTGAAGAACACGCAGTTGTGGTCCTCTGTCCAGCCCGCACCCTTCATGGCAATCAGCTTGGTACGGTTAGTGGTCTCGATCTCCAGCCCTTTATATATGGGGTGTGAGGAAGCGTCGACGGTGAACTTGCCTCCGGGGTTGAGAGCCACGGCCATTTTCCAGACATCACCGTTCCAGCCGCCCGCGCCACAGCCGATAGTGTGGTCATTGGAGACAATGGTGCCTTCGGGAATGCGACCGAGAGTCTCGATGAAAGGCACGGCATGGCCCCACAGGAGTATGCTTCCTCCATTTTTGTACCACTCTTTTATGGCAGGCGCCGCGGCCACGACATCGTCGGGCATGGTGAGGACATCGGACTCGCTGACGCCCTCAAGGTCGCGCAGCCAGAAAAGCACACGGAACCTGTTGATGTCGTCCACGCTCTTTATATCCATGAATGAGACATATTCTGCCATCGGATACTGACTGTGAAGCCACAGCCATGCGCTCGCCTCGTCGTCATCGCCATTGGCGACACAGTCATCGGCATCGGCATAGACGCCAAGGAAACCTATCATGGTCTTGCCAATCTTGAGGGCAGCCGTTGTGGGGAGCGAAGCTCCTTCGGCGTTTGTCGCCGTGAGGGTGACCGTCCATGTCTCACCATCGACGACATCGGGGATGGTGTAGGACGTGGTCGAGGCTGACAATGTCTCAGTTGTCGTGCTGCTCCCGTTGGTGGCGACAATCTTGATACTTGTCGCGTCAGCAGCCGCATCCCATGTGACATTGGCGTCATATCCGCCCACCTTGTCGGTCTGCGACATTGTCACTCCAGAGATGCTGGTGGCTCCCGGGCGGGTGTAGTTCACCACGACGCCTTTGGAATAATTGGTGCCGTCGGTTTTCTTCAGCACATAAGTGTAGGCCTTGTTGGTCTCTACCGTGGCATGCCGGTACTCGCTGCCGCTGCATATCTCGCTTGCATTGACCGTCGTGCCGATGTAGCGCGTCACCTGCACACTGATGCCTTCATCCTGTTGCGGCCACGTGAGCAGATAATCGTCGCCTGCAAGTTGTCCGCTCACTTTGCTTGCGTCAAGAGGAGAGAGCACAGCGTCGGAAATGACATAGTCCTTGTCCTGGCACGCACCGGCGACCAAAGCAGCCAATGACAATATGATAAAAGAAAGATTTTTCATTTTCTACCGATTTTTAGTCGTGAAACTTAATTGGCGTAACCTTGGTTCTGGGTGTAGAGACCAGGGACATAGAACATCTGGTTGTAGGGTATCGGGAAATACTCGTTCTTGCCGGCTGTGAAGTGTGCGTCGCCGTAGTACTGGGCATACGCCTGACCGTCGTAATTGTCTTGGACTTCCAAGGAGAAGAAATTGTTGAGAGTGGTCGACGCCATGCCCCAACGGCGCAGGTCGAAGAAGCGTGAGCTCTCCATTGCCATCTCCAACCTGCGCTCCCAGCGGAGTGCCTGGCGGGCGTAGTCCTTGCTCGGGAACGAAGGGTAAGTTGCGATGTCGACATAGTCTTGGGCATAGGCAATGTGTTTGGAGACGGAGTTCTTGGCGCGTGTGCGTATGTCATTGATAATCAAGAGAGCCCCGTCGAGGTCGCCAGTCTCAATCATAGCCTCAGCGCGCATAAGCATCACGTCGGTGTAGCGGAACACATAGTCGTTCATGGCAAACGACTGCCATGTGGACTCCACAAAGGTCTCGCCCTCCGAACGCTGCGAGACGTCCTTGAGAGAGGTGTAGTAGCCGTAGGTTGACGGGTTGCGCGAGTTGTCCTTTGTCATGGTGAGGCTCACTCCGTCAGATGTCGTGCCGGTCTCATACTTGTAGGGCCAGCTTGGCATGCCTACCGTGTGGAAGAGGCGCGGGTCATACTTCTGCGCGGAGGCCACGCCCAGCACGGGGTAGGAGTTATGCTCATTCTCATAGGTGTCAAACATCGGGAGTCCGTCGTCGCCCACCTTGAAGGCGTTGACGAGGTTCTGTGACGGCTTGTGGAAATCCCAGCCTTTCGACCACATGCCCCAGCACCCGTTGAGCGTGTTCGACCAGTTGGCGCGTCCTTTTTCCGTATTGTCCTCGGTGTAGTGCGAAGTCTGCACGGCAAACACCGACTCCTTAGAGTTCTTGTAGGCGGGGAGGAAGATGTCGCCGAAGTCATCGAGGTAGCCGAAACTTGAATTTGCCACCACGTCGGTATAGTCGATCACTTTCTGCATATAGTCCTGATTGACATTGGAATAGCCGGTGCTGGCTTCATATCCGTCGCCATAGGCGCGGTAGAGATAGCACTTGGCCAGATAGGCAGCGGCGGCTTCCTTGTTGACGCGCGCGTCTTTGCCTGGCGAGCCGGCCGGAAGGGCGTCATAGGCTGCCTGGAATTCGTCCGTTATCATCTGCATGAGCTCGTCGTGCGTATATTCAGTATTGCTTACGCTCTCATGGCTGTCGTTCTCAACGACAGTCTCGTCAATCCACGGGACGCGGTTGAACATCTCGACGAGTTTGAAATAGAAGTGCGCACGGATGAACTTCACCTCGCCCACACGTTGAAGCGCGGTCTCCGCGCCAAGCTCCTTCTCGCCATATTGCGACAATGAGATGAGGGCCCTGTTGCAGCGCGAAATGCTCACGTAAAAGCGGTACCATAGCTCATCGAGGTGGTCGGGGTTGGAACTCGAGAGGTTAGACCACACCTCCACAGGATGGTAGTTGGTGTCGTTCACGCCCGAGCCGCCCTTGAACGCGTCATCACTGGCGACATCGCCAAAGGGCCAAAGGTTGAACGGATAGGTGTACCAGCAGTCGCCGAGCGAGGCATAGGCCGCAGTGGTCATCTTCTCGGGTGAACTATATGCGAGTTCTTCGTCAATAACACCGGTAGGCTTCACCTCGATGAAGTCGTCGCACGAAGCTGTCAGTCCGCACACCAGACCGAGGGCGAGCGTCGACACTCCTTTATATATGTTGTTCATTGTATTCATGGTATTATGTCTTAGGTTATATCTTTCCGGTAATATTAAAAGCCGAGCTGGATGCCTAACGTGAACGAGGTGGTTGTAGGATATGCCCAGTTGGGGTTTTCGGGGTCCGGACATGTCAGTGAGCTTGACTTGGCGGTGAGCAGATTGTTGCCAGAGGCATATATGCGGGCTTGCGACAGGTGCAACTTGTTCATGAGTTTCTTGTCGAGGTTATAGCCTAACTGCATAGTGCGGAGTTTGAGGTAAGAGCCGTTCTCCACATAGTAGCTCGACGCCCTACCCTCGTCGGCTGTATTATTTGTCGTGAGAGCCGGGATTGTAGACGATGTGTTGTCCGTGGTCCAGGCGCCCAGCATGCGGCTTCCCTTGTTTGAGCCGGGGTCGGTGATGGAGAAGAAGTCCGTCTGGAATTTCTGGTTGTTATAGACATCCTGACCTGCCACGCCCTGCCAGAACATGCTGAAATCAAAGTTCTTATAGTTGAGTTCAACATTTATTCCGTAGGAGAAGTCGGGCACCGGGTTGTAGATCCAAGTCTGGTCGTCGGAGTTGATGACGCCGTTGCCGTCGAGGTCAGCATATTTCAGTCCGCCAACACGGGCATTGTCCTGTCCGCTGGCGAGGACCTCCTCTCTTGACTGGAACAGTCCTTCCACCACATAGCCAACGATTGAGCCGTAGGGTTTCTTTGCTTCGACAAGGTTTTCCTTTGAGGTGTGAGCGTATGAGCCCGTGGTCGAGCCGGGCAGATAGGTGACGTGGTTTCGGTAGAAGTCGAGGTTGAAGTTTACTTTGTAGCCAAGACCGCAAGACAGCTTGTCTTTCCATCCAAACGCGAACTCCATACCTGTGTTGCGGAGCGACGGGCCGTTGAGCCAGCTTGCGCCGCCTTCACCCTTCGAGCCGAGGTAAGCGGGCGAGATGAGCATGTCGTCGATGTCCTTGATATAGAAGTCCACGGAACCCGTAAGACGATTGCTCAACACTGTGAAGTCGACGCCCACATTGTATTGCGTGGTAGTCTCCCATTTCAGATTGGGGTTGGCCGACTGCGTGGTGCGGTAGCCCGACGGGAAGATGCCCGAGCCTTGGAGGTTGAGGTCGTATGCCGTTGACGTGACGCGGTCGTCGCCATAGTCAGAGACGAAGATAGAGTAGCGCGCGGTGTTAGATATCTCCTGGTTACCAGTCTTGCCCCAAGACAAGCGCACCTTCAGGTCGTCAAGCCAGTCTCTCTTGAGATCCTGCGATATGCGGTAGCCGAGAGTGGCCGACGGGAAGTCGCCGTACTTGTGGTTCTCACCAAATCGGCTCGAGCCGTCATGGCGGATCGTGAAACTTGCGAGTATGCGCTCGGCCCAGTTGTAATCCACTTTCCCGAAGAAAGAGGCCAGCGCGTAGCCGTTGCTGTTGCCCACCGCCTTTTGGACTCCCGTCGCCGCGTCGGGCCACATGTAGTCGAGTGTCTCGACGGCATAGTCCTCGGCATAGGCCGAAACGTTCGTGCAGTTCTGCTTGTAGAGTTCGAAACCTGCCAGAATGTCAAAGTGATGGTCGCTGAGGACGTCGAGGCTGTAGGCCGCGGTGTTTGACCAGTTCCAGCGCATATTGTTAGTTTGGGTCACGGTCGAGCTTGGCGTGCTCTCCTTGACAATGTCCGATGTGAATGTCTTTGTTATTGAATGGATGAACGAAGCGTCGAAATCGACACCGAAATTAGACTTCAGGCTGAGGCCTTCTATGGGTTTCACCTCAATATAGCCGTTGCCGAAGATGCGCAACACCCCGAGTGAGTTGTCCTTGTTCCATTCCAGCTCGCGCATGGGGTTCTGTCGGTCAGACATGCCGCCCACAGGGCCTGCATAGGTTGCTCCGTCAATCTCATAGACGGGGATGATCGGAGCCATCTTCAGTGCATTCTCCATTGGGGCGCAATCCACCTGGTTGGTATGGGTGACTGTGAGATTCTCGCCGATACTGACATACTTGGTGATGTCGTATGTGGTGTTGAGTCGTGTCGAGATGTTCTCGAAATTTGTGTACTTCAAGATACCATTGTTTCTCTTGTAACCGACAGAGAAGAGCGAAGAGCCATTGTCGGTGGCGCGAGAAAGGGTGACATCGTAGTTCTGGATGAAGCCAGTGCGTGAGATGACGTCAAGCCAGTCGGTGTCGCTGAAGAGCATGGTCTTTTTAGAGTTGATGTATCCGTCGTAGAGACCGTTCACGGTATATTCCTTGTAAGAGGATGTCGCAGGATCCCAAGCACTTATCTTAACACCGGCTGCCGCGTTGAAATCCATGCCATAGTTCTGCGCATAGTTGACGGGGTCAAGCCCGTCGTTGAGGGCCGCCTGCGCCATGGCGGTGGCATACTCTGCGGTATTAGAGAGGTCCATCATCGTCTGCTTGTTGTAGAAAGATGCTGTCCAGTTGGCGGATACATCGACCTTGACCTTGCCATTGTCTTTCTTACCTTTCTTAGTGGTGATGATGATGACACCGTTGGCGGCGCGTGAACCGTAGATGGATGCCGACGCGGCATCTTTCAATACCTGGATGGACTCAATGTCGGCCGAGTTCAGCGAGTTGAGTGTCTGCGTCGTCGGCATGCCATCGATGACGTACAGAGGGTCCTGACCGGAGTTGAACGAGCCGATGCCACGGATTCTTACTGTTCCCGTACCCGACGGCGAGCCTGTGGTGGTGACGGTCATACCCGCCACTTTGCCCTGGAGGGCGCGCATGGGGTCAGAGTCGGAGGTCGTGGCGAGTGTCTTTGTGTCGACAACGGCCACAGAGCCCGTGAGGTCTGCCTTCTTTTGAGTGGTATAGCCGGTGACCACCACTTCTTCCACCAGTGTGGCGTCTTCCTCTAACGCGACGTTCATCACCGACTGCGCGTCTGTCTCAATTGTTCTCATTCCCAAGTAAGTGAACTGCAGTCTTGAGCCCGCCGGCACTTCAAGGATGAAGTTTCCGTCGATGTCGGTCACTGTGGCAGTATTGGTGCCGGGGACATGCACCGTCGCACCAATGATCGACTCTCCGTCTGATTTCTGCGTGACTTTTCCGCTGACCTTAAGCGACTGCGCAAAAGAAGCTGCTGTCGCAAACAAGGTCACGAGCAGAATAGCCGTAATTCTTAATATGCTTTTCATCTTAACAGTTGTTTTTGGTTATAAGGAATTGGTTACCTAAACGTCACTTGTTCACAGTGACCCTGTTGTATTTGCTCTGCGGGAACACGAGGCTTGTGAGGCTCACCTCGCCATTGTTGCCGAAAACCTCCACGCTTGAGTTGTCGACAAACAGACGCAGCGACTTGAGTTTATTGTGCAGTGGGGCTGTCGCCAGGACGTCAAAATCTTTAGAGAAGTCCGTCAGTCCGCTCTTTGAGCGGTCAACCGTCAAGGTCATGGACTTGGCATCGTAGGTGATGATGAACTCTTCGCCCTCGTCGTTGCTGAGGACGACCTGGCATGAACCTTTGATCTTCATGATAGTCGTGTCAAGGCCTTGACCGTCATATTCGGGTGACGGACGGCTGCCGAGATAGAGCATGGTTGACGACGGGTGCTTGGGGTCGGTGTAGTCCCGTCCCTCGTAGAGGAATGGTTCGCGCGCAATGGTGTTGCCAGAACGGTACTGCATTGTGGGCACATTGTTGGCATATTGCCAGTTCGACATCCATGCCAGCATGGTGTGGCGCCCGTCGGGGGCGTTGCTGAAGCTCACCGTTGCATAGTGGTCTTTGCCGTAATCCTGCCATAGGGCCTTGCCCTCGTAGCGGCTTTCCCTGTCGACCGTGAACTTATGACCGTCGAAATCGCCTATGAAATATTGTGTAGCCGAGCCCCCTGCCGGATTTCCCGGGTTGATGTTGCAGAACAGCACCCATTTCTCCTGTCCGGCAGATTTGCCGTTTTCAACCTTGAGCTTCATCAAGTCGGGACATTCCCACACACCATCGTGGCAGCCCAAAGTCTTGCCGAATCGGCTCTCTTCTGTCCATTGCTTCATGTCGGGCGACGAGTAGATGCGCATCTCCTGACCTGCCGACATGACGAGAGTCCACTTCTTGATGTCCTCGTTCCAAAACATATTGGGGTCGCGAAAGTCAGCAATCTCCGCCGTCAGCACCGGATTGCCCTCATAAACGTAGAACGTGTTGCCGTTGTCGAGCGAATAGGCGATGGACTGAGACTGCACGTCGCCCGCTGAAGTGTACATCGCGATGACCGCGTTCTCGCCGAAGCCAGCCGTATTGTGCTTATCCACGATGCACGAGCCCGAGAAGATCGTGCCGTGAATATCGGGACGCAACACGGGCGAGCGGTGATCCCAATGAATGAGGTCAGTGCTCACAGAGTGCCCCCATGTCATGTTGTTCCACATGGAGCCGTACGGGCCGAACTGATAGTAGAGATGCCACTCGCCGTCTTTGTAGAACATGCCGTTCGGGTCGTTCATCCAACCATAGAGGGGCGTGTGGTGATATTCGGGGCGGAACTTCTCCTTGTTCGACGTGTCGAAAGTATTGCTGAGGCTCATATTGCTGAGAAACAACTGAGAGCCCGTGCCTCGGTTGGCATGGTCGACGCTCGCGTGCGCAAACAGGATGAGGTGCCTGCCGGCAAACTCATTGAGCTCGAACGGCACATAGTAGTCGACCTTATTGAGTGCCAAGCGGATATGGAGCTGCCGCACGAGCACGTTGTCGGCGATTACCTTTACCTGCGACTCGGGTGCCGCCTCTTCTATCGGGAGGATCAGATATTGCTCCTTGTTGTCTGGAGCGATGCGGATGATGAAATTGTCGTTTGCCAAAGCCTCCACTTTCACATCCTGCGCCTGCACGGGCAAGCTGCACAATGCAGAAAAGAGTGACGCAGCCACTGTCAAAAATAATTTCTTAGTCATGTTCTCACATATTTAGGTTCATGTCGGCAAATGTTCTTGCTTGGAGAGTCAATTCGCCATGCGTTGTTTGTCGATGCAAGTTTAAATACATCCAACCGGGCTAATGAAAAAAAATGTTGCAATAACCCAAAATTTGGGTCACTGCAACATTTTTATTTCATTTTGCAACATTTTTTCGCTTTCGGCGGCCGTTTCACGGTTGATGCGGCGACGCGCCAACTGCCCGATGTGCGCGGCGCGCCATCTCACAGGCGCACCAGCTGCCACCAGCCCCTCCTAAGAAGGCGACTTCCCGTAGAAGTCCTTGTAACATTTCGTGAAATACGAGGGCGACGAGAAACCAACCCGATAGGCCACCTCCGACACGCTCAGCGAAATGTCATTCAAGAGGACGTTGGCGCGCTTCAGCCGCTCCTCGCGGATTATCTCCACCGGGGTTTTGCCCGTTATGGCCTTCACCTTTCTATATAATTGCACACGCGAGAACCCCAATTTGCGCCCCACATCCTCAACCGAGAGCTCCGAATCTGCTATGCTCTCATCGAGACAACGGTAGAAACGGAACAAGAACTCGTTCTGCATTGTGGCGCTGTCATCGTCAGTCTGCGGCTTGGTCGTCGCATCGAGCAACTTGTCGCGCTGCTCCTCAAGCTCGTCACGCTGCCGTTCAGCCGTCTCTTTCTGCTGGCTCAGCTCCTCGTTCTTCCTTTTTAGTGCTTCGTTGAGCCGACGCCTTGCGTGAAGCGCACGGACTGAGACGATAAGCAATGCGGCTATGACGAAAGTGAAAATGGCAATGCCCCACATGATTATCCGCTCCATGCCAAGCTCGGTGAGGATGAGGTCCACGCGGTTGTGCATTCGGTTGATATACTCGTCCTGCTTCACTATTTCCCTATATTGCAACAACAGGATTCCGGCATTTTCAGATGTTACGAGCGACGTCTCCATGACGTTATGTTTGTCGTAGCTGTCGCCGTGCAATATGCTTATGGCCAGCGTCATAAGGTCGGCGCCATAAGTGGGATAGACGGCCGTGGCTGTCAGGCGTCCATCCTTCACCTTCTCGATGCCTCCGCCAGGCGTCGGCAGGGCGTCTACACCTACATATACCACCTTACCGGGCTGCACCGCCCACTCTTTGTGCAGCTGTTTGTGCATCTCCATGGCTTTCCGCGCCCCGAGGGCAATGCGGTCGTTGGCGCCAAACACACAGTCAATGGGGCCCTCATAGGTGTCTAATATCCGCTCCATGCACTTCTCACCAGAAATCTGCTTCCAGTCTCCTTCTCCATAACCGACTATTTTGAGCCCCGGATACTTGGCTATGACGTCGTTGAAACCGCGATGCCGCTCTTCGGCTGGCGACGACCCGTGCTCTCCCGCAATCTCCACGATGCTGCCTTTGCCGTCCAGCAGTCCGGCCACGTACTCAGCCAACATCGCACCTATGGAGTAGTTGTCGGCTCCCATGAATGCCGTGTAGTTGTCCACATCGCTCTTCCTGTCGAAGAGGATCACCGGAATGCTCCGGTCTGTCGCCTCCTTTATCACCCCAGATAGATTCGCGGTCTGCTGCGGAGAGACTATCAGCAGGTCCACATTACGACCTATAAGTTCCTGTATCTGCTGCCGCTGCTGCTCCACGTCATCGTCCGCCAGACGGATCTCGAGCTGTATGTCGTCATGCAGATATGTGGACTGTCTGAGCTCGGCAATGAGCTTGTTGCGCCACGAGTCCTCCGAACACTGTGAGACTCCTATGACATATGTTTTCCTGCTGTCGCCGCAGCCGCCCAACGAAATCGCCGCCATTACGGCAACGATGCCGCAAAGAAGCGTCATGGATAATTTCTTTGCCATTACAAATTGCTGCTGTTTGTTTTTCATGGTTTCGTCATCATGTCACGCAGAAATAGACATTAAATGAGGTATGTGTTTTCTGACACCATGCCTTCTACTTAGTTCGCTCGCCAACATCCTTATTCAAGATATCGGTACTGATTGGGCACCGCAACGATTATCACCAGCAACCCGCCCATGGTCTAACAGATAAGATTCGGCAGCGACTTGCAGCAAGCTCATTTTTCAACAGCAATTGCCCCGATCTTGCCAGATTAATGTCTCATATTGCGAGCTAATATAGTTAAAAACAACTTCTCGCTGCTCAGCTTCAGATAACATAAAAATATAAAACACTATCCGTCCGTTAGTTATAAAATGTATATTTTCCTCCGCCTACAGCTTGCTGAGCTGACTTGGTGAACTTACGACACCCTCCAAAAAAAAGAAGAGAAAAGACCACAAAAGTTACTCCGCCACCTCCACTTAACTCCCAAAGGTCTCCGACTCTTCCTACCCCTCCACGCAACGCTCCACGTCAGCCCGACCTTCCCACCCCACGGCTTTTCAATCCTTTTTACCTATATTTGTCTATAAGCGGCACATTCCTAACGACAATGACAGCAAACACGACAAGAAAGCGACTCCCCAAGGTGGCCCTCATCTACGACTTCGACGGAACCCTATCGCCCGGCAACATGCAAGAGTTCGGCTACATGAAAGCCATCGGCGCCGACAAGGAGGCCTTCTGGGCGTCGAACGACAGCATGTCCGAGCAAAACGACGCCAGCAGCATCCTCTGCTACATGCTCCTCATGATCCGAGCCGCCAAGGACAAGGACGTCCACCTGAACCGCGACATGTTCCGCAAGTTCGGCGCCGACGTCAAGCTCTACGAGGGCGTCATGGACTGGTTCGACCTCATTAGCGACTACGGGCGGTCCATAGGCCTCGACGTGCGCCACTTCATCAACTCGTCGGGTCTCAAAGAGATGATCGAGGGGACGCCCATTGCCGACCGCTTCGACGCCATCTACGCGTCATCATACCTCTACGACGGCGAGGGCGGTGAGCCCGTATGGCCAGCCGTGGCCGTAGACTACACCACCAAGACGCAATTCATCTTCAAAATCAACAAGGGCATCAAGGAGGTCTCCGACATCCACCACGTCAACGAGTACGTCCCCAAGGAGGACCGACCCGTCCCCTTCACCCACATGATCTACGTCGGCGACGGAACGACCGACGTCCCGTGCATGAAGGTCGTCAAGGACCATGGAGGCCACTCCATAGCCGTCTACCGCCCGGGCGACAATATTGCCAAAGCCACCGCCGAGCACCTCATCCGCGAGCAACGCGTCAACTTCGCCTGCCCCGCCAACTACCGCAAGGGCAAGATGGTGCACAAGCTCATCGTCCGAATCCTCGACAAGATAAAGGCCGACAACGAGTTCGACCGTCTCGAGAAGCTCAACCGCCAACGCTACTCGCGCAGCTAAGCCCTACCCCGGACGCATCCTTCCCGACACCATACCTCGTAAAAAGCCCCGGCGCAATCGCTTGCGCCGGGGCTTCATACCTTATTTAATTAAGTCGACTCGCGTCGTCTTAGAAGAGGCTCTTGTTCTCGACGGTCACGTCGTCGACGATGCAGTAGTTGAGCTTGTTGCCGCCATCGACAGAGTCGTCGTCGAGGCTGAAGGTGCTGACGCTCTTGCCAGTGGTCTTGTCGACAACCTGGATGGCGCACTCGAAGACGTAGTAGTCCTCAATGTCGCTGAGGTCGAGCTCGGTCCAGTCGCTGGCGACGCTCCAGTTGCCGTTGGCGTCGGTCTCGGCGAGGACAGCGTAGCTGCTGCTCTTGACGTCGCTATCCTGGATGTTGGTCTTGAACATCTCCTTGATGGCCGACCAGCTGCTGAGGCTCAGAGACTTGATGTAGCCGTAGACGTAGAAACGGATCTGGATGTTGGCAGGAGAGCTGCTGATGCCAAGCTCTGTGAGACCGTCAGAGGTCGTAAGTTTCTTATATTGAGCAGTTGGGCAAACATACATCTTCTCCATGTCGCCAAGGAAAAGTTGGCTCAAGACGGAAGACATGTCCACGCCAAAGTGACGACGGAAGTATAGTGCGCGGCACAGGGTGCCAGTGTTGCAGACGAGGGCGCCGCTGCCAGAGTGGTAAGAGCCGGTGATTGGGCGATATGGGTCGTAAGACTCGTCGTCAGCATCGAAAGCCGTGGGGCAGAAGCCGCCGTAGAAGTTGTCGAACCAATCCTCGTCGGGCGTCAGGGGGGCGACAATCTCTGTCGTGTCGGCATACATGTAGCAAGCGACATCGGTCTTGCCCTCAGAGTCGGAAAGGAGGAACGCGTTGAGACCTACCTTGTTTGCTGCGGTCTGTGCGCCGGGGACGTAGCTTACCTTGTTGATCGAGGTGAAGTCAGATACGTAGTCGCTGTCGTCGTCGTCATCATCATGACAAGCGGTCAAGGCTGCGGCGCAAGAGAAGGCGCATGCCAAGGCTAAATACTTTTTCATTGTTCTTCTTGTAGTTTATAAGTCGTTTTCTGTCGGGACGCTTAGAGGTCCGCCAATTTGCAACCTCATACGTCTTACAGCCTGCAAAGGTTGCCTTTTTTACCACAAGTCAGACACCGACTAACAAATATTAATTAACATGCCCACCCTTTTGTGCGAATTATAACTTCTTGCGACAATTTAATCACCGCGTTTGCCTATATTTGCGATAAAAATAAAGTTTTACAAGAACAACAACATACAACACGACAATGCGTCCCAAGAGAATAATTGAGATTATGCGCGAACAGCCCACCGGCGCCGACATCACTGTCAAAGGTTGGGTCCGCACACGACGCGACAGCAAACAAGTCAGCTTCGTTGCCCTAAACGACGGCTCCATGGTGGCCAACCTCCAAATTGTCGTGAACCCCGCGCAAACCGACGAGGA
This sequence comes from Bifidobacteriaceae bacterium, assembly GCA_963607345.1. GTDB lineage: Bacteria > Bacteroidota > Bacteroidia > Bacteroidales > Marinilabiliaceae > W3P20-009. The sequence continues at coordinate 31,014 of CAVDBL010000002.1, forward strand.
GACCCTCCGCCGCATCACCACTGGCGCATGCCTCTCAGTGACCGGCAAACTCGTCGCCTCGCAAGGCAAAGGCCAGTCCGTCGAGGTCCAAGCCGAGAAAATCGAGATCCTCGGCGACTCCGACGCCACATTCCCTCTCCAGAAAAAAGGCCACACATGGGAGTACCTCCGCGAAGTTGCGCACCTCCGCCCACGCTCCAACACCTTCGGAGCCATCTTCCGCATCAGGAACAACATGGCCTTCGCTGTCCATAAGTTCTTCCACGACAAGGGCTTCGTCTACTTCCACACCCCACTCATCACCAGCTCCGACTGCGAAGGCGCAGGCCAGATGTTCCAAGTCACGACGCTCGACCTCAACAACCTCCCACGCACAGCCGACGGCAAAGTCGACTACTCACAAGACTTCTTCGGCGGCCCTACAAGCCTCACCGTCTCCGGACAGCTCGAAGGCGAGCTCGCCGCTACGGCCCTCGGCGCCATCTACACCTTCGGCCCAACGTTCCGCGCCGAGAACTCCAACACCCCGCGCCACCTTGCCGAATTTTGGATGATCGAGCCGGAAATGGCTTTCTACGACATCAACGACAACATGGACCTCGCCGAGGAATTCATCAAGTACTGCGTACAATGGGCCCTCGATAACTGCATGGACGACCTCGAGTTCCTCAATAAGATGATCGACCCCGAGCTCATCGAGCGACTCAAGTTCGTCACCACACACGACTTCGTCCGACTCCCCTACACCGAGGGCATCAAGATCCTCGAAGACGCCGTCGCCAAAGGCCACAAGTTCGAGTTCCCAGTCTTCTGGGGCGCCGACCTCGCCTCCGAGCACGAGCGTTTCCTCGTCGAGGAGCACTTCAAGAAACCCGTCATCCTCACCGACTACCCCAAGGAGATCAAGGCCTTCTACATGAAGCAGAACGAGGACGGCAAGACCGTCCGCGCCATGGACGTCCTCTTCCCACGCATCGGCGAGATCATCGGCGGCTCCGAGCGCGAGTCCGACTACAACAAGCTCATGGACCGCATCACCGAGCTCAACATCCCGATGAAAGACATGTGGTGGTACCTCGACACCCGCAAGTACGGCACGTGCCCACACTCCGGCTTCGGTCTCGGCTTCGAGAGGCTCATCCTCTTCGTCACCGGCATGGCCAACATCCGCGACGTCATACCGTTCCCCCGCACTCCGGGTCACGCCGAGTTCTAAGGTCAACTCCCTTCTCAACAGAACAATAGACACATCAAGATGAAGATATTTTTCAACAGCCGACACATCAAACTTGACGCCAAGAGCTTCGTCACGGTAGGATACCAAGACGTCGAGTTCTTCACCGACGCCGAGCAACTGCGATCTCTCGTCGACGCCTTCATCGCCGACGAGAACAAGCCCGACATGTGCATCCTGGCCGACGACCTCAATGCGCTCACCAAGGCTTTCTTCGCCCTCTTCCCAATCGTCAACGCTGCCGGCGGCCTCATCCACGACGGCGACGACGAATATCTCGTCATCGACCGCAAAGGTGTGCCCGACCTCCCAAAAGGAAAAGCCGAGCAGGGCGAAGGCCCCGTACAGACCGCCATGCGCGAAGTCGAGGAGGAGACAGGACTCAAAGGTGTCAACGTCATGGACCGCATCCAAGAGACCTACCACACCTATTACATTAAGGACCAGATGGTTCTCAAGCGCACGGTGTGGTTCTCCATGTCCGTCCCCGGTCGCCCCAAACTGACCCCCGAGGCCGATGAGGGCATCACTGGCGCACGCTGGGTCACTCGCAGCCAGATGAAGGTCGAAGCCGAGAGCACCTACAAGTCCCTCCGCGACATCTTCCTCTCCGTAAGTCTGTAAAAGTCAACTCTTACGACAATACCGCGGTCTGCTCGCTCTGTCGGGCAGACCGCTTTCTTTATAACTATTATAGCTAAATTCGCGCATCATGGATACCAACGAACTGCGCCGCATCAGGCGCGAGGTCGGAGAACTCGCCCGACGCGTCGGCTCTCACATCTGGAGCCTCCGCCAAAAACAAAATTTCAGCCTCAACATCGAGACCAAAGGCCGTCACGATTTCGTCACGCAAATGGACAAGCTCAGCGAGAAACTGCTCGTCGACGAGCTCACCGAGATTGCACCCGCCGCTGGCTTCATTGCCGAGGAAAAAACAAGAACTGACCGCGGTGAGCACCTCAACTGGATCGTCGACCCCATCGACGGCACGACAAACTTCATCCATGCGCAACCGCCCTTCGCCATAAGCATCGCCCTCATGGAAGACGACAAGCTCGTCGTCGGCATCGTCTACGAGATGAGCCGCGACGAGCTCTTCTCCGCAGCCCTCGGACAAGGCGCCACGCTCAACGGGCAACCCATCAAGGTCTCCAACATCAACATCGACAACGCCCTCGTCGCCACAGGATTTCCCTACACCAATTTCACCCGACTCCAACCCTACATGGCCGCCCTGACCGACGTCATGGAGCAGACGGCCGGAGTCCGACGCCTCGGCTCTGCCGCCACCGACATGGCCTACGTCGCCGCAGGTCGCTACGAAGCCTTCTTCGAATATGACCTCAAGCCCTACGACGTCGCCGCAGGATGCATCCTCGTGACCGAGGCTGGCGGAAGGCTCTCCGACTTCAACGGAGGCGACGACTACATCTTCGGCCGAGAGATGGTCGCCACCAACGCTCTCGCCGACGCCGACTTCCGCAACATCATAAAACGACACCTCGCCCATAAATGAACAAGACAGCCGTCGTAATCCTCAACTGGAACGGACGCGACCTCCTGCGCCGATACCTGCCATCCGTCATCGCCAATAGCACGGCCGACGGGGGCGTCGACGTCATCGTGGCAGACAACGCCTCGTCCGACGACAGCCTCGATGTCATCGCCTCCGAGTTCCCCTCCGTCGGCGTCATAAAGCTCGACCGCAACTACGGGTTCGCCGAAGGCTACAACAGGACGCTCGCCCTCCTCCCCCACGACTATGTCGTCCTCCTCAATTCCGATGTCGCCACTCCCAGCGGATGGCTCCAGCCTCTCGTCCATCTCCTCGACACCGACCCCACCGTCGGAGCCTGCGGTCCTAAGCTCCTCGACGACAAGAACCACGCCCTCTTCGAATACGCCGGAGCGGCAGGCGGCTTCATCGACGCCCTCGGCTACCCATTCTGCCGAGGCAGGATAATGGACACCGTCGAGACCGACGACGGGCAATATGACGACACCGCCAACTGTCTGTGGGTCAGCGGCGCCGCACTCATGGTAAGGCGCAATCTGTATCTCGAGACAGGCGGACTCGATGCCGATTTCTTCGCCCACATGGAGGAGATCGATTTCTGCTGGCGGATCCGCAATCTCGGATGGCGCGTCATGGCAGTGTGCGACGGCCCGCACGTCTTCCACCTCGGCGGAGCCACTCTCGCCCAAGGCAATCCGCGCAAGACATACCTCAATTTCCGCAACAACCTGACCATGATGGTCAAGAACTACAACGGCCACGCATGGTGGCTCGTCCTCCTCGCACGCATGACCCTCGACGGCGTCGCGGCACTGCGGTTCCTCCTCAGCGCGCAAGGTCGACAGTTCGCAGCCATCTTCAAAGCCCACATCCACTTCTGGCGACGCCTACCATCCTCCCTTCGCAAGCGCAAAGCACTCAAGCCATCGCGCCACGCGACACTCGTCCCCGAAGTCAAACCATACAGCATGATCTGGCGTTACTACGCCCGCCACCTCAAAACTTTCAACACCATCGACAAATGAAGTGGGAAGAACTCCTCATAGCGCGCCGCACTGGCCGCCAAACCCCGAGAATGGAGATGTCGCGCACCGAATTCCAACGCGACTACGACCGCATCATCTTCTCCGCTCCATTCCGACGGCTCCAAAACAAGACCCAAGTCTTCCCCCTTCCTGGCGCCATCTTTGTCCATAACCGCCTCACTCACAGCATCGAGGTGGCATCCGTAGGTCGTTCTCTCGGCAATAGTGTCGCACAACGCCTCACCAAGCAAGACCCCGAACACGCCGACCTCCTCTGGTCAATCAGCGACATCGTCTCAGCCGCCAGCCTCGCCCACGACATGGGCAACCCGCCTTTCGGACACTCGGGCGAGCGCGCCATTCAGCACTACTTCCTCAACGCCCGAGGCCGTGAGCTACTCGACGACCTCACCCCCGCCCAACGCGCCGATGTCGAGAATTTCGACGGCAACGCCAACACCTTCCGTCTCCTAAGCCACTCGTTCACAGGCCGACGCCGTGGCGGTTTCTCTCTCACCTACCCCGCCCTCGCCTCCATAATCAAGTACCCTCGACCCTCCATAGGCGTCAAGAAGTTCGGCTATTTCCAGCAAGACGCCGAGACTTTCCACTCCATAATGGAGACCCTCAACATCCCGCTCATCGACCCCGAAAACGCCACCTTTGCGCGCCACCCCCTCGTCTTCCTCGTCGAGGCCGCCGACGACATCTGCTACCAAGCCATGGATGTCGAAGACGCCTACCGCCTCGGAATCTTCACCTACGACGAGACCCGAGAGCTCTTCACCAACTATTTCGACACCAACGACGACGCCGCCACCTTCGAGTCCCTCAACAACGTCTGCGCACACGTCACCGACCGCCACGAGCAAGTAGCCTACATGAGGACGCTCGTCATCGGTCGCCTCGTCCGCGAGGCCACGGCCATCTTCTGCGACAATATCGACTCCATTCTCGAAGGCTCGTTCCACGGCTCCATCATGAGCCACCTCGGCGGACGCACCAAGCAGGCAATGGACAAAATGGCGCAAACGGCCATCGACAGAATATACCACCACCAGAGCGTCGCGCAAATCGACCTCTCAGGCTTCGAAATCATCGGCACGCTGACCGATAAGTTCATCGAGGCCCTCACACACCAAGACCAATACTACTCCTCACTCCTCCTCCCCTTCATCCCCGAACAATACCGCGTCGGGCAAGAAGCCCCCATGTACGACAAAATCCTCAGTGCCGTCGACACCGTCAGCGGAATGACAGACCTCTACGCACTCGACCTCTACAAACGCATCACGGGCAACTGACCTGATCATCACCCATTTAGACAAGAAAATTTGTCCTTTGACGACTTTTTTGCTACCTTTAATCTTCGTGACTGACACCCCAATTTAACAACCGTAAACAGAGCTGCCCCCCGATGACACACAGCCTAAAAAATACGTTCCTCGCCCTGCTGACGCTCATCCCCTCTCTCTGTGGGATCTCCGACGCCTGCGCCCAGTCGGCGTCCTGCGCCTACGACACAGTCAAAGTGTGCGACAACACCCTCGGGCAAAACTTCACCCTCGTCCTCAAAGACCTGCCCTCCAACTACTCCCAAATCAACCTCTCCTACAAAATCTCCCTCCGCCCGAACGAGACCCTCTCAGCACAAAGCTTCGTCACCAACCTCAAGGACAATAAGTTCGACGTCGCCCTCGACAACTATACCCTCGAATCCATCTCCGGCGGACTCGAAGCTGGCTACGCCGACGTCACCGTCTCCATCGTGACGCTCCAACTCTCCAACTCCGAATACGACAAACTCCCCATAACCATCACCGACGCAGGCTCCACGACCTGGCGCATCTTCGGAAAGCCCGTCGCCAGCGACAACCTCGACGATGACGACCCTCATCGACTCTCCCTCATCACGCCTCTCAGCAACTGCGGCTACGAGTCCACCGTCAAGACCGACCCCTACTGGCGCGACATATCTTCTTGGCAGTGGATAACAGAAGATAACACCTTCACTATCAACGCCAATAAGGATACCGCGTTCATCTCCACACCACACTACGTTAACGGCGAACTCCAAACTTCCGCCAAGACCGTCCGCGTCAAAATAATCAAGACCGTCGGCAACACCTGCTCCGCTTCGCTCACGCGCGACATCACCTACACCGGCAGCCCCGAAGCCATCCTCGCCCGCGAGGAATGGGGCGTCGACGACCCTGTCGAGATCTGCACCAACGTCGATGAGGACGACGACCCCGACCGCTACATCAGCGGCAAAATAGCTCTCAACGGACATGCCCCATTCGCCGTAACACTCTCCACGGGAGACCAATTCTCCTTCGACCTCGCAGGCGAACACCAGCTCCCATACATCCACGTCACCAACTCGCAAGTCATTAAGGTAGCCGACGTCACCGACCGCAACGGTTGCCATGCCACAAACCCGACAATCCACGGCACCATAACGGTCAACGACCGCAAGCCGCGCCCTTCCATCGCCATCGACACCATCACCACGCAAACCACTCAAGCCCAGGTGACCATCATCCCGACGTCTGAATACCACGCCTTCACCTGGGGCGTCAATGAGGAATGCCAAAACTTCGCATCCCTCTGGGGAAACGGCACGCAAGCCACAGCATACTCCTCAATTCTCGCCCCCGCCGACTTCTACGTCATCGAGACCAACTACGACGGGCCCGCCCCCTGCCCCTCCGACACAGTGCACTTCACCGTCAATTTCGCCATGCCGCTACGCTACCCCAACGGCTTCAGCCCCAACGGCGACGGACATAACGACCGCCTCGTCATCGAAGGACTTCCCGCCGAAAACCACGTCACCGTCATCGACAGCCGCGGAAAGACTGTCTTCGAGAAAGACAACTACCGCAACGACTGGGACGCTCAAGGCGTCAACGACGGCTACTACGTCTACGTCTTCAAAGGCAATGGCATCAAAACAACTAAAGAGACTCTCGCCATAAAACGCTCCAAATAATCCGACATGAAGAACTTCCTACTCCGAGCCCTGTCCTTCGCGCTCGCCATCGCAGCGACTTCCACAGCAACAGGACAAAACGAGCTCATCGTGTCGCAATATATGCACAACTACTTCGCCGTAAACCCCGCTTTCGCAGGAAGCCGCGAAGCCCTCAGCCTCTTCGGCAGCGCACGCCGACAGTGGGCCACAATAGAAAGCACGCCCCTCAGCGCGCTCTTCACACTCAACACCCCTATGCGCCACGAGAAACTCACAACAGGTCTCTCTCTCTACTACCAGTCCCTCCACCAGACAACCAACGCCGGGCTCCTCGCCACCGTCGGCTACCGCACACAAATATCAAAAAACGCCTGGCTCGGTCTCGCTCTCCAGCCCGGCGTCGCCTATCGTTCTTTCAACTGGGCTAAAATCAACACCATAGACCCCGACGACGACTCTTTCGCCGAAAACGAGTCCGCCCTCGCCCCGCTCCTCGGCTTCGGTGTCTCTTTCTATGGCAAGAAGTTCTTCGCTGGTCTATCAACGACATCCTTCTTCGTAACCAACGATTTCGAGCGCAAAGACACACGCTTCGCCCCTGCCGACGCCACGTATATCGCCTGCGGCGGCTACTGGTTCCAACTCTCTAAGGATATGGCGCTCCAACCCTCCGCAACCGTCACCTACAATAAAGCCGACGACCTCACCGTGATGGGCAGCCTCAGCGGCATATGGCGCGAGACAATATGGCTCACGGCTGCATACCGCACGACAAAAGAACTCACCATCGGAGCCGCCTTCAAGCCTAACACCCGATGGAAAATAGCCTACAACTACTCAATGGACATGGGTCCCCTCAAAACATACAGCGGCGGCAGCCACGAACTAAGCCTACAATACGACTTCATCTACAAGATCAAAGCCGTTGGACCGCGATTCTACTAACCTCAAAAGACTGACCGACAATGACCAAGATAAGCCTACTTCCCGCCGCCTTGCTCTGCTCGCTCCTCTTTTGGGGCGAGCCCTCTTCCTCTTTGGCGCAAGAAATTGAGATCCAGCCCCTCAACCTCGCCGACAACGCATCTTCAATATGCCCCGTCCTCCGCGACTCCACGCTCTATTTCGCCTGCAACCGCAAATGGAGCATCGGAAAAACCTATGTCGACCAGCGTGGACAGCATCCCTACCAGATTTACAGCGTCCCCATAAAGAACCGACGACCCGACGGACGACCCAAACCCGTCTACACCAACGGACGCAAGGGCTATAACATGCTCTCCGTCTCCTTCGGCACCGAGGGGCAAGCCTACATAAGCCAAAACGATATGTCCACCGCGGCTCTCCGTGGCGCACCTCTCGAAATACGCGTCTACCCCGACGAAAATTCAGAACCCGTCAAGCTCCAAGGTCTGCCCGAGAAATGCAGCAACGGAATGCCCGCCGTAGCACCAGACGGCAGCTTCCTCGTCTTCGCTTCCGACGCTCTCGGTGGCGAGGGCCGCGTCGACCTCTACTACTGCCCACGCACCTCCTTCGGCTGGGGCGAGCCTGTCAACATGGGTCCCGAAGTCAACACCCCGGGCATCGAGACAGCCCCCTTCATCCACCCATCAGGCAAGATTTTCTTCTCCTCCGACGGACGCGATGACAGCCAAGGACTCACACTCTACTACACCTACCGAGCCGAAGACGGCTCTTTCGCCACTCCCCAAAAGTTCGACGACGAGGTCTCCAGCATGCGCGACGACTACGGACTCTGGTACAGCGACGACGAAAAATGGGGCTACCTCACTTCAAACCGCGACGGACGTGACAATATATACTACTTCCGACGCACCTTCCCCACGTTCGACCACGCCGACTCCCTCCAAAACCTCCAACTCTGCTACACACTCTACGAGGCTTCCGCAGAGAACTACGACACCACAGAGTTCACCTGCAAATGGTCTTTCGGCGACGGACAATTCGCCACGGGTCTCGAAGTCGAGCACTGCTACGCCGGCGTCGGAACATACGACATCGAGCTCAGCGTCCTCGACAAGACGTCCGGCGAGGAGATGTTCTCTCTCGCCCAATATCAACTCGACATCCAAAAACCCGAACAGGTCGGCATTCTCTTCCCAAAACACATAAAAGTCGGTGAGCCAGTCACTTTCATCGCCAACACCGATGGTCTCCCCGACTTCCGACCCCGAGAATTTTATTGGGACATGGGCAACGGCGACAAGGTCAAAGGTCAAAGCGCGACAACGGTTTTCAACGAAAAAGGCACCTACCGCGTCCAGTGTGGCACGATTGATGCAAGGAACGACAATGACCGACGCGCCACATGGACTCTCGTCACTGTCGAATAGGAAAAACTTCCACCAACAACCTCAAGCCAGCGACTCCCGAGTAACATTCCAACGTGACGCTCGTACAAGACTTTCGCATAACAACTAATTTGATACGAGTTCAACTATGAAAATGAAACGGACACTCGCTCTCCTCACGCTCATCGCCGGATTTACCTCAGCCCTCGCACAACCTGTCCCAGGCGACGATGAGAACATCCCGTTCCTCATGACCTTCGGCAAAGACAGCGAAACTGAATGGGGCGACGACAACTTCGTGCAAATCATCTTCTTCTCCATCCCCTCCGACTGCGCCACGCCTATCTACATCCGCGTATTCGACCCAGACTGCGGCGGAAAGAACGACGAGATCCGAGGCGATTGGAACACCAAGACGCGCTTCAGCGTCTACGGCGGCAAAGAGTCATGCTCCAACAAGGACGCCCAGAAAAGCAACATCAAGGGCAAGTTCAAAAGCGGTACCATGCTCGCCACAAAGACTTTCGGCTCCGAACCTCAATACGACGACAAGTGGTACACCTTCGGCCCCTTCAACCCCTCCGAGGGTGAAGACCTACCAGAGTTCGGCGGTCGCACATTCAAACTCGTCATCGAGGGTCTCAACGGCGACGACGGCAACATGTACCGACTCTTCCTCAGCCGCAAAAAAGATGACAACATAAAGGTCGACGGCGCCTTCGCCTACTACTTCAAATACAAATTCCGCCTCCACGATGTCGGCACAGAAATCTCCCACATCTACCCCTACATCGACGACAAGACCATCTCTCTCAAACAGAGCAACTTCGACTGGGATAAAGACGGTATGCTACGTATCATCTCCGTCGCCAAAAACGGCGAAATGATGAAAGTCAGCGGCAACAACGAGTGGGTCACAAGCACCCACAAGGTAGCCGACGAGGAGAAGAACACCTCTTGGGACATCCAGATGATCAAGTTCAAGAACAAACCCCTCAAGAACAACAACGTCGTAATCTTCCTCGAAAACCAATACGGCGAGCTCATGCCATTCTATAGTGTCCCTATCGGTGGCATCCCCAAATACAAATACAGCATAGGCGTCAAGCCTAAAAAATAACATCTCCACCTCCACGCCTCAAATCTCTGAGGCGTCTCACAACCGCCATAGCCGGCGCGTCACGACGGACTACACAACCTCCGCGTGACGCGCCGGCATGACGGCAAAAATCAATTTCACAACACCCACAGGAGCATGACACAAAAAAAACTCACCTCCCTGCTGCTCGCACTCCTGTGCGCGGCAGTCTCGTCCGTCGCCCAAAACTTCAACCTCTCGAAGTTCGGCAACGCGCAAGGACTGCCACAAAACTACGTCTACAGCCTCGCGCAAGACAACAACGGCTTCATCTGGATCGGAATGGCCGAAGGACTCTCGCGCTATGACGGCATCCACTTCACCAACTACTTCGTCCGCGACTCCCTCTCCGACAACTACATATCCAAGATGCTCATCGACACCGACGGGCAACTATGGTGCGGACACGGCAACGGCTCTTTCACCTACAACAACGGACGCAAATTCATAAAAATCCCTGCCGACGACAACATGTCCGCTCCCATCAAGGACATGTGCCTCGACGACCGTGGCAACATTTGGGCCGTCGAGCAAAATATGGGTATCGTCAAGATAGATCCCGAATACAAGGTCACGACTTTCTTCGACGAGGAGCTCTTCGGCAGCCGAATGTACACATCCATCTGCGCCGTCAACTCCATGATCCTTCTCGTCGGCACGACCGACGGTCTCCTCATGGTCAAAGTCGACGGCGACGGGCAACTCCACTCCCCTGAAGAGATTTCCGACATCCCGTCGACAACCGTCAACCGCATCGTCCCAACACGCAACGGCAAAGAGTTCTGGATCTGCCAAGACGACGGCTCCATCTACCGATACTCTCCCTCCAACGGCGCCAAACTCCTCAACCAGTGCAACCGTGCTTGCTACAACGGGACCATAGCCTCCTACGACATCCGAGCCCTCTATGAAGACGAGGCTGGCAACCTCTACCTCGGAACGTGGGGCAACGGCGTCAAGGAATGGGAATATCGACCCGACACCGACGACTACGTCGAGTCCCTAACCATCGACAACAACAATGGACTCGGCAACGACTACGTGGCAGACATCCTCGTCGACCGCGAAGGCATCTTCTGGTTCGCAACCTACGGCGGAGGCGTCGTCGCATGGATAAACAACTACTTCGCGCAATACAACCTCTCCGACATCGGTCTCGTCAAGAGCAAAGTATTCTCCACCTGCCTCGAAGGCGAACGTCTCTGGATGGGCACCAACGACGGCATCGTCAACATGGACACCAAGTGCATGTCCAACTTCGAACTCTACGACCACCAAAACGGTCTCCCTGCCCATACCGACATCACCTCCATCATCTTCTCCCACGGAGACCACACCCAATACGTCGGCACCCGCGGGGCTGGCATTTTCTTCAGGCAGCAAGGCGACAACCGTTTCCGACAGCTCAACACCAACACCACACAAAGCAGCCAGCTGACTATCAACAGCATAATCACCGACGACACCTGCCTCTACGCAGCCACGGCTGGCGGTCTCCTAACCTACAGCCTCAAGCCCGACCACAAGACGCGCTACTACACCACCAACGACGGTCTCCCACACAACTTCATAAACTTCGTCTCCTTCGATGCCGACGGGCAACTGTGGCTCGGAGCAAAAGATGGAGGCATCGCAATGCTCTACGATGCCAACACCTTCGATGTCCACCGCCTCGCCGACGTCCCCGTAGATGTCGCCGGCATGGTCACCGACGACCGCGGACGCTTCTGGCTCGCCACGGTCAACAACGGCGTCCTATGCATGAGCAACGACTCCGTCATTACCATCACAACCGCAGACGGTCTCGAAAAAAACTACTGCTACGACCTCGCACGCGACGGCAACGGGCATATCTGGGTATGCCACCAGCCAGGACTTAGCTGCATCGACCTCGCCAACGGAAACATGAGGACCTTCGGCCCATACAACGGCATCGACTTCGAGTTCTCCGACGTCATGAAAGCCGACAACGGCGACCTCTGGTTCTCCACAAACACCGGCGTCCTCCACTACATCAGTGCCTACGACAAACGCAACGGTGTCGCGCCAATCATCAACCTCACCAACGTCACCATCGCTGGCAAGCACCACGACATCCACGAACCCATCGACCTCCCCTACCCCTACAGCGGAGAACCCGACAAGATCGAGTTCGAGTTCGTCGGCATCTGCATGAAAGACCAGTCCAACGTCACCTACGAGTACTACATGCAACGCGAGGGCGACGACTCCACGCCCGTTTGGCAAGCCCTCGGCACGCAAAACCACAAGGAGTTCGACTACATCCCCGACGGCAACTACACGCTCAACATCCGAGCCTTCAACAGCACTGGCATCGTCAGCCAACGCCCACTCAAGATCTCAATCCATATCGACAAGCCGTTCTGGAAAATGGTCTGGTTCCCAATCGCCAGCATCATAATCCTCCTCTTCGGCATCCGACAATTCGCTCAATGGCGCGAGCGCAAGCTCATGGAGAGGCAGCAAGAGCTCGAAGACGAGGTCGCACGACAGACCAAGGAGATCAACGACAAGAAGAACGAGATCGAGCGAAAGAACAAGGACATCCTCGGCAGCATTACCTATGCCAACCGTATCCAGACTGCCATCCTCCCGTCGCGCACCAGCCTCAAAGATCTCCCCTTCGCCGACTCTTTCCTCCTCTTCCGTCCTCGCGACATCGTCAGCGGAGATTTCTACTGGTTCAATATGTATGACGACCACGCCCTCATCTGCTGCGCCGACTGCACAGGCCACGGCGTCCCAGGTGCGTTCATGACACTCATCGGAACAACCATCCTCAACGAGGCTACGCGCGAACCCGAGATGCGTCACCCTGCCAAGCTCCTCACACGCCTCGATAGCGAGATAAAACAAACGCTCAACAAGAACCAAAGCGTCGAGACGCGCGATGGCATGGACTGCGCCATCATCGACATCGACATGAAGACCGGCATAATGATATCAGCCGCAGCCAAACGCCCTGTCTTCATCGTCCGACACGGAATCCTCACGACAATCAAAGGCACCCGACGCGCCATCGGCGACGTGTGGAACGACAACGAGTTCATCGAGACGACATCGCAACTCCAAGAGGGCGACACCATATACCTCTGCTCCGACGGCTACACCGACCAGCTCGGTGCCGACCCCTCAAAAGACGGCGAGACGCCAAAGGCCACCATCGACGAGGAGGCCGCGCAAAAATTCTCCACCAAACGCTTCACGGCAATGCTCGAAAATATCGCCGACGAGCCAATGGAAGATCAAGTGCGCCACCTCAACGCCACCTACGACAGCTGGCGACACAACCTCAGCCCCGTCGACGACGTCATCATCATGGGTCTCCGCTTCAAACCAAAAGCCTAACACCCGTCCGCAATGCCCAGCCAGACCAACTCGTTCCTCAACTGGCTGTCAAGCCTCGCCATAGGGCTTCGGGAGGTCTGCAACCCCACAGCCGTATGCGCATGCTGCGGAGGGCGGCTCTCAGGTTCCGAAATCGGAGTGTGCCAGACGTGCGTAGCCTCGCTCCCGTCGACAGGCTTCGAGGCGTGGGCGCAAAATCCTGTCAAGGAGAGGATGGACGGACGTGTGCCGCTCGTCGCTGCCTTCAGCAGCTTCTATTTCCATAAGGGAGAATCGCTCCGCAAGCTAATCCATAGATTTAAATACAACGGCGACCAACTGACGGCTCGCGACCTCGGACGAGAAATGGGTCGTCGCGCCACGGCGGCGGGCATCGCCAACATCTTCGACGCCATAATTCCCGTCCCGCTCCATAAGTCCCGACTCCGACACAGAGGCTACAACCAAAGCCTACTCCTCGCACAAGGCTTCTCCGACGTCACGGGCATCCCCGTCCGCACCGACATCCTCCTCCGCCACCAATCCGCACAGACGCAGACGCACCTCTCCGCCGTCGAACGATACCTCAACGTCCAAGGCGATTTCTCCCTCGGCAAAAACGCTCCCTCCGCCTGCGGCAAGACGCTCCTTCTCATCGACGACGTCTTCACCACGGGCGCCACAAGCGAGGCTTGCCTCGAAACGCTTAATAAAATTGATGGTGTCCGACTCGGACTCGCAACTCTCGCCTACGCCTCCTCCTGATACGTCTGCGCAGGCGTAACCATCGTGCTCTGCTTCTTCAGTTCGGTCCTCAATGCGGCATGCCGCCCTTCCAAAAACCTGTCAAGGTCGGCATAAAACGCCGCGCTATGGTCGGGGTGTATCGTGTGAGTCAACTCATGCACAATCACCAAATCTATGAGCCGCTCGGGCAGCCTCACCAACTGCGAGTTCAGGCATATCCTCCCCGTCGTCGAGCAGCTCCCCCACCGCGACCGCATATCCCTGATGTCCACATATTTATATTTCAGCCCTAACCGCTTCGCCCACATCGCCAACCGCCCTGGCAAATACTCTGCCGCCTCGCGCTTATATGCCGCGCCTATCGCTTTCCTTACAAAATCCTGAAAGCTCGACTCCGCTATATTCTCACCCTCAGGATACGTCACGCTGACCCACTCTTTCCCTATCGTTGCCCTCAACTTCCCGTCTTTTGCCGTCGCCATCAGCCTCAACTTCCGTGTCCGAGTCCTAAATTCCGTCTTTGGAGTAAACAGCAACTCCCCGCTCTTGCCAGCTTTGTCTATCTCCTGCCGCCGCCTCTCAATATACCCCACGTTTTTCTCCACAAACTTCCTCACGTATGCCGCCGACACTCCCACAGGCGACGTTACCCTTACCACGCCATCAGCCCCCATGCGCATTATTAGCCTCCGAGCCCTCTGGTTTATCGTCACTTCGATATTGCCAAAAGCCTCCAGCTCAATCACGTAACCCTGTTTCATTTCCTTTCCTTTTAATGCCCACAAATATAAACCTCTTTGCCATAAACTGCCACCTCGCGATTTTCCCCCCCCCCCGAAACGATTGTGTCTCCACAGCTTTTATGTATATTGCAAGACGGAAAAAACACTCCATTTATGAACCTAAAAAACATCTTTCTGACTCTCGCCGCCTCCATCGCCGCATTGTCGCTCTCTTCGTTCTCCTCCGTCTCCGACGAGGCTATGTACAACGCTGGCTACACAGAGGATGAGCTCGACTATCTTAAAGAAGATGTCATCTTCGGTGAGACAGGTATCGTCTATCTCGACTCCTGCAATGCCACCATCCACGTCCCCAATGGATTCCAATTCATCGATGCCGAGCAAGCCAACTACCTCTTCTCCGAATATTGGGGCAACCCCTACGACCCTGAAATGCTTGGCGCACTCATCCCCCGCGACAATGAGACGTTCTATCAAGTCAATGTCGCCTACTCCATCTCCTTCACCGACTGCGGCTACATCTCCGACGACGATGCCACAAGCATCGACTACGACGACCTCCTCGCTTCCCTCAAAGAGAGCAACGCTGAGTCCAACAAAGAACGTGTCCCCGAGCAACGACTCACTCTAATAGGCTGGGCCGCCAAGCCTAAATATATCAAAGGCTCACACACCCTCATTTGGGGCAGGACATACAAGAACTACACGGGCGACGACGTTGTCAACTACGACATCCGCATCCTCGGCAGGTACGGTAGCCTCTCCGTCAATGCGGTCGTCTCGCCAGAAGACCTTCCCGAGGTGCAAGAGAAGGAAGCCCTCGTAATCAAGAGCTTCAACTTCAAAAAGGGCTACAAGTATACAGACTATGACCCCGATACCGACATATCGTCCGACCTCACCATCGGCTCTCTCGTCGCAGGCACCATCCTCGCCAAGACTGGTGTCCTCGCCAAGATCGGTGCTTTCCTCCTCAAGTTCTGGAAGCTGATTATTGTCGCCATAGCTGCCATCGGCGGTCTGATTGTCAAACTCTTCAAGGGCAAGAAAGACAAGAAGGAAGAGAAAGAAGCCCAACAAGCTATCGACTCCACCGACTCCTCAACACCTAAGATAGAGGGGTAAGACACCACACACCACTCCATAAACAACAACGACGCCCCGCGACATCCAATCATGTCGCGGGGCGTCACCTTTTTTTATCTCGTCTCGTCCCTACATCGCAGACTGGAACTGCGACAAGAAACGAACGTCGTTCTCAAAGAAGTTACGGATGTCGTCAACGCCATAACGCAACATGGCGATACGCTCAACGCCCATGCCGAACGCGTAGCCGCTGTACTCCTTCGGGTCGATGCCGTTGTTCTCAAGGACGGCCGGGTCTACCATGCCGCAACCGAGAATCTCCAACCATCCCGAACCCTTGCAGACGCCACAACCCTTGCCGCCGCAAAGTGTGCAGCTGACGTCCATCTCGGCAGACGGCTCAGTAAACGGGAAGTACGACGGACGAAGACGTATCTCGACATCTGCGCCGAACATCTCTTTTGCGAAATACAGGAGCACCTGCTTCAAATCGGCAAACGACACGTTCTTTGCCACGTAGAGTCCCTCGACCTGATGGAAGATGCAGTGCGCGCGAGCTGAGATGGCCTCGTTGCGGAACACGCGACCAGGAAATACCGCACGGATTGGCGGACGCTTACGCTCCATCTCGCGCACCTGGACAGAGCTGGTGTGAGTGCGGAGAAGGATGTCGGGGTTGGTGTTGATGAAGAACGTATCCTGCATGTCGCGCGCAGGGTGCTCGGGCGGGAAGTTGAGTGCCGTGAAGACATGCCAGTCGTCCTCCACCTCAGGGCCCTCGGCCACGGTGAAGCCAAGGCGTGCGAAGATCTCTACAATCTCGTTCTTCACGATAGAGATCGGGTGACGACCACCGATGGGCGACGGGGTGCCAGGACGCGTGACGTCAGTCTTCTCTTGCGTCATGACGGCTGCCGCTGCCGCTTGAGCCTTCAGCTCGGCTATGCGGTCCTGAGCGTGGGTCTTCAGCTCGTTGAGTTTCTGACCCATCTCGCGCTTCATCTCAGGAGCGACGGTCTTGAACTCCTCAAAAAGGAGGCTTACGAAGCCTTTCTTGCTGAGATATTTGATACGCAGAGCCTCAACTTCTACTGCGTTTGCTGCCTTGAGGCCGTCAATTTCGGCTTTGAGGGCTTCTATTTTGTCTTTAAGCATTGTCCTGTATTTAGGCTTTTGCGCAAAATTACTTATAATTAGCCAAATGAGCCGCCACTATTTGCGGCTCTTGGCGTGCGTTTGGGTCTTTTTCTTTCCAAAGGTGTACGTCATGAAATCGCCACCCTTCTGTGCCACCACCATCTGGCGCAGCCCGTAGTCGTCATTGCCAAACGTCAACTCGATAGAGCTTATGTGCCTGAGAGTCCTCCTGTCCGTCGGAGTGAAGCCCACAACCGTCGTCGGTCCCGTGTCTCGAACCGACACGTTGCCTGCCGAGCGCACCGCGCCAAAGTCGCCCGAGAAGCACGCCGTTATGACGTCCAACATCTGGCGCAATGCCGTGTTCTTCATAGCGTCCATCGTCTGACGCTTGCCGCCGCTGACGCTCGTGATGCTCTGTGGCGTCATGATAGTGCTGTCGCCTGGCGTCGTCACGCTCGCCAAGACCAGCGTTCGACGTGATTTCGTATAGCTCAACGCGCCATTCTCTTGCGCCACGTCGGTAAGCATGCTCACCTTACGCGCCAATGTATATGAGCACGTGAGCGTCTCCATATCTGCATACGCCGCCTTTATCCCACGCTCCAACTTAGCCGTAGCCGCATCTTGCGCCACGACGACGACGGAGCAGAGCATCACGACCATAAAGGCGACAACATTCCTCATTTTCATCTTGTTAGTGTCTTAATTCAGCATTGCCGACAACGCAACGCATATATCATGCGGCTCGGCAGGGCGTAGCCCCGATTGCGGGCATATTATCGCGGGCGAGGTCATCAAGTGGCGCATTGCGTCTTGCGCCTCCGTCAGCCGTGCCACAATGAGCCGTGCCGACAGTCCCGACGGGTCCGAGTCCACAATGGCGAGACGCTTCGTCTTGCGCAGCGACGCCCCCACGACGGCCGACGTGTCGAGCGGTCGCAACGTGTCGAGGTGTATATGCTCCACCCTCGCGTTCTGACGCCTCATCAGTGCTGTAGCGTCTGCCGCAGGTTGCGTCGTCGGGCCAAAAGAGACGAGCGTTATGTCCTCACCCTCAGTGAGCCTCTGAGCCCCGCCAACGACGGGCGACGATGTCCTCGCCTCTGCCGATGCCGCCCCAGGCTCCATGACGACCGCCTGACGCGGGCGACCCAGCAAGTCGCGGTATGCCGTCTCGGCCTCAGCGTGGCATGCCGGAGTCCATATCTCTGTCGAGGCTGCCGTGCAGGCCATGACCTCGCCAATCTCTATGTCCGTCGTGCGCATTATCACATTGACATCCGGGTAGCTCGCCAAGAGCGACGCCCTTATGTCGGCCGACGTAGCCCCCACGACGGGCAGCAGCCCCGCTTGCGCCACGCCTATAGCCTTGTTCGTCACACCGGGTGCCGACGTCATTGGCATGACAGCCACGGCCGCCTCGCCATACAGGTGCGTCATGTTCATCAGCTGGCGATGCGGATGCCGTAGCGGAGTGTCCGCCACGAGCGACGTCAAGTATGCGCCGCGCCTCTCGCGCTCCACCTCCTGACGTGCCGCATCCTCTACGCCCGACAGCTGTTGGCGCGACGCTATCTGGCGCTCCTCCAGCCACTGCGAGAATTGCTGCATCTCGTCTTCCGAGCCGCTCACGAAGGTCAGCGTCGTAAGCCCCTGACGCGACCGACCCGTCTGCGTCATCATGACGCGGCACAATGCCGCATAGTCGCCACCCTTGACGGCCTCTATGCAGAGGGTCTTGCGACCCTTGACTGTCTGACCGAAGCCGCTAAGCTGGCGTATCATGTTGCCGTTGGATGTCGTGCCGTTATTGTTCCACAGGACGATGCACAACGGCAACGACCTCGCCGCCGCATAACATACCGACTCCAGGAAGTCGCCATCGGTGCCAAAGTCTCCGCACGCCGTGCACACTATTATCCTCCCCTTCCGACCGGCCGACGCGTCTGCCAACGCCATGCCGACAGCCACAGCCATGCGGCTTGGCGACCCGTGGGAATAGACGTCGGCGGCAGCCGAGAAGAGCGACCCGAAGAAGCCGCGAGCCGTCTGCCTCCCCATGGCCATCTCCGCCGTAAGGTCCAAACCCGCCGATATATATGCGTCGTCGGGCTCGACAAAACGCGCCAACGCCACCTGAGCCACGTCGCTCAGCTGAGTGACGTAGTGGCAGTCGGCCTCGACCTGCGCGGCGCGCAACATCTCACGACCCATATAGGCCATGCGATAGTCGGCAAGGACCTGCTCCTTAAACTGCCCGAGGCTGAGGCTGGTGGACTCCGTGCTCATCGCAAGTCAAAGAATTTGACGGCCTTGCGGCTCGTCGGGGGAAACATGATTTTGCTTATGTAGTCGGGGCTCTCGAACGATACGCCCGGAGCCACGCGCACCTTGGCGCGGAATATGTCTTTTATCTTCTTGGCGAACGCCTCCGACGCATCGCGAGAGCCGACACGCACCCTCACCTCGTCGGTGCCAAGCTCGTTGGTGTAGACCTCGACGACGTAGTTGACGACGCCCTGGATGCCGTCCAAAATGTCGAATATGGCAGGGGGGTACAATGTCGTGCCCTTATATTTTATCATCTGTCCCTTACGTCCTACCACGCTGCCCAGTCGCATCGTCTGCCTGCCACATCCGCATTTGCCCGTATAGTGGTTCACCATGTCGCCCGTGCGGAACCTGATGAGAGGCGTGCCCTCAATGCCCAGCGTGGTAATTGTCACCTCGCCTACCTGCCCCTCGCCCACGGGGTTGCCCTCGTCGTCAAGAAGCTCTACGATGATAAGCTCTGGCTGGCAATGCCCGCCATTGAAGCAGCCGCACTCGGTAAACGAGCTTTGCATCTCCGTCGAGGCGTAGGTGGTATACATGCTCACCTCCGGCCATCGGGCGGCAATCTGCTTGCCAAGTTTGGTATACTCGCCGTCGGGCGTGCGCAACGCCTCGCCGATGCAGATGAACTTTTTTATCGACGACGCATGATGGTCTATGCCGTTCTGCTCCGCGTGGTCTATGAGTTTCATCAAGAATGACGGCACGCACATTCCCACAGTGGGGCGCACACGCCCTATGGTGTCCCACTGCAACTGCGGGATTCCGTTGCCGACGCGGCACACGCCCATGCCCATGGCTCTTGCGCCGAGATAGTAGGCGTAGCCGGCCATGAACCTGCGGTCGAGAGTCACCATGAGCTGCATGACGTCGTCTGACGAGCATCCTGCCACGCCAAACGACAATTTCTCGTTATACGCCAGCCTCTCAAGGTCGCTCGCCGTGAGTGCCACAGTGACAGGCTCGCCAAGCGTGCCGCTCGTCGTGACGTAATCGGCAATCTCGTTGCGACCCACGCAGATGAAGTCGTCATTGTTGTTCTGCAAGTCGGCCTTGGTCGTCAGCGGCAGTCGTCGCAAGTCCTCAATGGTGCGGATGCTCTGCGGGTCGATGCCCGTCTCGGCGAACATCCTCTTGTAAAAGGGCGACTTGGCAGCCGCATAGGCTATGGCTTCGCGCAGACGCTCCTCTTGGAAGGCCTTAATCTCGGCTGGCGAGGCGAACTGAATCTCTGGATGAGGTGTGAACATTCTCAATATTTTTATAGTTGCGCCAAGATCTGTTGCGACGACAAGTCGCGAAACCCTGGTTGGTGCAATCGGTAATACTTTGTCATGAGGGTTATAAGCTCCTGACGCTCAATGCGGCTCATAGGCATTCCTGTCAAGCCGCTTGTCTCGACGGACGACACCCAGTGCCACAAGTCCGCCATGCGTCCCGTGACGACGTCGGGGTGCGGTGGGTATGCCGCCACCCAAGTTCCTGCCGCCATGTCGAAAATCGGCATCCCCTCTCTGTTGATGTCCGGTCCGAAACCTAAATAGTCCGCCAACCGCATCATGAAGAAGAGGTGGAAGTTATAGTCGCCATCCATCCCGTCGTCAAGGGCTGCCACTGCGCCGCTCACGAAGTCGAACAAGTCGGGGTCTGGAACGTCGTCCGGAACGGCATGGCACAGCAGCTCGGCAATGAAGAACGCCTCAGCCCGACGCAACGGCGAGAAGGGTATCGACTTGAAAGGGTGACATAGGTGGACGTCGCTCATACGCCGCATCTGCTGCGGCTTCCGACCCGTCGTGACAAACTCGATGACCGACAGGGGCAGGAGCATCGACGACATGTGACTTCGCCCGCGTCCTGCCGACGCCATGAAGCCGCGACGTCCCTCGCTGCGCGTCAAGACGTTGACGACGATGCCGCTCTCGCCATATTTGACTGCCGAGAGTACTACGCCCTCCTCCTTTTCTACCCTCATAGCGTAAAGATAGGTAGAAATTCGGCTACTTGATGACCCTCCACAGAACCTCGCGCCCACGAGAGGCAAGATATGAGGAAAGGGGCGACCTTCGGCAATATTCCGCCTCCTCGTCGCTCTCCACCGTCGCCGTGATGGTCTTGGCGTCGCTCAACAACGCTATCCAGTAGGCTCGCAGACCTAATGGCGACGCTCCGACGTCGATGCTCCCGTTGGCATCTGTGGCAGGTATTTCGATTTCGGCAGCCGTGCGCGCGATCCTCACGGCCTCCTTATACTCTTTTATCCCTCGATATATGTAGCCTCGCGACAAGAGGTCGCGATAGTATATGTTCTTTGCGTCACGCTCTTTACGCATCTCCGCCAAGTGGTACGAGACGATCTCCTGCAAATGTTTGGTCACGGTTTTCACCTCCGCGTCGTCAACATCCTTGCCAATGGTCACGTCGTCCAAGACGTCGCACCCCAATTCGCAACGCATCAAGTTGAGCGGCTGGTTCTTAGATACCGACAGTCCGTTGCCATAGAATACCACGGGGCGCAACGGCAACCCGACAGCCGACGCCATATACACCGCTCCCTTATGAAATCTTCTGACCCGACAGTCCGCGCTACGGCTTCCCTCGGGAAACACCACGACCGAGCATCCCTCCGCCACGGCGCGCCTCACGCCATCCATGACCATGCCTCCCTCGCCATCGTCGACGCACACGAAGCCCATAGCCTCTGCCACGGGTCCTAATATCACTGACTTACGAACCCATCCCTTAACCACGAACACAAGGTTAGGCGACGCCCCCATAAGGCTCAATATGTCTAAAAACGACTGGTGGTTGCACACGACGACAGCCTGACCTCCACGGCTCACGTCGGGGCTGTCGACCCTCAATATCGGGCGGCAGACCCACAGGTAAGCCCTCATGACACGCCACGCCACAGTCCGCACGGCTCGCCTACGCTTGCTTCCGTCCCTCACTACGCACCACACGGCAACCGCCACAATCTCACATACAAGGCAGCACAGCCCAAACAACCCGAACGCCACGACGCCACGAACCAGCGACGCCAACGTATATGGCACGCCGCCGCGCTCCACGGGGTTGGTAATAAGAAGCCTGAACAGCACGGGCTGCACGACGAAGCTCGTCACGATGACGGCCGCCAACCCGAATATCGATATCATGCCCAACGAATGGACTGCCGGGTGACGACCGAAGACCTGAGCACCAAGTCCTGCCATGGCGGCCAACGCGCTCAGCATGATTGCCGTCTTATGCCCCGCCATGACGCGACGTCCGCGAGCATACCATCCCTGCAAACCGTCCATTATGAATATCGAGTAGTCGTCGCCCACGCCAAAGATGAATGTCGACAAGATGATGTTCACCACGTTGAACTCCACACCAAATATCGCCATCAACCCGAGTATTATCACCCACCCCACGACCATCGGCATGAAGGTCAGAAGGAACAGCTCCACCCTGCCGTACGACAGAATCAGAGCCACAGCGACAATTACCGAGCTGAGCCACAAGAGCCAGTTGAAATCGTCAACCATAAGGCGCGTCGCCTCGCGGCTGTAATAACCCATGTCCGCGACGACGCATCCGTCCACGCCTCCCAATCGGCTGAACACCTCGTCCCTCACGTCCATATCGACCTCCAACCTGTAGCTCATGAGCAATTCTCCGTCGCCCTCGCTCACCCATTCGCTGAATACTGGCGTCCGCATCAGCTCCTCAGCCTCGACGCACTCTTCCTCCGCCTTTTGCCTCACGAGTCTCGCAAAGCCGTCAAACGCCCCTTCGGCAAAGCCCATGGCGCGACCCTCGCTCCGCAAGACAGCCAATACCGTATCGACCCTCTCGCCACTAAATATCTTATTCCATAGTTCCGCCCTCTCGCTCGCCACATGGCGGCTTGGCAATGCGCACCGCCCTATCGATTTTACCGACACGAGACCCTTGCCCAATAGGCTGTCAGCCTCGCTGCTAAACCGCTCCGCATTGTCCGCCAACGCCTCAGCCGAGCCTCCGGTCACGACGACTGCCGACTCGTGTCCCCCGATGCCAAGCGTCTCCTCCATCACTGTCAGTGATTTCTGCAACCATCTGTCTCCCTCATAGTTAAGCCCCGACATGTCGCAATTGAACCGCACGTCGTTAAAGAAGAAGAGCGACACCACGAAGACGACCGTCAAGCCGCCTACAAGCCATTTGTTCCGCGAATAGTCATACCCCGCCACGCGCTCCATCAGCCCGAACGCCCATCCGCGCCCGCTCGCCCCGACCTTCACCATCGGAGGCAGGAAGACCAGGCAGAAGACCAGCGTCCCCACGAGCGTCAGTGAGGCGAAAAGCCCTATGTCCCTAAGCACAACCGAACTCGTAAACAGCAATGCCACAAATGCGCCTATCGTCGTCACGCTGCCAACAGTCATCGGCCACGCCATCTCCTCGATAAGCTGCCTTACCGAGCTCACGTGGACGCCATGCGTCACGACGTGTATCGAGTAGCTCAGCCCCAATCCCATTATCGTGGCTCCTGCGCCCAACGCCATCTGGCTCAGCTCCACACCCATGGCCGCCGTGACAGCCATGGCGAACAAGCCGCCAAAGGCGACAGGCGCAAAAAGCAGGGCGACAGAGCGCATGCTCCTGAATACCAGGACCAGCAAGACGAACAATATGCACAACGACACGCCAAGGGTCAGCACCTCGTCGCTCTTCACGCATTCCGAGTTAGCCTCTGTCACCAGTGGAGCGCCATAGCAGTAGACCTCTATGCCCTGCACGCCGTCCTCCCGATGCAGTCGCTCGACACACTCGCGCACCCGCGACGTTACGCTCGCACCCTCGGTCTTGCTCATAAAGTCCGACGCCAAGTCGACGAACAGCAACAGCCTCTTCCCGTCGGCCGAGAAAAGGTACCCGTCGTCCATGCTCAACGTACCCGTGACACCCAAATCTCTCAACCGTCCCAAGACAGGCAACCCGAGCAGCAGGGGGTCACGCCCCAAGTAGGGCGACAACTCGCTGCCTGCGGGCGACAACAATAGCTCCCTCACCAACCGCAACCGCTCGCCGACCATCTCGGGGCGGAACAGCGAGTCGACGGTCGCATAATCTTTTTCTGTAAGCAAAATGGGCAAGTGGCGATAGACAAATGCCACCATCGAGTCGGTGACCTCGGTCCCGTAATACAGCTGCACGCGCGCCTCGCCCTCAAAAGCCGTCTCCAAACGACCGGCAAGCAACTCGCCTGCGTCGACAAGCCGCTCGCTCGCTCCCATCGACGGTGATGCGTCGGTAGACCGCTCCGCCTGTGCCTCAAGGATGAACGTCAACCTGTCCATCGAACGCAGACGGCCAAGCACCTCAAGACGACCGCGGTCCTCCTCGGGAAAGAAATCTGCCAAGTCTTCTGACACCTTCAAGCGCGACGCCCCAAATACGACAAGCGCAGTCACGACCGCCAAAAGCAACCACAACCGCGCACGACCCTTACCGAGCCACTCTGAAATCTTCAAGAAAATCCTACTCATTGGCGCAACTGCCTAATGAAAATCCATGCCAAAGGCCAGACAATAGTTCCTAAACCGACTCCTAAAATAACAGATCCTATGCAGAATGCCAACATGTTGCCACTGACGACCTCCATCGTTGCGTCGGCAGGCGACAGCTTCACGTCAATTCCCAAGAATATGCCGCCCAGATGCATCCCTGCGTACACGATGAACGGGATGAATGGCGGCAAGCTGATATTGGCAGCCGCGGCAGCCACAATCTTGTTAAGTCCCATCAGCTGCGCAAAGCATATTGCCGCCAAGGTCTGAAAGCCCCAAAAGGGCATGACCGACATCATGACGCCTGCCGCCACAGCCGACGCCAACCGCTCCGTGCTCTCACCACTATGCAGCAAGTTGCGGTCAAGCCAACTGCGCCAGTCGCCGTTGCGCAACCATCGCCAACACTTCACGGGATAGAACCACAACAACGCCACTATGAACAACACGCAGTTCAGCAGACTGATTCGCAAGAAGTCTCGCCCAGGGCGGAAATGGCTCACGCGGTCCTCGGGGTAGCACACGCCGACGGGGACGTTCACGACCCTCACGCCTCGCCACGCCAGGCGCACCGCCACCTCCATCTCCATCTCGTAACGCGGGGTGTAGAGCTTCATCCCGACAACGTCGGACAGCGGATAGAGGCGGAAACCGCTCTGCGTGTCGCGCAGGGTCTCAAGGGTGAACAACTTGAACCAGAAATTTGAGAACTTATTGGCGAAGGTGTTCTTGTGGGGCATGCCGTCGGCCTCTATGTTCCTCGCGCCGATGATGAACGAGCCGGGAAATAGCTCCTCCTCGACAAGGAGGGTGGCAATGTCGCAGGCGAAGTGCTGCCCGTCGGCATCCATCGTCACAGCCCTCTCGAAGCCCAACGAACGGACGTGCCTGAGCCCCGTCATAAGCGCATAGCCCTTGCCGCGGTTTTTCCCGTCGGGATATTCTATGACCGTCACTCCCCCTGGCTTCGTCGCCAATATCTCGCCCGTCCCGTCTGTCGACCCGTCATTTACCACAAATACGTCCCTGCACCACTCCGACGCCTCTTCGCAGACGCTCGCAATGGTCTTCACATTATTATATGTAGGGATTATGACTGCGCACTTCAGACGACTCGCCAGTGTTTTGCACTCGGCAGCGGTCAAAGCTCCTGTAGCCATGTTGCTCACAAATGATTTTATAAAGTGGACACCTAACTATAATTCCCATGCGAGACCACGACGCCAACTTTTAGCGACGAGGTCACACGCTTCCCTCATACGTCACTTGATGACAATCCGTTACATACGGACACGATAACGTTCTCGCCCCCAGCAGCGTACACCAAGGCGAGCCGTATCAAAAAAAAACGGGTAAAAGGAGAAGACGGAAGCCCCTACTCCTTTATGAGCGACATCCTTATCTTCGTGAACTCCCGACCGTCTGCCGAGCGGACGTCCGCACGGACGCCAAGAGCGTCGTCGACCGTGAACGAGATCACCACGTCGACGCCGTCGGGCACGATCGGAGACACATATTTGGCATCTTTCACCGACGCTATCCTCGTCGAGCCAAGCCCCAAAGCCTGCTCCACGCATTTGCGCGTCATCATAAGCGTCATGATGCCAGGCACGACGGGCTTGCCGGGAAAGTGACCCTTGAAAACCTCATGACCGCCGTTGACAGAGACCGTGAAGACCCACGTACCATCATCGGCACGCTCTCCACTCTTGATTACGAAAAAATCTTCCATGCCGCGAAATTAACCAATCTTCTTCTCAATAAAATGGCGCAACACGTCGATGGCCCTCTCATTGTCGCCTCCTTGCGGCACGATCAGGTCGGCATAACGCTTCGACGGCTCAACAAACTGGAGGTGCATCGGCTTGACCGTCCCCTCGTAGTGGTCGAGGATGCCGCTCAGCTCGCGACCCCTCTCCGCCACGTCGCGGCGAATCCTGCGCGCCAGGCGGTCGTCGGCGTCGGCGTCGACAAAGACCTTGATATCCATCAGCTCCCTCAATTCCGGAATCGCCAAAACCAATATTCCCTCGACGATGATGACGTCCCTCGGCTCGACCCTCTCCGTCTCCTCCATTCGGGTGCTGACGACGAAAGAGTATGTCGGGATGTCCACCGCGCGCCCAGCCTTAAGCTCCTTCAGATGCTCGACGAGGAGGGGAAACTCGATGGCGTCGGGATGGTCAAAATTGATCTTCCTGCGCTCCTCGAGCGTAAGGTGCTTATTGTCATTATAATAGTTGTCTTGGCTCATTACTGCCACGCGGCTCGGGTCCATCTTCGACACCAGCTTCCTGACGACCGTCGTCTTGCCGGAGCCAGAACCGCCCGCGATTCCTATAATCAACATGCCTTGATAGTTTTAACCCCCAAAAGTAAGCATTTTCCTACAACCCCCTAACGCCCAACGTCATCAACATCCACACATGCGAAACCGCCGGCCTTCCACGTCTGTGGAAAGCCGGCGGCCAAAAACCAAATAAACTACTCTATCGCTTGAAAACTAAAACTAATTCAGCTCTTTGCCCATAAGCAGAACCTTCGGGTTGACCCTTACGCCACCGCGGTCGACATTCTTCTTGCTCCATTCGAAGCCGATCTTGTTGCCATCCTCAGTGAGGGCCACTTGGGCGCCTTGCTCGCACATCCCCTCTTTGCTGCCTACGACCAACGTCCTGCGGCCATACTGGTCGTCGATGACTTTCTTGGTCTTGTCTGCAAAATCTTCGCCGAGGTAGATGACGTCACTCTTGGGCAGGTTGCGGGCCGATGTCGAAGTCACGATGTCTATCGTGCGCCCCTTTATCGTCTTGCCGCGCGTTATCGTGCGCAACTCGCTCGCCACGTCGTCCGATCCGACTACTGTCATGACAAACGACTGGTCATTTTCTTCAACGGGCCACGTCGCATATCTCGCGAACTGAAGCAAAAAGATAGCCCTTACCTTCGACTGCTGCTGTTGAGCCGATGCGGGAGCCGCAATGAGAAGCACCGCCGCAATGATAAAAAACAATCTCTTCATGACCTTAAGTTTTAAATCTGTTATTGAATAAGTGCATTAAAAATGAATACTAAACAACCAAGCTGGTATTATAAGGGAAAGCTGCCCGCGCCTTCGTTCCCCACCGGCGTCACGCCTTCCAGGGTTACCTTCCAGTCTCCTGGCTGTTTTTAACACTTGTTACGAACAAGTCAATCCAAAGTTACGTGTTTTTCTGAAAAATTTAATCTCATGTCCTTTATCGGTTAAATATTATAACAATATCTTTTTATGTGTACCCTTACAAAACAATACCACTAAACATAAATTAACTACCTCTTCCCCGAATATCCCCCTTTTCCACACCCTCCTCCGACCGCAAAAATACCCCTGCTTTTCCCTTCGACCACCAACTCCGACGATCCTAAAAAAAAATTTCCGCCGCCCCCCCAAAAAAAGGGAGCCGGCGGCTCAAACCAATATCTGAAAGCAGGCGCTTAGTTAAGCTCCTTGCCCATGCTCAATATTTTTGGAGAGACCTTGACGCCCCCCTTTTCGATGTTGTGACGGCTCCACTCGAAGCCCACTTTCGTGCCATCGTCCGTGAGCGACACCTGCGCGCCGTTCTGGCACATGCCCTCGCGCCCGCCGATGACCAAGGTCTTGTTGCCATACTGGTCACTGATGACGCTGCGGGTCCTGTCTGCAAAGCTGGGCGCCAAATAGATGACGTCGCTCTTCGGCAGGTTGCGCGTTGACGATGACTTTATAACATTTATAGGAAGCCCCTGGATGGTCTTGCCCTTCGTGACGCTCTCTAATTCATCGGCCACGTCGTCTGCGCCGACAACCGTGACGACAAACGATTTAGCTCCTGCCTCGATTTCCCAAGACGAGTAGCGCGTCAACTGGAACATAAATATCGCACGTACCTTGTTATTCTGTGCGCCCATCGCCCCCGTCGCTGAAATTATCAGGGCGAATAGAATGATAAGACGTTTCATAATACTGTTGTTTCTTCTTTTGTGGTAAGTGATAGTGTTCTAATTACATCCAATCGTAAAAATAGTCGTTCTCCTATTCCATTGGAACTCTCAACATTCACATTTACAACTATTTTGCGGTCGTTTGCCTAATTTTAACAACACTCGGGACTTCTTATCTCACAGTACTTTACCTATTGAAACACAACACACCCGTCGTCCGTAAACCGCAGATAACTAATTTTGTATTTCATAACGATGCCGACTCCATGATCAGCGACACGTTTCCTCTCTGACTTCCATGAAAAAGCTCTACATAACCCTCATCGTCGTGCTCTCGACTCTCCTCAGCGTCGCGGCGCAACCAACGTCTTCCGTCATAGGAAAATTTAAAAGCGGATATCTCACTTTTTCGCTCACATCCGACTCCACAGTCGCCCTATGCTTCGTCGACGACGTCCTCGATGTCGTCATCCCCGACACCGTGGCCAACCGCCACGTGACAGCCATCACGGCCGAGGCTTTCCGCTGGTGCAGCCAGATGCAGACGCTCCAAATACCGGCATCCGTCACGTCCATCGACGTCGATTTCGGCGGTGACCACGGCTACTCGACCCTCCGCGCCGTCAATGTCGACCCGAGCAACCCTGCCTTCCAATCTTCCAACGGCGTCCTTTTCAATAAGGAGATGACGCGAATCCTCCTCTACCCCAAAGCGTCCGACCTCATCAACTACGACATTCCCAACACCGTCGACAACATCGCCGACGGAACCTTCTCCCTCTGCAAGACCCTCGCGCACGTCAATATCCCGACGTCCGTCACGTCCATCGGCGCACGTGCCTTCGCCCGATGCACAGCCCTGCGCACCATCGCCTTGCCCGATAGCCTCAAAACCCTCGGGCGAAACGCCTTCGACATGTGCACGGCACTCGACAGCATCCACATTCCAGGCTCACTGGCCCACATCCCGGCAGCGGCTTTTAGCGGATGCACGGCCCTCCGCACTGCCATCTTGAGCGACGGAGTCCTCTCCGTAGGTGGAGCCGCTTTCGCCAACTGCACCAACCTCTCCACCGTCGACCTGCCCCACTCGCTGCGCTACCTCGGCAATAGTGCCTTCGCCGACTGCGAATCTCTCGACTCGCTCCGCCTCCCCGCGTCGCTCCAAGTCATTCAAGACGACGCCATATCGCGCTGCCGACATCTCACGAGCCTGTCGGTCGACTCCGCCAATAAGTTCTTCTTCGAGAGCCAAGGAGTCCTCTTCACGGCCGACACCTCGCGCGTCATCTTCTGCCCCAAAAACCCCGAGACTTTCGTCATTTACCTGCCGCGCAGGGTCACCTCCCTCGCCCCGTCGGCTTTCTGGCGATGTGAGGGTCTCGTGGCCGTAACGCTGCCCAACGGGCTCCGCGCCATCCCGTCGCACGCCTTCGCCGAGTGCACAGGGCTCCAGAGCGTCAGCATGAGCGGCGAGGTTGCCGACATCGGCAGCTCTGCCTTCGAGGGCTGCAACCTGCTGCGCCGCGTCGTCCTCACCGAGCCTGACTCGTCGTACTACGAGGGCGGCGTCGATGGTCGCCCCGTCATACTGCCTGCCGCCGAGTCCATAGCCGATGCCGCTTTCGCCCGATGCGCCTCACTCTCCAAACTCGTCATCCCGAGCGGCGTCCGCTCCATAGCCGATGCCGCGTTCTCCGATTGCGCGAGCCTCACATCTGTCTCCCTCCCCGACGGTCTCGAGACAATGGGTTGGGAAGCCTTCAGCGGATGCCGCGCCCTCACCGAGGTCACGATTCCCGAGACGGTCGCCAGCGTCGACTGGAAGGTTTTCAACGGATGCTCCAGCCTCTCGCGCGTCACGATTCTCAACGGCGTCAACGAGATAGGACTCCAAGCTTTCGAGGGATGCACCAACCTCCAAAGCATCGACATTCCCGAGTCGGTTTCCTCCATCGGCGACTATGCTTTCGCAGGTTGCAAGAGCCTGACCGACATCACGCTCCCCTCTCGCGTCTACTCGATTGCCACAGGCACGTTCCGCTCCTGCCAGTCGCTCCGAAGCCTTACCATCCCCGAGGGTGTCGAGGATGTGGCCGACTGCGCTTTCGAGAATTGCTCCAGCCTCACCTCCATCGACATTCCCTCTTCCGTGCGCTCGCTCGGCAAGAGTGCCTTTAGCGGATGCCGCAGCCTCGTCGCCGCCCACCTCCCCAACGAGCTCGCCCTCATCCCCGATGGTCTGTTCGCCGACTGCTCCGCGCTCACCGAGGTCAACATCCCGTCCGCAGCTCGCGCCATCGACGACGACGCTTTCCGCGCTTGCGCATCACTAAGCTCCATATCCATCCCCGCAACGGTCTCCAAAATCGGCAACTATGCCTTCGACGACTGCGACGCCCTCACGCAAATGTCCCTCTTCGGCACAGTCCCCCCCGAGGTCGGTCGCGATGCCATCCCCGATGCCACATGGGTAAAAGTCCTACGCCATGCGCGCAAAGCCTACCGCGAGAAGTGGAGCAACCACACGAAATTCAACGTCCTCAAACTTTAAGAGTCACCACGACACTATCATGACAATCGACACCATATTCTCCCCCACCAACCCGTCCGCGCCCACCCCGACGGAGGCTATCGGCACAATAACCAAGACCGACGGCACCTCTGGAGCCATTCTCGTCAAGATAGCTCCCGACGCCGACCCCGACGATGTCTTCGATGCCCAGTTCCTCTTCGTCCTCGTCGACGGGCATATCGTCCCAATGAGGATCGCCTCCGTCACCAAACGTGGCGACCGATCGGCAACCATCACGCTCTCTTCTATCCAATCCGTCTCGCAAGCCCAATCTCTCATCGGGTGCCGTATCTGCGTCCCGACAGTCAAAGATGGCGATGCGCCCGAGGATGCCGAGGAGGTCCAACCCCTCATCGGCTACACTGTCATCTCCACCGACGCCGGCGAGGTAGGCATCATCGAGGAAATCGACGACACCGTGGCCGCAAACCCCCTCTTCATCGTCCGACGAGCCGACGGGCGCGAGGTTCTCCTCCCTGCCACCGACGATTTCGTCGTGGCCATCGACGACGAGGCGCAAACGCTCACCCTCCAACTGCCAGGCGGACTGCTCGACATCGATGGCGCCGACGAGGTCTAAACGCGCCCTCCCGAAAAATTTACATACCTTCGCGCCACAAGCACATTCTCTAACCACGTAACCATATAATACAAAACATGGTAACACAGGACCAAATCAAGGACCTGAACAAACGCGAGCAAGCGTTAAGGAGGTATCTTTGACGTCGACCGCCGACGTATAGAACTCCAAGAAGACGACCTCAGAGCACAAGAACCAGGGTTCTGGGACGACCGCGCACACAGCGAGGAAATAATGAAACGCGTCCGAGCCAATAAAAAATGGGTCGGCGCGTATGATCGTGTACACTCTGCCGCCGAGGAGCTCGACCTCGCCATGGACTACCTCAAAGAGGGTATAACAGAAGAGGCCGACGTCGATGCAGCCTATGCCGAGGCGCTGCGCCTCACCGAGGAGGCCGAGCTCGCCAACATGCTCCAAGGCGAGGAAGACCAGCTCTCCGCCGTCCTCAAAATCGTCGCAGGCGCAGGTGGAACAGAAAGCCAAGACTGGACGCAAATGCTCATGCGCCTCTACCAACGATGGGCAGAAGCCCATAACTACAAGGTCACCGTAACCAACCTTCAAGATGGCGACGACGCCGGCATAAAAACCGTCACCTTCGAGATTGAGGGCGACACCGCCTACGGCTACCTAAAAAGCGAGAATGGCGTCCACCGTCTCGTCCGCGTCTCCCCATTCAACGCCCAAGGCAAGCGCATGACGTCCTTCGCATCCGTCTTCGTAACCCCACTTGTCGACGACACCATAGAGGTCTACGTCGACCCCTCAAAAGTCTCCTGGGACCTCTTCCGCTCTGGCGGCGCAGGCGGTCAGAACGTCAATAAGGTCGAGACCGGCGTCCGACTCCGATACCAGTACACCGACCCCGACACCGGCGAGACCGAAGAAATCCTCATCGAGAACACCGAGACGCGCAAGCAGACAGAGAACCGCGAGAACGCCATGAGGCTCCTACGCTCTCAGCTCTACGACCGCGAGCTCAAACGACGCAACGCAGCCAAGGCGAAAATCGAGGCCGGCAAGAAGAAAATCGAATGGGGCTCGCAAATCCGAAGCTACGTCTTCGACGACCGACGCGTCAAAGACCACCGCACAGGATACCAGACCTCCAACGTCCAAGCCGTCATGGACGGCGACATCGACGCCTTCATCAAAGCCTACCTCATGGAGTTCGGAGCCCCCGAACCCGACCAACAATAACCCCACCACCAAACACATGGAAGACCAACAACCTCAAACCGTCCAACCCGCCAAGACAATGAGCGAGTCCGACGCCATTAGGGCCAAAATAGATTCCGGAGAACTCCAGATAGGAACCATCTACGAGGAGCCTAACCCAACGCCCGACGACGACCACATGGTCCTCCGCACAGAGAAACTCGTCAAGATATACGGCTCCCGCAAAGTCGTCGACGGTCCATCCATCATGGTCCGACAAGGCGAAATCGTCGGTCTGCTCGGCCCTAACGGAGCTGGCAAGACGACGACTTTCTACATGACCGTCGGTCTCATCGAGCCCAACGAGGGACACGTATACCTCAACGACCAAGAGATAACACACCTCCCCGTCTACCGTCGCGCGCAACTCGGCGTCGGATACCTCGCCCAAGAGGCCTCGGTCTTCCGCACCCTGAGCGTCGAAGACAACATCCTCGGCGTCCTCGAAATGACCAAATACCCCAAGGAATACCAACTCGCCCGACTCGAAGAGCTCATATCCGAATTTGGTCTCAGCCACATCCGCAAAAGCAAGGGCATCCAGCTCTCCGGCGGCGAGCGACGAAGGACGGAAATTGCGCGAGCCCTCGCCATAAACCCCAAATTCATCATGCTCGACGAGCCCTTCGCGGGCGTCGACCCCATTGCCGTCTACGACATCCAGAAAATCGTCTCCCACCTCAAAGACAAGAACATCGGAGTCCTCATCTCCGACCACAACGTCGGCGAGACGCTCGCCATCTGCGACCGCGCCTACATCCAAGTTCAAGGCAAATTGTTCCGAGCCGGGTCGGCCGAACAACTCGCCGGAGACGAGAAAGTCCGCGAGGTCTACCTCGGCAAAGATTTCATCCTCCGACGACGCAAGTTCGACGACTAATCCTTTGACGTTCAAAAAAAATACCACCCTTTTCGCCTTTCGAGCAGATAAATGCCTTAACTTTGCCACGCTTAAAATGGCATGCCCATGCGGATGTGGCGAAATTGGTAGACGTGTCAGACTTAGGATCTGATGCCGTGAGGCGTAGGGGTTCGAGTCCCCTCATCCGTACTAATCTAATATTTCACATTCCCAACAACCCGTTGAAATGAACATTTCAAAAGAAAACATTGATGCGCTCAACGCCATCCTCACAATAGAGTTCGAGAAGGCCGACTACGAGCCAAAAGTAGAAAAAGCCATCAAGGACTACGGCAAACGTGTCGCTATCAAAGGTTTCCGCCCAGGCCACGCTCCCGTTGGCATGGTCAAGAAATTCTACGGCAAATCCATCCTCGTCGACCAGATCAACAACCTCGTAGGTGAGACCCTCTCCTCCTACATCAAGGACAACAACCTCGACATCCTCGGCGAACCCCTCCCCAACAAAGACCAGCAGCCCATCGACTTCGACGGCGAAATCGACAAGCTCACCTTCAAGTTCGACCTCGGCCTCTCCCCCGACGTCAACGTCGCTCTCGACAAGAACCTCAACATCCCCGCATACACCATCACCATCGACGACGCTGCCATCGACGAGCAAGTCAACAACATCGCTTCCCGCTTCGGTAGCCATGTCCCCGTCGAGGTCTCTACCGCCGACTCCCTCATCAAGGGCGAGGTAACGACCGGCGAGCTCAAGAACGAGAAAGGCCTCCTCTCCGTCACCGTCATCAAAGACGAGGCGCAGAAGGCTCTCTTCATCGGCAAGAAAGCCGGCGACACCGTCGAGTTCGACCTCCACAAGACCTGCCAGGACGACAAGGAGATCAAATACCTCCTCGAAATCTCCGACGAGCAAGTCGCTGCCATCCCAGCCGACGCCAAGGCAACCTTCGTCATCTCCGAAGTCTCCGAGTTCAAGCCCGCTGAGCTCAACACCGAGCTCTTCAACCACCTCTACCCCGACGGCAAGGTAGCCGACGAGGCCGCTTTCCGCGCCAAGGTCAAGGAGCAGCTCGAAGCTTCCAACAAGATGGCTGAGGACTTCCGCTTCAACGTCGACGCTCGCGAGGCTATCATGAAAGCCGCTGGCGACTTCAACCTCCCCGAGGAGTTCCTCAAGCGTTGGCTCACCGCCGTCAACAAGGACAACGACAAGTTCACCCCCGACGTCCTCACCAACGAGTTCCCTAAATTCGTCGGCGACCTCAAGTGGCAAGTCGTCAAGAACCATATCGCCAAGGCTCTCGACGTCAAGATCGAGTTCCAAGACGTCCTCGACTTCGCTAAGAAGACCGCAAGCGCTCAGCTCATGCAATACGGCATCACCAACCTCCCCAACGAGCAGCTCGAGCAATACGCTCGCAACATGCTCCAGAACGAGGAGCAGCGCAACCACCTCGCCGAGGGTGCCGTAGAGGAGAAGATCTTCGCCATCGCCAAGCAAAACGCCAACGTAGAGCAGAAGACCATCAACCAAGAAGACTTCGGCAA
Organism: Bifidobacteriaceae bacterium; assembly: GCA_963607345.1. Classification (GTDB taxonomy): domain Bacteria; phylum Bacteroidota; class Bacteroidia; order Bacteroidales; family Marinilabiliaceae; genus W3P20-009. Next base: position 66,918 of record CAVDBL010000002.1, read on the forward strand.
GCTCTTCGCCAACAACAAATAACACTGGACATCTACACCAGTAACATACGGCACGGCAGCCTTGCCCCCTTAATTGGCGAGCAAGGCTGCCTATGCCGTTAATTAATCAACTGACATACCTATGAGCATGAACAACAACGACTTCCGCAAATTTGCAGTCCATCACCGCGGCATCAGCGGCAACCTCTTCGACAGCTACTCACGAGTCGTCGACTCCTACATCTCCCCTACCATCATCGAGGAGAGGCAACTCAACGTCGCCAGCATGGACGTCTTCTCGCGCCTCATGATGGATCGCATCATCTTCTTAGGTACTGAAATCAACGACGATGTCGCCAACATCGTCCAGGCGCAACTCCTCTACCTCGAGTCCGCCGACTCCTCAAAAGACATCTCCATCTATCTCAACTCCCCTGGCGGCAGCGTTTACGCTGGTCTCGGCATCTACGACACCATGCAATACATCTCCTCCTCCGTCGCCACCATATGCACAGGTCTCGCCGCTTCCATGGCAGCAGTCCTCCTCGTCGCTGGAGCCAACGGCAAACGCTCCGCACTACCCCACTCCCGCATCATGATCCACCAGCCCATGGGCGGCGCGCAAGGTCAAGCATCCGACATCGAGATTACGGCACGAGAGATCCAAAAACTCAAAAAGGAGCTCTACGACATCATCGCCACCCACTCCGGGCAGCCCTTCGACGTCGTCGAGAAAGACTCCGACCGCGACCACTGGATGACCGCCGAGGAGGCCAAAGCCTACGGCATGATCGACGAGGTCCTCCGACGCGAAAAGAAGTAAAAACCCACACCCTGAAAATCCTTTAGGGCGACAACACGGTGACAAGCGCGGAGCCGCGGCTCCCACAAAAGAAAAGACGTGGCCCCGCGCCTATTCACCACAACCCTCTTCTCCCCAACACCACACCACCAACCCCACACACACCAATGGCAAAAGCAGTCAACGAAGACAAATGCTCCTTCTGCGGACGCTCCCGCAAGCAAGTCCACGTGCTTATCAGCGGCGTTTCAGGTTTTATATGCGACAGCTGCGCCGCACAAGCCTACGAGATAGCCAAAGAAGCAACAAAACAACTCGGACTCCAGGAAGCACAAAAACCACTGCAACTCCGCAAACCCGAAGAGATAAAAAACTACCTCGACGAATACGTCATTGGTCAAGACGAGGCTAAAAAACACCTCTCCGTCGCTGTATACAACCACTATAAGCGACTTATCCACAGCAACGACACGGACGGCATCGAACTCGAAAAGTCCAACATCATAATGGTCGGCGACACAGGCACTGGCAAGACCCTCCTCGCCCGCACCATCGCCAAGCTCCTCGACGTTCCCTTCACCATCGTCGACGCCACTGTCCTCACCGAGGCAGGCTACGTCGGCGAAGACGTCGAAAGCATCATCTCCCGACTCCTCCAAGAAGCCGATTTCGACGTCGAGAGAACCGAGCGAGGCATCATCTTCATCGACGAGATCGACAAGATCGCACGCAAAGGCGACAACCCATCCATAACCCGCGACGTCAGCGGCGAAGGTGTACAGCAAGGCCTCCTCAAGTTGCTCGAAGGCTCCGTCGTCAACGTCCCACCACAGGGCGGACGCAAACACCCCGAGCAACGCCTCATCGCCGTCAACACCCGCAACATTCTCTTCATCTGCGGCGGCGCCTTCGACGGCATCCGCGACCGCATAGCACAACGACTCAACTCCCGCGTCGTAGGCTACAACTCCGACAAGACGCGCGACAGCATCGACTTCAACAACCTCATGCAATACGTCGCGCCACAAGACCTCAAAGCCTTCGGCCTCATCCCCGAAATCATCGGCCGTCTCCCGGTTCTCACAAGCCTCCAGCCTCTCGACAGGCAGGCGCTCCGACGAATCCTCACCGAGCCCAAAAACTCCCTCCTCAAGCAATACACCAAGCTCTTCAAACTCGACGGCGTCGAACTCATCGTCCCCGACGAGGTCCTCGACTTCATCGTCGACAAGGCTGTCGAGTTCAAAATCGGCGCACGCGGTCTGAGAGCCATCTGCGAAACCATCATGGTCGACAAGATGTACTCCGTCCCCACGTCCGGCGAGACGACCCTCACCATAACGCTCGACTACGCTCGCGAGAGGATCAGCCACCTCAGCGCCGCAAAACTCAAAGAAGCGTAACCAACTCCCCAATCTCCCCACCCCGTGGGACTTAACTCATGTCACACCATGACTCCCGAAAACTGACTATTTGTCAGCTTCTGCCAATAAACAGCAACGTGGCACGATATTAGACATAGAATTTTAGCCCACAACAACTCACCACTTCCCATAGATGAGCGACAACTCCAACAGAAAAAAAATACAGCTAATCGAGGCAAACCCTTTCGACGAGAACCACCTCGCCGACGGCCACTCCTCTTTCGTCATCGACAGCGGCGACAAGAAGAAGACACAACTCCCTAAAGAGCTGCCTGTCATGGCGCTCCGCAACTCGGTCCTCTTCCCCAACACCGTCCTGCCAATCTCCGTCGGGCGACCCGCCTCCCGCGCCATAGTCGACCAAGTTAGCCGCGACCACGGCATCTTCGTCGCCGCAACGCAAATCGACGAGAACATGGAGACCCCCTCCATCGCCGACCTACACCCCGTCGGCGTGACTGCGCGCATCGTCAAGGTCGTCAACATGCCCGACAACACCCTGACCGTCATCATCAACGGTCTCGAACGCGTCAACATCATCGAACAGACGCAATCCGAGCCATTCCTCAAAGCCACAATCCGACGCGCCAGAGAGACCCGCATCCCCGACGACCAAAAAGAACGCCTCGAAGTCCTCATCGCTGCCATACGCGACAAAGCATCTGAAGTGTTCCGACTCATGGAGTCCGCCCCCCCAGAAGCCGCCGTCGCCGTCCGCAACATCACGGACACCAACTTCCTCATCAACCTCGTCGCATCCAACATCAACGCCGACGTGCAAGCTAAAGCGGAACTGCTCAAATGCACCAACCTCTACGAGCGCGCCGAAAGTCTCATGGCACTCGTCGAGAAGCAACTCCAATTCCTCAAGCTGAAAGACGATATCCAGTCCAAAGCCCGTCAAGGCATCGACCGCCAACAGCGCGAGTACATGCTCCACGAGATGACCCGTACCATCCAAGACGAGCTGGGCGACAACCCCCAAAGTGCGCTCGTGGCAAAATACCGCCAGCAAGCCGCACAAAAGGTCTGGAGCAAAGAGACACAAGAAGCCTTCGACAAGGAGATCGACCGCTTCTCGCGACTGAACTCCAACTCCCCTGAGTTCGGCATCAGCCAAAACTACCTCGACGCCATGGTCGCCCTCCCTTGGGGCTTCTACACCGACGACAACCTCGACATCAACCGAGCGCAGCAAGTCCTCGACTCGCGCCACTACGGCATGGAGAAGGTCAAGGAGCGCATCCTCGAGCACCTCGCGGTCCTCAAGCTGAAAGGCGACCTCAAGAGCCCCATTCTCTGCCTCTACGGCCCCCCAGGCGTCGGCAAGACGTCGCTCGGCAAGAGCGTAGCCGAGGCACTCGGACGTAAATACGTCCGCATGTCGCTCGGCGGTCTCCATGACGAGGCCGAGATCCGCGGACACCGCCGCACCTACATCGGTGCCATGCCCGGACGCATCCTCGAAAACATCCGAATCGCCGGCTCCTCCAACCCTGTCTTCATCCTCGACGAGATCGATAAAGTCAGCAGCGACTACCACGGCGACCCCGCATCTGCGCTCCTCGAAGTCCTCGACCCCGAGCAGAATACCGCCTTCCACGACAATTTCCTCGACCTCGACTACGACCTCTCTAAGGTTCTATTCATCGCCACGGCCAACACCCTCGGGACCATTCCCGCCCCTCTGCTCGACCGCATGGAGCTGATCCCCGTCGACGGCTACCTCCTCGAAGAGAAAATACAAATCGCCCAACGCCACCTCGTCCCTAAGGAGATCACTAACAACGGTCTCAAACCCGAACAACTCTCCCTGTCCGACGAGACGATATCATACATCATCGAGAAATACACCCGCGAAAGCGGCGTCAGAACCCTCGATAAGGAGCTCGCCCACCTCTGCCGCAAAGTGGCTCTCGAAGTAGCCAAAGGCGAAAACCCCAATCCCGCGCTCCTCCCCGCTGATGTCAAACGACTCCTCGGCAACGAGAAGTTCGACCACGACATCTGGCATGACGACCTCCCGGCTGGCGTCGTGACAGGTCTCGCCTGGACTGCCGTCGGCGGCGAAATCCTCTTCGTCGAGTGCGCTGCCAGCAAGGGCAAGGGCAAAATGACGCTCACCGGTAACCTCGGCGACGTCATGAAAGAGTCCGCAATCCTCGCGCTCGAAATCGTCCGCTCAAACGCCGAGTCCTTCGGCATAACCGATGTCGACTTCGATAACGAGAATTTCCACATCCACGTCCCCGAAGGCGCAGTCCCCAAAGACGGCCCCTCAGCAGGCGTCACCATGACAACAGCCATCGTCTCCGCCCTCACAGGCCGACGCGTCCGCAAACGCATCGCCATGACAGGCGAGATAACCCTCCGAGGCATGGTCCTCCCAGTAGGCGGCATAACAGAAAAAATCCTCGCCGCCAAACGCGCGGGTATAACAGACATCATCCTCTGCAACGAGAACCAGAAAGACATCGACGCCATAAAAAAGGAATACGTCCAAGGTCTCACCTTCCACTACGTCCAGCGCGTCGCCGAAGTCCTCGACATCGCCCTCGAACCAAAACAAGACGACAATAACAACAACTGACCACTATTTTCTTAATGGAAAACATAAAAAACGCTCTCGTCGAGTCCGTCGTCGAGGGCATGAAAGACAACAAGGCGCATAACATCTCCATCATCGACCTCCGAGGCCTCGACGGCGCTTCCGCCGACTTCTACGTCATCGCCGAGGGCAACTCCAACACCCAAGTCGAGTCAATCGCCGAGTCCGTCGTCGACCGTGTCCGCGAAGACCTCAACGACCGACCCATCCACTACGAGGGACGAGCCAACGCCTCCTGGATTCTCATCGACTACCACGATGTCGTCGCACACGTCTTCCTCCCCGAGGAACGCTCCTTCTACGATCTCGAAGGCCTCTGGTCCGACGGCAAACGCCAAGACATCCCCGACGACATCTAACCGACTCCCGTCTCCCCACTCATCACCCCCAAACACATCCCAACACCCCAACCTTAAACCGTTCACCCAATTATGGCCGATAAAGGAAGAAAAGGCAAAGCTCCGCTTGCATTCAATCCCTACTGGATCTACGGCTTAGTCGCCGTCGCCCTCATCGTCATCAGCACTCTGGGCTTCGGCTCGACGCCTCACAGCCTCTCCTACACTCGTTTCGAGAAAGAGCTACTCGGCCGACAGGGAGTTGAAAAAATTGTCGTCGTCCGCAACGACCTTCAAGCAGAAGTGACCCTGTTCCCCGACTCCGTCGAGAACTACAAGAGCCTCTTCATGAGCAACGCCCCAGTCCCCGTAAAAGGTCCTCACTTCGTCGTCGACCTCCCTTCCATCGACAGCTTCGAGGCAAGCCGCAAAGCCGCCGAGGATGCATCCGGACGTGCCATCCCCGTCTTCTACGAGCAACGTAGCGACTTCCTCGGAGGCGCAATGATGTTCATCTGGCCGCTCATCTTCTTCGCCTTCATCTACTACTTCCTCTTCCGACGTATGGGTGGCAACGGCGGCGGCGTAATGGGCGTCGGCAATTCCAAGGCCAAAGAGGTCGGAAAAGACACCACCGTAGACGTCACCTTCAAAGATGTCGCAGGCCTCGACGGCGCAAAGCAAGAGCTCGAGGAAATCGTCGAGTTCCTCCGCCACCCCGAGAAATACACCGAGCTTGGCGGCAAGATCCCCAAGGGCGCGCTCCTCGTCGGCCCTCCAGGAACAGGCAAGACCCTCCTCGCCAAGGCCGTAGCAGGCGAGGCCAACGTGCCTTTCTTCTCCATGTCTGGCTCCGATTTCGTCGAAATGTTCGTCGGCGTAGGCGCAAGCCGAGTCCGAGACCTCTTCAAAAAAGCCAAGGAGAAAGCACCAAGCATCGTCTTCATCGACGAGATCGACGCCATCGGCCGCGCCCGCGGACGCAACTCCGGCTTCGGCACTAACGAAGAGCGAGAGAACACCCTCAACCAGCTCCTCACCGAGATGGACGGCTTCGGCAACAACAGCGGCGTCATAATACTCGCCGCCACCAACCGCGCCGAGATCCTCGACCCAGCTCTCATGCGTGCCGGACGCTTCGACAGACAAGTCCAAGTCGAACTGCCTGACATCAACGAGCGCGAAGCCATATTCAACGTCCACCTCCGACCCCTCAAGCTCGCTCCCGATTTCGACCGCTCCTTCCTCGCCAAGCTGACTCCAGGCTTCTCCGGCGCCGACATCGCCAACGTCTGCAACGAGGCCGCACTCACCGCGGCTCGCCACGGCAAGAAGTTCGTCGACAAGCAAGACTTCCAAGACGCAGTCGACCGCATCGTCGGCGGTCTCGAAAAGAAGAACAGGATAACAACCGAAGAGGAACGCCGAGCCATAGCTTGCCACGAAGCAGGACACGCCACCGTCAGCTGGCTCCTCGAGTTCGCAAACCCTCTCGTAAAAGTCACAATCGTTCCACGAGGCAAAGCTCTCGGCGCCGCATGGTACCAGCCCGAGGAACGACAACTGACAACCAAAGCCCACCTCCTCGACGACATCTGCTCCGTCCTCGGCGGACGAGCTGCCGAAGATCTCACATTCGGCGAAGTTGGCACAGGAGCACTCAACGACCTCGAACGCGCCAACAAGCAAGCCACAGCCATGGTCACATACTACGGCATGAGCGAGCGACTCCCCAACGTCTGCTACTACGACTCCACTGGCCAGCAAGACTACGCCTTCCGCTCACCCTACTCCGAAGAGCGCGCACGAATCATCGACGAGGAGGTCTCCAACATCATCGACACCCAATACGCCCGAGCAAAAGATATCCTCCGCGCCAATGCCGACAAGCACAAGCAACTCGCCGAGCTTCTCCTTGAGCGCGAAGTCATCTTCACCGAGGATGTCGAACGAATCTTCGGCCCCCGCCCATGGAAAAAGCGCGAGGACGAGCTCGCCGACGAGGAGAAAGCTAAAGCCGAAAAGGCAAAAGCCGAAGCCGAGTCCAAACCCGAACCCGACGACGCGCAACAGACCGACAAAGTCGATAGCCAAGACTAACAACCTGTTATCTCATACCACGAGGCCCGCCTGTAAAGGCGAGGCCTCTTTTCTTTTTCCACCCAACAAAATGACACTCACTGCGTACCATAGTTATAAGCACCCTCCATCATAAACCAACAACTCTACTAAACACCCACATATCATGAGAGCCACCTTTTTCACAATTCTCCTCCTCATCGCCACATCTGCGCTCGCCGGTCCAATCTCATACCTCTTTAAAAAAGGGGTCGAGGCCTTTAGATCAGAAGATTACAATACCGCACTCGACTTCTTCTACCGTGAGCTTAGCGAAAATGGGGAAAATGGATTCGCCTACGGCTATATCGCAGAAATATATCTCGCCAAAAATCAACTCTCGCAAGCCAGCTTCGCCATCCAAAACGCTTTAAAACTTATCCCTAAAAAAGACAACTTCTCCGTAGCTAACGCCTACCTCACCAGATCCAGCATCTTCCTTCAGCAAAGCGACACCACAGCCGCCTTAAACGACTTGACTACGGCCATCAGCCTCAACCCTGAAAAAAGTGACTTCTACTACTCCCGTGCGCGCATCTACGCTTCCCAAGGCAAATACGACCTCTCTGACAAAGACTACAAGGTGATGGTCGACCTCGGTTCTGGAGACGCCCCCTTCTGGGGACTCTACTATCTCGCCTCAAACGCCATCAGCCAAGAAAAATATGACGAGGCAGTCTCCTACGCCACCACCGCCTTGGGTAAATACACCTCTTCAAAATTCGGGGCTTACTTCATAAGATCCGTCGCCTACCTTCGACTCAAGAAATACTCCCAAGCCGCCGACGACGTCATCGCAGCCTACGAACAAGACTGCACCATCACACGCTTGCTCGACTGCGTGGACGTTCTCGCCGACTCCGCTCTCGATGTCATTGAAGACAAGGTGAAAAAACAAATCCTCAAATCCCCGCATGCCGTCAAATGGCAAAATCTGCTCGGCGAGACATATTTCTCCGCCCACAAGTACCTCGCTGCAGTAAACGCCTTCAAAAAAGGCCTCAGATTCGACGACACCTCCTTCGCCAACTACAGAATCGCCGGCCTCTACGCCACCTTGGGCCTCTTCAACCAAGCCATCGAGTTCTACGACAAAGCCATTGCCCTCGACCCTTCCGCTTCTATCATTCTTCTCGACAAAGCTCTCTGCCTTGAAGAAGGCGGTAGGACCGCCGATGCCATCAAAATATATAACAACCTCGCCTACTATTACCAAAACGATCCCGACTTCCACGAAGCCCGCGCACATTGTGAGATGGCAGCCATGCATTACGACAAAGCCGTCACATACTACTCCGCAGCCATCGACATCGCCCCTTTCACAATTTCCCATTTCCTCTACCGGGGGCATTCCAACAAACAAAGGGGACTCACAGATTCCGCCATTAGCGACTTCAAAGTCGCCTCTCTGTCCCGAAATACCACCGTTGCAGCCATTGCGTTCTACGCTCTCGACAAGAAGGACAAGGCCTTCGACTTGATCGAACAACTAACGCAATCCGACAATCAATACGACGTCTACGAAGCCGCTTGCTTCTACGCTGCCATCAACGATGTCCCTAACGCGCTCGAATACCTCCACCAAGCTCTCGATTTAGGCTACGACGATTTCCGCAAGATCCGACGACAAACAGAGTTCCTCAAAATCCGCAACTCCAAGGAGTTCACCGACATAATCGACGAGTTCCTCTTCGCCGACACGCCAAAACCCGCCGACCTCCCCACAGCCCCACTTGGTCCTTCACTCTAAAAACCAACCACATAAATAAAAACGTGGCTTCGGATTATGCGAAGCCACGTTTTTATTTTGCGAAATATCTATTGTTGTATTTGTTATTACACGAAATATTTGTAACTTTACATCGCAAGAAACAAGCGCACTCTCACTCCCCGACAAACTTTCTCTTGTACCACAGTTCCTTCAATGCCTCCATAGCTCGCACCCTGCGCTCAACCTCACCCCTGCGCGCCTCGTCCGAGACTATCACGTGATTCACGTTGACTCCAAAGGTAGGCTCACGCAACGTGTCCGCCAACAAATCCTGACCAGCGGCAAGATATGGACGACTCGCCAATGTCAGATTTGCCAACGTAGGCACAATGTCCTCCTGCGACCCGTATCGCGACGTCATTCCACGCCACGACTCCTTCGCTCCCGGGACATACAAATAAAACGGAACGCCATACTTCCACTTCAAGTCCTCTCCCTCTCCGTATGGCAGCACAAGGCGAGTGTTATGGTCACCCGTTATCGCCACTATCGTCCGCTTCCCTGCCTCCGACGCTTTCAATGCCGTCATGAAACGCCCAAGGCACTCACTCGTGTACTGATATCCCCTCAGGTAGTCATATACGACCTTCTTGTCATCCACGGCAAACGCTCCTTCTTCTTCTGGCACCTCCAAGTCCGGCAACTCAATGTCTTTCGGGAACTCAAATGGCGTATGGTTCGTCGACGTCAACGCCATGAAAAACCTCGGCTTGCCTCCCTCTTCTCGCGGCTCGTTCAGCTTCTCTAACAAGTACGACAGCATCGCATGGTCATACACGCCCCACGTGTGGTTAATCTCCGCCTTCGGGTTCTCCTTCAATATCTCAAACTTGCCCGTCACGCTCTCAAATCCCTGATGCGGGAGCACCTCTGCCAAGTTGCGCCACGAGATCTCTATCCCCGACACGAAGCGTGTCGAATAGCCCGCGTCCCTCCACAGCCGAGCCGTCGAATATGGCAACTCCACATCCCTATAACGGCTCGTGAAAAACCTCTGATAAGGACAGCCCGTCGTCAACGCCTCGACAGCGTCTATCGTGCACGTCGTCGCCGACACGAACTCCTCCCACAACAGATCCTCCCGCAGATGATGCCTCATCGAGCACAACAAGTCGATTCCGTATCTCTTGTCATACTCCATCAGCTTCCGCCCCCAACTCTCGCAGACTATCAAGACGACGTCATATCCCTTATACTCTCCCGCCGCCGACGTCAGCCCGACCAATGCGCTGTCAGCCGTGACGCCAGCATCCTCTCTCCTGCCAGTCCACGCCTCAGCCGCCTCCTGCTCGCTACCGAATCCGGCATTGCGCAAGATGACTTCGTCGCTGTCCAGCCTGAACTGCTTTTTCTTCTCGCTCCACGCGTTTTTCATCATGAATGCAGCACTCGGGACGCAGTCGTTCATCATCGCCGATGTCGATACGTAAACGTCCTCAACCCTCAACGTGAACGTCCCAAGGCTGCCGCGTATCGCCACGAAAGCCACAACAGCCACGACGACGCCCGTCAACACAGGTTTCAGCCGTGCCGACAGCCTCCTCGCAAAGCCATATAGCCAGCCCGACGCGAGCCACGCCAACGCAAACACCACGGCCGTACCGACAACCATTGCCAACACCGGAGCCTCGTCAATGATGCCCTTAATCAACACCCCCGGCTCCTCGTCAAAGAAGTCGAACACCACAATGTCAAAATGACGACCGAAGTTGTTGTAATAATGGACGTCCGCCAAACCAAGCAGCCCAAGCAACGTCGCGGCAACCGCGGTCCACACTCTCCCGATCCTCGCGACGCGCTCATAAGCCGACGGACGGAAGCACACCACGATAGCCGCCACGACAACCGGCAACGACGCGTAAGCGGCCGTCTGAGCGTCAAAACGCAAGGCGTTAAGTAAGAACAAAGGCCACGACGACACATTGTCCGCAAACGCCTCCCATTGCGCAAACTTGACGATAAAGACAACCCTCACGAGCGCCTCCGCCATAACAACAACCAGCATCGTAGCCACGACGTTCACAAACGCCGACGCCACATTCCGCCTGCTCTCTTCTGTCATAATCCTAACCAGTGAGACAAAAGGTTTGCCGCACGGACACCATCTGTGGCTGGCGAACGTGCGGCAAACGTTATTTATTCTGTTCTATATAATCTTCTCTATCTGCGCAAGGTTGCGCTCGACCTCCTCGTCCGTGACGAAGTAGTCCTGCAAGCTCCCGCTCAGATACTGGTCATAAGCCGACATGTCGATAAGCCCATGACCCGAGAGGTTGAAGAGGATGACCTCCTCCTTACCCTCCTCTTTGCAGCGACGAGCCTCGCATATCGCGGTAGCAATGGCATGGCAAGACTCAGGTGCAGGGATGATGCCCTCCGTACGGGCGAAGAGCAGACCCGCCTCGAAGCTCTCAAGCTGAGGGATGTCCGTCGCCTCCATATAGCCGTCCTTCAACAACTGGCTGACAATGACGCCCGCACCGTGATAACGCAATCCGCCTGCATGAATATTGGCAGGCATGAAGTTATGACCCAGCGTGTACATAGGCAACAGCGGAGTATAACCAGCCACGTCACCAAAGTCATACTGGAAGACACCGTGAGTCAACTTAGGGCAAGAAGTAGGCTCAGCTGCCACAAAGCGCGTCTTACGCCCATCCTGGATATTATGGCGCATAAACGGGAACGCAATGCCGCCAAAGTTAGATCCGCCACCAAAGCAGGCGATGACGACGTCTGGATACTCGCCAGCCATCTCCATCTGCTTCTCCGCCTCAAGGCCTATGACCGTCTGATGCAACGTCACGTGGCTCAACACCGAACCGAGCGTATACTTGCAGTTCGGGGTCGACATCGCCAGCTCCACAGCCTCCGAGATCGCAGTGCCGAGAGAACCCTGATTGTTCGGGTCGCGGGTCAATATGTCACGACCCGCCCTCGTTGACATCGACGGTGAAGCGGTCACCTGCGCGCCAAACGTCTGCATTATCGCCCTGCGGTAAGGCTTCTGGTTATAGCTGATCTTCACCTGGTACACTGCGGCCTCCAGCCCGAAAACCTTCGCCGCATATGCCAATGCGCAGCCCCATTGACCCGCACCGGTCTCCGTCGTGACGTTCGTGACGCCCTGCTCCTTGCAGTAATACGCCTGCGCCAACGCCGAATTGAGCTTATGAGAGCCCACCGGGCTCACGCTCTCATTCTTGAAATATATGTGCGCCGGAGTGCCAAGCGCCTTCTCCAGCGAATACGCCCTCACCAAAGGAGTGCTGCGGTAACTCTTGTAGATATCGCGCACTGGCTCCGGGATGTCAATCCACTCGTCCGTGTAATTCAACTCCTGACGCGACACCTCCTCCGCAAAAATCGGATACAGGTCCTCTGCCGACATCGGCTTACGCGTCTTTGGGTTCAATGGCAACAGCGGCTTATTCGGCATGATCGCCGCTATGTTAAACCACTGGCGAGGAATCTGACTCTCCTCAAGAACATATCTCTTCTGCTTCTCCATGGTGGTGAGGGTTTATGTTTTGTTTAAATATATGGAAAGCCGCCCGACACCTGAGCTTTCTCGCCACAGGCAGCGGGCGGCCTTATCATGACTGGTCAGCCTTCCACGTTAGTACTCGTCTTCATTGAAGAAAAAGTCCTCATTGCTCGGGTAGTCAGGCCAGATGTCTTCGATGCTTTCGTAGACTTCGCCGTCGTCCTCGATCTCCTGCAGGTTCTCGATGACCTCCAATGGCGCGCCTGAACGCGTAGCGTAGTCAATGAGCTCATCCTTGGTGGCTGGCCAAGGGGCATCCTCGAGCTTCGAGGCTAATTCAAGAGTCCAATACATAGCTTTTTGTTTTTAGAACCTTAACAAGTCGCGAATATATAAGAATATTTGTAAATGTGTCCGAACATCTTCATATTGATTGTCACTCAAGGTCGTCAAACTCATATCCGACGTAAACCTCCTCCTGTACCTGCAAGTCGTCTGGTATCTCCATCTTCAAAAAGATGTCACCCTTCGACTTCGGACGATAGTCCTCAAGCCAACGGAAGCCCTGCAACTTGCAGTCCTTCTCACCCAAAAGCAACGGCGGGTTCATGCTCCCGGTCGGCGACACCCTCATCGTGATGTTGTTGATGCGCCTGTCTTTCAGCCAAATGCTCATGTTGCTGCTCTCCGCCCTGTTCACGCCTATCAAGTTCGGTCCGTCCTTCGGGTAATATATCGTCTGCCCGTTACCGTCAACGTCTATCTTATAGAGGTCGTTGTTCCTTATGTATCCAGTAATCAGCTTCCCCTTGACCTGGTCATAGCCTGCCGAGTCTGGCTCCAACGATATGATAAACGCTGCGTCTATAAGCTCCGACTTATACAACGCCTGATTGCGCGTATACAACTTTATGACGTTCGCCGTCATCTGACTCCCCTGCGACCACACGACTGGCAACTCATACAACGTCGCCACCGAGTCCCTGAAGTCAAAGACCAACGAGTCGCAACGAGCCTGCAAGTCCGTCCTGAATGCCTTGACGTTATGAAATGCCTTAATCAACCTGCTCGTGTCCGCCAACGGCACGACCCTGAACGTGTCAGCGTGCAAGAACAACGTGTCTCCGGAATATATCTGCCTGAGCAACGCCCTCTTCGTAGCCAACGACTCCTGGGTCAACTCGTTATAAAACCCATAGTCTCCCTCAATCGACACGTTATTCGTCGAGTCTGTCAGCACCATGTCGTTCCACGCCGTGCCAAGCCCCTTGCGCCTCTCATACAAGATAGTCTTGCCAAGAAGCGTGCTCCTGTTCTTGACAGAATAGAGCCTGTTCTCCTTCAACAACTTAGCAACTTCAGAATGAGTGTCATACCAACCCTTCTCGCTGTCTATAACCATCGAGTCCGATGTCGTTATCGTCGTCGGTCCAAGGATAGACACCACCTCCGTCCGCGTGTTGAACGCCGCAGTGTCAGAAATAAGATGATATTTTGGAGATGTCCCCACGACGTTGTCCTTAAAGTAGACGTCGTTCGTCATGGGGTAATAGATCCCTCTGTCAGAGGTGAGCGTGTCGTCCTTATTGACAACCTTTCCGCCATTGTAGAAATACGCCTTGTCAAGCGCGCGGTCGTAATCCAGATACTCCGTGTAGAGCCACGTGTCGCCCTTGTTGGCTCTCACGTTCTGCCTCACCTTCGCAAGGTTCTGGTCACCGAAATACGTCAACCTGTCCCCATACAGGTGGACCGAGTCGTTCTGCACGACGTGGACGCTGCCATAACAGACCACCACGTTCGAGTCGTTATACATATATGCACTGTCGCAATACAATATCGTGTTCACGTGCGACAGCTTCACATTGCCGTTCAGCGACTGCGTGTTCTTGCCAATCTTGTCGTCATGGCGCAACACGTCAGCTCTGTCTATATTGACCCTTATCGTCCGTTGCGCTGCGGCAGACGATGCGAAAAGGCTCAGAGCCAATGCGGCAACGTAGGCGAGCCTCATCATTGGATCCAACCCTTGTACTGGAAGTCGCAACCCTGCCAATCCGGTGTGATGAAGACATACAGCTCTTTCTGCTTTGCCGTAATCCACTCGTCCACAACCTTCTTGCGCTTCTCCTCCTCGACCATGCTCTTCAGCAAGTCATAGTCGTCGTTCATATTAGCCTTGTGAGGCTGATGGCGTTTCACGAGGCGCACGATGCGGATCGTCTCCTTACCCTTGCGCTCATCCATCATGCTGAAAGGCTTAGACACCTCGCCCTCTTCCAAGTTCTGGATCGCCTTGGCAACCTCTGCGGGTATCTGGCTCAACTGGAACTTGAACGTGCCGTCCTCCGAGTTGACCATCATGCCGCCATTCGAGCGAGAATCCTTATCCATCGAGAACTGCGCTGCCGCATCCTCAAACGTTATCTTGTCCTCGTCTATGAACTTCGCCACTGTGTCCATGAAGTTCGTAGCTTTCTTGCGGCTCTCAGCCGTAACCTTCGGCTTCAGAAGGATATGGCGGCAGTTGATGCGGTCGCCCTTGCGGTCAATAAACTGTATGATGTGGTATCCGAACTCCGTCTCCACGATCTTTGACACCTTGCCCTTCTCCTTCATGTTAAAAGCCACTGCGGAGAACTCTGGCACGAAGCCCGACTTAGAGTACCATCCTAAGTCTCCGCCCCTCGATGCAGAGCCGGGATCCTCAGAATAGAGCACGGCCAATGTCGCGAAGTCGCGACCCTCGGCAACCTGTTTCTGGAAGTCGCGCAGACGGCTCTTGATTCTGTCTATCTCCTTCTGCTCAATCTCCGGATACACCATGATCTGCTGAATCTCGTATTGCGCAGGCACATACGGAATGCTGTCAGGGTTCAAGTTCTGGTAGAACTCACGGATGTCGGCAGGCGTCACCTTGACGTCCTTCGTGATGTTCGCCTGCATCCTCTGGGTTATCATCTGCGTGCGGACGGTCTCCATCTGGTCACGCCGAATCTGCTGCAACGGCTTGTTGAAGTACTCCTCCAACTTGTCCTGACCACCCACTTGCTGGATGAAATAGTTCATGCGGGCGTCAACCTGCTGCATAACCTCACTGTCCTTGACCTCGACGCTGTCTATCTTCGCCTGGTTCAACATCAGCTTCTGGATAAGCAGCTGCTCAAAGATGTGACACTTGATGTCCCCATTGAAGTTTGCCCCTTCAATCATCGCCTGCCCATACTGGTACTCGATGTCAGAGCTGAGGATGGCGTCATCGCCCACCGAGGCGACAACCTCATCAATAAGCTTCGTCTGCGCCGCACCATTGACCGACATTACGGCGCCAAGAGCCATGGCGCACAACGATATTCTTGTGTTATGAATTGTCATTTGTTATCGAAATACTTAATGCTGCCAGCCTTCGTGGCCTGGTCATATATGTCCCGGTTCGCCTTATCGAGGAACTCGAGCTTCCTTTTACTAACTAATATGTCAGAAATATTCTTTCGCACAAACTCCACCGGGGCAACCTCGCCTGCCGGCATGATGTGCAACACCTTCAAAACGTACACGTTACCATCCCTCTCCTCCATCAAGTATGGCATCTTCGCCACCGAACGCACGTCGGCAGGCAGCATGCCAGCCGGTAAGAAAGAGCGCACCTCCGACAACGACAGCCATGCGTCAAAAGAACTCTGGTACTTCGATGCGTTATGGAACATGTACTCCTCCACCTTGAGCGACGACTCGTCGTTAAACTGCGACAACGCCTTGAGGAACTCTTTCAGTCCAGGAGCCTGCGACGGGATTACCGCATAGCACCCCTTGACTATCGCGTCAGTCAAGATGAAACTCTCCTTCATCTTGTCGTAATAAGCCTGGATGTCATCATTAGTTATCTGAGGGTGGAACTTCTGCTCCACAAGCTTATTCTGATACGTCTCGATAATGAGGGAAGACCTGTACTCCTCGACAGCCGCGTCTATATCATCCGTCTCAGACGACAGGTACTTCGACGCCTTTTGCAACAGCACTTGGCGATATACCCATCGACGGATTATCTGGTCGGCAAAAACCGCACTGTCAGAAGGCGACGCTATCGCAGGCAAGGCGGCAATGAGCTGAGTCCTTGTCAGCACGGCATCACCAACCTGCGCTATAGGCGTGTCTCCCTGTCCTTCCTCCGAACATCCAGAGACTAAAACAGAAACAATTAACAAATAGGAGAATATGACTCTTGCGAGACGCATGTTTTTTAGTTGAAATGCACAACGACGTTAGTGACGCTCTACTGTCTACCACGACGCACGTGGGAACAACACCCACCATGTGCAATAAGGTAAGCAAAGGTAAGACCAAAGAGCGTATAAAAAAAGAGAGGGAAGAATTATCTTCCCTCTCCTATATTGAGAAACGCTAATTAATCGTTACTCTGCCTTTGCCTCCTCAGCAGGAGCGGCCTCGGCTGCAGGAGCCTCTGCCTTCTTGCTGCGGCTTCGACGGGTGCGCTTCTTCTCTTCTGCCTTCTTAGGAGCTGCGAGCATGTTGGCGTTGTAGTCAACGAGCTCAATGAAGCACATGTCGGCAGCATCACCGGTACGGAAACCGGTCTTGAGGATGCGGGTGTAACCGCCGGGGCGGTTGGCTACCTTGCCTGCAATCTCGGTGAAAAGCTCCTTGGTTGCAGCATTGTTCTGGAGGTAGCTGAAGACGAGGCGCTGTGCGCTGCGACTCTCGTCAACGGTTGTGAGGTTCTTGGTCTTGTTGATGAGAGGCTCAACATAGACACGCAAAGCCTTAGCCTTGGCAACGGTCGTCGTGATCCTCTTGTGGAGGATGAGCGAGCAGGCCATGTTGGAGAGCATAGCTTTACGATGGGAGCTCTTCCGACCAAGGTGGTTGAATTTCTTATTATGTCTCATCGTAATTATTCTTTATCGAGTTTGTACTTCGAGGTGTCCATGCCGAATTGGAGGTTGAGGTTGGCGAGCAAGTCGTCAAGCTCGGTGAGGGACTTCTTACCAAAGTTGCGGAACTTGAGCAAATCGTTCCTGTGGTATGTAACCAGTTCACCAAGGGTCTCTACTTCGGCTGCCTTAAGGCAATTGAGCGCACGGACGGAGAGGTCCATATCGCTGAGCCTTGTCTTGAGGAGCTGCCTCATTCGCAATACTTCCTCGTCAAATTCGTCGCCGCTGGTCTTCTCATTCTCGTCCATGGTGATCTTCTCGTCGGAGAAGAGCATGAAGTGGTAAATGAGGATCTTGGCAGCTTCCTTCAAAGCATCCTTGGGTTGGATGGAGCCATCGGTAGTAATCTCGAGAACGAGCTTCTCGTAGTCAGTCTTCTGCTGGACACGATAGTTCTCGATGGAGTACTTGACGTTGACGATAGGGGTGAAGATCGAGTCGATAGCGATTGTATCGACCTCTTGTCCCTCCTCTTCGTTCTCGTCGGCACGGACATAGCCGCGTCCCTTCTTGATGGTGAAGGTCATGTTGAACTTGACATCCTCGTTGAGGTTGCAAATCAGGAGGTCTGGATTGAGAACCTCGAAATTGTGCATTACCTTGTTGAAGTCGCCTGCCTTGATTTGGTTCTGACCAGTGATCTTGAGGGAGACAGTCTCCGACTCGTCACCGATGCGGCGGAAGCGGACTTGCTTGAGGTTGAGGATTATCTGGGTGACGTCGTCGATGACGCCAGGGATAGTAGCGAACTCGTGCTGGACACCGTCAATCTTGATTGAGGTGATAGCGTAACCTTCGAGCGAGTTGATTAAAATTCTTCTTAAGGCATTTCCAATGGTAATGCCATAACCGGGTTCAAGAGGACGGAATTCGAAACGACCGAACTTCTCGTCGTTCTCGAGCATTATGACTTTTTCGGGTTTTTGGAAAGCTAAAATTGCCATAAGAATAATTTTATTTAGAGTACAGGTCGACTATCAACTGCTCCTTGATGTTCTCGGGGATATCAGCCCTCTCGGGGAGGTTGAGGAAAGTGCCGGAGAGCGTGTTAGCGTCCCACTGGAGCCAAGAGTACTTGGATGCATTGTTGACAGCGAGGGAGTCGGTGACAACCTGGAGGGACTTGCTCTTCTCGCGGACGCCAACCACTTGACCTGGCTTTACGCGGAAAGAAGGAATATTTACAACGCTACCGTTAACTACGATGTGCTTATGGCTAACGAGCTGGCGGGCAGCTGCGCGAGTTGGAGCGATGCCGAGGCGATAGACTACGTTGTCGAGGCGGGACTCGAGGATAGCGAGGAGAACCTCACCAGTGACGCCCTTAGAACGCTTTGCGTCAGCGTAAGCGATACGGAACTGACGCTCGAGGATGCCGTAGGTGTATTTAGCCTTCTGCTTTTCCTTAAGCTGCTGACCGTACTCGGAGAGCTTGCCGCGACGACCCTGGCCGTGCTGGCCTGGAGGGTAATTACGATGCTCGAAATACTTGTCTGGACCATAGATAGCCTCACCAAACTTACGGGCGATCTTGGTTCTTGGGCCTGTGTACCTTGCCATTTTTTGTTTTTTGACTTGTCAATTTTGATTTTAAATGATGAATATGGCAGCCGCTAGATTATAGAGATACAATCATAACCATTCATTATTCAAAATGCAAAATCAAAAACGTTAGAAAGATTTGTTGTACTAGACTTTGCGCCTTTTAGGAGGACGGCAGCCGTTGTGTGGGAGCGGCGTGACGTCTACTATCTCGGACACCTCGATGTTTGCTGCGTGGATGGCGCGGATGGCGGCCTCACGGCCGTTACCGGGACCCTTGACGTAAACCTTGACCTTGCGGAGACCGAGGTCGTAGGCTACCTTAGCACAGTCGGTGGCTGCTGTCTGTGCTGCATACGGGGTGTTCTTCTTGGAGCCTTTGAAGTTCATCTTACCAGCAGAAGACCAAGAGATCGTCTGACCCTGGGTGTTGGTAAGGGTGATGATGATGTTATTGAATGAAGAGTGGATATGGGCCTCGCCTTGTGCCTCGACCTTGACCACTTTCTTTTTGAGAGCGCCTGTTTTCTTAGCCATAGGATCAATTATTTAGTAGCCTTTTTCTTGTTAGCGACAGTCTTCTTCTTGCCTTTGCGAGTGCGGGCGTTGTTCTTGGTAGACTGGCCGCGAACTGGGAGACCGAGACGGTGGCGAATGCCACGGTAGCAACCGATATCCATCAGTCGCTTGATGTTGAGCTGCACCTCAGAGCGGAGCTCACCCTCGACCTTATAGTTGGCACCAATAATTTCGCGAACTGCCTGGATCTGCGCGTCAGACCAGTCGGTTACTTTTACACTACGATCGATCCCGGCCTTCTCGAGAATATTAACAGCTGTGCTCCGGCCAATACCGTAAATGTAAGTCAATGCGACCTCGCCAATCTTGTTGGATGGGACGTCGACTCCTGCGATTCTTGCCATAATTGATTAACCTTGACGTTGTTTAAGTTTGGGGTTCTTCTTGCAAATGACGTACAAGCGACCCTTGCGGCTGACGATCTTGCAGTCAGCTGTACGTTTTTTTATGGATGCTCTAACTTTCATGAGTAAGTTATTTGTAGCGATATGAAATACGGCCTTTAGTGAGGTCGTATGGTGAGATTTCCACCTTGACCTTGTCTCCAGGGAGTATCTTGATGTAGTTCATGCGCATTTTGCCGCTGATATGAGCGGTGATGACATGACCATTTTCAAGCTCGACCCTGAACATTGCGTTCGACAGGGCTTCTTTGATAGTTCCGTCTTGCTCTATTGAGGACTGTTTAGGCATACGTATTCTTTAATTCGGACGCAAATGTAACATAATAAGTTGACTTTGACAAACATGTGTTTGTCAAAAAGTTCTCCCCGCGAGGTTTCCGCCTCAGCGGGGAGTTCTTTTGAACTTATTAGTGCATTGCTGGACCAGCTGTGCGGCCCATTATGCGACCAGATTTCATTAGACCATCGTAGTGCCTCATGAGCAGGTGGCTCTCGATTTGCTGGAGGGTGTCGAGGACGACACCGACGAGGATAAGGAGAGACGTGCCGCCGTAGAACTGCGCAAAGGATGCCTCGACGCCTGCGATTGTAGCGAAGGCAGGGAGGATTGCTACGATTGCGAGCATCACGGAGCCAGGCAGGGTGATGCGTGACATGATCGTATCAATGTACTCGGCAGTTTTCTTACCAGGCTTGACACCAGGGATGTAGCCGTTGTTCTTCTTCATGTCTTCTGCCATCTGCTGGGGGTTCATGATGAGCGCCGTGTAGAAGTAGGTGAAGACGATGATGAGGAGCGCGAATACGAAGTTGTACCAGAAACCCGTGAAGTCGGAGAATGTTGATACAAAGCCTTGAGAGCCTTCCTGGTTGACGAAGCCCATGAAAGTGACGGGCAGGAACATGAGAGCCTGAGCGAAGATGATAGGCATGACGTTGGCAGCATTGATCTTCAATGGGATGTACTGACGGACGCCGCCGTACTGCTTGTTGCCCTCGATTCGCTTAGCGTACTGCACGGGGATTCGGCGAGTTGCCTGAACCAGCGCGATTGTGCCGACAAAGACGAAGAAGAGGACTACGAACTCGATGAGGAGGGCTACGAGACCACCGTCGGTGTTATTGACGGAGAGCTTGTTGGCGAACTCTGCAACGAGGGAGTGGGGCAGACGAGCGATAATGCCGACCATAATGATGAGAGAGATACCATTGCCTATGCCACGGTCTGTAATCTTCTCGCCGAGCCACATGACGAACATGGTACCTGCGGTAAGAGTTATTGTGCTTGCGACCGTGAAGAAGGCGCGATCCATGGTGAAAGCCTCACCAGGCAGCTGGTAGTAGAGGTTGGCGATGTATGCCGGAGCCTGAAGGAGCAGGATGCCGACAGTCAGCAGACGAGTAATCTGGTTGATTTTGTTACGTCCACTCTCACCATCTCTTTGAAGCCTCTGGAAATAGGGGATTACCATACCGAGGAGCTGGACCACGATCGACGCAGAGATGTATGGCATGATACCGAGGCCGACGATTGAGGCGTTAGAGAATGCGCCACCTGAGAACATGTCGAGGAGGCCCATGACACCGCCGCTAGTTTGATTAGCGAGCTGAGAATCGCGACCGAGGAAATCGGGGTCAACACCTGGGAGTACGACGAAGGAGCCCAATCGATAAACCAACAGGAATCCTAACGTTGTTAGGATCCTGTTGCGGAGTTCATCGATTTTCCAGATGTTGCGAATGGTTTCGACCAGTTTCTTCATCTGTTACTATTTTTCAGCGGTCTCCGTTGCTTTATTGTTGGTAACCTTCTCAACAGAGCCACCAGCAGCTACGATAGCCTCTTCAGCCTTCTTGGAGAAAGCGTGAGCCTTGACTACGAGCTTAGCCTTGAGCTCGCCATCGGCGAGGATCTTGACAAGGTCGTTCTTGGAGGTCATGCCGCAGTCGCGGAGAACCTGGAGGTTGATCTCCTGAATGCCGTTCTTGTCGGCGATGGCCTGAAGGGTGGAAATGTTGATGGCCTTATATTCGACTCGGTTCGGGCACTTGAAGCCGAACTTAGGAAGGCGACGCTGGAGAGGCATCTGGCCACCCTCGAAGCCGAATTTTTGCTTGTAACCCGACCTGGCTTTGGCGCCCTTGTGGCCACGGGTGGACGTGCCGCCGCGACCGGAGCCCTCGCCACGGCCCAGCCTCTTGTCGTGGCTGGTAGAACCGAATGCGGGTGTCAAATTGCTTAAATCCATGATGATAGATTAATCAATTAATTGTTTACTGTTTCAACCTTGACGAGGTGCTCGATACGTGCGATCATGCCGCGGATGGAGGGGCAATCCTCCTTGACGACAGAGTTGTAGAGCTTGTGGATGCCAAGAGACTTGAGGACCCTCCTCTGGTAAGCAGGCTTGTTGATGATGCTCCTGACCTGGGTGATTTTGATTTGTGCCATTAGTCTAGAGATTTTTAGCCGTTGAATACTTTATCCATGGAGATGCCGCGCTGCTGGGCAACGGTGTAAGCGTCACGGAGCTCGCCGAGGGCGAGGATTGTGGCCTTGACGAGGTTGTGAGGGTTGGAAGAGCCCTTAGACTTCGCGAGGACGTCGTTTACGCCGACAGTCTCGAGGACGGCACGCATAGCGCCGCCGCAGGTGAGACCGGTACCTTTGGATGCGGGCTTGAGGAAGACCTCAGCGCCACCGAAGTTCATGGTCTGCTCGTGAGGGAGAGTGCCGTTGATGATGGGGACGCGGATGAGGTTCTTCTTGGCTGCCTCGGTGCCTTTGGAGATGGCAGCGGTTACCTCGCTTGCTTTGCCGAGGCCCATGCCGATGACGCCCTTGCCGTCGCCCACGACGACGATAGCTGCGAAGCTGAAGGCGCGACCACCCTTGGTGACCTTGGTGACGCGGTTGATAGCTACCAGACGGTCTTGAAGCTCAAGATCGTTGGTGTTTCTTACTCTATTAAGTTTGTCTGCCATCGGAATTAGAAGATAAGACCGGCCTCGCGAGCAGCGTTGGCCAAAGATTCAACACGTCCGTGATAGAGGTATCCGTTGCGGTCGAAGACGACCTTGGTGATACCTGCCTCGATGGCTGCAGCGCCGATGAGCTTGCCGACAGCGGCGGCTTGCTCGACCTTGTTGCCAGAGAAGTCAACGAGGTTCTTGGAAGAACGGGCTACGAGAGTTTTGCCCTCGAGGTCGTTGACGAGCTGGACGTAGATCTGCTTGTTTGAGCGGAAGACGGTCATGCGAGGACGCTCTGCCGTGCCGCTGATCTTGCCGCGGATGCGGGCTTTGATCTTGTTGCGTCTTGCTATTTTAGAAAAAGCCATTGTCAAAAAGTTTAAGCGTTAGCCTTTGCAGACTTACCAGCCTTGCGGCGAATCTGCTCGCCGACGAACTTAATACCCTTGCCCTTGTATGGCTCTGGCATACGGAAGGAGCGGATCTTGGCGCAGATTTGGCCAAGGAGCTGCTTGTCGGCGCACTCGAGCGTGATGATGGGGTTGCTCTTACGGTCGGTCACAGCCTCGACCTTTACCTCTTTGGGGAGTTGGAGGAAGATGGCGTGAGAGTAGCCGAGAGCGAGCTCGAGGATGTTGTTCTGCGAGGTGGCGCGGTAACCGACGCCGACGAGCTCGAGCTTCTGTGTGTAGCCTTCAGACACGCCTACGACCATATTGTGGACGAGGGAGCGGTAGAGACCATGGAGAGAGCGGTGCTCTTTGTCGTCGGTTGCACGGGTGAAGTTGAGGTGTCCGTCCTCGAGTTTGACGGAGATCGAGCTGTCGATCTTCTGGCTGAGTTCGCCCTTTGGACCTTTGACGGTGATGACGTTGTCCTTGATATCTACGTTTACGCCAGCGGGGACTGCCACTGGGAGTTTACCAATTCTTGACATTGTTGTAATCCTCCTTATTTAGTAGATGTAACAAAGGACTTCGCCACCGACTTTCTGTACGCGTGCTTCCTTGTCGGTCATGACACCTTTGGAGGTGGAGACGACAGCGATGCCGAGGCCGTTGAGGACGCGGGGCATCTCGCGGTAGCCTACGTAGCTGCGGAGACCTGGGGTGGAAACCCTCTTGAGAGCCTTGATAGCTGATACGTTGCTCTTCGGATCGTACTTGAGAGCAATCTTGATGACGCCTTGCTTGTCGTCATCGATGAACTTGTAGTTAAGGATATAGCCTTTCTCGAAGAGGATTTTGGTTATACCTTTCTTCAAGTTAGAAGCGGGGATCTCAACGACCCTGTGCTTCGCAAGGATGGCATTCCTGATACGTGTCAGGAAGTCCGCTATGGGATCTGATACCATATAAAAAAGAAAGTTTAAATTAATCCTGAGATATTGTCAGGACAATATTTAATACTTAGTGAATTGTAATTACCAGCTGGCTTTCTTGACGCCTGGGATGAGGCCTTGGGAAGCGAGGATACGGAAGTCGATACGCGAGATTCCGAACTGACGCATGTAACCGCGTGGGCGGCCAGAGATCATGCACCTGTTGTGGAGGCGGGTAGGACAGGAGTTCTTTGGGAGCTCCTGGAGGGCCTCGTAGTTGCCCTCGGCCTTGAGTTGCTTGCGCTTCTCAGCGTATTTGGCGACCATCTTGGCCCTTTTGCGCTCGCGGGCCTTCATTGATTCTTTTGCCATACAGCTAAAGTCGAATTAATTGTTTTTCTGCTTGAAAGGTACACCGAAAGCCTTGAGCAAAGCGAAAGCTTCAGCGTCGGTTGCGGCAGTGGTCACAAAGGTAATATTCATACCTTGAATTTTGGCAACTGAGTCGAGATTAATTTCGGGGAAAATAATCTGCTCGGTGATGCCAAGGGTGTAGTTGCCGCGGCCGTCGAGTTTGCCTTGGACGCCGTTGAAGTCGCGGATACGAGGGAGGGAGATGCGGATGAGCCTCTCGAGGAACTCGTACATGCGCTCGTGGCGGAGGGTTACCTTGACACCGATAGGGGTGTCTTTGCGGAGTTTGAAGCCTGCGATGTCCTTGCGGGATTTGGTCTCGATTGGTTGCTGGCCGGTGATGAGAGCCATTTCCTTTTTAGCGATCTCGATGATCTTCTTGTCTTGGGTGGCCTCGCCGAGGCCCTGGTTGAGGACGATCTTCTCGATCTTGGGGCACTGCATGATGGAGGTGTAGTTGAACTCCTTCATGAGCTGTGGGACGATCTGCTCCTTGTAGAACTTCCTGAGGGAAGGTTCGTATTTTTGCTCAGCCATTATTTAATCTCCTCGCCTGATTTTTTAGAGTATCTTACTGATTTGCCGTCCTCGGACTTGCGGCGGCCGATGCGGGTCGCAGCTCCGGTCTTAGGATCTTTGACGTTAAGGTTGGAGATGTGGATTGGAGCCTCCTTCTTAACGATGCCGCCCTGAGGGTTGGCAGCAGAGGGCTTAGTAGCCTTGCTGACCATGTTGATACCCTCGACGATGGCACGGCTCTTGCTTGGGTCGACGGAGAGGACTTTGCCTTCCTTGCCCTTGTCATCGCCAGAGTTGACTATGACGATGTCGCCTTTTTTGATATGCAGTTTAGCCATTGTCTTTTTTGAAGATTAGATTACCTCGGGAGCGAGGGAGATGATTTTCATGTAACCATCGCGGAGCTCGCGAGCGACGGGGCCGAAGATACGAGTACCCCTGAGTTCGTCGGCGTTGTTGAGCAGGACGCATGCGTTGTCGTCGAAACGGATATAGGAGCCGTCTTGGCGGCGGACTTCCTTCTTGGTGCGGACGATGACGGCTTTGCTGACAGTGCCGGGCTTTATGTCGCTGGAGGGGATTGCGTCCTTAACGGTTACGACGATCTTGTCGCCGATGGAGGCGTAGCGTTTGAACGAGCCGCCGAGGACGTGGATGCAAAGGACCTCCTTTGCGCCGCTGTTGTCGGCAACAGCGAGTCTTGATTCTGTCTGTATCATTGTTTACTTAGCCTTTTCAACGATTCTGACGAGACGCCATCTTTTGGTTTTGGAGAGTGGACGGGTTTCCATGATTTCGACGGTGTCGCCGACATGGGCCTCGTTGTTCTCGTCGTGTACGTGGAACTTCTTCGTCTTTTTGACGAACTTGCCGTAGAGCGGGTGTTGCTCGCGGTCCTTGATGGCGACGACGATGGACTTTTGCATCTTGTCGCTGACGACGAGTCCGACGCGTTCCTTTCTATGGTTTCTTTCTTCCATCTTGGTTATTTTTCGGTATTGTTCTTCTCTGCAAGGATGGTAAGGAGACGAGCGATGTCCTTGCGGGTCTTCCTGATTTTCATCGGGTTCTCGAGAGGGGAGATGGCGTGCTCGAGCTTCATTTTCTGGAGTTCGAGTCGTGCAGCCGCGATTTTCTCCTCGATCTCGGATACGGAGAGTGCCCTTATCTCAGATGCTTTCATTACTAAACGTTTGCGGATTCAACATAATCGCGACGGATGACGAACTTCGTCTTGATTGGGAGTTTCTGGGCAGCGAGGCGGAGTGCCTCTTTAGCGATGTCCAGGGAAACGCCCTCGCACTCGATGAGCATCATGCCGGGTTTGACAGCTGCGACGAAGCCTGCGGGGTCACCTTTACCTTTACCCATGCGGACGTCGGCAGGTTTGCGGGTTATAGGCTTGTCGGGGAAGATACGGATCCAGATTTGGCCTTCACGCTGCATGTAGCGGGTGACGGCGATACGAGCGGCCTCGATCTGACGAGCCGTGATCCAGAGGGTTTCGAGGGCCTTGATTCCGAAGGAACCGAAGGCGAGCTCTGTTCCGCGGTGTGCGATGCCGTCGTTCTTGCGACGGCCATCTTGCGGCCTTCTATATTTGACTCTCTTAGGTTGTAACATCTCGAATGATCAATTAGTGCTGCTGGTTGTTATTTCTCCTTCTTCTTGGGCCGCGGTCGCCGCGGAATCCGTTCTCACGGTCGTTGGCGGGCTTTTGAGCCTTGTCGACGACGGGGAGGGTGAGGTCGCGCTTGCCGTAGACTTCGCCGCGGCAGATCCATACCTTGACGCCGATGACGCCCATCTTGGTGTGAGCCTCGGCCTGGCAGAAGTCGATGTCTGCGCGGAAGGTGTGGAGTGGGGTACGACCCTCTTTGAACATCTCGTGACGGGTCATCTCGGCGCCGTTGAGGCGGCCGCAGACCTGGATCTTGATGCCCTCGGCCTGGTTGCGCTGAGCGGAAGCGAGAGCGAGCTTGATGGCGCGGCGGTAAGCGACGCGGCCTTCGAGCTGACGAGCGATGTTGTTAGCGACGATCGTAGCGTCGAGATCTGGGCGCTTGACCTCGTAGATGTTGATCTGGACCTCTTTGCCGGTGAGCTTAGCGAGCTCCTCTTTGAGTTTGTTGACCTCCTCGCCATTCTTGCCGATGATGAAGCCTGGCTTAGCGGTGAAGATGGTGATGGTGACCATCTTCAGGGTGCGCTCGATGACGATGCGGGAGAGGCTGGCCTTGGAGAGACGCTCGTTGAGGTAGTTGCGGATTTTCTTGTCCTCGACGATTTTCTCGCCGAAGTTCTTGCCGCCGTACCAAACGGAATCCCAGCCACGGGTGATACCGAGTCGGTTGCTTATTGGATTAATCTTTTGTCCCATGACTTATTTTTCCTGGTTTTCGGTTGGTTTGCTGTCAACGAAGATGGTGACGTGGTTGGAGCGCTTCAGGATGCGGTGAGCGCGACCCTGTGGTGCTGGGCGGAGGCGCTTCAGGATGCGGGCTGAGTCTACGAAAATGGTCTTGACGTAGAGGTTGGCCTCATCGACGTTTTTGCCTTCGTTTTTCTGCTTCCAGTTGTCGATAGCCGAGAGGAGGAGTTTCTCGAGGCGTCCGGATGCGTCCTGCTTGG
Source organism: Bifidobacteriaceae bacterium (assembly GCA_963607345.1). Lineage (GTDB taxonomy): Bacteria > Bacteroidota > Bacteroidia > Bacteroidales > Marinilabiliaceae > W3P20-009. The sequence continues at coordinate 94,783 of CAVDBL010000002.1, forward strand.
AGAACTTGAGGATGCCGAGAGCATGGTTGACCTCCTTGCCGCGGATGAGGTCAGCTACGAGCTTCATCTTGCGGGGTGAAGTGGGGACGTTGCGCAGGGATGCGAAGTATTGGGTTTTCTTCGCTTCCTTGATGGCGTCCGCCATATTTCTTTTTCTTTTGCTCATTTTCTTTTAATGAAAAGGTGTGTGACTAGCGGGAACTGTTATTTGCGGTTGCCGCTGTGACCACGGAACGTACGTGTGAGCGCGAACTCGCCGAGCTTGTGTCCGACCATGTTCTCCGTTACGTAGACGGGGATGAATTTGTTGCCGTTGTGGACGGCAACGGTGTGGCCGACGAAGTCCGGGGAGATCATGGAAGCCCTTGCCCAAGTTTTGACGACTGACTTCTTGCCAGACTCGTTCATGGCGAGGATTTTCTTCTCGAGCTTGAGGTTGATGTACGGTCCCTTCTTTAAAGATCTGCTCATGATGGTTCTTAGTTAGGCAGTTACTTTTTGCGTCTCTCAATGATGTACTTGTTCGTGTTCTTCTTAGGAGCACGAGTCTTGTAGCCCTTAGCGAGCAAGCCCTTGCGAGAGCGTGGGTGACCGCCGGAAGCGCGGCCTTCGCCACCACCCATTGGGTGATCGACAGGGTTCATGACTACGCCGCGTACACGAGGACGACGGCCGAGCCAGCGAGAGCGTCCTGCTTTGCCAGACTTTTCGAGGGCGTGGTCGGAGTTGCCGACGGCGCCGACGGTGGCCTTGCAGGTGATGAGGATGAGACGGGTCTCGCCGGAAGGCATTTTGATGACTGCGTAGTTGCCATCGCGTGCAGAAAGCTGAGCGAAAGATCCGGCACTACGAGCGATGATGCCGCCCTGTCCAGGACGGAGCTCGATGTTGTGGATGATAGTGCCGAGTGGGATGGCGGAGAGAGGGAGGGCGTTGCCGACCTCGGGAGCTACTTCGGCGCCGGAGCCAACGGTCTGGCCTACTTGGAGGCCGTTGGGGGCGAGGATGTAACGTTTCTCACCGTCTTCATAGACGAGCAGTGCGATGCGTGCGCTACGATTTGGGTCGTACTGGATCGAATCGACGACTGCTGGTACACCGTCTTTATTTCTCTTGAAATCGATTACACGGTATTTCCTCTTGTGACCGCCGCCGATGTAGCGCATGGTCATCTTGCCGGTGTTGTTACGACCGCCGGTCTTCTTGAGAGGACGCAGCAAAGATTTCTCTGGCTTGCTTGACGTAATCGTATCAAACGTGCCAATAACCTTATTTCTCTGCCCCGGTGTGACGGGCTTTAACTTCTTAACTGCCATTTGTTACTAGATGTTGCTGTAAAAGTCGATGGTGTTACCTTCGGCGAGCGTTACGATGGCCTTCTTGTAGGAAGGGGTGCTGCCAGCGATTACACCAGCTTTGGTGTAGCGGCTCCTCTTTTTGGCGGGAGCGATGAGAGTGTTGACCTTGACAACCTTGACGTCGTAGAGTTGCTCTACGGCTCTCTTGATGAGGGGTTTGTCGGCGGACTTGGCTACGACGAAGCCGTAGCGGTTGCTCATCTTCTCAGTGATCTTGGTCATCTTCTCAGTGACCAGGGGCTTGATGATGACTCCGAGGGTGTCGGGCTGAGAGTTGCCGAGACCTACGTTCTTTTTAATATATCTTCTTCCCATTTGTTCTGGTCATTAATCGTTGTTGGACTCGAACTGCTTAAGGGCGCTCTCGAAGATGACGAGGGTCTTGGCTTTGAGGACACAATAGGTGTTGATGTCGCAAGCGGAGACGAGCTCGGTCTTCTGGAGGTTGCGTGAAGCGAGGTAGATGTTCTTGTCGACGTTGGGGAGGACGAGGAGTGAGCGTGTGCCTTCAGCGATGTTGAGGTTGTTCTTGAAAGCTACGTAGTCCTTCGTCTTGGGGGTGTCGAAAGTGAAATCCTCAACGACGATGATGCTGTTCTCCTGAGCTTTGTAAGAGAGAGCGGAAACTCGAGCGAGGTTCCTGAGCTTCTTGTTGAGCTTGAAGGAGTAGTTGCGTGGGCGAGGACCGAAGACGCGGCCACCACCGACGAAGACCGGGGAGCGGAGAGCGCCAGCGCGTGCGCCGCCAGTGCCTTTCTGCTTTTTGATCTTGCGGGTAGAGCCCTGAACCTCGGAGCGTTCCTTGGCCTTATGGGTGCCTTGGCGCTGGTTAGCGAGGTAGAGTTTGACGTCGAGGTAGATTGCGTGGTCGTTAGGCTCGACACCGAAAACGGATTCTGGGAGAGTGACAGTCCTGCCGGTCTCCTTGCCTTCTTTGTTTAAAACCTTAAGTTCCATTTCTTCTACTGCTCAATGATTACGTAAGACCCCTTGCAACCTGGGACTGAGCCCTTGACTACGAGGATGTTGTTCTCTGGGATGACCTTGATTACCTTGAGGTTCTCGATCTTGACGCGGTCGCAACCTTTGTGACCAGCCATGCGCATGCCCTTGAAGACACGAGATGGGTAGGAAGATGCGCCGACGGAACCGGGAGCGCGGAGGCGGTCGTCCTGACCGTGGGTGCTCTGACCGACGCCACCGAAGCCCCAACGGCCTACTACGCCTTGGAAGCCTTTACCTTTGGAGGTGCCGACGATGTCGACGTAGGAGTCCTCCTGGAAGATGTCGACGGTGACTTTGTCGCCGAGGTTGAGTTGCTTGTCGAAACCAGAGAATTCGACAAGTTTGCGCTGAGGCGCGATTCCAGCCTTTTTGAAGTGGCCGAGCATAGGAGCAGTGGTGTTCTTCTCTTTCTTCTCGTCATAGGCCAGCTGTACGGCTTCATAGCCATCGGTCTCGATGTTTTTGATCTGAGAGACGAGGCATGGGCCAGCTTCGATAACAGTGCATGGGATAGATTTCCCCTCGGCACTGAAAACGGAAGTCATTCCGATTTTTTTTCCAATTAATCCTGGCATTGATAAAACTATTGTTTACAAACAATTAGTGAGCGAGGTGTAGTCACTACACTTTGATTTCGACTTCGACGCCGCTGGGCAGTTCGAGCTTCATGAGGGCATCGATGGTCTTCGAGGTAGAGCTGTAGATGTCGATGAGCCTCTTGTAGGAGCAGAGTTGGAACTGCTCGCGCGACTTCTTGTTGACGAAAGTGGACCGCAAGATAGTAAAAATTCTCTTATCTGTGGGGAGGGGGATAGGACCGCTAACCACAGCGTCGGTAGCTTTGACCGTCTTGACGATCTTCTCAGCGGACTTATCGACCAGGTTGTGGTCGTAAGACTTGAGCTTGATTCTAATTTTCTGACTCATTAAAGAATAAAGTTATTGTATTAGAGAAAGGGGCGGGTCAAGAGTCATTGGCTGACCCGCCCCGAGATTTAAGTTTATTTAAGGAGCTCAGGATGGCCCTTCACCTCTTTGAGGACGTCTGCAGCGAGGCTCTTGGAGAGCTCGGCGTACTCGAGGAATTCCATTGACTGGGTGGCGCGTCCGGAGGACATTGTGCGGAGGTCGGTGACGTAGCCGAAGAGGTTGGCGAGGGGCACCTTGGCTTTGATGATGCGCTGGCCGTTCTTCTCTTCCATGCCTTCGATCTGACCGCGGCGGGTGTTGAGGTCGCCGATGATGTTACCCATGTACTCCTCAGGGGTGAGGACCTCGACCTTCATGATAGGCTCGAGGAGGATGGGCTGAGCCTTAGCGCAGGCCTCTTTGAAGGCGCCGCGAGCTGCGAGCTCGAAGGAGAGGGCATCGGAGTCGACAGGGTGGAAGGAGCCGTCGAGGAGGGTGACCTTGAGGTTCTCGACTGCGTAGCCTGCGAGGACGCCGTTCTTCATGGCGTCTTGGAAGCCCTTCTCAACAGCTGGGATGAACTCCTTGGGGACGTTACCGCCCTTGACCTCGTTGACGAACTGGAGGCCGGTCTTGCCTTCGTCGACGGGCTCGATGCGGACGATGATGTCGGCGAACTTACCACGACCACCGGTCTGCTTCTTGAAGACCTCACGGTGCTCGCAAGAGCCCTTGATGGCCTCGCGGTAGGAAACCTGGGGCTTGCCCTGGTTGCACTCTACCTTGAACTCACGGCGGAGACGGTCGAGGATGATGTCGAGGTGGAGCTCGCCCATGCCCTCGATGACGGTCTGGCCGGTCTCTTCGTCGGTGTGGAAGCGGAAGGTAGGATCCTCTTCAGCGAGCTTGAGGAGCGCGTTGGTGAGCTTATCCATATCCTGGGTGCTCTTAGGCTCGACGGAGATGCCGATGACGGGATCGGGGAAGTCCATGGACTCGAGCGCGATAGGAGCGTTCTCGTCGCAGAGGGTATCGCCAGTCTTTACGTCCTTGAAGCCGACGGCTGCGCCGATGTCACCTGCCTCGATGCTATCGAGAGGGATCTGCTTGTTGGACTTCATCTGGTAGAGGCGCGCGATGCGCTCCTTCTTGTCGGTACGGGTGTTGAGGACGTAGGAGCCTGCGTCGATCTTGCCAGAGTAGACACGGATGTAAGCGAGGCGGCCGACGAATGGGTCGGTAGCGATCTTGAAGGCGAGGGTTGACATAGGAGCGTCAACGCTGTGCTCGCGGGTCTCGGGCTCACCGGTGTGAGGGTTGGTGCCCTCGACAGGGGGAAGGTCGGTTGGGCAGGGGAGGAAGGTTACGATAGCGTCGAGGAGGCGCTGTACGCCCTTGTTGCGGAAGGAAGAGCCGCAGAGGACCGGGTTGAGGGTCTGCGCGATGGTGCCCTTGCGGAGACCAGCGATGATTTCCTCCTCTGAGAGGGTCTCGGTCTCGAGATACTTCTCCATGAGGGCCTCGTCGGTTGCAGCAACTTCCTCGAGCATCTTGGCGCGCCACTCTTCGGCCTCGGCCTTGAGGGACTCGCGGATCTCGCGGTACTCGTAGGTTGAACCGAGGACGTCGTGGTCGGTCCAAACCATCTCTTTCATCTTGATGAGGTCGACTACGCCCTCGAAAGCGTCCTCAGCACCGATAGGGATGACAACGGGGACGGGGTTAGCCTTGAGGACCTCGCGGATCTGGCGGACAACGTCGAAGAAGTTGGCGCCGGAGCGGTCCATCTTGTTGACGAAGGCGATACGGGGTACGTTGTAGCGGGTGGCCTGGTGCCATACGGTCTCGGACTGAGGCTGAACACCGCCGACAGCGCAGAAGAGGGCAACGGCGCCGTCGAGGATTCGGAGCGAGCGCTCGACCTCGACAGTGAAGTCGACGTGACCCGGGGTGTCGATGATGTTGATCTTGTAGGTCTGGTTGTCGTACTTCCAGTTAGCTGTAACGGCAGCGGAGGTGATGGTGATACCGCGCTCCTGCTCCTGGACCATCCAGTCCATTGTCGCAGCACCGTCATGGACCTCACCGATCTTGTGCGTGATGCCAGTGTAGAAGAGGATACGCTCGGTGGTAGTGGTCTTGCCGGCATCGATGTGGGCCATGATGCCGATGTTGCGAGTATATTTAAGGTCAGACATTGATTGGCTTTATTAAAGGTTAGAAACGGAAGTGAGCGAATGCACGGTTGGCGTCGGCCATCTTGTGCATGTCCTCTTTGCGCTTGAAGGCGCCACCCTCGAGGTTGTAGGCGGCGGCGATCTCGGCAGCCAGTTTCTCGGCCATGGAGTGACCACTGCGCTTGCGGGCGTAGATGATCATGTTCTTAATAGAGAGTGTGACCTTGCGCTCCGGGCGGATCTCGGTAGGAACCTGGAAAGTCGCGCCACCTACGCGGCGGCTCTTGACCTCAACGGAGGGGGTGATGTTCTCGAGGGCCTTCTTGAAGAACTCGAGAGGCTGCTTACCCTCTTTCTCTGCCTTGGGGGCGATGGCGTCGATGGCGTTGTAGAAGATGCCGAAAGCGGTGGACTTCTTGCCGTCGTACATGAGGTTGTTGACGAACTGGGTTACGAGAGTGTCGCCGAACTTGGGATCTGGGAGGAGGACTCTCTTCTTTGGCTTAGACTTGCGCATTTTATTATCAGTCTGTTTATCAGCTTCTTTATCAGCTGTCAATTAGAGTTTTGTGTCTTCAAACGGCTCGTTGGCTGTTTTACTCAACCGTAAGCAACAACTGGTAAACAGAAGACTGGCTTGTTTTATGAAATTGTTTGTCGGGTCTTTTGGATTAGAGACCCTGAACTAATTTATTTCTTCTTAGCACCTGCGGCTGGCTTGCCTGCCTTAGGACGCTTCGTGCCGTACTTGGAGCGGCGCTGGTTGCGACCGTCGACGCCAGAGGCATCGAGAGTGCCGCGAACGAGGTGGTAACGGACACCAGGGAGGTCCTTTACACGACCGCCACGGACGAGGACGATGGAGTGCTCCTGGAGGTTGTGGCCCTCACCAGGGATGTAGGCGTTGACCTCCTTGCTGTTGGTGAGGCGGACGCGTGCGACTTTACGCATAGCCGAGTTAGGCTTCTTAGGGGTGGTGGTGTAGACACGCACGCAGACGCCTCGGCGTTGTGGGCAAGCGTCGAGGGCAGGCGATTTGCTGTTGGCCTTGATAACCTCACGACCCTTGCGGACGAGTTGTTGAATAGTAGGCATTTTGAGTTTTTAACCTTTAATAAATCAATTAGTTATGCGTCATCACGCTCACGAAAGGGCATGATTAGGCACAATTATTCGGACGCAAAGTTAGGTGTTTTGCGTGAAGTGGCAAAGCAAATGCGCTGATAATTAATCTATTTAATGAATTTAAGGATTGCGGGCATGCACGAAAAAGCCGCGGCCGGGATTGCGTCCCCGATCGCGGCGATGATGGTAAAAAAGTCTGGTTTTTAGAGTTGCATTTTCTTTTTCCAGCAGAGGTAAAGCACCAATCCAAGGAGAGAAGCCACGCTGCCGACGAGCGGGGCGAACCAATCGACTCCTGGGAGGAGGTGGAGGCACTCGGGCGCCACGAATATGTAGGACGTGCAGACGGCCGTCATCCAAAGCGCAGGGATGAGAGTCACGATGAACTTCTTGTGCGAGAGCGTGAGGTAGACGGTTATGGACCAAAGGGTGAAGACGGAGAGCGCCTGGTTGGACCACGCGAAATATCGCCAGATGATGTTGAAGCCGTTGGCGTCCTTGATGCTGTAGACGAGGACGAGGAAGGTGAGGATGAAAATGGGGACGGATATGAGGAGACGTCTGGAGATGGACTTTTGCTCGATGTGGAGATAGTCGGCCACGATGAGGCGCGCTGAGCGCAGGGCGGTATCGCCCGACGTGATGGGCGCGGCGACGATTCCGAGGATGGCGAGGATGCTGCCGAACGTCCCGAGCCATTCGCGTGAGAGCGTCGTGGCGACACCTGCGCCCGTGTAGGCGTGCCCCGTGGCGGCATCGATGACACCATGCTCGCCGAAGAAAGCGGTGGCGGCGGCGGCCCAGATGAGAGCTACGACGCCCTCGGTGACCATGGCTCCATAGAAGACAGGGCGTCCGAGGCGAGCGTCTTTGAGACATCGGGCCATGAGTGGCGATTGGGTGGCATGGAAGCCGCTGATCGCACCACAGGCGATGGAGACGAACATCATGGGGAAGATGGGGTTCTCCTCATACTTCGTGCCGAAGCCATCCCACATCTCTGGGAGGTCGGGGCGGTAGAGGAAGATGCCGACGAGAATGCCGACGGCCATGAAGATGAGAGCGACAGCGAAGACGGGATAGAAACGCCCGATGATCTTGTCGATGGGGAGCATGGTGGCGGCTATGTAGTAGATGAAGATGGCGACAATCCAGAAAATGGCGTCGGCCCATGCTGGTGTCATGCCCGCGAGCAATTCGGCGGGTCCGGAGACGAAGACCGCTCCCACGAGAATCATGAGGACGATGGTAAAGATGCCGAAGATGGCCTTGGTGCGCTTGCCGAGGTAGCGTCCGATAATCTCAGGTAGAGACTCGCCATCGTGGGCGAGGGAGATCATGGCGGAAATGAAATCGTGAACCGCGCCTGCGAAGATTGTGCCGAAGACGATCCACAGGTAGCTTGCCGTTCCGAACTTGGCTCCCATGATGGCGCCGAAGATGGGGCCGAGACCTGCGATGTTGAGGAACTGGATCATGTAGACCTTCCATGTCGGGAGCGGGATGAAATCGACGCCGTCGGGGTGGACCATGGCAGGCGTGGGCTTCGAGTAGTCGTATCCGATGAGACGCTCGATGAAACGCCCGTAGATGAAATAGCCCACGACGAGAGCGACGAGGGCGATGATGAATGTGAACATTGCTTAGTTGATAGAAATCACTAAAGCAAAGTTAAGAAAAAACATGAGAGTGTGTAAGAATATGCAACATGGCGCAAGAGCGGCAACGGAGGTCGCAAAGTTTCAAATTCAACACTTTTGCGCATAACGACGTATGAATTTATACACATCGAGCGGAAGCTTATTCGAAATTTACGTAAAAAACCATTAGCTAATGCTACTCTCTTTTGAGAGTCATGAACTTGAACTTCAGACCACTCTTCTCATCGGTGAACGGTCCAGAGACGTCAATGGCCTTCCAGTCCGAGAAATCGGGGAAGAAGGTATCGGCTTGAGGGAATGCGTGGTCGATGACGGTGACATAGAGTTTGTCGGCGACGGGGAGGAAAGCCTCGTAGATTTGCGCGCCTCCGATGACGAAGACCTCTGGCTCGTCGGCGACCATGCGGACGGCCTCGTCGACAGAATGGGCTACGTCGACGCCCTCGACGGAGAAAGACGGGTCGCGCGTGATGACGATGTTGCGTCGGCCAGGCAACTTGCGTTTCGGGAGAGCCTCGTTGGTGCGTCGACCCATGATGACGGGCTTGCCCATGGTTGTGGACTTAAAGTGCTTGAGGTCTTGCGAGATGTAGGCGAGCTGGTCGCCTTGGTAGCCTATGGCTCGGTTACGGTCGACGGCGACGATGATGTTTATTATCGGCATGAAAGAAATATTCAAATCACTCAAAAGTATACAAAAAGAGGTCGCACCACAAGGCACGACCTCTTTTGTTTGCTATGATGCAGTATGCTTGTATCGCTTACTTCTGCTTGCCGCCGCGGTCACGATGACGACGCTCGGCACGGTTGGGACGTGGCGACGGGCGGTAATCGTCCTTGAAGTCACGACCATCGCGGCGGTCGCTGCGACGTCCGCCTCGGCGACCACCGAAGCCTCCGCCAAAGCCGCCACGTGAGCGACGCTCCTCGCCTCCGTCCTGCTCATCTTCAGAGCGCGGAGCTGCAATCTCGCAGATGAGGCGATAGCCATCGACGACACGACCATTGAGGGCGTTGACAATCTGATCGGCATATTGACCGTCGACATCGACGAACGAGAAATTGCGCATGATGTCGATGTGGCCGATATTGATCTTGGGGAGGTCGCGCGTGTAGTCGTTGATGAGGAAGATGATCTCGCTCGGGCGGATGGCGTCGATCTTGCCGACGTTGATGAAGAGACGCTTCATGTTCTCGTCGCCTGCCATGCGCTCGCCCTTCTTCTTAGGCTCCTCGACAGAGAGGTTGAGGTCGTTGGCGCCCTGGTAGTACTTATTGACACTCTCGAACTCGGCGGAGACAAACTTGGCGATGACCTCCTCTTTGGAGAACTCGGCGAGCTTCTCGATCACCTCAGGGATGAACTTGGCGACAGTTGACTCCTCGTCGACTTGTTGGTTGGCGATGCCCTCGACGAAGTGCTGGAGCTTGATTTGGCAGATCTCGTCGGCATTGGGGACCATCTTGCGGACGAAGGTCTTGCCGGAAATCTTCTCGATCTGCTTAATCTTGCTAAGCTCCTTTTTGCAGACGATGGCGACGCTGATGCCCGTCTTGCCTGCGCGACCCGTACGACCCGAGCGGTGGATGTAGACCTCGATGTCGTCGGGGAGGTTATAATTGATGACGTGGGTGAGTTCGCGGACGTCGATGCCACGAGCTGCGACATCGGTTGCGACAAGGATCTGCAAGTGCTTCATCTTGAAGCGCTGCATGACCATGTCGCGCTGTGCTTGGGACAGGTCGCCATGAAGGGCGTCGGCATTGTAGCCGTCGGCGATGAGCTTCTCAGCGACCTCCTTGGTCTCCTCACGCGTGCGGCAGAAGACGATGCTGTAGATGTCGGGGACCATGTCGACGATGCGCTTGAGGGCGAGGTATCGGTCGGACGGGCGGACGAGATAGTAGTGGTGCTCGACGGTATCGGCGCCTTGGTTCGTACGACCGATCTTTATCTCGATGGGGTCGTGCATGTAGTTGCTTGCGACCTTGGCGATGAAGGGGGGCATGGTAGCCGAGAAGAGGAGCGTCTGACGCTCGTCGGGCGTGGAGCTGAGGATGGTCTCGAGGTCATCCTTGAAGCCCATGTCGAGCATCTCGTCGGCCTCGTCGAGCACGAGCCAACGGATCTCGTCGATCTTAAGGACGCCACGCTCGATAAGGTCGATGACACGACCTGGGGTGCCGACGACAATCTGCGCGCCCGTGCGGAGCTGCTTGATCTGCTTGCGGATGTCAGAGCCACCGTAGACGGCGCAGATCTTGACGTCCGGCTTATACTTTGCGAAATTGGTGAGGTCCTTGGAAATCTGGAGGCAGAGCTCACGCGTAGGGCTGAGGATCATAGCCTGGACGTGATCGCACTCGGGGTCGGCCATCTGGACAATTGGGAGACCGAACGCACCTGTCTTGCCAGTACCAGTCTGAGCGAGAGACACGATGTCGCGACCGCAATTAAGGATTTCAGGAATGCTCTTCTCCTGTACAGGCGTAGGCTCTACAAAGCCGAGCTCGCCAATGGCCTGGAGCATTTGCTCGTCGAGGCCAGTTTCTTGAAATGTTGCCATTTTAATGGTGATGGGTAAAGTGATGGGAAGCCGACGTTACCGTTTTCCCTGATGCGTGACTCTCGTCACGCCTTTCGCCCTCCAATATCACCCAACAGGGATCCATTGACCCCCTCGCGACGAAATTATTTCCTTTTCAAAAAACGGAAGACGAGGAAAAATCGGCTATGTCCGACATTCTTTTAGACGCCGCGAAGATAGTGTGGATTGTTTGAAATTTATGGCCGACGCTCGTATATTGAAGATATTTAACAACATATAGTTATATTTGTAGTCAAAACGATTTTCGAATGGCATCACTTATCCTCGCTGCCGGACTCATATACTTCGCCGGTCACCTTCTGACCCACTTCTTCGAGCGTTCGAAGATTCCCGACGTTCTCTTGCTAATTATAATAGGTATGATAGCCGGACCGCTGACGGGTCTCATGACCGTCGAGCGCATCGGCTACGCTGGCAACGTCTTCACCCAATTCGCCCTCATCATCATCCTTTTCGAGGGAGGCCTCGACATCGAGCTTGCCAGCCTCGTGCGCTCCGCCCGTCGCAGCGTGATAATGACCACGACCTTCTTCGCCATATCGGCAGCCACCGTGGCATGCATCATGCACTTCGGCTTCGGCTACTCACCAATGGCCGCCGCCGCTAACGGGTTTATCTGTGGCGGCACGTCGTCGGCCGTCGTCATACCGTTGCTTGGCATGATACGCGCCAGCAAGAAAGTGAGCGCGATGCTCGTCATCGAGTCGGCACTGACCGACGTCCTGTGTATCGTCTTCACAATCGGCGTCTTGCAGAGCATCGACAGCGGCGAGTTCAAGGTCTGGCGGATCGTCTATACGCTGTTCAGCTCGCTCATAATAGCCTCGCTCGTCGGCATCGTGAGCGGCGTCATCTGGCTCAGGTTCATCAACTCAATCCGTGCGTTTGGCAATACGCAATTCGCCACGTGCTTCGCCATGTTCGTCGTCTACGGCATCACCGAGATGGCAGGCTTCAGCGGAGCCATCGCCGCGCTTGCGTTCGGCATCGTCATCGGCAACGCCAAGGTCATCGCGCGCAAGCTCTACAATATGTACCTGACTTCCAGTCCCGTAGGCGTCATAAGCGACGCAGAGAAAAAACTCTATAAGGAGCTGGCCTTCCTCGTCAAGATTTTCTTCTTCCTATACCTCGGCATCAGCATTCCCCTTGAGAGCGCAAACATCGTCGCCGTGGCACTCTCCATCGTCGTGGCACTCTTCGCCCTGCGCCCATGGTGCGCACTCTTCCTGACAGGCCCCAACGTCTCATCACACGACAAGACCATCACCGCCGTCATGCTCCCCAAGGGTCTCGCCGCAGCCGTCCTCGCCGGACTCCCAGCCCAATATGGCATGGTCGAGGGTCCAGACATCCAGGCGATTACGTACCACGTCGTCCTATACAGCATCATAGTCACGTCCGTCCTCATCCCTCTCGTCGAACGCACGCGCTTCGGCACGCTCCTCGACAAATTCTACCACAAGCACTCTAAAACCGACGACGAAGCCATCGTCAAAGAATAGATGACACAACACACACCAAGGCTCCTCGCCATTGTCGGACCCACGGCATGCGGCAAGACAGCCCTCGCCACGCACGTCGCCCTCGCCACCGACGGCGAAATCCTCAGCGGCGACTCGCGAATGGTATACCGACGGATGGACATCGGGACGGGCAAGGACCTCGACGAGTACCATATCGACGGTCACGACATCCCCTACCACCTGATCGACATTGCCGAGCCTGGCACAAAATACAACGTCTACAACTTCCAACAAGATTTTGCCGAAGCCTATGCCGGAGTCGTCCAACGCGGACGCCAACCAATCCTGTGCGGAGGATCGGGGCTTTACGTCGAAGCCGTCATCAAGAACTACGGACTACTCAGCGTCCCGCCCAACCATGACCTGCGCCAATCGCTCGACGGCAAGACGCAAGACGAATTGGCGCAAATCCTATCCACATATCAGGAGCTCCACAACGTCACCGACCTCGACAACCGCCGCCGCACGATCCGCGCCATCGAGATTGCCGACTACCTCAAGACCCACCCCGAGGAGAAAGGTCCCCTCGAAGGAATGAGATGCACCGTCGTCGGCGTCGACGTGAGCCGCGAAGTCCGCCGCGACCGCATCACGCGACGCCTCAGAGCCCGCCTCCGACAAGGGCTCGTCGAGGAGGTGCAAGACCTCATCAACAGCGGAATACCACCCGCCGACCTTATATACTATGGTCTTGAATACAAATACGTGACGCTCTACTGCACATGTCAAATATCCTTCGACGACATGCTGTCACAATTAGAGATCGCCATCCACCAATTTGCCAAACGGCAGATGACATGGTTCAGAGGCATGGAACGCCGCGGGACGCACATCCACTGGGTCGACGGCAGCCTCCCAATGGAAACAATGGTCGAAACAGTAAAACACATCATGGCGCAAGCCGAATAACAACAGAACAACGACAATGCTCACCACCCTCCGACGCCTCGGCGCCATCTTCCTCACACTCACACTACTAACCGCTGCGCCAAGCTGCAAATCCGACGACGACGAGACTCTCTCCGAAGCCGAGATAGAGGCCACGCGAGAGCTCCTCAACGGCGACATGGTCGTCTCCGCCCACGCTACGGTCAACGGCGTAGACAAGACCCTCCTCGAAAGCGGCGCGCCAGCCAAATTCACATTCGAGCCAGCCGACGGCACGACGATACGCTTCTGGCAAGAAAACTTCCAACTCGGCAAGATGCCCTTCCCCATAAGCCTCGGCATCGACCTCACCATCTCGCCACTCCTCTCCCTCGAGTCTGGCAAATTCAGCGAGTCCGGGTGGGTACGCTTCCACGGTCGCCGCGGCGTCATAGCCACCAACGGGCAGCGTCCCGAGTCGACAATCGACACCACCCAGTCGGGCGACGGCACCACCGTCACCGGCTACGTGAACCTCAAAACCAACGAGATCCAGTTCAACATCAGCTACGCAATGATGAACGTCGAGGTCGCCGTCGACCGACAGGCAATCGACCCCTCGCGCGTCGAAAACTATGAAGCCGAAAAAGAGCAATACGAAAAAGACCTCGAGCAATACAAAAAAGATAACCATCTGGACTAATCACACATTAAGGACGCGTTAAATTGCATTTAGGGAATTTTCATGCTAATTTTGCCGCGTCGTATCGTGAACCCTCGCGTCCGACCAATACAGTAAGATGGGAAATGTCTTAAAGAACTTCATAACACGCGCTGTGACGGGCATAATCTTCGTGCTCGTCGTAGCCGCCATGTTCGTACTCGGCGCAAAAACTCACGCCATCACATACGCCGTCATGATGGTGGTCATCATCTCCATCGCCACGCACGAGTACTACCGCATGCTCCAGGCAGGCGGCATGTCGCCACACTTCCGTACCGCCCTGTGCACCAACCTCGCCGCCTTCATCCTCGGCTTCATGGCGTGCAACTACGGGATGGACACACGCTTCATCCTCAGCGTCGTCGGTCTCGTCTGGCTCATGTTCCTCATCGAGCTGTTCAGCAAGAACAAGAAACCACTTGAAAACATAGCCCTCACCATCCTCGGATGCGTATACATCGGGCTGCCGTTCTCGCTCTTCAACCTCCTCGCCTTCAAGAACGGCGAATATGACTTCTGGCCCATCATCGGCATCTTCGCCCTCGTGTGGGTCAACGACACCGGCGCATACCTCGCAGGTGTCACCCTCGGGCGCCATAAGCTCTACGAGCGCATATCCCCAAAGAAGACCGTCGAGGGATTCATTGGCGGAGTCCTCCTCACAATCGCCGTCGGCTGCGTCTCCTACGCATGCTGCGGAGACTGCTTCTTCCACGCCGGCCTCCCCTTCACTCTCCTCGCCACAGCCATCGTGGCCATCATCGGCACTTGCGGCGACCTTGTCGAGTCAATGTTCAAACGCTCAGTCAACATAAAGGACACCGGACACCTTCTCCCCGGCCATGGCGGCATCCTCGACCGCTTCGACGCTGTGATGTTCGCAGCCCCCATCGTGAGCCTCCTATACTATTTCTTCATATAAACACCCTCAACGAAAAATGATACTGCACAAGGAAGGAAGGGCGACTGTATTTCTCGCAATATTCCTGTTCGTGGTGATTAACGGACTCGCATGGTGGGGGCTCCCTCGCCACGCCGCCCAGATTATTACGGTCATAACCCTCGTCCCCCTCTGCATAGCCATCAACTTCTTCCGCCGTCCCAGCCGCCACAAGGTCAAGCTGGAGGGCTCGGTCGTTGCACCATGCGATGGCACCGTCGTAACCATAGAAGAGACCTTCGAGCCCGAAGTGCTTAAATGCCAGGCACTCCAAGTCTCCATCTTCATGTCCGTATTCAACGTCCACATCAACTGGTTCCCAGTCGGTGGCACCGTCGAATACTACCGCCACCACGACGGCAACAAGATGGCCGCATGGCTCCCAAAATCATCTACCGACAACGAACGCTCTTCCGTCCTCATAAAGACCAAAAGCGGCAAATCCATTCTCGCACGCCAGGTGGCAGGAGCCATGGCGCGCCGAATCGTCACCTACACTAAAGAGGGACAGGCGGTCAACCAGTCCGACGAGATGGGCTTCATCAAATTCGGCTCGCGAGTAGACCTCTACCTCCCACTCGGAACCAAAATAGACGTCAAGCTGAAAGACAAAGTCACTGGCAGTCAAACCGTCTTAGGCTGGCTCGAGTGACGGAACGTAAAGCCAAGCTGATAACAAAACACGACATAACATAAAGCCCGTCTCACAACGCCCGACATCACACATAGGGCAAGAGACCGGGCTTTTTCCCATTACTACTTACCTTTAAAAAGATTCTCTGAGGTGAAAACAAGGGGCAGCTATTTCGAGCTGATTGACCAGACTTACTACTTCCCGCAAGAAGGCTTCGACCTTGAGAACGGGAACTTGTTCTTCAACAACATCTCGCTCAGGTACATAATTGGCAAGTACGGAACTCCCGTCAAAATTACATACCTGCCCAAGATTGGCGACCAGATAAAACGCGCGCGCAACCTCTTCAGCAAAGCCATACGAAGCAACGGCTACCGCGGTGAGTACAAATACTGCTACTGCACCAAGAGCTGCCACTTCAGCTTCGTCATCAAGGAGGCTCTCCGCTACGGCGTCCAGCTCGAGACGTCGTCGGCCTACGACATCGACATCGTCCAGGAACTCTTCCGCGAAGGCGCCATATCCAACGACATCATAATCATCAACAACGGATACAAGAGCGACCTCTACCTCAAGAAGATAAAAGAGCTCGTCGACCTCGGCTTCACCAACTGCATAACCGTCCTCGACAGCATGGAGGAGCTCGACCGCCTCACCGCCGTCCTCGACGGCAAGCACGCCAACGTCGGCATCCGAATGGCTATCGACGAGGAGCCACAGTCCGCCTACTACACCAGCCGACTCGGCATCCGCCCCTCCGAGATCATCAACTTCTACAACACAAAGATCAAGGACAACCCCAGCGTCAGCCTCACACTCTTCCACTTCTTCGTAGACTCTGGCATCAAAGACACGCTCTACTTCTGGGGCGCATACCAAAAAGCCATATCCCTCTACGCCGACCTCAAGAAGCAGTGCGACACGCTCCACATCATCGACCTCGGCGGCGGTCTCCCCATCCGCAACAACCTCGCCTTCGACTACGACTACAAGTACATGGTCAACGAGCTCGTCCGCAGCCTCAAGGAGGTGTGTCAAAACGAGGACATCGACGACCCCGACATCATCACCGAGTTCGGTCGTTACACCGTCGGAGAGACTGGCGCCGTAATCTTCAAAGTCGTCGAGGCTAAGCAGCAGAACGACACCGAGTTGTGGTACCTCATCGACAACAGCCTCATGACAACCATCCCCGACAGTTGGGGCATTGCGGAGAAGTTCATCCTCCTCCCCATCAACAAGTGGGACAAACCTTACCAGCGCGTCAACATCGGAGGCATCACTTGCGACCACGCCGACTACTACAACACCGAGGATCTCAACCAGCAGGTCTACATGCCGTGCGTCGACCCTAACGACAAGGAACCTCTATACATCGGCTTCTTCCACACCGGCGCATACCAAGACTCGCTCAGCGGCTACGGAGGCATCAAGCACTGCCTAATCCCCAGCCCCAAGCACGTAGTCATCGACCGCGACGACAACGGTCAGATCGTCGACTACCTCTTCAACGAGGAGCAACGCCCAGAGGACATGCTCCACATCCTCGGCTTCAACAAAAAATAAAAACTGGAGTCCGCACTCCCCTACCCCATGGACGACAACCTGACCCTCAACAGCGCCTCCGGCACGTACACCCTCAACGGCACGATGGGTCGTCGAGGCAAGTTCGGTGGCGTCATGACGGGTCACGATGCCACAGGACGCCCAGTCACGGTCAAGGCTCTCGAACGCTACAACGAGGGGCTTATCAAGGTACTCGAACGCATCCGCACCCTCAACCGCCCCGACGTGGCAGGCATAATAGACGTCTTTACGGGCAGCGACGGACGGCTCTACATCGTCCGCGAGCTCATTGAGGGCACCGACCTGAAAACCATCTTCACCAATAAGAAGGTCTATGGTCACATCGACGAGAACAACTATGTCAAAATGGGCATAGCCGTCCTCGGAGCTCTCGAAGCCATCCACGCCCTCGGTGTCGTCCACCGCGACATCAAGCCGTCCAACATCGTCCTGCGCCACCAGCCCGACGCCGACATCACCAAGTGCGACTTCTCCAACGTCGCCATCATCGACTTCGAGCAAGCCATGACGCTCCCCTACGACGGCACAGCGCGCACCCAGTTCGCCCTCATCTACTCGCCGCCAGAGATGCTCCTCAAGCACAACGAGCTTGTCGGTCCTGGCGCAGACCTCTTCGCCCTCGCCACGACAATCTACCACCTCGTCATGGGCAAGACGCCCTACACCGACTGCAACCCCGAGGTGCTGATAAACTTGCAGCTCACATACCCCATGAAGAAGCCCGGACGCATGACCGACAACCTCTTCGCAGTCTTGAGCCGAGCAGCCTACAAGCAACCGTTCCGCCTGCCGCCAAGACGCCTCAGCCCCGACGAGATAACCGACACGCTCCGCAAGGGCGTCGAAGGGCGATACGCCACGGCGACCGACATGCTCGCCGACCTGAGGCAAGTCACCTCCGCGCTCAAACCCGCCAACTGGTTCGAGCGCACGTTCGGTTCATAAAAGCTACCACTCCAATCGACCTCCTATGAAGCAATATCTCGACCTTGCGCGCCGCATCTTGTCTGAAGGCAACAAGCGCGGCGACCGCACCGGCACCGGCACCATAAGCGTCTTCGGTCATCAGATGTCTTTCGACCTCGCCGAAGGCTTCCCCCTCCTCACCACAAAAAAGCTCCATACAAAATCTATCATCTACGAGCTGCTCTGGTTTCTCAAAGGCTCGACCAACGTCCATTGGCTCCAAGAGCATGGCGTAAGGATTTGGAATGAGTGGGCAGATGAGAACGGAGAGCTTGGCCCCGTCTACGGACACCAATGGCGCTCATGGCCCGACGAGAATGGAGGCTCCATCGACCAGATTGCCAACGTCATAGAGCAGATCAAGAAAAACCCCGAGTCGCGCAGGCTGATCGTCAGCGCATGGAACGTTGCCGAGGTCGACGAGATGAAGCTCCCCCCCTGCCACGTCCTCTTCCAATTCTACGTAGCCAACGGCGCACTCAGCTGCCAGCTCTACCAGCGCAGCGGCGACGTCTTCCTCGGAGTCCCATTCAATATCGCGTCCTATGCGCTGCTTACCATGATGGTGGCTCAAGTGTGTGGTCTCCGACCTGGCAAATTTGTCCACACCCTCGGCGACGCCCACATCTACCTCAACCATCTCGACCAGATACGCGAGCAACTGACCCGCACCCCCTACCCTCTCCCGACGATGCGCCTCAATCCTGCCATAACGGACATCAACGACTTCACCTTCGAAGATTTCTCTCTTGAGAACTACCAAGCGTGGCCACACATTAAAGGAGAAGTGTCGGTTTAAATGGGGATGGCAATAGATTAAAAGAGAACGCCTCAGGCTTTGGTCTGAGGCGTTCTCTTTTAATGTGTCTATATCAACAATCCGCTACCCGAAGAAGAAATATGCTATGGCTATGGCGGCAATGACGCCCGCCACGTCGGCTATTAGCCCACATGCCACGGCATGGCGGGTATCCTTGATGCCGACAGAGCCGAAATAGACGGCAAGGATGAAGAACGTCGTGTCGGCAGCCCCTTGGAAAAGGCATGACAGGCGACCGGCAAAAGAGTCGGGGCCACACGTGTTCATGCACTCTATCATAAATCCGCGTGCGCCGCTGCCGCTCAGAGGCTTCATAAATGCGGTGGGCAAAGCGTCGACAAAACGGCCATCGGCACCGACAGCCGTGACGCACCATCGGATGCCGTCAAGCAAAAAGTCGAGTGCGCCACTCGCACGGAACATTCCCACCGCCACGAGCATCGCCACAAGGAACGGGATTATCGACACGGCAGTCTTGAACCCGTCCTTAGCCCCGTCAATAAAAGTGTCATAGACATTAGCCTTGCGCCTCATTGCCATAATGACAAAAGCGGCTATGACGAGAAGCAATATGGCGCTCGATATGCCGACCGACAAGGACTCAACCCTCTCGCGCGGCATGCCGTTGACGGCATAGACAATGCTGCCAATCAGCAGCACTGCCGCACCGAGATATGCCATCACGACTCGGTTAAACAGGTTGATTTTCTGCACGATAGACACCGCCACAAGACCCGCCAGCGTCGAGCAGAACGTGGCGAGCAGCAGAGGCAGGAAGATGTCGGCAGGATTCTCTGCTCCGCATTGCTGGCGATAGGCCATTATGGTGACGGGGATAATGGTCAAGCCACTCGTATTGAGGACGAGGAACATTATCTGCGCATTAGTGGCGACCTCCTTCTTAGGGTTAAGCGTCTGAAGCTCGCTCATGGCCTTAAGCCCCATGGGGGTGGCTGCATTGTCAAGCCCCAGCATATTGGCGGCTATGTTCATCGTCATCGCCCCATAGGCAGGATGACCCTTAGGCACACCGGGGAAGAGACGGGAGAAGAGAGGCGATATGGCACGGCTCAGCCCTCCGACGACACCACCCGCCTCGCCAACGCGCATCAACCCCATCCAGAGAGTCAGCACCCCGGTCAGGTAGAGTGAAATCTCAAATCCGCTCTTAGCCGACGAGAATGTTGACGAGACGACGGAAGCTATGACCGACGAGTCGCCCGTCACGACCCATTGGACGAGAGACACGACGGTCGCCGCCAAGATGAAGAATATCCAGATGTAGTTGAGTGCCATTGGCTGCTATTATATGAGGGTGAATTTAGCTATTTTTGCCCACAGAACGAACAATGCGATGCTTGTCACTGAGACCCTGCAAAACAAGACACCAAGCCCTGCCGATAGCGTCCGACCCGCACCCTTGCGCGTGTCCGTGGTGGGCTGTGGGCGAGTGGTGGACGACGTCATAGCCCATGTCCTCACACTGAGCGGCATGGACGTGAAAGTAGTGCGCTGCTCAGCAGACGGGGCGGAGGAGGGAAATGTCGACCTCTTCGACATCGACGCTTTGCGCAACGCCATCGCAGGGCAAGACGCAATAGTATCGACCATTGCCGACATGTCATTCAGGAGGCGTGACAGAGAGAGAGTCTGGCGCACCAACGTCGATGGCGTCAAAGCCATATGCCTCGCCATGGAGGTGGAGGACGTCAAGCGACTTGTCCACCTTGGCTCGATACTCAACCTCGGGCGGCAGACAACGTCCGCACCTGTCAATATCGACACGCCCTACTTGTCTGACGATGACCGCACAACCTTGGAAGTCAGCCTCTTCCGCAGCGAGATGGAGGCATGGAAGGCTGCCGAGCGAGGTGCGAAAGTAACAACCATCTGCGCAGGATGGATAACCGACGAGATATGCCCCATTATAGGGAACTTCGTAGCACATGACGGACGGGCATTGCCACCTATGCGTAGCGCATTCGCCACGGCAAGCGACGTAGCCAAGAGCATAGCCGACGCATTGACCGACGACAGCACGACTGGCAAGCGGGTCATCTGCGCATCGCGCAACGCAGCCCTCATCGACATGGCACGTGAGGCGTTCCCCGACGTAACATTCACGGCTCTGAGCGCACGTCGCGTCAAGACGCTCCTTCACCTGCCATACCACATCGCATCCAAATGGCTGTTCGAGCCTGCCATGGGCAAGCTGCTTTACGCTCAAGACAATTACGAGACTCGTTAAGGCGCACGAGAGACAAGATAAAAAATAATAAGGGTCGTGACAGGAAGACTGTCGCGACCCTTATGTTTTTAATGTGCTTAGGTCTATGCGCTCAGGAGGATTGAGACTTTATTCTCCTTGCATTCGACATAGCCGGATTGGCAAGGGAAAGCCAGTTCCTCACCCTTATCGGTCTTGACGCGGATTGAGCCGTCGCCAAGAGTGGCGATGATGGGTGCGTGATTGCGGAGGATGGCGAAACGTCCGTTCCTGCCTGGCATCTCGACCATCTGAATGTCGCCGCTGAAAAGGACGTTTTCGGGCGAAACGATTTCCAGGTTGAGTGGTGTTTCCATATCCTATGCGTATTAAGCGTTGGCGGCCTCTTTGAGGAGCCTCTCGCCCTTCTCGATGGCCTCCTCGATGGTGCCGACGAGGTGGAATGCAGCCTCGGGGTACTTGTCGAGTTCGCCGTCCATGATCATGTTGAAGCCCTTGATGGTGTCCTCGATGGAGACGTAGGCGCCCTTGAGGCCCGTGAACTGCTCGGCGACGAAGAATGGCTGGGAGAGGAAGCGTTGTACGCGGCGTGCGCGTGCGACGACGAGTTTGTCTTCCTCAGAGAGCTCTTCCATACCGAGGATGGAGATGATGTCTTGGAGCTCGTTGTAGTGCTGGAGGAGCTGCTTGACGCGCTCGGCGCACTCGTAGTGGGCTTTGCCGACAATCTCGGGGGTGAGGATACGGGACGTAGAGTCGAGAGGGTCGACGGCGGGGTAGATACCGAGCTCGGCGATCTTACGGCTAAGGACGGTCTTTGCGTCGAGGTGGGCGAAGGTCGTTGCAGGAGCAGGGTCGGTAAGGTCGTCGGCAGGGACGTAGACAGCCTGGACAGAGGTGATGGAGCCGTGCTTCGTGGAGGTGATACGCTCTTGGAGTGCGCCCATCTCGGAGGCGAGGGTTGGCTGGTAACCTACGGCGGAAGGCATACGGCCGAGAAGTGCGGAGACCTCGGAGCCTGCCTGTGTGAAACGGAAGATGTTGTCGATGAAGAGGAGGATGTCACGACCGGCACCCTTGCCGTCGCCGTCGCGGAGGCTCTCTGCTACGGTAAGGCCAGAGAGTGCGACACGCGCACGTGCTCCAGGAGGCTCGTTCATCTGACCGAAGACCATGGTGCACTGCGACTTGGCGAGGGCTTCCTGGTCTACTTTGCTAAGATCCCATTCGCCTTTCTCCATGCTCTCCTTGAAAGCCTCGCCGTAGTTGACGATGCCGCTCTCAATCATCTCACGGAGGAGGTCGTTGCCCTCACGAGTACGCTCGCCGACGCCGGCGAAGACGGAGAGGCCGTTGTGACCTTTAGCGATATTGTTGATAAGCTCCTGAATAAGGACTGTCTTGCCGACACCTGCGCCGCCGAAGAGACCGATCTTACCGCCCTTGGCGTAAGGCTCGATAAGGTCGATGACCTTGATACCGGTGAAGAGGACCTCGCTCTCGGTGGTCAGCTCCTCGTAGGAGGGGGCAGGCTTGTGGATTGGGCTGCCACCATCCTTAGTAGGTGTAGGCATGCCGTCGATGGCCTGACCGATGACGTTGAGCAGACGGCCACGGGCGTTCTCGCCGTTAGGCATCATGATTGGGGAGCCGGTGGCGATGGCGTCCATGCCGCGGCGGAGACCATCGGTGGACTCCATGGCTATGCATCGGACGGTGTTCTCGCCAATGTGCTGCTCGCACTCGGCGATGAGGGTATCGCCGTTGTCGCGCGTGATTTCCAGGGCATCGTAAATCTCTGGAAGTCCGTCCTCGGCGGCGTCGAAAGCGACGTCTACCACAGGGCCGACTATCTGGATGATCTTGCCTTTCTTTGCCATATAA
Organism: Bifidobacteriaceae bacterium; assembly: GCA_963607345.1. Taxonomy (GTDB): domain Bacteria; phylum Bacteroidota; class Bacteroidia; order Bacteroidales; family Marinilabiliaceae; genus W3P20-009. The sequence continues at coordinate 117,802 of CAVDBL010000002.1, forward strand.
TGTGTATGATGTGGGGTTTAATTATTTGTCTCGTTTGAAGAGTTTATTGGCGTAGTCGATGAAGCAACGTTTTCCCTCGGCAGGGATCTCCATTTCTCGGAGTTTGGACATTGCCTGGGCGAAGAGTTCCTCGACCTTCTTTTCTGTCGCCGACCTTGCGCCTGTCACTTCGAAGAGGTCGCGGACGGCTGCTACTTTTTCTTCGCGGACGGCGTTGTTGTTGTTCATCCATGCTGTCAGCTCGCGTTTCTGCTGCGCATCGGCACCTTCGAGGGCTTTGATGAGGAGGAAGGTCTTCTTGTTCTCCATAATGTCGCCACCGATGGCTTTGCCGAAAGTAGCCTCGTCGCCGAAGCTGTCGAGGAGGTCGTCTTGGAGCTGGAAGGCGAGACCGATAAGTATGCCGTATTCGTAGAGGGCTTGAGTCTCTTGGGCTGTCGCGCCACCTGCGAGGGAACCCATCTTCATGGCCGTGGCGAGGAGGACTGCCGTCTTGAGGCGTATCATCTCGAGGTACTCAGGAGCCGTGACATCGTCACGCGTCTCGAAGTCCATGTCGAGCTGCTGACCCTCGCAAACCTCGCGCGCAACTTGGTTGAAGGCGTCGGTTATGAGGGAGAAGGAAGGGGAGTCGGTTTGTTGTAGGAGAGTGTAGGCCTGGATGAGCATGGCGTCACCGCTGAGGATTGCCGTGTTGAGGCCATATTTTGTGGCGACCGTAGGCTTGCCTCGCCTTATTGTCGCCTTGTCCATGACGTCGTCGTGGAGGAGGGTGAAGTTGTGGAAAACTTCGAGGGCGAGCGCAGGCCATTTGGCTTGCTGGTAGTCGTCTTTAAAGAGCGCGCAGGTGGCGAGACATAGTGTTGGTCGGAGCCTTTTGCCGCCGAGGCTCATGGAGTAGCGCACGGGGTCGTAGAGGTTGCGGGGCTCTTTGCCATAGTCGATTTCGGCGAGCCATTTGTCGACGTCGGCTTGTATTGATTCTATGGAAAGCATAACCAAAGATACAAAAAGATACGGAAGAGGGTTGTTGTCTTATCGAAGTCTTTTTTTGATTGGTAGTAATCAGAACTGTTTGCCTTCGATTTGTGCAATTTTCTCCTTCCAACGTTCGAGGATGGGGATGCTGGCCTGGGTTCTCTTGCTGAAACCGGACATGACGGAGTCTGAGACGGCGCACACGAGACCAGTGTCCTTGTTGACGAGTGCCATAATCATGCTGATGCTCTTGTAGCCGATGCGGTAGACAGCGACACGGACTTCGATACGGTCTTCGAGGTGGACTTGCTGTAGAAAGTCGGTGGAGTAAGAGACAACGAGCATCGTGGAGTCGCCCTTATAAAAGTCGACGCCGCAGCACTCGCGGAGGTACTCGGCACGCCCGATGTCGAAGAAGGCCTGCATGGAGCTGTTGTTGGCGTGCCCGTAGCCGTCGAGGTCGTTGAAACGGAGCTGGATGTCGGTTTTTATCTTGTAGGGGTAGTTTACGACATCTATGGGGTACTGCTTCTTAATCATGTTGCGGAGCTATGGCCTGATGATGGTGACTTGCCCGTCGGCTTTGAGCTTAATGATGCTGCTGGGCTTAGACTTGGAGGTGTCGTCGCGCCTGAATTGGGCTATGTAGTCGACGCCATCTTTTATCTCTTGCGAGATTTCCGGGAATATGGCGGCCGAGGGCTGGCCAGAGATGTTGGCGGAGGTGGAGACTATGGCCTTGCCGAAGCGGTAGCAGATGTCGTGGCTATATTGCTCGGAGGTCACGCGGATGCCTATCGAGCCGTCGTCGGCAATTAGGTTGTGGGCGAGGTTCTTGGCGCCGTCGAGGATGAGCGTGAGGGGCTTGTTGGTGAGCTCCATCATGTCGTAGGCGGCGTCTGGGATGTCGCGGACGTAGACTTGCGCACGGGCAGGAGAGTCGACGAGGACGAGCATGCTCTTGGATTCAGCCCTTTGCTTGAGGGCGTAGATTTTGGCGACGGCGTCGGGGTTGGTGGCGTCGCAGCCAATGCCCCATACGGTATCTGTGGGGTAGAGTATGATGCCGCCTTCGCGGAGGGTCTTTACTGCTTGGCGGATATCTTCGTCGTACTGTTGTTTGTCCATTGTCGTGTTGTTGTCGGGAGACCCGCTGGTCGCTCCTCGTAAACGTTTTTACGGAGGTGGGGGCGGGAAGGTTATATTTGTGGCGCGGTCTCGGATGACGATTCCACGCCACAAATATAATGAGATTTATGCGCTGATGTCGAAATCGCGGAGGCAGTCGTTAAGAGAAGTCTTCTTGTCGGTCGACTCCTTACGACGTCCGATGATGAGCGCGGCAGAGGTGGCGTATTCGCCAGCAGGGAATTTCTTGACGAAAGAGCCAGGGATCACGACGGAGCGGGGAGGAACGTAGCCCTTGGTTATGACGGGCTCGGGACCGGTGACGTCGATAATCTTCGTAGAGCCAGTAAGGACGCAGCCGGCGGCGAGAACCGCCTCGTGGCCGACGTGACAGCCCTCGACGACGATGCATCGGGAGCCGATGAAGGCGTGATCCTCGATGATGACGGGAGCCGCCTGGACAGGCTCAAGAACACCGCCGATGCCGACGCCTCCGCTGAGGTGGACACCGCGTCCGACTTGTGCGCAGCTGCCGACGGTTGCCCATGTGTCGACCATTGTTCCGCTACCTACGTGCGCGCCAATGTTGACGAAGGAGGGCATGAGGACGGCACCTTTCTCGATGAAAGAGCCGTAGCGTGCGACGGCGTGGGGGACGGCACGGACGCCCATCTCGGCGTAGCCATGTTTGAGAGGGACCTTGTCATACCACTCGAAGGGGTTGGTCTCGATGGTCTTCATCTCGTGGATGGGGAAGTAGAGGATGATGGCCTTCTTGACCCACTGATTGACAGTCCAGTTTTCACCAGTCTCGTCGGGTTGAGCCACGCGGAGCTGCCCTTTGTCGAGGAGGTCGACGATATGGTCGATGGCTTCACGCACCTCTGTTTTTTCGAGGAGCGAGCGGTCGTCCCATGCGGCGTCGATAAGTTTCTGAAGTTCTTCCATGTTGTATTGTTGGGTGGGGAGCGATTGGTTAGGTTATGATGGTCAGGTTAAATGCGAAGTTTTTGGAGACGCTTGTTGAGTCTGCGCTTGCGGAGATTCTCGAAGTAGGCGAGGAAGCGGCGCAAGAGGTCGAAGTAGAGCGTGAAGTAGAGGACGCCGATGAAGACCCAGATGACGAGACAGTTGAAGACGAGCGTCGGGATAAAAGTGTTGCCGATACGCTTGGTCGGCGCATAGAGGTGGGCGCGACCGTGGGTGTTGTCGGGGATATCGAAGATGGGCTGGCGTCGGCGGACGATCTTGTCGGGATAGACGACGAGCTGCTCGAAGTCGTCACGTCCTTGCGCGAGACGGCTCAGGGCGTCGTTGGTGGAGGTGTGCTTGAGGGCAGCGAGGGCGTCGGGGGAGCCGAGTTCACGTACGGCTTGCTTTGCGATGCTGTCGCAGAGGGCGTTGGCTTGTTGGAAGTGGGCGCGTGCGGCATCCTTGAGGAAAGCTATGGCGTCATCGACCTTGGGGGCGAGGGATGGGGTGTAGGCGACGGGCATGGCGAGGGAGTCGGGAAGCTTGACACCGAGATCTTCCTGGACACGAGAAATCTCACTCAGGAGGAGCGCGCCATTAGTGTTGTCTGATTGGCATTGCCTATTTATTGACGCCAGCTCGGGGAGCCATGCTCCGAGGGCGTAGGATGCTTGGCTGCGCTGTACCTCGGCATCGAAGAAGCGCACCTCGTAGGGGTTGCGGATGAACTGGTCTACGGCGAGAGCCTCGTAGGCCCATCGGGAGACCATGACGTCGCCGATGACGGGAGTGTACTCACGGTTGGCGAGCAGAGGGTGAAGTCGGTCGAAGTTGACCATGGTGCCGCTAAAGAGAAGTTGCGGAACAATGACCAACGGGATTGATATATAGATAGATACGGCTGTCTTGAGACCACTACTGATGTTGAGACCGAATATTATGGCGAAGGCGAAGGTCGTAAAGAGCACCACGGCGTGGGCGAACCAGTGGCAGAGGGGGATACCCATTATATGGTGCCCGATGCAGACGAGCATGGCAGTCTGCAACATGGAGAGCGCGAGGAGGTTGACGATCTTGGCGTTGAGGTAGGAGGATCGGCTGAGGTTAAGGAACTGCTCGCGCATGAGTAGCTTGCGGTCTTTTATCATCTCCTCGGCACTGGTGTTCAGACCGACGAAGATGGCGACGACGACGCACATGAAGAGGTAGGTGGGGAGGTTGGAGTTGGCGGAGAGCGTGTAGACGCCCGCCTCGCCAATGTAGTGGGTGGCGAAAGATAGAAGCAGCGCAAGGATTGGCACCTCAAGGAGGTTTAGGAGCATGTATTGGGTATCCTTCAGCTTCTTAAGGGCGTCGCGGAGGATGAAGGTTGTAAACTGGCTGCTTCGGCGTGGGATGCTGTACAGGTTTTCGGGGAGCTTCTCCTTGATGGTCGTCTTCTTCTGCTTCCAATCGAAGCTTGCCTCGAACTCGTCGCAGTAGGCCTTGTACCACTCTTGTGGCGTCACCTTGCGCTTACGGATGAGCTTGCCGGAGGGGTCGACCATTCGCGTCTCGATGATGCGGAGGGGGAGACCCGTCTTGACGTTGCCGCAGAGGTAGCACTCGCGTTCCTCGGGATTTACGTAGTGGGCTTTCTTCTTGAAGTAGACAATGGCGTTCATAGGGTTGCCATTGTAGACTATGTAGCCGCCCTGGTCGATGATGAGGAGCTTGTCGAGGAGCTTGTAGATATCGCTGTTGGGCTGGTGTATGTTGATAATGACGAGCTTACCCTTGAGGACTTGTCGTTTGAGGAGGGCCATGACCTTCTCGGAGTCGGAGCTGGAGAGACCGGACGTCGGCTCGTCGACGAAGAGGATGGAGGGCTCGCGCATAAGCTCAAGGGCGATGTTGAGTCGCTTGCGCTGACCGCCGCTGAGGACCTTATTGAGTGGCGTGCCGACTTTGAGGTCGCGCGCCTCGACGAGGTCGAAGTCTTGGAGGGCTTTCTCGATGAGGTGCTGCTTCTCTTGTCGGGACTTGTTGCTGAATATGAGACGGGCGTTGAACCAGAGGTTCTCGTAGACGGTGAGCTCCTCGTTGAGCATATCGTCTTGCGGGACGTAGCCGATGACACCTTTGAGGGCTTTCTGTTCGGAGTGGAGGTCGTAGCCGTTGATTGTTATCTTACCTTGGCTGGGTCGGAGCTTGCCGCATAGGAGGTTCATGAGCGTGCTCTTGCCTGAGCCGGAGCCGCCCATAACGCCGACGAGCTGTCCGCTCTTGCCGAGGAAGCTGAACTTGTGGATGCCGACGACGGTATCGGAGAACTTGTATTCGACATCGACGGCGCGGTACATGATTCGCCCTGTGTCGGGTCGGGTTATGAACTTCTCGGCGATGTGGCCATAGTAGACCGGGCGGACGTGGGAGGTGTTGATGACACCGCCTGGCGCCATTGGGTAGACCTTGTTGGCGTCGAGCTTATGGCCGCTCAGATAGAGGTTTCGCCCGCCGTCGTAGCGGAAGAGGAAAGTGTTGGTGCACTTGATGTGGAGCACCCAAACGCTGACGCCGAACTTGCTGATATATATATGTTTGACGTCGGGATGGACTTTCTCGGGTCGGCCATTGATGACGAGCAGCCTGCTCTTGTCGACGACATCGGAGGGGACGGCGAGGGTGAAAGTCTTGATGTTCCAGTAGTCGTCGGGGGGGATTCGGAGGAGGTCGGCGAGGGCGTCGACGAAACGCTCCTCGTCATAGCTGATATCGGGTTTGGCGATATAGTTGAGCATTGAGGAGAGGAGGAGGATCTTCTCCTCAAGATCGATCTCGAGGTTGATGTCGGCGCATATGCACCTCATCCGTCGGATGTTCTCCTTGGCTCGCTCACGGGCTTCCTCGTCGGTCTGCGGACCGGCTTGGGTATGGAATTTGGCGATGTAGAAGTCGTAGCGTTTGAGGAACTTGGCGACGTACTCGGCATTGAATTGCAGCGCCAGGTATTCGCCAACTTTGGTGCGGCCAACGTTACCGCCGACGTGTTTGACGTCGGTCAGGAGCGCGAAAAGTTGCATTAGGGCCTCGAGAAGGACTTCGCTCATCTGAGATAATATGTTGATAGAGAGACCGGCACGGGGCTGGTCGTTGTGGAGGTATCGGGATTTTAGACCCAAATATAACTATTTGAAAGGGAAAAGAGTGTTTTTAGAATGTGAATAAAGTTATAAGAAAGGGAGATAAGCGTTGCCGCCCGGCAGCGCGAGGCTGTCGGGCGGCTATTGTTTTTTCTTATAGAAGGACTCTTTACTTGAGGCCTTCGAGCATACGCTTCATGACGACTTGGGCAGAGACGACGCGGTTGGCGGCCTCGGGGATGACGAGACTGTTGGGGCTGTCGATGACCTCGTCGGTTACGATCATGTTGCGACGGACGGGGAGGCAGTGCATGAACTTGGCGTTGTTGGTCCAACTCATGTGCTCGGCGTCGACGGTCCAGCTCATGTCTTTTGATAGGATCTGACCGTAGCTCTCGTAGGAAGACCAGTTTTTGGCGTAGATGAAGTCGGCACCTTCGAAAGCCTTCTTCTGGTCGCGCTCGAGGTGCGCTCCATCCATGATGTCGGGTGCGAGGTCGTAGCCTTCGGGGCAAGTGATGACGAAATCGACATCGGCAACCTTCATCCACTCGGCGAAAGAGTTGGGCACAGCCTGTGGGAGCGCGCGTGGGTGGGGAGCCCAAGAGAGGACGACCTTAGGACGTTTCTTGGTCTTATGCTCGTCGATGGTGATGAGGTCGGCGAAGGCTTGGCACGGGTGGCGCGTCGCACTTTCGAGACTTATGACGGGGCGACCGGAGTATTGGAGGAACTGGTTGATGATGGTCTCCTGATAGTCGAAGTCGCGGCTTTCGAAGCGAGCGAAGGAGCGCACGCCGATGATGTCGCAGTAGCTGCCGATTACGGGGATGGCCTCTCGGAGGTGCTCGCTCTTGTCGCCGTCCATGATGACGCCCATCTCGGTCTCGAGCTTCCAGCTGTCCTTATCGATATTGAGGACTATGGCGTTCATGCCGAGGTTTTGTGCAGCTTTTTGTGAGCTGAGTCGGGTGCGGAGGCTGGAGTTGAAGAAGACGAGGATGATGGTCTTGTTTCGTCCGAGGTCTTGCCATTTGAAAGGGTTGGCTTTTACGTCGCGGGCTTCGCGGAGGGCCTCGTCGAGGTTGCCAATATCACCTACTGTGAGAAAACGTTTCATTATGGGTGGAATATGTTTTTGCGTTATAGGGATTCTGTCAGTTGGCTCAGTTTATTGGAGTTGGAGCCTTTGAGGAGGATGTATTTGCCGGAGAGTTTTTGGACTTCGGGGACGGCGTCGGGCGTGGTGTCGAAGTATGTGAAGTTTGGGAACTGGTCTTTGAACTTGGCGTATTCGGGGCCTATGAGGATTGCAGCGTCGAGGTGGAGAGCCGCGAGACGCTGGAGGATGTGGAGATGTTGTGGGTCTTGCTCAACGCCGAGCTCTCGCATGGCGCCGAGGATGACGCACTTATTGTCAGCTGCATGTCGGGCGAAGTTGTCGAGTGAGGCGTTCATGCTGCTGGGGTTGGCGTTGTACGCGTCGACGATGACGTGGTTGCGCGAGGTCTGGAGGACTTGGCTTCGGCCGTTGGTCGGGACGTAGGAGGCGATGGCGGAGTCGATCTTGTCGGGCTCGACTCCGAGGAGGAGACCGACGGTGATGGCGGCTTGGGCGTTTTTGAGATTGTAGTCGCCGCAGAGATGGGTATTGACGAAGTGGGCTCGTGAGGCGTCGGCCCATTCGAGGTCGAGGGTTTCGGACTCGGGGTTGACGGCTTTGGCGGCGATGTAGGGTACGATGTTGTCGTAGTCTTCCACCATGGAGACTATGTCGTCGTTATCGGGGTCGTAGATGGCTGTGCCGTTAGTTGCGATGAGTTGCTTGTAGAGGGCAGCCTTGGTCTGCTTGACGCCCTCGAAGGAGCCGAAGCCTTGGATATGTGCGATGCCGACGTTCGTAACGAGCCCCATGGAGGGTTGGGCAATGGCTGCGAGTTGGGCGATCTCGCCAGGGTGGCTTGCTCCCATCTCGATGACGGCGGATTGAGCGTCGGATGTTATGGAGAGGATGGTGAGGGGGACGCCTATATGGTTATTGAGATTGCCTTTTGTGGCTACGGTCTTATATTTCTGGGAGAGGACGGCTGCGGTCAGCTCCTTAGTTGTCGTCTTGCCGTTGGTGCCTGTTATGCCGATGACGGGGATGGAGAGTTGCTGGCGATGGTATGCTGCGAGCTCTTGGAGCGTCTTGAGCGTGTCGGTCGAGATGAAGGCGCGGGGGTCGGAGTCGAAATCGGTGTTGGAGGTCACTACGAAAGCTGCTCCGCGGTCGAGGGCTTGCGCGACCATGGTGTTGGCGTCGAAGTTGTCGCCTTTGAGCGCGACGAAGAGAGAGCCTGGTGTTATGGTACGGGTGTCGGTTGAGACGCCTGTTGAAGAGAGGAAAGCCTTGTAGAGATCTTCAATGGTATTCATGGTGTTGCTAAGATAGCAAATAAAAGTTGACTTCGGCTTGTGGATTGTGGTTAAAAAAGGCGACCCTCTCGCCACATGTCGTGGTCGGAGGGCCGCCGTTATGGAGTATCGGTATTCGTCTGTTGCGGTGATGTTAGCCGTTGAGGGCGGAAGCGCCGCTGACGATTTCGATAAGCTCGTTGGTGATGGCGGTCTGACGAGCCTTGTTGTATTGGAGTTGCAGATCGCCGAGGAGAGTCGTAGCGTTGTCGGTTGCCTTGTGCATGGAGGTCATGCGGGCACCATGCTCAGACGCTACGGATTCCTTGACTACGGACAGGAGTCGTATCCTTATTGCCTGCGGGATGAGGTCTTCAAGAACCTCCTCCTTGCTTGGCTCTACAATGAAGTCGTTGACAGCGCCATTGTCTTCAGCCTGCTCGATATTGAGAGGGAGAAGCTGGACTTGAGAGACCTCCTGGACGGCGGTGTTGATGAACTTATTGTAGATAAGGATGACTTTGGCGAGTTCCTTTGTCTCGAAGCGTCGGCGGATATCGTCGGCGACATCGTAGACTGTCTTGAGGCAGAAGTTGTCGTAGAAATCAGTCGCTTCGGTTGCAGGGACTTTGACCTTGCGGGAGCGGAGACCTTTGGCGACTTGCTTGCCTATTGTGAGGACCTCGACCATTCCCTTTTGTGCTTCTTCGCTGAGCGTCGTGGCGAGCAGGCTCTCGACCTCCTTGACGACATTTGCATTGAAGGCGCCTGCGAGACCTTTGTCGGAGGCTATTGCCACGATGAGGGTTTTGGCGTTCTTAGTCGTCTTGCGGAAGGCTGGGTAGTTTAGCTCGACATTGGCGACGGAGGAGCCGAGGGAAGCGATTATCTGTGAGAGTTTGGCTTCGAAGGGTCGCACTTTGGCGACCTCGTTCTGCGCCTTTTTGAGTTTGGCGGCGGAGACCATCTTCATGGCGCTTGTCACCTGTCGGGTGGACTGCACCGAGTGGATTCTCGTCCTGATGTCTTTGAGATTAGCCATCTGCCTGTCCTCCCTCGTTAGTTAGCGAAACGCTTAGCGACCTCAGCAGCTGTCTCGCGGATTGCGGCAGTAATGGTGTCATCAATCTTGCCGGCGGCGAGAGAGTTGAGCACGTCTTTGTGCTGGAGCTCCATTTCCTCGAGGAACTCGGACTCGAACTGAGCGACCTTGTCTTGAGGGACGTCGCGGAGAAGACCGTTGGTGCCACAATATATGATGGCGATCTGCTTCTCGACGGTGTAAGGAGTGTGGAGAGGCTGCTTGAGGATCTCGACGTTCTTGCGACCCTTGTCAAGGACTGCCATGGTGCTGGCGTCGAGGTCGGAGCCGAACTTGGAGAATGCCTCGAGCTCGCGGAACTGCGCCTGGTCGAGTTTGAGGGTACCGGCGACCTTCTTCATACTCTTGATCTGCGCGGAGCCACCGACACGGGATACGGAGATACCGACGTTGATGGCAGGGCGGACACCTGCGTTGAAGAGATTGCTCTCAAGGTATATCTGACCATCGGTGATGGAGATGACGTTGGTCGGGATGTAAGCAGCAACGTCGCCAGCCTGGGTCTCGATGATTGGGAGCGCAGTGAGAGATCCACCGCCCTTGACGATAGGCTTGAGATCTTCAGGGAGGTCGTTCATCTTGGCAGCGAGCTCGTCGTTCTCGACGATCTTGGCAGCACGCTCAAGGAGACGGGAGTGGAGGTAGAAGACGTCGCCAGGGTATGCCTCGCGTCCGGGTGGACGACGGAGGAGGAGGCTGACCTCACGGTAGGAGACAGCCTGCTTGGAGAGGTCGTCGTAGACGATGAGGGCGTGGCGGCCTGAGTCGCGGAAGTACTCACCGATGGCGGCACCGGCGAGAGGCGAGAAGTACTGCATCGCAGGGGCGTCGGCAGCTGTAGCGGAGACGACGGTGGTATAGGCCATTGCGCCGTTCTTCTCGAGGGTTGCGACGATTTGTGCGACGGTAGAGGCTTTCTGACCTGTAGCTACGTAGATACAGTAGACAGGCTCGCCGGCGTCGTAGAAGCTCTTTTGGTTGAGGATGGTATCGACTGCGATAGAGGTCTTACCGGTCTGGCGGTCGCCGATGATAAGCTCACGCTGTCCACGTCCGATAGGGATCATGGAGTCGATTGCCTTGATACCTGTCTGGAGGGGTCGTTTGACGGGCTGGCGGAAGAGGACCTGGGGAGCTTTGCGCTCGAGAGGCATCTCATAGAGTTTGCCGCCGATGGGGCCCTTGCCGTCGATAGGCTCGCCGAGCGTGTTAACAACGCGTCCGACGATTTCATCGCCGACGCGTATAGAAGCTATTCGGCCGGTGCGCTTGACGGTGTCGCCCTCTTTGACCTCGTCGGTATTGTTCATGAGGACAATGCCGACGCTGTCCTGGTCGAGGTTGAGGACGACTCCCATTGCCTTGCCGACCTCGACGAGCTCGTTGCTCTCGACGTTGGCGAGACCGAAGGCTGTGGCGATGCCGTCGCCTACGGTAAGGACCGTACCGACCTCTTCCAGCTTGGAAGAAGTGTCGAAGTTCTCAAGTTGTTGCTTGAGGACTGCGGACACTTCGGAGGCTTTTATTTTTTCCATGCGCTGAATGTCGTGTTGTGTGAAAAGTGGGGAAGTGGGATTAAACCGTCAGCTGTCGCTGCAGGGCCTTCAGTTTGCTGGAGACAGAGCCGTCGGCTTGCTGGCCGTCGATTTCGAGGATTACGCCACCGATGATGGAGGGGTTGGTGACGAACTCGGCGTCGATTTTGGAAGCTTGTCGGCCTGCGGCTTTGAGTTTGTCGGCTATCAGATCTACGAGTTTGGATTTTTGATCGGCAGAGAGCTCACGGGCCGTGGTGACCTTGGCAGTGCGGATGTTGTTATCCTTCTTGTAGAGAGACTGGAAGACGAGCAGGATTTGGCTGGCGTAGGCTATTCTCTCTTTCTCGACGAGGAAAGTGAGGAATTGGAGCGTCTCGGGCGTGATAGCGTCTTTGAGCGCAGCCTGGAGGAAAGCCTTCTTTTCGGAGGGTTTCCTAAGTGGCGAGTCGAGGAATTTTTGCGCCTCGGGGCTTTGCGCGAGTGCTTGACGGACGGTGTTGGCGTCGTTGTAGACTTCGTCGAGTTGATGTTTGTCGGCGGCGAAGTCTCGGAGCACTGTAGCGTATCGCCTTGCGATAAGTCCTGCATCCATGGCTTAGGGTTTAATTGAAGTTGCTCTCCTGGAGATATTTCTCGATGAGTTGCTCTTGTCGGTTGTCGGCTTTGAGGTCGTCTTCGATAATCTTGCCAGCGATTTGGACGGAGAGTGTCGCGACTTGACGTTTGAGGTCGTCGATAGCAGCAGCTTTCTCTCGTTCGATTTGAGCCCTGGTTTGCTGGATGAGCTTGTCGCCTTCCTCTTGGGAGCGGCGTTTAGCCTCATCGAGCATAGCGTCGACCTTGGCGCGTGCCTCTTTGAGGATGGCGTCGCGCTCGGCACGTGATTCGGCGAGCATCTGAGCTTTTTGGGCTTCGATGCGCTCGTATTCCTGACGTGCCTCTTTGGCCTTCTCGAGGGAGGAGGTTATCTCGTCTTCACGCTCTTTGAGCATGGAGAGGAGAGGTTTCCAGGCGAATTTGGTGAGCAGGGCCAGGACTACGAGGAAAGTGAGTCCGGACCAGATGACGAGTCCGGGTTCTGGAGTAAGTAGTCCGTCCATAGTGTGAACTTGAGTGGGTTAGCTTACACTATGAGATGAATGCGATGACGATGGCGAAGAGGCCAGCACCCTCGACCATGCCGGCAGCGATAAGCATGGCGGCCTGGATCTTGCCAGCCATCTCAGGTTGGCGAGCCATTGCGTCGACGGCGGAGCCGCCGATCTTGCCGATACCGATTCCGATGCCAATAACGATCAGTCCTAGACCGACTGCGATCATTGTTCCAGTCATAACTATTTACTTTTTAAGTTGTTGTTGTTATTTCGATTATTTGCGGAGTTCGGGGCTTAGAGCCTCAGGGCTTCGCGAGTGTTTGTTGGCTTTTTGTCTTTTTCGTCCTTACTCTCTTTTATTCCTCACTTGAGGCGTTGACGGCCAGGCTGATGTAGAGGGCGGAGAGGACTGTGAAGATGTATGCTTGTAGCGCGCCGAAGATGAGCTCGAGGGTGAAGACGAGGAGACCGAGCAGGACGGAGACGGGCGCGATGGCAAGAGTACCGAGGATGAAGATGAGGGAGAAGAGGCTGATGACGATGATGTGGCCACCAGTGATGTTGGCGAAGAGACGGATGAGGAGGGTGAAGGGGCGGGTGAACATGGTGATGATCTCGAGAGGTACCATGATGAGTTTCATCACGCCTGGGACGTTGGGGACGGTGAGGGTCTCTATCCAGTAGTGCTTGTTTGCGCTGAAGTGTGTGACGATGAAGGTGAAGACGGCGAGGATGCCAGTGAAGGCGATATTGCCGGAGAGGTTGGTAGAGCCGGGGAAGAAGGGGACGAGACCGATGATGTTGTTGAACCAGATGAAGAAGAAGAGGGTGAGGAGGAAGGGCGTGAAGCGCGCGCTTTTCTCTTTGCCTATCTGCTCGTCGGCGATGTCCTTGACGAACGTCATGAGGTATTCAGCCGCACCGGCCGCACCTTTGGGTATTCCGTTGTTCTTCTTGATGGAGCGCGCTGCGCCGCAGAAGACGAGCAAGAGGATTATGGACGTCATGATGCCGGAGGCGACGTTGCGGGTAAGGGAGAAATCGAAGATGGCGTCGCGGGTGCCGTTGGCGCACAGCTTGTCGTGCTCGTTGAGAGAGTATACGACACCGTTCTTTTCGACGTTGTTGCCGTCGGAGAAAGAGGATGAGAGGGTGAAGAGAAAATCGCCGTTCTCCTTGTTGTAGGCCATTACTGGCAGAGGGATGTCGATGGAGCTTTTGCCGTCGTTCCAGGAGAAGACGCTCCAGTGGTGGGAGTCGCTGATGTGGTGGCTGATGACTTCGACGACGTTGACTTCCTTCTCATTGTCCTGCGCCGTGGTGTCGGTTTGGGCTGAGATTGTCGTGGAGATGAGCGACATTGCTATGGCCGCAAGTATGGAGAGTATCCTGCTCATAGATGATATGTTTCGCTACTTTGGTGAACCGCTGTTTGCGGCCTTATTGATGTGTTGTCTGTTGTTGTATGTCGTTGTCCGAGGGAGGGGGTCAAGACCTGCTGAAGATGACGAGTCCTGAGGCGACCCTGAACATTATGAACGATGCGCAGAACGCAGATGCGCTGACGATTCGCAGGTCTCCGCAAGAGTAGACGAGGAGCGCGACGAGAGCCGCCGCCGCGAGGAACGTCAGGAGTTCCGCAACTATTGTCTCCCCCAAGCCATTTTTACCGCCGTTGGAGGAAAAACGTTTCACGAGGAAGAGCGTTTTTGCGAACTCCGCAGCTAAAAGGATGATGACAGCCCAAATGAGGCAGTGGCTTGCGAGAGAGCAGAGGACAAGGATAACAGCCAAGACCACCATGGCAAGTGATATGACTATCGCTGTTCTTTCCTTGCCGTCGAGAGTCATAGGGTCTGGCTTTTAGGCTTTCTTAGGCTCGACGGGAGGGACCTTGGGGCCTTCCTTGTCGGCCATGACGCAAGAGCCGATGAACTTGGCACCGGGCTCGATGCTGAGCTTATTGACGGACATGTCGCCCTTGAAGTACGAGGAGGCTTTGAGAGAGAGGAGTTCGGAGACTTCCATTTTGCCCTCGAAAGAGCCTGAAATTTCGGCACTTACGCACTTGATGGTGCCATTGATCTTGCCGCCGGAGCCGAGGACTATCTTGCCTTGTGACTTGATATTGCCCTCGATGACGCCGTCGACGCGGAGGTCGCCGTTAGTCTCAATGTCGCCCGTGAACTTGGTACCGGAGCCTATGATGTTTGGGAGACGGTTTTCGGTCTCGAATGTCTTGCTCATTCTATTGCCTTTAGCTGTAATTAGATGTGTGCCATTGGTTTAAGGTAGTTAGCCTTTCTCTTAGGCAATAACAAATATACGGAATTTTCAGAAGACAAAGCGCAATTTTAAACGCACTGGACAAAAATATTGAAGGGTTGAAAGTTGTTTTTTGTAAGTATTTGAGATTTAAGGGAGATGGAGGCACACGAAAATGCACCGCAAGATGATTTTTTTTTCATCGTGCGGCACATCTTTTTAAAGAGTGGCGTCGTGGAGTGAAGGTTAGGGGTTTCGCGTCTGTCCGTCGCCCCTTATTAGCCACTTGTAGGATGTCAGCTCTCGCAAACCCATGGGTCCGCGGGCGTGCATTTTTTGGGTGCTGATGCCGATTTCGGCACCGAGCCCGAACTGGCCGCCATCGGTGAAGGCCGTACTGGCGTTCACGTAGCAGCAGGCTGCATCGACCTCGCGAAGAAAACGTTCGGCGGCTACGGGATCTTCAGTTATGATGGCCTCGGAGTGTTTGAGGCTGTGGTCGTAGATGTATTGCAAGGCGTCGTCGAGCGAATCGACGGTCACGACGGCAAGCTTCAAGGCGAGGAACTCTCGCCCGTAGTCGTCGGGCTCGATAGGAAGGAGTAGCCGCGATGGGTAGGCACCTTGGAGGGCGGCGAGGGAGCGGGGGTCGGCATGGATCTCGACACCCTTATCGGCCATTGGCGCACAGAGGGTAGGAAGATCGGCGAGGCGCGCAGAGTGGACAATCAAGCAGTCGAGAGCGTTGCACACGCTGACGCGGCGGGTCTTGGCGTTGCAGATGACGCGAGCCCCCTTGTCGAGGTCGGCAGCCACGTCGAAATAGGTGTGGACGACACCAGCACCTGTCTCGATGACAGGGACTTTGGCGTTGTCACGGACGGAGGCTATGAGGCGTTGGGAGCCGCGAGGGATGAGAAGATCGACGTAGCCGACGGCATTCATGAGGTCGGTCGCCGCCTCGTGGGTCGGGGGGAGAAGTTGGATAAGGTCGGGATTAAGCCCTTGATCGGCAAGAACTTGTCGGAGGATGGAGACAATGACGGTGTTGCTCTCGTTGGCGTCGCTGCTGCCCTTGAGGACGACGGCGTTGCCGGATCGGAGCCCGATGGAGACGACATCGGCGGTGACGTTTGGGCGCGCCTCATAGATAACGCCGACGACGCCCATTGGGACACGTACACGGCTTATTTTCAGACCATTGGGCATGGAACGTTCCTCGATGACCTCGCCGCACGGGGCTGGGAGGTTGGCGACGTTGCGGGTGTCGGAGGCTATGGACTCGATGCGTTGTCGGTCGAGACGGAGGCGATCGTAGCGGTAGTCGGAGGGGTCCATCTTGGCCAAGTCGATGGCGTTGGCACGAATTATTTCGTCGACGTGGGCCACGAGGGCGTCGGCCATCGCATTGAGGGCGTCGGCCGTCTGCTCGGGGGTGATGGCGTTCATGGAGCGTGACGCCTGCTTGACGGCTTGGAGCTGTCGGAGGGTGTCCTTATCCATATACTATTGTTTTATAGAGGGATATACGTAAAGGTAGTCGTAGTGGACGAGAGGCTTCTGCTTGGCGGCAAAGGCTTGACGTTGGGCTGTATCCTTATCCATGGCGGCACGTCCGACGGCGATGGTTTGGCCATCGGGAGCTGCAATGGTAATGATGTCGTCTTTCTTGAAATCGCCTATGAACTCGCGGACACCGACGGGTAGGAGGCTTGCGGGCCGGTCGGGATTGTGGAGGGCGTCGGCGGCACCCTTGTTGACCACGACCTTGGCGGCAGCGAAGCCATCGGAATAGGCGATCCATTTTTTGACCGCTGGGCTGTGCTGCCCTGGCTGGAAATGGGTGCGCGGGAGGGAGGGGTCGTCGGAGATGAGTCGCGTTATGACATCGGGCGTCGTGCCGTTGGCGATATATACATCGATACCGGTGAGCGCTGTCTTTTGAGCGGTGCGACATTTGGTAACCATGCCGCCGCGACCGAAGCCCGACTTCGTGGCCTTGACGTATTGTGAGACGCTGGAGCCGTTGGCGACCTCGCGAATTACGTTTGCAGAGGGGTCGGAGGGGTCGCCATCGAAGATGCCGTCTATATTGCTGAGAATGAAGAGCTTCTGACAATCCATCATGGAGGCGATGAGACCGGACAACTCATCATTGTCGGTGAACATGAGCCCTGTCAGCGAGACGGCATCGTTCTCATTGATAACGGGGATTATCCCGTTTTGCCAGAGGACGTCGAAGCAGGCTTTCATGTTGAGGTAGTGGGATCGGCTGCCGAAATCTTGTTTGGTGACGAGGATTTGCCCGATTTTGACGCCATGCTTGTCGAAGAGCTGCTTGTATTGGTCGATCAGCTTGACTTGACCGACGGAAGAGAGCAGCTGACGTTGGGCTACTGGGTCGAGCTCCTGGTATCCGGAGACCATGGAACGGCCAGCCGCCATGGAGCCTGAGGAGACGAAACAAACTTGGTGTCCCATGTCGCGGAGTTTGACGATCTGCGCCACGAGGCTGTCCATTCGGCTGACGTTGAGCGTGCCGTCGGAAGCGGTGAGGACGTTGGAGCCTACCTTTATGGTGATTTTCATTATTAGGTGTTGTCGGGAGGGGGAGGTTACTTGACAATCTTGTTGTAGGAGCCCATCATTCCGCTCATGACGGCGGAAGTGAAGCCGGCATGCTCCATGGCGTTGATGCCAGCTATGGTCACGCCGCCTGGGGTGCAGACCTTGTCGATCTCGACCTCGGGGTTTGTGTGGTTGGTGAGGATTAGCTGTGCCGCGCCCTTGACGGTTTGTGCCACGATGTCGGCTGCGAGAGCGGAGTTGATGCCCATCTCGATTGCGCTCTCTTGGCAAGCGCGGATGTAGCGGAGGGCGTGGGCTATGCCGCATGAGGCGAGTGCCGTGAGGGCTGGCATCTGGGCCTCGGTGACGGTGAGAGCGAGACCGAGGGCGGAGAAAATCTGCTGGACGAGGGCGAGTTGTTCGGGCTTGACGTTTGGCGCTGGGACGATGGCCGTGAGGCTCTCGCCGACCTCGGCTGCGGTATTGGGCATGACGCGAACCGTGGCGATGTCGGACCCGAGGGAAGAGGTCAGTTGGGCGACGCTCACTCCCGTGGCGATGGATACGGCCACGACGGAGGGTTTGAGGGATGGGCGAAGTTGCGCAATGACGTCGGCAATCTGATATGGCTTGACGGCGAAGATGACGACATCGGCGTCGGACACGGCAGCCGTATTGTCGGTCGTCGTATGGAAGCCGTCGGCAGCCCATGGTTTGAGGGCGTCGGCGTTGCGGCGCGTGACCGTGATATTGGCAGGTGACGCCAGTTGAGCCTTGACGATGCCTCGGGCAATAGCCCCACCCATATTGCCGCCGCCGATGACGGCTATTTTCAATTCACCCATTGTTATATTTTCTGTTGTTTATGTGACAAAGATAACGAATTATCATAGAGTTTGTCACAAGACGGCAATTCTATTCAACAGTATCCATAAACGCACGTCGGAAGCGGATGGGGTTGGCGATATTGTCGAAACTCTCCTTGGTGCCACCCGAGCCGACGATGATGACCGTCCCGTAGCCGAAGATACGCCCCATGATGGATTGGTCGACATTGATGGACTCGATGTGGGCGGCGGTCATCTCGAAGATGTTGCGCGAGATGACGCCCGTCTTCATGATGACGCGCTTATTGGTTATGACGAACTCATCGAACTTGGTCATTATGAGGGGTCGGATGAAGAGGGTGCAGATGCTTTTGAGCTCGAACCATATTTTCCAATGATAGTGAGCCTCATAGATAACATGCTCGCCTCGGGAGAGATTGTTATCGACGTAGTTTCCCATGGTGAAAAAGGTATTGTTTAAGAGCAAATATATCAAAAAGAAAGGGAGGCGCTTGACTGCACCTCCCTGTTATTTTATGAGTAAGCAGGAGTCTGATTACTTAGCGAGACGGGCTTTGATGGCCTTGGTAGCCTCCTCGTAGCCGGGCTTTTCGAGGAGAGCGAACATGTTCTTCTTGTAGGCCTCGACGCCAGGCTGGTTGAACGGGTTGACACCAAGGACGTAGCCGCTGATGCCACAGGCTTTCTCGAAGAAGTATATGAGCTGACCGAGGTTGTACTCGTCGAGGGTAGGGATCTCGATCTTGATGTTGGGCACACCGCCGTCGGTATGGGCGAGGAGGGTGCCGAGCTCAGCCATCTTGTTGACCTCGTCGACGCGCTTGCCAGCGAGGAAGTTGAGGCCGTCGAGGTTGGCGTTGTCAGCGGGGACGACAACCTTCTTGTTGGGCTGCTCGATGGTGATGCCGGTCTCGAAGATGATGCGCTGGCCCTCTTGGAT
This sequence comes from Bifidobacteriaceae bacterium, assembly GCA_963607345.1. Lineage (GTDB taxonomy): Bacteria > Bacteroidota > Bacteroidia > Bacteroidales > Marinilabiliaceae > W3P20-009. The sequence continues at coordinate 136,754 of CAVDBL010000002.1, forward strand.
CCACTGGCCCATGGAGTGGAGGTCGGTGGTGAAGTCGGTGCCTGCGGGGAAGATGCCCTTGCCGTCCTTACCCTCGGACTCGCCGTAGAGCTGCTTCCACCACTCGGTGAAGTAGTGGAGCTTAGGCTGGAAGTTGATGAGGATCTCGGTGCTCTTGCCGTTGCGGTAGAGGATGTTACGAGCGGCAGCGTAGACGCAAGCGGGGTTTTGCTCGAAAGGAACAGTGCTTGCGGTGGCGACCTCCATATCTTTTGCGCCCTGGAGGAGCTTCTTGAGGTCGAAACCTGCGACAGCGATAGGGAGCAGACCTACTGGGGTGAGGACGGAGAAACGACCGCCGACGTTGTCGGGGATGACGAAAGTCTTGTAGCCCTCTTGGGTAGCGAGGGTGCGGAGGGCGCCCTTGGCCTTGTCGGTTACGGCGACGATGCGCTTTTGAGCCTCAGCCTTGCCGACTTGTGACTCGAGCTGATCCTTGAGGAGGCGGAACGCGATGGCGGGCTCGGTGGTGGTGCCACTCTTGGAGATGACGATTACGCCGAAGCTCTTGTCCTTGAGGAGTTCGAGGAGGTCGGCGGTGTAGTCCTCGCCGATGTTCTGGCCAGCGAAGAGGATGACGGGAGACTTGCGGTTGGTCTGGAGGTAGTCGAAGCAGTTGGAGAGACCCTCGATGACGGCGCGTGCGCCGAGGTAGCTGCCGCCGATGCCAACGACGACGACGTAGTCGCAGTTGTCGCGGAGGACCTTAGCGGAGGCCTCGATCTCGTCGAGGAAAGCGTCGGTTGTCTCGCTGGGGAGGTGGTGCCAGCCTATGAAGTCGGCGCCTTCGCCGTTGCCCTTGTCGAGTTTCTCGAGGGCCTTGGCAATCTCGCCCTGGAGGGGCTTGATGTCTACTGATGCCTTAGAAATGTCAATCTTCATGATGTTGTATGTTGTTATGTTTTGTCGTTTGGGGCTTAAAGAGCTCAGGTTGATGAATTGTGGCCCCATTTGCTATCGGAGCTGCTCGGTCAGGAGCATACACTCGATAACTGGCGAGACTTTGCCGTAGATGATGTTGTAGACGCAGTCGGTGATGGGCATCGGGACTTGGTAGCGTTCGTTGATGGCTTTGATGCTCTTGGTAGCGTAGTAGCCTTCAGCGACCATAAGCATCTCCATTTGCGCGGACTTGACAGAATAGCCCTTGCCGAGCATCGTGCCGAACGTGCGGTTGCGGCTGAACTGCGAGTAGCACGTGACGAGGAGGTCGCCGAGGTAGGCGGAACTCTTGATGTCGCGCGGGATGGGGTGGACGGTATCGACGAAACGCTTAATCTCCTGAATGGCGTTGGAGATGAGGACAGCCTGGAAATTGTCTCCATACCCGAGACCATGGAAGACGCCCGACGCTATGGCCATGATGTTCTTCAAGACGGCGGCGTACTCGGTGCCGTATATGTCGTCGGAGACGCAGGTCTTGATGAAGTGGCACGTTATGAGGCGAGCGTACTCGCGGGCGAGGTCGACATTCTGGCACGCCATGGTGAGGTACGACAGCCTCTCAAGTGCCACCTCCTCGGCATGGCAGGGGCCGCTGATGACTCCAATGCGGTCGATGGGAACACCCATGACCTGATTGAGCCATGCCCCGATTATCATATTGCTATCGGGGATGAGACCCTTGATGGCAGATATGACGTACTTGTCGGACAGCGACTCGGTCAGATTGGCGAAGACGGACTGGACGAAAGCGGAGGGGACGACAACGAAGAGGACGTCGCTCTCGCGGACGATCTTATTTATGTCGTCGGAGAAGGAGATCTTTGAGGTGTCGAACTGGATGCTCGACAGGTATGAAGGGTTGTGTCCCGTCGTTCGGAACGCCTCGATGTTCTTGCGGTTGCGGACGTGCCAGTTGAGGTGGTCGACGTTGCAGAGCAGCATCTTGGCTATGGCCGTCGCCCAACTGCCGCTGCCGACGAGGCCGACGCGGGGTTTCTCTCCTAAAATCAGTTCGGGCTTATCGTCCATAGTGTTCATTTAGAGGGCGTTGAACCATTGCGCGACCTCCTCTTGCTTGAGAGGCGTGAGGCCGAGCTTGTTCTTCTTGTTGATGTCGCAAAGCATCTGATGCACCTTGCCGGGCTTCATCTTGCCCATGTCGGCAACGGTGTAGATGCCAGCCATGTATATGGGGCCTACCCATTCTGCTGGCACGCCGAGCTTTGTGAAAGCCTCCTCGGGGTCGCGGGCGGGCTTCTTCTCGGGCTTCATCTGCGGGAAGAGCATGACCTCGCCGATGGCGTTCTTGCCTGTCATGAGCATGACGAGACGGTCGATGCCGATGCCGATGCCCGACGTTGGTGGCATGCCGTATTGGAGAGCGCGGAGGAAGTCCTGGTCGATGACCATGGCCTCGTCGTCGCCCTTGTCGGCGAGACGCATCTGCTCCTTGAAACGCTCCTCTTGATCGATAGGGTCGTTCAGCTCGCTATATGCGTTGGCGAGCTCTTTGCCGTTGACCATGAGCTCGAAACGCTCGGTGAGACCGGGCTTGGAGCGGTGCTTCTTGGTGAGTGGTGACATCTCGACGGGGTAGTCGGTGATGAAAGTAGGCTGGATGTAGGTGCCTTCGCAGAACTCGCCGAAGATCTCGTCGATGAGCTTGCCCTTGCCCATGGTGTCGTCGATCTCCATCTTGAGCTGACGGCAGACGTCGCGGATCTCGTCCTCAGACTTGCCGTCGAGGTCGTAACCCGTCTTCTCCTTGATGGCCTCAAGGATAGGGAGGCGGCGGAATGGGGCGCGGAAGCTGATGACGTTGCCGTCGATCTCGCTCTCGGGCTTGCCATTGACGGCGACGCATATTGTCTCGAGGAGATGCTCGGTGAACGACATCATCCAGTTGTAATCCTTGTATTGGACGTAGAGCTCCATGCAGGTGAACTCGGGATTGTGGGTGCGGTCCATACCCTCGTTGCGGAAGTTCTTGCCAATCTCGTATACGCCCTCGAAACCGCCGACGATGAGCCTCTTGAGGTAAAGCTCCGTGGCGATGCGCATGTACATATCGATATTGAGGGCGTTGAAGTGCGTGATGAAGGGGCGAGCCGACGCGCCACCAGCGATAGACTGGAGGACAGGGGTCTCGACCTCGGTGTATCCTGCGCCGTCGAGGACGGAGCGGAGGGTGCGGAGAACAGTGGCGCGGCTAAGGAAGACATCCTTTACGCCCTTGTTGACGACGAGGTCGACGTAGCGTTGGCGATAGCGGAGCTCGGGGTCGTCGAACGAGTCATAGACGACGCCGTCCTTCTCCTTGACGACAGGGAGAGGCTTGAGGCTCTTGGCGAGCACGGTGAGGCTCTGCGCATGGACGGAGATCTCGCCCGTCTTGGTGCGGAAGACGAAACCCTTGACACCCACGAAGTCGCCGAGGTCGAGGAGTTTCTTGAAGACGACGTTATAGAGGTCGGCATTGTCGGCCGGGCAAATCTCGTCGCGGGAGACGTAGACTTGGATTCGGCCCTTTGAGTCCTGAAGCTCGATGAAAGAGGCCTTGCCCATGACGCGGCGGCTCATCATACGACCGGCCACGCATACCGTCCGTTGCGGAGCGTCGTCGGAGAAAGAAGAGAGGATGTCGGTTGAGAAAGCGTCGGTTGGGTATTCGGCGGCTGGGTAAGGATCGATTCCCATGTCGCGGAGGGCTTGCAGGTTGTTGCGCCTGTTAATCTCCTGTTCGCTAAGGTCTTGTAGGCTCATTATAATGGTAAGTTCTTCTTGTTTCTGCGTGTGTCGACAGGTGCCTTTTGCGGCTTGTCGGAACTGCTAAATTAGCGAGTTATGTTGAAAATCGGAAATAATCTAAAAATCAGCCTATCTCGACATGTTTGACGTCGAGGTCGCCGCCGAAGAAAATGGCTGCCGTGCCAGCGAACTTGTCGGGGCTTTCGGTCGTGAAGAAATGCGACGTCGCCCCTCGGGTGAGGCGGCTGTCGATTTCGGGATGTCGACGGAGGTAGTCGGCAAGGCTGTCCGCCACGATGTCGCCTTGCGAGAGGAGCTTGACGCCAGCGGGCAGCTCCGCCTGGATCTTGGGAGCGAGGAGCGGATAGTGCGTGCAACCCATCATGACGGCGTCGATGTCGGGACATTTGCTCATGAGACGCGACGTATACTGGTGGACGAAATAGTCGGCTCCGGGCTTATCGAATTCGCCATTCTCGACGATGGGCACCCAGAGTGGGCAGGCCTGCTGGTAGACCTTGATGTCGGGCCAAAGGTGCTGCATCTCAATGATATAAGACTCTGACGAGACAGTGCCTTGCGTGGCGAGGATCCCGACGCGGCGCGAGGTCGTAAACTTGCCGAGGGCCTCGGCTGATGGGCGGATGATGCCCAAGACGCGCTTGCGCCCAGAGGGGTCGAGAAGAGGGAGGTCGTGTTGCTGGATGGTGCGCAGGGCCTTGGCGGAAGCCGTGTTGCAGGCCAAGATTATGAGGTCGGCACCCATGTCGAGCATGGACTTCACGGCCTGGAGCGTAAAACGGTAGACCACGTCGAAAGAGCGCGTCCCGTATGGCGCTCGGGCGTTGTCGCCAAGGTAGACGTAGTCATATTGCGGCAGCCGACGGCGAATGGCACTGAAGATTGTCAGTCCGCCGTAGCCAGAATCGAAAATTGCGATCATTTCTTGGGAACTTGAGGTGGGATGCCGTCGCTCTTTGGCTTGGCGTCCAAGGCCTCTTTTATGTCGCGTCCTGCTTGGAGACGCTGGGGTACGCACGTGAAGATGCGCGTGTTCTGCATCGTGTTGTCGGGATCGAGCTTGGCGATCATGAGACGATACGTCGCGCCAGGGCCACGCTTCTGTCCGACGCGCACAACCTCGATGTAGTCGAAATAGTCGTCCTCGCCATTACGCGAGACGGAGAAGATGTCCTCGGAGATGCGCTTATACGCCAAAACGGGGAAGTGCATTTGGAACTCGGGGTAGTTGAACTCGATGCAGTCGTCAGAGAACGTTATCGTCCCCGAAGCACGCTCGGTAGGGTTGATGAACGAGATGCCCGAGCGATAGTTCTTAATGTGCCAAACAGTCTGATTGTCAGTAAGGTCGCAGCTCCACCACGCGTTATTGAAATACTCGCTGTCTTGGGCGACGGCGAGAAGTGGGGCGAAAGCGAGTGCTATAAGGGCGATAATCTTGTTCATTGTCCAACCTCCTTTGTTTCAGAATCTTCGTACCATGAGGAGTATGTAGCGTAGTGCGACGCCGTGCGCGTTATTGTGTCCTCCACCTGCTCGGGCGACAGTTCCTTGATGCGCTTGGCTGGCGTCCCTGCGTAGATGCCATGGCTCTGCGCCACCTTGCCACCCGTCAAGACGGCTCCCGCGGCGATGATGGTCTCCGGCTCCACGACTGCGGCGTCGAGAACTATCGACCCCATGCCGATAAGGACGCGGTCGCAAATCTTCGCCCCATGGACGATGGCGGCGTGACCAATGGAGACGTCATTGCCGATGACGGTGTCGTGGCGTTCGAACGTGCCGTGGATCACCGCGTTATCCTGGACGTTAACTCGGTCGCCAAGGCGGATGGGAGCGACGTCGCCTCGCAAGACCGCGCCAAACCAGATGCTGCAACCATCGCCAATGGTGACGTCACCAATGATGGTTGCCGTCGGAGCGATATAGCAATTCTTGCCGATGACAGGCGTCTTGCCTTGAAGGCTTATGATGTTTGCCATGATTGGGGGACGGAATTTATATTGAAGGGGGAATTTCTTACTCCTTACGGATGACGTGGTCGCCCGATATGGGGCTCTCGCCGCGCATGGCTCGGAAAATCCTTGCCGCTACGAGGACTTTGCGCTCCGACCGCTGGGCGAGGGAGCGGAGGTCATGGTCGTCGTGGTAGAGCGTTGCGGCCTCGATGGCATCGTAGTCCGTGGGGTCAACATCGATACCGAGGACGGAAGCGAGCAAAGGGGCCGAGGTCGTCGGGGCGTCGGCATTGCCCATTGCCCAAAATGTCGCCGTGTCGATGACATTCTCGTCAAGCCACCTGCGCCCATGTTTATCGAAGAGGGCTGGCAATGGCAGACGATTGACAATCAGACGCTTGGCGAAGAATGGGACATCGGAGGCAAGGATCCCATGCCCACACACGAAGCGTGAGCGTGGCGACGTTGAGAAGAAATTGCCTATCATCTCGGAAAAGTCGCAAAGCACCTGACGCTCGTCGTCGGCAGCGTATGTCGATGTGATGAAATAAGGCTCGGTCTCGCCGGCGCGCGAGCGTATGACGCCAGCCGTCACGCACGCCACCTTGCCGAACTCCGCACACAAGCCCATGGCGCGGTACGCCTCGTCGGGCGAAATGGACTCAGGATGAGGGAGGCTCTCCCACAACTGCCTCATGGTGTCTGAGAGATCGCTGGTGGAGGCGAGCTCGGGAACGCCTTCGATGTTGATGAAAACCACGTCGTCTGGCTTGGCGGAGAAGACAGCCGCCGCGCCTCGCGGTGAAAAGTCGCGTCCTTTGTCGGACGCAGTGTCACGGCCCTTGCCGTCGTTGTTTGTATATTTCACTGCGTGATATCTTTTTATCGGGTAAAGTTACAAAAAGCGAGACGCAAAACATTCTAATACAAGGAATGGTAACGCCAAAAGAGTTATTTTTGCGGAAATGCGCAAAACACGATGATCAAACACATTGTACTTTTCAAGCTTCGCGACGACGTTGCCGCAAGCGTCAAGGCTACCCGCCTCCCCGAAATCCGCAAAGAGTTCTTGGCCCTCATGGGCGTAATCCCGAGCCTCAAGAGCATTGAGATTGGCTTGAATGTCAACCCCAAAGAGAAATTCGACCTCTCGCTCGAGGCCACGTTCGACGACATGGAAGGTCTCGCAGCCTACGCCACCGACCCAAGGCACGTGGCCGTCGCCAAGCAGGTCGGCGAGATGCTCGACGCCAGGGCATGCACAGATTACGAGATTTAGCCTATGAAACCATTTTTCCAACTGCCTAAGCACAAGGTCTTCGAATACAAGCCTTGGTTCTACGACCCCGACAAAGAGTACATCAAGCAGCGCCGCAAAGAGCTCGGCATCGACAGCGAAGTCGAGAAACTGGCAGGCACGGGCGGCATGCTGCGCTCAGGAGCCATGCGCGCCCTCCACGACAGCTACAAGCCTCGCAGGGAGGACGGTAGCCGACAGAGGTTCGTGCGCCGTGGTCTTATAGCGTTGGTTCTCTGCATATTGATCTACACCTACCTCGACGGCTCGCTGCAGAAGCTCATTGCCATAATCACAGGCACGCACTGATCAAGAGTCAGACCATCAATCACGTGACGACCAACAAGATACACCTTCTGCCCGACTCGGTGGCCAACCAGATTGCCGCCGGCGAGGTAATCCAACGCCCTGCGTCGGTAATCAAAGAGTTGATGGAAAACTCCATCGACGCGGGGACTACTGACATAAAAGTCATCGTCCAAGACGCCGGGCGCACGCAGATACAAGTCATCGACGACGGTGCAGGCATGAGCGAGACCGACGCGCGCCTGGCCTTTGAACGCCACGCCACGTCTAAAATCACGTCGGCGCAAGACCTCTACAACCTGACGACCATGGGTTTCCGCGGCGAGGCATTGGCATCGATAGCCGCCGTTGCCCAAGTGGAACTCTTGACGCGCCAGGAGGGCGAGGACCTTGGCGTCAAAATCGTCATATCGGGTTCCGACGTCGTCGAGCAAGAACCATGCGCCACGCCCAAAGGCAGCCGTTTTTCCGTCAGGAACTTGTTTTTCAACGTCCCAGCCCGACGTCGGTTCTTGAAATCGGACACCGCCGAGATGAGGCACGTCAGCGCGGAGTTCCTACGCGTGGCTCTGGCGCACCCTGGCGTCAGCATGAGCCTGACGGCCAACGGGTCGGCTCTCTACACCCTGCCGGCAGGCAACATCAAACAGAGGGTGGCAGGCGTGGCAGGTCTCTCGATGGCGAAAAACCTCTTGGCATTGGATTGCCAGACGAGCATGGTCAAGATTTGCGGATTTATCGGCACGCCAGAGACTGCCAAGAAGAGTGGTGGCGACCAATATTTCTTCGCAAATGACCGATATATGCGCAGCGCATATTTCAACAAGGCCGTGACCGACGCCTACAAGGGCATCATACCTGCCGACAACCTGCCAGCCTACTACATCTACCTGAGCGTCGACCCTCAATCGCTGGACGTCAACGTCCATCCGCAGAAAACGGAGATAAAGTTCGACGACGACCAGGCGATATGGAAAATATTGAACGCCGCCATCCGCGCATGCTTGAATGACAACAACATACTGCCGCAGATAGACTTCGACAGTGGCGAGCGCGTTGAAATCCCCACGTTCGACCCCAATTCCGTCGACAACTACAACCCCTTCGCCCTCGAAAGAGAACAGGCGGCTCAATTCGCCAACACATACTCGGGTGTCCAACGCCCTACAAGCGGCGAGGTTCACGGTTGGGAGACGATCTACGAGTCGGCCCTTGGCGGCGGCACACCTTCGGGACCCATATCTTTCGAGTCTCGCGCCAATGCTCCGACAACGAGCGGCGAGACAATGCCCACACGCCTCTTCACGCCAGCCGACAACGACCTTGCGACACTGACGCCCAACCAATTCTACCAATACAAGCGACGCTACATACTCCGCCAGACCGACGGGGGGCTTATGGTCATCGACCAGCACAGAGCCCACGAGCGAATCCTCTACGACAGGATGAAATCAATGATGGCGCTCGCAGCCGTAGAGAGCCAACGCCTCTTATTCCCAGAAGTCATGGCGATGGGGGCTGAGGACCTGTGCGTCATCACAGAGCTGAGCGACGAGCTCGGGCAGGCGGGCGTCGAGGTGAAGATTGACAGCGACGCCGGCACCATCAGCATATCATCAATCCCGGCCATGATGGACGTGAGCGCGGCAAGGGCTCTACTGGAGAGCCTGGCCTACGACTGCCGCACAGGCGAAGTCGACGTCAGCGGCGACATCAAGGACCTCATAGCCCGCGAGATGTCGCGCCACAGCGCAATGCCCTACGGGCGCGAGATGACGGGCGAGGAGATGGTCGACATGTACACTCGCCTCATGTCTTCGAGCGACAGGCAGATGACACCCGACGGGCACCGCGTCTTGCGGGTCATCACAGACGACGAACTCGCTGCTATGTTCGGGTAGCGACGATCAAGAAAGAAAAGCAACAACAGACAGGAAGATACCATGAGAATGACACCGGCAGTAAAGAACCTGCTGATAATAAACATCTTATTCTTCGCCTCGCAAATAGTGATGGGGCGCAGCCTGGGGATAGACCTCGACGACTACCTTGGCCTCCACTACGTCACGGCACAAAACTTCGGCGTGTGGCAGCTCGTGACGTTCATGTTCATGCACGCCAACATCAGCCACATTTTCTTCAACATGTTCGCCCTCTGGATGTTCGGCACAGCGATAGAGAGCGCACTTGGCACCCGACGCTTCGTGGCATACTACTTGGCATGCGGCATCGGCTCGGGCATAATACAGGAGCTTGCCGTGGGCTTCGACCTTCGCCCGATGATTTCGGCCGTCGACGCACTCCTAAGCGACCCCACGACGGCAAACATCCAGGACTTCCTCTCGACGACGGCTCATGCCGTATCCATTGAGAGCCAGCAACTTATCAACACGTTCATCAGTAACTATAACGCCACAGTCGGCACCGACCCCACGGCAGCCACAGCCATGGCGCGCGATTTTGCGCAGCAGTACCAGCAGATGTATATAAACGCCAACGTGACGGTCGGTGCGTCGGGCGCGGTATTCGGAATCCTTCTGGCTTTCGGCATGATATTCCCGAACATGCGCATCATGTTACTCTTTCCACCCATCCCGTTGAAAGCCAAATGGTTTGTGCTGATCTATGGCATCCTCGAGCTTTTCGGGGGCATCCATGGCGGCGACTATGACAACGTGGCCCATTGGGCACACATCGGCGGCATGATCTTCGGCTTCATCTTGTTGAGGGCGTGGAAGATCAGCAGGGTCAACTAACAGAACAACAGCGATGTCGATATTACAGGAGATAAGCGAGTCGTTCAGACGCAACGATGTTATAATCAAGTTCATATACGTCAATACTGCGGTATTCCTCGTAATGCGCCTTATGGACCTCGCCGCCCTCGGGGGCAGCCACGCCACGGGATGGGGCATATGGTGGTTCGGCATGCCGACAGGCGCGGGACTGCTGAGCAAGCCATGGACCATAGTGACCAACATCTTCGCCCACTACGACTTCTTCCACTACATATTCAACATGCTGTGCCTCTACTGGTTCGGCAGGCTCTTCATGCAGTGCTACGCCGACAGTCGCCGCGCCATTGTCGCCTACGTCGTCGGCGGTCTCACAGGATGCGTGGCGGCCATATTGCTCGGGTGGATATTCGGAGGAGGCGGCAGCATACTGCTCGGCGCGTCGGGTGCGATAATGAGCATACTGGTGGCTGCCACAATGTCGCAACCCGACAGGCTGGTGTGGGTCACGTTCTTTGGCGAGGTGAAAATGAAATACATAGCCCTCGTCTATGTAGCATTGTCGCTCATAATGCTCATCGGGCTTGTCAACGTGGGCGGCAACTTGGCTCACCTTGGCGGCGCATTGGCTGGCTACATTTTGGCTCGCCATTGGGACGGCAGACCTGCCGCACCCCGTCGGAAGAACCGAAAGATGAAAGTGTCCGTCGGTGGCAACACCAATCCCGACTGGGAATATAACAAACGTCGCGCCGACAACGACCGCGAGGTGGACCGCATCCTCGACAAGATAAGCGCACGCGGATATAACAGCCTCACCGAAGAAGAGAAAAAGACACTGTTCGACCAAAGCAAAAGATAAGATAACTGCTTGAAAGTCATAAGATACATAATCAAGCTGATACTGTTGGCGCTGGTCATGGCGACGGCATTGTTCACGACCGTGACCGCATGGCTGACACAGTACTCGCCAGAAGACATAGGGTCGGTGTGCCTTGTGTGGTTCACGTTTCCCTACGTGTGGCTGCTGCTCTTAGTGATGCTGGTCGTATGTTCGTTCACGCGCCACTGGTTCGTCTGCGCATGCTGCGTCGCCTCATTGGCATACTCCACCCCCGAGGCGTTGCGAGAGATTAACCTCCCCCTGCCCGAACAGAAAGCCCCAGGCGTGGAGACGGAAGGCACTAAGCTGCTGAGTTACAACATCTGCACTCTGTTGACCGTCAACCCAGCGTTCCCCGAGCATCGCGTAGACTCGATGGTGGTCGACATATTGGGCGCAAAAGCCGACATCCTCTGCCTGCAAGAGGCTCCACCCGACTGGATGATGCGCTCATGCAAAGTCGCAGAGCCTTTCAAGGAGGTATTCAACTCATTTAGTCACAAGTCTTTGTACGGCAACGTCTGCACGCTTACCAACTTGCCGGCAAGAGACATAACCGACCCCAAAGAATTGGGGCTTGAGGGCAACAGACCAGATGTTTTCCTCGCGACGGACATCACCCTTGGCGACGGACAGAAAGTGAGAGTCTTCAACTGCCACCTCGCCTCGATAAAGCTGTCGCACGACCAGATAGACGCCGTATCGTCAAAAAAGAACGTGAACCGCCAACGCATCAGCACCCTGAAAGGCACGTACGAACACCTAATGCGCGCCTTCATGACCCGCGCCGCAGAGGTCAGAATGTTGACACGAGCCATCGAGGCGTCGCCCCACCCCGTCGTAATATGCGGCGACTTCAACGACACGCCCGTCTCATACACCTTCCACACCATCAGCTCCATACGCCCCCGAGGCGACAACTCCAGCTCGCTCTGCGAGGCGAGGCATACGCGCAAGTTCGGTCTTGCGAAGACGTTCCGAGGGAAACTGCCACCGCTGCGCATCGACTACATAATCAAGTCGGGACGAGTGGCTACGTGGGGCTACGAGGAGCACGACTGGGAGTGGTCCGATCACAAGGCAGTGAGCGCATGGTTGACCGTGAAGCAATAAAAACTTTTCCCTCCTTGCCTTAATTAAACACTTTTTGTTATTTTAGCGTTCGCATAAATCGTAATCGTAACCAAACACAAGATATGAGCAAACTGCAAATATCGGCAATCATGGCTGGTATAGCCGCAATGGTGGCCACGGGATGCACAGTCAAGGGCAGTCAAGACAAGACTGGCGTGATGAGCAAAGAGAACGTGGAAGAGAACGTACGCGAGTTCGTATACCCACTTCCTACGGCATTCGAAGTGACCGAGATGCTCAACCGCATCGACGCCGCCTACATCCTCGACATCTGCAACCCCAAGGACAACGTCGACAAGTACGTCACTGAGGCCAAGAGGGCTATGAACATGGGCGTCTACAGCGCAGACTTGTGCTACGCCTCGACCTACAACCAGCAGTCTAACGTCATGGAGTACACCCAGACGATCCGCGGTCTTGTCGACGCGCTGGACATGACGCAGGCTGTCGACCCCGAGCTCGCAACCAAGATGGAGGACAACGAGAACAACAAGGAGGCGATGACCGAGCTCATCTCCAACTCGTTCTACGACTCGTATGACTACCTCAACAAGCACGGTCGCGGCCCCGTATCTCTGATGATCGTGGCAGGCAGCTGGGTTGAGGGTCTCTACATCGCCACCCACATCTCTGACGACACCTTCGACAACAAGGAGATGGTCAAAATCCTCTTGAGCCAGAAGGAGCCCCTTGAGAAGCTCGTCAAGCTCCTCGACCAGAACCTCAACAACGCCAACGTCAAGGAGCTCCGCGACCAGTTGGAGCCTCTCAACCTGATTTACTCCAAGACTGACGCCAACAGCATCACCGAGGAGAGCATGCAAGAGATCAAGAAAGAGGCTGACAAGGTCAGGAGCGTCATCGTCAAGCCTTAACAGGATTGAACATTTAGCGCATTAGACACATTATGGAATAAGGTCGCAAGCTCCAAGTGGCTTGCGACCTTTTCTTTTACACAATACCACGACACTGATGGGAGAGACAAAGATTGGTCAAGCGGAGCTGTATGACCTGCTTGACGAGATGGGCATCACATACCAGTATATAGAGCATCCGCCAACGCCAACCATCGAGGACGCTCGGAAATATTGGACCGCGCTGGACGGCAAGCATTGCAAGAACATATTCCTCAGAAACCATAAGGGCAACAAGCACTACCTCGTCGTGCTGGACTGCGACAAGAGCATCGACATGCACGACTTGGAGCATCGGCTTGGCGAAGGGAAACTGACTTTCGCATCGCCCGAGAGGATGATGAAATACTTGGGGCTGAAGCCCGGGTCGGTCAGCCCGTTCGGTCTCATAAACGACACGAACCATGAGGTGATACTCTTCCTCGACGACAAGCTGCAGACGGCAGACAGGTTGGCGTTCCACCCTAACGACAACAGGGCGTCGCTGTCAGTGTCACGTGAGGACCTTATGAGGTTCTTGGAGCGAATGGGCAACCGCATGGAGTGGAAAGAGCTGTATTAAAGAGAGTTATAGCGACGACGCTGCTGATTGTCGCCTTCACTTGCCACGCCAAGGGCCAACGGCTTTGGGCGCGGCAGGCAGGAGCATTGGGCAGCGGAGGCATGACGTCGGTGTCGCTCTACTGCCCGACCGAGGCTACCAACCCGTCGGCTTTGGCAACTTTGGAGAGGCTGACGATATGCGCCAGTGGCGTCGTCCCCTACGGGCTGACGGAGCTGATGGAGACATCGGGCGTGGCAGCCGTCCCCACTAAGCTGTGCGCCGTCGGGGCGAGAGTGACAAGGTCAGGAAACGAGATAAGCCACTTCACGACATTCGGCGCCGACGTGGCAAGACGATTTGGCAAAGTGGCTGTGGGGATAGGCTATCGGGGGATGATGCACACGATGCGCTACTCGGAGAGGGGCGTCACGTCGTTCAGCATTGTCGGCGTGACGGTGCTGCCCAATGAGCATTGGGAGATAGGCGCGGCAGTGAGGAACATTGAGAGGCGACCACTGATATATGAGGCTCGGGAGATAGAACTCGGGACGACAGCGTGGGCATCGGTGACATGGCATGCGCCACGATATTTCAGCATTGGCGTGGAGATGGAGAAAGAGACGAGGCAAGACCTTGCGGCACATATCGGCATGGCGTTGAAACCAACTGACAGACTGCACTTTACGGCAGGCTTTGGCACGACGGGCGCAGAGATAGGCGCAGGCGTGGGGTACGACTGGGAAGCTTGGGGAGTGAGAGCATGCGTGAGCCATCATGAGAGGCTTGGCGTCAGTGGCGGCGCGGCAATGACATTTCATCCACACTGGCCATGAGAAAGAGACTGCTGATATTGCTGTTCGCCCTATGGAGCGCATGCGCAGCCGCCCAGGAAGACGACATGGTGGACTATATCCTTGACGACATTGCCGACGCGATGGACGAGGAGGGGCGACTTGACGAGACGGTGATGGAAGAGTTGGCGGAGCTTGGGGCATTGGCAGACGACCCGCTCGACATAAACTCCGCAACGGCAGAAGAACTCTCCCAACTTATATTCTTGAGCGACAACAAGATACGCTCCATCATCAGCCATAGGCAGATGGTGGGGAAGATACGCAGCGTGCAGGAGCTGACCACGATACGCGGGTTGACGTATGGCGACATATTCAAGATGCGCCACTTCGTGTATATAGGCGAGGGCATCGATACGGCAGCGATAAGAAAGAACTTGAAGATAGAGGCCTTGGGGCGCGTCGGCAGAAGATGGCCAGAGAGCCGCGGGTATATAGGCAGCGACACCACGGCTGCCCCATACGCTGGGGGACATTGGGGACAATTGGCGAGAGTGAAGGGCGAGGTTGGAAAAGTCGTATGGTTCGGCATGGTGGCGGAGAACGACGCAGGCGAGCCGCAGATGAAAGATGGCGCAGGGCTGGCGGACTTCGGTGGATGGTATCTGAGCATGACGCCCAAGAGAGGAGCCGTGAGGAGAGCCGTCGTGGGGCATTACCACCTGCGCCTCGGGCAAGGGCTTGGCGTGTGGACGGGCTTCGGGCTTAGCCCCACGACTACAGGCATATCTGCGGGGAGGGCAGCCACGGGCGTCTCCCCCACCCTATCGGCAGCCGAAAGCGGCTACTTGCGAGGAGGGGCGATTGAATTGAGGCACAAGTGGTTGAGAGGGACGGCATGGGTGTCGGTCACTGAGGCTGACGCGACGAAGAAGATTGACGAGAACGGAGAGACATACGTCTCGAGCTTCAGGACAAGCGGATTGCATAGGACAGAGACGGAACGCCAATACAGGCACAACGACAGAGTGACTGCCATGGGAGCGCACGCATCGGCAGACGTTGGCGAGGCGAGGATAGGCGTCGGGTACAACACATGGCATACGGAGACACCTCTCGGGAATGGAGGAAAAATGTATTTGGTCAACCGCCCAGTGGGTGACAGAATCAACACATTGAGCCTTGACGCACGATGGTACATCAGACGAGTCCACGTCTTTGGCGAGGCAGCCATGCAGGGGAGAAAAGGAATTGGCGGAATAGTGGGGATGGAAGTCGACGCAGGCGGCGGCACGTCTGTCGCCTTGTCTATCAGGAGATTCGGCAGAAATTATTATGCGGCATTAAGTCAACCAGCGACCCACAGCTCGACGAGCGGAGGCGAAGGGGGAATGACTATGGGCGTGACATTCCAGCCGGCAGGGAAGATGAGCGTAAGCGCAGTCGTCGACTATTGGAGGCTTCGATGGTTGAAGAGCAACATATGGTCGCCGACGACAGGGTGGAAAGCGAGGGTCAATGCAGACATATACCCCACGAGCAGGACGGAAGCCCACTTGTCTGTTCGCCACACGAAAGACGAGAAGACGACAACAAGCAGCGAAGGAACATTGCGCGGCACACTCGCCACGACACACCTTACGCGCATCAAAGCAACATATAGCATAATGCCGAACGGCATATTCAAGACGACAACCGCCGCCGAGCTCACCCATGAGGGAGGCATGTCAGATGGGCACGGCATCATGGCAGGGCAAGACATGAAGATGTCGCCCGATGGTGGGAAATTCGCACTCACTCTTGCGGCAGCATACTTCAACACGACGGACTACGCATGCAGAGTATTCGTAAGGCAGCCGAGGATGGTATATGACATGCGGTTCGCGTCATACTCGGGGGAGGGGGTCAGCGCATCGGGGATGGTGACATTGGGTCCATGGGCAGGAGTGAAAGCATGGGCATGGGTGGCATACGCATGGCAATGCGGGCGAGAGAGCGTCGGCACTGGATATGACGAGACACCAGGGGGAGGAAGATTCGACGTGAAATTCCAGGTTCAATGGAAATTGTACTGGTGGAAGAAGAAAGACTATTTCAAGAACGGGATATAAAGACAATGCGCCCCGCACCATCAGAAGTTGGTGCGGGGCGCAACGTTATGGGGGCTCTTATCGCACCTAATCGTCAGAATGTCCGACGAGCTGAAGGATGTAGTAAAGCAGGGTAGCAAGGGAAGAGAGAGCTGCTACGAGGTATGTGTAGGCGGCCCATTTGAGAGCGTCGACCGCACCATCGCGAGTCTCGCCTGCCACGATGACGCCACTTGCCGTGAGCCAATTTATGGCGCGCTGGCTTGCGTCGATCTCGACACCAAGAGTGACGAAGGCGAAGAGGGTGAAGACGGCATAGCATCCGATGATGATCTTGAGAGCCAACGTATAGGGCATCAGGTTGGGCATGAAGAAAGCGAGTGCGAACATGCCGATGAAGACCACGTTGAGGATGGTGCTGGAGAAATTCTGAATGGGGACGAGGGCCGTGCGGAGCGCCATGGCCTTGTAGCCTTGGGCATGCTGGAGGGCATGACCAGTCTCATGGGCTGCGACGGCAGCGGCTGCGACGGTACGCGAGGCGTAGACATCGGTGCTGAGGTTGACCGTGCGGTCGGCAGGGTTGTAGAAATCGGTCAGCGAGCCGTCGGTTGGACGAATGGTGACGTTATTCACTCCATTTTGGCGAAGCATCATTGCGGAGACCTCAGCTCCCGTGTAGGGCAGAGGAATCTGGCTGTACTTCTTGAACTTGCTTTTAAGACGGCTGCTCACAATCCAACTGAGGAGTGCGAATGCGCCGAATATTATCCAAAGCGTCATAAATCGTTACGTGTTAAAGTGTTATTACATTGGACTTAGGGCAAAAAGTTTGCCATATGGTGTTGGAGTGACAAATTGTCAGCCTTTGGCGAGGATGCGGTCGGCAATCTTCTGCGGATCGATGTCGAAGCATCGGTAGTCGGCAAAACGGCATGGCTTATTGCCGAAGACGGAACAGGGGCGGCAATCGAGATCGTCGCGCTGGACGCAATCCGAGAGACTTTGACCATAGCCGAGGAAACCAGCATAGGGGTGGGTCGCTCCCCACACGCTGACGACGCGGACACCAAAGAGGGAAGAGACGTGCATGGCGGAGGAGTCCATGGAGAGCATGACATCGAGATTAGACATGAAAGCCATCTCGTCCGCCAACTTCATGACGCCTATCATGACAGAGCAACGCTCACGCCCTTTCGCAAGGGCTTCCGCCTGCTCCTTCTCCTGCTTACCGCCTCCGAAGAGGAAGACGTGGACGGAGGGATTGGAGAGGAGGATGTCGATGACACTCGCCATCTTGTCGATCGGGTACATCTTGCCCTTATGCTGCGCGAAGGGGGAGATGCCGACCCAAAGGTCATCGCCTTTGACCATGTGGGAGAAAGCCGCGGGGAGAGGCTCAGCGGGGCGGATGTTGAGACCATCGGGGAAGGAGAAACCAGCCTGACGGAAGACATCGGCGTAGCGGGAGGTCATCGGCTTCAGTTGGGCATGCGACTTGCCGCTTGTGAGACGTTTTTTCTCAGTGCGCCCCTTGTCTATGGAGTAGACAGCCGCCCCCGTGAGACGGAAAAGGGTGCGGAGAACCTTGGTGCGGAGAACGTCGTGGAGATCGAGCACGACATCGTAGGAAGAGCCGTCGGGCGAAGGGGCTCCGGGCATACGTCCGTGGCGGAGATCTTGGAAGAGGCGCCAGAGGGCGATTAAGCCGTTCTTCTGCTTACGGATGTCGGTACCGATGAAGCGTAGGTTGGGTAGAGGCTCGAAGAAAGGTTGGAAGAAAGGCGTTGAGAGGACGTCAAACAGGACGTCGGGATTAGCCTTGCAGGCGGCTGCTACGATGGGCGCCGTCATAGCCACGTCGCCCATGGCCGTGAGGCGTGTGATGAGGACGCGGCGCATAATTATTTCTTTTGAGCGTAGAGGACGGGGTTGAGGGCTGGGTCGTTGTACATTTTCATCTGCTTGTAGACCTTCATGTACTTGTGACCAGCAGCGATGTCGTCGAGGAGCTGCTCGATGGCGGTGGAGAGGTCGTCGTGCTGCTCTCGGAGGACAGCGAGTTTCTTGGCGCAAGCCTCGACGTGTGCGGCATCGGCATCCTTGCGGTCGGCCTCAATTGCCATGTGGTATATTTTGAGTGCGAGGATGGAGAGGCGGTCGATGGCCCATGCGGGGCTCTCGGTGTTTATCTTGGCATCCTTGGCTGGCTTGACGTTCTTGAACTTGTCGAGGAAGTAGGAGTCGATGTACTCGACCATGTCTGTGCGGTCCTGGTTGGACTTGTCGATACGGCGTTTGATTTGGAGAGCCTTGACGGGGTCGATTTGCGGATCGCGGATGATGTCCTCAAGGTGCCACTGAACGGTGTCGATCCAGTTCTTGCGGTACATGAGATGCTCGATAGCACCGGCAGGGTAAGGGTTATTGAGGGGTGCGTCGACGTTGTCGGTCTTGTGGTAGTCGGCAATGGCCTGGTTGAAGACTTGCCAGTATAGTTCGGTCTGCATGATGGTTCTTTGTTTTATGATAAGCGGGGGGCGGGCTGTAATTAGCGGCCCGCCTCCCGTTGGATGGTTGATGTTATACCGCTGCGGTCTACTTGGTCATTTTGGCTTTGACGTAGGGTGCGGCGTCGACGCTCTGCTCGGAGGTGTAGAGAAGAACCTGTGAAGCGGTGTCGAAGATGTAGATGAACTTGTTCTCCTTGCCTACCTCTTCGAGAGCCTTGTGGTATTTCTCGACGATGGGCTGGAGGAGGTCTGACTCCTTCTTAGAGAGGCTCTGCTGTGCGAGCTGCTGGAAGCTCTGGATGCGGGACTGAGTGTCTTGGAGCTCCTTCTCTTTGGTGGCGCGGATGAGCTCGGGGAGGGAGTCGCGCTTGGTGGTGTACTCTTGGAACTTCTGCTGGAGCTCGTTTTGCATGACGGACATCTGGTCGGAGAGCTTCTTGGCCTCCTCTTGGAGGGCGGTCTGAGCTGCAGTCCACTCGGGGAGCTCGGAGAGGAACTTCTGGCTGTCGATGTGGGCGAACTTGAGGTCTTGCGCATTTGCGCTGATGGTCATGGACGCGGCTATGGCAACTGCTGCAAGTATGGATTTGATGATTTTCATTGTTTTATGCTTGTGGAGGGTGGTTTATTGGATTCCTAATTGTTTCTTGACTAATGGTGTTACATCTATGCTCTGCTCACCGTGGGCGAGGACGCCGTCGGCTTCGAAGATGTATATGAAACCATTATTGGCGCCGACTTGCTGGACTGCCTGGAGAACCTTCTGGGTGATGGGTGTTATAAGTTCCTGATGTTTCTTTTGAAGGTCTTGCATGGCTGTCTGACGGAAGGTGAGGATGCGCTGGTACATATCTTGGAGCTCCTCTTCCTTTGCGGCACGATCGGCTTCTGACATTTGAGCTTGCTTTGACTCGTAGTCTTGAACTTGCTTGTTGAGGTCTTCTTGGAGTGCGGTGAGCTGCGCCTCTTGGCGGTTTTGCTCTTGCTCCATTGTTTTCTGCATTGCCTTGACCTCTGGGAGCTGCTCGATGAGTGCTCCGCTGTCGAAGTGACCGAACTTGAGCTTCTGGGCTTCTGCGGGGAGGCAGAGGAGGAGAGCGGCGCCGGCTGCAACAATTAGTTTACGTAGCATAATAGGGGTTTATTTGGTTATTTGCCGCCGTAGCCAAGTTTGGCCAGCACGGCGTCGGAGATGTCGAGGGACTTGTCGGAGAACATGAGTCCTGAGGAAGAGGCTTTGTCCCAGACAGCGGAGTAGCTCTTCTCTTGCGCCAGTTGCGAGATGGCGTTGAAGATTTGCTCTTGTATGGGCTTAACGAGAACCTCACGTTGCTTGAAGAGCTCGCCGTTTTGACCAAAGTACTGCTGTTGGAGCTTTTTAGCCTCTTGCTCTTTCTGGACGATCTCATTCTCGCGAGTCACCTTGATGTCGTTGGTGAGGAAGACGGCCTCGTTGCGGTAGGCGTCGTAGAGCTTCTCGACCTCTTGGAGTCTTGCCTTGACCTCCTCCTCGTACTTCTTGGAGAGGGTTGAGAGTTGCTCGTTGGCGGTCTCGTAGGCGGGGATATTCTTGAGGATGTAATCAGTGTCGACGAAGACGGTCTTTTGAGCCGCAGCGTTGATAGAGAAGGCGGCTGCGATGAGCAGGATGGATAGAATCTTGCGCATGGTCTTTAGATTTAGGATGTTAGACAATGTTGACGTGTCTTATCGTAGATGCAAAATGCGTGCCAATGGTTTTAGAACTGCTGACCCATGACGAAGTGGAACTGGCTTCCGCCTGCGCCGTTGAAGCCGTCGACCTCGTCGAAACCGTAGCCCCAGTCCATGCCGAGGAGACCGAAGATTGGGAGGAAGATTCGGATGCCCGCGCCGGCAGAGCGTTTGAGGTCGAATGGGCTGTAGTCCTCGAACTTGCGCCAGCAGTTGCCGGCCTCGGCGAATGCGAGGACGTAGACGGTAGCCTGAGGCTGGAGCGTGACGGGGAATCGGAGCTCGACGGTATACTTATTATATATGTTGCCGTCGTAGGAGTAGGAGGAAGTGGAGCGCGGCGTGAGAGAAGCGTTCTCGTAACCACGGAGACCGATGGTTTCCTCGCCGTAGGTGCTATAGCCGCTCATGCCGTCGCCACCCATGACGTACTTGCCGAAAGGAGACTTGCGGAATCGGTCGTAGTAGCCGAGGAAGCCCATTTCGAACTTGCCCATGAGAATGAGCTTGCGGTTGGGCGTTATGGGTTTGAAGACCTGGCCTTTGAGGGTCCACTTGTGGTATTCGATGAAACGATAAAGAATCTTCTGGTCGTCCTCGTTACGCCAGTCGTGGCTTGAGAAGGCTGAGTATGGGGGAGTGAGCTTGACGCCGATGGAGAAGTTGGAGCCAGAGCGCGTGAAGATAGGATTGTCAATGGAGTTGCGAGCGAGCGTGACACCGAAGGCGAGGTCGTGGCTCTGACCATTTTGCATGAGGAAGTACTGCCAGTTGCGGAGACGGTAGTGCTGGTAGGAGAAATCGACATAGAGTGTGAACCAGTCGTCGGGCCACGTGAGCCTCTTGCCGAAGCCTACGGAGACGCCGGATACCTTACGATACTGCTGAAGACCGCTCTTGCTGGGGATGGTTCCGACGGTGCTGGAGTAGCCGCTGGAGTAGCCGTTGTAGAAGTTGTTGTAGTAGCTGGAGCTGACGCCCGTCTGCGAAGAGTAGAAAGCGGAGAAGGTGAGAGAGTTGGGTCGCTTGCCGCCGAGCCATGGCTCCGTGAAGGAGAATGAGAGAGAGCGGAAGTACTTGCCGTTGGCCTGCGCCTTGAGGGAGAGCTTCTGACCGTCGCCTGTTGGGAGTGGGGAGTAGGCCTCCTTGTTGAAGATGTTCTGGAGAGAGAAGTTATTGAAAGATACGCCGATGGAGCCGACGAACATGCCGGCACCCCAGCCACCGGAGAGCTCAATTTGGTCGTTGGACTTCTCCTCAAGATTGTAGACGATGTCGACGGTGCCGTTCTCGTAGTTAGGCACGGGGACAGGGTTTATGGTCTCGGGGTTGAAGTGACCGAGCTGCGCGAGCTCTCGGACGGTACGGATAAGTTCGGACTTGCTGAAGAGCTGACCTGGCTTGGTACGGATCTCACGGCGGACGACGTGCTCCTTGGTTTTGTCGTTGCCATTGATTATGACCTCGTTGATTGTTGCTTGCGAGCCTTCGACGACTCGCATCTCGAGGTCGATGGTGTCACCTACGACCTTTGCCTCGACGGGTGTGATATTGGAGAAGAGGTAGCCGTGATCCATGTAGAGGTTATGGACAGCGTCGTCGTCTTGGAAGAGACGCTTATCGAGCTTCTTGGTGTCGTATATGTCGCCGCGCTTCATTCCGAGGACGCGGGTGAGGTAGTCGCCGGAGTAGATGCTGTTGCCGACCCACTTGATGTCGCCGAGGAAATACTGGTGTCCCTCCTCGATATAGACGTCGATGTCGACCTCGTTGTCGTCATAAGGCACGACGGTCTGGTTGGTGACTTTGGCGTCGTGGTAGCCGTGCTCATTGTAATAGTCGATGAGCGCGATGAGGTCTTTCTCGTAGAGGTCTTTGACGAACTTCTTGGTTCTGAAGAGATTGAGGAGGCCCTTTTGGTTGGTCTTCTTCATGGCGCGGTTGAGCTTACGATAGCTCATGACGTTGTTGCCATGGAAGCGGAGTTTATGGACTTTGACTTTGTCCTTCTTATCGACGGTGATGTCGAGGATCACGTGGTTATCGCGGTCGCGGTCGGCGCGCTGGTTGACTTTGACCTCGACGTTGTAGAAACCTTTGCCGACGAAATAGTCGCGAACGTATTTTTCAGCACGTTTGATGAGGAACGGCGTCACTTGGGCTTCCTCCATGATGGCCACCTTGTCGTGAACATCCTTTACGTCGCCGTGGCGGAGACCTATGAAATTGACCTTGCTGAGGCGTGGACGCTCTTTGAGGGCGATCTCGATTATGACGTGGCCATCTTGCGCGGCGTCCTTATAAAACATTTTGACGTCGGAGAAGAGACCGTTGTTGAGGTAGCGTTTGACGGACTGTGTTATCTCGTCGCCTGGGATGGCGACCTCCTGCCCCTTGCGGAGACCGGAGAGGTTGAGCAGGAGCTGCTGGTCCATGTGCTGGACGCCGGAGACGACGATGTCGTCGATGATATATTTGCGTGCGACGCCTGTATAGGAGACTTTCTCAACTTTGGGGTCGGTGGCAGTGGTGTCGTTCTCGGATTGTGCGAAAGCCGAGAGCGTCATCAGGATTGTTGCAGCCGCCAGAAGAAGTCTTTTGAGCATTGAGGTGGAAGGGTGTGGTGGTGTGGAAGATGGGTTGATGTGGTCAGGTTATTTGGCCTCGACCTGCTCGCTTGTTTTACCGAAACGTCGTTCACGATGTTGGTAGTCGACGATGGCTTTGTAGAGTTGCTCGGCATCGAAATCGGGCCAGAGGGTGTCGGTGAAGTAGAATTCGGAGTAGGCGGCTTGCCAGAGGAGGAAGTTGCTTATTCGGTATTCACCGCTTGTCCTGACGATGAGCTCTGGGTCTGGTGCGACGCTCATTGGGAGCGCGGCGGCGACGGTGTCGGCTGTAATGTCGTCGGGGTTGAGAGTTCCGTTTTTTACTTGGGTGGCTATGTTTCGGGCGGCTTGGGTGATGTCCCATCGTCCGCTGTAACTGAGGGCGAGAATGAGGGTCAGCCCGGTGTTGTTCTTCGTCTCGTCGACAGTCTTGAGCATCTTGTCACGGAGGGCTGATGGGAGTTTGCCGTCACCGACCATGAGGACACGGATGTTGTTTTTCATGAGGTCTGAGAGCTCGTCGTCGATTGTGGCGGAGAGGAGCTTCATGAGGCCCTCGACTTCGGCTTTCGGGCGGTTCCAGTTTTCGGTGGAGAAGACGAAGAGGGTGAGGAATTTGACTCCGACGGCTGTGGCGGCCTCGGTGACGCGTCGCACGGAGCCGACGCCGAACTTGTGTCCGACGAGGCGAATGCTACCTTGCTTCTTGGCCCAGCGGCCGTTGCCATCCATGATTATGGCGATGTGCGCGGGGACGCGCCGTGGGTCTATCTGCTCTTTATAGGTCATTATGAGTCAGAGTCTTGCGATTAATAAAATGCGAGGGAGAGCTTTCTAAAGTCTTCCTCCTTGTTTGAAGCCGTCACGGCAGATGAGCGATCTGGGCCAGAGGCTGAACGAAAGTGAGACGCAAGCTGACACGAACCAGTCGTTGTTGTGTGTGGGCTTGTGGACCTTGTTCTTGTAGGGGTCGGACGGGTAGAAAGTCTCGTTATAGTTTTGGATGCACTCGAGTTGGTCGGTGAACGTCTTGTGGAACGTCCACTCGGCTCCGAGGCGTATGAGTTTGTTGAGTTTATATTTTACACCGAAACCAAAAGGCAAAGATAATATAAATTGGCGTTTCTTATTGTTTCCGTTGTAGTGAGAGTAGGCTGTATAGCCGAGACCGGCGCATAGGTAGGGAGTGAAGCGCGTCTGGTCTTTCTGGAAAATGTAGTCGTAGCTCAAGAAATTGAACTCGCAGAAGACGGAGGCGTCGATGAGACCGTTTTTGAACTCGGTATCGGCTGGTCGGAGAACCTCTGTCTCGCCCTCGACGAAAGTATGGTCGGCGCCCGAGTGTGGGTAGGAGTAGTTGTCGTGGTTGGAGTCGTCGTAGGAGCCCGCGATGGCGTAGTAGCCGAGGACGGCCTTGAAGGCGATGCGGTCGCTATAGGCGTAACGTGCGAGGAAAGCCGCGGCAGGTCGGGTCTTCTTGAACTGCTGCGAGGGGTTCATCTCGCCGAGGTAGTAGCTGCCGCCCGCCATGACACCGAACTCGAGGCGGTCTTGCGCATTGGCAGAGGTCGCCACGAGGAGGAGGGGGAGCATTAACGCAAGAGACGTCCGCATGACGCACGCTAAGTACGTTAATATGTTGATAAGTGGGCGTAACAATTCAATATGCGTATGAAAAAATTCTACGAAAGGTGGTCATCGGGCCGTTTGCCGTCATTATTTCTCGCATCGGCACCCCACATCAGCTTTTCGCGGAGCGTCCGGTAGAAGGAGTAGCTTGCGAGCTGTATTCGCTTGACGCCGATGTTGGCTTTGGCGATGCGCAGCCTTCCGCCATTGGGCATCAGGTGCGTCTGGCCGTCGAAGGAAGCCATGACATTGGGTGCCCGACCATCGACGAGGATGTTGATGACGACATTGTCTGGGAGGACGAGGGGTCGGATGGAGAGATTATGCGGGGCGACGGGGGAGACGATGAGGCTGTGGGATGAGGGGACGACGATAGGTCCGCCGACGCTGAGAGAGTAGGCCGTTGAGCCCGTGGGGGTGGCGACGACAAGCCCATCGGCCCAGTAGGTCGTGAGGTAGTCGCCGTCGACATAGGTGTCGAGCGTCAGCATGGACGAGTTGTCGCACTTGGATATGGCGAACTCGTTGATTGCGAAGCCAATAGGCTCACGTGTACCGTCAGCATACATGTTTATGGCAGGGACGTCGACGGTACGGTAGTTGCCAGCGAGGAGGTCGGCTATGGCATCTTGAATGAGAGAGGGCTCGACATCGGAGAGGAAGCCGAGCCTGCCACGGTTTATGCCGAGAACTGGGACATCGGAGCCCATTGCCATTTTTGCGGCAGCAAGGAAGGTGCCGTCGCCACCGACGCTGAGGAGCGCGGCCGAGGAGCGCACGGTGTCGAGGAGCGTGATACGTTGAGCGCAAGCCACCTCGTGGAAGTCGGCATCAACCATCTGGTCGTAGAGATCGGCCCATATTCCGACTTTAGCACCGCCAGCGACCAGGGCTCGAATTATGGAGGCATAGGCGTCGGAGGCGTGGGCGTCGAAATGTCGGCTGAAGATTGTATATATGTGGTTGGTTGGCACGGCTTTAAGTGTGTAGGGGTGTCTTTTTATGCGTTTATGAGTCGCGATGCGAGCTCCTTGAGGTCGAGACCATCGAAGCTGCCAGAGGTCATGAGCAACAGGACGGCGCCGTGGAGGTCGATGGACTCGAGACGGGCGACGACATCTGCCGAACTGGTGTAGACGCGCAGCCCAGGGTGGGCGAAAGCGGTCTCGACATCGGAGGGGGAGAATTGGGCGAGACGCTTATGCTCGATGACGGAGGGGTTGAAATAGACGATGGCCTCGTCGGCATCGTCCATAGTCCCAGCGTATTGGGGCAGGAAGTCTCGCGAGAGGCTGCTGAAAGTGTGCAGCTCCATGCAGGCGACAATCTTCCTATTACTATAACGTTGACGGACGGCTTTTATTGTCGCTCGGAGCTTAGAAGGTGAGTGGGCGAAATCGAGGAAAGCGACGGAGCCGTCGGCGGCGTGGCAAAGCTCTTGAAGACGGCGTGCGGCACCATGGAAGGAGGCTATGGCGTTGGCGAACTGCTCGTCGGTGACTCCTACGGCACGGCAGGCGAGGAGCGCGGCGTTCATATTCTGCATATTATGATTGCCGAAGACGCTGACGCGGGTGTCGTGTCCGCCGATGTTGGCGATGACGGAGCCGTCGGAGTCGGAGTGCCATTGGAAGCCTTGGTAAGGGAGGATAGAGACCCCTTGGGAGAATGGCTCGGCGGCTATGGAGGCGAGATTTTCGTCGGTGGCGCAATAGATGAGCGACCCGCCAGGCATTATGGAGTGTGCGAACTTGCGGAACTGGTCGACGTAGCCGGGGAAAGTGGGGAAGACGTTGACGTGATCCCACGCGATGCCGGTGATTATGGCGACGTCGGGATGGTAGTGGAGGAACTTGGACGTGCGGTCAAGCGCAGAGGTGAGGTATTCGTCGCCCTCGAAGACAGCGATTTTGGCAGTATTGGAGAGTCCGACCATGGTGTCGAAACCTTGGACTTGGGCACCAACCATGTAGTCGAACTCGATGCCGAGCGTGTGGAGGACGTGCATGATCATGGCCGTCGTCGTTGTCTTGCCGTGGCTGCCTCCGACGACTATGCGCTTCTTGTCGGCTGTCTGCTCGTAGAGGTATTCGGGGAAGGAATATATCTTGAGACCCAGCTTGCGGGCTTGGATGAGTTCGGGATTGTCTTCCGTTGCGTGCATGCCGAGGATGACGGCATCGAGGTCTGGCGTGATGCGCTCTGGATGCCAACCCGGCTCGGCAGGCAGGAGACCATGTGCCGCGAGGCGGCTTCGTGAAGGCTCGAAGATCTCGTCGTCGGAACCTGTGACGACGTAACCTTTGCTATGGAGGGCGAGAGCGAGATTGTGCATGACGGCTCCGCCTATGGCTATGAAGTGAACCTTTGGATTGTTGTTCATTTTTGCAAGTCTTTATGATCGTCCTTGTCGTCGACGGACTCGATGATGTCGGTCAGTTCCATCGCCCCATCGGGTTTAGGTGCGGGACTGCCATCGATCTTGTCGGAGTGGAGGGAGTAGTATATGCCGGGGAGCGAGCAGAGGAGTGAAACGACGTAGAAGAGGAGGCTGAGGGAGATGGCGCAATTGGCATCGACGCACAGGTATCGGGAGCCGATCATGAAGGCCACCTCTCGGGCACCGACGCCTCCGATGGTGACAGGCACTGCCGAGGCAATGCTGCTGAGCAGGAAGAGGAAGAGATAGTCGGCATGAGAGCCTTCGGCATCGAGGCCGAAGAGGATTGCCCACGCAGTGCACATTTGCAGACCTTGGACGACGAGCGATACGCCCATGGCCTGGAGCGATGCGGTTGCGAGATTGCGCTGGAAGAAACGGAAGAAGAGCCAATAGGCCCATACACCGACGGGGATGAGGGCGAGGAGCCATAGGCGCAGATCTTCAACGACCGTCATGCCGACACTTTGCGCGAGCCCTGGGCGCAAAGCCGCATAGGCGATGGTGTATATGCAGATGGCTCCGAGACCACTCATGCGATCGCCGAGGAGCGCAAGGACTACGGGCTTGACGCGGACGCCGTAGCGTCGGTGGAGCCAGAAGACCTTGTAGCCGTCGCCGCCGACACCACCCGGGAGGAAGAAGTTGTAGAACATTCCGAGCCAGTAGAGGCGGAGGTTGACAATCTTGCCGACAGGGACTGGCACGGCGGAGAGCATCAGCCGCACACGCTCGGAGCTGATTACTTGCGAGAACGTGTAGAAGAAGACCGCCACGACGAGCCACCAGGGCGAGACGCCGCAGATGGTCTGCCACGTTCCGGAGAAGTCGATCTTGGTGAAGACGAAAGCCAGTGCGCCGAGGGAGACGCAGACCTTGATTATGGTCTTGAGAGTCTTATTTATTTTCACCAGAGAGTGATGCTAAGATATCGTCGGCAGCTTGGACGCAGGCGGGACAAGGCGTTTTGCTGATTGTCTTGATGTCGAGACAGAGCGTCTGGCCGTTGGTGCGCTCCTTGAAGAGCCGCAAAATCTCGTCGGCCTTGTCGGGACGTGCGAGGAGGGCGACGTGGAGAGCACCGCAGACGCCGCCTGGTGCGTGTCCGCTGCCGCAAGTGGCGAAACGGTCGAGAACCTGCTGCTCGCTGGCGGAGAAGAGGTCCTTGTATTTGAAGGCGACGGCCTGCGCACAGTTGTGCAGGTAGGGGCGCGTACGGAAAGTATCAGTAGCCTTCATTGGTGTTATTTGATTTTGGGGATTCGGAGCAAGGCGTCCATTGCGAGGAAGCGCGCCGCAGACTCGTCACCATATTTGCTGACGGAGCGGAGAGCTCGCTCGAAAGACTTCATCTCCGTGAGGTTTTTGCTCTTACTGTAGAACTTATCAGCGTAGCAGACGATTTTCTCCTCGATGGATTGGGGCGTCATGTCGCGATGAGGGAGA
Source organism: Bifidobacteriaceae bacterium (assembly GCA_963607345.1). GTDB lineage: Bacteria > Bacteroidota > Bacteroidia > Bacteroidales > Marinilabiliaceae > W3P20-009. The sequence continues at coordinate 165,509 of CAVDBL010000002.1, forward strand.
GGGAGGTCGGCAGCGACGATATAGTCGAGCGAGAGACCAGAGCCCGTATGCCTCTCACAGACGAGAGCGTGGCGCGGGAGGTCGTGGGAGTCGAGAATCTTTCGGCCCTCGATGCCGTGGCAGATGTAGGGGAGGGAGCCGTGGCAGTCGATGGAGGGGGCGTCGGTCATGACGATGCCAATGTCGTGGAGGAGCGAGGCCTCATGGACAAACTGGGCGTCGGCGTGAAGCTCGGGGTGGGCGTCGACTATGGCGTCGGCGAGGTCGGCCACGGCGTGACTGTGGGTGAGGAGTATGTTCCACAGTCGGGAGCCGCACTGGTAGTGAAGGGCGATGATGTCGTCGATCTGTTCGTCGGTCATCGGGGGTGTCGGGTTAATGGTGTCGGGCGCGGAGCTCACGGGCGACATCCTCGATGCGGTAGCCCTTGTGGGCGAGGAGGACGATGAGGTGGTAGATGACGTCTGCGCTCTCGTAGATGAAGTTCTCGTCGTCGCCAGACACGGCACCGATGACGCACTCTACGGCTTCCTCGCCGAGCTTTTTGGCGATCTTGTTTGTGCCTTTGCGGAAGAGGCTTGTGGTGTAGCTGCCGTCGGGCATCTCGGTGTGGCGCTTGTCGATGAAATCTTGAAGCTCTTTGAGGAACATGACATCGTCGGCCTCGTTGGTCTCGCCCCAGCAGGTGTCGGTGCCAGTGTGGCATACGGGGCCGTCGGGGTGAACCTTGATGAGGAGAGTGTCGTGGTCGCAGTCTTCCGCCATGGAGACGACGTGGAGGAAGTTGCCGCTTGTCTCGCCTTTTGTCCAGAGGGTCTGGCGGCTGCGGCTGAAGAAGGTGACGATGCCGTCGGCTTTGGTTTTTTCGAGGGCTTCCTCATTCATGTAGCCGAGCATGAGGACTTTGCCTGTATTATCGTCTTGGATGATTGCGGGTATGAGTCCTGCGGAGTCTTTTGTGAAATCCATTGTCGTGGTTGTGGGGTATGGTGAGTTACTTGAGTCGGACGGGGATATTGTTCTTGTGGAGATAGGTTTTGAGGTCGGGGATTGCTATCTCGTGGAAGTGGAAGATGCTTGCGGCGAGACCGGCGTCGGCTTTGCCACGTGTGAAGACGTCGCGGAAATGCTCCATTGTTCCTGCTCCGCCTGAGGCGATGACGGGAATCGAGAGGCTCTCGCTGAGCTGCGCGAGGGCGTCGCACGCGAAGCCTTCCTTGCAGCCGTCGTGGTTCATTGATGTGAAGAGAATCTCGCCAGCGCCGCGTTCTTGCGCCTCGTGCGCCCACGAGAAGAGCCTTTTTTCTGTTGGTATGCGGCCTCCGTTGACCGTCACTACCCATTCGCCATCGGGTTCTTGGCGTGCGTCGATGGCGACGGTGACAAACTGGCTGCCGAAATTGTGGGCGAGTTCGGATATGAGGTCGGGGCGGCGGACGGCGGCGGAGTTGATGCTCACCTTGTCGGCACCTGCGGCGAGGAGCCTGTCGGCATCGGCAATCTCGCTGATGCCACCACCGACAGTGAAGGGGATGTTGATATGTCGCGCGATACGCTCGACGAGGTCGGCAAAGGTCTTGCGTTTCTCGTGGCTTGCCGTAATGTCGAGGAACACGAGTTCGTCAGCACCTTGGCGCGCATATTCGGCACCGAGTTCGACGGGGTCGCCGACGTTCTTGATGTTGACGAAGTTGACGCCCTTGACGGTTTGTCCGTCTCGGATGTCGAGGCATGGTATAATGCGTTTGGCTATCACGGTATGTGGTGGTTAGGGGAGAGCTTGCGTGGCGGTAAAGGGTTAGAAATTTGGGCGGTGGAAGATGGCATCGAGGATGACGGCTTGTCGGAGATCGTCGGGCGTGAGGCGTGGCGCGTCGTCGGTCGTCGTGACTGTGGCGGCGGAGCGCGTCGTGCGCGCACCCTCATTGTTTGCGAGGAAAGCCGCCCTCCGCTGGGCTTCGGCTTGTTGCTGTTCTCGCAGTTTGCCAGCCTTGCAGCGTTCCATTTCCTCTCTTTCGCGTTGTTGCTGCTCAAAGCGTCGGCGAGCAGCCTCGGCTTCGGCGCGGAGACGCTCCTGCTCTGCCAAACGGCGCGCCTTGTCCTCCTCCTCGCGTTGGCGCATCACTGTCTGTTCCCACGATTCGGGTGTGCCGACCGTCTCTTGATATTGGGCTTCGTCCTCGTCTTCATCGTCCTCGACTTGTGGGGCAACCGGCTGTGTTGCAGGGTGTTGAGTGCGCCGGGCTTGTTCTTCGGCTGCTTTCTTCTTGGCTTTGCGCGCCTCGGATATTGCCGAGATGGCTACTATTATGATGAAGAGGATAAGCTCTTTCATAGGGATAGGGAGTTTAGAGAGACTTGAGACAGGATTTTGTTAGCTGTAAAGGTAGTAAAAAATGGCGGATGGAGGGATTGGCGCAGGGACTTAAAACGTAAAAAGCCAACCAGATGCGTTGGGCATCGGGTTGGCGTATTGTATTGGCGCAGAGGAGCGTCGTTGTTATGCTTTTTTCGACTTGGCGATATTCTCGACGAACTCGTCGAAGAACTTCTCGGTGTCGGTAGGGCCGGAGCTTGCCTCGGGGTGGAACTGGGTCGAGAAGATGGGCTTGGTCTTGTGGCGAATGCCCTCGTTGGTGCCGTCGTTGATGTTGACGAAAGAGGGCTCCCAATCGGGGCCGAGGGTCGCAGTGTCGAGCGCGAAGCCGTGGTTTTGGCTTGTGATGTAGCACTGGGTGGTGCCGCAACGGATCACGGGGTGGTTGTGGGCGCGGTGACCGTAGGGCAGCTTATAGGTCTTGCAGCCTGCTGCGATGCCGAGGAGCTGGTTGCCGAGGCAGATGCCGAAGATAGGCTTGCCGGTCTCGATGGCCTTGCGGATGTTGGCGACGGTCTTTTGGCACTGCTGAGGGTCGCCAGGACCATTGGAGAGCATGAGACCATCGTAGTCGATCTGGTTGAAGTCGTAATCCCAAGGCACGCGGATGACAGTGACGTCGCGCTTGAGGAGGCAACGGATGATATTGAATTTGGCTCCGGTATCGACCATGACGACTTTGTACTTGCCGTTGCCGTAGGTTGTTACCTCGGTGGGGGACACTTGGGCTACGAGATTTTCTTTATTCGGGTCGCGGAACTCGACGGGCTGGTCGACGAACTCGAGTTTGCCGAGCATTGCGCCCTTCTCGCGGATCTTCTGCGTCAGCGCACGGGTGTCGACGCCCTCGATGGCGGGGACGTCCTGCTCTTTGAGCCATTGGCCGAGGCTCTTCTGGGCGTTCCAGTGGCTGTAGTCGTGGCTGTAGTCGGAGACGACGACGCCGGCGACATGAACCTTCTCAGACTCGAAGAACTTGGCGAGACCCGTCGCGGGGTCGACATCGTCATGAGGGACACCGTAGTTGCCGATGAGAGGATAGGTGAAGACCAGGATCTGGCCAGCGTAGGATGGGTCGGTGAGGCTCTCAGGGTAGCCAGACATTGCGGTGTTGAAAACTACCTCGCCGGCGCGGGAGTGGTCGCCGCCGAAAGAAGTGCCCTCGAAAGTTGTTCCGTCTTCGAGGACGAGCCTAATCTTTTTCTTCTGGTCAGACATGGTTTGTCTTAGTGGTTGTGTTATAATGTTTTGGCGCTATGCGGTCATGTGAGAAAGGTCATTGCCCTCCACGCGCCAAGCGCGAAGATATAAAAAATATGCTATGGATAGCCTATTTAGCCTCATGGTAGCACGGTGACGATGACGCGTTGGTAGGACGAGAGGGCGGGAGAGCCCTTGTCGGTCACTTTGAGGATGAAATGGAGGGTTGAGGGGTGGTCGACAACGGGGGCTTGGACGTAGGCGTGGTGGATGTTTTGGGCACAGAGGAAACGGACATCGTCGCCGCGATAGGAGCCTGCCTCGGGGTAGAAGATCCAGAGGAAAGAGAGATTGTCGCCATCGGGGTCGGAGCAGTTCTCGGCACTGAGCAGGAACTTCTCGCCCGACTTGACAGTCAGCTCGTTAGGGTGGTCGAGAGTGGCTACGGGCGCATGATTTGCCTTATCGTAGGGAGCGACGCACCAGTCGAGACGCGCGGCGAAATCGTTTTGGAACTCTGTACGCCATCGCCAGATTGTGGCTTTAAAGCCTCGGCAGAGGATTGTGTCGGGCAGGATGGCAGGACCGAAATTATTGGGCTTGAAGGGGAGGAAAGAATCGGCGGCGTTCGTGTAGATGGCACGGGGCTCATCCTCGATAGGGACGTTGCCGTTGAAGCCATCAGGATCGCAATCCTCACGGTGCGGCTTGTAAAGCTCATAGCGTCCACCCCATCCGCCATAATTGGGATGCTCGGGGTCGTTGAGCCCATTCGGTATGAGCGAGAGGAACGACGGGGTGTCGCCCTCCATGCCATACGCCACGTCGGGATAGCATGCGCCGAGGGGACCATGGCCGACTTGTATATTCCCTGCCACCCACTTGTTGGAGACGACATCGTTATCGGCACCGGGGGCTGTCTCGTTCATGCCGCCCCATTCGGCATTGCCGTAGCCGCCTGGGCTGACGATGTAGAACAGCGAAGGGAAATTCTTGCGCATCCAGATGCCGCTGTCGTCTTGGTCGGAAATGGTGTAGACGCGGAGCTTGGCGATGGCGGAGCTCAACTTGGAAGGCGAGAGAGCCCCTCGGAGATAGAAGAGCGCTTGGGCGAGGACATTGGTACCGCCCCATGCGCAGACCCACAGAGGGCGATCGTCGGGAGACATCAACTCATTGACAATCAACTCAGAGCCTTCGGAGTTAAAACCCTTGCCAACAGCTTCCATACCATAGCGAGGGAGACCCGACTTGACGATGGAGTGTAGGAACTCGGACGTCGGGTAAGAGTTGCTGTGGAGCAAGAGATTAGGGCGGACGACAGCGTAGGCGTCGATGGTCTTATGGATAGTCTCTGGAGCTACGCGGTCGCGCATGTGGGTTGACGTGGTAGCGACGATGCCACGGAGATCGATGACGTCGCTGTAGAGCAGGAGGCGGACGAGCGACTGCGCGTCATCAGGCTCGTTTTCGACATCGGTAAGGATGATGGCGCGATGGCGGTTCAAACCGTCTGCCGTCGCATGGAGCGAGACGAGGCAAAGAGCAAGGACGAGAACGAGAGAATTGCGCATAAAGACTTGTCAATTAGGCTATTGTCACCATAGTAGCCCCGAAGCCGTACTCACGGAAAGATGCATCTTGGAAGGGGAACTTGGGGTATTGGCGTTCGAGGAAGCGTCGGAGTTCTGACTTGAGGACACCAGCCCCCACGCCGTGGATGAAGACGATGCGAAGCCCCTGCTTGCGCGCGTTTTGCTCCATGACGGTTCGGACGTGCGCCATTTGGATGTCGAGCATATCGTGATTGTCGAGACCGCGGGTATCTGGGAGGAGGGCGTCGATATGGAGATCGACCTCGATAAGGTCGGAAGAACGGCTTGGCTTGGAGACCTTTGGCTGCTCGGACTTGCGGCCGTCGGTTGCGGCTTTGCGCGTCTCACGTTCGGAGAGTTGCTCGAGCTTGACGGCGAACTCGTCCTTGATGACGGGCAGGAGAATGGCCTTCTGATCGAAGAAATCGTTGTCGGTGAAGCTGCCGTCGCGGAGCATTCGCACGCCACGTGGCTTGACCTCGACATTGTAGACCGGCTGCGCCTTGAAAGACCTGATTTTCTTGAACATGAGGAGTTGGACTTGCCAAGTCTGGCCGTCGACCTGCATTGGGTTGAGCGTGTCGATCTTCTCCTTGGTGTTAGGCTCGATGGTCGCGGCGGCGATAAGCGTCGAGATACCTTTGGAGTCGGTGCGGAGGATGGCGTAGTGTGCGAAATAGTTGGAGTCGTTGACCACGTGGAGGTCGATGGAGCCCGAGTTGCCTCCGTCGGCTTGCGTGAGGGCGAGGAAGAAACGCGGCTCGGCGTCGTCAGTGGCATCGGCATCGAAAGTGTACTTCTCGGGCTTCGGCTCTTTGGGTTTGTCGTCGGGCTTGGGTGTTGCTGTTGGGCGGATGGGGATGACGGGCTCGTCGTAGATATCGTCGTCATCATCGGCCTCGGCGTCGGCATTGACGCGCTCTCGCCAGCTGGCACCTTCGGCGAGAGGCTTTGGGGCTTTGCGCGTCTGTGGGGCGTATTGGGATGCGTTGCGGGCGGATCGGCTGTAGGCGTCGCCTTGGAGCTTGTGCTCGGCATCGTCGATGACTACGATGTCGTTGTCGAGGACAGGGATTTCGAAACCGTCCTCATCCTCGACGTAAACTGTCCTGCCGTCTACTCGTGCTACTTTGCCGCCACCTTCCTCGTTGAGGAATCGGACGCGGTCACCTATCTTGACTTTCATTGTGTATGCTATTTATTTACTGCTAAGGTAGTCAGATTTTCGCCCAAAGAGAAGCTGCAAGGCGCATGTAACGTTTCGAAACCATGCGTAACATTAAAAAACAAAACACGTATATTTGTGGTAATCAACTACTAAAAAATCAAGTATTCGTGTACAAGCATAGCAGCAAGGCGGCAATATTGTCGATAGCCGCTCTGTGTTGCGCCACGGCAACGGAGGCGCAGCAGTGGCTGTTGGACTCGCCTGGAAAGATTTTGAGCATGAAGGTCAGCCAGTCGACGAGCGACGGGCTGGCTTTTTCTGTCACATATGAGAAAGAGAGCATCGCCGAGGCGTCGTCAATCGGACTGACGATGGCAGACGCCACAGTGGTTGGCGGACAGAACGTCATCGAGTCAAAAGTGGACAAGCACGAAGGTGTCATGACGACTAAGTTGGGAGAGTGGAGCGAGCATGCCGACGACTATACCACATTGACACTCAAGTGTCAACAGAACAGCGACAAAATGGACGTGGAGCTCAGGGTCTACGACGAAGGCTTCGCAAGGCGGTACACCATAAACAGGAGCAGCTCGGTAAACATAAGTTGCGACAATGCGGCATTGAAGATAAAGAAGAAACTGACGTACTGGTCGGAGAAAGGCGCAGAAAGTGGATATGTGGAGCAGACATCAAGCTCGACATTCACGACCTTGTGCCCAATGTTCGCCAGCGACGGGAATTTCTCAATATCAGTTGGCGAGGCGGGCAACAACGCCATAGCGAGCCAAGTGAGCCTGAGCGTCGAAAGTGGGACGATAAGGTTTAAGCAGACGGCATCGACCTCGATGAGCAAGATGACGACGCCATGGAGAGTCGTCATGATCGGTAAGACGCAGGCCACATTGCAGAACGCCAAATATATCATGCGCAGCCTGAACGAAGAGACCACAGACGAGGGCGATTGGATAGTTCCGGGCAAGGTGCTGCGCTCATTGGAAGAGGGGACGAACGACTTCCATACGGACTCGGTAAAGAACGTGATAGATTTTGCGGAGAGGATAGGGTGCAAATACGTGCTGTTGGACGCCGGATGGTATGGATTGGGCTATTCGCAAGAGAAGAACAGGCTCTCTGTTCCGACCGAGCCTCGACCGACGTTAGACATTGCGGAAGTCATTGAGCACGCGAAGAGTAAAGAGATGGGTATACTATTGTATGTCAACAAAGTAGCGTGGGATAATTACAGCATCGAGAACACATTGGACACGTACTCGTCATGGGGAGCCAAGGGCGTTAAGATGGGATTTGTAGACGGGCTGACGCAGAATGGCATGAAGACGGTATATAACGTCATAGAGGGATGCGCGGCGAGAGAGATGGTTGTCAACGTCCATGACAACTATCGTCCCACGGGTACGGAACGCACGTGGCCTAACTTATTGACTGTCGAGGGCGTGCGCGGCGACGAGCACAACCCCGATGCAGCACACGCCATGCGTCTGCCATTCAGCAGGTACATGTGCGGCCCTGCGGATTTCACATTCGTATTCCGTCGCCCAGGCGACACGACGAACAGGTTGCGCACCAGAGGGCAGCAGCTCGGTCTGCTCGTGGCGTTCTTCAGCCCATTGCAGCATGTGCTGTGGTATGGAAGACCATTCAACTACGTCGGGAAAGAAGACCAATTGGAATTTATCCGCCGCGTACCGACGACGTGGGACGAGACGGTACCCCTCTTAGGCAAATTTGGCGAGTACGTTGTCACGGCAAGGCGCAGTGGCGACAAGTGGTACGTAGGGTATGCTACGAACTCCGCACGCACAATAAACGTGACCCTCAGTTTCTTGACGAGTGGAAAGAAATATGACATAACGACATTTGAAGACGACGGGAAAGAGGGCATAAAGAGCAGAAAGATGAGCGGCGTGACGTCGACGAGCCAAGTATCGTTCGACCTCTTGGCGTCGGGCGGGGCGGCAGCGATAATAGAGACGGCAAGTGGAGACTCGTCGATACACGACATCGTCGAAAGCAAGAGCATAAACATATACAGCCGCGACGGGAAGATAGAAGTCAGCGCGACAGGCATGGCAACCATCGGGGAGGTAAGAGTTTACAGCCTGAGCGGCATAAAGCTGTCGGCAGTCAACAGCAACGGGAGTCACGCCTCGGCATCGGCACCCAGAGGAATTGTCGTCGTAGAAGTTGACAGTTCGGAAGGTACGATAAGCAGGAAAGTTGCCGTCAGATAGGGCACACCGCATAAAACGACCAAGCGGCGCGAGACAGGGAACGTCTCACGCCGCTTGGCTTTTTATTTGGAATTATGGCTTATCAGCCTAAGAGGGAGCAAGTTATCGTGAGACCAGCCATGACGACTGAGACCATGGACATGAGCTTGATGAGAATGTTGAGCGAGGGACCTGAGGTGTCCTTGAACGGGTCGCCGACAGTATCGCCGACTACGGCAGCCTTATGGCATTCGCCACCCTTGCCGCCATAGTTGCCCTTCTCAATATACTTCTTGGCATTATCCCATGCTCCACCAGCGTTATTGAGCATGACGGCGAGCGTGAAGCCGGCAGTGAGACCACCACCGAGAAGACCGATGACACCAGGGACACCCATGATGATGCCGACAGCCACGGGGACTATAATGGCGAGGAGGGATGGGAGAACCATCTCATGCTGCGCGCCTCGGGTGGAGATCTCGACACAACGCGCATAGTCGGGCTTTGCCGTCCCCTCCATGATGCCAGCAATCTCGCGGAACTGGCGGCGCACCTCGTCGACCATCTTGGAAGCGGCGCGCCCGACAGCCTTCATACTCATGGCGCAGAAGAGGAACGCCATCATGGCACCAATGAAGAGACCGCCGAGGAGCATGGGGTTGAAGAGCGAGAGATCGTAGGCAGCCACGAAGTCACGTATCGAAGCTGAAGATATGGCGACGGCCTCGACGCCATCGGGGATGGAAGAGGGGGCTTCGGAGCCAGCGTAGAAAGCCGTGTCGCCAACCATCATGAAGCCATCTGCACGAGAGGCGATGCGACCGAGCCACATACGGATTTCCTCCATATAGGCGGCGAGGAGCGCCATGGCTGTAAGAGCGGCTGAGCCTATGGCAAAACCTTTGCCTGTGGCGGCTGTAGTGTTGCCGAGACCGTCGAGAGCGTCAGTGCGCTCGCGCACTTGTGCAGGGAGACCGCTCATCTCGGCATTGCCGCCAGCATTATCGGCAATAGGGCCGAAAGCGTCGGTAGCGAGAGTGACACCGAGGGTTGAGAGCATGCCGACAGCAGCGAAGCCGATGCCGTAGACGCCCATGGCGTAGTTGGAGAAACCGCCAGCAGAGCCGAAGGCGGCGATGATGGCCGCAGCGACGATGACGACGGGCAGCCACGTGGAGTACATGCCGACGGCGATGCCCTCGATGATGGTTGTGGCCGCACCTTGGCGCGTCTGCGAAGCGATGCCGCGGGTGGGTCGGTACTCGTCGGACGTGAAATACTCAGTTCCCTGACCGATGATGACACCAGCGAGGAGGCCTGCTATGACGGAGCCGAAGATGCCCCATGAGATCCAGTCGGCAGCAGCCATGACTGCTACGGCGACGAGGATTAGGACTGAGGCGCCACCCGTGCCGAGGAGAAGCGCGTGGAGGAGGTTCTTCTGGGTGGCATCCTCACGCGTGCGGACGGCATAGACACCAACGATGGAGAGGAGAGTGCCGATGGCTGCCACGACCATAGGTGCGATGATGAGTTGCAGCTGCCGCTCGTCGGAGATGGCGGGAATAGCGGCGCCGAGGGCGGCTGTGGAGAGGATGGAGCCGCAGTAGCTCTCGTAGAGGTCGGCACCCATGCCGGCCACGTCGCCCACGTTGTCACCGACATTATCGGCGATGGTTGCAGGGTTTCGCGGGTCGTCCTCGGGGATGCCAGCCTCGACCTTGCCGACGAGGTCGGCTCCGACGTCGGCAGCCTTAGTGTAGATGCCACCGCCGACGCGGGCGAAGAGGGCTTGTGTCGACGCGCCCATTCCGAAGGTCAGCATGGTGGCGGTTATCTCGACCATCTTAGTGTGGGCATCGGTACCCGGGTGGACGAACGTGAGACCACAGAAGTCGAGGCCATTGGCCATATTGTCTGGCGTGAAGACGAGGTCGTTGAGGATGTAGAACCAAGCTGCGATGTCGAGGAGACCGAAGCCCACGACGACGAGACCCATGACCGCACCAGAGCGGAAAGCGACGCGAAGACCCTTATTAAGGCTCTCTTGCGCACCTGCGGCGGTGCGCGACGAAGCGTTGGTTGCGGTCTTCATGCCGAGGTAGCCGCAGAGACCGGAGAAGAAGCCGCCCGTCAGGAACGCCACGGGGACGAACGGGTTTTGGACACCCATGTAGGCGAGGATGCCCAAGAGGACGGCCATTATGAGGAAGACTTTTATAACGACGCCGTACTGACGGCGGAGGTAGGCCATTGCGCCTTGTCGGACGTAACTGGCGATCTCAATCATACGCGAGTTGCCCTCGCTGTTTTTCATCATGCCGCGGTAGAAGAGCCAGGCGAAGAGAAGCGCCACGGCCGAGCTAAGGGGTACGATCCAGAAAATGGAGCTCGACATAAAGTGAAGTGTTTAAATAAATCGGTGTTGTGTGACTACGTGTAAATATATGCAAAATATACCTTAATGGCAAGTAGTAGGATGTTGATTTGCTTAACTTTGCCGCGCTATGGTTCCGTGCATCGCCATTGCCGAATAGACGTGGCATGGTGCATCGGATTAAAAGGGAACCGAGTGAGAATCTCGGACAGACCCGCTGCTGTGTGCCGACGGCGCCCCACGAAGGAGACGCCACGCCGCACGTCGATAAAAGCCATTGCGCCATTAGGCGTGAGAAGGTAGACGCGCGGTGAGCTCGGCGAGCCAGAAGACCTGCCATGGCATTTCGTGACCCCCTGGTAGCCAAAGAGATGGCATAGGAAGGGAGGGTAATCGGTGACGGCTCCGCGGATTGGGCATAGCTCATCGAGAGATAAGACATGAGAGGCAAGCCGCCATCATGTCTTGGCGGATTGCCGCCCCTACCCTACTTGCCTGTTCTTGACGGGAAACCATTGTGCGCGTCACGGCAAAAAGTTGCCAACAGAAGCCTCCAGTCAAGAAAGGTTGAAGAGCCTTACCTCCATAATCATAGCACTTTACGCAACGTCGTCGGTCGTGGGACAGACGACGGGTGGCACGGTACTTATGGCAGACACGACAGTCGCCATAGAGGACGTCGTGTGCGTTGGTGAGAAGATGAGGTATCTGACGCCAAGTCAGACGCTTAAAGGGGCGCAGCTTGAGAGCCTATCGACGACATCGGTAGCCGACGCGTTGAAATACTTCTCGGGCGTGCAGATAAAGGACTTCGGCGGCCTTGGTGGGCTCAAGACTGTGAACGTCAGGTCGTTGGGGTCGCAGCACGTGGGGGTGTACCTTGACGGCGTCAGGATCACCAACGCCCAGAACGGGCAGGTTGACCTCGGGAAATACTCACTGTCGAACATGGAGAGCGTATCGCTCTGCAACGCCAACAAGAGCGAGAGGCTCCAGTCGGCTACTGAATATTCATCGGGAGCGACTGTATATATGCAGACGCGGACGCCCGACAGGAGTGGCGCGGAAGTGGAGTATGGGCATGGATCGTTCGGGTTGAACAAAGCAAAGGCATACCTCTCGGTGAAAGACCACGCCTTTATCGACGGCGAGTGGCAACACACCGACGGCGACTATAAGTTCAGCTTTCACTCGGCATATGAGGACACGACGGGTCGGAGGAACAATGGCGACATAACATTTTACAGGATAGAGGCTGCCGGGATGTGGGGCGGGCTAAGGGCTCACGCTTATTACTACAACTCGGAGCGCGGACTCCCGGGACCGGTCGTCAGAAGACTGTCGGAACAGTACGACTCGAAAGACCGCCAGTGGGACCAGAACCTATTCGCCCAGCTGACATGGCGCGGGCAGTGGGGCGGCACGGACATCAAGATAAACGGCAAATACGCATTCGACTACCTGCACTACCTGCAAGACCCGACGAAGAACGCCGCCGTCATGTACGTCAACAACAGATATACGCAGCAAGACATATACGCCAGCCTATCGGCGGCACGTAACTTCTGGTCGTGGCTGTCAGTGACGGCAGGAGCTGACGTCAGGTGGAGCGACTTGAACTGCAACGTCTACAACTTCTCATACGTCTACCGCATAGACACGAAAGCCGTGGTGTCGGCGATAGCGGAATGGAGAGGCGCGGAGTGTAATGTGGCGTTGCTATATACTGACATTGAGGACCATACGCATGGCGAGGCTAAGCCGTTGAGGAAATGGACCCCGATGTTCACTGCCTCATATAAGCATGGCGCATGGGTGTGGCGCGCATTCCATAAGAGGATCTTCCGCGCCCCGACGCTCAACGACTTGTATTACACCCTTGTGGGCAACTCGAGTTTGAAGCCAGAGTATGCCACGCAATGGGACATCGGCGCGGACTATAGGGGTGAGCATCTGCACGTGGCAATCGACGCGTACCACAACAAGATAGAGAACAAGATTGTGGCGGTGCCGGCGCGGTTTCAGTTCCGATGGTCGATGATGAACTTCGGGAAGGTGAAGAGCGACGGCGTGAGCCTCTCGGCGGGCTATGACCGCGCATGGGGCGACATAGAGATGCGGACGAGCATCAACTACACGTGGCAGAGGGACTTGGACCGCACGGACAAGGACGAGCCAGAATATGGGAACTTCATCCCCTACTCGCCACAGCACTCAGGATCGGTCATTGGCGACGTCAGCTACAAGGGCTACTCGCTGAGCTGCTCATTTCTCTACACAGGCGAGCGTTATTGCCTCGTGTCGAACAACAAGAAGGACTTGTTGGAGCAGTGGGAGACGGTGGACATGAAAGTGAACAAGAGCTTTGACATCAATAGAGTCGGGCTTCAGGTCACAGCGGAGTGTAACAACATAACGGACTCGCGCCATGAGGTTGTGAAACGCTACCCCATGCCGAGCAGAAACTGGAAATTTTCACTTAAACTAAAGATATGAAGACAAACAAACTTCTTCTGATGCTGGCAGCAGCGGCGATGCCATTCTTCACCGCCTGCTCCGATGACAACGACGATCCCGAACAGCCTGCGGGCAAGGAGCGCATCCTTGTCGTATGCGAAGGCGGTTGGGGCATGAACAACTCGACCGTAGCCGTCATCAGCGACAGCGTCGTGACGAACAACTGGTTGGAGCTTGGCGACACGGGCAATGACATCATCCTTGTCGGCGACACCGTCGTAGCCATCGCGGTCAACACCTCGAACCTCGTACAGTTTGTAGGCAAGGCAAGTGGCGTGGACCTTGGCAGCACCGAGATCCCTAACGTCCGCAAACTCGCCGCAAGCAAGGACGGCAAGTACGTCTACGCCACCTCATACGCCAATGACGGCTACGTGGCACGCATCGACGCCAGCAACTTCGCCATTGTCGACACATGCAACGTAGGTTACGACCCTGAGGGCATAGCATTCTACAACAACCGCCTCTACGTGGCCAACACGGGCGGCTACCACGACTATTGCGAGCATACAGTATCTGTCATCGACGCTGACAAGATGGAGGTGACCCACAGCATCGAGACCGGCTATTACAACCTCTACGGCCCTGTATCTCTTGCCGACAAGTACCTTTTGCTGAACGCCAGCGGCAACTATGCCGATCTTCCATCGGGCACCGTCATCATCAACCTGGAGACCGAAGAGGTCAAGACCTTCGACTTCGGATGCTCGATCAACTGCACCGACGGTGAGAACTTCTACACCATCGGCTCGGAATATGACGAGAACTGGCAGGCTCACTACACCGCCCACACCATCTCGATCAGCACCCTTACGGCAACCGACGGCTTTGGCGTCTACACCGCAGCCGAGGAGAACATCGACGACCTCACCGCCCCCTACGGCGCATACATCTCGCCCGTTGACAAGACCCTCTACATTGGCGACGCACGCAGCTACGTCACCAACGGCGCGGTCTACGCATTTGGCAACGATGGCAGCGTCAGGGGGAAATGGGATATTGAGGGCATCAACCCTGGTCACTTCCTCTCTGTAACTGTCAATCAGTAAAGCAGAAGACACATATTAAAAGAGAAGCCTCCGCAGCGGTTGTTGCGGAGGCTTCTGCTTTTTATGTTATGTAACCTGTTACTTGCCGAGGCGAGAATGGATGGCTTCGAGGACGGAATCGGCATCCATGTGGCAGAGCTTGTAGAGCTCGGCAACGGAGCCGTGGGCTATGAACTCGTCGGGGACACCGATGCGGATGACGGAGCCTTGGTAGCCATGCTCGATGGCGTACTCCTCGACGGCAGAGCCGATGCCACCGATACGGACGCCGTCCTCCATGGTGACGATGAGGCGCGAGGATGCCAAGGCATCGTCGATGAGTCTTGTGTCGAGCGGCTTGGCGAAACGGAGGTCGTAGTGGGCGACGGACAGGTCTTGGCTCTCAAGGGTATCTGCAATGCGAGCTGCCTCGACGCCTATGGGACCGAAGGAGAGCAGCGCGACATCGGAACCTGAGCGGAGCTTGCGCCCACGACCGATCTCGACGGTCTTCATCGGGGTGCGCCAATCGACGGTCGAGCCTTCGCCACGTGGGTAGCGGATAAGGACGGGTCCCATATCATCTTGTTGAGCGGTATACATCATGTCGCGCATCTGCGGCTCGTCCATTGGGCTCATTATCACGAGATTGGGGACGGGGCGGAGCATGGCGATATCGAAAACGCCGTGGTGCGTGGCGCCATCGGCACCGACGAGGCCAGCGCGGTCGAAGCAGAAGACGACATGGAGCTTTTGGAGCGCGACATCGTGGATGACCTGGTCGAAAGCTCGTTGGGCGAAGGTGCTGTATATGTTGCAGAAGGGGACGTAGCCAGATATGGCGAGACCGGCTGCGAAAGTCACGGCGTGCTGCTCGGCGATGCCGACATCGAAGCAGCGGTCGGGCATGGCTTTCATCATGATGTTGAGAGAGCAGCCCGAGGGCATGGCAGGCGTTATGCCGAGGATCTTATCATTTTGGCGAGCGAGTTCGAGAATCGTCTCGCCGAAGACATCTTGGAAGCGGGGAGGGTGTGGGGTGTTGGATGGGGGAGATAGCGGCTCGCCCGTCTCTGGGTCGAAGCTGCGCCCTACGGCATGCCACTTTGTCGGGTCTTGCTCGGCGGCCTTGAAGCCCTTGCCCTTGACCGTTATGACGTGGAGCATCTTGGGGCCACGGATGTTCTTGAGGTCGCGGAGGATGGAGACAAGGTACTTGACATCGTGGCCGTCGGTGGGGCCGAAATATCGGATGTTGAGCCCCTCGAACATATTCGTCTGGTGGTTGACCAGATTTTTGAGGCTGTTGTTGAGCTTGGTAATGAAGCTGTTATGACCTGTGGCGGAATCGTTCTTGCGGTCGAGATACTGCGAGAGCTTGTTGCGCAGCCTATTGTAGAAGCCCGAAGTCGAGATGTCGAGGAGGTATTGGCTCATGCCGCCCGTCACCTTGTCGATGGCCATGTTGTTGTCATTGAGGATGACAAGCATGTCGGGGCTTGCGGAGGCCATGTTGTTGAGAGCCTCGAAGGCTTCGCCGCCCGTGAGGGCGCCGTCGCCAATGACGGCTACGACGTGGCGGTTTTTCTCACCGCTGAGTCGTGCGGCGATGGCCATGCCGAGGGCGGCGGATATGGATGTTGAGGAGTGACCTACGCCGAAAGCGTCATACTCGCTCTCGAAGATATTAGGGAAACCGCTGATGCCACCGAGCTTGCGGTTGGTATGGAAGGCGTCGCGTCGCCCGGTAAGAATCTTGTGGCCGTAGGCTTGGTGCCCGACATCCCAAACGAGTTTGTCGTAGGGCGTGTCGAAGACATAATGTATGGCGACGGTCAGCTCGACGACTCCGAGGGAAGCTGCGAAGTGGCCTGGGGCATGGCTCATCTGCTCAATGATGAAGTGGCGGAGCTCGTTGCACACCTGGGGCAGCTGGTCGACGCTGAGGTTCTTCAGGTCGGCTGGCGTGTCAATCTTATCGAGCAGCTCGTACATTATGTGGGGTGGATAGAAAAACGGGGGTTAAAACCAAGCGCAAAGATAGTGCTTTTTATGGCGGAGTGAATGAAGATTTGGCGTATGTGGGATGGGGAGAAGAAGATGACGGAGCCTGCCATTGCGGTCGGCTCCGTCATCTGATGGTTGTGTTCTAAAAGTAAGGTTTGCTTGCGGTCGTTAGTCGACAGCCACTTTGGTTGTGGTTCCGTCGACTGTGACGATGTAGACGCCTTGCTCGATGGGGATGGAGCGTCGGCGAGTGGTGGTTACAATGACGCCCACGGAGTTGTAGACCTGCGCCTCGCCCTCGGCACCCTCGATGCGGATATGCCCACGCGTGCCGTAGACATTGACGTTGTTGTTACGCTCGGCTGTGTTGGTCCATATTGGGCGGATGGTCTTGCCAGCGGCTGGCGTGAGGGCGTCGGCTGTCGCGCCAGATACGTTGTAGGTGCGAGTGCCGGAGGTCACGGTAGCAGGGATCTTGATGGTGCCTTCATAGTCGACACCCTCTTGAGGAGCCGTGACTTCGGCAGTGCCGTCGTCCTTGACCTTATAAGATACGCCATTGACGACGAAACGATCCATCTCGACGATGTTGCGGAACTTAGACCATACGGGGGCGGCGCGGTAGAGAGGCGCGGTGCCTGCGGGGACGTAGAGCGTAGCGGTCTCGTAGACAGAGGGCATGAAGTCGGACTCGTCGATGGCGAAGGGACGTTGAACCATGGTGGTTATGGAGTCGAGGGCAGTGACGCGTTGGAAGACGCTGTCGGCCATGGAGATCATTGTCGAGGGGAAGTAGAACGAGCGGAGGGAGGCGCAGCCGAGGTAGGCGTATTTGCCGATGGTGCGGATTGTGGCGGGGAGGGCGGCATCGGTGAGGTCGGTGACGTGGTTGAACGCGCTGCGACCGATGGAGGTTACAGAGGCGGGGATGGTCGTGACCTTGGAGCCTGAGGTGAGGGTGTTGGTGGCGGACTCGATAATGGCGTTGCAGTCGTTGCGACTGTCGTAGACCTTATTGGAGGGGTCGACGACGATGCGCGTGACCTGGGTATTGTAGGCGAAGGGGTTTTGTGGGCTTATGACGGAGACATTGGCGGGAATGAAGACCTCGGTCATATTGGGATTTTGGCAGAAAGCCACGGCACTGATCGTCGTGACGCTCTGAGGGATTGCGACATTGCTAAGCCCAGTTCGGCAGAAGACATAATCCTCGATGGTGGTGAGGCTGGATGGCTCAATATATGTTACGGAATTGAGACTCTCGCAGAGCTGGAAAGCGTAGTTGCCTATGTAGTTGACCTTGGAGGGAATCTCGATGGAGGAGAGCTTCTTGCAAGCGAGGAAGGCGTGGCGACCGATGGAACGGAGGTTGGAGGGATTGGAGAACGAGACGCTCTCGAGATTGTAGCATCCGATGAAAGCACTGACACCGATCTCCTCGACAGAGGTTGGGATCACGACGGAAGTGAGGTCGCGGCTGGAGGAGAAGGCGTGGGGCCCGATGGCTGTGACCTTGTAGGTATGGGCGTCGTAGGTTACGGAAGAGGGGATTGTGACGCAGCCCTTGTAGGCGTCGCCCGAGCATTGGCATTTGCCTTTGTAGGTGACGGTTGCTGTTGACGACGACGCGTCGAAATCGTAGTATATGCCGTCGACCTCGGTATCGGAGGCGGAGGCGGTTGTGGGGTTGAGGAGCGCGCAGACGAATGCGGCTATGGCGGCGAAGCGGAGGGAAGCGAGTTTCATGATGTGGAGGATGGTTGGCGTGTTTGTGGAATTATGACTATCCGCTTGTACGCAGAGGAGGGGGGCAAAGTTCCTCGTATCAGCCGTAAATCTCGCGTTCGTGGAAACCTATGAGGTAGAGGATGGTGTCGAGTCCATTGAGCGAGATGGCGTGTTGGGCAGTGGCCTTGACCTTAGGCTTGGCGTGGAAAGCGATGCCGAGACCGGCCTCTTGGATCATTGGCAGATCATTGGCACCGTCGCCTACGGCGATGCACTGTTCGAGGTGGATATCCTCCTTAAAGGCGAGGAGGCGGAGGAGCTCGGCTTTCTTGGCACCATCGACGATGTCGCCCACGTGGCGGCCAGTGAGCTTGCCGTCCTTGACTTCAAGTTGGTTGGCGAAGACGTAGTCGATGTCGAGTTTCTGCTTCAGGTAGTTGCCGAAATAGGTGAAACCGCCGGAGAGGATTGCGGTCTTGTAACCGCTGCGCTTGAGAGTCTTGAAGAGACGCTCGGCACCATCGGTGAGAGGGAGGTTCTCAGCAATCTCCTTCATGACGGCGACGTCGAGACCTTTGAGGAGTGCGATTCGTCTCTCGAAACTTTGCTTGAAATCGATCTCGCCTCGCATGGCGGAGGCCGTAATGGCGGCTACTTGATCGTAGACACCGGCTTTGCGTGCCAGTTCGTCGATGACCTCGGTCTGGATGATTGTGGAATCCATATCGAGACAGACGAGGCGGCGGTTGCGACGGAAGATATTGTCGGCTTGGAAGGCGATGTCGACCTCGCACTCCTTGGATATCTCGATGAAATCCATCTTGAGCTTATTCTCGTCGATGGGAGTACCGCGGACGGAGAACTCGACGACGCTCATGTCGTTGGCGGCATCGTTCTCAAGGGAGCGTCGACCCGTCAGGCGGGCGATCTTATCGATATTGAGTTCTTGCTCCTTGATGATGCGCGTGACCTCGGCTATGTGCCTTCCGTCGAGGCGTCGGGCGATGAGTGTTATGATGTTGCGCGCCTTGCCCTGCTGCGCGACCCAGGTCTCGTAGTCGGCATGTGGGATGGGGCTGAACTTGATGTTGAGCCCTATGTTGTAGGCGGTAAAGAGAAGATCTTTGAGGATGGAGGAGGAGTCTTCGGCCTTATCGTTTATGCGGATGAGGAGCCCGAGGCTTAGGTCGTTGTGGATGACGGACTGACCGATATCGAGGATTTCGACATCGTGTTCGGCGAGTACTCGTGCTATTTGTGTTGTGAGGCCAGGGCGGTCGGTGCCTTGAAGGTTTATGAGGATGAGTTCGCTCTTGTCTGTCATTACTGTTCTTTTGTCGAGGCGCGGGCTGGAGAGTGTGTTACTTTAGTTTTGTCTGTGCGATCTCGCCATTGGGCGTTATGGTGAAGATTACGGGCCCGTCGGTTCCTACGCCGAGGGCTATGGGACCAGCAGTCGGGACGGGCGAGGCGTCGAGCTCCTTGCCTGTGGAGGAGGAGAAGACGCGGGCTTGTGCGGCGGCATCGTCGTAGAGAGCTATGACCCCATCGGACACGACCATGTCTCTGAGGCTTTGAAGCCCCGTCGTCCACAGGTGCAGAGCCTTGGGTTGAGCGGAAGAGAGATCGACGATGGCGGCACGACGTGTACCAGCCACGGCATAGTTGCCGTCGGAGAGCGGTAGGGCGATATGGCTGCCGTCGATGCTGTCGAGTTTGAGGGAGGAGAGGCTGCCGTCGGGGGAGGATATTTTGACTACTGAGCCATTTGTCGTGGAGGTGACGAAATAGGAGGCATCCTTGCTGACAGTCATCTGAGAGCGTTTGCCCGGGGCGAGGGGTTGGGTGGTGAGTCGTTTTGCGCCTCGACGGTCGACGAAGTAGTAGGCATATTGGTCGTTGAAGACGATGTAGTCCTTGCCGTCACAGGTGAAGTGCCTGACGACATCGGCGATTTGCGCCTCGGTCTTGACGGGTTGCCAACCATCGACCGTACGACCATCGGGACCATAGAGGGCGGGGCCGCCTTGGCATCCGACGAAGAGGCGTATTGGGCTACCGTCGGTATAGGAGGCTGCGCTTGCGCCGGAGACGGCAGGCGACGGGAGGCGGACGGGGAAAGTGCCGACATCATTGCCGAGACGGTCGATGACGTAGAGGGATTGTGAGGTTGCGAAGAGATATTGGAGTTTGCCGTTGGCGTAGAAGTCGATTTGTGAGACGGGTCCAACGATCTTGCCGTCGATGGCGCGTTTCCAGAGGAGCATTCCATCGGCACCTATGAGGCAGACCTTGCCGTTGGCATCTTGTGCAAGGCACTCGGTGAGGTGGGTATAGTGGTTGGTGACACCCCAAATCTGCCCGACGACGGTTGTGTCGAGACGGGTCTGCCACGAGGGGTGGTGCGCGGCGGCGTGGATATCGTCCTTATTTGGGAGGGCTACGACGCTGACGTAGGGGAGGCGGCCAGCGATGGTGAGTTGGGATGAGATGTTGGCGAATGTGGGTTGTGATGGTTGTCGATCCATTCGGAAACGCGCATTCTCGCTGCCGAAACGTTGGCGGATGGAGACGTAGGAGGGGTCGGCTTCGAGAGTGTTGCCGACGGCATAGTCGGCAAGGACGCGACGGAGGACTGACATATCGTTGGCGAAGACGATGGCGTCCTCATAGCGGAAGAAGAGGCGCGAGGGGAGATTGGGCGTGCGGAAGATGTCGGGGAGGAAGAAGAGATTGTCGGAGGCGGAGAAGCCTGCATAGACAGGGATGGAGACATTGCTTACCTGCTGGGCATCGGCACGTCGGGCGACGACGCCATCGGGCACGGCACTGGAGCCTGGTGCTATCTCGCCTATTATGATTGGCGAAGCTCCGCCATGGATGGCGGTAAGGGCTTGGGCGAGAGTGGCTTGCGCCATTGTACCGCCACGGGTATCTACGACAAGGAAAGAGGACTCGGCAGGATGTGCGGCATCGTATTGGCAGAGGGCGAGCTCGGCGGAGAAGACTTGTGAGAGCATGGCCTCGACATCGGTGCCCGACTGTCGGAATATGTCGCTTTGGGCGTTGCGGTAGGCGGCGCCAGAGGTATCGGAATTGAGGAAAGAGGAGAAGGCTGCGGAAGAGAGACCGCGGAGACCGGGTGCCACACGGTCGATGGACTGGACACCGCGCGGGATTCGGCGGGCGATATTGATGCTCTCGGAAGCCTCGCGGGCGGAGAGGATATCGAGGGATGGATGTGGGGCGACGACGAAGCCATCGGCTGCGAGAGCGTCGGAAGAGAGGGAGAGGTCGAGAGCGAGCCAGTCGGCACTATGGGCGACAGTGCGGAGAGCCTGAGCGAAACGTCCGTTGAGGGTTGGAGCCTGAGCGGCGAGGCGACGGAAGAGACGACCATTGATGAAAATGGATGCCGGGGCATCGGCCGTGACGGTACGCTCGATTGTGGAGAACGACTGGTCGTCGCGGAGTGTCGTGAGACTGTCCTTGCCGAAAGAGAGGAGAAGGTCGGGCGTGGAGGATGCGAAGAGGCAACCACCGCCTGCGGCGAGGAAGAGAGGTATGGAGTCTTGCGCCTGTCGGAGGATGAAGAGACCATGGCCATGGATGGCGGTATCGGCAACGGAGACACCTTGCTTGGCACGGAGCGCGCTCATGGCGTGATGCCATTCCATTCTGTTGCCGAGAGGGAATGCGGCTGCGAGCTTGGAGACTGAGCCATCGGGACGGAGGGAGAAAGAGACGTAGAGGTCGCGGCGCGCAAGGACGGGGTCGCCTATGACATCGGGTCCGAAGAGGGTATCGACGCGCAGGGCGAGATTGACGGCATCGTCGCCACCGAGGAGGTCGCGAAGCTCGGCGGCGTAGGCAGAGGAATCGAGGCGTGATGAGAGGATGTCGCGATCGCCGAGACGGATCACCATGGCGGCATCGGACGTGAGGCAGCGCATGGGGGATGGGGCTTTGTAGGCCTTATTGAGACCAATCCATACGGCAGCGGCAGCCACGATGAGGACGAGCGCCATTGCGGCGGCTGTCCAAATGATTCGTTTTAGCGATACCGTCATGGCCATAGAGGATTGGGTCGTTTACTTGGACTTATGAGCGACGACGGCTCGGGCGATGGAGAAGAGTGTGTAGAGGAGTATCGTCACGCTGATGCCACCGAGCCCCATGAAGATGATGCTTACGAGACCGACGAGGAGAAGGATGACGCGGAGCTCGTTGCCAGCCCACGTGAAGTGCTTGACCTTGAGGGAGAACATAGGGATCTCGCTGACGAGGAGGGCGCAGAAGATGGCGACGAGGATGATAGTCGCGATAGGCGTGAGGAGCTGCGCAAAGAGATCTTCATTGGCGGGGAACATCCAGAAGAGTGAGGCAGTGAAGAGACCCGTGGCCGTCGTGGTGAGGCCGAGGAAGCTCTCGGTCTGTCGGGTGTCGATATTGAACTTGGCGAGGCGGAGACCCGCGAAGACAGCGAGGACGAGAGGGAGGACGACGAGGATCACTTGCCAGCCCTCCATGTCGAGGATTGGGGTGGAGAGGTTGCCCGTGACGAGCCAGCGCATGTAGGTGGAGTAGATGGCGGCCGGAGCGAGACCGAAAGAGATGTTGTCAGCGAGGGAGTCGAGCTCCTTGCCCATCGGGCCGCTAACACCGAGCGCGCGTGCGGCGAAACCGTCGAAGAAGTCGAATATGGCGCCGCCGATGATGAAGAGCGCGGCAGCTTGGAAGAGACCCTCGAAGGCGCAGAGCGTCGCGATGACACCGCACAGGAGGTTCATCGACGTGATGGTGTTAGGGATGTATGGTTTGACAGAGAAAGCCATTGTCGGTTAGGGGTGTTTGGGAATAAAAATGCAATAACAAATATAGCAAAAAAATCAGAGAGGGAGAAGCGGGGAGCGTGTGACTTCGAGGGCGAGGACGGAGGTATCGTCAAAAGATTTGCCGTCGGCTCGTGTTTGCTCGGCGAGCTGCTGGAGACGTGACATGGCGTCGTCGAGATTGGTGGCGGACTGGACGATGGACGAGACCTTGGCCTGGTTGCTGATGACGGAGTCGCCATTGTCGACCTCGACGAGACCGTCGGTGTAGGCGACGATGATGTCGCCCTTGGAGAGCTTGACACGTCCGACCTCGACACCTGGCATCTCGTCGAGCATTCCGAGGCCTATGGAGCCTGCGGATAGTTCGGTAAGTTGAGCTTGGTGGTTGACGAGGGGGGGCAGATGGCCGGCGTTGATGTAGGAGAGTCGACCAGTGATGTTATTGTATCGTCCGATGAAGCATGTTATGAACTTCTCACCGCTTGTGTTTTGGCAGACGCGCCTGTTGAGATCCTCGACAAGGGCTCGGAGGTTGACGTTGGCGGTGAAGAGGGAGCGGATCATGGACTGGAAGTTGGACATGAGAAGCGCGGCGGCGATGCCTTTGCCGGAGACATCGGCGATGCAGAATCCGACGTTGTGCTTGTCGAGCCGCAGGACGTCGAAGTAGTCGCCGCCGACCTGGTCGTGGGGGTGGTAGTAGGATCGGGCTCGGACGTGCGCGGTTTGTATGATTTGCTCGTTGGTTGGGATGAGGCCCGACTGTATTCGTGACGCGAGGGCGAGCTCTTGGCGGAGGCCTTCTTGCCTGATGAGCCTGGCTTGCATCTTTTTGTTCTCGATGAAGACGATAATGATGTTGGCCAGGATCTGTATGAACTTGAGGTGTCGGATGGTGGGGCTAATGCCGTCGGCCTCCTCGGTATCGCCGACGAGGACGTAGCCCATGAGCTTATGGTTGTGGTGGAGTGGGATAATGGCGTCGAAGCCGTTGAAATGGGGGTCTTCTTGGAGGGCGAGGCTTGTGACGCCGTCGATGTCCTTGAAGTCGGTGGCAGGGTTTATGGAGAGGCACTGCTGGTCGGAGACGTTAGACTGAAGGATGCATCGCCAGTGGTTGGCATCGAGGGTGAAGACGAGAATGCGTCCGACCCCGAGTTCGTTTTTGAGGAGGGACTCGAATTCGGCCATAAGGTCTTCGACTGAGCTGTCCTCGTTGACGGTTTGGGCGACTTCGAGGAGCAGGTTCATCTTCTCTTTATAGAGTCGGACGACGTTTTTCTCTCTTGCCATGGGAGTTTGATTAAGGGGGGCTTGGCGATGCCATGGTGAAAGCAGAAAGGCCGCGGAGCGCAAGGATAAGCGCCCGCGGCCAGTCTGTTGTGTTTAGACAGCCTTGGCGTCCCGGCGAGCGGGACAGGTCCAGCGCGGGGCTGGTGGTGTCAGGACAATATTACTTGACGCGCTCGACGTAGGAGCGGTCGCGAGTGTCTACCTTGATCTTGTCGCCCTGGTTGACGAAGAGGGGGACCATGATGGTGGCGCCAGTCTCGATGGTAGCGGGCTTGAGGGAGGTGGTGGAGGAGGTGTCGCCGCGGACGCCAGGCTCGGTGTAGGTGATCTCGAAGGTCATGAAAGGAGGGAGCTCGGCGGTGAGGACGGTCTCGGTCTCAGCGTGAACGACGACCTCGATGCTCTCGCCTTCCTTCATGAGGTCGGCGTTAGGGATTTGGGCCTCGTCCATGACGATCTCCTCGTAGGTCTCGGAGTTCATGAGGTGGTAGCCCTGGTTGTCCTTGTAGGTGAACTGGTATTGGCGATGCTCGACGCGCGCCTCGGTGATTTTGACGCCGGAGTTGAAGGTGTTGTCGATTACTTTGCCAGTCTTGACGTTCTTGAGGGTGGTGCGGACGAAAGCCGGACCCTTGCCAGGCTTGACGTGGAGGAACTTGACGATGTAGTAGAGCTGGTCGTTGTACTCTATGCACATGCCATTGCGGAAGTCTGCAGTAGTTGCCATACTATTTAGATTACTCTATGTCTTTTAGTTACAAAACGTTCGCGAATGTAGTATAAAGGGCGGGGAAAAGCAAGAGTGTAAGGATATGAAAAAAATGATGAGGAAATGAGGTTGCAGACTCTCCTCAAAAAAGTCGCCCCATTTAGCAAGGTGTCGCTAAATGGGGCGATGTTTATTTGCGCAATGGGGAATGATTTAAATATCTACCATTCATCGTTTGCTGTACCATCATAGCCCTCTTTTATGACCTTGTCGATTTTGTCGAGGACGACGAATGCTTGGCGATGGGGATTTGGCATGATACGCAAACCCCAGCCCTCTCGCGATTGAGTGGGCTGGGGAAAGATAGAAGTAGGGAGTTTTTAGAAGAGGGTTGGTTGGTCGTCGGCGTCGGACTGGGAGTCGTCGGTGGCGACATCGGCATCTGTGGCGTCGTCGTCGGGCTGGACGTTGCGGACGGTGGGGATGAGGGGCTCGAGCTCCTTGATCTTGCCGACCTGCCATTTGGCGAGTTGCTTGCCCTTGGCCTTGATGCCCTTCTCGCCGATGAACTCGAAGGCGTCGATCTGCTCTGCGGGTCGCCACTTGTCATCGCCGCCGTAGGTGACGGAGAAGAGGGGGTGGTCTTCATCGGAGAGGGCGACGAGCTTGCTCTTGGGGTTCTCGCCAATGAAATTGACGGGCTTGGCGGAGAGGGTCACCTTGAAGCGTTTGATATAGTGGAGGTTGGTCTCGGCATCGAAGTAGACGGCCGTCCATATCTTATGTGGGTCGAACTTCTCGATGCGGAGGATATTGTCATCGAAATGTTGCTCGAAGCCAGTACCCACGGTGAGAGCGTCGCCGGCTTTCGTCATGATGAGGATCTTGTCATCGGGACCGAACTCGCCGAGGAGTGTGCCGCGTCCATCGGGATTGAGGCGGAGGGTCTCTGGCTCAAACCATATCTGCCTGCCGCCGAGGGTGCTCTCGCCGCGACGTTTGAGGACGACCTTGTGGATCTCGTTCTTGGTGACGACATTGCCGCGCGAGGCACGGCCTTTGACAGTCAGGGTGGCGAAATCGAAATCGAGGACGACGTTGCGTAGCTTGGCGCGAGGGCGGAGGAGCACCTTGACGACCTCGGCCTCACCATTGGCGTTTGCGCTGAAGTAGCGGAGCTTGGAGCCCTTGGCACCTGTCGTTGTCTCATACTCGCGGTCGCGGGTTATGCCAGTGACATTGAAGCGTTTGGCGTAGGTGATGCCGGTCTCGCCATCGGTATAGACGGCATTGTAGACGGTGCGGGTATCGTTTTTCTTGAAGACGGCGAGATACATGACGCCTGTGCCGACATCGACCTTCTCGTCGACCTTCTTGACGACGTAGCGACCGTCGGTGTAGAAGATTATGACATCGTCGAGGTCGGAGCAGTCGGCCACGTAGTCACCCTTCTTGAGACCATAGCCCATGAAGCCGTCCTCCTTATTGATGTAGAGCTTTTTGTTTCTCTCGACGACCTTAGTAGCCTCGATATTGTCGAAGGAGCGGATCTCGGTGAGGCGTTTGTGCCCTGCGCCGTATTGTTTTTTGAGGCGTCGGAAGTAGGCGATGGTGAAGTCGACGATGTGCTCGAGATTGTCTCGCGTCTGCGCCATTTCGTTGGCGAGGGCTTCGAGCTTGAGGTCGGCGGCCTCGGAATTGAACTTGAGGATGCGTGCCATCTTGATGTCGAGGAGGTGGAGAATGTCCTCGCGTGTGACCTCTCGCATGAGCTTTATGTCGTTGGCCTTGAAGTATGCTTGGAGGCGTGCGTCGATGTGGAGGCATGCCTCGTCGGTGGAGGCTGCTTGCTCGAACTCTGCATCCTTATAGATGCGCTGCTCGATGAAGATCTTGTCGAGAGAGAGGAGGTGCCACTGTTGGGCGAGCTCGTTGAGGTGTATCTGGAGCTCCTGGGTGAGGAGTGCGACGGTGCGGTCGGTGCTGTGTCGGAGGATGTCGGAGACGCCGAGGAAGTGAGGCTTCCGATCCATGATGACGCAGGCGTTAGGGGAGATGGAGAGCTCGCAGTCGGTGAAGGCGTAGAGGGCGTCGATGGTCTTATCGGGCGAGGCGCCGGCGGGGAGGTGGATGAGGATCTCGGCGTTGGCGGCGGTATTGTCATCGATCTTCTTGATCTTGATCTTCTTGTCGTTGACCTTGAGGATGGACTCTATGACGGAGGATGTGGTCTTGGAGAATGGGATCTCGGTTATGGCAAGGGTCTTGGCGTCGCGCTTCTCGATCTTGGCACGGATGCGGACGACGCCGCCACGGAGACCGTCGTTGTAGCGCGAGACATCGATGCTGCCGCCCGTTGGGAAATCGGGGTAGAGGGTGAAGGGCTTGCCCTCAAGGTAGGCGATGGAGGCATCGATAAGCTCGACGAAGTTGTGAGGGAGGATCTTGGAGGCGAGACCTACGGCGATGCCCTCGACACCTTGGGCGAGGAGGAGCGGGAAGCGCACGGGGAGCGTCACGGGCTCCTCATTGCGACCGTCGTAGCTCTCCTTCCAGATGGTGGTCTTGGGGTTGAAGACGACATCGAGGGCGAACTTGGTGAGACGAGCCTCGATGTAACGAGGCGCAGCGGCGCCATCGCCTGTTATGATGTTGCCCCAGTTACCTTGGGTATCGATAAGGAGGTCTTTCTGGCCGAGCTGGACGAGAGCGTCGCCAATGGAGGCGTCGCCGTGGGGGTGGAACGCCATTGTGGCACCGACGATGTTGGCTACTTTATTGTACCTGCCGTCCTCCATGCGGCTCATGGTGTGGAGGATGCGTCGCTGCACGGGTTTGAGGCCGTCGTCGATATGTGGAACCGCACGTTCGAGGATTACGTAGCTGGCGTAGTCGAGGAACCAGAGGCGGTACATGCCATGGAGGTGGCTCTTGCGGATGGCGTCGGAGTCCCATGCGGGTGCGTTGCCAGCGTCCTCGGGTGTTAGGGCTTCGCTGTTGTCGAGTTGGTCGTCGTCGTTGTATGTGGAGTTGTCGTCGGACATTGGGATGTTGTGTTATAATGTGTTTGGGGTGTGGTGTTAATCTTCCTCTTGTCCTTGGAGGACGAGGAGGTCTTTGTCGACGAGGTCTTCTTCGATGACGAGGTTGTCGATGATGAAGTTTTGTCGGGAGGAGGTGTTTTTGCCCATGTAGAACTCGAGGAGGTCGTGGACGGCGTCGGAGTTTTTGAGGGTCACGGTGTCGAGACGGATGCCGGGGCCGATGAACTCCTTGAACTCTTGCCAGTTGATCTCACCGAGACCTTTGAATCGGGTGATCTCACGTTGCGCGCCGAGCTGGGCGGCAGCCTTGTCGCGCTCCTCCTCTGAGTAGCAGTAGAGGGTTTTCTTCTTGTTTCGGACACGGAAGAGGGGAGTCTGGAGGATGAAGAGGTGCCCGTTTTTGATAACCTCGGGGAAGAACTGGAGGAAGAAGGTTATCATGAGAAGGCGGATGTGCATTCCGTCGACATCGGCATCGGTGGCGATGATGACCTTATTGTAACGGAGTCCGTCGATGCCGTCCTCGATGTTGAGCGCGCTTTGGAGGAGGAAGAACTCCTCGTTCTTGTATATGGTGTCGCGACGGAGACCGAAAGTGTTGAGAGGTTTGCCTCGGAGGCTGAAGACGGCTTGGGTCTTGGCGTCACGGCTCTTGGTTATGGAGCCAGAGGCGGAGTCGCCCTCGGTGATGAAGATGGCGGTCTCCTCGCGTCGCTCGTTGGTGGCGTCGGTGAGGTGGATGGTGCAGTCGCGGAGCTTGCGGTTGTGGAGGTTGGCTTTCTTGGCCTTCTCGCGAGCCTCTTTTTGGACGCCCGAGATGGCTTTACGCTCCTTCTCGCTGTCGACGATCTTGCGGTTGATGATGTCGGCGGTCTCGAGATTACGGCGGAGGTAGTTGTCGAGGTGCTCGGAGAGGAAGTCGCTGACGTAGCCTCGGATGGAGACGCCGCCGTCGGGGCTCATGTCTTTGCTGCCGAGCTTCGTCTTTGTCTGGCTCTCGAAGACTGGCTCTTGGATTCGGATGGAGACGACGGCCGTGAGACCGGAGCGTATGTCCGCCACGTCGTAGTTCTTGCCATAGTAGTCGCGGAGGGTCTTGACGACGGCCTCTTTGAAGGCTTGGAGGTGGGTACCGCCTTGCGTGGTGTGCTGACCATTGACGAAGGAGTAGTACTCCTCGCCATAGTGGTCGCAGTGGGTCATGGCGATTTCGAGGTCGGAGGTCTCGAGATGGATTATGGGGTAGAGGGGCTCGTCGGTCATATTGTCCGAGAGGAGGTCTACGACGCCGTTTTGGCTTTGGAACTTTTCTCCGTTGAGGGTGAGGATGAGCCCTTTGTTGAGGTAGGAGTAGTTCTTGAGCATCTGCGTTATGAACTCCTCGCGGAAGGCGAAATTCTCGAAGATCTCGGCATCGGGGGTGAAGGAGACGAGGGTGCCGTTTTTCTCGGTTGTCGGCTGGATGTCTTCTTGGGAGGTGAGCTTGCCGCGCGAGAAGTTGGCGTTCTTCATCTGCCCGTCGCGGAAGGCGGTGACGGAGAAAGAGGTGGAGAGGGCGTTGACGGCCTTGATGCCGACGCCGTTGAGACCGATGGATTTTTGGAAAGCGGCGTTATCGTACTTGCCGCCGGTGTTCATCTTGGAAGCCACGTCGACGACGGAGCCGAGGGGTATGCCGCGTCCGTAGTCGCGGATGGTTACCGTTCCGTCGGGAGTGAGGGAGACGTCGATCCTCTTGCCGAAGCCCATCATAAATTCGTCGATGGAGTTGTCGATGACCTCCTTTATGAGGACGTAGATGCCGTCGTCGGCTTGCGTGCCGTCGCCGAGTTTGCCGATGTACATACCGGGTCGTCGTCGGATATGCTCTTGCCACTCGAGAGTTTTGATGCTGTCTTCGCCGTAGGCGGCGGCTGTGTTCTGCGTCGTTTGTGGGTCCTGGTCGGTCATGATTTATTTAATGTGGGCTGCGGCCCGAGGGTGCGGGTCATGGCAAAGGTATGAAAATTTCGCGGCAGAGAAAAAGCCCCGCACCTGTGGATGGTAGCGGGGCTTGAGCGTTTGGGCTTAGAGCCTTCAGCCTGTTATCAGGCTAATTTGGAGGCTATTAGCTGTGCTACCTCGCGGAATTGCTCCTCGGTGAGGTGTACTCTCTCGTTCTTGAAGTTGAGTGTCGCCTCGCTGTCCATCGGGACGAGGTGGATGTGGGCGTGGGGGACGTCGAAACCGAGGACGGCGACGCCGACGCGTTTGCAGCCGAGGGCTTCTTTCTGTGCCTTGGCGACACGCTGTGCGAACTTGGTGAGGCTTGCGAGCCTTTCGGGGTCGAGGTCGAAGAGATAGTCGGTCTCGATTTTAGGGACGCAGAGGGTGTGTCCCTTGGCGAGAGGGTTGATGTCGAGGAAGGCGTAGTTCTGGTCGTCCTCGGCGATCTTGTAGGAAGGGATCTCGCCGTTGATGATCTTGGAGAAGATTGTAGCCATATTGTGTTTTGAGAGTTGACTATTCGACGGAGAGGGCTATCTCGAGGATCTCGAAGGTCATGAGGCCAGCGGGGACCTTGATTTCAGCCTTGTCGCCCACCTTCTTGCCGATGAGGCCTTTGGCGATGGGTGTCGTGAGGGAGATCTTGCCAGCCTTGAGGTCGGAGCCTTCGGTCTCGGGGACGATGGTGTATGTCATCTTGGCCTTGGTCTTGGTGTTGAGGATGGTGACGCGGCTGAGGAGCTGGACGGAGTTGTTGTCGAGCTTGGAGACGTCAATTACTCGGCTGTTGGCTATGGTGGATTTGATCTTCATTATTTTGGACTCGAGATGAGCCTGCGCCTCTTTAGCGGCGTCGTATTCGGCGTTCTCGGAGAGGTCTCCTTTGTCGCGTGCTTCGGAGATTGCCGCGATGACCTTAGGGCGTTCGACGCTTTCGAGCTGGGCGAGCTCGTCTTTCATCTTCTTGAGTCCAGCTTCGGTGACGTAGTTTATGTTTGACATAGTTTGTCTGCTCGGTTAATAGTTAAACTTTCGTGGGGTGAATAAAAGAAGAGAATCCTGTAGGTTGCGCCTCAGGATCCTCGTCGTGTATGTTGTGTAGGGTTTGTTGTCTTCTCTGTTTTGTTTGATCGGCGGCGTTGTCGTCGCCTCTCTTGACGAATATTAATTGTAAGGCAAAGGTAGTGATTTTGTCGGGATTTGCAAAAAAATGTTGAAAAGAGGGAGTTTTACTTTTCAAGGGATTTGACGGGTCGGGCGGGGTTTCCGACGGCGACGGTGTGGGGCGGGATGTCTTTGACGACGACGCTTCC
The DNA here is from genome assembly GCA_963607345.1 of Bifidobacteriaceae bacterium. Classification (GTDB taxonomy): domain Bacteria; phylum Bacteroidota; class Bacteroidia; order Bacteroidales; family Marinilabiliaceae; genus W3P20-009. The sequence goes on from CAVDBL010000002.1 coordinate 196,917, forward strand.
GGCACCGATGACAGAGCCCTCGCCGATGGTTGCGCCTGGGCAGATGGTGACGCCGCCGCCGATCCAGACATTATCGCCGATGGTGACGGGTCGCGACCACTCGACGCACTGGTTGCGCTCTTCGGGGTCGAGGGGGTGGCAGGCGGTGTAGATGCCGACATTGGGTCCGATGAAGACGTTGTTTCCGATGGTGACGGGGGCCTCGTCGAGGATGGTGAGGTTGAAATTGGAGAAGAAGTGGTGGCCGACGTGGATGTTGAACCCGTAGTCGCAATGGAAAGGCATGGTTACGTCGAAGAAGGGGCCTGCCGTGCCGAAGAGGTTGCGGATAATCTCCTCATGGCGAGCGACGTCGGAGGGCATGAGGTTGTTGAACTCATGGAGGATGTCGCGGACTTGGAGACGGAGGTTGACGAGGTAGGGATCGTTGCTAAGGTACTTCTCTCCCGACTTCATTTGCTCAATGATTTTCATAATATGCCTTTTTGTAATTGTTTGATTATCTGGCGAGAGGCATCCTCGATGAGTTCGAGTGCGAAGTCGAAATCGGCGTCGTCGCCATAGTAGGGGTCGGGGATGGAGCGTTGGCCTTGGTGGTCGGTGAGGTAGTCGGCCATGAGGCGAATCTTCTTAGCCGCCTCGGGTGACGGGGCGAGTCGGCGGAGGTCGGCAATGTTTTGGGCATCCATGCCGAAGATGATGTCAAAATTGTCGAAGTCGGACTTTTGGACTTGGCGGGCGTGGTGGTTGAAATCGTAGCCGTAGCGTTTGCCGCAGGCTCTCATGCGGGAGTCTGGGAGTTGTCCGACGTGCCAAGAACCGATGCCGGCGGAGTCGATGTCTATTTTAAGGCCTGCGTCAGCTGTCATTTTGAGCATTACGCCGTTGGCTGCCGGTGAGCGGCATATATTGCCGAGGCATACGAAGAGAATGGAATTGACGGATGGCATGGATGGGGTTGAAGATGGATGAAGCGGCGCCCGCTCTCGTTATGTGGAGAGTGGGCGCCGTAGAGTGATGATCTTGCTAAAGGGGGAGCTTAGATGTGGGCAGCGACCCAGTCACCGACCTCGGAGGTGGAGTGAGCGTCGGCGCCATTGGCGAGATCCTCGGTAACGAAGCCTTGCTCGATGCTGGCGGTGACGGCTGCGCGGATGGCCTTGCCCTCCTCCATGAGACCGAAAGCGTATTCGAACATCATGGCAGCGGAGAGAATGGTGGCGAGAGGGTTGGCGATGTTCTTGCCAGCGGCCTGGGGGTAGGAGCCGTGGATGGGCTCGAAGAGAGAGGTGTGCTCGCCGATGCTTGCGGAAGCGAGGAGACCCATGGAGCCTGCGATGACGGAGGCCTCGTCGGTGAGGATGTCGCCGAAGGTGTTCTCGGTGACGAGGACGTCGAAGAACTTAGGCATGGTGACGATCTTCATGGCGGCGTTGTCGACGAACATGTAGTCGGTGGTCACGTCGGGATATTTGGGAGCCATCTCTTGAGCGACCTCGCGCCAGAGGCGAGAAGACTCGAGGACGTTGGCCTTGTCGACGACGGTGAGGTGCTTGCGGCGGCGTTGAGCGTACTCGAAAGCGAGTTTGAGGATGCGCTCTACCTCGTTGCGGCTGTAGATGTTGGTGTCGTAGGCGGTGTTGCCGTTGTCGCGACGACCCTTCTCGCCGAAGTACATGCCACCGGTGAGCTCACGGACGCAGAGGAACTCGGCACCCTCGACGAGCTCGCGCTTGAGGGGGCTCTTGTCGATGAGGCTCTTGTAGGTCTCCATAGGACGGAGGTTGGCGAAGAGACCGAGCTTCTTGCGCATGGCGAGGAGACCGTTCTCGGGGCGGACTTTGGCCGTTGGGTTGTTGTCGTAGCGAGGGTCGCCGACAGCGCCGAAGAGGACGGCGTCGCTGTTGAGGCAGGTTTGGAAAGTCTCCTCGGGGAATGGGTCACCTGTGGCGTCGATGGCGCAAGCGCCTACGAGACCTTTGGTGAAGGAGGCTTCGTGACCGAATTTTTTGCATACTGCGTTGACGGCCTTGACGGCTTGATCTACGACCTCGGGGCCGATGCCGTCGCCGGGGAGGAGTGCGATGTTGAATTTCATCTGGGTTATGCTGTTACGATTTGTTTTTTATCTTGTCTCGATGATGTTGAGCATCTTGACGGTGGCTTTGATGGCGGCTTCGGTTTGGTCGGCGTCGAGGCCTCGGGTACGGAACTCGGTGCCGTCGTTATCCCACACGATGACAGTCTCGACGAGGGCGTCGGTCTTGCCGCCTGGGGGGATGGAGACTTTGTAGTCGACGAGTCGGGGGTGGTTACGTCCGAGTCGGTCGTAGATTTTCCAGAGGGCCTTCATGAAGGCGTCGTACTGTCCGTCGCCCCGGCTGGTGTCCTCATACTCCTGTTCGTCGATGGAGAGGCGGACGGTGGCCACGGGTTTGAGCCCGCGTGTGAGGTTGAGGCTGTAGTTGACGATCTTGATGGTGTCGGGCGTCTGTCGGGCGGAGGAGGGGAGTGCGCCGCGGAGGACGTCGGCTACGATGTAGGGTAGGTCTTCGGCAGAGAGGCTCTCTTTCTTGTCGCCGAGCTCGATGACGCGTTGCGTGACGAGCTTGATCTGCTCGGAGGAGAGGTTCATGCCAAGCTCCTGGAGGTTCTTGACGATGTTGGCCTTGCCGGAGAGTTTGCCGAGGGCGTAGCGTCGGACGCGCCCGAAGCGTTCGGGGAGGAGGGGGTTGCAGTAGAGGTTGCCCTTATTGTCGCCGTCGGCATGGACGCCGGCCGTCTGCGTGAAGACGGAATCACCGACGATGGGCTTATTGTCGGGGATGCGGACTCCGGAGAGGCTCTCGACCATTCGGCATACGTGGTTCATCCTCTTCTCGTTGATGGAGTTGGGGATTCGGAGCATGTCGTTGATGACGGCTACGACGCTTGCGAGGGGTGCGTTGCCGGCGCGCTCGCCGAGCCCGTTGACGGTGACGTGGACGCCCGTGACGCCGCCTTGGACGGCCGCCATGACGTTGGCCACAGCCATGTCGTAGTCATTGTGGGCGTGGAAGTCGAACTTGATGCCCGGGTAGCGCGTGGTGACACGTCGGCAGAAGTCGAGGGTCTGGTCGGGGCTGAGGACACCGAGGGTGTCGGGGAGCATGAAGCGTTCGATGGGCTCGTCGCGGAGGTTGTCTATCATGAAATAGACGTAGTCTTCGGAGTTGAGCATGCCGTTGCTCCAGTCCTCAAGGTAGACGTTGACGCGAAGGCCCTTGCGGGTTGCGAGGTCGACGTTGGCCTTGATGTCGGCGAGATGCTCCTCGGGTAGCTTGTGGAGCTGCTCGGAGACGTGGCGGAGCGAGCCTTTGGCGAGGAGGTTGAGCACCTTGCCGCCTGCTTTGGCGATCCAGTCGATGGAGACACCGAAGTCGACGAAGCCGAGGATCTCGATCTTGCCGAGATGGCCATTCTTGCGGGCCCAGGAGCAGATGTCGGTCGCGGCTTCGAGCTCTCCAGCGGAGACCCTTGCGGAGGCTATCTCGATGCGGTCGACGCCAGTCTCTTCGATGAGCATTTTAGCTATCGAGAGTTTCTCTCCGTGGTTAAATGAGACACCGGCAGTTTGTTCGCCGTCGCGGAGTGTGGTATCAAGGATTTCGAGCATCGAGATGGAGGTGGAGTGTTGTTAGTATTTGTTGGCGTGGCTTTCGTAGCCTTCCGTCTTGTCCTTATTGGTGAGGAGGTAGTCGATGTCGTCGAGGCCGTTCATGAGGCAGTGCTTCTTGTAGCCGTTGATCTCGAACTTCTCGCTCTTGCCAGTGGCCTCGTTGGTGATGGTCTGGTTTGGGAGGTCGATCTTGACGACGGTCTTATGGTTCTCGTTGATAGAGGCTAAGAGCTCGGCGAGGAAGGGCTCGGAGACGACGACTGGGAGGACGAAGTTGTTGAGCTCGTTGTTCTTGTGGATGTCAGCGAAGAAGCTGGAGACGACGGCGCGGAAGCCGTAGCCGGCGATGGCCCAAGCGGCATGCTCGCGGCTGGAGCCGGAGCCGAAGTTCTTGCCTGCGACGAGGATCTCGCCCGAGTAGGATGGATCGTTGAGGACGAAGTTCTTGTTGAGCGAGCCGTCGGGGTTGTAACGCCAGTCGCGGAAGAGGTTCTCGCCGAAGAATTTCTCCTCGCGTGTCGTTGCCTTGAGGAAGCGCGCAGGGATGATCTGGTCGGTGTCGACGTTTTCGAGGGGGAGAGGCACGCAGGTGCTCTCTATGATGTTGAATTTCTGTTTCATGGTTGTTTTGTTGCCTCTTTTAGAGTGAGCGTGGGGGGATTAGAGGAGAGTGCGAGGGTCAGTTATGACGCCCGTGACGGCGGCTGCGGCAGCTACGAGAGGGCTGGCGAGGAGGGTTCGCGAGCCAGGGCCTTGGCGACCCTCGAAGTTGCGGTTGCTGGTCGAGACGGAGTATTTGCCGGCAGGGATCTTGTCATCGTTCATGGCGAGGCAAGCGGAGCAGCCCGGCTGGCGGATTGCGAAGCCGGCCTCCTCAAGGATCTTGTCGAGACCCTCCTCGCGGATCTGCTTGTCGACGAGCCAGGAGCCCGGGACGAGCCATGCGGTGACGTTGTCGGCCTTATGGCGACCCTTGGCGATGGAGGCGAAGGCGCGGAAATCTTCGATACGTCCGTTGGTGCAAGCGCCGAGGAAGACGTAGTCGATCTTCTTGCCGATGAGGTTTTGACCGGGCTCGAAGCCCATGTAGTTCATGGACTTGAGGAAGGAAGCCTGACCGGCCTTGTCGATGGAGTCGATGGTCGGGATGTTGTCGGTGATGGCCATGCCCATGCCGGGGTTGGTGCCATAGGTGATCATTGGCTGGATGTCCTCGGCCTTGTAGGTCAGCTCCTTGTCGAAGACGGCATCGTCGCCGCTCTTGAGAGTCTTCCAGTAGGCTACGGCCTTATCCCACTCGGCGCCCTTGGGTGCGTATTCGCGACCCTTGATGTACTCGAAAGTCGTCTCGTCGGGGGCGATGAAGCCACCGCGCGCGCCCATCTCGATGGAGAGGTTGCAGAGCGTGAGTCGACCCTCCATGGAGAGGTTGCGGACAGCGGAGCCAGCATATTCGACGAAGTAGCCCGTTGCGCCAGAGGTGGTGAGCTTGCTCATGAGGTAGAGGGCTATATCCTTGGCTGTCACGCCTTTCTGGAGCTTGCCCTCGACGCTGATGCGCATGGACTTAGGTTTTTGCTGGAGGATGCACTGTGAAGCCATGACCATCTCGACCTCGGAGGTGCCGATGCCGAAGGCGACTGCGCCCATAGCGCCGTGGGTTGAGGTGTGGCTATCGCCGCATACGAGCGTCATGCCAGGGAGGGAGAGGCCGCGCTCGGGACCGACGACGTGGATGATGCCGTTGTGGTCGGTATTCATGGCGAAGTGGGTGAGGCCGAAATCCTTGCAGTTCTTGGCAAGAGTGTCTACCTGCGTGCGGCTGACAGGATCCTCGATTTGCTTATCCTGATCGTGGGTCGGGGTGTTGTGGTCGGGCATGCAGAAGATCTTCTCTGGGCGGAAGCACTTGATGCCGCGAGCGCGCATCCCCTCGAAAGCCTGAGGGCTGGTGACCTCATGGCAGTAGAGGCGGTCGATATAGAGTTGCGTTGGGCCGTCGGGGACGATCTGGACGACGTGGGAGTCCCATATTTTGTCGAAGAGGGTGTTCATTGTCTTTGTGGGGCGTTATGGTGGTTTTTTGTTTTTTGTCGTTTAGTTCTTGCTGCCGTGGAAGCGGTTGATGCAATCGACGTAGGCCTCGACGGTTGCGCATACGATGTCGGTGTTGGCGGCGAAACCGTAGTAGACGTGGCCGTCGTGCTCGACTTGGACGTGGACTTTGCAGGTGTCGTCGCTTCCCTTGCTGATGCTCTGGATGGTGAGCTCCTTGAGGGTCATCGTCCTGTGGATGATGTTCTTGAGGGCGTTGAGTGCGGCGTCGACAGGTCCGTTGCCAATGGCGGAGGCTGTGAACTTCTCGCCAGCGATGTCGAGACCGATGGCTGCCATGGGCTGTACGCCGACGCCGCTGGTGACTTGCATGAAGTCGATCTTGACGTGGTTGGCCTGAGCTACATCGGCACCGACGAGCATGAGGAGGTCGTCATCGTTGACCTCTTTCTTCTTGTCGGCGAGTTTGAGGAACTGCTCGTAGGTGGAGTCGAGCTTCTCGCCCTCGATCTTGACGCCGAGCTCGGAGAGGCGGTGGCGGAGCGCGGCGCGACCGCTGCGTGCGGTGAGGACGATGGAGTTGTCGTCGATGCCCACGTCGTGTGGGTCCATGATCTCGTAGGTGGAGAGGTTTTTGAGGACGCCGTCTTGATGGATGCCGCTGGAGTGAGCGAAGGCGTTGCGACCGACGATGGCCTTATTGGGCTGGACGGGCATGTTCATGAGGCTGGACACCATACGGCTGATGGGGTAGATCTGCTTGGTGTTGATGTTGGTGTCGATGCCGAGGCCCTTGTGGCATTTGAGGATCATGGCTATCTCCTCAAGCGCGGTGTTGCCAGCGCGCTCGCCGATGCCGTTGATGGTGACCTCTGTCTGCCTTGCGCCGTTGAGGACGCCGGCCATGGTGTTGGCGGTGGCCATGCCGAGGTCGTTGTGGCAGTGGGTTGAGATGATGGCGTTCTCGATGCCGTCGACGTGGTCGACGAGGTATTTGATTTTGGCGCCATACTCGTGGGGGAGGCAGTAGCCAGTGGTGTCGGGGATGTTGACGACGGTTGCGCCAGCCTTGATGACGGCTTCGACGACGCGGGCGAGGTACTCGTTGTCGGTGCGTCCGGCGTCCTCGGCGTAGAACTCGACATCGTCGACGTACTTACGGGCGTAGCGGACGGCACGGACGGCGCGCTCGATGATCTCCTCGCGTGTGGAGTTGAACTTATATTTTATGTGGCTGTCGGATGTTCCGATGCCTGTATGGATGCGTTTGTGCTTGGCGAAGCGGAGAGCGTCGGCGGCGACGTCGATGTCTTTCTCGACGGCGCGGGTGAGGGCGCATATGGTGGGCCAGGTAACGGCTTTGGAGATTTCGATGACGGAATTGAAGTCGCCCGGGCTTGAGATGGGGAAACCGGCTTCGATGACGTCGACGCCGAGGGCCTCGAGTGCTTTGGCGACCTGGATTTTCTCAACCGTATTGAGCTGGCAGCCAGGCACCTGCTCGCCGTCGCGTAGTGTGGTGTCGAAGATATAGACTCTGTTGTCCATGTTGGTATATCGGTTTTTCGTGGTGGGGCGATTTAGAAGAGAGCCGCCTCGCCGTCGGTTTTATTCTTGTAGTGGATGGCCCTTGGGCGTTGTTTTTCCCCTTGGTCGGGGAGTTATTCTGTGTTGGTGGCGCGAGATTGTGGGGAGAGCGTCGTCGCACGTGGCGCTTGATGGGAGGGAGAAAGAATAAGAGGCGCGGGGATGTGGCGCATCTTGCGGGTTGGGCTTATCGGCCATTGCCCCGCGCCTCGTTTTTATTGTGTCAGATTAGTCTGTCTGAGCGACTTAGTTGTTCTCAGGACGGAGCTTGCGGACGGTAACGGCGGTCTGCCACATCTCGCTCTCGCGGAGAGCCTTGAGCTCAGCCTCGAGGCCGACGCGGTAGTCGGGCTTAGAGTTGGAGTCCATGGAGATTTGAGCCTCGTTGCCGAGCTTGACGCTCATGTAGAGCCACTGCATGATGGGCTTGATGGCGTCGTGGAAGCGAGGGTACCAGTCGAGTGCGCCGCGCTGAGCGGTGGTGGAGCAGTTTGCGTACATCCAGTCCATGCCCTTCTCAGCGAAGAGAGGCATGAGGCTCTGGGTGAGCTCCTCTACGGTCTCGTTGAAGGCCTCGGAAGGGGTGTGACCGTTCTCGCGGAGAACCTCGTACTGAGCGAGGAGGAGGCCCTGGATTGCGCCCATGAGGGAGCCGCGCTCGCCGGTGAGGTCAGAGGTAGCCTCACGCTGGAAGGTGGTCTCGAAGAGGTAGCCGGAGCCGATGCCGATGCCGAGGGCGAGAGCCTTGTCGAGGGCCTTGCCGGAGGCGTCCTGGTAGACGGCGTAGGATGAGTTGAGGCCGCGGCCCTGGAGGAACATGCTGCGGAGGGAGGTGCCGGAGCCCTTAGGAGCTACCATGATGACGTCGACATCAGCGGGGGGAACGCACTTGGTGCGGTCGTTCCAGGTGATGGCGAAGCCGTGGGAGAAGTAGAGGGTCTTGCCAGGGGTGAGAGCGGCTTTGATGGTGGGCCATACGGAGAGTACGGCGGCGTCGGAGAGGAGGCACATGATGACGGTGCCTTTCTTGACGGCCTCCTCGATGGAGAAGAGGGTCTCGCCTGGCTTCCAGCCGTCGGCAATGGCTTTGTCGAAGGTCTTGCCTTGACGCTGGCCGACGATGACGTTGAAGCCGTTGTCGCGGAGGTTGAGAGACTGACCAGGGCCCTGGACGCCGTAACCGATGACGGCGATGGTCTCATTTTTGAGGATCTCGCGTGCTTTCTCGAGAGGGAACTCTTCGCGGGTCATGACTTCCTCAATGACGCCGCCAAAATTCATCTTTGCCATTTTGTTTAGCTTATGATATTTAAGTTGTTTGTATTCGGTTGTTTTGCTTTTAGTCTTCAGCGAGGCGTGCTTTCTCGGCGCGGATCTGCTGGAGCTCGATAAATCTGGAGACGCGCTCGACGGTGCTCTTGGTGATGGCGACACGTCCGGAGCGTACGAACTGGAGGACTCCGTAAGGCGCAAGCTCGTCGTAGAGGCGTCGGGTCTCGTCGCAGTGACCCGTCTTTTGGAGGACGGTGTAGGTGCGGTTGATTTCGAGTATCTGAGCGTTGTTGCGACGGACGAGCTCTTCGAAATCGGGGCTTTCGAGGATGTTGTCGGTCTGCACCTTGTAGAGAGCTACTTCCTGATAGATGATCTCGTTATCGGTGTAGTAGAAGGCCTTGAGGACGTCGATGCGCTTCTCGATCTGTCGGACGACGGTCTCGATGGTCTTGAGGTCGGTGCGGCAGGCGATGGTGAACTTGTGGACGCCCTCGATGGCGGAGGATGATACGGAGAGGCTCCAGATGTTGAGGTTGCGGCGGGTGAAGATTATGGAAATCTGGTTGAGGATGCCGACCTGGTTTTCTGTGTAGACCGTTACCGTGTATAGTGTGTTTTCTTTCTGCTCTGGCATGTCGTTGGGGTTGAAATGTTGGACGATAGCCTTATTTGGCGAGGGGTTCGTAGTCGTACCAGGCATTAGCGTTGAGCATGATGTCTGTTACGCCCTTGCCGGGCGGGATCATGGGGAAGACGTTGTCTTGCTCTTCGACATGGACTTCGAGGATGAAGGGCTGCGCGGGGTCGGCAAGCATTTGTGAGACAGCGTTGTCGAGCTCCTCACGTTTTTCGACTTTGAGGTGCGCGATGCCGTAGGACTCTGCGATGTTCATGAAGTCGGGGTTGGCGAGTCGGGTGAAGGAGTAGCGCGAGCCGAAGAAGAGCTGTTGCCACTGGCGGACGTTGCCGAGCCAGTTGTTGTTGAGCAGAATGATTTTGACACCGAGGTTCTCTTGCATGATGGTGCCGAGCTCCTGGATTGTCATCTGGAGACCGCCGTCGCCGCAGAATACGCAGACGTTGCGCTCGGGGGCGGCGACCTTGGCTCCGACGGCGGCAGGGAGACCGAAGCCCATGGTGCCGAGACCGCCAGATGTGAGGAGGCTGCGCGAGTGGCGGAAGGTGCTGTATCGGGCACTGATCATCTGGTTTTGACCGACGTCGGTGACGATGACGGGTTCGGATTTACCGATGCGGCTGACGGCGTCGACGACCTCGCCCATGCGGATGTTGCCAGCCCCGGGGGCTACCTCGTGGCGGCTGACGAGGTTGCGCTCGTCGGCGTTGCACTTGTCGAAGGAGGCTTCCCACTCGTCGTGCTTGGCAGGGTTGACGATTTCGGTGAGCCTTGTGAGGACCTCACGTGCGTCGCCCTCGATGCCTACCTCGACGGGGATGATCTTGTTGAGCTCGGCGCGGTCGATATCGACGTGGATGATGCGCGCCTGGCGGGCGTAGGTGCTGACGACACCCGTCACGCGGTCGTCGAAGCGCATGCCGATGGCGAGGAGGACGTCGCACTCGTTGGTCTTGACATTGGGGCCGATGTTGCCGTGCATGCCGACCATTCCTTTATAGTGGGGGTTCTTGCTGTCGAGTGCGCTGAGGCCGAGGAGCGTGGACGCAGCGGGTGTTCCGGTCTTGTCGAGGAAGTCGGCAAGCTCTTTCTCGGCGTGGGAGAGCATGATGCCCTGTCCGTAGACGACCATGGGGCGTTTTGCCTGGTTGAGGATCTGAGCCGCCTGGCGCACCTTCTCGTCAGAGACGTCGGGGGTGGGAACGTAGCTACGGATGAAGTTGACGGGTTTGTAGTCAAAATTGGCGGGACCGACCTGGGCGTTCTTGGCGAAGTCGAGGACGACGGGGCCTGGGCGACCCGTGCGGGCGATGAAGAAGGCGCGTGCGACTGCCCAAGCGACATCTTCGGGGCGACGGATCTGGTAGCTCCACTTGGTTATGGGGAGCGTCATGCCGAGGACGTCGGTCTCTTGGAACGCGTCGAAGCCGAGGAGAGATGCGCCGACCTGTCCGCTAATGACGACGAGGGGGGTGGAGTCCATCATGGCGTCGGCGATGCCGGTTATGGCGTTTGTGGCGCCAGGACCAGAGGTGACGAACACGACTCCCGTCTTGCCGCTCACTCGCGCATAGCCTTGCGCGGCGTGGACCGCGCCTTGCTCGTGGCGCACGAGGATGTGGCGCAATTGGTTTTGGAAGTCGTAGAGGGTGTCGTAGACGGGCATTATGGCGCCGCCGGGGTATCCGAAGATGGTATCGACGCCCTCGGCCATGAGGGAGCGTATCAGTATTTCGGAGCCTGGCATGCTTTGCCCGGTTTTCTGCTGTTCAGCCATCTGGTATTGGGGTTGTTGGTGGGGTCTTCTGTTCTTTTGTGGGGAGCGACAGTGTGGCTTAGTCGATTACGCGCGCTGCGCCCTTGTCGGCCGAGCTGACCATTGCGGCGTAGGCTCGGAGGGCTTTGGAGACTTCGCGTTGGCGGGTTGGAGGGGTGAAGGCTTTCTTGCCTCTCTTGAGCTCCTCTTCGCGGCGTGCCTGGAGTTCCTCGTCGGTGAGGCGCACGTTGATGGTCCTGTTGGGAATGTCGATCTCGATGATGTCGCCATCGCGGACGAGACCGATGTTGCCGCCGGCAGCCGCCTCGGGAGAGATGTGTCCGATGGAGAGGCCGGAGGTACCGCCAGAGAAGCGGCCGTCGGTGATGAGCGCGCACTCCTTGCCGAGGTGCATGCTCTTGATATAAGACGTCGGGTAGAGCATCTCTTGCATGCCTGGGCCGCCACGGGGGCCCTCATAGGTGATGACGACGACGTCGCCACTCTTGATCTTGCCACCAAGGATGCCTTCACAAGCCGCCTCTTGAGAGTCGAACACCTTGGCAGGGCCAGCGAACTTCCAGATCTTCTCATCGACGCCGGCTGTCTTGATGACGCAGCCGTCTTGCGCGATGTTGCCGAAGAGGACTCCGAGGCCGCCGTCCTTGGTGTAGGCGTGCTCGAGGTCGCGGATGCAGCCCTCGGCGCGGTCGGTGTCGAACGACTCGTAGTATGTGTTTTGCGCACCGAGCTGGATGCAGTATTTGCCTGCGGGCGCGGCCTTATATTTCGTCTTTGCGCTAACGGATGCCTTGGGGCTGAGGATCGAGTATTGCTCGATTTCCTGCTTGAGGGTGAGTCCGTCGACGCGCTTGAGGGAAGTGTCGACGAGACCGCCCTTGGCGAGCTCGGCCATGATGCCGACGACGCCGCCCGCGCGGTTAACGTCTTGAATATGATACTTTTGTGTATTGGGTGCGACCTTGCAGATGCATGGCACGTGGCGGCTGAGCTTGTCGATGTCGGCCATTTTGAAGTCGACGCCGCCCTCGAAGGCTACGGCGAGGAGGTGGAGGACGGTGTTGGTCGAACCGCCCATGGCGATGTCGAGGGTCATGGCGTTGAGGAAGGCCTGGCGCGTGGCGATGCTACGCGGGAGGACGGAGTCGTCGCCGTCGCGGTAGTACTTGAAGGTGTTGTCTACGAGGAGCTTAGCGGCATCGGCGAAGAGCTGCTTGCGTTTCTCGTGGGTGGCGACGATGGTGCCGTTGCCGGGGAGTGAGAGACCGATGGCCTCGGTGAGGCAGTTCATGGAATTGGCGGTGAACATGCCAGAGCAGGAGCCGCACGTTGGGCAAGCGTGGTTCTCGACATCGGCTACTTCGGCGTCGGAGAGGGTCTTGTCGGCACTCTTGATCATGGCGTCGATGAGGTCGAGCTTGGCGTTGCCGAGGACGCCTGCCTCCATAGGACCGCCGGAGCAGAAGACGGTCGGGATGTTGAGCCTCATGGCGGCGATGAGCATGCCCGGGGTGATCTTGTCGCAATTGGAGATGCAGATCATGGCGTCGGCCTTGTGGGCGTTGACCATGTACTCGACGCTGTCGGCGATGACGTCGCGCGAGGGGAGGGAGTAGAGCATGCCGTCGTGTCCCATGGCGATGCCGTCGTCGACGGCGATGGTGTTGAACTCGGCGGCGTAGCAGCCACGTTTCTCGATTTCAGACTTTACGTACTGACCTATCTCGTGGAGGTGGGTATGTCCGGGGACGAACTGCGTGAAGCTGTTGACAATGGCGATGATAGGTTTGCCCATCATTTCGCGTTTCATGCCGTTGGCCACCCAGAGGGCCCGGGCTCCAGCCATGCGTCGGCCTTCGGTTGTGGCTGCGCTGCGGAGTTTGATCTTGTACTGGTTTTCGTCTGCCATGACTGTTATGTTGTATTGTGCTTTGGTATTCGGGTGGATGAATAAATATATGGTGTCTTATACGAAAGAAGCCCCTCTCGCGGTGAGAAGGGCTTCGTGTTATATTTTGCCATCAGGCATCTGCACACTCCTCACCGCTTCTCATGATCGTAGCACAAGAAGAATAAGAATCACTCGGATAAGAGATATGCATACGGCTTTGGTCATCCATTGCTTCGTTTGACAGGCGCAAATATAGAGAACATCCTGTTAAAAAAAAAGCCTCTTCGTGATTTAATTAGTGGTTTTTTGCCGTTAAACAACTGGGGATTGGAGCGGGTCGTGGGTGCCCGATAGGCGTTTTTGCACACTTTTGGGCGTCCGCATTGTTTGGAATTAGTAAATTTGGCGCATATTCATGCATACAGCCCCCAGACCATATTGGCGGCGCAGGGTCGGGGGACAAGGCTGCGCATGGACACCAAACTACCACTTTGCGTCGCGACTTAACATTTCAAAATGAGGAAATTATACACCTTATTTATGCTGTTGGGCGTGGCAAGCATCACGTCGACGGCACAAACCGTGAAGAGTATCGAGATTGCGGGGCACATCTTCAATGCCTCGAAGAACTCGCAGACCGCCACGGGTAAATACTACGAGTCGGAGACGGCGATTACAGCAGGAAATAACTCAGAAGTTTCAGAAGGGCCTACATGGAACGCCGATACTAACACCATGAGTTTCGTCGTCAAAACCGTCTTAACTAAAAAGACTTCCACCTACTCCATAACTTTCGACGGCAAGCATAAGGACGCTGTATACCAAATCCCCAACTCCGACTTCGAAAGCTGGAGCGACGGCGCACTCTCCGAGACATGGAACTCGTTCAGCTCAGCACAGGGTACGTATTCTGGTTTTGCAAGTTCATCTCCTGCCCCTGAGCAGACAGACGGCAGGAACGGAGGGTATGCGGTAAAATTGACCTCTAAATATGTTGTTATGGCCAACGCCAATGGCAACCTCACGACAGGAAAAGTCAACATGGGCGACTATACGCCTGCCAGCACATCCAACTACAACTTCACAGACCGATGCATCACCGACGGCAACCTCCCATTCGCCGGCACACCCGACGCCTTCGAGGTCTACGGCAAGATGACGCTCGGCAGCGGCAACACCAAGGGCGGACGCGTCCAAATGATCATCCACGGCGAATGCGGATACCGCGACCCTGAGATTGACTCACAAGCCGACAAGAAGATTGCCAAGGCGAGCGCCATAATCACCGCCTCGACCGAATGGACCAAGTTCACCGGCGAATTTGAGTATACCGGCAATACCGACACCAAACAATACCTCCTGGTCAACGCCACGACCAACGAGGAGCCAGGCGGATCGGCAGATGACGTCCTGATCCTCGACGACATCCGACTCATCTATTACCACGCCCTCACCGACATCAAGGTCGACGGCGAGACGATCGACGGATTCGCCGAAGACAAGACTTCTTATGAGGTCACCGACGATCTCGACGACATCTACTCAAAAATCTCCTACACCGTCAAGGGCAAGGGCGCAACCGTCGAGACAAGCAAGGACGACGAAGCCATCTACATCAAAGTTCTCGGCAACGACTACGAAGCCGACAACACCAGCTACACCACCTACACCATCAAGAAGTACGTGCCAAGCACCCTACTCTCCAAACTCACCTACACCGACACTGATTGGAACGACGGCGAGATAACCCTTGAGGAGGGCAAGTTCGCATACACCGTCGACGCAGCCTACGACAGCGTAACCGCCACACTCAAAGACAGCAAGGCCACAAAGAAAGAGTCTTACGACGAAGAGACGGGCATCTACACCATCACCATCTACGCCTCCGACTACGACGCCACGACCAACCCCGACGCCATGAGCGTCTACACCATCCAGTTCAAGTATCCAGAGATCTCTCTCAACTATGCTACCATCGACGGACACACCTTCGTCTTCGCCAACCACGGCAGCTCGCTCAAAGCGACTGGCGAATACAATGGCGGTAGCGTAACGGCCTTCAACACCAATGCCGACAAAGACGCCAATCCATCCGTCGAGACAAGCTACTCCAATGGCACCCTGACCATCACAGCCTCCGCTGACCGCAAGACGGCGAAGAAGTTCACTGTCAAATTTGCCGGCAACAAGAAGGACGCCTCATACCAGATTGACAATGGCGACTTCGAGGACTGGACCGACGACAACACCCCTGGCGGCGACTGGAACTCCTTCGCCACAGCTACGGGCGCTCTGCAAAACTTCGCCGCCTTCTCGCCCAATCCTGCGAAAGTTGACGGCTACGAAGGCAGTGCAATCAAACTGACCTCAAAATGGGCACTTATCGCAGCCGCCAACGGCAACCTCACCACGGGCATCATCAACATGGGCTCCGCCACCGCCACCGATCCGGCCAACTACAACTTCACGGACTTCACCATGAGCGAGACCAACAAGCCTCTCGCCGGCAAGCCCGACGCCTTCGAGGTCATGGCCAAATTCACCCCTGGCGAGGCAGTCTCCGACGCCGAGCTTAAAGCTCGCGTCAAGCTCATCATCCACGGCGATGTCAACTACCGCGACCCCGAGGTTGCCGACCAGGCAGGCGACCTCGTCGCATCGGCCAGCGTCATCATCGGCGAGGACGGCGCGGTAAGCGAATGGACCAAGTTCTCCAACGAGTTCACCTACACCGGCAACGAGGCCTCCGAGCTCTACCTCCTCGCCGACGCCACGACCAACCCGACGCCTGGCGCATCGAAGGATGACGAGCTCTACCTCGACAACATCCGCCTCATCTATTACCACGCCCTCACCGACATCAAGATCGACGGCGAGACGATCGACGGATTCGCCGAAGGCACGACGACCTACAATGTCGACGCCGCAGCCGACGACATCTTCGCCAACATCACCTACACCGTCAAGGGCAAGGGCGCCACGGCAACCAAATCCATCGACGGCGACACGGTGACCATCACCGTCTACGGCAACGACTACGAAGCCGACAACACCAGCTTCACCACCTACACCATCAAGGGAAACAAGGCTTCCGCCATCGACCACATCACCATCGACGATGCCACGGGTCTCGACGTCTACACCCTCGGCGGCGTCAAGGTGGGCAGGGTCAGCGCGCCCGGCCTCTACATCGTCAACGGCAAGAAGACTCTCGTCAAGTAAAGCCGCGTAAAGGCTACACCTAAAAAACGGACCCATAGCGCCGCAGGTTGGAAATATCCAGCCCGCGGCGCTTTCTTTTTACCACGTGTTGACCATTTTACGCTAACTTCGTAACCCGAATAACCACTCCACGAATGGCGCAGTTCACCCACCTACACGTCCACTCCCACTACTCCATCCTCGACGGCATGAGCAAAGTGCCCGAGATTGTAGACAAGTGCATCGCCAACGGCATGTACTCCGTAGCCCTCACCGACCACGGCGTCATGTACGGCATCAAAGAGTTCCACGACTACTGCGCCAAAATCAACGGCAAGACGCGCGACGCCATAAAAGAGCAGCTCGCCATGGCCGACGACGAAACCCGACCACAAGAGGAGCGCGACGCCGCCAGAGCCAAAGCCGACGACCTCAAAAACAAAATCTTCAAGCCCATCTTCGGCGTCGAGGCCTACTGCGCCAGGCGAACCATCGCCGACAAGGACAAGACCGTCAAGATGAAAGACCCCGAGACGGGCGAGGAGAGCCTCATGGACCGCAGCGGATGGCACCTCATCTTGCTCGCCAAGAACAAGACGGGCTACCACAACCTCTGCAAACTGGTCTCCATATCGTGGATCGACGGCTTCTACGGCAAACCGCGCGTCGACAAGCAACTCCTTGAGCAATACCACGAGGGCATCATCTGCTCCTCGGCATGCCTCGCCGGCGAAATCCCACAGCTCATCATGGGTCGGCAGATGGACGAGGCAGAGAAGACGGTCAACTGGTTCAAGAGCGTCTTCGGCGACGACTATTACCTTGAGATCCAGCGTTTCCCGTGCCTCGGCGACAACCCCGCGCGCGACGTCTACGAACGCCAGCAGGCCGTCATCCCCTTCATCATCGAGCTCGGGCAGAAGACGGGCGTCAAGGTCATTGCCACAAACGACAGCCACTTCCTCAACAAGGACCTCGCCGACGCCCACGAGAGGCTCATCTGCCTCTCGACGAACCGCACCATGGCCGACGGTTCCCGACTCTTCTACACGAAGCAAGAGTGGCTCAAGACGCCCGAGGAGATGGAAGCCGTATTCCCCGACCATCCCGAGGCACTCGCCAACACCATGGAGGTCGCCGCCAAAGTCGAGGAGATAAACCTCAACTCCGACCCCATAATGCCGAAATTCCCCATCCCCGAAGATTTCGGCACCGAAGAGCAATACCGACAGAAATACACCGAGAAAGACCTCTTCGACGAATTTACACAAGACGAGAAACACCAAGTAGTCCTGTCGCAAGAGGCGGCCGAGAAGAAAATCAAGAAACTCGGCGGCTACAACAAGCTCTACCGCATAAAGCTCGAAGCCGACTACCTCGCCAAACTGACGTGGGAGGGAGCCCACAAACGCTACGGCGAGCAGCTCTCGCAAGCGCAGATCGACCAGATAACTTTCGAGCTGCACATCATGAAGACCATGGGCTTCCCCGGCTACTTCCTCATCGTCATGGACTTCATCCGCGCCGCCCGCGAGGAGCTCGACGTATGGGTCGGCCCGGGTCGTGGCTCCGCAGCAGGCTCCGTCGTGGCCTACTGCCTCAAAATCACCGACATAGACCCGATGAAATACGACTTGCTGTTCGAGCGTTTCCTAAACCCCGACCGCATCTCGCTCCCCGATATCGATACCGACTTCGCCGACGACGGCCGACAGAAGGTCATCGAGTGGGTCACAAATAAGTATGGCAGCGACGCCGTGGCCCACATCATCACCTTCGGCGCCATGGCCACCAAGAGCGCGATAAGCGACGTTGGCCGAGTCCAAAACGTCCCCCTCCCCGTCGTCAGGCAGATGACCGGCCTCGTCCCCGACCGCTTCTCCGACGACCTCGCCGACCCAAAGACCAAGAAAGCCCCCAAGGTCAACCTCAAGAACTGCTTCAAATACGTCCCCGAAATGTCGCAGGCCCTCAACGGCCCCGACCCCAACGTCGCGTCGATGCTCCGCTACGCTGGCGAACTCGAAGACACCATCAGGCAGACGGGCGTCCACGCCTGCGGCATCATCATCGGCGCCGACGACCTCAAGAAATACGCGCCCATCACCTTCGTCACCGACAAGGCCACGGGCTTCCGTATGCAGTCCACTCAATATGACGGCCACTACGTCGAGAGCGTCGGCCTCATCAAGATGGACTTCCTCGGCCTCATAACCCTCGGCATCATGAAAGAGGCCGTCAAGAACATCAAGGCCCACACCGGCGAGGACATCGACATCTTCAAAGTCCCCATCGACGACCCTGCCGTCTACCGCCTCTACGCCGAGGGCCGAACAATCGGCATCTTCCAGTTCGAGAGCCCCGGCATGCAGAAATACCTCAAGGAGCTGCAGCCCACCGTCTTCGAGGACCTCATAGCGATGAACGCCCTCTACCGACCGGGTCCTATGGACTACATCCCCCAGTTCATCAACCGCAAGCAAGGTCGCGAGCCCATCACCTACGACCTCCCTTGCATGGAGAAATACCTCAAGGACACCTACGGAGTCACCGTCTACCAGGAGCAGGTGATGCTCCTCAGCCGCCTCCTCGCCAACTTCACCCGCGGCGAGAGCGACAAGCTCCGTAAAGCCATGGGTAAGAAGCAGATAGCCGTCTTGAACGAGCTGAAGCCAAAGTTCATCAACCAAGGTGCGCGCAACGGGCATCCAGCCGCCACGCTCGAAAAAATATGGGCCGACTGGGAGAAATTCGCATCCTACGCGTTCAACAAGTCGCACGCCACGTGCTACTCGTGGGTATCCTACCAGACGGCATACCTCAAGACCCACTACCCCGCCGAATATATGGCGGCACTGCTCACAAGCTCGAAAGACGATATAAAATCCGTCTCCAAATATATGGACGAGTGTAAGAGCATGGGTCTCAAGGTCAAAGGTCCCGACGTCAACAACTCCGTCCTCAACTTCGGCGTCGCCGCCGACGGCTCCGTGGTCTTCGGACTCGGCGGCGTCAAGGGTGTCGGCGAGGGTGCCGTCGACGCCATCGTCAGCGAGAGGCAGAAAAACGGGCCTTTCACGTCAATCTACGACTTCGTCGAGCGCGTATCCATGAGCGCATGCAACCGCAAGACAATCGAGAACCTCGCCATAGCGGGAGCTTTCGACAGCCTCGGCGACATCCGCCGCGAACAGTTCTTCGCCCAAAACAAGGAAGGCCTCTTCGGCAGCGAGATCCTCACCAAATACGGTAACAGCTTCCAGACCGACAAGAACAGCGGGCAGGCGTCGCTCTTCGGCGATATGCTCGACGTCTCCATAACCAAACCCGCCCTCCCCGAAATCGTCAACCCCTGGAGCGACCTCGACCGTCTCAACCGCGAGAAAGAGGTCGTCGGCATCTACATGTCCTCCCACCCCCTCGCCTCCTACGCCTTCGTCCTCAAATATCTCGTCAATACGCCAATCACCGAGCTCAAAAGGGAGAACTTCCCACAGATGGAGGGCAAGACCTTCACCTGCGCTGGCATCGTGACGGGCATCAAGACAGGTCTCACCCGCAAGCAAAACAAACCGTTCCTCATCGCCACAATAGAGGATATGGACGGAGTGGGCGAGCTGCCTCTCTTCGGCGAGGACTACATCAATTACTCGTCTTACTTCATGCAGCCGCAGACGTTCGTCTACGTGACGGGTAAAGTAGAGAAGGCCAACTACGGCGACAGCCTCTTCATGAAAATCGTCAAGGTAGACTTCCTCGCCGACGTCCTCAAGCACGGCACCATCCGTAGCGTGACTTTCACAATAGACCTTGAGAAACTCGACGCCCCACTCGTCGAGCAGTTCACAGACATACTCATAAAAAACAAGATCCGACCAGCCTTCGCCCCCTCGCGCCCCGAAGCCGACGCCAAGCAGCAAGTTCCCGTCCGCTTCCATATCGTCGACCGCTCGCGCAAGATGGACGTAAGCCTCTCCTCCTCCACCTACTCCGTCGAGCTCGGGCAAGAGGTCATCAAGATGGTCGATGCCAATAGCGACGCCGTCGTAATGTCAGTCAACGATAGATGAACAACAGCACTAATGGCGTAAGCCTCTGGAAAACAGTAGCTTTCGTCTTCTCAATCCTCGCCATCCTCGGCATCATCGGCACCCTCGCCCCGGCAGGCCCTGTCGACTTCCTCGGTCTCAACATCCGTTTCCCACAAACGTCGAGCCTCATTGCCGACTCCGTGCTCCGCCAACGCATCAACGTCGAAGATCAGCTCGCAGCCGTCGACGCCACCATGAACCTCTCCGCAGCCGACTCCGCAGCCCTCTCCGAGCAAGCCGCGCGTGCCGACAGCATCCGACGCGTCGAGCACGTCTTTAAAATGAGCGAAGGCTCGCTCCGCTTCCCCGGCGGCGACTTCTCATACCTATTCCCCACCTTCCGCGCAATGCGCAATGCCGACCATGAGGAGGTAGCCGTCGTCCACTATGGCGACTCCCAAATCGAGGGCGACCGCATCACATACCTCATCCGCGACAGCCTCCAAGCCCTCTTCGGCGGCTCAGGTCCCGGCGTCATCCCCCTTTGGCAACCCATCCCCACGCGCTCCCTCTCGCAGACCCTCACCGACAGCGTAGCCACTTTCTACGCCGCCGGCATCATGGGCCGACGCGCCTCCCACGACCGCTACGGAGCCATAGCCCAAATGGCGGAGCTGCGCGGCAAGCACGTCACGCTGACAGCCAAGTCGCGCGCCAACCGCGCCCGATGGCAACGCGTCACGGCCTTCGTCGGCAACGTCGAGGACACCATCACCATTGCCGTCAACTCCGACACCCTCGCCTCGGGGTCCATGGCGGGTCTCAAAGCACTCAACTTCCGCATCGCGCCATGCAATGAGCTGCAAGTCTCGCTCGCCGGTCGCGCCGACGTCTACGGAATAAGCATCTCCGAAGGCCGCGGCGTCAACGTCACCAACGTCCCCCTCCGCGGCGCCGATGCGCTCTTCACCTCGCGCACCGACAACAACCTCATCCGCCAGATGCTCCGACAGATGAACACGCGGCTCGTCATCATGGAGTTCGGCGGCAACGCCCTCCCCATGCTCGACGACTCGACCGACGTCGACCGCTACGCCCGACGCATCGGCGAGCAACTCGACCGCATGAAGTCGCTCTGCCCCGAAGCCCGTATCATCTTCATCGGTCCTGCCGACATGGCCATAAAAGTCGACGGCGAGCTCCAGACACACCCCATGCTCCCCTACCTCACAGCCTCTCTCGCCAAGACGGCCGACCAGCACGGTGTGGCTTTCTGGGATATGTACGACGTCATGGGCGGGCGCAACTCCATGCTCGCGTGGGCTGAGCACCAGCCACCTCTCGCAGGCACCGACTACGTCCACTTCACCACCCGCGGCGCAGCCAAGATCGCCGCCGTCCTCTGGCGTGCCATAAAGATGAACTACGACTACATGCTCCTCCGCGACCGACAGCAGCAGCCCGACAATTCCGCACCCACTCAGCAGCAATGAAATTCCGTCTCCTCATTATAGCCGTCATCGCGCTCACGTCTCTCCGCGCCGCCGCGCAAGACGAGGATCCCGATTTCTCGTCCGACACCCTCGCCACCTGCCCCGACGCGGTCCTCCGCAGCCTCCTCCCCCCCTGCGCCCACCCCGACTCCAACGTCATCCAGCTCCCCGGCGGCACGTCGCCACAGCTCGCCACCTTTGTCGACAAGCTCGATTCCGTCCTCCTTCTCGGCAAGGGGCGCGTCAGCATCGTGCAGATTGGCGGCTCGCACGTCCAGGCCGACATGCACACCGAGGTCTTCCGCCAACGGCTCGACTCCCTCAACGGCGGATTGCGTCCCGCCCGAGGAATCCTCTTCCCATATAGCGTCGCCAAGACCAACAACCCTCTCGGCTACCGAGTCCGCTACGGCGGCACGTGGGGCAGCGCGCGATGCAGCAAGCGCAAGCCGCGCCCGGCTCTCGGCATTTGCGGCATAACGGTCTTCACCTCCGACCCCTCGGCATGGATTTCTTTCGACACCGACCCCGACACCACAGGCCGATGGGCAAGCTCCTCGCTCCGCATCCTGACGCGCCCGGGTCGCCGCCACCTCACGCCCCTTATCCAGCTGACCGACACCGTCATAGCCCCCTCCGCCACCGACGATATCTCCTATACGTTCCACCTCCCACGCCCAACGACCAACTTCCGCCTCACCCTCGCGGCAAGCAAAGATTTCCGTGCGGCAGCCGACACCTTCTTTGTCGATGCCGTCATCCCCGGCGCGCCCGACGATGGCATAACGTTCCACACCATAGGCGTCAACGGCGCAGCCACGAAAACCTACCTCGGCTGCGAACTCCTTGAGACTCAGCTCGCCACGCTCCATCCCGACCTCCTCATCATGAGCATAGGTGTCAACGACGCGTCGGGTCCCAACTTCAACCCCGACACTTTCCGCGCCAACTACGACCGCCTCATAGCCATCGCCCGACGCATAAACCCCGACTGCGCGCTCATCTTCGTGACCAACAACGACACGAAACGTCGAGCCCGCCGTCGCCGCATCGTCAACAACAACGGGCCGCTCGTCCGCGACGCCTTCACCACCATGGCAGAAAAATGGCAAGGCGGCCTCTGGGATCTCTTCTCAATAATGGGAGGCCTCGGCAGCATCAGCCAATGGCAAAAGGCAGGTCTCGCCCAGCGCGACTGCATTCACTTCTCCCGACAAGGCTACAAAATCGTCGGCGCGCTCTTCTACGACGCCTTCCTCAATTTCTATCTCGACCAAGATGCCACAGATGACAACGACCTCAGATAACATCATCGACGCCGCACGCGCCATCCTCTACAACGTCTTCGCCTTCGACGACCAGCACCCCCTCCTATTTACCCAGTTCTACTTCTGGGCCTTCTTCGCTCTCGTCATGCTCGCCCTCGCCCTCATCGGGCGGAGCCGAATCCTCATGCGAAACGCTTTCCTCTTCTTCGTCTCCATCTTCTTCTATTACAAGACCTCCGGCGTCTTCACCGCCCTCCTCATCGTCGCCACAGTCCTCTCCTACGTCGTCGGTCTGCGCATAGGGCATAGCGTCAAAGACACCCCAAAGGACGCCAAAGCCCCACTATCCGCCAAGCTGTGGGTCGCCGTGGGCATCGTCATAAATCTCGTCGTCCTCTGCTATTTCAAGTACGCCTACCTCGCCGTCGACATGGTGAACCAGATCTTCGGCACCGATTTCGTCGTCCGCGACTACCTCGCCGAGCTTGGCAACACCATCTTCGGGCCCGACCACTTTAGCGTCGACGTCATCTGGCTCCCCGTCGGCATCTCGTTCTACACCTTCCAGTGCATCAGCTACCTGATGGATATCTACCGCCGACGCATAACGCCCCTCGCCAACTTCCTCAACTACGGCTTCTACGTCAGCTTCTTTCCTCAGCTCGTGGCGGGCCCCATCGTCCGCGCCAACGAGTTCGTCCACCAGATTTCGCAGCCCTACTTTCTCTCCCGACGCTGGTTCGGAATTGCCGTATTCTGGATTGTCAACGGTCTCGCAAAGAAGATCATCCTCGCCGACTACCTCGCCGTCAACTTCGCCGACCGCATCTTCACCAACCCCACCATGTACGGCGGCTTCGAGAATTTCTCAGCCCTGTTCGTCTACTCCCTGCAAGTCTATGCCGATTTCTCGGGCTACACCGACATAGCCATAGGCGTAGCACTCCTCATGGGCTTCCGACTCCCGACGAACTTCAACTCCCCATATAAGGCCACGAACTGCGGCGGCTTCTGGAAACGCTGGCACATCTCGCTCTCCAAGTGGCTGCAAGACTACCTCTACATCTCCATGGGCGGCAACCGCACAGCCTCTTTCGGCACCTATGCCGTCATCATCACCATAGCCGTCGTCGGCACAATCCTCTCCGGCTCCGTATGGGTCGCTGTCATCGTCCTGCTCATCGCCGCCGCATGCGTCATCAACGCCACCCTCCACCCCGAGAGGCGCAAAGGCATAACCAGCAACGTCAACCGCATGAACACCATGCTCCTCGGCGGTCTGTGGCACGGCGCAAGCTGGAACTTCATGATCTGGGGCGGCCTCAACGGCATCGGTATCCTCATCTGGCGATGGTGGACAACAGTCGGCATCCACGCCCGAGGTCTCATATCGCTCCTCATTGCCCTCGGCTTCGCCGCCGCAGCCGCATGGGGCGGATGGCCCGTGGCGCGCATGGGAGCCGTGTGGATGGGCGTAATCGCCGCTTGCAGCATCATCCGCAGCATCTACAACGCCGCAGGAGGCCCCTGGCAACTGCCATGGCTCGAACGCGGATGGGCCATAACCCAGACGTTCGTCTACATATCCTTCACAAGGCTCTTCTTCCGCGCAGGCTCCAACCTCAACCCCGCCGAGGCCAACCAAGTGGCGTGGGAGACAGCCACACAGATGGTCGGGCAGATAGGCTCACCGTGGAACATGGCGCAAATCCCGGAAATCCTCTCCGCCTACGCCCCCGTGTTCATCATCTTCCTCATCGGCATGATCATCCACTGGCTCCCCGACACCCTCAAACGCCGATACCGCGTCTGCTTCGCCTCCATGCCACTCCCGCTCATGGCCTTCGCCGTCGCCTTCATCGTCCTCGTAATATACCAGTTCGTGACGGCCGACCTCCAGAAGTTCATCTACTTCCAGTTCTAAGCATCTGGCGCATACATACATAACGAGCGAGCCTCGCAAGACTTACGTCCTGCGAGGCTCGCTTATTTATAGTTTGTAGAGGTTCTTCTAATCCTTATGCCATGGGGCGCATCTTAGGCGTGCGACCCGAGAGAGACTGCTGCCATGCCGAGTAGATGTCATGCTCGCGGCGACGCGCGTTGCCCTCCGTCATGACCAGGCGGCTCCTGCGCGCCACGATGACGCTCATTGGCTGACCACCGTCGGCCGCCGAGATGGCGAAGTCGACACCCGACGCCTCAATCTCGCTCATGTTCATATTGTCGGCCGAGCAATCGACGATTACCGAACGCCCGTTGCGGTGCGCCATCATGGTCAAAGCCTTTATCGTCGCGGCGTCGCAATGTGTCGAGCAAAGAATGTGGGTGATGCGTGGGTTTACCTTCAAAAGGGTCTCCGTGGCGGTCAAGACGTCGCTCTTGTCAACGTCGATAGCCGAGACGCGGATCTTCAGGCTGGCACATACGCTGCGCCACATTGCGCAAAGCTCGTCGCCGCCTACAACCAGAAGCTCGCCCTCCATAGGGACGGCCGTGGAGATGATGCAGCGCGTAAGGTCCTCATGACCAACCGACACGCACAATCCCTCGTAGCCCGAGAGGTAAAAATGATCCATAAAATTATTGTCAGCAGCAAGTGCCGACATGACGTTCATCGCCTGCAAGGTCGCCAAAGCTCCGGCGTCAGCCTTCAACTGGTCAAATGACATCGCTTCCATGGTATTTCACTTTTATGGTTGTAACCCTTTTTCTTTCAGGGGCTTCTCTCGCCCCATTCATCACGTCAGACAACTAACCGACGCGAAACACGTATCCGCAACAAAAATATTTTCTCCTTTTCCCCCTTTTTTCTTCTTCGCCCATCCACCACGACCCAAAGATTTTCGCAAAACGCCCCTTTTCAATAGTTTATTGCAATAATTGGCTATCTTTGCAAAATACGTGGGCTTTAGCGTCATTTGACATTATCGCCACAAACCGCATAAAGACCAGAATGCTGGCGTCATTGCTAACATACTGAAACTTATATGGATAAATATATCAAGCAACTTCTCTCCGAAGACTCGAGAGTAATAATTCCAAGGTTCGGATGCATCCAAGCCCTGCGCGAGGAAACCGTGCTCCTCTCGTTCAACCCCTACCTCAATTTTGACGACGGGAAACTGACCGCCGCCATTCAAAAAGGCGAGGGCATTACCGTAGAAGAGGCCAGGACGGAAATCAGCAGCGCAGTCGACCACTACAACAACACCCTCCAAGACGGTGGCATGGTCTTCATTAGCGGCATAGGCTCCTTCCGCCGCGACGCCGACGGGCGCGTCGAGTTCACGCAAGAGAAAGATGCAGCAGACTCGCTCGCCTCCCAGCCAAGCCAAGAAGAGGAACCGCAGCCTGCGCAACCTGAGCCCGAACAAGAACCCGAGCCCGAGCCACAGCAGCCGACACCAACTCCCACCCCTGCCCCCAAACCAACTTCACGGCAAAAAAATCAATCTGTGACCAACAACAACAGCAGCAAAAAAGGCATCATCATAGGCCTCGTAATCCTGCTCCTCCTCATCCTCCTCTGGCTCGTCCTCTTCGTCTTCTACAAGGACAACGTCGTCTACCGTACCGCGCAGAAGTTCTTCTTCCCCGAGAAAGCGCCAATCGAGGCTCCCGTCCCGGCACCCGTCGCTCCTGCCGACACCACTGTGACCGTCGAGCCGGCTCCCGTCGTCGAGACCCCTAAAAAAGAGGAGAAGAAAGCAGCCCCCACGACTGCGCAGCCTCTCAAAAAACGCTACAACATCATCGTCGGAAGCTACCGCGACGAGCCTACGGCCATCAAGCGCGTCAACGACCTCCACGCCAAGGGCTACGAGAACGCCTTCGTAGGAATCCGTAAAGACCACTTCGTAGCCGTACTCGCCGACTTCAACAGCATCTCCGAGGCCGAGAGAGTCCAAGAGCAAGCCGTCGAGGGGCAATACCACATCGAAAGCTGGATCACCAACTCCGGCGAATACGGCAAGTAACACCGACGCACACGCATAGAGCGAGCCGTCGTACAAAAGACTTTGTGCGACGGCTCTCATTTTCCTCCAACGCCTCACCCAGAAGGGCAACACCATGATTCCCAAACATATAGCCACGCAAATAACCGAAGCCGCAAGCGACAACATAGTCTCCATCATCGGCGACTACGTCAAGCTCACGCGCCGTGGCGCCAACTACATGGGTTGCTGCCCCTTCCACAACGAGAAGACCCCCTCCTTCAGCGTCAACGCCACAAAAGGCTTCTTCCACTGCTTCGGATGCAGCAAGGGCGGCAGCGCGGTGACCTTCGTCATGGAGATCGAGAAGGTCACATACCCCGACGCCATAAGGCTCCTCGGCAAGAGGCTCGGCATAGCCGTCCCCGAAGAGCAGCTGACGCCCGAACAGGACGCCACCGCACGCAAGGTCGACGCCCAATACGCCCTCATGGAGTACGCCACGCGCCTCTTCGAAGACAACCTCACCAAGACCGACGAGGGACAGGCGCTCGGCATGACCTACTGGCGAAGCCGCGGCTACCGCGACGACATAATAGCCAAATTCCGACTCGGCTACTCCGTCTCGCAAGGTAACACACTGATGAACAAGGCTCTCGCCGACGGCTACACCATCCAGCAGCTCGTCGACACGGGTCTCATCTCCGGGCGCGAACCCTCCACCACACACCACGACTATTTCCGCGGGCGCGTCATGTTCCCCATAACCAACCCCACGGGAAAGGTCATAGGCTTCGGCGGACGCGTCCTCGACGCCGCCACCAAGGGCGTCAGCATCAAATATCTCAACACCCCCGACACCGAGCTCTACAACAAGAAGTTCACCCTCTACGGCATCTTCCAAGCCCGCGGCGAGATAAGCCGTCGCGACAAGGTATTCCTCGTCGAGGGCTACACCGACGTCATCTCCATGCACCAGAGCGGCGTCCCTAACGTCGTCGCCTCGACAGGCACCTCCCTCACGGCCGAGCAGATACAGCTCATAAAACGTTTCACCAAGAACATAACGATCCTCTACGACGGCGACAAGGCAGGCATAAAGGCCTCGCTGCGAGCCATCGACATGATCCTCCACGAAGGCCTCAACGCCCGACTCCTCCTCCTCCCCGACGACGACGACCCCGACTCTTTCTCGCGCAAACACACGTCCGACGAGTTCCAAGCCTACGTCGACCAGCACGAGGTCGACTTCCTCGCCTACGAGTACCAAGCCCTCGTCGTCCCAGCCGCCGACGACCCTCTCAAGAGAGCCGAGGCCACAAAGACCATCATTGCCTCCATCGCCCAAATCGAGGACGCCCTGACGCGCGAAGTCTACATCAAGCAATGCGCCAAGATGATGGACCTCGCCGAGCAGACCGTCTACAACGAGCTCGGCAAGCAGCTCGTCGACAACGCCACCCGACAGCGCGACCTCGACATCCAAGAGCAACGCCGACGCGCCTATGCCGAGCAGCAGGCACGCCAAGCCGCCCAACAGCCGCAACCCACTGTCGCCCAGCCCGTCCCTCAAAGTCTGCCACCCGACCTCTCGCCCTCCGAACTCGCGCAGCTCGGCTTTGCCACCGCGCCACAACCCGTCGTCCCGCAAGTTGCGCCTCAACCATCGACCCGTCAAACCACGGCAGAGGAGGTCGAGATGAAAGAGGTCATGCGCTTCTTCGTCTCCTACACGCAAGACAAGATGCTCGAGACCGAAGGGCAACCCACCGTAGCCCAATTCATCGTCTCAGCCCTCGACTCCGACAATATCACGACCGCCAACCCCACGTTCAACAAGATTCTCGACGAGTATCGCTCCGCTCCCGACAAGTCGACCATCGACGAGCGGCACTTCATGAACATGGGCGACAACGACGTGGAGCAGTTCGTCGCCACAGCCATCGGCAGCCGCACGCCGCTCAGCAAGATCCATAGCCGCTACACCGTCATCAAGGACGAGAGCGAGATGCTCGACCCTCTCGTCAACAGGGCGATAGACGAGCTGCGCATGACCGTCATCGAGCGCATGATAGACGACGCCATGCGCCGCCTCCAGCAAGCCGTCCAGGGCAACGCCTCAGACGACGACGTCGACGCCCTTATGCAAGAGATAAACCAGCTCAATGAGGTGAAAAGACAATTCTGCCTGAACCGCCTCGGCGAACGCGCCATCCTCCCATGACAGCCACCACAATCTGCCTCCTGCTCCTCGCCCCCTACGCCGCTTGGCTCATAGCCTCCGTCCGCACCTTACGCCGCCACCATACCCCCACACAGCAAAAAACAGAGACCTCCGAGCCGCTGACCGTCATAGTCTGCACCCATCATGAGACGACCGACGAACTGTCGCGCTGCTTCGACAGCCTCACCTCCGCGCTCGCCCCAACCGACAGCCTGATCGTCGTCACCGACCATACGCCCGAAGCCACAACATCTTGGCTCACAAGTTCCTACCCCCGAGCCACCGTCTTTGCCAACCCTCTCTCGCAAGGCAAGAAGTTCGCCCAACGCGCAGCCGTCCTCCACGCCACGACGCGCGCCATCGTCTCCATCGATGCCGACTGCCAAGCCTCCCCGAGTTTCATCGCCGCCGTCCGTTCCGCCATCCCGCCCGAACCCGATTTCATGATCCTCCTCCCCGTCATCATGCGCGGCGACGGCTTCTTCGGCAGCATGATGGAGATGGAGTTCGCTTGTCTGCAAGTCGTCACCGCAGGCTCGGCCCTCATCAACCACCCAACCATGGCCAATGGCGCGGGCATGGCGTTCAGCCGATCGCTCTTCCTCGCCCACGACCCCGACGCCCGTTTCTCCAGCGGCGACGATATGTTCCTCCTCGCCCACGCCATAGCCTCCCGCGCCACTATTTCTTACGCAGCCACGCCTTCCGCCCTCGTCACGACAGCTGCGCCTCCGTCAGTCGCCGCCTACCTCCGCCAACGCACCCGATGGCTCGGCAAGGCGGGCGGATACTCCTCTTCCCGTGGCGGGCGAGACGTCATGTTGCTGGCAGTCAGCGTCCTCCTCGCCGTCGTCGCATGGCCCGTCGCCGCCCTATGCGCAGCCACGGGTCTCGCCCCTTGGTGGGCTGCGGCTCTCGTCTTTTGCCTAAAACTGACACTCGACGTTTCCGCCTTCTGCGCAGGTCGAAGGCTCCTCCGCTCAGCCGTCTCCGTCCTCTACGCC
Organism: Bifidobacteriaceae bacterium; assembly: GCA_963607345.1. GTDB lineage: Bacteria > Bacteroidota > Bacteroidia > Bacteroidales > Marinilabiliaceae > W3P20-009. The sequence goes on from CAVDBL010000002.1 coordinate 226,956, forward strand.
ATTCCCCTCGAAGTTCTCTATCCGCTTATGACCATCGTCGTGGCGTTCCGTGCCATGCTCGCCGATCACCACAAGTGGTGAAGCATATGCGCCATAAACACACAAGCAGAGAGGCGACTCCCGAACGTGTCGGAAGTCGCCTCTCTGATTTTTTTTATTCCCTTTTAGTGTTTAAGCCCCTCGGCCTTAGTAAGCTCGAAGACGAACGAGCCAACCTTCATGTCGAATTTAATCTTCACGGGCACCCTGTTGGCGTCGGCCGTGACCCACAAGTGCATGTCGTCGTTGCTCTCAAAAGAACGTCCGACCTCGGTTATGGGCGTGAACTTGTAGCAAGCCTTGGGCCCCATGACGGTGTTGATGGTCTCGATGCCATTATACCTGATGACGAGGGGGAATATCTCGTTTGAGAAGAATGTCTCGTAATGGATAGTGTCGCCAGGCACCAATCGGCTGTCAAAGGCATTGTTGCGAGCGTGGTAGAAAGCCGCCACAATGTCGAGGAGGCTCTCGGGCATCTCCTGCTTCTCGTGCTTGACGGGCTTGTTGCGGCTGCGAATCGTCTTCTCCATCTTGCCCGTCTCGCGATCGTAGACCACCTTGTCGTAGTAGCGATAGCGACCCTCGGCGATGTTGCGCTTGCTCATGACGGGCAACTGCGTCGTGGCGTCCATATAGCTCTCGTAGCTGTCGCGGACCCGATAGACGATGTCCGCCAAGCCTGTCGTGCGACCGCCACACGTGACGTGGTTCGTGTGCTTGCCGTCGATGATGGTGTCTCGCACGGTGAACTGGCTTTCGCCGCCCTTTATAAATCCGTACTTGACCGAGTAGGTCAGCTTCTCGCCAGGGCCGAAAGCCTCATGGCGAGTGCTGTCATACTGTGGGCGATAGGTTTTCTGGGCTGTGGCCGCCGTGGCGAGTGCCAATACGGCGAGCGCAATGGAGATTCTCTTCATGGCTTCGTGGTTTTTAGGGTCGGTGCCCGTCGCCACTCTCGCCTTGCTGAAGAGGCTTAGTAGTTGAGCACCTTGTTCTTGGGCGTCGTGGCCACGAACTCTTTAAGGTAGAAAGGCTCGAAGTAGGCTATGCTCTCAACCTTGCCAGCCTGCAGGCGGTCGTAGGCCAACTGACCCATGTCTCGCGCCTGTGGCGTGATGCCGCCGACGAACTTGGCGTTGGGCGATTTTATCACCTCTTTGCACTTGTCGGCTCCGTTGCCACCAAACGTTATCTCGCTGTGAGCAAGTTCCGTGCCAAAACTCTCGGCGTCGATGACGACGGCCTCCGTCGGGACGATGATCTGACCGTCGCGACCGATGACAGAGGCGTAGACCTCCATGCGGCGCGCGTCAATCATGGGGCATGCTATGCGGCAATCGGGGTCGGCGTCGAAGATTGCCCTTGCCATGATGCTGAGCGTGGGGACGGCAATGAGCTTGATGCCTGCGGCGTAGGCGATGCCCTTTGCCGTCGAGGCGCCGATGCGGAGACCTGTGTAGGAGCCGGGACCTGAACTGACGGCTACGGCCTCAAGGTCGCGGTAGCCGAGGCTTGCTTTGCCCATAAGTTCCGAAATCATTGGAGCCAGGCGGGCTGCATGCTGTGGGGTGCCTGCATATTCAAGGCTCATGAGGGTCTTGCCCGCGTCGCTTAGCGCCACCGAGCATATGTCGGTGGAGGTCTCGATGCTTAAGATCATTGCTCTGATAGTTTTTCGTGTAAAAAGTGTTCAGTTGCTGCATGATGGAGGGCGTAGCCGCGTCGCCGAGGTCGCCCCTCCCGTAGATCGCATTGCGAAGATAGTCAACACGAATCGAAGAAAAAAACTTTCAATCTGTAAGGCCGACATTCCAAAATCAGGCAGTTACGCCAATTGTCAATTATTGTTAGTGTGTTATTAATCAATATATTACATTGCGTTTCATGAAAATTTAAAGTCCCTTCGGCACCATTTATCGCCACGTGGCGCAAAGTGGCTTTCTTGTAGGCTTTTGGGGCGCGATATTTTTTTTCATTCTGAAGTGTTAAAGTCCTCATCGGGATGCGCCTCGTTGGCGGAGAAAGGGAAAAGTTGTATATTCGCGCCCGTGCCACGTGATGGCACAAGTTAGGTAACATAACATTTAATACAAAAATCTACACAAAATGGCAGTTAAAATCCGCCTGGCTCGTCATGGCCGCAAGGGCTACGCATTCTACCACATCGTGGTAGCCGACGTAAGAGCGCCACGTGATGGCAAGTTCATCGAGCGCATCGGTTCCTACAACCCTAACACCAACCCCGCAACCATCGACCTCAACGCCGAGGCCGCACTCCGTTGGCTCGCCAATGGCGCACAGCCAACCGACACCGCGCGCAGCATCCTCTCCCGCGAGGGCGTCATGCTCAAGAAGCACCTCCTCGAGGGCGTGAAGAAGGGCGCATTCGACGAGGCTACCGCCGAGAAGAAGTTCGCCGAGTGGAAGGCTCAGAAAGACCAGAAGCTCGCAGCCATCAGCGGCAAAGAGGCTTCCGCCAAGGCAGCTTCCGCTAAGGCTCTCCACGATCAGGAGGTCAAGATCAACGCTGAGCGCGCTGAGGCTATCGCCAAGAAGAAGGCAGAGGCCGAGGCAGCCAAGGCAGCTGAAGAGGCAGCCGCAGCAGCAGCTCCCGAGACCGAGGCAGCAGCCGAGGCTCCAGCAGCTGAGTAGTCCTGTCAGGACTCTCACGGTCTAAAGGAAATTCTCAATCTCGCCATGGGACACACCCGTGGCGAGATTTTTTATGCCCATGCGCCACCCCATTCTCCCATAAAAAGCCGACCGCACTGCTCATAGCTCTAATAAAAGTGTTCATAAAGAGCTAAATAACTATCTTTGCCAACGCACTCAATCAACTCCACCCCCACCATCTCACGATGAGCATAGCAGTCGTAAAATATAACGCCGGAAACATCCGCTCCGTCCTCAACGCCCTCGAGCGACTGGGCGTCCACGCCAACCTCACCGACAACCCCGACGAGCTCCGGGCTGCATCGAAAGTCATATTCCCAGGGCAGGGCGAGGCTTCCACAACGATGGCGCACCTCCGCCAGACAGGGCTCGACAACGTCATCCGATCCCTCCGACAGCCAGTCCTCGGCATCTGCGTCGGCATGCAGCTGCTATGCGCCCACTCAGAGGAGGGCGACGTCGACTGCCTCGGCATATTCGACGTGCCCGTGCTCCGTTTTCCCATCCCGTCGCCCAACCCCGACAACCTCAAAGTCCCGCAAATGGGGTGGAACAGCATCCACAACGTCCAAGCGCCCCTCTTCTCGCCCGACATGGAAGGCGCATACGTCTACTGCATCCACAGCTTCTACGCCCCCGTCTGCCAATATACCACCGCCAGCACGACGCACACCGTGGAATACAGCAACGCCCTCCGACGCGACAACTTCTTCGCCACGCAATTCCACCCAGAGAAAAGCGGCTCCGTAGGCCAAGCCATCCTCAAAAATTTCATCGACCTCTAAGCCATGCAGATAATCCCAGCCATTGACGTCATCGACGGCAAGTGCGTCCGCCTCTCCAAGGGCGACTACGACACAAAAAAAGTCTACAACGAAGACCCCCTCGAAGTCGCACGCCAATTCGAGGACTGGGGGATAAAGAGAATCCACGTCGTCGACCTCGACGGCGCTAAGGCTGGGCACATCGTCAACCATCGCGTCCTCGACCGCATCTGCGGACATACGGGTCTCGTCGTCGATTTCGGCGGCGGTCTCAAGTCGACGTCCGACCTCCGCATAGCTTTCGAGTGCGGCGCAGCCATGGTCACGGGCGGCAGCATAGCCGTCAAGAACCCTACGGAGTTCGAGTCTTGGATAGAGACCTACGGTCCCGACAAAATAATCCTCGGCGCCGACGCCAAAGACCGCAAGATTGCCGTCACGGGATGGACGGAGACCTCCGCCCAAGACCTCATCCCCTTCGTCGCCGACTACCGCGCCAAGGGGCTCAACAAGGTCATCTGCACAGACATCTCGCGCGACGGGATGCTCCAAGGTCCAGCCGTCGACCTCTATAAGGAGATGCTCTCCTCTATCGACGGTCTCTCCCTCATCGCCAGCGGCGGCGTTGGCTCAGCAGCCGACATCGAGGCTCTCGCCGAGGCTGGCGTCCCTGCCGTCATCGTCGGCAAGGCCATCTATGAGAAACGCATCTCGCGCGAAGACATCATTCGCCTCAACGACTAACCTTTGCAACCAGTTTGCAACGCTAACCTCCTAATTTAGCGTTCGATATGAAAAGGCTGGAAACAATACGCGTGACAATGGTGATGGCAGTCGTAAGCCTGCTTGCCGCCACAACCTTGCCCCACCATCACCACTTCGGCGACGTCGCCGCCATCGTCATCAACAGCTTCACTGCCGACAACGACGGCGATTGCCACCCCCACCACGAGGGCGACTTCTCTTCCTGCATCGAGGAGGAGTCCTTCGACGTCGCCAAAGGCCAGACAGCCCCACAACCAGCCACGACCATCCTCGCCACCGCAGCCGAGCCTGTCGACTGCCCAACCATCACCACCACCCGACACACGTCGTTCCCTCTTCCCGACCAAGACGACGCCACCCCTCAGGCCAACGGGCCACGCAACCCTCTCCGACGAGGACCACCTGCGGTTTAGCGCACCTCCCCCACCCTATCCCTTTACTCTCTTAATTTCGCCGAGACGCCTGCACGACAAGACGCCCCGCCGACGCGCTAACCCCATATATCAAAATGAGACACTTTTTCCTTACAACCACCATATTGTCCGCCGCCATCCTCCTCCCCTCATGCCACGGACATCAAGACCACGACCATGGGCACGAAGCCGCCGAAGCCCACGAGGCTCATGACCCCGACGAGGTACACCTCTCCGACGACAAAGCCCTCTCCATAGGTCTCACGACAGAGGTCGTCACCCCAGCCCCCTTCGAGACCACGCTCCGCGTAGGCGGCGTCATAGAGTCCGCCAAATCAGACGCCTCCGCCATCGTGGCGCCACAATCGGGACTCGTCACCATCGCTGCGCAAAGCCTCACCGATGGCGCCTTCGTGACGACGGGTCAGACGCTCGCCACGATTTCCGGTCGCTCACTCCAAGACGGCGACGCTGCCGCACGCGCCAAGATGGACTTCGACGCCGCAAGCCGAGAACTCGAACGCGCCAAAGCCCTCGTCGGCGACAAGATCATCTCCGCCAAGGAGTATGACGACGCCAAGCTGCGCTACGAGACCACACGAGCCGCCTACGAGGCCACGGCAAGCCGCATGACGGCTGGCGGTGTGGCCGTCAAAGCCCCAACGAGCGGACACATCGTGCGCCTCGCCGTCGAGCAGGGTGCCTATGTCACGGCAGGGCAGACCATCGCCGTCGTCGAGCATTGCGGACATAAACGCCTCCGTGCCGACGTTCCCGAACGCCATTTCGCCAACCTATCCAACGTCAAGACCGCCAATTTCCGCGTGGCGACGTCCGACTCCACTTTCAGCCTCGCCTCTCTCGACGGCAAACTCCTCTCTTTCGGCAGGGCTTCCACACCGGGCGACCCCTACATCCCCGTCACTTTCGCTTTCAACGATGCCGCCGAGCAGTTCTTCGCTGGTCAATATGCCGACGTGTTCCTTAAAATGGATTGTGGCGACAGCGCCATAACAGCCCCCAACGAGGCGATTATCGAGAGCCAAGGCCTCAGCTTCGTCTACGTCAAGAACCCCGACGAGGCTGGATCTTACAACCGACGCGAAGTCCGCACTGGTCGTGGCGACGGCATCCGCACTCAGGTGACGGCAGGTCTCAATGCGGGCGACGTCGTCGTATGCCAAGGAGCGCGACGCCTCCACCTCGCCAGCGCCACGAGCTCCATCCCTCCCCATACCCACAACCACTAAAAGAGCCGCGACATTATGCTTAACAAGATAATACGCTTCGCGCTTGACAACCGCCTTGCGGTGGCTCTCGCGGCTCTGATAATCCTTCTGGCGGGTCTCTACACCTCGCAGACCATGGATGTCGACGTCTTTCCCGACCTCAACGCCCCGACCGTCGTCGTCATGACGGAAGCCAAGGGCATGGCGGCCGAGGAGGTCGAACGCCTCGTCACCTTTCCTCTCGAGACAGCCGTCAACGGTGCGTCGGGCGTGCGCCGCGTGCGCTCTTCTTCCACGTCGGGATTCTCTGTCGTGTGGGTCGAGTTCGAATGGGATACCGACGTCTACCGCGCAAGGCAAATTGTCACTGAGAAGATAGCCATGGCGCGCGAGCAGCTCCCGCCATCGGTCGGAGCCCCGACCCTCGGTCCGCAATCATCAATCCTTGGCGAGATGATGTTCGTCTCCCTGACCGCCGACAGCACCTCACAATGCGACCTCCGGACCCTCGCCGACTGGACCATCCGCCCCCGTCTTCTCGCCACGGGCGGCGTCGCCCAAGTGTCCGTCATCGGTGGCGACGTCATGGAATATCAGATTCTTGCCGACATGGGACGCATGCGGGCCCTCGGCGTATCGCTGTCCGACATTCAAAACGCCACGCGCGGAATGAACATCGGAGCCACGGGCGGCACGCTCTATGAGCATGGCAATGAGTACATTGTCCGCGGCATGACCAGCACTGCCGACACCATCGAACTCGCCAAGACGCCTCTCGTCACGACAGACAACCGCACCCTCACGCTCGCCGATGTGGCACGCGTCACCATAGGAGCCAAAGAGCCGCGCACAGGACTCGCCTCCCACGATGCCCAGCCAGCCGTCATGATGACCGTCAGCAAGCAGCCGGGAGCCAGCACCATCGACCTCACACGCGCCATCGACGCCGAACTCGACGCCATAAAAGCCGAACTCCCACAAGACGTGCGGCTCAGCACCGACATCTACCGCCAAGAACGCTTCATCCGCAGCTCCATCGACAACGTCAAGGAGGCTCTCGTCGAGGGCGGCATCTTCGTCGTCATCGTCCTCTTCGTCTTCCTGATGAACGCGCGCACCACCATCATCTCGCTCATCACGATTCCCCTCTCGCTCGTCATGTGCATCCTGACCCTCAAGGTCATGGGACTCACAATCAACACCATGAGCCTCGGCGGCATGGCCATAGCCATAGGCTCGCTCGTCGACGATGCCATTGTCGATGTCGAGAATGTCTTCAAACGTCTGCGCGAGAACGCGTCACTGCCGCCCGACAAGCGACTCTCCAAAATGGATGTCGTCTTCGAGGCTTCGCGCGAGGTGCGCATCCCGATTCTCAATTCGACGCTCATCATCATCGTGAGCTTCGTGCCGCTCTTCTTCCTCTCGGGCATGGAGGGCAAGATGCTCGCCCCCCTTGGCGTGGCGTTCATAACGTCGCTCGTGGCGTCAACCATCGTCGCCCTCACGCTCACGCCCGTCCTATGCAGCTGGCTCCTTGGCGGAAACGGCAAGTCCGACACCTCCGAGCCTGTCGTCGAGCGCAAGATGAAAGCCGCATACTCACGTGCGCTCAGCTGGGCCATGAGGCGCAAGAAAGGCGTAATCGCCATCACGAGTGCAATCCTCGTCGCCGCCCTCGCCATTTTCTTCAGCCTCGGCTCTAATTTCCTCCCCCCGTTCAACGAAGGCTCTTTCACCATAAACGTCAGCACAGTCCCCGGCGTCTCGCTCGCCGAGTCCGACTCCATAGGCTTGCAAGCCGAACGCGCCCTGCTCTCCATACCCGAGATCATCACCGTAGGGCGCAAGACGGGACGCGCCGAGCTCGACGAGCACGCCCTCGGGGTCAACGTATCCGAAATCGAAGCCCCCTACGAGCTCCACGACCGCACGAAAGATGAGCTCGTCACCGACGTCCGCCAACGCCTCTCAGCCATCCCGGGCGTCAGTGTCGAGGTAGGATCCCCCATCTCCCACCGCATCGACGCCATGCTCTCAGGCTCACGCGCCGGGCTGGCCATCAAGCTCTTCGGAACAGACCTCAACCGTATGTTCCAGATTGGCAACCAGATAAAGTCCACCATAGCCGATGTCGACGGCATTGCCGACCTCAATGTCGAGCAGCAAATCGAACGCCCACAGCTGCAAATAGTCCCGCGGCGCGACATGATGGCCAAATATGGCGTCACCATGCCTGCCCTCTCATCAGCCATCGACGCCCTCCTCGGCGGCGAGGTCGTATCGACGGTCTACGACCGAGGACGCTCCTTCGACCTCACCCTCAAAGTCGAGGCCGACAGCCGATCCTCTGCCGACAAGATCCGCGACATAACCGTCGACGGCACGAATGGCAAAGTCCCTCTCGCCAACATCGCCGATATCCGCAGCGCGGCAGGACCCAACACCATCAACCGCGAGAACGTCGCCCGCAAGATTGTCATCTCCGCCAACGTGACGGGTCGCGACATGGCGAGCGTGGTATCCGATGTCCGCTCGCGCCTCGCCTCCAACATCCAGCTTCCCGAGGGCTACCATATCGAGTATGGCGGTCAGTTCGAGAGCCAACAGTCCGCCTCCCGCGTGCTCCTCGTGGCCTCCATCCTCTCGCTCTTCGTCATCTTCCTGCTGCTCTTCAACCAGTTCAAAGATGCCGTCCAGAGTGCTGTCGTCATGGTCAATCTTCCTCTCGCCCTCATCGGCGGCGTCGTGGCTATATGGCTGACAGGCGGTGCCGTGAGCATCCCTGCGATTATTGGTTTCATTTCGCTATTCGGCATCGCCACCCGCAACGGCACGCTCCTCATAGCGCGCTATAACGAGCTGCGCGATGAGGGTCACAGCCTCGCCGAGAGCGTCGCCATAGGCTCCGCCGACCGCCTCAACCCGATTCTCATGACCGCGCTCACTTCCGCCCTCGCCCTCGTCCCCCTCGCCATAGGTGGCGACCTCCCAGGCAATGAGATCCAAAGCCCCATGGCCAAGGTCATCCTCGGCGGTCTCGTCACCTCCACGTTCCTCAACGGCTTCATAGTCCCCATCATGTATACCCTCATTCACCATAAAGAACAGTAACGATGAAGTTTGCCCACATAGCCATTCTCTCCACGGCTCTGGCGACAACCATCGCCACATCCGCCCAACAATCCTACGCCGACGCTCTCGCCTCCATCGAGTCCAACAACCCGACGCTCCGAGCCATCCGTCAAGAGACCGACGCCCAAAAAGCTCAATCAGCCACGTCGCGCAAGATGCCCGACCTCGAAGTCGAGCTCGGCTACCTGTGGCCAGGGCGCAAAGATGTCAGTGCGTCGCAGCCCCTCGACTGGTCCGTCATGAGCGGTCAAAGCCGACGACTCGCCGAAGCCCGCGACTCCCTCGCCGAAAGCCAATATGCCACAAGCCGCCAAGAGATCCTCCTCGACGCTCACCTCACCCTCATCGAGGCAACATACCAGACAGCCCTCACAGGCCTGCGCTCCCAACGCGCCGAAGCTCTCGGTCGCATCGCCCTGTGCGTGTCCCGACGCCTCGACGCTGGCGACGCCCGACAGATGGACGCCAACAACGCCACCATGGCCTATGCCTCCGCCTCGCGCCAACTGACCCTCGCGCAAGCCGACCTCGACGACGCACTCATCCACCTCAAAGCCCTCAACGGCGGCGAGCCACTGCTTCCCTCCATCGCGCAATTTCCACCAGCCCCCATGCCTGCCGATTTCGACGCATGGTACGCCCGCACCCAACGGCTCTCGCCACAGCTCATGTCGTCTGCCGCACAAGCCAGCATCGCCCGAGGCGAGCGACGCCAAGCGCGCATGAATGCCGCGCCACAGCTCTCCGTCGGCTTCATGGGCGAGTTCTCCCAAGAGGAGAAGTACAAGGGCGTGACCCTCGGCGTCTCGCTTCCCCTATGGCGTTCCCGCCAGACACGCAATGCCGCCGCCCACGCCGAGCAAGCCGCCACGTCGCGCCACAACGCAGCCGTCCTCAACGACCGCGCGCAAGCCGAAGCCGCATGGAACCGCGCTCTCCAATTGGGCGAGATCGCCAAGTCCATGCGCCAGGCCGTCTCCACAACAAGCAACGTCGACCTCCTCGCCAAGGCTCTCGACGCAGGTCAAATATCCGTCTCCGAGTGCCTCGCCGCCTCTGCCATCCTCTTCGAAGCTGAAGAGGACGCTCTCGCCGCCGAACGCGACTACCAAGTCGCCGTTGCCCGTCTGACAGCCTGCGAACTTTAACAACCCACCCGATGGCAAGCTCCAACACCTTCTTCCGATTCAAGCAATTCGTCGTCCACCAAGAGCGCACAGCCATGAAGGTAGGCACCGACGGCGTCCTGCTCGGCGCCATGGCGCAAATGCCCGATGGCGTGACCGCCCCTCGCATCCTCGACATCGGCACAGGCACGGGTCTCGTGGCCATCATGCTCGCCCAACGTTTCCCTTCAGCCACCGTCACGGCCCTTGAGCTCGACCCCGACGCCGCCGCCCAGGCTGCCGACAACTTCGTTGCCTCGCCCTTCGCCAAGAGGCTCAACGTCGTCAACATCGACGCCAACCTCTTCACCGACGATGCGCCCTACGACCTCATCGTCAGCAACCCGCCCTACTTCACCGACCAGCTCCAATGCCCCGACGACCGACGCAACATCGCACGCCACACCGTCGGCCTCGGTCACGACGCCCTTATGCAAATCGCCTCAAGGCTCCTCTCCCCCTCTGGGCGCATGGCCGTCATCGTTCCCGCCGACGCAGCCGAGCCGCTCGTCACGGAGGGCGCACGTCATGACCTCCTCCCTGCGCTGCGCACAACCATCTTCAGCAACAAGCGCAAACCCGCCCGACGCTCCATTTGCCAGTTCGCACGTGCGCCTTTACTATTTAAAACCATTGAAAATGAGCTCACCCTCCTTAACCTCGACGGTTCTTTAACCACTGAGTATAAGGACGTTACGAGTGATTTTTACTTAGATAAGTAATAAATATCGTACACGACACAACCACATTCGGTAAAGTGCGTATATTTGCCATGAAAACGATAACAAACAGGTCGGACGACGGGATGGCACTCCCCCACTCCACCACAACCAAAGAATAAAAAGAACGATTATGGCAAAATTTATCTGCACCGTCTGCGGCTTCGTCTACGAGGGCGATGAGGCTCCCGCAAAATGCCCACAGTGTGGCGTTCCCGCTTCCAAATTCAAGAAGCTCGACGAGAATGCCGTTCTCAACTTCGAGACCGAGCACGAGCTCGGCGTCGCCAAAGGATGCGACGAAGAGATGATCAAAGACCTCAACGCACACTTCATGGGCGAGTGCACCGAGGTCGGCATGTACCTCGCAATGAGCCGCCAGTCCGACCGCGAGGGCTACCCCGAGGTCGCTGAGGCCTTCAAGCGCTACGCTTGGGAGGAAGCCGAGCACGCTGCCAAGTTCGCTGAGCTCCTCGGCGACGTCGTCTGGGACACCAAGACCAACCTCGAGAAGCGCATGAACGCCGAGTCCGGCGCCTGCGCCGACAAGTTCCGCATCGCCAAGCGCGCCAAGGAGCTCGGTCTCGACGCCATCCACGACACCGTCCACGAGATGGCTAAAGACGAGGCTCGCCACGGCCGCGGCTTCTTCGGACTCTTCAACCGCTACTTCGGCAAGAAGTAACAAAAAACCATTACCGACAATCCAGAGCGGCGCACGTGCGTCTCGCCTTCAACAGCGAGACGCGAGTGCGCCGCTCTTTGTCGTCCTCTTCCTTTTCCCCCTCGCCTTTTTTCGCTACATTTGCTTTCCGTCAACCATTCCCCTAAAAGGAGAGACACACCAACACCATGGCCATCAACCAAAGCCTGCAACTAAAGCTCCAGCAAAAGCTCTCACCACTGCAAATCCAGCTCGTCAAACTGCTGGAGATCCCTACCATGCAGATGGAGCAAAGAATAAAAGAGGAAATGGAGGCCAACCCCGCCCTCGACATCGACGAGGACGCCACGCGCCGAGAAGAAGACGCCACGCCCGACCCGCAAATCAACTCCCCACAAGAGCAGCAACCCGACGACGGGACAAATGACGACTACCTCCTCAACGAGGACATCCCTGCCTATAAACTCCAAGCCAACAACCAAAGCGACGACGACAAGCGAGAGAGCGTCCCACTAAGCGAAGCATCTTCCTTCTACGAGCACCTCGAAGAGCAAATAGGCCTCCACAACCTCTCCGACAAACAAGAGAAAATAGCCAAGTTCATCATCGGCAATATCGATGAGGACGGATACCTGCGCCGAGAGGTGGGCAGCATCGCCGACGACGCCTCCTTCGCAATGGGAGAGGACGTAACAGACAAAGAGGTGGAAGCCGTCCTCACCGAAGTCCAAAAAATGGACCCCTCAGGCGTCGGAGCGCGAGACCTCCGCGAATGCCTCCTCCTCCAGCTACGCCACAGCCGCGACCAAAGCGTCGAAGCCGTCAAGAACGCTACGGACATCATCGACCTCTGCTTCGACGATTTCTCCATGCACCACTACGACCGCGTCACAAAACGGCTCCACATCTCCGACGACGACCTCCGCGACGCAACAGCAGAAATCCTCCACCTAAACCCAAAACCCGGCAGCGCATACGGCGGCGGTGCGGTCCGACAGGCGCAACACGTGACGCCCGACTTCATCATCGACTACGACAACGGCGAACTCTCTTTCCACCTCAACCGACGTGGCGAGCCCGAACTCAAAGTGAGCCGTCAGTATGCCGACATGCTACGGGAGTATAGCACCAACAAGGCCAACCAGTCGCAAGAACAACGCGACGCAGCCACCTTCGTTCGCGAGAAGATCAAGTCCGCGCAATGGTTCATCGACGCCGTCAAGCAACGTCGCAACACCTTGACTCTCGTCATGCAGTCCATCATGGACTATCAAGGCGACTATTTCATCGATGGCGACGAGACCAAGCTTAAACCAATGATTTTGAAGGACATTGCCGACCGCACGGGGCTCGATGTCTCAACCATCTCTCGCGTCTCCAACAGCAAATACGTCCAAACGCCTTTCGGCATCTTCCCCCTCAAATATTTCTTCTCCGAGGGAATCCAAAACTCCGAGGGCGACGATGTCTCAACACGCGAGGTCAAACGGTTCCTCAAAGAGGCAATCGACGCCGAAGACAAGAAAGCCCCACTGACCGACGAGAAGCTCGTCGACCTCCTCAACGCAAAATCCTACAACATCGCGCGACGCACCGTCGCCAAATACCGCGAGCAACTCGGCATCCCCGTCGCACGTCTCCGCAAGAAATTATGACTCAAGAGCTTTCCCCGATGGACAATTTCATCAGCCGTCTCTCCATAGTCACGGCCGTCCTCTTCCACCCGCTCCTCCTCCCCATATATTGCACCCTACTGACCCTCTTTGGCAATACCCCTTATTCCGGGATGCCCCATCCCGTCAACGTCAACATCCTGACGTCAATGGGTCTCTACGCTTGCGCCAACCCGCTCATCATCATTGGGCTCTTCCTCGTCGCTGGCAAGGTCTCCGACCTCCAAATGCCAACCCGACGCGAGAGGATCATCCCCCTCTTCCTCTCCGCCATCGCCATCGGCCTCTCCCTCCTGATCCTCGGCCCCGTCAACACTCCGCGACCGCTCATCGGCATGCTCGCAGGCGAGTCCGTCATCCTCTTCGCCGCCGCCCTATGCTCCCTTTTTTGGAAGATCAGCCTCCACACCGCAGGGGCTGGCGCGCTACTCGCCTTCGTCAGCGTCACCGGCATGGCCTACCAACAAGATTTTGCTCCTCTGGCGGCTGTGGCCTTCATCGTGGCTTTCATAACTGCGTGGACGCGACTTTACCAAAAAGCCCATACCCCCAGACAGCTCATCGCAGGCTACGCTCTCGGCATCACTGTCATGACCATTCTGCTCAACTTCTTCATGCTCCGACCCGTCTTCTAAATCGTCTCACGTCATGACATCCGACAAACTGGCAATCATCGTCGCAGGCGGCAGCGGCAGCCGTATGGGAGCCGCCATCCCGAAACAATTTCTCCCCCTCGCCGGGCGACCCGTCCTCATGCGGACCATCGACGCTTTCCTCAACATCAGCGGGATGCGCGTCGTCCTCGTCCTCCCCTCCGCCCAAATGGACGCATGGCACGAGCTTTGCCTCCAGCATCAATACAACCCGCCAATCAGCATAGCCTGCGGCGGAGCCACGCGCTTCGATAGCGTCAAGAACGGTCTCGCGCTCTGGCAAGGCGAGTCCCTCATCGGTGTCCACGACGGCGTGCGCCCCCTCGTCTCGTCCGACACCATCCTGCGCTGCTACGCCGACGCGCAAACATTCGGCACGGCAGTACCAGCCCTCCACTCTGTCGAGTCCGTCCGTCTCCTCGATGCCGACGGCACAAACCACGCCATCGACCGCCGACAAGTCATGATGATCCAGACACCACAAGTTTTCAAGGCCAACATCCTCATCGACGCATACGACCAGCCCTTCACCCCCCTTTTCACCGACGATGCCAGCGTCGTCGAGGCGGCAGGCACGCCAATACACCTCTCCGAAGGGCAACACGGCAACATAAAGCTCACAACGCCCGACGACATGCGAGCCGCCCTCTCTTTACTATAACGAAAGCTAATGCTACTTGCCATTAGCTTGAAAAATAATAACTTTGCCAAAAGTGCGGTGAATACGTATTTCACCACGGCAAAACCTTAGCCCCTGTCGCCACGTAACACGACAAAGGCGCTCCCCTCTTCTCCTACCACGACAAAAGAACACTACCTCGCCAATCCCCCCAACGCCCTCAGCGACGGCTCTTCTCCCATGCCGCCTACGGCGAGAACAAGACATAAATGATTACAGATCATAATAAAACGGCCATTTGGACCTCATCGAGGGAGATCTCCTACAACGAGACCCTCAGGCGCATAGGCCAATTCGCCACCCTGTGCCAAGTCCCCAAGCACAGCAAAGTGGTCATCTTCTCCGAGAATCGTCCTGGCTTCATCTACGCCCTCTTTGCCATCTGGCAAAACGAATCTACGGCAGTACCCGTCGACAGCACTTCCTCTGCCGCCGACCTCGCCTACGTCATCAACGACTGCCAACCCGTCGCCATTTGGGCTTCCGAGAAGACTGAAGCCACAGCACGCGAAGCCATCTCACGAGCCGGCGGCAAACAATCACTCCTCCTCATAACGCCCGACATCGAGGATGGCGAATGCGACGCCCAGCCAGCCCGCATCGACTACCAACCGCAAGACACCGCGCTCATCATCTACACCTCCGGCACGACGGGTAGCCCCAAGGGCGTCATGCTCTCCTTCGAGAACATCAATTTCAACGTCAACGCCGTAAGCCCCCCCAACGGAGTCCCCATCTTCACCCCCGACGTGCGCACCATGATTCTCCTCCCGTGCCACCACGTCCTCCCTCTCCTCGGCAGCATCGTCGCGCCTCTCGCTTCGGGCGGCTCCGTCGCCTTCTGCCCAGGGATGAGCGCACCCGAGCTGATGGACACCCTCTCGCGCGGCAAAGTCGGCATCGTCATCGGAGTCCCGCGCCTCTACGCCATGCTCACCAAGGGCATCCGCGCCAAGATAGACGCCCACTTCTTCACTCGCGCACTCTATAAGCTGTGCGAGAAGATCGGCAGCAGAACCCTCTCAAGACTCGTCTTCAGCTCCATCCGCAAGATGATGGGCGGAGCCATAAAATATTTCGTAAGCGGCGGCGCCGCACTCGACCCCGCCGTGGCGCGCGTCATGAAAACACTCGGCCTCGACGTCCTCGAAGGCTACGGAATGACCGAATGCGCCCCAATGATCGCATTCACAAGGCCCGACGACATCACGCCTGGCACATCAGGACAACCCGTCCCCGGCTGCGAAGTCGAAGTCCGCGACGGTGAGCTCTGCGCTCGTGGCAAGAACATCATGCAGGGCTACTACAACCGCCCCGAGGAGACCGCCGCCGTCGTCCGCGACGGATGGATCTACTCCGGCGACCTCGGCTACATCGACGACAAAGGCCGTGTCGTCGTCACAGGTCGACGTAAAGAGATCATCGTACTCTCCAACGGCAAGAATGTCAACCCCGTAGACATCGAGCAGCACCTCGAAAGCTACGCCGCCATAGTCAAAGAGGCTGCCGTGACTGAGAAAGACGACGCCCTCGTCGCCATAATCGTCCCACAACCATCCCTCGCCGCTCTCACCGACCAGCAAATCGAGGATCGCGTAAAATGGGAAGTCCTCGAAAAATACAATGCCGACGCCGCTGCCTACAAGAAGATTTTCAACGTCTGCATCCATCGTGGCGACCTCCCGCGCACCAAGCTCGACAAGCTCCAACGCTTCAAGCTCAAGAGCCTCCTCGTCGACGACCAGACCCACAGCCCCGAAGTCGTCGACGACGCACAAAGCGACGAGTACAAGATCATCAAGAAATACATCGAGTCCGAGAAAGTCTGCAAAGTCCGACCAACCGACCACATCGAGCTCGACCTCGCCTTCGACTCCCTCGACAAGGTAGGCCTCCAAGTCTTCATCAACAACAGCTTCGGACTCAACATCTCAACCGACGAGCTTAGCCAGTTCCGCAGCGTCGCCGCCATGGCCGATTTCGTTGCCGAGAGCAAGACCAAAATTCAGGTCGAGAAAATAGACTGGAAGAAGATCCTCCGCGAGCACACAACCCTCAAACTCCCGCAGACGTGGCTCACAGGGCGACTCTTCATCGCGCTCTCACAACCTTTCTTCCGCCTCTACTTCAAACTCACAGGCAAAGGCGCAGAGCGAATCCCAGACGGCCCCGTCATCATCGCACCCAACCACCAGAGCTTCCTCGATGGTCTTTTCGTCATGTCGTTCCTCAAGTTCCGCGACATCAAGAATACCTATTTCTACGCCAAGGAACAGCACGTCCGACAGCCTTTCATCAAGTTCATGGCCGCCACGCACAACGTCATCGTCATGGACATGAGCAACCTCAAAGACTCCATACAGAAACTGGGCGAGGCACTCAAGAAAAAGAAGAACATCATCATCTTCCCCGAAGGCACGCGCACCACCGACGGCAAGCTTGGCGAGTTTAAAAAGACCTTCGCCATCCTCAGCAAGGAGCTCAACGTCCCCGTCGTCCCCGTATCCATCAAAGGCGCGTTCCAAGCAATGCCCAAGGGTCGCAAGATCCCCATGCCACATAAGGTGCAAGTCGAATTTCTCAACCCCATCTACCCGGGGCAAAGCACCTACGAGGGGCTCACAAAACAAGTCTACAACAGCATCAAGCGCAACCAGGAGCTCTCAAACTAACTCCACATCGCGCTTGCAAGCCATCCAACAAGAGGGGTGAGGTTCTCGACGGAACCTCACCCCTCCTTTTTATTGCTATTAGAAATCAGCTAATCAGTTATCATCTCGTCCAATATCTCCAACTGGCGGCTCTTCGGAGCCTCTGCAAGTTTCCTCGCCGAATTGGTGTAGAACGAGAAATTCTCCAGCTTCGAGCGATGCATGGCGAAGAACCTGCCAAGCCTTATTTTGTCGTCAGGCTTCTCGTCACGCATCGCCAAGAGGCATGGAACGATGTCCTTACGACCATAAACTTCATTGAGGGCGTCCACCAGAACCTCCTCAATGCGCCCCTCTGGAGCCTTGCCCTGCTGCTGATGCAGGTACACGCGGCGGACTTCCTCGCGCAGCTCTTCTGACATCCTCATGCGCGTCAATATCTTATCAGCTTCCGCCTTACCAACTTGAGCCGTCTCCTTGGGGAAGTTGGTCTGGACGAAACAGAATATAGCCGATATGCAGCATACGATCGTCTCGTCGTCAGTAAAGCCCTCCATCGTCGCCAAGATCCTCACGCGCGCCATTAGGGTGTCAAACCGCTTCGAAATGTTCGGGCTGGCGTCGTTCAACAAGATCTTGTGCAGCCTCTCCTCAAAATCATGTATTCGCAACATCTGCAACTTGCGCAGCAATGTCGCATTGGGTCTGAACGTCGTTCCCGGCTGACAATACTCCTCCTTCAAGCGATTGACGAAATACATGTCCATTTCGCCCTTATACTTGACAGGCATCTTGCCGCGATACTCACAATCAAAAAAATCCCTCACGCGCTGATACGTCATCTCACTGATATTCACCCTGCCGGCCTCACCGCCGCTCTCCATTCGCGACGCCGTATTAACCGTATCGCCCCAAATGTCAAACACTTTCTTGATATTCCCGAGGTGAGCCGACATGACGGGTCCCGTATTGATGCCGACCCTTATGTTCCAAAATCCCTCCTTGCTCGCACGCCGCTCCTCGACATACGCTATCATCTCCAATCCCACCATCACGACCTCTATCGGGTTCGCGCTGTCGATGTCCGGCACGCCGCCTGCGCACATATACGCATCGCCTATCGTCTTGATTTTCTCAACACCATAGCGGTCGACCAACTCGTCAAAATATATAAAGTAGCGATCCAGCTCATCCACCAACTTCTCAGGGTCGGTATGAGCCGCAATCTTCGTAAATCCTTGTATGTCAGTAAAAAGAACAGTCACAAACTCATACTTGCGCGACTTCCTCGTCCCACTCTCGCTCTCCTCAAGCTCCTTCCTCGCCTGGTCCAGTTCCCTCCTCTGCCTGCGCACAAGAAGCCATATCACCACGCCAAGAACAACCATCACCATGCCGAGAATCACCACCGGCCACAACCACTTCGGTATCGGCCTCACCCGATAGTCCATCTCCATGCGGAACCGCGGACCTCCAGCCGAGACAACCTCCAGCGACGACCCGACGCCATCGCCCGCGTTCGTCATCAACGCGAACCAGTTGTCCATCGTCTCCGCCTTAAACAGCGTGTCGCCCGAGAGCGACAACTGCAAGACGCTATACGGCGGCGTAAACGGAGCTGCGCTGTCCCATACAATCCGTACGTAACGACGCTCAAAAACAATCACGGTGTCGGCGGCCTTACCCGTCAACATCGTCTCCGGAATCCTGTAAACATCGCTCGGTGAGCCCGCTTGGGCTGAGGCCTCGATCATCACTGAGGCTATGGCGGCAAGAAGGATGACGCGTAACTTGCTGGCGTCAAACGCTCTTTGTGGCATTGCTATAATAATTTCTCGCAATTTACTTTTTTTTCCGCAAGCTAAATAGTAATTTTAATCACTTTTTTGCGGTAAATCGTAAGAAACATCCATTACGTGCGCCAACACTTCCAATCTAAAACACTATTCGGCTCCCGTAATGTTAATTTACACGCTAATATTAACTACAAAACTCTTAATAATTTAAGGTTCCATGGAGAATATCATCGTCCCCTACGACTTCACCGAGAAAGCCGACTGCGCCGTTAAGCACGCTGCAGTCATCGCTCGCAACATGAAGGCCGAAGTCGTCCTACTCCACATCGTCAAGAAAGAGAGCCAAAGCCCCGAAGCCATCCAGGCCCTCGACGGCGTTGTAGCGCAAGTCGCACAAGACGAGAACGTCGCTTGCCGACACATCGTCAAGGAAGGCAGCATCTTCACCACCATCAACGAGGTCGTTGCAGAGCAAAACAGCACCCTCGTCGTCATGGGCACCCACGGCATGAAGGGTATGCAGAAAATCACCGGCAGCTGGGCCCTCAAGGTCATCGTCGGATGCCACGTCCCATACCTCATCGTCCAGGAAAACCCTGTATACAACACCCCAATCCGAGTCCTCTTCCCCGTCGACTACAAGCTCGAAACCAAAGAGAAACTCAAATGGATGCCTGTCCTCAGCTACATCGGCAAGCTCAAAGTCGTTTTCCTCGGCCAGCAAGGCAACGGTCCTATGTTCGACAACCCGACCCGCGCCAACATGAACTTCTGCAAGCACTACCTCGAAGAGCGCAACATCGACTGCGAGACCGTCTGGACCGACGAGAAAGAGTCTTTCCTCAAGATGTCCCTCAAGTACTGTGAGGAGAACCACATGGACATCATCATGATCACCACCACCCGCGAGATCTCCTTCCACGACTACCTCCTCGGCGCCTACGAGCAGACCATCATCTCCAACAGCGCAGGAATCCCAGTCCTCGTCGTCAACCCACGTCCCGACGTCAAGCTCTCCTACTCCAACTTCTAAAAATCAAGCCGTCGCCCACTCCGACGACTTTCTCTCTTACAGCGACCCCCGACCGACTTCCACATCGGCAGGGGTCGCTCCTTTTTTACCCATTCAACCACACAAAACAATTGGACAAACCACAAAAATTTGGTAAATTCGCACATAACAAATACACCACGCACACATCCCGTAAAACACTATAAATCAACTATGAAAACCGAACTCCTCTTCGCAACGCACAACCGAGGCAAAGCATCTGAAATAGAGCGGATGACCGCCGACAAATACTCCCTCTTAACCCTCGACGACGCCGGAATAACAGCCGACATCCCCGAAACAGCCGACACCCTCCAAGGCAACGCACTCATAAAAGCGCGCTTCCTCCACAATCTCACGGGCAAGGCATGCTTCGCCGACGACACCGGCCTCGAAGTCGATGCACTCGACGGCGCACCCGGCGTCACAACAGCCCGCTACGCTGGCCCCGAATGCGACCCCAACCGCAACATGGACAAGCTCCTCAAAGCCCTCGACGGCAAACTCAACCGCGCCGCGCAATTCCGCACCGTCATCGCCTTCATCGACGCCGACGGCACCGAGACCCTCTTCCAAGGCATCTGCCGCGGTTCCATCGCCACCGAACGCCACGGCGACGCAGGCTTCGGCTACGACCCAATCTTCGCCCCCGATGGACACGACGGACTGACTTTCGCTCAAATGTCCATCGACGACAAAAACAAAATAAGCCACCGCGGGCAAGCCGTCCGCGCCCTCGCACAATTCCTCAACGACAAAAAATGATCAGACACGCCGCCGCGCTCCTCCTCTCCCTTCTCCTGACGATCTCCTCCGCTCAGGCGCAATGGACCATGCACCCCTCACTCGACGGCACCACAATGGCTGCCGTCGCCGCTGGATGCGCCATAGCTGGCAACAGCCAAGCTCTCACTCTCCGCGACGACGACGAAGGTCTCACTCAAACCCTCACCAAGCTCAACTACCTCTCGCAAGCCGGCATCTCCGCCATATGCGGCGACGGCGACAACCTCGTCGTCGGATACTCCAACGGCGACATCGACATCATCGACATCCAAGAGCGACAGACATCCAACATCCCCGAACTGCGCCTCAACCAAAACCTCTCACAAAAAAGCATCAACAGCATCACCCCTGCGGGACGCTACTACTACATCGGCTTCGCCAGCGGCATTCTCCAAGTCGACCCCTCACGCGCCGAGATCCGTTCCTCATGGGGAGTCACCCAATCCCGAGCCAACGTGACCGACGTCTGCCTCGCCGACGGCTACATCTACGCTGCCTCCGCCGCAGGCATCTACCGCGCGCCATCCAACAGCCAGATTCTCGAAGACGCCAACCAATGGCAAAAGCTCTCACAACCCACAGGCAACGCTCTCGCCCTCACGACTCTCAACGACACTGCCTACGCAGCCATAGGCACTCTCGGCGGCGATGCCGCAATATGGCGCATAACGCCCGACGGCTCTAAGAAGGTTACGACAATCAAGAAGTTCCGACACCTCGACTCTGCCAACGGCAAAATGACCATCACCTCCACCAACGCCGTCCGCATCTTCTCCGCCAACTGGCAGAAAGAGGCAGAGGTAACCCGAGTCGGACGTGCCGACACTGCCGATGCCGTCTACACCCCAGCCTTCCGCCAAGCCTGCCTTACCAGCAACGGCGACCTCGTCATCGCCGACTATAACGCCTCTCTCGTCATAACCGACACCGCCGGAATCGGCAAAGCCTACAAGCCCAATGGCCCGCGTGGCAACATCCACTCCAACGCCACAGCCGCAGCCGACGTCATCTACGTCACAGGCCCTGGTCGTTCATACCAATACAACAACCAAAACAACCCCGCCGCCATTAGCATCTTCCGCAACGGCACGTGGAAAGAGTCCCATCTGACAACCTCCACCAGCCGTGAGCCGTGCTTCGTGACCTACAACCCCAAAAACACCGAGGAGGTCTACCTCTCGACTTGGGGGACAGGCGTTTTCAAGATAGCCGCCGACACCATCGGTGAGCAATACTCCGCCGCCAACACCACCCTCAAAGACATCTACGGAGGCTCGCGCTACACCCGTACCGATGCCATGACAATCGACTCCGACGGCAACCTCTACGTCATAGCCTGCGGCGTCGATAGTGCTCTCAACGTCAAGACCCCCGACGGCGAATGGTACTGCTACGCTTACGGTCCTTTCGGGGCGCACTCCAACACCTGCATGGCCATCGCCCCAAACGGCAACGTATGGCTCAGCTCTTCCCGAATGGACAACACGCACGTCACAGTCTTCAACATCAACGGCACGCCTGAGACCCCCGACGACGACCTCTACATCAGCACCGCACCCGTAACCTCCGACCGCCAATACGTCGCCACAATGTCTCTCACCGATGCCGAGACTGGCGACGTCGTCAGCCAACGAGCCAACACCTTCGCCATCGACAACAACGGCGACGTTTGGGTCGGCACGCCAAGCGGTATCCTCGTCACGAAAGACAATAAGACGATGCTCCAGACAGGCTCCGTATCTTTCAGCAAGATAAAGCAGCCTCGCAACGACGGCACCAACCTCGCCGACTACCTCCTCGATGCCGTCGACATACAATCCATAGCCGTCGACGGCGCCAACCGCAAGTGGATCGCCACAGCCACCGATGGCGCATACCTCGTCAGTGCCGACGGCTCCAAAACCATCCTCCACTTCAATACCGACAACAGCCCGCTCCCCTCCGACGAGGTTCTCAGCATCACGATAAGGCAGTCCGACGGCGAGGTCTTCTTCATCACATCAGCCGGCATCGCCTCCTACCACTCCGACGCCACCGAGCCCTCCGACGACTTCTCCAACGCGCGCGTCTACCCCAACCCCTTCAGCCTAAACGGCACACAAGACTACATAACCATCGACCAGCTCCCCTCCGACGCCCTCATCTACATAACCGATGCCGCAGGAGCACGCATATCGCGAACCCGCAGCCTCGGTGGCACGGCACGATGGGACGCCCGCTACGCCGACGGACGGCTCGCAGCCCCAGGCGTATACATCGCATGGATGACCGCCGACAGCGGCAAACTCAAGGCAATAGGCAAAATCCTTATAACGCATTAGAAACCAAAGCAACAGAACAAAAAACCATGACCTACGAATATCAACCAAGCGGCGTATGCAGCAAGAAATTCTTCATCGAGACCGATGAGACCGGGACCATCCTCCACGTCGAAGTGGCTGGCGGATGCAGCGGCAACCTCCAAGGTCTCTGCCGACTCATGGAAGGCAGGAAAGCCGACGAGGTCGCCAAAGCCATAAACGGAATAAAATGCGGAATAAAAAACACCTCCTGCCCCGACCAAATGGCAAAAGCTCTCATGGACAT
Source organism: Bifidobacteriaceae bacterium (assembly GCA_963607345.1). Classification (GTDB taxonomy): domain Bacteria; phylum Bacteroidota; class Bacteroidia; order Bacteroidales; family Marinilabiliaceae; genus W3P20-009. Next base: position 250,401 of record CAVDBL010000002.1, read on the forward strand.
AATGTCTAAGGCAAAGAACAACTCCAAAGCCTAAACAAAAAACCTGACATGGAAAGAGTCTTCCTCATCGGATACATGGGCTGCGGCAAAAGCACCATCGGACGATACATCGCTAAAGACATGGGATGGCGGTTTATCGACATGGACGACTACGTCGAAAAGCAAATAGGATGCTCCATTTCCCAATTCTTCGCCGACAAAGGAGAAGACGAGTTCCGTAAAGCCGAAGCGCAAGCCCTCAAAAACCTCGCCTCCGAGCATAACGCCATAATAGCCACAGGAGGAGGCGCTCCTTGCCACTTCGACAACATCGACGTCATGCGAGCCGCCGGACTCACCATCTACATCAAAGTCGAGCCCCAAGTCCTCGCCGCAAGGCTCAAAGACGCAAAAAACCAACGACCCCTCCTCGCCGGCAAATCCGACGACGAGCTGCTCGACTTCATCTCTTCACAACTCAAAAACCGAGAACCCTTCTACTCCAAAGCCGAAATGAGCGTCGACGGAGACCGACTGCCTTTCTCCGCCTACAAACCATTCATCGAGACCTTCGCACTCATGAAAGAATAAAACCCCTCTCTCAACCCAACTAACATCCACAAGATCAGAAAAATGGCACGCATCGCAGCTCTCTTCGACCTCGACGGCGTTGTCTTGGACACCGAGCGCCAATACAACATCATCTGGGGACGCATAGGCAAAAAATACCACCCCGAACTCCCAGACTTCGCCAAGCAAATCAAAGGAACCACACTCACACACATCCTCTCCACATACTTCCCCGACGACAAGGACAAGCAAGAAGTCCAAAAGATGCTCTACGACTTCGAGGCAAACGAGATGAAATACGACTTCATCCCAGGTGCCAAAGCCTACATCCACGCCCTCCGCAACGCAGGCGTACAGACAGCCGTCGTCACCAGCAGCAACGAAGACAAAATGCGCGACGTCCGAAACCATATCCCCGACTTCGACACCCTCTTCGACGCAGTCGTCACAGCCGAGATGACCTCTCGCTCCAAACCAGAACCCGACTGCTTCCTCAAAGGAGCGGAAGTCCTCAACCGCGACGCTGACGAGTGCGTAGTCTTTGAAGACTCGCAAAACGGCATCCGCGCCGGACGCGCCGCAGGCATGATGACCGTGGGGCTCGCCACAACCTTCGGCCGCGACGTCGTCGCCGAACTCGCCGACATCGTCATAGACAACTTCATCGGCATCGCACCCGAACGTTTCTTCAACCTCGAAAGAATAAAAAACGACGAATAACAACATGACACGCCGACTCCTCCCAACCGCCATACTCCTCGCCATGACCATGCTCCACATCCCCGCCATGGCAGAAAACGACGCGTTAACAGCACCCGCCCCTCTCCCCGCCCCCCGCTCCTCAACATTCAACGTCGGGCAAATATATGTCGGCGGACACATCGGCTTCGCCATCCCAACCTCCATCGGACGCGACGACGACGAAATATCCTTCCGCGACGTCGCCAAGACGGGCTTCGTCATCTACGCCGACGCCATGAGGCAGATGAACCAGAGCATCGGCGTCGGAGCCGAACTCGGATTCCGCAACTATGGGCAAAACGACAAAAAAACCTGGTCAAACCTCACACGCTACGGCGAGTTCGAAGCCACATACCGAGCACTCGACCTCAACCTCACTGGCCGCCTCTTCTTCTCCCGAAAAGCCGTGCGACCATTCTTTGGCGTCCTCGTCGGCGGCGAGCTCATCATGAACTCCGTAGACTTCACCCCAAACACACAATACGCCGGAGCCATCTCCGCCACCCAATACAAGACCAACAACATCTCCCCAGCCTTCGGTGTCATGACAGGAGCCTACTTCAAAGCCGGCCGACAGACCCTCGCCAGCCTCCAAGTCCGCCTCAACATCGTCCCCCAACTCAAAGACGACGTCATCAGCATGCAAAGCTCCAACGGAGACACCCAGTCCATCGCCCAAAACCCTCACGGCAACCAGACCAACATATCCGTCACCCTGGGACTCCACATCGGCACCCAACGCGACAACCGCCGCTAACCCCATCCGAGCATACCCAAAAAGAGAGGCGCGGCATTTCATCTTGCCGCGCCTCCATTCCCTTTATAGGGTGATATAACTACCTGCTACTTTCCAGTAGGAAGGATAACAATAGAAGTGTCGCTCTCAAGGAAGAGGCTGCTGCTCGTCGTAGTGTAAGCCTTGACAACCGCGCCAGCAATAGAGGTCGACAGGTAAGAGCGGTAGAACTGAGTGGTATAAGAGACCTCAGTGCTGTCGGCATTATAAGACGCATTCTTCGCAATCTGAAGCACGGAGCTGATACGCTTCGGGTCCTTACCCTCATCATACGGGGTGATGATGACACCATAGGTCGAGGCGTTCTTAACAGGAGGCAGGGTGACAGAGATTGTGCCGTCAGTAAACTTCAGCACACTGGGCTTGACCGGACCGAGAGTGTCACTCTCCAAGACGTGGATCTTAAAGTTTGTCGTCTTCACCTCGCCAGTCGTAGTCGTAGCGGTAGCCGTGTAGGTACCATTGAGGCTCGCCGTGTCCGCGTCAGTATAGACGCACTTGTCCTCGACAGTCTGGAACACCCAGTCGGTATACTGCTCCATAGGCAGCGAGAGCTTGTCGTTCTTGACCTTGACGTCCGCAAGCTTATACTCCGAATAGAGTGAAGAGACGGCAATGAACGGAGAGTAGGTCCTGATAGTGTCGGCCGTCTTGCCCTGAAGCACGTAGCCCGACACCTGGAAATCAAACGAGTTCTTGGTCTCATCGTCAAGACATGACGTGACCAGCACCAACGCAGCCGCCGTGGCTGCTACTGGAAGAATGTTTTTGAGTGACATTGTTACAGACAATATGTTTGGCTTTTGACGTGGCAAAGATAATTGTTATGCGCCACGCATTTTCCACGCTATCCAACAATCTTGACAAAGTAGATCTTCCCTACCAGCAAATGAGATAAAACATATAAGCGCCGCCAAAAACAAGGGGCTTACCTCATCTTGGCGACGCTTTATAATCATCAAATAGTGCGTACTACTCGTCGAGCGAGAGATTGTCGCGCTTCTCTTGGACGGCTGCGTCAATGACGGCAACTGCGGTCATGTTGACGATATCGCGCACGGAGCTCTCGATGTCGAGGAAGTGGATTGGCTTGCGCAAGCCCATTTGGATAGGACCGAGAATGTCACCGACGCCCATCTCAAGAAGGAGCTTCGATGCCGTGTTGGCAGAGCTGAGGTTAGGGAACACAAGCGTGTTCACCTTGCGCCCATAAAGCTTAGAGAATGGGAACATGCGGTCGCGCAACTCCTGGTTGAGGGCAAAGTTGACCTGCATCTCACCATCGACGACCATGTCGGGGTAACGCTCATGGAGCGTCTGGACTACCTTATGCACGCTGGCGGGGCTGCCCTCCTTCGTCGAGCCGAAGTTGGAGTAAGAGAGCATCGCCATTACAGGCGTATGGTTGAAGAACTTGACAGTATCGTAGGTGAGCTTGGCAACGTCGATGAGGACATCGGTCGACGGGTGACGGTTGATGAGGGTGTCGGCCATGAAGAGAGGTCCTTTCTTGGTGTTGAGGATGTGCATGGCGCCGATATGCTCAAGACCGCGGCGGATGCCGATAGTCTCCTTGGCTGCCTCGACAAGATCCTCGTTCTTGGTATATACACCGGCGATCATGGCGTCTGCCGCGCCGGTCTTGACCATCATGAGACCGAAGTAGTTGCGGTCGAACATCTTCTCGTAATACTCGTCGTAGGTCGCACCCTCACGACCCTTCTCGTCAACCATGATCTTGGCGAACTGTGAGCGGCGAGCCTCCTCGCGGTCGTGACGCAGGTTGACAATCTCGATGCCCGTAAGGTCAATATCGTTCTCGGCTGCAATCTTGGCGAGCTTCTCCTCGTTGCCGAGAAGGATGGGCTTACAGAGACCTTCGCTATATGCCTGGGCGGCAGCCTTGAGCATGTTGACGTGGTTTGCCTCGCTGAACACGACGCGGCGCGGGTTCTGACGAGCCATGTCGTAGAAGCTGCGGAGCATCTTGTTGTCGAGACCCATGAGGCTGCGGAGCTTCTCCTCATAGGCGTTCCAGTCGTCGATATTCTTGCGCGCCACGCCACTCTCCATAGCCGCCTTCGCGACAGCAGGGGCGACGGTGGTAAGGAGGCGTGGGTCAAGAGCCTTAGGCACGATATAGTCGCGACCGAAGCTGATGCGCTTCATGCCGTATGCCGCATTGACGACATCGGGGACGGTCTTGCGCGTAAGCTCGGCGATGGCCTTGACGGCGGCAATCTTCATCTCCTCGTTGATGGCGCGAGCGCGGACGTCGAGCGCGCCACGGAAGATGTATGGGAAACCAAGTACGTTGTTAATCTGGTTGGGGCGGTCGGAGCGACCCGTCGCAAAGATGATGTCGGGACGGCTCGCCATGGCGTCCTCATAGGAGATCTCTGGCTCTGGGTTTGCAAGGGCGAAGACAATCGGGTCTTTAGCCATCGAGCGTACCATGTCTTGCGTAAGGACGCCTGCGACAGAGAGACCAAGGAAGACATCGGCATCCTTGACAGCCTCGGCGAGAGTGTTGACGTCGCGTGTGGTGGCGAACTCGCGCTTCTGCTCCGTAAGACCAGGGCGATCCATCTTGATGGGGCCCTTGGAGTCGACCATGATGACGTTCTCTCGACGGACGCCGAGCTTCTGGTAGAGTCTCGTGCAGGATATGGCAGCTGCACCCGCGCCGTTGACGACAACCTTAACGTCCTCAATCTTCTTACCGACGATTTGGAGGGCGTTGATAAGACCTGCGGCGGAGATGATGGCGGTGCCGTGCTGGTCATCGTGCATGACGGGGATGTCGAGCTCGGCTTTGAGCCTTGTCTCAATCTCGAAGCATTCGGGAGCCTTGATGTCCTCAAGGTTTATGCCGCCGAAGGTTGGGGATATGGCCTTGACGGCCTGGATGAACTTGTCTGGATCTTTCTCGTCGACCTCGATGTCGAAGACGTCGATGCCAGCGAATATCTTGAACAGGAGGCCCTTACCCTCCATGACGGGCTTGCCGCTCACGGCGCCAATATTGCCGAGACCGAGGACTGCTGTGCCGTTGGAGATGACGGCGACAAGGTTGCCCTTGTCTGTGTATTCATACGCTGCCTCGGGGTTCTTCTGGATTTCGAGGCACGGCTCAGCGACGCCAGGGGAGTAAGCGAGTGAGAGGTCGCGCTGTGAGCTGTAGGGTTTGGTGGGGATCACCTCGATCTTACCCGGTCGTCCTTCGGCATGGTAGCGGAGGGCGTCTTCTTTAGTGATTTTGGCCATTGTAACTTATTAGTGATGTGTTTTCTTGTGTCTCTTCTATCAGTATTAGCAAAGATAGAATAATTCTTGAAAAGGTAGGGACACAAGAGGGGAAAGGAGGTGGATTTACGTGTTGTGCTGAAAATGCCGCACTAACTATGATATTCCGCCCTCGATAATCCCTATGGAGAAGAGGGCGAAGTCGTAGCGGACGGGGTCTGAGGGGCATAGCTCGGTGAGGGCGGACGTTAGCTGCGTGGCTGCCTGCCAGTCGTTTTGTGAGCGAGAGAGCAGCCCAAGGGAGTGCGCCGTGCGCGCGGCATGGACATCGAGGGGTATGACAAGCCTTGAAGGTGATATCCGGCTCCACAGCCCGAAGTCGACACCTCGGGCGGAGGGGCGAACCATCCATCGGAGGAACATGCAGAGGCGTTTTGCAGCCGAACCGCTTGAGGGATTGGGGATATGCTTAAGGGAGCGTTGCGCCATGGCAGGAGTCATAGCTTCGCGGAAACGGGCGATGCCGTCGCAGAGTGTCTCGCCATCGGAGGGGATGAACAGGTCTTCGAGAGAGTGTGACGGGGAGAGGGAATAGGCGCGGCGGAGACCGCGAACCATCGACGGAAGATCTTCTTTTTGGAAAGTGCGGTAGACGAAAGACGACAAAGCGTCGATTTGGCTATCGGAAGCGGACATGACGAAATCGAAAGGGTCGCTTCCGAGACGGCCAGCCATCTGGTTTGCCTTTGAGACTATGGCTTTGCGATTGCCCCAGGCGATAGTAGCGGCAAGGAGCCCAGCCACCTCAATATCTTGTCGGCGTGAGTATCTGTGGGGGATGGAGATTGGGTCGGCAGGGATGAAATCGGGTCTCTCGTAGAGGTCGACCTTGGCGTCGAGGAGTTCTTTAAGATGTGGGGTCAGCATACGAGACCATCCTTTATGACTATCATGCGGTCGCACGTCTGGGCGAGGCGAGCGTCGTGGGTGACGATGACGAACGTCTGCCCGTATTTCTCACGGAGGGAGAAGAAGAGGCTCTGAAGCTCGTCGGCGTTATGGCTATCGAGATTTCCGGAGGGCTCGTCGGCAAAGACTACGGAGGGGTTGTTGACGAGGGCGCGCGCTATGGCAGCCCTTTGCTTCTCGCCGCCGCTCAACTCATTGGGCTTGTGGTCCGCACGATGTGAGAGGTTGAGGAAGTCGAGCAGCTCGGAGGCTCGGGCTTCCGCCTCGGGGGCTGTCTTGCCTCCTATGAGGGCGGGGAGCATGACATTCTCGAGAGCCGTGAACTCGGGGAGCAGCTGATGGAACTGGAAGACGAACCCTATCTTAGTGTTGCGGAAGGCGGACAACTGGCGTTGGGAAAGGGAGAAAGGGTCGACACCGTCGATCGTTACGGAGCCTGATGTCGGGCGGTCGAGCGTCCCGAGGATCTGGAGGAGAGTCGTCTTGCCGGCTCCGCTTGCGCCCATGATGGAGACCACCTCGGCTCTTCCTATTTGGAGGTCGATTCCGCGGAGAACTTGAAGCTCTCCGAAATTCTTGGTGAGGGCGTGCGCCTCGACCATTGTGGATTGGGAGTCGGTGGTCTGGTTCATTTTGCTGGCTTAGCCTCGTTGGCGATATCGTAGATGGTGCGCGGGACGTCTGGTCGTCCGCGACGTTTGGTTAATATGTACTGGCGGATAGCCGAGGCGATGGCGGGGCCGACGTTCTCGCTGGGGCTTGGTGCCTGGGCTATGGAGATGCAACCATCGGGGTCGATAAGGAAATATGTGGGGAGCGCGGCGACCCTGTAGTCTTGGAGGATGCGTTGGTTGGATATGTAGGAGATGGCTTTCCACGTATACCCATTTTTTGCGACGAGGCGGAAAGCGTCATCGGGATGCTCGTCGGTGAAGACGCAGAGGACGTCGAGGTTGTCACGATGCACCTGCGCAAGATTGTCGAGCGCGGGCATTGCCTTGAGGCACTCGTAGTTCTGCGTGTGCATGAAGCAGAGGTATAGGAAGCGTCCGCGGAAAGAGCTGAGCTGAACCTCGGAGCCACGATTGTCGGTGAGGCTGAAGTCTGGCGCAGGGAGACCCGCCCTCAGTTTATTCTTCTTGGCGTAGACATTGGCGGCCATGAGGCGGACTGAGTGGGTACGGAAAGAACGTGCCGCGCTTGTGAGGAGGGAGTCGGCTCGACCTTCGGATATAGACCTTGCGTAGTAGGCGTCGGTTATATTCTTGACAATGAGAGCTTCGCGTAGTTGGAGGGAGTGGGAGAAGAGCGTGTCTTGGGAGAGGATGGCAGAGAGGTTGTCGGCCGTAGGAGCTTTGCGGGCTCTGGCGTCGGCGAGCTTCTTTCGGATGGATGGGTAGGGAGACTGATAGATGACGTCAGGCTCAATCATGTCTATCGTCTGCCAATAGGCAGGGACGTTGAGTGCGACGGGGTGTGAGGTGAAGTATTTAGACAGCACCATGCGAGGGGAGGAGAGTCTCGCCGTGGCATATATGCGAGCTTTGAGGAAGTGGGCTTGCTGGCGGAAGAAAGGGTTGGGGCAATTAATCTTACGGACTGCGGAGTCGAGCCTTGCGATGAGGGCGTCGGCGAGCTTGACGTCTTGGCGACGGGTCAGCTTTGCCGCATTGGGGAAATATATCTTGGCGAAATCTCGCGAGAGGGTACGGAGGGCGTGGTTGAGATTGGAGGTCGAAGAGTTGATGACGAGGTCTATTTGCCGCGGCTCATAGAAAGGGTTGAAGCGTTCGGCATCGGGACGGAGGCGGAACGGGGGGAGCGAGACATCGTATTTGACGCCGGGCTCAAGATAGATGTAGGCGGTATAGTAGCTCAGGTCGATGGAGACCCTTGTTATTTCGGATATATTGGCGGAGAGGGTGAACGTCCCGTCCTCATCGACGGTGACGGCCTCGATGTCGACAGGGATGCGGCTGAGGGGGTCGGCTTGGGACTGGAAAACGATGGTGCGCCCCTCGTAGCCCTTGGCGTGCCCCTTTATGATAGTAGGAGACGCAGAGACGAGAGTCGTTAGCGAGAATATGAGCGATATGAGGATTAAAGCTCTGCGCATTTTACCATTTGCCTGATACGTTCGGGGAGGAAGAGAGAGGCGTCGCCGCCGTGGCGGAGGATGTCGCGTACGATGGTGCTGTTGACGGGGGTATGCTCTGGCGTGGTGAGGAGGAAGACGGTGTCGATGCCCGTCATCTGCCTATTCACCTGAGCGATAGCACGTTCGAACTCGAAGTCTGCGGAGGTGCGCAGCCCTCGGATGATATGGGAGCAGCCGAGTTGGCGTGCGAAATCGACGGTAAGCCCGTCGTAGGTCTCGACGGAGACACGGGGCTCGTCGGCGAAGACCGTCTTGATGAAATCGACGCGTTGACGAACATTGAAGAGGCAATGCTTGTCGGAATTTACGCCTACGGCAATGACGATATGGTCGAAGACCTCGAGACCGCGGTTGACGATGCTTTCATGACCGACGGTAAAGGGGTCGAAGGAGCCGGGGAATATCGCTTTTTTTACGACTGCCATCTGTGATTACGTATTAGCAGCTAAAATATTGTCTTTAACGGAAACGGATTTTGAGGGCGGCGAATGCGCTCATCTGGAGAAGGAGGAGACCATGGCGGAAGCGCGAGATATTGGTAGTGCCATACTTGCGCTCGTGGTAGCGAATGGGGAGGTCGACGATACGGAGGTTGAGCTTGTAGGCTCCGAAGAGGAGGTCGAAATCGCCGAAGGGGTCGAAATCGCCGAAGAAGTCACGATTTGCGGCGAGGCGGACATAATCGCTACGGAACATGACCTTAGTGCCGCAGAGGGTATCTTTAATGGGGGTCTCGAGAATCCAAGAGAATAGGGAGCTAAAGAAATGGTTGCCGAAGGTGTTGAGCGTCCTCATGGAGCCTTTCTCCTTAGGATATACGAGTCGCACGCCATTGATGAACTCGCCCTTGGATGTGGCTATTGCCTTATAGAATTTAGGGAGATCCTCGGGTGGGACGGTGAGGTCGGCATCGAGAATCATGAGGATGTCGCCCTTTGCGGCATCGTAGCCCTTGCGGACGGCATCGCCCTTGCCTTTGCCATCTTGGCGGAGAGCCTTTATGTCGCGCTGTCCCTCATAGAGCTTTTGGACTTGGAGGATGCGCTGCCATGTGTCGTCGGTGGAGTTGCCCTCGACGAAGATTATCTCGGTGTGGCATCCCATATCAGGGATTCTCTCGACGGCTTGCTTGATGTTGCCGCTCTCGTTGCGTGCGGGGATGACGACGGAGACGGAGTAGCGTTTCTTCCAGTCGTCGGACGCGGTCTCATCCTCGGGCATGGGGCGTGCGAAGATGTAGTCGTTGAGTGAGAGATGCCCCATTAGGGGGAGGTGGGACACGAAACGGTTGAGGATAGGGGCGAGGAGGGGCACACCGAAGGGGAGGAGCATATTGCTGTTTGTGCGATAAGCCTCAAAGCCCGTGAGATAGAGGAGGTTTCGCATATCGGCTTTGGAGAGCCAGTTTTGCTCGGGGCTTTTGCGCTTAATCCCGAGGAACTCGGCGATGCCGATGAGCGGTTCCCAAAGTCGGTTGTATGTGTTGATGATGACGCGAGTGCGCTGGTGGCAGAGCTTGCGCACCTGGTTGAGCACGAGCTCGATGTCATCGAGATAGCCTGTGAGGTTGGACATTATGATGACGTCGAACTTCTCGTCGAGCGTGATGTCCTCGGCGGGCATGGTGTGGAACTCGACCTCAGGGTGTGCGACTTTGGCTTGTGAGATGAGCTCATCGCAGAAATCGACGCCCACGCGACGGCGGGCAGGGAGCTGTGCTATGGTCTCACCCGTTGCGCATCCTATCTCGATGACGCTTTGCGCATCATTGAGGTAGAAGGAGATGAAGTTTGTTATCTGGTTCCAGTAGTAGGAGCGGCTGCTGCGGTATTTGCGCCAGTTGCTCGCCGCGTTACGGAAATATTGTAGTTTGTCGTCGGACATTGCGATAGTTCGGTGAGGTTTTAGTCTTGTGGCTGAGGCTGCGCATTCTCGTAGTGAAGGAGGAAGAGAGCTGCAGGTTCGGACTCGTTGGTGCCTTGCATCTCCACTTGCTCGATGAAGCGCGGATATTTTTGGAGGATGGTGTTGAGGTATCGGTGGATGGTGTTTATGACGCCGAGACCAGCCTTGGCGGGGTCGCGTCGGAGGCTTCCGACGATGATGTGGGTCACACCATGGTTGCGGAGGTTGGCTACAAGCTCATCGGGATCGGTGGAGGGTATGGTGTAGATGCCGTAGAACTTGCGACCGCCGGAGTATATGCGCGCCATGTTGGGCTTACGGCAAGCGACGTAGGCGTCGGTGGGGAGGTTGGCCGTGGAGCGGCATAGGGCGAGGTAGTGGTACCAGTCGGGGGTGTAGCCAGAGAGCTGGTCTGAGAGGAGGTTTCGACGGAGCGTGAGGACGTCGGCCTGCGATGCGGAGCGTGCGAAGAGGATGGCGGAGAGGACGAAGACGAGCGTCCCCATGATCTTCATTCGGTGACGTCGTGCGAGTCGCCTTACGATGTCGGATATGGCGTAGAGGACGACGACGTGCATGAGCGCGACGTAGGGGAGGATGAGGCGATATTGATCCCAAAGCACCTGGAGGGAGAAGAAGGTGAGGGAGAGCATGGTTGCTGCCGTCACGGCGACGAGGAGGATGGCTCGGTTGCGCTTGTAGGCGACGGAGGCACCCCAGAAGAAGAGGGTGTAGAGCAGGATTGTCGCCGTCGTGGACTTGCTGCGGCTGTCGACGTCGCGGAGGCCGAGCATTTTGAGATAATGCTTTGAGAGGTAGAGGTTGGAATTGCCGACGAAGCGTTCGACAAAGCCCTTAGGGGTCTCGAGACCGCCGGCCGGGTCGTAGGGGTCGACTTGGAGGAGAGAATTGAGCTGCTTGTCATCATTTTTCACCTCGCCCCACACGGCAGTGCGGATGCCGAGCCACACGCAGAAGACGACAGCAACGGAAGCGACAACGGCTGCCGCATTGACCCACTGGCGACGGATGAGCAGATAGACAACGGCAGCAACGCCGAAGCCGAAGCCAGCAGTACGGATGAGAGACGCGAGAACCACAGCCGCACCGACGAGAAGACTCCAGAGGGCGATCTTCTTCCACTGCCCACATGCGGTGGCATCGAGGCGAAGGAGGCTCCAGATGAAGAGCCACTGGAAGATGATGAAGAGCGGCTCGCTATATGTGAGGCTGCCGAACTGGACAAACCAGATGTTGACAGCCATGAGAAGCATGACAGAGAGGAGGAGACGGCATGAGACAGAGCGGCGGAGGGCGAAGTACATGCCGAGCTGCCCGAGGACGATAAGCACATAGGATGTGAACTTGAGCCCTATGACGCTGACGCCACCGTGGAGTGCGATGAAAGGCGCAAGGAAGAGAGGATATAGAGGGCCTTGGTAGTTAGGGTAGCGACCTTCGGCAAGGAAGTCGAGGGCGCGGCATATGTAGCTGCTATCGTCGCCGCCCTCGCTCATTCGGGCGTTGAAGAGCAGCAGCGCCATGAGAGCCGTGAGGGCTACTATGGCGTAGGCGAGAGCGTCGGCGTGGCGGTCGATGATGTTACCGACCCACGTCTCGCCCTCGGGTGTAGGTGCAACAGGTTGTTTTTTTCTTGCGGTCATTGTGGCAGGTCATTTTTGCATGTCCATGATGGACTTGTTGTCGCGCTGCTCGATCTTGTCTTGCGCGCGATAGCAGTGGATGCCACGTTTTTGCATGGCTTTGCTCGCCCCGATGTCTTCGGAGCGGAAAGTGCCGTTCTTACGGAGAATGATATTGATGGCCAGAAGAGCCAGTGCCGCGCCGAGGAGAGCGGCCACGACGAGGAAGAGTTTTGCCATGCGTGAGCGATCCTTGTATTAGATTACAAAGATACTCATTTTAGGCGGGATGGGGGAGGCGGCGGGGTCTAAATATTGGGCGTTATGTCGCCTCTCGATGAGGGGATTACGTATTCAACTTCCTTGAAAAGGAACGAGCGTCGGGAGTGGTCTTGGAGCTCAAGATGGAGGCGTCCGTCGGGGTCGACTGAAGCTATACGGGCGAGGAAACGACCATTGGCATCGGCGAAAGCGTGGAAGTCGCCATCGGCACGATAGAGGCAGCTCCAGAAATCGCGGGCGAGCTGGGCGTCGGACATGGTGTCGGCACGGAGGCGGAGCGCGCGGAGGAAAAAGTCCGCCACGGCGGCTATCGGGGTGTCGGCGGCGGTGAACATCTTGATGGACGCGGGGTTGGGGGCGTGGGAGAAATCGACTTGGTTGACATTGAGTCCGACCCCGATGATGGACTCGGAAATGAGGCGTCCTCGGAGCTGGTTTTCAACAAGGATGCCAGATATTTTTAGATCGTTGACGTAGACGTCGTTAGGCCACTTGATTTTTACGGTGTTGTGGAGCTGCGCAGGGAGAAAGGCGCACACGGCATCGCGGACGGCGAGTGCGGCAGCCATGGAGATGAGGAACTGGCGTGCGACGTCGTGGTCGGCAGGGTGGATGATTGTGGAGATGAGGAGGTTCTTGCCATCCTGGCTTTCCCAACTGTTGCCGAGCTGCCCACGCCCAGCGGACTGGAAATCGGCTATTACGGAAGTGAGGTCGTCGTTCGCCTCGCCTTGTGCGGACATTTGACGTAGGACGTCGCTTGTGGAGCGCGTTGAGGCGAGGTGGACGGGCGTGGGGTAGAAGGGGTTAGAGATCATAGGGCTCCTTTGGTGCTGGGGAGTTGGAAGTTCTCGATGTCTCGCGCCTTTGCCATTTTGATTGAGCGTGCGAGGGCTTTGAAGATGCCTTCGATCTTGTGGTGCTCATTTTGTCCTTCCGCCTTGATGTTAAGATTCATCATGGCGGCATCGGAGAGGCTTTTGAAGAAATGGAGGAACATCTCTGTCGGCATGTCGCCGATCTTCTCGCGGTTGAACTGGGCGTCGAAGACGAGCCATGGTCTGCCGCCGAAATCTATGGCCACTTGGCAGAGGCAGTCGTCCATGGGGAGGCAGAAGCCGTAGCGCGCGATGCCACGTTTGTCGCCAAGGGCTTGACGGATGGCTTGCCCGAGGGCGAGCGCGGTATCCTCGATGGTGTGATGCTCATCGACATTGAGGTCTCCCTTGACGCGGATTGTGAGGTCGGATGAGGAGTGCTTGCCGATTTGCTCGAGCATATGGTCGAAGAAGCCTAAACCTGTGTCAATCTGGCATTTGCCTGTGCCGTCGAGATCGATTTTCACGTAGATGTCGGTCTCCTTTGTAGTTCGTTTCACCTCGGCGACTCGGCGACCGGCGTAGAGTATTTCCGCCACTTGATCCCAACTTTGGACGTAGGTGACGCGCTCGTCGGGGACGTCGGGGACACGCGCGGAGAAAGAGTTGTCCGGGTCGCGGCTCGTGAGGGCGGGATTGGCGAGAATTATGGCACGGCAGCCGAGATTGCGCGCAAGTTGGGCGTCGGATTCGCGGTCGCCTATAACGAAGGAAGCATCCATGTCGACCGAGCCGTCCATGTAGGCTGTCAGCATGCCCGTTCCTGGCTTTCGGCAGGGGTGGTTGTCCTCGGGGGTGTGGCAGTCGATATGCTGGTCGTCAAAAGTGACGCCTTGGCCTGCGTAGGTGTCCATGACGAACTTATGGAGAACGTCGAAAGCCTCTTGGGGGTAGGAGGGAGAGCCCAGCCCATCTTGATTAGAGACGAGGACAAACTCGAAATTGGTATGCTTGCGGATGAAAGCGAGATTGCAGATGGCACCGGGGACGAACTCGATATCGGAGAAAGAGCGGATCTCCTCGGTAGGGGGCTCCTTGATGAGCGTGCCGTCGCGGTCGATGAAGAGGATATGTCGTGGCATCGTGGCGTCAGAAAGATTTGAGTGCGTTGAGGATTTCGGTGTTCTCGTCGGGCGTGCCGATGGTGATGCGTATGCAGTTGGAGCATAGGGCAACCCGATGGCGGTTGCGTGTCACGATGCCCATGGCGAGGAGGGACTTGTAGACGCGCGTGGCATCGTCGAACTGGACGAGGATGAAGTTGGCGTCGGAGTGGTGGACCTGTCGGACGACGGGGACGTCGGACAGCTCATCGGCCATGCGCTTGCGCTCGGCGAGAATGATCTTGACACGCTCGTCTTTGACGGTCGCATTGTCGAGTGCCTCGGAGACGCGGGACTGCGTAAGGCTGTTGACGTTGTAGGGATACTTGACGTTGTTGAAGAGGTCGATGATCTGCTCGGAGGCGAAAGCCATGCCGCAACGGACGCCAGCGAGTCCCCACGCCTTGGAGAACGTCTGAAGGACGACGACGTTGGGATGCTGGTCGAGGCGAGGGAGCCAAGAGGCCTCGGGGGCGAAATCTATGTAGGCTTCATCGACGACGACGATGCCTTGGAAAGAATCGAGGATACGCTTAATTTGCTGTTGGGCAAGGAGATTGCCCGTAGGATTGTTGGGCGAGCAGAGCCAAATGACCTTGGTCTGGGCGTCGGTGGCAGCGAGGACGCGGTCGGCTTGGAGAGAATATTCGGCCCCGAGGTTTACGGTGCGATACTCGACATCGTTGATATCCGCCTCGACGCGGTACATGCCGTAGGTTGGCTCGATGGCGACGACATTGTCGAGACGAGGGCGGCAGAAGACTCGGTATATGAGGTCGATAGGCTCATCGGAGCCGTTGCCGAACATGAGCTGCCCCTCTCGGACGCCCTTGAGGGCAGCGACGCGGGAGCGTATGCCATCTTGGAAGGGGTCGGGATAGCGGTTGAGCGGCTCGCCGTAAGGATTCTCGTTGGCATCGACAAAGATGCGCGCCTGGCCTTGGAACTCGGTGCGAGCGCAAGAGTATGGCTTGAGAGCCAGGATGTTGGGGCGTACGAGCCTCTTGACATCAAAGGGGGCAGCCTCGGGCTTGGCTTGTTGTCGGGACTCGACCTCCTGACGACGGAAGCGCATGGCGGCCTCGTGGGCGGTGAGCTGCTCATTGTGTGCCATGATCTCGACCGTCGGCGCAATGTTGCGGACACCCTCGGGCGTTATCTCCTGATATGTCATCTTCTTGCGGAAGCTGTCGAGATTGACGCCATTGTAGGCATGGGCGTAACCGCTGGTTGGGAGGGTGTGGTTGGTGCCGCTGGCGTAGTCGCCTGCGCTCTCGGGGGTATAGTGACCGAGGAAGAGGGAGCCCGCGTTGCGGATATGGTCGGCGATGGCGCGGGGGTCGGCAGTCTGGATGATGAGGTGCTCTGGTGCGTACTCGTTGGTGATGTCGACAACCTGGTCGAGGTCGCGCACCACGATTATCTTGGAATGCTCAAGGCTCTTGGCCGTCAGCTCACGTCGGCTCAGCTCGTCGAGTTGCCTCTCGACCTCGTCATAAACTTTTTGGGCGAGATCGGGACTGGAAGTTATGAGCATGGCTTGGCTGTCGGCACCATGCTCCGCTTGCGAGAGGAGGTCGGCAGCGACGAAACGGGGATTGGCTGTCTCGTCGGCAATGACCTCGACCTCGGAGGGCCCGGCAGGCATGTCGATGGCGACCTGTCGGAGGCTGACCATTTGCTTGGCAGCCGTGACAAACTGATTGCCAGGGCCGAAAATCTTGTAGACGCGGGGGACGGACTCGGTGCCGTAGGCCATGGCAGCAATGGCTTGGACACCACCAATCTTGTAGAGTTTGGAGACACCAGCGACATGGGCAGCGTAGGCGACGACGGGGTTGACGGTTCCGTCGGGGCGTGGTGGGGTACAGAGGACGATCTCGGGGCATCCGGCGATTTTGGCGGGCAGGGCGAGCATGAGCACCGTCGAGAAGAGAGGTGCCGTGCCGCCCGGGATGTAGAGACCTACTCGGTCGATGGGCACGGCACGTTGCCAACAACGGACACCGGGCATCGTCTCGACGCTTGGGAGTGGAGTATCTTGCGCAGAGTGGAAAGCCGCGATGTTGTGCGCTGCCGTGACGATGGCCTTGCGGAGGTCGTCGGGCACTTGCGCCTCGGCATCGGCGAATTCGGCTTCTGAGACTTGGAGGTCGGAGAGGTTGGCGTGGTCGAACTTGGCCTCATAGTCGCGGACGGCCTGGTCGCCACGGGCCTTGACGTCGTCGATGACGGCGGAGACGGTGGACGTGAGGCTGGAGTTGTCGAAATGAGGGCGTTGGAGGATTTGCGCCCATCGGTCTTTATCGGGGTAGCGGATTATTTCCATGGGGTCTGGTGTTTTTTAGAGGATCATCTTCTCGATAGGCATGACGAGGATACCCTCGGCGCCGAGGTGCTTGAGCTTGCCGATGATTTCCCAGAAGTGCTTCTCCTCGATGACGGAGGCGACGGAGCTCCAGCCCTCAGTCTCAAGGGCCGTGACTGTGGGGGCTTTGAGGCCAGGGAGAAGCTTGGCGACCTCGGGGAGCTTGTCGGTCTTGATGTTGAGGACGATATATTTCTTGCCTTCGGCGTTCTTGTAGGAGTCGAAGCGGAAGATGATCTCGTCGAGGATTTGACGTTTGTCGTCGGAGAGCCCCTTATTGCCGATGAGGACGGCCTCGGACTTCATGACGACCTCGACCTCGATGAGGTTGTTGCTTACGAGGGTGGAGCCTGAGCTGACGATGTCGAAGATGGAGTCGGCAAGACCGATGCCTGGGGCGATCTCGACGGAGCCCGTTATGACGTGGACGTCGGCCTTTATGTCGTTTGCGCTGAGGAAACGTTTGAGGATGCCGGGGTAGGAGGTTGCTATCTTCTTGCCGTTGAACCACTTGAGGCCTTGCTGGCGATAGTCTGGCTCTTGGGCTTTTGGGATGGCGAGCGAGAGTCGGCACTTGCTGAAGTCGAGACGTTTGACGATGACGGCGTCCTCTTGTCGCTCCTCGAACTCGTTCTCGCCGACGATGCCGACGTCGGCAATGCCGCTTGCCACGGCCTGAGGGATATCGTCGTCGCGGAGGTAGAGGATCTCGACGGGGAAGTTCTTGGCAGGGACGAGCAGGGTACGTTTTGATTGCTCAATCTTGATGGAGCTCTCGGCGAGCATGGTCATTGTCTCTTCGAAGAGGCGGCCTTTTGTCTGGACCGCGATGCGGAGTGTGGTCATGGGTGTATGGTTGTGCTTTTTGTTATTCGGGAAAAAGGAAAGAGGCTCACCGTCGCCGTGGCGGGGTGAGCCTCTTTTTATGTCTTTGTGCCTTGAAGTTCTGAACTTGTCTTGTTTTCCTTCTGTAATGGCATTACGACCGCTCCCCCACCATCTGACGATGATGATGGTGATGATGGCGATGCGCCTCGTGGAGGAGGGAGAAGGAGAAGTTGACCATTGTTTTAAACTTGATGTTCAAAGTTATACATAAATGTTGTAATAGCAAGGATAGACGATGGAAATTTGTCGGAAGGAACAGAAATGTAAAACTTATATGAACGTGCGACAGCCAAGCTGCCTTGAGAGGGGCTGCTTGGCTGCCATATTTGTGCAAATCTGGATATTTACTTTTCGGCGAGGACTTCGGAGAATGCCTTGAGGAAATGGTCGGCCTGCTCTTTGGAGAGGCAGAGAGGCGGGAGGATGCGGACCATGTTCTGCCCTGCGACGCCTGTGAAGATGTGGCGTTCGTAGAGAAGCTTTTGGCGGATTGGTGATACAGGCTCGTTGAACTCGATTCCGATCATGAGACCACGGCCACGCACCTCTTTGATGCGGTCGCTCTTGGGCATGTTGTCGAGGAGGTATTTGCCGATGGTTGCGGAGTTCTGCTCAAGTTTCTCGTCGCGATAGACATCCGCGACGGCGATTGCTGCCGCCATGCCGAGGTAGTTGCCGCCGAACGTTGTGCCGAGCATGCCTTTGACGGCCTTGAACTCGGGGCTGATGAGGACGCCGCCCACGGGGAAGCCGTTGGCTATGCCCTTGGCCATGGAGATGAGGTCGGGCTTGATGCCGGCAGCCTGATGGGCGAAGAAAGTACCCGTGCGTCCGTAGCCACTCTGGATCTCATCGAGAATGAGAACCGTCCCGTGCGCATGGCAGAGGGCGAGGAGGTCTTGGAGGAACTTATTGTCGGGGATGTTGATGCCGCCGCAACCTTGGATGCCCTCGATGATGACGGCTGCAATGTCGTCTTTCTCAACGTATTGGGCGACGGAGGCGAGGTTGTTCAGCTCAGCCCAGAGAACCTCGTGCTGGAGGTTGAAGGGAGAGTTGATTTTAGGATTGTCGGTGACGGCTACGGCTCCGCTGGTACGACCATGGAAGCTGTGGCGGAAAGCGACGACCTTGCGGCGACCCGTGTGGAAAGATGCGAGTTTGAGGCAGTTCTCATTGGCCTCGGCACCGCTGTTGCAGACGAATAGGCTGTAATCGGGGAGTCCGCTGAGCTCGCCAATCTTCTGGGCGAGAGTCGACTGGAGGGGGTTGATGACGCTATTGGAGTAGAAGGCGATGTTGTTGAGCTGGTCGGTTATCGCCTTTATGTAGCGCGGGTGGCTGTGACCTATGGAGATTACGGCATGACCGCCGTAGAGGTCGAGGTATTCGTTTCCCTTGTCGTCCCATACTTTGCAGCCTTTGGCTTTGACGGGGACGACATCGAAGAGAGAGTATACGTCGAAAAGGTTCATGGTCTTGCTGTTTTAGGGGGAGAGTTAGAAGCCTGAAGGCTTGATGTTGAGACCTGTGTTCTCGGGGAGCCCGAAGAGGAGGTTCATGTTCTCGACGGCCTGACCTGCCGCGCCCTTTACGAGGTTGTCGATGAAGGAGAGGACGTGGAGCTTGGAGCCGTACTTCTTGACGTAGAGGACGCACTTGTTGGTGTTGACAACCATCTTGAGGTCGGGGTTGAAGTCGACGATGTTGACAAAAGGTTCGTCCTTATAGTATTTCTTGTAGACATCGACAGCGTCGGCCTCGTCGAGGTCGCAATCGAAGTATACGGAGGTCATGATGCCTCGGGTATGGCAGCCACGGATGGGGACGAAGTTCATCTGCCCCTTGTAGTGAGGGGCGAGGCGGGAGAGCGTCTCGTTGACCTCGCCGAGGTGCTGGTGGGTGAAGGCCTTGTAGGCGGAGAGGTTGCCCTCTCGCCAGCTGAAGTGGGTCGTCTCGGAGGGTTTTTGACCTGCGCCGGTGGAGCCGGTTATGCCTGTCACGTGGATCTCGCCCAGCTTGTCGAGCTTTGCCATTGGGAGGAGGGCGAGCTGGATGGACGTGGCGAAGCAACCGGGGTTTGCGATCTTGTCGGCAGCCTTAATCTCGCGGCGGAAGGCCTCAGGGAGACCGTAGACGAAGCCGTCGGCGGAATCTTGGAGTCGGTAGTCGTTGGAGAGGTCGATGATCTTACCGTTGAAATCTTTCGGGAGTTTCTCGACGAAGCCTCGGCTCTTGCCGTGCCCCATGCAGAGGAAGATGACGTCGGCCGTGTTGACTGGCGCGTCGGCGGAGAAAGTGAGTGTGGTCTCGCCGATCAGGTCGCGGTGTGCAGTCCAAACGGGCTCGCCTGCGTGGCTCTCGCTTTGCGCGAAGAGGATATTGGCCCAGGGGTGGTTTATGAGGATTCTCATTAGTTCGCCGCCAGTGTAGCCGGCAGCGCCTATGATGCCTACTTGAATCATTGTATAAGAGTGGTTCTGAGATTGTTAGAGTTCCTCCTCGATTTTGGAGGCTTCGTCTTTATGGTTGGAATAGTAGGCGCGGAGTGGTGTGGAGAGAACCTTGATGAAGCCTTTGGCGTCTTCGCTTGTCCAGCCTTTCTGCATCTCGCCGTACTCGCCGAACTTGTTCTTGACGAGGTCGTTGGGAGAATCTACGCCAACGGTCTCGAAGCAGTGGGGACGGAGCTTCATGATGGCAGTGCCGGTGACGTTGCGCTGGCTGCTTTCGAGCATGGCCTCGATGTCGCGCATGACGGGCTCGAGATATTGGCTCTCGTGGAGGAACATGCCGTACCAGTTGGCGACCTGGTCTTTCCAGTATTGCTGCCACTTGGAGAGGGTGTATTTCTCGAGGAAGCGGTGAGCTGCGATGATGAGCATTGGGGCAGCGGCCTCGAAGCCGACGCGGCCCTTGATGCCGATGATGGTATCGCCGACATGCATATCGCGACCGATGCCGTATGGTGCGGCGATGGACTCGATTATCTGGATGGCCTTGATCTTGTCGGTGAACTTCTCGCCGTTGACGGACTCTATCTCACCGTTTTTGAACTCGATTTTTATCTGCTCCTCGCCGTCTTTCTCGACTTGCTTGAGGTAGGCTGTGTCGGGGAGGCCCTGTGCGCTGTCGAGGATCTCGCCGCCGCAGATGGAGGTGCCCCAAAGACCTACGTTGTAGGAGTATTTGAGTTTTGTGAAGTCGGCCTTGAAGCCATTCTTGTTGAGGTAATCTACCTCGAACTGGCGTGTAAGCGCCATGTCGCGCGTGAGCGTGATGATCTCGATATCCGGTGCCATGACGAGGAAAGTCATGTCGAAGCGGACTTGGTCGTTGCCTGCGCCCGTCGAGCCGTGGGCTATGGCCTGTGCGCCGATCTGCTTGGCGTAGCGCGCTATGGCCATGCCTTGGAAGATGCGCTCGGAGCTGACGGATATGGGGTATGTGTTGTTGCGGAGGACGTTGCCGAAGATCATGTATCGGATGCTCTTGGCGTAATATTCCTGCGTCACGTCGAGGGTGACGTACTCTTTTGCTCCGAGCTTGTAGGCGTTCTCCTCATTAGTGCGGAGTTGTTCAGGGCTGAAGCCGCCGGTATTGGCGCAAGCGGCGTAGACCTCGTAGCCTTTCTCTTTGGCAAGGTACATTACGGTGAATGAGGTGTCGAGACCGCCACTGAAGGCGACGACTACTTTCTTCTTGGCATCCATAATTGTATGATATGATATTCTTTTATACTCTGGTATGTTGCAAATATACTAATAAAGGTCGGGGGGCTAATCTTGGTCGGATGGGAAACCATTGGGGAAAGCCTCCATTATGCGGTCGACGACGCCCGGGTCTTTTTCGAGTTCCTCGTCGGCGTCGCGGACGCTGCGTGGGCGGTCGGGATCGTAGAGCATGCCTGTGCAGACGCAGTAACGTCGGCCAGTTCGGACGAGAATGTCATGGTTTATGCAGCCTTCGCATCCGCGCCAGAAGGTCTCGTCGTCGGTCAGCTGGGCGAAGGTGACGGGGACGTAGCCGTGGTCGGTGTTGAGCTTCATGACGGCGGCGCCGCTCGTGAGGCTGAAGATCTTGGCGTGTGGCCAGCGGAGTCGGGCGAGGGTGAAGGTCATGTGCTTGATTCGTCGGGAGAGACCGCAACCGCGGTAGTCGTCGCCGACGATGAGGCCTGAGGTCGTGACGTAATGTTTTCCGCCCCAGGTCTCTATATAGCTGAACCCGGCGAACTGCTCGCCGTCGAGAGCTATGACGGCTTTGCCCTCTCGCATTTTTTGTTTGACGTATCCGGGGTTTCGTTTGGCGATGCCGGTGCCGCGCACTTTGGCAGCGGCTGTAATCGTCTGAAGAATCTCGTCGACATACCTGAGGTGTTCCTCTGTCGCCACAACCACTTTGAGGTTGGGGTGTTTCTCTTCGTCAGACTTGCTCATTATCAGGTTCTTTGGTTGGTGTAAGTTTTGTTGATGTGAAGGGAGTCGTGGGGTCTATATTTGTTTTTGGCGGACGTCGGGCATGATTGTCGCGAGTTCGTCGATGAAGGCTTGGACGTCGGTACCTTGTCGGAGGATGACGAGGACGGTGTCGTCGCCAGCCACCGTGCCCATGACGTTGGTGAGACGTGTGTCGTCGATGTTTGCGGCGAGGACGTTGGCGTAGCCTGGTCGTGTGCGGATGACTGCCATTTGTCCGGAGACCTCGATGCTAACGAGTCCGGAGAAAGAAGTTGGCGCAACGCCGTCGTCGGGGTGAGGCATGTATCGGTAGCCACCTTGGCTGTCGGGGACTTTTACGATTTTGAGTTCGGCGAAGTCTCTGGAGAGTGTGGCTTGCGTGACGGCATAGCCTCTTTCGGAGAGGAGTCGCAGCATAGCCTCTTGATTGTCGACCTTGACGAAACGGACGATGTTAAGAATGGCCTCGAGCCTTCGGGCCTTGGCTGTATTCCGTACTTGTTGCATTATTATTCAATGAATATGCAAAAATATACATTATGTACGAAAGTACGGGGTTGTAGATTGTGAAAATATGCGAAAAAGGCACGCCTTGACATGTTGAAAGTCTGGGCGTGCAATTGTGATGGCTCGTTTGTCGGCTATTTCTTGAGCAGCTTTTCCACGTCGGCCAACGAGAGCCCCGTGCATTCGGCGACCATTGGAGCCGGGATGCCGTTGGCAAGAAGTTTTTGCGCTGTAGCGATATTGGCTTGCGCCTTGCCTTCCTCAAGGCCTTCAGCTCGACCTTCTGCTCTGCCTTCTGCTCTGCCTTCTGCTCGACCTTCTGCTCGACCCTCTGCTCGACCAGCAGCACGTCCCTCTTCACGTCCTTCGGCTACGCCCATGGCCTTTCCTTCGGCTTTTGCAGCAACGACGAGAGTGTTCTCGACGCTCACTGAGTCCCAAAACTTGTCGTAGGCGAGGAGTTGACGCTCGGAGAAAGACGACTTGCGGACTTCGCACAATGCCTTGTTTGTCAACTCGTTATCGAGGAGTTCTTTGGGAATCTCGTCGGTCTTAGGGGTTATTTCGGTTAGGAAGCGAAGCCATAGGACGGCCATCTTGCGCTCGGCGATGGTCTGAGGCTTGAACTTTGGAAGCTCGACGAAGGTGAGGTGCAGACCGTCAATGACTTTGTCGCTATGGTACTCGTGGACGATATTGTAGTTGTGGATGAACTCGTCGGGGAGGTCGGGTAGGAAAGTGGCGTTGACGAGGCTCAGGGAGTAGACTGGCTGCAGGAGCGTGTAGCTTGTTCCGCTGCCAATCTGACGGACGTAGGCCTTTGAGGAATTGAACAGCACGCGTGTCATGAACGCCTCGGTCCAGACGGTTTGCATCTCGACGAGGAACTGGCGTCCACGAGAGTCCTTGCATCGGACGTCGACTATGCTATTTCGCCCGAAGGGGGTCTCGGGCATCAGCTCGGGAGTGAGGTACTCAATATCAGTCACCTCGCCACCCTCGGGGAGCGGGAGGAGGGCGTTGATGAGGCTCATGGTGAGGTCCTTATGTTGACCGAAGACTTTTTTGAAAGTCAAGTCGGCTTTCGGGTCAAGATATTGCATGGCGCGACGATTTTAGTTGTGGGGATTATCGCAAATATAAGAAAATGATTGAAAGGCAATTGGACAAGCGAGAAAATGCGACGGCTACCATAAAAAACGAACGGGAGCCTACTGAAGCCCCCGTATGTCGATGAATGAAGATGCGAATATTCAGTTCCTACGCCTTATGCAATATTCCGTCTGGGGACAGGACTGGCAGGCAATCGACGTCTCCGTCGCGACTTATGCAGAAGTTGACATCGTCGGCGTAGCCTTTCGAGACGAGGGTGGCGTAGTGGTGGGAGAGGGAGAACGGGTTGACAGCCGTATTTTCGAAAGCGGATGCCAGTAGGCGGACCGCGAGAGCCCCGTCGGACGCATAATCAACGGATTGCGGGTTGTTGGCGTCGAGGGTCGAGCAAATACGTGCGGCGCACAGCTCGTCTTCGAGGGCTGGGCGACCATCCGTGCCGGAACATACTATGACGAGGCGCGAGGGGCTTGATTGGGCGAGACGTGCGGCGACTGCTTTGTAGTTGAGCATGGAGGCGGCATAGACAGCATCGGCATGCATGGAAGCATGGAGGGCGAGAGTGCCGTTTGTCGTGGTGAGGATGATGGTCTTGCCGCTGATGGTCTCGGGATTGTACAGACGAGGGGAGTTGCCGAGGTCGAAACCGGGGATGGGGTCGGCATTGCGCTCGCCACCGAGAAGGACGGAGGCTCGCCCGAGGCGTTGAGCTGTTGCGAAGGCGTCGTCGACGGTGGCGACGGGGATTACGCCAGCCGCCCCATTGTGCAGGGCTGTCGTTATGACGCTCGTGGCACGGAAGACGTCGATCACCACCGCTACGCAGTGGGTGAAGTCATATTGCAGGGCGTCTTGCGCCGTCGTGAGGATTTCGATTTGCATTGTCAGAAACGGAGTGCGAGTCTGGCTCCGACTTGTCGGTTTTGTGGGTCAAGCTCTGGTTGCCATTGGAAGGCGAGATCGTCGGAGACGTCGAAGTTGAAGAAATGGGCGTCGACGCAGGCGTCGACAACTTGGACGGCGTAGAGACCGATCATGCCGAAAATGGAGAGGTCGCGGTATCGGCGGTAGTAGTCCTTCTTGTTCTTGAGGGACTTTTGGAACCACTGCTTGTAGGTGCCTTGCACCTGTTCCTCGGTCAGGTGTGCACGATTGACGAAGTACATGTAGCTCTTGTTGTTAGGGTCGCCGATGAGGAAATCGCGGTAGGCGGAGCTGTACTTCTTGTAATACTTATTGTTGAAGTGGATGGCGTAGATGAGGGCAGCCGCGCCGCCATAGAGGAGGGGGAGCTTCCAGTACTTGCGGTTGTAGATCTGCCCGAGACCGGGGAGAATTGCCGCGTACATCGTTGCCGTCTGGGGGGAGTGACCCAAGTGACCTATCGGGACGGAGGGGATGAGCCTGACCGTCTCGCCGTCTATCATGACGAGAGTGTCGGAGACGACTGTCAAGTAGGGGTCGATGGACTCGATTTTTGTCGTCACATCGTGACCGGGGTCGATGATGCCTGGTGCTATGGCCGTCGTGTCGACTTGCGCCGTCGCGGCAAGGCTCCATAGGGAGAGGGGGAGGAGCAGGAGGATGGTCCTCAGGTATGTGAGTGCGCTTTTAGGCATCTGCTTTGCGCTGGCGAGCGGAGTCGAGAATGTCCATGATGCGCTCGAGTTCCTCTGTCGTGGCGAAGGGTATGGTTATTTTGCCCTTTCCCTTGGCGGAGCATGCGAGCTTGACATTGGTGCCGAAGTAGGAGGAGAGCTGCGAACCGAGAGCTTTGTACTCCTCGGGGGTCTGGCTCTTAGGCTTGCTTGCGGGCTTCTTGTCGTCGGCTGGGGCGTCGGGCTGTTCGGCAGCGGCGTTGCCGTTGTATTCTCTGACCATCTCCTCGATGCGTCGGACGGAGTAGCCTTGCTCGATTGTCTCGTGGAAGAGCATGAGCTGCGTCTCCTCGTCCTCGACGCCCATGATGGCGCGGGCGTGACCCATGGATATCTGCTTGTCGCGGAGACCGTTGCGGATGTCCTCAGGTAGTTTGAGCAGTCGGAGGTAGTTGGTTACGGTAGAGCGTTTTTTACCTACTTGGTCGGCGAGGGTCTCTTGGGTGAGGTTGCACTCGTCGATGAGGCGTTGGTAGCTCTGGGCCTCCTCGATGGGGTTGAGGTCGGCTCGCTGGATATTCTCGATGAGGGCTACGGCGAGCATCTTGTCGTCGGAGACCTCGCGAATGAAGGCGGGGACGGTGGTGAGGCCGACGATTTTGGCGGCGCGGAAGCGTCGTTCGCCGGCGATTATCTGGTATCGTCCCGTCTCCTCGATTTTGCGGAGCGTGAGGGGCTGGATGATGCCGACGCTGCGGATGGAGTTTGCGAGTTCGTCGAGGTCATCTTGAACGAAGTCGACGCGGGGCTGCCAGGGGTTTGCGTCGATGAGGTTTATGTCGATTTCGCAGGTTGGGGCCTGCTGTGTAGGGTTTTCGTTGGCTTCGGGGCCGAGGAGGGATTCGAGACCCTTGCCCAGTCCGAGACCTTTGCCTAATCCGAGTCCTTTTGCCATGTTTAGATTTGGAGGGTTGAATTACTTAGCGCTGTTGCGGTCGAGGAGTTCGCGGGCGAGGTTGAGATAGTTCTGCGCGCCCTTGCTTGTGGCGTCGTAGCTGATGGCAGCCTGGCCGTGGCTTGGGGCTTCGGAGAGACGGACGTTACGGGCTATGAGGGTGTTGAAGACAAGGTTCTGGAAGTGGCGTCGGACCTCGTCGAGGACTTGGTTGGAGAGGTTGTTGCGGGAGTCGTACATGGTGAGGAGGAAGCCCTCGATCTCGAGCTCTGGGTTGAGCCTCTTCTGGATGATCTTGATGGTGTTGAGGAGCTTGCCGAGACCCTCAAGGGCGAAGTACTCGCACTGCACGGGGATGATGACCGAGTCGGACGCGGTGAGGGCGTTGACGGTAATGAGGCCGAGCGAGGGGCTGCAGTCGATGAGGATGTAGTCGAACTGGTCTCGGAGCTTGTCGACCATGCGCTTCATGGTCTTCTCGCGGTCGGACATGTTGAGCATCTCGATTTCCGCGCCGACGAGGTCGATATGGGAAGGGAGGATGTAGAGGTTGTCGATTTCGCACTTGAGGACGGCAGAGGCGGGGTCGACGTCGTTGACCATGCACTCGTAGATGGTGTTTTTCATTTCACGGACGTCGAAGCCGAGGCCGGAAGTGGAGTTGGCCTGGGCGTCGGCGTCGATGATGAGCACTTTCTTCTCGAGGACTGCGAGGCTGGCGCCGAGGTTGATGGAGGTGGTGGTTTTGCCTACACCGCCTTTTTGGTTGGCTATCGAAATGACTCTTGCCATGTATTCTGAGATTATAATTCTGTCGGAATGTTACTTGGCAAAGATAGTCTATTTTATTTAATGGTGCGAATGTTCCACGGGAGAGGAGGGCTTGGATCGTAGAATATAAACATCGGACGTTCAACTTGTTATGAGAGGCGAAAGGGCGTTATTGGCATGTTCCACGAATTACTGACAATTTACTACTGACAGGTGTTGATAATTAATTTACGGGCTTATACGTTTGATTTACAGCGCATTAAACCCCACAAGACAAGTGGAGACAAATAAGTTATTGACATAGTTGTTGACAACGGGTGTTGGGATAAAAGAGGCGCCCGGAGCATCCTTGTTGTCAGGAAGCACCGGGCGCCGGATAGGTTTATGGGCAGAACAGCCTGAATTACAGGCTATTTATCTTGGCATCGATCTGATTGACGCGGGTGGTGTAGTTTTTCTTCATCTTGGCTACAGCCTCGGCGTAGGTCAAGGTCTCGTCGTTATTGACGCGAGTAGAGATTGGCCAGAGTGCGATATTCATTTCGTCGGAATGGGCGAGGTACTGGCCTTGCGACTCGATATAGTCGATGGCGAGCTCGAAATCGGCTTTTTGCGCCGCCCATCGCTCCTTGAGGACAGAGACGAACTGCTCATCTTCGAAGAGGCGTGCGTAGTAGAGCGACTTGCTGTTGCACCATGAGCCGTAGGTCTTGAAGGTAGCCCAGTCGAAATCCCATACGGGGCCGGCAACGATCTTGCCGTTGACGTCCTTGTGCATGTAGCAGCTCTTTGGGTGGTTGGGCTCGGAGTTGCCGGCGAGCTCGTAGACGAGGAACCAGTCGGCGAAGGACTCGAGATCCATGTAGTCGAGGAACTCGCGGTTGGCGAACTTGGTATCGTCGTAGAGGGCTTCCTCCATGTCGTTGACGTACTGCTGCATGTAGGCGAGTTGCTGCTCGTTGACCTCGTCGGGGTCCTTGAACATCCAAGGGAGGGACTTGATTGCGGACTTGAACTTGCAGGTCTCGTCGTAGTAGGTGTCGAGCTCCATGATGTAGCCGCCGGTGATGGCTTCGCCTTCGGTTGCATCGGCTTCAAGCTCGGTGATATTGACCCTGTTCTTGCTCACTTTGATGTGCTCACAGAGGTAATAGTTGCCGATATGCTTGCCGTTGAGGACGACCTCGACGAACTTGCCTTGAGGGTTCCAGCCCATGGCCGTTGTCTTGTTGGCGATGAAGTAGGTGACATCGTTGCGGAGGAGGGTGCGATCCATGTAGTTGGCGATAAGGTCGAAACGCTTCTCCTTGGCGAGACCGAGGACTTCGGTCTTGTCATCGAGCTTAATGGCGTATGGCTTCTTAGGGTAATTCCACGTGGAGTTGCCACGTCCTTTCATCTGCATGGTTCCGGAGCAGTCGATTTGGCCGTCGGGCTTGATTATGCTGTAAGTCACCTTCTTAGTCCAGTTGTCCTTGCTGGTGATTGCCACAGCGTCGGGGGTGTTGATCTCCATGACAGGGAGACCGGAGTAGCGCACGCTGACAGTATAGGTGTTGGCTTCGCCGTCGGCGGATACGACCTTGTAGACCACGCTGCTTGAGAAGTCGTGGGAAGTGGCGCCGCTAACCTGCTCGACGTTGTCGACGAAGACGGAGCCCGTGGCGGAGAAAGTGGCGACAAGTTGCGATGGGTCGGTGATGTAGGGGGAGTAGGCGGTTATGGTGTTGCCGTCGATGACAGCCTGCACGTCTTTGAGGACGGCGGAGTTGGCCTTTGCGGTGAAGGCGAAAGAGGTTATGGTGTTGCTGGAGAACTTGACGCGGAAGGCGGAAGAGGAGACGAGGATTGCGTTATTGTTAGCATCGGTTGAGGAGATGACGAGGACGGTCTGGTCGTCATAGTCGCTGCTTGCGGACAGGTCGGTCAGAGTGGCTTTGTACTGGCCCTGGATGAGGGTGCCCTGTTCGTCATAGCATTGCTCGACACTGGTGAGCTTGTAGCCTTCTGGGGCGATGGTCTTGTTGACGTTTCCGACCTTATCGAGCGCGATTTGGCACTCGTCGGATTCGAGGTCATAGTTGAAAGTAGCGGTTTGCGGGTTGACGCGGAATTGGAAAGAGGCAGTGCCGTCGGCGGTGATGTTGATGGCCTCGGTTGTGAGGATTGCGATGGAAGAGGGATAGACGTGCACCTTATTGAAAGTGAAAGTCTGCCCGTCGGCCATTACGATTGTGACGATGTTGGTGCTTTCGTCTTCGGAGATGCTCTTGATGTAGAGAGAAGAGGAAGAAGAGAGAGGCGTTACGATTTCCTCAGTCTCGTTTGTCTTGGTGTCGGTGACGGTGAAGACATAGTATCCATCATCATTGACGGACACGTCTACCCCCCCCGAACAGTAGCGAACAGTGGATTACCGTCGTTATCGAGGAGACGGGAGAAGGTTGCGCCCTTGTCGTAGGAGACGGTCAGGTAGCCGTCTTGATCTGTTTTCAGATAAGGGGTCACGCCGTCAGTGCCATTGGAGCCATTGGCACCGTTGAGGACGGTGATGCTGGAGTTGTCAGAGAAAGCGACGACCCATCCGCCGTTGCCTTCTTTGGTGGCAGTGACGCTGGTGATGACTTTGCCGCCATCGTAGGCTTCTTGGAGTGAAGATGTTGCCGACTGCAAGTCGGAGACGGTGCTTTCGAGCGTGTCTACGCGGCTTTTCAGGTCGTCGATGTCGGAACACGACGAGAAGAGAAGCCCCATGAGGCACATGTAGAGAAGAGATCTCTTCATAGGGATAAATTATTTAAGTTACAATTACAAAAAATGCGGCGTTGAGATGGCAATTGCAGACTTCTGATCTCTTGTTTGAACGACTTGGAGAAATAGAGCTGACGACCAAAGTTACTAAAAAGGCGATGAAAACAGAAAATCGACGCGTCGAAGTTGTCGGCGCATCGATTCCAAAAGTCTAATATTTCTACTTAGATGTGTTTCCTTAGATTGAGAAATATGAGGGTGCGAACTCTCGCAAATTGTAGTGGGAGGCCATGATTTCACCATAGGCACCGGCGGAGCGGATGGCTATGAGGTCGCCACGGTTTGCGGCATTGAGCACAACCTCCTTGCCGAAGCAGTCTGACGACTCGCATACGGGACCTACGACATCGTACTTCTCGGTTGGCTTGTCGCTGGAGATGTTCTCGATCTTGTGGTAGGCGTGGTAGAGGGCCGGACGGATGAGGTCGTTCATGCCCGCGTCGACGATGGCGAATTGTTTTTTCTGCCCTTTCTTGACGTAGAGGACGCGCGTGATGAGCGAGCCGCATTGGGCGACGATGCTGCGACCCAGCTCGAAATGGACCTGCTGACCGTCGCGGAGCTCGAGGTGGCGCGCAAAGGTATCGAAGTAGGCTTCGAAATCGGGAACGGGGACAGCGTCGGGATGCTCGTAGTCGATGCCGAGACCGCCGCCGACGTTGATGATGGAGAGCTTGAACTTATTCTGCTCGAACCATTTCTGGATCTCGTTGATGCGCGTGCAGAGGGCTTGGAAGGCTCCCATGTCGGTTATTTGCGACCCGATATGGAAGTGGACGCCGACGAGGTTTATGTTGCTGAGCGACTGGGCTTTATTGGCAGCCGTCTCGACCTCCCATAGCCCGATGCCGAACTTATTCTCCTCAAGACCAGTGGTGATGTACTGGTGGGTGTGGGCATCGACGTTGGGGTTTATGCGGAGCGCGATGTTGGCAATTTTGCCCTTTCGGCATGCGAGCTCGTTGATGACCTCCATCTCGGGGATGGACTCGACATTGAAACACTCGATTTCGGCGTCGAGGGCGAGGTTTATCTCCCAATCGGACTTGCCGACGCCTGCGTAGACGATTTTCTTGGGGTCGAAACCATGCTCAAGGGCGGCGCGCACCTCATTGCCGCTCACGCAGTCGATGCCGAGCCCTGCTGCGCGCACCTCGTCGAGGATGCGGGGGTTGGCATTGGCCTTGAGGGCGTAGTGAACGACGAAGTCGTGGCGCGAGGCGAGCTTGGTCACCGTCTGGAGAGTCTGGTGGAGCAGCTCGGTATCGTAGTAGTAGAATGGCGTCTGCCTCTTGTCGAAGGTGTCGATTGGGAAAATTGTCGGCATGTGTGGCGTTGTCGGGGTGGGAGAAATCGGATTATTTGAATAGGCCGGCAGAGAGGCAACGGAGCGCGGCGACCTTGTCTTGGGCATCGACGAGGATGGAGACGTTGTGTGAGGAGCCGCCGTAGGATATCATGCGGATGGGCACATCGGCGAGGGAGTCGAAGATTGCGGAGGCGTAGCCCTTCTTATTGGCAGCGAAATCGCCGGCGATGCAGATGATGCACTGGTTCTTGTCGACCTCGACGGTGCCGAACTTCTTGAGATCGTCGATGATGTCATAGAGGTGGCGGTCGGTGTCGATGGTGACGGAGACTCCGACCTCGGAGGTCGTTATCATGTCGATGGGTGTCTTGTAGCTCTCGAAAATCTCGAAGACCTTGCGCATGAAGCCGTAGGCGAGGAGCATGCGGCTGCTCTTGATTCGGAGGGCGATGATATTGTCCTTAGCGGCGATGGCGGCGACGCGGTCGGGGCATTGGTGTCCGCTGATGAGTGTGCCGTGGGCCTTGGGGTCCATGGTGTTGAGGAGGCGGACAGGGATGTTGTTCACCTTGGCCGGGAGGACGCACGTCGGGTGGAGGATCTTTGCGCCGAAATAGGCGAGCTCGGCAGCCTCGTCGAAAGAGAGCTCGCTGACGGGCTTAGTGTTGTCGACGAAACGGGGGTCGTTGTTGTGCATGCCGTCGATGTCGGTCCAGATCTGGATCTCGTCGGCAAGGAGGGCCGCACCGATGAGAGAGGCGGTGTAGTCGGAGCCGCCACGCTGGAGGTTGTCGACCTCGCCGAAGGAGTTGCGGCAAATGTAGCCCTGGGTGATATAGATGTCGAAGCCCTGGTTCTTTTCGAGGAGGGCTTTGAGGTTCTCGCGGATGTAGGCGGTGTCGGGCTCGTTGTTCTTGTCGATGCGCATGTAGTCGAGTGCGGGGAGGAGGCAAGACTTGACGCCACGCTCGAGGAGGTAGAGGTGGAACATACCTGTGGAGATGAGCTCGCCCTGAGAGAGGATCTCTTTCTCCTCGAATACCGTGAAGACGTTGTTGGTGAAGGACTTGATGTAGTTGAAGCGTTCGCGGATGAGTTCGTTACCCTTCTCGCGGAACTCGGGAGTAGAGTAAAGCTCGGCAACGTGGTCGGCGTACTTCTTTTCGAGTTTTGCGATGACCTCGTTAGCGCCGTCGGCGTTCTTCTTATAAAGGTAGTTGGAAATCTCAACGAGGCTGTTGGTGGTTCCGGACATGGCGGAGAGGACGACGATCTTGACCTGTCCGTCTTCGAGGACGAGGCTTGCGACATCTTTCATGCGAGAGGCCGAGCCGACGGATGTGCCACCGAACTTAAGGATTTTCATCTGGTTTTATGTTTAATTTTTTACGCTTGCTATAATTTACAACGCAAAGTTATGATATAAATCTGAACTGGCAACGAATTGAAGGTGAAAAAGGGAATATATCACCATTCGTTATCAGTTTAACTAAAAACGCCTTAGGAAAACGGGATTATAAGCGTTGGGCAGTAAGGGCGAGAGGGTCTTCTGTGAGCTCGCCAAGGCGGACGGGGACTATGGTGTTGACCTCATCGGGCGCGGCTGGCAGCTCGACGCGGATATAGTTCTCGGTGAAGCCGACGTGGAAGCCGTCGCGGACGCTGCTCTCGACGAGCACCGTGGCTTGCTTTCCTTGGTGTGCGCGGTAGAAGTCGACCCTTTTCTGCTCGGAGATTTCGTGGAGGATGGCGTTACGGCGGTGCCTCTCGGCGATGGGGACGACGGGCTTGATGTCAAGCGCGCGGGTTCCTGGTCGTTCGGAGTAGGTGAAGACGTGGAGCTGGGTGACGTCGATGGACTGTATGAAAGCTCGGGTCTCCTCGAAAAGCTCGGGTGTCTCGCCATTGACGCCTACGATTACGTCGACACCGATGAAGGCGTCGGGGATGAGGGACTTAATGGTCTGTATCTTAGCGGCATAGAGCGCGGTGTCGTAGCGTCGGCGCATGAGTTTGAGCATGGTGTCGGAGCCAGACTGGAGCGGTATGTGGAAGTGGGGCATGAACTTGGAGGAGGCGGCGGAGTGGCGTATGATGTCGTCGGTGAGGAGGTTAGGCTCGATGGAGGAGATGCGGTAACGCTGCACGCCCTCGACATTTTCGAGTGCCTCGACGAGCCCGAGGAGCGTCTCGCCCTGGTGGCGTCCGAAGTCTCCGATGTTGACGCCCGTGAGGACAATCTCCTTGGCACCGTCGGCTGCGGCGCGCTTGGCGAGCTCGATGGTCTCGGCTATTGTTGCGCTGCGGCTGAGTCCACGGGCCATGGGGATGGTGCAATAGGAGCAGAAGTAGTCGCACCCGTCTTGGACTTTCAGGAAAGAGCGGGTGCGGTCGCCGCTGGAGTAGCTGCCTGCGAAGGCTCGGTCGTGGAGGATGTCGGTCGTGACGATGCGTTTCTGGTCGCGTTGGAGGAGCCCGGCCTCGACATTCTCGACTATCTGGTTTTTCTGGTTGCCCCCGAGGACGAGCGCGACGCCAGGGATTTCGGAGACTCGCGCGGCTTGGAGTTGGGCGTAGCAGCCCGTGACGACGATGAAGGCTTGGGGGTTGTGGCGCAGGCAACGTCCGATCATCTGTCGGCATTTCTTGTTGGCCTCCTCGGTGACGGTACAGGTATTGATGACATAGATGTCGGCTTGCTGGTCGAAATCGACACGCAGGAAACCGGCTTGCGTCATGCGTCGGCTCATTTCGCTTGTCTCGCTGAAGTTGAGTTTGCAGCCGAGGGTGTGGAAAGCGACTCGTCGGGAGGAGAATGCGTCGGTATCAGTCATGGAGGAGGGGTGTGGTGGGAGTTGTTTTGTTATTTTTAAACGAGGCGACCCGCTCTGCTATGTGGCAGCGCGGGTCGCCTCGATGGTGTTTTAATGCGCTTTGTCGTGCGGAATCGCCATTAGGCATGGCGGGCATCCGTCGTTTCTTTCAGCGCCCACATTGTGCATTTTTGAATGCACGCACCAAGGGAACTAGGGCGAGAAGTATTACTTCTTCCTGTTCTCGAAGTGCTTTGAGTAGCGGTTCATGAACTTGTCTACGCGGCCGGCGGTGTCGACGAGCTTCATCTTGCCGGTGTAGAAAGGGTGCGAACTGCTGGAAATTTCGAGCTTGACCTGAGGATAGGTTACGCCGTCGATCTCGATGGAGTCCTTCGAGTTAGCGCAAGAGCGGACGAGGAAGGTCTCGTTGTTGGACATGTCCGTGAAAGCTACGAGGCGGTAGTTCTCCGGATGGATGTTCTTCTTCATTTTGTGAAATTATTTATAAGAGTTTCGAAACTTCCAGAGCAAAATGTGCCACATGGAGGCATTAACGGCGCGAATTTAGGGATTAACTGCTTAATATGCAATTAGCGAGGGTGATAAAATGGGGAAAAGAGGAAGTCCCGACACGCTGAGATGTAGCGCGTCGGGACTTCTTATGGGAATTGTCAACGATGACGGATTATCTTCTCTGGCTGCGTCCGTTTTGCTCAGGCGAGCCTACGTGGACCATGGCGCAGCGGAAGCCGATGTCGTCGCGGCTCTCACGCTGGTCGAGCGCACGGCGCGTGCCAGGGCTGAGCCAGTAGGCGCGGTCGCGCCAGCCGCCGCCTTTGTAGACGCGCATCTTGTCGGAGATGAGGTTGCCGAGGTCGCGACCGACCTCAGTGTACTTGTCGTTCTCGGTGGTGAAGGAGCCGTACATGGACTCGGTGTTTTTGCCTGAGCCCCAGTCCTCGGTGTTCTCGTTGATGTTGGAGTTGTTGTCGCCGTCGAGGTAGTTGATGACGTCGGCAGCGCGGTAGTTCCAGCGGTCGCCGATGTCCTCAGCGGTCTCGAGGTCGTGGTGGAGACGACCGAGTGAGTCTTTCTCGGCGATGTTGCCGGACTCGTCGAGGCGGAGTTTCTTGAACTCGTTGCCACGGAATGGGTTAAGCTCGTCGGCATCCTCGAAGGTGAGGGGGCGGTAGACGTCGCGAACCCACTCGTTGACGTTGCCGGCCATGCAGTAGAGGCCGTAGTCGTTTGCCCAGTAGGACTTGACGGGGACGGTGATGTCGCCTTTATCGTTGAGGTTGCCAGCGGTACCCATGTAGTCGCCATTGCCACGGACGAAGTTGGCCATCATCTGACCACGATAGGCGTCGTCCGGATTACGGACAACGTGAGAGTTCCAAGGGTAGATACGGCGGTCGCTCATGAGCTCGTCGTTGGTGTTGCCGATGAGGCCGAGGGCGGCGAACTCCCATTGCGCCTCGGTGGGAAGCTCGTAGTTAGGGAGGAGGATGCCGTCGTCTTGGCGGACTCGGCGAGTCTGACCCTCATTGGCGAGATCCTCGACTGGGTTCTTGCCGTCGGTCACAGCGTATTGACCGTAGAGGTAGGCTTCGGTGTTGAAGTTGTTCTCCTCGGCCTGGTCGCCGATGTTGAGTTCGATGATGCCTCTCTCGTAGAGGATGTTCTCGTTGACGCGGTCGGTACGCCATTGGCAGTATTTCTGCGCCTGCTCCCAGCTGACGCCTACGACAGGATAGTCGGCATAGGCGGGGTGGCGGAGATAGTTCTCGACATAGGGCTCGTTGTAGGCGAGCGGGCGACGCCAAACGAGGGTGTCGGGGAGAGCGTCGCGGTAGACGTCGCGGTTCTCCTTGAAGACGAGGTTAATCCAGTAGAGCCACTCACGGTAGTTGGCGTTGCTGACCTCGCACTCGTCCATATAGAAAGACGTAACGGTTGCGCGACGCGGGGTGGCGTTGTTGCGCAGCATGACGTCTTGGTCGACTCGTCCCATGACGAACGTGCCGCCCTCGATGAAGACGAGGCCAGGGCCTGTTTCTTGCTCGTAGCCAGAAGTGTACTCGAAGCCGCCGTAGGTTGGGTCGTTGTAGGCCCATCCGGTGGCAGACGAGACTTGGCCACTATGGCCGCCGCTGCCTTTGCCAAAGAGGCTACAGGACGAGAGCGTTGCCATGGATGTCAGCGTTATGACCGCGCATACGGCCATTCCCTTGACTTTTTGTATCATAGTTGACTTCCTCTAAATTCTTATAGTGTTGCAGGTTGGCGGTCGGAGTATACCGCTGAGCGCAAAGTTATTAATTCACCTGCGATTTTCTACGTAAAATTCGCTGTTTCTGTTTCCTCTGTAGTCAATCTTTTTCGATTAAGGCGACGGCGTAGGCTGAGGCTCCTTCCTCACGACCCTCAAAACCAAGGTGTTCGGTAGTCGTGGCCTTAACGGAGACGTCGTCTTGGTCGATGCCGATGACATCCGCCATGGTCTGCGACATGAGTGGGATGAGAGGCATGAGCTTGGGGCGTTGGAGGGCAATGGTGCAGTCGATGTTGCTGACGTGGTAGCCTTTGGAGGCGATGATGTCGACGACTTTGGCGAGGAGCCTTTTGCTGTCGATGCCGGCGTATTGTTCGCTATTGTCGGGGAAATGGAAACCGATGTCGCGCATATTGGCCGCACCGAGGATGGCGTCGCAGACGGCGTGGATGAGGACGTCGCCATCGGAGTGGGCGACCCAGCCACGTTCGTAGGGGACGCTGACGCCGCCTATTGTCATTGGGAGGCCGTCTTGGAGCTTATGGACATCGTAGCCGAAGCCGACTCTTATTTTAGACATGTGTTGTTGTTATCGTTTGTTCATGATTTTGCCGATGTCGAAGCCGAGGGAGATTCGGACGGTATTGGCGAGTGCGGAGTTGGAGGCGGCGTCGCCGACGGCGAAGACGTAGCTTGCGGCGACGTTGATCATCTGGTATTTGATGCCGAGGCCAGCGGTTCCGTACTTGAGGTTGCCCTTGTTCTCGGGGTTGTTGTGGTAGCCGAGTCGCGCGGAGAACATATTATTATAGGTGTACTCGATGCCGCCGCAGAGGTCGATTTCCTCGAGCTCCTCCTTGGCGCCGCGAGGGGCGTCGGTGAAGCTGGAGAAGATGGCGGAGACGACAGATTTGTCATAATACTTCTGTCGTTTCTCGTACATGGACTCGGAGTCCTCAGTCGTGTTGCGATAGTTGGGCGTAGGGACGAGGAGCTTGTTGGCGTCGATGGTGGCTCCGATCTTGTTGTAGCGGTCGATCTCGTACCAGAAGCCGACGCCGATTTTGAGGTTGGCGGGGAGGTACTGGTTGGTCACGCCGTTGTCGTAGGTGATTTTGGTACCGATGTTTGAAATGTTGATACCGGCCATGAGGTCGGCTTTGGAGCCTGCGACGCGGAGGGGCTTCTTGAGGTAGAAGGCGATGTCGGCGGCGAAGGCGTTGCCCTTGGAGTAGCCGTCGTCGTCGACTTGGAAGCCGAGGTCGGAGTGGATGTAGCGGAGGGCGATGGCGCCGGAGAATACTTTGGAGAGGGCGAGGGAGTAGGCCGCGTCGATGCAGAACTCGTTGGGCTTATAGTCGCCCTGCTGGTTGCCCTGGTCGTCGAAGAACTCGAGCTGGCCGAGGGAGAAATATCTGATGCTGGCGCTGACGGCGTTACGGTCATTAATCTTGT
This sequence comes from Bifidobacteriaceae bacterium, assembly GCA_963607345.1. Taxonomy (GTDB): domain Bacteria; phylum Bacteroidota; class Bacteroidia; order Bacteroidales; family Marinilabiliaceae; genus W3P20-009. Next base: position 287,997 of record CAVDBL010000002.1, read on the forward strand.
AGTAGCCCATGAGGGTGAAGAGATTAATATCCGAAATGATGTTACGGAGCCAAGGGGTTACGGATATTTCTGCACCTGCCTTGCTGTCCATGCGGACGTATTTTGCCGGGTTCCAGAATTGCGAGTTTATGTCTGGCGTTGAAGCTACGCCGGCGTCGCCCATGGAAGTGCCTCGGGCTTCGGGGGCGATGTTGAGCATCTGGACGCTGGAGGGTATGGGGTTGTAGTCGGCTGCGATAGTTGTCGTCTCGTCGTCGGAATTGTCGGCGAGAGCGGCTGTCGGGGCGAGGAGCGTCGCGAGGAGAAACAGTTTGGCTTTGTTCATCGGTATGTGGTAGTTGTGTGCTTGGAGCGTTACGTATTATATATGTAAGAACGCGGAGGGAAATGTTTTATTGCCTTCCTATGATGATTTTTTTCGAGATTTCTGCTTTACGCCCATTGCCGGCGACATCGACGTGGAGGACGTAGACACCGAGAGCCGTGAGACGCGGGGCGAGAGGGACTGTGGAGGAGGAGTCGCCATTGGAGAGGGAGACGTGGTGGTCGCGGTTGGCGACGAGGATGCCGGACGTTGTGTAGAGACGGCTGTGGACGGAGAGCGCGGAGCCGAGGGCGTCGGAGGAGATGACGAGTTGGAGGTCGTCGGTTATGACGAGCGACTCTCGGCTAATGGAGATATTGGAAGTCGAGGGGTCGAGGTTTATTTGGAAAGTGGCTGTCGAGGAGTTGTTGAGATTGTCCCACGCCTTGATGGTGAAAGAGTGTGAAGAGAGGGAGACGTCGGTCAGGGGGTAGGAGACGAGCCCGCCGACGACGTCGGACTGCTCGTAGGCGAAGTAGTCGTTGAGCGATATGGCATCGGTTCGCTGGTCGTCGATGACGAGGCTGATGTCGTGACCGACACCTTGACCAGAGATATTGACACCCTGAGGGTCGGTAATGCGGACGTAGAGGGTTGGCGTAGAGGATGTTGCGGAGCCATAGGCATCGCGCGGGTAGTCGACCCATGCGCTGATGTCGGGACCTATGGTATCGGTGAGGTTGGTCTCCTCGATGTCGCCGACGAGGACGGCATCTGTAGCACCCATGGCGTCGCGTCCGTCGGTTGCGGAGGCATACATCAAGAGGCGACCGTAGCCGACATTGAGGTCAAACTCCTTGGAGAGAATAAAGTTGGCGGAGAAGAGACCATTGGTCACTGACACGCGACCCGAGAAGAGCTTGGTGGCGTACTCCTCCCACGAGAAGACCTTGCCGCTTGAGGCACCCGAGGTCTGGCGCGTCTGTTTCTTATCGTAGAGCGTGAGGCGGACAGTGCCGTTGAAGGAGGTGTCGACAGAGCCGTCGGCGAGGTGGACGGAGCCTTGGAGGAGTGAGGAGCCGAGGGCTTTGAGAGGTTCGGTCTGCTGGTCGGCCGGCGTTCCGTTGACGGTGTCGAGGGTGACGTAGGCGTTGGTTGGCGTAGTGACGCGGAGGGCGGGGTCGGCGAGGAGGACATATTTGAGGGAGCCTGCGCCTTTTGTGGCGTTGCGCTTGGCTTGGCACATGGCCTCGCCCATGGAAAGGCGGTTGCCGTCGTCGTCGGTGGAGTAGAGGTATTTGACGAATTGGCTTGTGACGCTGAAATTGCCGTTGCCGTAGACATCGCGCGTGGCGGCGAAGGCGGCTATGAAGCCACCATCGGCGTTGAAGATCCCGGCGTTGGCGAGGTGGTCGTGGCGAATGTCGAATGGAGCGACCTTGCAGGACGCGGAGACGAAGACGGGCAGCAGTGGCGCGTTGTCGAGGTGGGAGACGTAGTCGCTCGTGAGGAATGGGCCTTGGAGTTCGGTCGCGGCACTATGGCCGGTATAGTGGAAGAGGGAGAGACCCGTGGAGATATGGTTGCGCGCGGCGGTTATGGCTTGTGGGTATGAGGTGCCAGTCGACTCTTTCACAGCGGGATAGGCTTCGCAGAGGATGCGGATGGCCTCCATGTCGGGGTTGTTCTCCTCGAAGAGTGTCGCTTGGCTGTCGGCATAATCTTGATGCTCATTGGAATCGCCTTGGAGACCGACGAATAGAGCCCTGGCGCGCCAATCGCCTTGCTCGGGCGACTCGACATATGCCTGAACCTTAGAGTAATAGGTTTCAGCTTCGGCTACGGTCTCGGCCGGCAGTCGACCGACACCGATGTCGACCGTGGCGCGCGTCTCATAGACACCGTCGCCATCCTCCAACCATCCGAAGAAATCGTCAATCGGGTAGCTGTATATGGTATTGTAGGAATTGTCGGTCTGATAGGTGGGGATGAGGTTGTCGGAGCGCGTGAGGTCGAAATTGTCGTAGGAGCCTGAGCCAAGGAGGAAAACGGACTTGAGCGACGACGATCCGCCGCCACGCTCGTAGAGCATCTTGAGGTAGTTGCGGATGGCTGTCGGCTCGGGTCGACCTGCGGAGAACTCGTTGTAAATCTGCGTGGTGAGGACGACGCGCGCCGTATAGCCGTTGGCACGCTCGTGGAGGTCGCAGAACTTCTGTGCCACGGAGGCGAGAAGCGGAGGAGCGACGACAACGTAGTTGACGGACTGGTGGGAGTGGAGGTCTTGATTCTCAACTTCGCCCTCGTCGGTTGGCGACGGGAGAGAGGCGGATGGCGAGAACGCCACATACTCGTGGAGCTTACGTCCAGGGGCGGCGAAGGAAGACGAGCTAAGCGTCTGAAGCTGAGGGGCGGAGGCATCGGTCACATCCCACACTTGGGCGTCGGAGGGGAGGTTGGCAATGGAGAAGACGACGGGCGTGCGAGACTCGCGTTGAGAATAAGAGCGGAAGAGGAGCACGCCGTCGGAGAGGTCGAGTGGCGACTTGGCGGTGAGGGCGAAGTAGGAGACCCACACCCCATCGTCGGCGTTGGTGAGGTCTGCTGAGATGGTGGCGGACTGGAGGGAGGACGACGTGACATCGAACGACGCTTGGGCGACGATGGGCGTCCACTCACAATTGGACTGGGTTGTTTTGGTGAGGTTGCGCGTGACGACGTCGGTGCCGTCGACGGCTATGGTGAGCGTGCGAGCCGCGGCGACATCGGAAGCCACGGCGTAGCGTATGCGTGCCGTCGTGCCGACCTCGGCCGTCAAAGAGATGGGGAGCGACGTGGAGGTGCGTGAGCCGTAGAGGCGCGTGCCTACCCATTCGCGGCCAGAGGAGATGATGTTGGTCGACTGCGGGGCGTAGACGTAGACGTTGTCAAAAGAGGAGATGGTGGTCGTGGCGGTCGAGGCGTCGATGGCAGAGGCTGTGGGGACGTCATCGGAGTCGGAAGATGTCGTGAGATAGTAGAACGCCTTGTGGGTGTAGGGGTTCAGGCTCGGGATGTAGGAGCCGTCGGATTGGGCGGTGAGGCCATCGGGCCCTTCGGCGTAGAAGACGATGCCGCTTGCGTCGTGGTGGACGGGAAGGAGCGTGAGGTCGTCGCGGCTGTCGTAGCCCGCCGCATGGTCGAGATGGTGACCGCCGGCTCCGTAGACGCGCACCGTCGTGGGGTCGGAGAAGCCCATTTGGCGGAGGGCGTCGGCGGTGAGGCGATAGACGCCACTTGTCGTGACAGAGACCTTGCGCCACCTGCCCGACGCGAGGACTGACGCGTCAGCGAAATCTTGCGCCCATGAGCAGACCATGGGCAACAGAGTGAAAATCAGCGTAATGAGCAGGCGGGGCATCGTGAGATGTGGCGCGACTATTTGCGAGACTCGTGGGAGATCTTGAGGTAGCGTCGGACGGTTTCCTGGAGACCGAGGTAGAGGGCGTCGCAGATGAGCTGATGACCGATGGAGACCTCCTTGACGAAAGGAATCTTGTCGAGGAAGAAGGCGAGATTGACAAGGCTGAGGTCGTGACCCGCATTGACGTCGAGACCGAGCTTTTGAGCCTCAAGGGCTGCGGCGACGAATGGTGCGACGGCGGCATCGGGATCCTTGGTGTAGAGCGAGGCGTAGGGCTCGGTGTAGAGCTCGACGCGGTCGGCGCCGGTCTTGGCGGCGTAGTCGACCATGACGGGATCGGGATCGACGAAGATGGAGGTCCTGATGCCCGCTCCCTTGAACGTGGCGACGATGTCGGTCAGCTCCTGCTGGTGGGTCTTGGTGTCCCATCCTGCGCTGCTGGTGAGGGCGTCGGGAGCGTCGGGGACGAGGGTCACCTGTGTCGGGCGCGTGGCGACGACGAGGTCGATAAATCGGGTTGTGGGGTTGCCCTCGATGTTGAACTCGGCGGTGAGGACTTTCTTGAGGTCGGCGACGTCGGCGTAGCGGATGTGTCGCTCGTCGGGCCTTGGGTGGACTGTTATGCCGTCGGCTCCGAAAGACTCGATGTCGAGGGCTGCTTTTACTACGTCGGGGGTGTTGCCGCCGCGCGCGTTGCGGATTGTGGCAATCTTATTGATGTTGACGCTTAGTTTCGTCATCTGTACTATTTATCTACAAAGTTGATTATCTTCGCTTAAAAGAAGCGCCACGAGGCATTACTTAAAGGGATTGTCGAGGTGGCGCCGTGCAAGACACGCAAATATACACTTTATAAATGAAAAGAATCGGTTGCATCATCGCCCTTGTCGTCATTGCCGTAGCTGTGGCATTTCTGGGCTTCAGGTATTTCTGGGTTTTTGGCGAGGGCGTCAAGGCGGGCGAGTTGAATTTCATCACGTACAAGGGTTACGTGTTCAAGACATACGAGGGGCGTCTGATCCAGTCGGGCTTCCGCGGCGGCAACGGCACGCTGGTATCCAACGAGTTCGACTTCTCCGTCGAGAGGAAGGACATTGCGGATTCGCTGATGCGCTGCTCGGGCAAGAACGTCGAATTGCACTACAAGGAGTATAAGGGCGCGCTGATATGGCGCGGCATGAGCGAGTATGTCGTCGACAGCATCGTTTCGGTGACGACGCCGTCGCGCACGTGGGTCGTCGAGTAGTCTGGCGACCTGCCGTTTTGCCACTATATGGCAAAAAAACAGTAATTTAGCATCCCTCGACAGAGAGATTGCGGTGAACCTCCCCTTTGCCACGCACTATTAAACAGAGATGTACCTCACCCTCCAAGACATATTTGGCATATTGTATTCCGGCAAACGTATTGAGCTGGAAGAGAGCGACATGGCAAACGTCGCCTCGTGCCACGAGTTCCTCGAGACTTTCAAGCAAGACAAGATTATTTACGGCATCAACACGGGATTCGGGCCCATGGCCCAATATCGCGTGGGCGACGCCGACCTCATAGACCTCCAGTACAACATCGTCCGCAGCCACTCGTGCGGAGCGGGCGAGCCGATGCCTCTCATGGCCGTCCGCGGCGCCATGGTGTCGAGGCTCATGACCTTCATGCAGTGCCGCTCGGGCATAAGCCCCGAAGTCGTCAGGCTGCTGGCCGAGTTTATCAACCGCGGCATATACCCCTACATTCCTCAGCACGGCAGCGTCGGGGCGAGCGGCGACCTCGTCCAGCTGGCCCACCTTGCGCTCACGCTCATCGGCGAGGGCAAGGTCAACTACGGCGGACAGTGGCGACCGACGGCCGACGTCATGGGCGAGCTTGGGCTCAAGCCATTGACCCTCAAGGGGCGCGACGGCCTATCCGTCGTCAACGGCACGAGCATGATGACGGGCGTCTCGCTGACCAACGTCCACGACGCCAAGCGACTGATGGACTGGGAGATAGCCGCGTCGGTCATGCTCAACGAGGTCGTCGAGAGCTATGACGACCTGATGGACGAGCGGCTGAACGTCGTGCGCCGACAAGAGGGCCAGCAGGCCGTGGCGGCACAGATGCGCCAACTTGCCGACGGCAGCCAACTGCTGCGCAAGAGAACCAAAGAGCTGTATCACGACACGGGAGTCCACGAGGGCAACTTCGGTCATAAGGTCCAACCATTCTACAGCCTGCGATGCGTGCCGCAGATCGTCGGCCCCATCTGGGAAGCCGTGGGCAACATGGCGCGCGTCGTGGAGAACGAGGTCAACTCGGCCGACGACAACCCGATTGTCGACCCCGAGGCTGGCAACATATTCCATGGCGGCAACTTCCATGGCGACTACATATCGCTGGAGAACGACAAGCTGAAAATCGTCATGACGCGCCTCGCCATGCTGGCCGAGCGGCAGACCAACTACATGCTCCACGACAAGGTGAACGAGCTGCTGCCACCATTCGTCAACCTCGGCAGGCTGGGACTGGACTACGGCATGCAGGCGTGCCAATTTACGGCGACGAGCACCACCGCCGAGTGCCAATCGCTGAGCAACTCGATGTACGTCCACTCCATCCCGTGCAACAACGACAATCAGGACATCGTCTCGATGGGCACGAACTCCGCGCTCTTGTGCCGCAAGGTTGTCGACAACGCCGCCACCGTCATTGCCATCAACCTCATGACGTTGTGCCAAGCCGTCGACTGCCGCAAGGTGTATGACAAGATGAGCGCGTCGAGCCGCAGGATATACGACACCGTCAGGGGCGTCTTCCCGACCTTCAGTTCCGACCACGAGCACTATACCGAGATTGCCAAAGTCGAGAGCCTGATAATGGCTCAAGGACCCGACGGCATCGGAGACCAGGCATAAAAAATTAGTATTCACACATATAAGAGAACAGAGGAACTAGCATGTACGCACTAGTTACAGGAGGCAGCCGCGGTTTAGGCAGGGCTGTCAGCGTAGCCTTGGCAAAAGAGGGCTACACCATAATCATCAACTACCGCAAGGGGCAAGCCGAGGCGGAAGAGACGCTCGCCATGGTGCGCGAGGCAGGCTCTGACGGCGAGCTTCTCCCTTTCGACGTGGCCAACCGCGAGGAGGCCTCGAAGGCTCTTGAGGGATGGCAGCAGGCCCACCAGGGCGAGTATATCGCCGTCGTCGTCAACAACGCAGGCATCCGCCGCGACAACCTGATGGTCTTCATGCCCTACGAGGACTGGAGCCAAGTTTTGCGCATCACCCTCGACGGCTTCTACAACGTCACGCAGCCGCTCCTCCAGCCTATGCTGGTCAAGAAGTGGGGACGCATCGTCAACATGGTGTCTCTCAGCGGCTTGAAGGGTCTCCCCGGTCAGACCAACTACTCGGCTTCGAAGGGCGGTCTCATGGCAGCCACCAAGGCCCTGGCACAAGAGGTTGCACGCAAGGGCGTGACGGTCAACGCCGTAGCCCCCGGCTTCATCCACTCGGACATGACCAAGGACCTCGACGAGGCGAGCCTCAAGAAGACCATCCCAGCCAACCGCTTCGGCGAGCCTGAGGAGGTCGCAGCCCTCGTGGCGTTCCTCGCTTCGGACAAGGCGGCCTACATAACCGGCGAGGTCATCTCGATCAACGGCGGTCTTTACACCTAAAGCCGTGGTTGCGACTGCGGATATTGACGCGCGGATGCGTCGCTCAATAGGGACGGAGTTCGAGATCGAGGAGAGCCTCATGACGGACGACGCCACACTGGGCGACGCATTGGGCATCGACAGCCTCGACATGGTCGACCTGACGGTCGTCATCGAGAGCGAGTTTGGCGTCAAACTGAGTCGGGAGGAGCTTGTCAAGGCCCGTACGTTTGGCGACCTGAAAAATCTGATAGTCAACAGAATAGATGGCTGACGGAGTGCAGCAGAAATGGAACGGGCAATCACGCGGTGGCTCGTTCGGGACGTGGTGCTTCGTCATGCTGATACGGCATGCGGGGCTGGGGGCTGCATACGCGCTCCTGGCCCTTGTCGTGCCATATTTCGTGCTCTTCGCCCCTCGGGCCACGCGGGCGACGTGGCGATTCTCGCGCCGCGTGCGAGGTCTCGGGTTCTGGCGGTCGGTGGGCGAGATATTCGCCACGTACTACACCTTCGGGCAGTGCATAATCGACAAGATTGCCATTGGTCAAGGCCTTGATGGTCAATATACTTACGAACTCGAAGGCGAAGATCAGATAAAGCGTCTCTTCACCAACGGCGAGTGCGAGGCCGCCATATTCGTGGGCGGTCACGTCGGCTCGTGGGAGTGCGGAGCTCCACTCTTCGCCCGGTTTGGCAAGCGGATGAACGTCACCATCTTCGACAACGAGCATGAGGACATAAAACGCGTCATCGAGAGCGAGAGCCACGGACGGTCGTTCAGCCTCATTCCCCTCGGGCGCGACTGGCTGGAGAGCGTCATGGCGATAAAAAACGCACTGGGGCGCGGCGAGTTCGTATGCTTCATGGGCGACAGGTTCATGAGCGGATCGCCAACAAGGGTGTTGGACTTCATGGGCCACAAGGCACGTTTCACCAACGGCCCGTTCGACGTGTGCGCAGCCCTTCGCGTCCCGATGGCCTTCTTCTTCGCCATGCGCGAGAAGGGCAAGAGATACCACATCTTCTTCACCGTCCTCAAAAACGAGAGCGGCAAGAAGGCCGACCCCAAGGAGCTGCAACGCGCCTTCGTCAGCCGACTGGAGGAGATCGTCAGCCGATACCCGCGCCAGTGGTTCAACTTCTACGACTATTTTGACAACGAGGAATAAAAACACAACAAGACAATGATACTGGACGGTAAAGACCAGATTTGCAATTACATACCCCAGCGCGACCCGATCGTCATGGTCGACAAGCTCTACAGCTTCGAGGCCGACAAGAGCGAGACGGGCCTGACGGTGGAGGTCGACAGCATATTCGTCGAGAACGGACACCTGATGGACGGCGCGCTGATCGAGCACACGGCACAAAGCGGCGCGCTCCACATTGGCTACGACTTCGTGTCGCGCGGCCAGAAAGTGCCCATCGGACTGATCGGCTCAATCAACAAATACCAGATTGCGCGGCTCCCTAAGGTCGGCGAGAGCATGAGAACCAGCATCGCCATCGAGGCCCGCGTCGGCGACGTCAGCCTCATCGGCATAACCGTACGCGTCGGCGACGAGGTCATCGCGCAGGGCAAGATGAAAGTCGCCACGCCGGAATAGAGCCGATGGTCACGAAACGAATGAAACTCCACGTGCCGGCCCTCATCGACCGCATCGAGCTGACAGTCAGGTTCAGCGAGGTCGACATGATGAAGGTGGCATGGCACGGCAGCTACGTGACGTACCTTGAGGACGGACGCGAGCATTTCGGCATCGCCTTCCCCGGCGTCGGCTACCAAGATTATTTCCGCACGGGCTACGTGGCGCCCGTCGTGAACCTCAACATCGACTACCGCCAGAGCCTCAAGTGCGGCGACCGCGTCATCGTCGAGACGCGCTACATTTATTCTGAAGGCGCAAAACTGATTTTCGAATACATCGTATATCGAAAAGACGACATGGCCGTCATGGCCGTGGCGCAGACGACGCAAGTCTTCATGACGGTCGACGGCGAGATGCAGTATGCCGACCCCGACTTCTTCGTCGAATGGAAAAAACGCTGGCTCAATAAATAACGATGACCATATACGTCGGCCCACATAAAAGCCTCATAAGCGGCTATGGCGACACCCTCGCCGACACCCTACGCGCCATGCGCAGGGGCGAGACTGCGCTACAACCCGCCACGTGGGACGACGGCACGACATTCTACGTCCAGACCATCAAGGGGCACGACACTCCCCCACCCCTCCTCTCGCGACTTGAGAGCCTCGGGGCAGCCGTCTTGACCGACTGCGCCAAGGGCAACGGCTGGAAGCCCGACGCCACGCGACGCACGGGTGTCATCTTCTCGACGACGAAGGGCAACATCCGCGAGGCCACGACCGACGAGCCGCAAGAGGCGTCGCGCGTCTTCATCTACGAGATGGCGCGGCGCATCACGCGCGAGGCGGGCATCGACGCAGAGCCCATCGTCGTCTGCAACGCGTGCATATCGGGCGTGGCGGCTGTCATCGTCGGGTCGCGCCTCATCAGGAGTGGCGAGTATGACGACATCTTCGTCGTCGGTCTCGACGAGTCGAGCCGCTTCGTCACCAGCGGTTTCCTCGGCTTCCGATCCGTCAGCCCGCGCCCATGCGTCCCCTACGACAGCCGACGCGACGGACTGAGCCTCGGCGAGGCGGCAGGATGCCTGCTGCTGACCAACGACGCCAACCGCGGCGGACGCACAACCATCGAGGGCGGGACGCTCACCAACGACGCCAACCATATCTCCGGACCTTCGCGCACGGGCGAGCCACTCGCCATGGCCATGACGACAGCCATGAGCCAAAGCCTCCGCGAGCCAAGCTGCGCCGCCTTCGTCAACGCCCACGGCACAGGCACCGTCTACAACGACGAGATGGAGACCAAGGCAATCGACATCGCCGGTCTCGCCTCCGCACCGGTCAACAGCTTGAAACCCTACCTCGGGCATACGCTCGGAGCCTCGGGTCTCATTGAGCTCATGGTGTGCGACGACGAGCTGCTCCGCGGTGAGATATTCCCCACGTTGGGCTTCGAGAGCCTCGGCGTGAGCAAAGAGTTGCGTGTCAGCGGATTGGCGCAAGATGCCGTTGGCGACTTCTGCGTCAAGACGGCATCGGGCTTCGGTGGTTGCAACGCCGCCGTCGTCATGAGCAAGGCATCGGCGGCTCATGAGGTCGCCACTGCGCATGAGCCGCAACTTACGACGCTGCGCACCGTCGACATCGCGTCGGGACACGTCACCCTCGACGGGCGCGACATCTTGGGCGACGGAGTGGGGCGCGACTTCGACACCCTCGTGCGCGACGCCTACCACAACCTCGGGCAGCCCAACATGAAGTTCTTCAAGATGGACGACATGAGCAAGATGGGCTACCTCGGCGCGGAATATCTTCTCTCCGGCATCGACGCCGACGACGACACGCGCCGCGACATGGCCATCATCATCGCCAACAGATCAGCGTCGCTCGACACCGACATCGCCTACATCCGCCAGATGGAAGACGGGCAAGCCAGCCCCGCCAAATTTGTCTACACGCTGCCCAACATCGTCATCGGCGAAATATGCATCCGCCACAAGATAAAGGGCGAGAGCCTCTTCGTCATCATGCCCCATCGAGACGACGACAGCATCCGCCACTTCGCCACCAAGGCTTTGGACCTCAGCCGCGCCAAGATGATGATATGCGGATGGTGCGAGAAACTGGGCGACTCTTACGACCTCCACCTCGAACTGCTAAAAACCAACTAATCCATGAACGAAGAGATAAAAGGGAAACTGAAGAAACAGATCATAGAAGTCCTTAACCTTGAGGACATTACGCCCGACGACATCGACGACGGCGCGCCTCTCTTCGGCGACGGTCTGGGGCTCGACTCCATCGACGCCCTTGAGCTCATCCTGCTCCTCGAACGCGAATACGGAATCAAGCTCGCCACGGCTGCCGAGGCGCGACCCATCTTCGCATCCGTCGACACCATGGCGGACTATATCTCCAAACACTCGAAAAATTAAGGACTTAGCCATGGCTAACAGGGGCGTCAGGATTATTGGCATGGGTGCGGTCAGCGCCATTGGGCACGACGTGCCGTCGACGCTCATGTCGCTGATCGACAGCCGTTCGGGCGTCGCCCCCATGACCATCTGCAATAGCGACCTGAACGTCCCAGCAGGCGAAGTCAAGATGACCGACGAAGCCCTCGCCTCCGCCATCGGCATCGACCATAAGAACCAGAGCCGCACAGCCCTCCTCGCCATGACCGCGGCTCGCGAAGCCATCGCCTCGGCAGGCCTCACGCCCGACGAGCTGAGCCATGCGTCCCTCATATCCGCCACCACGACGGGCGGCATGAACGAGACGCCACAATTCTACAAAGATTTCGCCACCGACAACAACCACGGACGGTTGCGCCACGTAGTCCACCACCCGTGCGCCGACCATACCGACGTGATGGCCAACACGTTAGGCATCGGCGGATGGCGCACGACGATAAGCACGGCATGCTCCAGTGGCGCAAACGCCATCCTGACGGCTGCCATGATGATTGAGGCCGGGATGGCGGACACGGTCATAGCAGGCGGAGCCGACGCCCTGTGCCGCTTCACCCTCGGGGGCTTCAACTCACTAAAGATATTGAGCCGCGAGCCGTGCCACCCTCTCAGCGAGGGGCGCGACGGGCTGAACCTCGGCGAGGGCGCGGCATACGTGGTTCTCTCGGCAAGCGACGCACACCCGACGATCGGGTGGCTCGCAGGGTGGCATAACGCCAACGACGCACACCACCAGACAGCCATGAGCGACGACGGGCGAGGCGCGCAAGATGCCATGCGTGGCGCAATGACCAAAGCCGCCATCGCGCCTCAAGAGATAGGCTACATCAACCTCCACGGCACAGCCACGCCCAACAACGACCAGACCGAGATGGCGGCCATCCGCGCCCTATGGGGCGACACGCTGCCTCCCTTCGGCTCGACAAAAGGGCTGACGGGTCACACCCTCGCCGCCGCCGGAGCCCTCGAAGCCGTCTTCTGCCTCCTCGGCTTGCAAAAGGATGTGGCGTGGAAGAGTGCGGGACTGACGACACCCATGATTGGGCCGCCCATCCCGACGACCGCCAACACGCCCATCGGCACACCCTACGCCCTCAGCAACTCGCTCGGCTTCGGCGGCAACTGCACATCCCTGATTTTCAAGAAGGCATGACCTCGCGAGACATATATATCAAGGCGACAGCCTCCTTTGCCGACACGACGGACGTCAAAGCCCTCATCCCCGACGCTGGCGCGCGCCGACGCATGAGCCGCCTCATCAAGATGGGCGTCGCCACGGGCATGGAGTGCGTGGCGGCAAGCTGCACGCCCGACGCCATAGTCACCGCCACTGGCTACGGCTTCCTGGCCGACTCCGAGAAACTGCTGCAACAGCTCACGTCGACGGGCGAGGAGCTCATGTCCCCCACCCCTTTCATGCAGTCCACCTTCAACACCATAGGCAGCCAGATAGCCCTCATGGCGGGCTGCCGCGGAGCCAACATGACCTTCGCCGACGGATGGCGTTCGTTTGGCGCGGCTCTGATTTTCAGCCATTTGCTTATCAGTAGCGGCGAGGCTCACGACGTTCTCGTGGTCGCGGCCGACGAGCTTACGCCATCTTTGGACACCATCCTCACGCGCCTCGGCTGCCGGAGGATGGGTGTCGTGCCATCAGAGGGTGCCGTGGCCATGATGCTGTCGGATGACGCAGAGAAGAGCATCGGCACGATTGGCGCCATCGAGCCCCTTGCGGTCAATGCGCCCTTCGAGAAAAATGATTGGCAATATCCCACGGCATCGGCGCGCCGGTTGGCGTCGGCGATTGAGAGCCGCTCGTGTGGGACGTTCGAGGCGGCAGGAATGCGATGCACGTTGTCTTTCTGATACTTGCGCTCCTATGCGTCGCCCTGTTGGCGGTGTGGGTCTATGGCGCGGCAACCATCGGCAGCGGCATCTTCGTCAAGGCGCAATGCCGCGTCGACCCGTCAGACGGCATCCTGCTCACCTTCGACGACGGACCCGATCCCGACGTCACGCCACGTGTGCTGGACGTCCTCGACCGTCACCATCAGAAGGCCTTATTCTTCGTCATAGGCAGCAAGGCCGAAGCCCATCCCGAGGTGTTGCGCGAGATTGTGCGCCGCGGCCATCGGGTCGGCAACCACACCTTCTCCCACTCGCCCTACGCCAACTTCTTAGGTAGTAGGCACTTGGAGCGTGAGATACGCATGACGGACGACGCCATAGAGCGCGCCTGCGGCATCCGCCCCACCCTCTTCCGTCCGCCCCTCGGCATCAGCACCCACTTCATGCGCGGCGTGCTGCGGCGTACGGGGCATAGCGTCGTGGGATGGAGCGTCCGCTCGTTCGACACCCGCCCCGAGCCCCGCGAGAAGGTCCTGCGCCGCATCGTGCGCAACCTCCGGGGCGGCGACATCGTCCTGCTCCACGACCGCCTCCCGGGCGCCGACTGGCTGGCGGACGAGGTGCTCGATTGGTGGGAAAACAACAATTCTCCTCGCCCATAACGCGTTAATTTGCGGCATGATGGCGCATGATTGCGATAAGTGAGTATATTTGCGGAAAAGAAGTATAACACAAAAAATAAAGCAAGACGGGAGAGGATGGGGGAAGAGTTGCCTCCATCATCTGTGTTTAACATAAGGTTTCTCTCGTCACGAAGCCAACGCCTCGTTCGCACAGAAAGACTGTTCCCTTTCCTCCAATGCCTAAAGTCTCGATTATAATCCCTATCTACAATTCGTCGCACACACTCGTTCGTTGTCTCGATTCTATTCGTGACCAATCTTGTGGCGATTTTGAGGTTTTACTCGTTGACGATGGGAGTACGGACAACTCTGCAGACATCTGCCGCCAATACGCCAATGCGGACTCCCGCTTTCATCTGTTGCAGCAAGCCAACGCGGGGCCTTCAGCCGCTCGTAATGCGGGACTCGAAGTAGCAACAGGAGAATGGATTTCATTCGTAGATAGCGACGATTGGGTCTTTCCTAATATTTATGACGACGTTGTTTACAATGCCGAAGCGGCTGATTTGATCATTTTTGGTTTCAGGATAGAAGAGTTGGGACGTAAAACAGATTTGACCTACGAGCCTTCACTCACAAAGGGCAAGGAAATCATTTCTACACGATATAACGACCTTAAAGTGTTTCTATGGAACAAACTCTTTAAGCGTGACATCATTTCTTCCGCGTCTCTTCGCTTTCCCTCAGGAATCAAGTATGGCGAGGATTTGATATTCCTACTGGACTATCTTAACCATGTCGAAGATGCCATGTGGTCCGACAAAATAGGCTATCACTACAACTTGCTTTCAGAATCTGCGGCAGCCCATTTGTCGTTCAAACAGATGGAGCTTCCTTTATTTGCGTCCAATCTAAACTCTATAATTTGCGCTTTTGCCAGTTATAGCAAAACGCTCTCCAATCCGAAACCGATCCTTTCCTCAGCTGCTAAGTTCTTCTATTCAAGCTTCTACGCTCGCCCTATCGCAAAATCAAACGCTATCGAGCGCGCTAAATCCTTTTACCCTATAATCCTTCAGCACGACTTCTTAAAACCAGACGCCAATAACGAAGCCGTCCACAATAAATTGCCTGCTCTCATTTTTAATCAAGATGCGGCACTTATTCGCTTAGTCTCGATTCATAATAAAAGCCAGGCGATAAAACATGTGGCTAAGATGGTGGTTTTGCGCATATTATCATTTTTCCATTTTACGGTCCATCATTCCCTGCGCATCCACTAAACATTAATATCCGATGGTGAGTATAACTGGCTAAGACTTCACTCTTGAACAATTGAAAGACAAACTCCTTGTCATACTCTTTTTCGTAGGCTATCGCATCTCTTTCAACATTGTCGGTAGCATATCTCTTGCTGAACTTCTTGCCCTATTCGGCTTATTTGTATTTAGCTATCTCAAACTTTTAAGATATAAAGAGATAAAAAGGGTTTTTACTCTATTTGTCCTCCTTGAGCTTGCAAAGATTTTCTCTGAGCTTTTTGTAAGCAATGGATTAAGTTCCTCGCTAAAAGGGCTTGCTATTCCCGTCTTTTCCCTTCTCAATACTTTTTTCCTACTAAGGCTCTTCATGAGGGATGAGAACAACATCTGGCTCGGGCTACTAGTTAGTTCACTTGCTTCCTTCTTTTTCGGCAGTTCCATCGATGAATCTTCTACTGATGAAATTCTTGCAGGGGAAGGAGCTGCCTACCTTAAATTCCATGTTGCACCTATGGTCTTGTCTTTGGTGCTTTTCTTTTCTAAATGGAGAACCTCTTATGTTACAATTTTTTACGCTATAATCGGGTTGCTTTTTGTAATTCTTGGCGCAAGAAGTGCTGGAGGTAGTGCTTTCTTGGCAGCTTCCGTCGCTTTAATTGCAATATACCGCCCCCAATTAATGCTGCCCAAACGCATTCTTGTATTTCTTTCAATATTCGCCGTGGCGCTCTACCCCATATACGTCGTATACGTCAATCGAATCCTCGATGGTGAAATAACTTCTGGCAACAGTGAACAACTTCTCCGCTCGGAGAATCCATACAATCCCATTGAGCTTCTAAAACAGGGACGTGTGGACGCATGGGCAGCATGGCAAGCATTCATGGACAAACCTCTCTTGGGGCACGGAGCCTGGGCTTACGATGAATCTATGAGATACTTTTTTCTTGAGCATGAGATTACTGGAGAGAAATATCAAAAGGAAAAGTACAGAGATAAAGAATTCCTTGTACCCTCACATTCCATCCTCATCAACCAAGGTTCACAAAATGGTATTTTAGCATTTATTATAATGTTGGTCGTGTTGGTATATGTTACTCGACTTACACTTCTGATATTTTCAAAATTGCCGTCAAAATATACACTTCTGATGTCTGTTCAAATGTTTTCTTTGTGGTGGACAGCCGTTTTCTCTCCTCCGACGCACTTGCGACAAAGCCTACCATTCATTTTCGCAATAGTCCTCACTCTCTACATCAAATATAAAGACGCAAAGCCTTCCCTAAAATGAAAGATATATTAGTCGTCACCCCTACTCTCGGCAACCGACCGACGCTCAAAAACACCATCGACGCAGTCCGCAACATCGGAGCCGACCGTGTGCACCACATCATCGTAGCCCCCGCAGCTAAGTTCGATGCCGTCCGCAGCATCATCGGCAACGACATCCAACTCGAACCCGAACCCGACAGCTGCCACGGCATCTACCCAGCCCTCAACCACGTTTTCAACAAGTTCGGACACGACTACAAATACCTCACCTTCATCAACGACGACGACTACTGGCTCCCCTCTTTTTCCAAACTCATTGCCGCAGCCGACGGCAAACTCGATTTCGTCTATGGCAAGGTTTGCTACGGAATCGAAAACGACACCCTCTCCATGGCGTGCAGCTCGCGTTTCCGCGACTTCATTCCTCTCCTCTTTAGCAACATTATCCTCTTCACCCAACAATCAACACTCCTCAAAAGCGATATTTTCTTCCAAATAGGCGGATTCGACGAGTCTTTTAAGCTCGCTGCCGACTCTCTTTTCTGGGCGCGACTCAGCAAGCTTCCTCTGCGCTACAAATATGTCTCCCACCCTTGCGCCTTGTACACCATCCAGGCGGGACAGCTCTCCTCCGATGGCGACACAAGCAAGAAAGAACACATGCGCCTCTTCTCTATGCTCGACCGCCCAAGCCGATTCCGCATCGCTCTTGCCAAAGTCCTCTTCCGTCTCGCAAATACTGGCGTATACCTTAAAAGGCTGTTTGCCAAGAAAAAACACCACGTATCCGACTATATGACCAGGACAAATCACCCCCCCCTCGTCAATTTCTTAGTCACGCTCCTCCCCTGGCTCCTCAAACGACGGATCCTCAACCATTTCTATGGCTACGACCTCCATCCCATGTCACGCATCGGCTTCAGCTACATCTTCCCACATTTCCTCCGCATGGCCTCTGGCGCTCGAATAGGCAACCTCAACGTCGCCGTCAACCTCGACTCCATGACCATGGGCGAGAACAGCACCATCGCACGAGGCAACTGGATCACAGGCTTCCCAACAGGCACCGACTCCAAGCACTTCGCTCACGACAAGAGCCGCCGCAGCCAACTCATCATGGGACGGGAATCCGCCATCACCAAAAACCACCACATCGACTGCACAAACACCATCACCATTGGCGATTTCGTCACCATCGCCGGCTACCAGTCGCAACTGCTCACCCACTCCATCGACGTATACCAAGGACGACAAGACAGCCATCCCATCTCCATTGGAGACTACTGCTTCGTCTCCACAAGCGTAACAATCCTCGGCGGCACAACTCTCCCCGCCCACTCCCTCCTCTCCGCAGGTGCCGTGCTCACGAAACAATACGAAGAAGAATGGAAAATCTATGCCGGCGTTCCCGCCAAACCAATAAAAGACATCCCTCCTTCTGCCGCCTACTTCACCCGCGACAAAGGTTTTGTCATCTAATATCACTATCTTAGCTATTGTCGCTAACAATAGCCCCCCCCCTCCCATGAAAATCCTCTACACAGGCACCCTCTACCTCAGCGCAGGCGGGCCCGCATACAGCACCTACCACACCATGCAAGGGCTCAACGCCCTCGGCCAGGAGACGTCAGTCCTCATGTACGACCGCAGCCCTTCTGAACGACTTATAGGCTCCGACGTCGACATCATTTACGCCACGCAACCCATAGAGCGCACATTCGCCTACTCCCCATCCTACAAACGCCTCGTCCGCAGCTGCCCCGACGTCGACATCTACCACGCCCAAGGCGTATGGCAATACCCAACCTACGCTCTCGCCAGCGTCGCCCGTAGCCTCCACAAGCCATACCTCATCACCCCACGAGGCATGCTCTACCCACAGGACATCGCCAAGTCCAACACCTTCTTCAAAAAACTCTCCCTCCGCCTACGCCTCCTCCATGATCTCAACCACGCCGCTTGCGTCCACGTCACGTGCGACGACGAGATGCGCTACTGCCGCGACCTCGGCGTAACAGCACCCATCTGCGTGATACCCAACCCTGTAGACGTCCACATTCCACACTCCCACAAGACCGACGACACATTCCGACTCGGCTACCTCGGACGCATCTCCCGACGCAAAAACGTCGAGAGCCTCATATACGCCTGGGCAGCCCTCGGCGACAAAGCCTCTTCCGCCGAACTCCTCATTATCGGTGGTGGCGACGACGACTATATGGCATTCCTCAGACGTGAAGTTCAACGACTTAACCTCACAAACGTCCGCTTCACAGGCTTCATCTCTGGTCAAGAAAAAGAAGACGCCCTCGCCTCCTTGTCCGTTTTAGCCATGCCAAGCGAGTTCGAGAACTTCGGAAACGTCATCGTCGAAGCCCTCGTCCGCGGCATCCCCTGCATCGCCACAAAAGGGGCCCCATGGCAAGACCTCCAAACCCACAACTGCGGCTGGTGGGTCGATTTCTCACAAGACGCCATAAATAATGCTGTTGCGCAAGCCCTCGACACCCCTGCCGACAAACTCGCCGAAATGGGAGCCCGCGCAATTTCGCTCGTCAACGACAAATACTCCATCGAGTCCGTCGCCAAAGCCCTACTCTCCGTCTACAATTGGATTCTCGCCAAAGCCGACAAGCCCGATTGCGTTTACCTCTAACCCCCACCCCCGCCATGCCTTCCATCGCTGCCATCATCCTCACCCTCAACGAGGAAAAACATATCGCCCGATGCATCAACTCCCTCAAGGGCGTCTGTCAGCAAGTCTTCGTCGTCGACTGCTTCAGCCAAGACCGCACCAAGGAAATCGCCGAAAGCCTCGGCGCTCAAGTCCTCCAGCACCCCTGGACCAACTACGCCACACAATTCAACTGGGGTCTCCAAAACTGCCCATTCACGACCGACTGGATCTGGCGCATCGATGCCGACGAGTACCTCGATAAGAACCTCGGACAGAACGTCCTGAAAGCCATTGAGAATTGCCCCGACGACGTCACAGGCGTCTACGTCCGCCGACGCATCGACTTCCTCGGCCGACCACTCATGCACGGTGGCTGGTACCCAAGCTACTACCTCAAAGTATGGCGACGAGGTCATGGCGAGTGCGAAAACCGCTGGATGGACGAGCATATCCGCCTCCTCGACGGCCACGCCATCACCGTCCACGACGGCGACCAGGTCGACGCCAACCTCAACGACCTCACGTGGTGGATGGACAAACACAACAAATACGCAACCCGCGAGATGATAGACTCGCTCCTCATGGAGTTCAACCTCGACGCCTCCGCCTCCGAGGTCGTTCCCAAGTTCTTCGGCACGCAAGAGCAACGCAAGAGATGGCTGAAAATCAAATACATAAAGTTCCCACTCTTTCTCCGTCCCTTCATCAACTTCACCTACCGCTACTTCTTCAAGCTCGGTTTCCTCGACGGCAAAGAAGGCCTCATTTGGCACGTCCTCCAAGGCTTCTGCTACCGTTTCCTCGTCGACGCCAAAATCTACGAGCTGAAAAAACGCTTCCATTTCGACTCCCAACTCATCAAAGACCACGTCCAATCCACTTTCCTCTCCAAGAAGTAGACACACTCTCCCCCCCCCCAAAAAAATAGAGGCTCTCACCGAGCCTCTATTTTTTGCCCTAACCTCCTCATTTCCACATCACTGCTTCATAAATTCACAAATAAATTTCTTTCTTAACAAAAATATTTTCAAAAAATTTCCACCTAAATATTTGGTATTTCAAAATTCACCCGTAACTTTGCATTGTCAACAAACAACAAAACAAACCGAGCGACCACTCACCACAACGTTATTTATTGACACAACAAAAAAAACACTACGTCTAATCCGCAAAGGGCAACAACCCAACACACCCTGCCCCGAGCACAAACACATCTAAGAAAATGGGAACTTACAAGCAAGGCATCCTCGGCTCATTCATCGGTAAGGTCGGAACCGTCGTCGGCTCCACTTGGCGCGGCATCGCAGTGATGCGCTCTCTCGCCTCCAAGGTCGCAAACCCACGCACCGCCGCCCAAGTCGCCGTCCGCGACCGTCTCGCAGCCGTCTCACGAACCCTCCGCCCCTTCCTTGAGACCATCCGCCGAGGCTTCATCGCAGGCGGCACTGCGCCCTCCTGGTCTCTCGCCATCAAGGTCAACCGCGAGAAGACCCTCCCCGACGACCAAGGCGTCTACATCCTCCGCCCCGAGGACATCGTCCTCTCCAACGGCACCGACAACTTCCCCGTCACTGCCTCTCTCAGCGGAACCTCACTCTCCCTCTCGTGGGACGCTCCCGACGTGACCGACGACCTCTTCGGCGCCAACATCCAAGTCGCCGTCCTCAACGCCACCAACGGCAAGGTCGCCAGCTTCTCCGTCGCCTCATCCGCTGGCGAGGCAGCCCTCTCCGTCTCTTCCGTCTCCACGGGCGGTGAAGACGACAAGCTCCACCTCTACCACTTCGCCGCCAACGACACCCTCTCGACCCTGACCATCCATCAGGCTCTCTAATCTCTCGGGGCGGGTCTTCAAAAAAAGCTTCAAGACCCGCCCCTTTTATCTTTCTAACAAAAACTTTCGCAAAAACACTATGACTATTCAGCAACTGACCCTCATCCGCACTGCGACATCTTCCTCTTGCACCACAGGTCAACTCCTCGCCGACGGCATCCACCTCTGCGACACCCTCGAACCATCCCTCGTCGGGCCTCATCCCGCCATTCCTCCTGGCTCCTACACCCTCGACCTGACCCTCTCTCCCCGTTTCCGACGCCTCCTCCCACTCGTACGTAACGTCCCCAGTCGCTCCGGCATCCGCATCCACCGCGGCAACACTCCCTCCGACACCCTCGGCTGCATCCTCCCCGGCCGCCTCATCCCGCCCGACCGCATAGCCGACTCCACAGCCGCCGAGCTGCTCATCACCCGTCTCCTCCTCGCCCAGCCATCCCGCTCCGCCTCCCTCACCATCCGCCACAACTTCAACACCCAATCCTAATGCAACTTTTCCTCCACACACGACCTCCGCCTTTTAAATCGAACCTCCCGTTCCTTTCTTTTCAATATATTTGCAATACACACAACCACACAAGACCATGACCAAGAAGATAGGCATCATCACCATATTGAAAGTCAACAACTACGGAGCAGAACTGCAGGCCTACGCACTCCAGCGTTGCCTCAACTCTCTTGGCTATGACGCAGAGGTTATCGACTACCTCTTTTACAAGCACCCCGACCACGTCCGCGAATCCATCTCACGCCCATTCTACCCATACCCCTTTAAAAACAAGGTTCTCGAGTTCGGTCTCGCTTTGCGCGATCGTCTGACTCGTCTCTTCGCCTCGTCTTCTCAAAAACGCAGGCAGAAGAACTTCGACGATTTTCACGTCGCCAACACTCACCTTTCGCATACATTCCATAGCCTGTCCGAGCTTCTGAGCAGATGTCCCGTCTACGATGTCTACTGCGTCGGATCTGACCAGGTATGGAATCCGCGTTGTTTCACCAACCTCGCCCCATACCTTCTCTCTTTCGCCCCCGACAATGCCCGCAAGATAAGCTATGCCAGCAGTTTCGGCGTAAGCTCTCTTCCGCCATCAGCCGAAGCTCAATACGCCAAATTCCTTAATCGCTTCGATGCCATAGCCGTCCGCGAGGCAGCGGGAGCCGACATCGTCAAAAAGCTCATCGGCAGGGACGCTAAAATCGTGCTCGACCCGACACTGCTCCTCTCTCCAAATGATTGGGCAACAGTCGAGAAGCCTGTTCCCAACATCCCCGACCGCTATCTCCTCACCTACGAGCTTCGTCCACAATCAGCCCTCGCCAATCTTGCGCAAAAGATTGCTCGTCGCCAAGGTCTCAAAATCGTCCGACTCGGCTGCCGCCAGAAGTTCTACTCCGATCCAGTCATCAACATAGCCGACGCAGGTCCCGCCGAGTTTCTTTACCTCTTCCGCAATGCTGCTTTTGTCGTGACAAACTCTTTCCACGGCACAGCCTTCAGCGTTAATTTCAGCAAGCCGTTCTTCTCCGTTCTCGAACGTGGGCGCAACAACAACAGCCGCCAACTTTCTCTCTTGAACGCCTGCGGTCTCGACTCACAAGTCTACTACGATGGCGACCCCATCCCGTCGTCTTTCGATGTCGATTTCTCTTCTGCCTCCATGCGTCTCGACTCCCTGCGCAACATCTCTATCGAATATCTAAACTCAGCTATCAATGGCTAAGTCACTCCCCAACCTTTGTCCTCCCGTGGCGTGCACAGCCTGCTCCGCCTGCGCCAATATATGTCCCGTCTCCGCCATCACCATGGTCGAGAATGCTTTCGGGGAGCATCATCCCACCGTCAATCCCGACAAATGCCTCGGCTGCAAATTGTGCGAGAAGACCTGCCCCGAGGCGAATCCAACTCTCACGACCAAAAACGGAGCCCCGACAATATACAGCTGTTGGCTGCGCAACGCCGACGACCGCAAGCAAAGCACCAGCGGAGGCGCAGCGTTCGCCATCTCCTCCGCCGTCATCCGCCAAGGTGGTCACGTGTGGGGCGCCGCTTTCGATGCCAACCTCCAATGTCGCTACACTGAGGCGAACACCCTGCAAGAGCTCCGCCCAATCCAAAAATCAAAATATGTGCAGTCCTTCGTCGGCGACGCCTTCCAAAAGATTAAAGCCGAACTCGACCACGGCGATCTCGTTCTCTTCTGCGGCACAGGCTGCCACGTCAAAGGCCTGCTCGCCTTCCTCCGCCGACCCTATGACAATCTCCTGACTCTCGACCTCGTCTGCCACGGTGTTCCAGGACAAGGCTCCTTCCGCAAATATATCTCTTCGCTCGAATCCAAATATTCCGACCGCGTCATAAATTACGTCCCACGATACAAACGCCCCGACGGACAAGAACTGCGCTTCTGCCGCATGGCCTCTTTTGAAAGAAAAGGTGACGTCCGCCTCGTTCTCCAAGACGACTCTTTCTATACCGCTTTCGTCCGCGGTCTTACTCTTCGAGAGAATTGCTTCGCATGCGCAGCTAATGGCGAGTTCCGCTACTCCGATTTCACGGTTGCCGACTTTTGGGGCATAGGCAAGATAAAACCCTTCCACCAGAATCGTCAACGTTCACGTGGCATCTCTATGCTCGCGCTCAACTCCCAAAAGGCTCGTGACTTCTTCCCGAAGCTCTCAGACCTCCTCGAAAGTGAAGAGCGTTCCTACAAAGAGGCGTCACTTGTAAACTCTCCTTACTATAAGTCAGCGACGAAGTCTCCACGCCGAGAGGCATTCCGCAAAGACTACACCAATCTCTCATGGGACCGTCTCGCAGATAAATACATGCGTTTCTCCCTAAAGCGGAAAATAGCCTACGTCATCAAAAGCCACGTTCCTCCTTTCATCAGCTCGATGTTAAACCATTGGGCTAATTAATACTCCTCCACCAACAATGCCACAATCTCAAGAGTTCGATAAATACGTAGACAACTACTCCATCATCGACCGCATCAAGCGTCTCTCTTGGAACATCTGCCACGCCATCCTCATCCGCCCCTTCTCCCTGCCATTCTTCAACCGATGGCGAATCTGCGTCTTTCGTCTGTTCGGCGCCAAGATAGGAGCTCATAGCAAGATATGCGCATCCGCAGAGGTTTGGGCACCTTGGAATCTTGAACTCGGTCAACACACCGCTATCGGACCCCACACCATCATCTACAACCCAGCCAAGATAACCCTCGGCAACAAGGTCACCATCTCACAATACTCCTACCTCTGCACCGCCACACACGACTACGAGTCCCCGCTCCACACCCTCTACTCCCGACCCATAACCATCCACGACTACGCATGGGTCGCTGCCCGAGCCTTCGTAGGCCCCGGCGTCACCATCGGCTCCTACGCCATCGTCGGCGCCACAGCCTCAGTCTTCAAAGACGTCCCACACCACGCCATCGTCGGAGGCAACCCCGCCCGCCCCATCAAAACCCGACGCCTCAACAACCCCGACCTATCCGACGGTCAACAATCCTGACCTCTCCTCCAACCTCCATCCCCCCTTTTCCCTATATTTGCACCCACACAAACAAAAAATCCACTCATGAACCTCACCATAGTTAAAGTCGGTGGCAAAGTCGTCGAGGAACAAGACTCCCTCGCAGCTCTGCTCAACGACTTCGCCGCACTCCCCGGACCCAAAGCTCTCGTCCACGGCGGCGGACGCAGCGCCACAAAACTCTCCGAGAAACTCGGCATCCAACCTCTCATGATCGAGGGACGACGCGTCACCGACGCCGACACTCTCCGTGTCGTCACCATGGTCTACGCCGGACTCGTCAACAAAAACATCGTCGCACAACTCCAAGCACGAGGCGTCAACGCACTCGGTCTCACAGGCGCCGACATGGGAGTCATCCGCTCCGACCGACGCGCACCCAAGAAAATGTCCGACGGACAAACCGTCGACTTCGGCTTCGTAGGCGACGTCCGCAGCGTCCAGACCGACGTTCTCAACTCACTCATCCAACAAGGCGTCGTCCCCGTCCTCTCCCCCATAACCCACGACGGTCAAGGAAACCTCCTCAACACCAACGCCGACACCATCGCCTCCGAGCTCGCTCGTGCCATGAGCCACCTCGCCAACGTCAAACTCGTCTTCTGCTTCGAGAAACCCGGCGTCCTCCTCAACCCCGACGACGACTCAACTCTCATCACCTCCCTCGACTACGACACCTTCAAACAACACCAGTCCACGGGCGTCGTCGCCGCTGGCATGATACCTAAGCTCGACAACGGCTTCGAGGCTCTCCGCCAAGGTGTCGGCTCCGTCGTCATAACCAACGTCCAAGGCCTCAAGACAGGTCTCGGAACAACCCTCAAGCTGTGAACCTCCAACAACTAACGTCACAGAGTGTCGACCTCCTCCAACGGATGATCGCCACACCCTCCGTCAGCCGCGACGAGACGGCCGTAGCCGACCTCCTCCAGCAGCAGCTCACGGCTTGGGGTCTGCCCGTCAACCGCAAAGGCAACAACATCTGGACGCGCGAGGCCTCCTGCTCCGCTGGCAAGCCCGTCATTCTCCTCAACTCACATATCGACACTGTCAAATCCGCCGCTGGCTACACCCGCGACCCCTTCACGCCCGCCATCGAGGACGGACGACTCTACGGTCTCGGCAGCAACGATGCCGGCGGCCCACTCGTCAGCCTTCTCGCAGCTTTCCGCTATCTCGTCAGCCTCCCCGACGAACGCCCCTACTCTCTCATCTTCGCCGCCACGGCAGAGGAGGAGGTCAGCGGACGCGGTGGCGTCGAGAGCATCCTCCCCGAGCTCGGCAATATCGACCTCGCCATCGTCGGCGAACCTACGGGCATGCAGCCCGCCGTGGCAGAGAAAGGCCTCATGGTGCTCGACTGCACCGCCTTCGGCAAGAGCGGTCACGCTGCGCGAAACGAGGGCATCAACGCCATATATCAGGCTCTCCCCGCCATCCAGTGGTTCCAGACCTACCTCTTCGACCGCGTCAGCCAGTTCCTCGGCCCCGTCAAGATGTCCGTCACGCAAATCCAGGCTGGCACGCAACATAATGTCGTGCCAGACACCTGCCGCTTCGTCGTCGATGTCCGCGTCAACGAGCTTTATAAGAATACCGAGCTTCTCCCCCTTATAAAGAAAGCCGTCAACGTCAACGTCCAAGAACGTTCCACCCGACTCAGCAGCTCCAACATCCCCGTCTCCCACCCCGTCGTCCAACGCTGCATCAGCCTCGGGTTGACCCCATTCGGCTCCCCAACCATGAGCGACCAAGCCCTCATGCCCTTCACCTCCATCAAGATAGGCCCTGGACAATCCGCCCGCTCTCACTCTGCCGACGAGTTCATCCTCATCGACGAGATCTCGCAAGGCGTCAAAACCTATGTCGACATCCTCGACAATCTCCACATCTAAACATCAGAACCCTCAAATACCGCATAAGCATGAAACTCTGGGATAAAGGCTACTCCGAAGATGAAAGAATAGACAAATTCACCGTCGGACGCGACCGCGAACTCGACATCCACCTCGCCCCCTTCGACATCCTCGGAACAATGGCGCATATCACCATGCTCCAAACCATCGGACTGCTCGAAAAAGATGAACTCGACACCCTCCTCGCCGAACTCAAGAAGATCTACAAGACCGCCGAGGACGGAACTTTCGTCATTGAAGACGACATCGAGGATGTCCACTCCCAAGTTGAGCTCATGCTCACGCGCACCCTTGGCGACATGGGCAAGAAGGTCCATAGCGGTCGCTCTCGCAACGACCAGGTCCTCCTCGACCTCAAGCTCTATATCCGCGCCCAAATCGAAGATCTCGTAGCCCGCCTCCTCAAGCTCTTCAACACACTTCAGGCGCAAAGCGAGAAATATAAGGACATCCTCATTCCCGGCTACACCCACCTTCAAGTCGCCATGCCTTCCTCCTTCGGCCTCTGGTTCGGCGCCTACGCCGAGAGCCTCACCGACGACATGACCATGCTCGCTGCGGCTTGGGATGTCGCCAACCAGAACCCTCTCGGCGCAGCCGCTGGCTACGGATCTTCATTCCCCCTCAACCGCACCCTCACAACCAAACTTCTCGGATTCAACGACCTCGCCTACAATGTCGTCTACGCCCAGATGGGACGAGGCAAGACCGAGCGCATCGTCACCTTCGCACTCGCTTCCATCGCCGAGACCATCAGCCGACTCGCTTTCGACGGATGCCTCTTCACAAGCCAAAACTTCGGCTTCATCCACCTCCCCAAGTCCATGACCACAGGCTCTTCCATCATGCCCCACAAGAAGAACCCCGACGTCTTCGAGCTCATCCGCGCACACTGCAACAAGATCCAAGGCGCGCCAAACACCATCCGTCTCATCAGCGGCAACCTCCCAAGCGGCTACTTCCGCGATATGCAGATCATCAAGGAGGTCTTCATCCCCCTCTTCGACGAGATTAAAGACTGCATCGACATCACCACCTACGCCATCGAGAACATCGAGGTCGAGCGCGACATCATGAAAGACCCGCGCTACAAATACGCCTTCAGCGTCGAGGAGGTCAACCGCCGTGCTCTCGCCGGAACCCCCTTCCGCGACGCCTACCGACAGGTCGGCATCGAAATCGAGCAAGGTCACTTCGATTTCAACGGCGAGATCCACCATACCCACGAGGGCTCCATCGGCAACCTCTGCAACCCACAGATCCGCCAAAAGATGGACCGCGTCGTCTCCCGCTTCACCTTCCAGCAGGTCAACGACGCCATCGCAGCCCTCCTTAAGTAGTAAATTTTCCCCCATACACACCCACCAGCGCATGACCTGCCCCGCGGCATCTCATGCGCTTTCCTTCTCCTCCTCAAAAAAGAACTACCTTTGCCCCCAAGAACCACTCATCCCACTTCAATGACCCGACACCTCATTCTCCCCATCCTCATATCGCTCCTCCTCGCCTCATGCTCCACCGACGCCCCCGTCGGCCGCGTCATTGTCGACCTCAACCGCACCATCTCCTCACCCCTCACCCTCTCTCCCGTCCTCTCACCCGACACTACGATCCGCCACATCTCCCCCACCCCCGACGGTGTCTACACCATCCCCACCGACTCCATCCCAACAGGTCTCTACCTCGCCACCCTCTCCCCAACCCTCCAGCTCCCTCTTGTCATCCATACCAACGCCACCCAACGTCTCTGCGGCACAGCCCAACAGTGGGACGACCTCACAGCCTCCGACCCCGAGACCCAAGCCGCCATCACGGCAAGCCGACTCCTCCTCTCCCTCTCCACGGCTTCCGACTCTGCCCTCGCCCACCTACCCCTCTCCAACCCCACCTCCCGAGCCCTTGCCGCCGACTCCCTGACAACCCTCCGCGCCCAAGCCCGCTCCACAGCCGACGCCATCCTCAACACTCTCCCCGACTCCTCCCTCGCAGCCATACCCCTCCTCGGCATCCCCGGGCTCTATGACGATGTCACCGACTACCGACTCCTCGCCCGTCGCTACGGCATCCTCTCCTCCGCATTCCCCGACATCACCCCTCTGCGCGACCGCTCCGCACAACTCGCCACACTCGGTCGCCTCATAGCCCTTCGCTCTGCGCTCGCCACGGGAAAACCCGCGCCCTCGTTCACCTTCGTCACCCCCTCTTCCGACACCATTACGTCATCCTCCCTCACGGGACGACGCTACACCATAGCCCTCCTCCCCGATTCCGCCACCGCCACGCGCGCCCTCGAGTTCGTCGCCCTCTTCGCCGCCGATGGCCAACGCGTCCTCGCCGACTGTCCTGCCAACGTCGCCCTCCCGCAGAAGAACACCGTCCTCCGCGGTCGTTTCGTCTCCCTCGATAACCTCCAAGATCTCAACACTTTCGCCCCCGCGCTCATCTCCGTCGCCCAAGACGCCACCATGTCCTCTCTCCGCCTCGGCCAAAAAGCCAAGGTCCAAAACCAATAACCCCCCTCCCATTCCCTTTTTTTCCTACCTTTGCACTGCTGTAAACACAAAAAACCCGTCAATGAAAACTATAATACGCCGCGCCACTACCTGCGCCGCTCTGGTTCTCTCCCTCACAGCCATCTCCCTCACAAGCTGCAACAACTCTAAAGGCCACGCCTCCGTCAACGGCACCCTCAAAGGCGCCGAGGGACAGAGTGTCTATATGGAGGCCCTCCCCCTCGCGTCACAACCCGTCGTGACCGACTCCGCCAAGGTCTCCTCCGACGGCTCTTTCTCCCTCGTCGGACAACTCCAGACCGAGCCTACTTTCTATAACATACGTCTCGCCGACGGCCGCTCCTTCACCGTCGTTCTCGACTCCGCGCAGGTGCTCTCCCTCAATGCCGACGCCCAAGGCAAGCAACTCGTTGGCAACGTCTCTTTCGACGAGTCCCCTGCCAACGACGCCCTCCAGTCTGTCATGAAAGGCGCATCCGCCATCCTCTCCAAATATGACGACGGCATCCTCACTGCCGACGATGTCAAGACCTTCAAGGAGCAAATGACGACCCAAGTCTTCTCCGACCCCCGCTCCATGGTCGGCTACTACATTGTCTTCCAGAAGATTGGCGGTCACCCCCTCTTCGATGTCATGGACAAAGCCGACCATCGTCTCTACTCCGCCGTAGCCACCTCCCTCCAAATG
The DNA here is from genome assembly GCA_963607345.1 of Bifidobacteriaceae bacterium. Lineage (GTDB taxonomy): Bacteria > Bacteroidota > Bacteroidia > Bacteroidales > Marinilabiliaceae > W3P20-009. The sequence continues at coordinate 317,580 of CAVDBL010000002.1, forward strand.
GCATACCCCAACAGTCAGCAGGTTAAATATCTCTGCGACTACGTCCTCGGCGCACGAGCAGCACATAAAGCCAACGCCCGCCGCGACTCGCTCCTCCAACAGGCCGTCGAGCTCAACTCCCCCGACCTCCGTCTCCCCGATAAGGACGGCAACGAGGTCGTCCTCACGTCCCTCCGCGGCAAGACTGTCCTCCTCTTCTTCTGGGCTGCTGCCAACGACGACGCTCGCAAGGCTTTCAACCAACTCGCCTCTTCCTATAAGAAATACCACTCCCGAGGCCTCGAAATCTATGCCGTCTCCTTCGACACCAGCAAGGTTCTCTGGGAAGCCGCTTCCTCCAACACCCCTTGGATCAACGTGTGCGACCTCCGCGGTGCCGCAAGCCCAGCCGCCGTCACCTACAACGTCACCAACATCCCATCCAACTACATCCTCGACCCGACAGGCAAGCTCATCGGCAAGGATCTCTTCGGCACGCGTCTCGACAACAAGCTCGCCGAGATTCTCCGCTAACGCCCTGACCCGCTCCGCCCTCCCCATCCAATGAAGAAGGTTTACTTCGCCTCCGACCTCCACCTCGGCGCACCCTACATCACCAACCATCGGGAGCACGAGGCACGCATAGTCCGCTGGCTCGACGCCATAAAGCCCGACGCCCAAGCCCTCTACATCCTCGGCGACGTCTTCGACTACTGGTTCGAATACAAGACCGTCATCCCGCGTGGCTTCGTCCGCTTCCAAGCCAAGATCGCCGAACTCGTCGATGCTGGGGTCGATGTCCACCTCTTCACCGGCAACCACGATGCCTGGATGTTCGACTACCTCCCTTCCGAGCTGGGAGTCAAGGTCCATCAAGAGCCCATCCGCGTGACCATCGAGGGACGCAACTTCTTCCTCGGCCATGGCGACGACCTCGGCTACGACCGATGGTACCACATCATGATGTGGTGCTTCCACAACCGCTTCCTCCAAGCCTGCTACCGTTGGCTACACCCCGACCTCGCCGGCATCATCGCCACCACATGGAGCCGCACAAGCCGCGCTTCACACGATGCCGACGACCGACGACGCGCCGGGAAGCCCCTCGACCTCGACCGTGAGTGGCAGGTCCTCTACGCACGCAAGCAAGCTGCCAATGGCGACCCTGCCGATTTCTTCATCTTCGGTCACCGCCACGAGGTCATCGACACCGTCATCGGCTCCCGCGGACAACGCCTCCTCGTCATAGGCGACTGGATCCGCAATTTCACCTACGCTGTCTTCGACGGTTCCGACATCCAGATTCTCCACGACCAACAACAATAGCCGCAGCCGCACATCGCTCCCGTGCGCACACGTCACCACCAGGCGACGCCCGTTCCGACATCACCCTTAATCTTAACTCCTTAATTCTCTGATAATAAACATTATGGTCAGCGACTCCTCAAAAACACTATCCTACGCCGCCTACATCCCCGTCGCAGGCTGGATCGTCGCCATCGTCGCCCGACACGTAACCGAGGATTTCTCCCCCTTCACCACCTTCCACCTTCGTCAAGGCTTCGGGCTTCTCCTCCTCGAGATTATCTGCTACGTCCTCTTCGCCAAGATCATAGGCCTCTTCTGGCTCTGGAATCTTGTTCTCATCCCCCTCTTCCTCGCCCTCCTCACTGGCGTCCGCGGCGTCTACGCATCCAAGATGCGCTACCAGCCTCTCATCGGTCGCTTCTACGAAAGCGCTTTCACCTTCATCGGCGACAAGATCTAAGCCTCGCCCCGACGCTTCAACTCGTCCTGGATCTCCTGCGCACGCTCATACTCCTCAGCCTCTACAGCCTTCTCCCTCAACGCTTTAAGCTCCTCGTCACCCATCTCCCTCACCGAACGCTCCTTATGCTCCGCCACTTTCCCCGCAAGCATCTCCAATAGGCTCTCCCTCGCAAATATCGGCGCGCTGCTCCTGATAGCCAACGCCACAGCGTCACTCGTCCGCGCGTCGACAACCAACGGTACGTCGCCATCCTGCCTCTCGCACACAATCTGCGTCAAGAACCTCCCCCCGTCAATCCCCTCGATAATCACGCGGCTCACCTTGCCGCCAAGTCCCTCGACCAGCCGAACCATAAGCTCATGAGTCAACGGGCGCGGCATCGTCACACCCTCCATAAACACAGCTATCGCCTGAGCCTCCGCCTGACCAATCGTCATCACGATCCTTCGCTGACCAACGATCTCCTGCAAGACAAGGCTATACCTCCCCTCCCCTCCGCCGCCCAATATAGCGGCTACTCGCATCGCTACAAGCGCATCTGTCTTCTCTTCCATATCTTTTGCTATCTTTCTGTATCTTCAATACTTGAAGATAACAAAAAACTCATTTTATCATCACCGCAACTGTTTCAAATCTCACTTCTTCGCGCTAACTTTGCGCCTGTTAAGCCTGTATGGCCTCACTAAGTGTCGCGCCAACATTGAGCCGACCGCCTGCAAGCGCAATCTTTTTACGTCATTAAAAGTACAATGTACGCAATCGTAGAAATTGCTGGTCAGCAATTCAAAGTCCAGAAGGACGCAACCCTCTTCGTTCATCACCTCCCCGAGAAAAACGAGGGTGACAGCGTAGAGTTCGAGAAAGTTCTCCTCATCGACAACGACGGTCAAGTCACCATCGGCGCTCCCGCCATCAGCGGCGCCAAGGTTCAGGCCAAGGTGCTCGTCCCACTCGTTAAGGGCGACAAGGTCATCGTCTTCAAGAAGCGTCGCCGCAAGGGCTACCAGAAGAAGAACGGCCATCGTCAGCAGTTCACCCAAATCCAGATCGAGAACATCATCGGTTAATCTCCCACCCCTTTAAAGAATTTAGAAGAAATGGCACATAAGAAAGGCGTCGGCAGTTCTAAGAACGGCCGTGACTCTGAAAGCAAACGACTTGGCCTCAAGCTCTTCGGCGGCCAGGCTGCCAAGGCTGGCAACATCATCGTCCGCCAGCGCGGCACCGTACACCACCCAGGCCTCAACGTAGGTATGGGCAAGGACCACACCCTCTTCGCCCTCGTCGACGGCACTGTCCAGTTCGTCAAGAAGACCGACAACAAGTCCTTCGTCTCCGTCATCCCCGCGCCCGCAGTGGCCGAGGCTGCCGAGTAGGACTCCTACAACACTAAAAGACAGGCTCCCACCGCGGCCGCCACGCCACAAGTTGGCAGGCAGCTGGTGGGAGCCTTTATGATATTTAAATAACGGGAGACCCTCCTCCCAATCTTCATTTCCTACCATGCTTACCCTAAAGCTCATTCAGGAACAGAAAGATTTCGTCATCGAGCGACTCAAAGTCAAGAACTTCGACGCCACACAAATCATCGACGAGATCATCGCGCTCGACAACCAGCGCAAACAGCAGCAAGCCGAGGCCGAGACCATCCAGCAGAAGATGAACGCCATCTCCAAGTCCGTCGGCCAGCTCATGAAAGAAGGCAAGAAAGCCGAAGCCGACGAGGCTAAGGCCGAGACCGCCAAACTCAAAGAGCAAGTCCGCGAGCTCACACAAAAGCAAAACGAGACAACCGAGGCGCTCCAGTCCAAACTCGTCCTCCTCCCAAACCTCCCCGCACAAATCGTCCCTCCCGGCAAGTCCGCCGCCGACAACCAGATCGTCTACTGCTCCGTAGACAAAGAACCCGTCATGCCCGAAGGCTCACTCCCTCACTGGGACCTCATCAAGAAGTACGACATCATCGACTTCGACCTCGGCATCAAGGTCACCGGCGCAGGCTTCCCATTCTACAAGGGCAAAGGCGCTAAGCTCCAGCGCGCACTCATCTCCTTCTTCCTCGACAACGCCATCGCCGCAGGATACAAGGAGGTTCAGCCTCCCCTCATGGTCAACGAGGCGTCCGGCTTCGGCACCGGCCAGATCCCCGATAAGGAAGGCCAGATGTACCACGTCAACCTCGACAACTTCTACCTCATCCCAACAGCCGAGGTACCTGTAACCAACATCTACCGCGACGTAATCCTCAACAGCTCCGACTTCCCTGTCAAGAACTGCGCATATTCTCAGTGCTTCCGCCGCGAGGCAGGTTCTTGGGGCGCCGACGTCCGCGGACTCAACCGCCTCCACCAGTTCGACAAGGTCGAGATCGTCCGCCTCTCTCACCCCGACCACTCCTACGAGGCCCTCGATGAGATGGTAGCACACGTCCGCAGCCTCGTCGAGAAGCTCGAACTCCCATTCCGCATCGTACGTCTCTGCGGCGGCGACATGTCCTTCACCTCCGCCCTCACCTACGACTTCGAGGTCTTCTCCGCAGCCCAGAAACGCTGGCTCGAGGTAAGCTCCGTATCCAACTTCGAGAGCTACCAGGCCAACCGACTTAAGCTCCGCTTCAAAGAGGCTGGCGACAAGAAGACCCAGCTCTGCCACACCCTCAACGGCTCCGCTCTCGCCCTGCCACGCATCGTCGCCGCGCTCCTCGAGAACAACCAGACCCCGCAGGGCATCAAGATCCCTAAGGCTCTTGTCCCCTACACAGGCTTCGAGTACATCGACTAACAATCTCTCCACCCCCTGAAAAGGGCGGACTGCAATATCAGGCGGACGAGCGACAACAGGCAACAGCATTGCCCACATGTCGCGCGTCCGCCTTTCCTAAAAAAGCCACACCAACCATCGCCCCCAAAAACGACAATGGCACGCTTCCTCTTCAACACCACCTTCACCGTCGACGACAACCTCCGCGACGCCTGGCTCAAATGGATGATCGGAATCTACATCCCTGCCATGAGAGCCGTCGCCCCAGGATGCTCACACGAGCTCTACGACATCGACGGAGCCTCGTCCGAAGGCTCACACTCCTTCTCCAGCCAGTGGCGATGCGACTCCCTCTTCCAACTCGGCAACCTCCGCTCCACAAGCGCGCAGCTCTGCCAAGACGTCATGCAGACAATGGGTGAGTCATGCCTCGCCTTCTCCACTCTCATGAGAGGCCTCAACATCGGCGAAGAATAACCACCAATACCCCACCATGCCAAAACGTCGAATCCTCGGCATCGACCCTGGTACAAACGTCATGGGATACTCCCTCCTCGACATCGAAGGCAACCACGCCTCCGTCGTCGTCATCGGCACCGTACAAATGGCACGTGTAGCCGACCACTACGCGCGCCTCAAACGCATCTTCGACCGCATAAACGTCATCATCGACGAGTTCCACCCCGACGAACTCGCCATCGAGGCCCCATTCTGCGGCAAAAACGTACAGACAATGCTCAAACTCGGACGCGCACAAGGAGTCTGCATGGCCGCCGCACTCGCACACGGGATGCCCGTCACCGAATACCCACCAACCCGCGTCAAACAAGCCATAACAGGCAACGGCGCAGCCACTAAAGAGCAAGTAGCCCAAATGTTGCAACGAATGCTCGCCTTCGCCGACATCCCAAAATTCCTCGACGCAACCGACGCACTCGCCATTGCCTACTGCCACTTCCTCGCCCTCCAACTCAAGACGACAATAGGCGACGACGACGCCACCCACGCCGTCAAAATCCCTAAAGCCTCCACCCACAACGCCTCGTGGGCCGATTTCATTAAAGACAACCCAAACCGCGTCAAACTAAGCTGACGCAACCACCATATTATGAAGGTCTTCGACTACAACCTCCCCGACGAGCGCATCGCCAAATACCCTCTCCCGCAACGCGACGCCTCAAAACTCCTGCTCTATCGCCACGGTCAAATATCCGACCACCACTTCCGCGACATCCCATCCCTCCTCCCCGACGGCGCGCTCCTCGTCCGCAACGACACCAAGGTCATCCGCGCTCGACTCCGCTTCCATAAAGCCACAGGCGCCGCCATCGAGATCTTCTGCCTTGAGCCGACCCTCCCCTCCGAAGTCGAGCAGGCGTTCACCGTCCGCTCCACAAGCCAATGGAAATGCATCATCGGCAACTCCAAACGTTGGAAAGACGGCACCCTCACGACCGACGTCCATACCCCCGCAGGCGACATCACTCTCGCCGCTACCCGCCTCTCGCAAGACGGCAACACCTCCGAAGTCCTCTTCCAGTGGCCCGACAACCTCACGTTCGCTGAGGTCATCGAGGCTGCCGGCATCATGCCAATCCCACCATACCTCAACCGCGAGACAGAAGCCATCGACGAGACGCGCTACCAGACCGTCTACAGCGAGCACAAAGGCTCCGTAGCAGCTCCCACGGCTGGACTCCACTTCACCCCCGAGGTTCTCTCCGACGTCCAAGCCCACGGCCACGACATCCTCTCCGTAACCCTCCACGTCGGCGCTGGCACTTTCAAGCCCGTACAGACAGAGGAGGTCGAAGACCATGTCATGCACACCGAGCACATCGTCGTCACTCGCGACGTCCTCGCCCGCCTCGCAGCCAACCAAGCGCCCGTCGTTGCCGTCGGCACAACATCCGTCCGAACGCTCGAAAGCCTCTACTGGCTCGGAGTCAAACTCCTTGAGGGTCAGGATATTTCCAACGGTCTTGGGCAATGGGATGCCTACAATCTCCCATCCTCCCACTCCGTCGCCGACGCTCTCAACGCCATCATCCGCCACCTCGACGACACCCAAGCCGACGAGCTCCACAGCCAGACGCAAATCATGATTAAGCCCGGCTACACCTACAAGGTCATCCAGGCTCTCATCACCAATTTCCACCAACCTCACAGCACCCTCCTCCTCCTCATCGGGGCCCTCGTCGGCGACGACTGGCATCGCATCTACGACCACGCCCTCGCATCCGACTACCGTTTCCTCAGCTACGGCGACTCCTCTCTCCTCATCCCTTGACGTTTTCCCCCTCTACAAGATAACAGCGAAGGGGGGCTCGGCAATCGCCGAGCCCCCCTTCGCCCTTTTTCAACACTAATCACAAAAACGCCACTGTTATCACAACAATGGCGCTGTGCATAGCTCCTCAGTTAGCCATGCTACAATATTTATAGATGAAGTCAACGCAACAATCAAGGGCGCGTTCCCTGCACCCCTCTATGATGTTGTTTGTAAACTATTTATGGTTAGAATGCCACGAGGATAGCAAGCCCCAACAACAAGGCGGAGCCAATAATTTTTGCGCACAGGCTCACTGCCTGCGTCGCACGCAAATTCTCAGATGATAGTGTGGACATAGTTTCGTTAGTTAGCTGATTAATCCCTGGAGTACAGCCCACCTTTTTTCTTGGACTTTAGCGGTGGCAGCTGCTTGTTTTTTCTTCTGATGCAAATATATAAGAAAACACTACTCTACCCCCCCCCCATTTAATGTTTATTAACTTTCAATCTCACTTTTCTTTCACTCTTCTCCGAACAACCAGTTTCACATCCTGCCTCCTTGTTCAATTCTTTCTCCTCTATTCCCCATTTTCTCCACATGACACGCCGTGGCATCTCGCCTTTCGCCCTTTTTCTCGCCACCTCCGCCCTGCCCCGTCCTGCGCCACAGCCTTGCCTTCCACTCCCTCCCCCACCCTCACAAGAATCTCTTTTCTACTTTATCCCGAAACTCCTCAAGTATTCGGCATATTCCGACCCTTCAGCCAATCTGTACGACCCAATCTCCCGACGCAAGTGGTAGTCGCCCCTCAGTTTCTCAAATTGTTCCGTCCTCGTACGCAAGGCCTCCATATCAGCCTCAATGTCATACACGTGGGCGAACATCTTGCATGCCGCCTCTTCCGCGTCTTTCGCTCCGCTCGCGTCGAACACAGCCGCCTCGGGTGATGGCAATTCGGGTGCGACCCATGGTGTCGTCACTCCAAAATACCTGCAAAATGCCGATACCGCCATCTGCGTGCCTCGCAGTTTGCTGTCGGTGCTGTAACCTGCAATGTGGGGCGTGGCTATCGTGGCGAGGCTCAACAGGTCGCGAGATATGTCTGGCTCATTCTCCCATACGTCAATGACCGCATGCCCTATCCTGTGGTTCCGCAGTCCACTGACAAGTGTCCTCGTGCCGCACACGGGGCCGCGGCTACTGTTTATGACAATGACGCCCGGCTTCATCATCGCCACCGCGCGACTGTCCAACATGTGGAGCGTCGGGTGCTCGCCTCGCGCCAAGAGAGGCGTGTGGTATGTCACGATATCCGCCTCAGCCAATGCCTCTTCGTATGTCGTGAATTTCTCGCCCCCCTCCCTCTCGGCTCGTGGGGGGTCGACTCTCAACACTCTCATCCCCAATTTCTCACAAAGTGCCGCAACGAGGCTGCCGACGTTGCCAACGCCGACAACGGCTATCGTCTTGCCTCTCAGCGCAATGCCATGCTTCAATCTCAATGTAGCAAGTGCCGATGCCACATACTGCTCGACAGATTTCGAGTTGCAAGCAGGAGCGTTCTCCCAATAGATGCCATGCTCGCGGCAATATGATGTGTCGATGTGGTCAAATCCTATCGTGGCTGTAAATATCGCCTTGACGCTCGTCCCGTCGAGTAGCGACGCGTCGCACCGCGTCCTCGTGCGCGTTATTATGGCGTCGGCGTCCAAAACGTCCGCACGCGTTATGCTCTTGCCCTCTTTGTATACAACCTCCGCCACAGGCTCCAATGCACCGCGGAGGAATGGGATTTTGTCGTCTGCTACAATTTTCATCTGTCTATCGTTCTGTCTGTTGGTCTTTTATTCTTTAATACGGGTCGACGTCTATTCTCACAACGACGGCTCTAAACCTCATGTCGGCTATCATCGCATTGACATCCTCCATCATGAGGCTCTTGACTTTCGCCGGCGATGCCGACTTCGGTATCTTGAGTATTATCTCTTGCATGTAAAGGTTCGACACCCTCCCGACGGCAGGAGCCACAGGTCCCATGACCATGTTGCCAAATTGGTACTGCATCGTCATGGCAAGGCTCCGCGCCGCGTCAAGTGCCGTCGTCGCGTCCCTATGTTTCACGGTGAGCGAGATCATTCGTGAGAACGGGGGGAAGAAGTATGCCTCCCTCTCCGCAAGCAACCTTGCGGCGTTGCCCTCATAATTGTTGCTCCCGATGGCGATTATGACGGGATGCTCGGGGTTCGAGGTCTGGACGTATACCTTCCCCCGGCTCCCTTTGCGCCCTGCGCGTCCGCTCACCTGAGCCATGAGCTGATAGGCTCGCTCGTCAGCCCGAAAGTCTGGCATGTTCGTCAAGGCGTCTGCGTTCATTATGCCGACCGTCGTGACGCCCTCAAAGTCCAATCCCTTCGTAACCATCTGTGTGCCAATCAGTATGTCATATTTTCGTGCCGCAAACTGCTGGATTATCTCTTCCAACGCTTTGCGGCTTCGTGCCGTGTCCAAGTCCATTCTTGCGACCTTAGCCGTCGGGAATAGAGCGGCGCACTCTTCCTCAATCTTCTCTGTTCCAAAGCCTTGGGGCTTCAAGCTCGGGTTGCCGCACGCCGGGCAGGTGGTCGGCATCGTTATCGCATATCCGCAATAGTGGCAAACCAACTGGTTCGTCCTCTTATGGTATGTCAAGCTGACGTCGCAATTCACGCATTTTGGCACCATGGCGCACTGCTGACACTCCACGACGGGCGAGAAGCCTCTCCTGTTTTGGAACAATATCAGCTGCTCGCCACTGCGCAACGCCTTGTCTATCACCTCTTTCAGCTGATATGAGAACACGCCGCTAACAGCCTTTTTTCTCCTCGCGTCGGTCATGTTTATCGTCTCGACGCTCGGAAGTTCAAGCCCAGCGTGCCGCTGCTCCAGTCTCACGAGTCCATATTTCCCCTTCATCGCGTTGTCCCAACTCTCCAAGCTCGGCGTCGCGCTACCCAAGACGACTCGGCAACCCTTGCCCATCTGTCCGGCAAGAACGATCGCCATGTCGCGCGCATTATACCGAGGCGCGGGGTCGTATTGCTTAAAGCTGCCCTCGTGCTCCTCGTCGACGATTATCAACCCCACGTCCCTAAGAGGCAGCAGCACCGACGACCGCACGCCCAACACCAGCCGAGGCGGCTTCGCCCCAAGCATCTTCTTCCACACCTCAACTCGCTCTGCGTCAGAGAATTTGCTGTGGTACACAACCATCTCGCCACCAAAGTGCCTGCTGAGGCGCGACGTTATCTGCGTCGTCAAAGCAATTTCCGGTAATAGGTACAATACGTTCTTCCCCTCTTTTATCGCTCTGTCTATCAGGTGGATATACACCTCAGTCTTGCCCGAGCCCGTCACTCCGTATAGCAATACCGGCTTCCCGCTCGCCCCCTGCTCGGTTATCTCTTCCAACGCTTTCGACTGTATCTCTGTCAATTCGTTCAATGGAGCCAATGCCCCCGACGCCACCCCAAGCCGCGACACTTCCGTCTTCTCCTGTATCAGCAGTCCCTTTTTCACAAGCTCCGCCAATGCCGATGCCGATATCTTTCCGCTTCCCTCAATCTCCTCACGCGTAAGTCTTTTGCCCTCTGTCGCGCGTCCCGCTCCGCCTGCCGCCTGCATGAAGACCATCAACGCCTCCATCTGACGTGGCGCGCGTTTCTCCAATTCGCCCAACGCCTCAAAGACGTCGTCGCTCGAACGCAACTCTCTCGACAGGCTGAATGTGTTGATTTTCTTAGGCTTATATGCGTCACGCAACTCTTCGCTTATGTATATCGCCTCTGCGTCAAGCAATGCGCGTATGTGCCCTATCGGGTTCACGCCGCCCATCATCGTGGCGACTTCCGTTATCGTGCAAACTTTCTTCTCCGCTATGAATGCCAACACCTCTGCCTGGCGCGGCGTGAGGCTCTCGTGTCCGTCAAATAGGGCATTGTACATCAGTCGGCTCTCGCTCTCCAATTTCAACCCCTGCGGCATGGCGGCCTTCATGACCTCACCAAGCGTGCAGATGTAATAGTCGGCAATCCATTGCCACAGCCGCAGCTGCCCCTCCGTCACGATGGGCTCCATGTCGACGGCCTCGCATATCGCCTTCGTCTCATAATCGGGCTTCCGACCATGAACTTCCACGACAATGCCCGAGTAATATTTCTTTTTGCCAAACTGCACCAATGCCCTGCATCCGCGACGGACGATGCCCTCCATGCTCGAGGGCACCTCATACGTGAACAGGTTCTGCAACGGCAGTGGTAATATCAAATCGGCATACATGATTGCGCAAAAATAGATATTTGGATTTCCCCTTGCCTACCACACCACCTTTTTATACCGGAAGCTGTTAATTTATTCTCCTAACGGTCTCTTTTCTGCGCAATTTTTCTTAAATTAGAGGGTGAGAAACCACACACACAAAGCGACTCCAAATGAAAAAGCTGCTAACTATCCTGCTCGCCGCGACCTTCACGTTTGCCGCGCAAGCCCAAGACCACAAGCTCACGAGAGACGAGATCCTCGCCATGTCCACCGACCAACTCGCCGAACTCCCGCTCGACCAGCTCATGGAAGCCGTCGAGACCCTCGGAGTAAGCAGCGTCGACGAGCTTTTCTCCCTCATCATGAACAAGAACGTCTCCTCTGCCTCCAAGTCCGAGGAGAACTCCTTCACCTCACCGCTCTCCTCTACCGTCATAACGCGCGACGAGATGCGCACCTACGGCGTCACAACCATCGAGGAGGCTTTCCGCCTCATCCCTGGCATGGTCGTCGCTGAGAAGACCAACGGCGTATACGATGTCCAGATGCGCGGACTCGCCAACATCCCCGACAATAACATGCTCTACTACACCGAGAGCGCAAACCTCCTCGTCATGATCGACGGCCGACCATGCCACAACTACGCCACCGGTCTCGCCCTCTTCGAGACCATGCCCATCAGCATCGAGGATGTCGAGCGCATCGAGGTCGTCCGCGGAGCCACGTCCGCCCTCTACGGCGCCAATGCCGTCAACGGTGTCATCAACATCATCACCCAAAAGCCCGACAACGACAAGACAGCCGTCCAAGGCAGCTTCCAAGGGGGCAACAACTCCGCCGTCGCCGACTTCGCCCTCCGCAAAAGAGCCAACGACGTCCTCGCCCTCGGCTTCTCTGGCAACTTCCAACTCCGCCACCGCAAGAACGGCAAGATCTTCCTCATCCCGCAAGACGGCTACTACGTCCTCAACGACACCTCAACATTCTCCAACGGCATGACGCTCTCCGCCCAACAGCTCCGGACTGCCGTCGTCACCGGCAAGCTGACCGATGTCTCCAAAGGTGCCGACCTCACCCTCCAACAGATCGACAACCTCTACAAGATCTCCAGCGTCTCCAGCGATGACGACTCCTACACCTTCACCTCCGCCAACAACAGCAATGCCAATGTCTACGCCAATTGGCCCGACCCCGAAATATCACGCCGCACGGCAGGCATCAACGGCTACGTCACCATAACGCCCTCCACCGACGTCCGTCTCGACCTCCAAGGTGGCTTCAATTACGCCCTCTACGCCACGACCCCTATCGGCAACGAGGATGTCTCACTCCGCTTCCGTAAGTCCAAAATCGGCTACGCCAACCTCGACTCCCGCATCTTCGGCCTTCATTTCCAAGCCAACTACACAGGCGGCCCGATGGACATGTCTCTCGGCTCCCGCGCTTTCAGCATGTCCGAGACTCACAGCGTCGCTGCCCTCGCTGAATACGACATCAAGGCAGGCCCGCTGACCATCACGCCCGAAGTCTCCTACCAATACGTCAAGTATGTCGATAGCAAACCAGAATATGTCGACTACGGCAGCGGCGTCGTCGAGACCTCCGGCTACTGGGGCTACTACTCCCAAGGCGACAACTTCGCCGACGTGAGCGACTTCGCCCCAAGCCTCCGACTCGACTACAAGCACGGAGGCCTCCGACTCATCGGAGCCGTGCGTTCCGACAAGACAAGCATCCCCGACAAGTGGAACACCTCGTGGCAATTCGCCGCAAGCTACCTCATCAACGACAATAACTTCATCCGTGCCGTCTACGGCCGTTCCTTCCGCAGCGCGTCACTCGTCAACACGTCCAGCAAGTTCACTTGGCCGCGCCCCACAGGCTCCACCCCCGCCAGCATGCAGTTCATCGGCAACGAGGACGCTCCAATCCTCCATATCGATAATGTAGAGATAGGCTACCGCCTCAAACCCACCAATGCGCTCCTCATCGACGCCGAGGCCTTCTACTCCCGCAGCACCGACTACGGAGCCCTCAAGTCCAGCCGCAGCGACGTCCTCATCAACGGCGCCACCGCACAAGGCATCCTCTCCGGAGTCATGGGCGGAACGGTCGACGTCTCCAACCTCGCCCCGCTCCTCCTGAGCTCGCTCTCCACAAAAAGCTGCCTCCAGTATGACAACATGCCCTTCGTCGTCCACCAGTTCGGCATAGGGCTCAACATCGACTGGATCATCTCCTCCAAGCTCATCGCCAAGGTGAATGCCAACATCCAACGCACCACGATCGACAACTACTACCAATACTCACAGGCCGACATGATCAAGAGCCAGCTCCTCCAAAGCCAAGCCGCCCTCATGGACGACAAGCTCGGCCTCAATGCCATGATCCAAGAGGTCGTCTATAGTGCCGTCTCCACAGGCAAGGGTGCGCAATACGTGCTCGACTGCATGGGCTACACCCCAGTTGCTGGCGCCAAGGCGCAATACGACCAGCTCGACCAAGCCGGCAAGGAGCAATACCTCCAAAGCCTCCTCAACGCCTACAACGGCGGGCCTGCCGTCGAGGGTGTCGACCGACCTCTCGGCCTCTATTACGCCCTCAAGTACAACGTCCGCTACGAGAAGGAGTATGACGAATACTACCTCGCCACGAGCGTCGCCGAGCCCTATGAGACCGAGGACAACTACCGCCACAAAGCCACACCCGCAGTCTACGGCATGGCAGGCCTCATCTACAAACCCTCAACCCAATGGAACATAGCCGCTTTCGCCAATGTCGTCGGCAAGCGTGAGTACACCACCCTCTTCGGCACCGAGAAGGTCAACCCCCGCTGCACCGTCAACCTCAAAGTCGGCTACAAACCTTTCGACGCCTGCGAGGTCTTCTTCAACGCACACAACCTCTTCAACAATCAGAAGCGAGAGTTCATCTATACCGACAAGATCGGAGGCTCCTACACCGTCGGCGTCACTTTCGGTCTCTGACGCCCGGTCGCAACAATCCAATAAAAGCCGCCACGCCCAAGAGGTTCACTGCCCTTGCGCGTGGCGGTCTCTTTCTACTCCGTTCCACCCTTTCAACCATCTTCATTTTGATTTTTATAACCAAAATGACTAACTTGCCATTAAAACATTAATCAACACCAATAACAAGATGAAAATCTTAAAGTCGTGCCTCGCCGCAGCCTGCGCCATGGTCTCAGTAGCCGCAGCTGCGCAAGGTCTCACGCCTCTTCAGCAAGACACCGCCGTCCTCGTCGGCAAATTGCCAAACGGGCTCACCTACATCATCCGACACAACGAGCTCCCCAAGGGCGTCGCCGAATTCTATATCGCACAAAAGGTCGGCGCGGTCCTCGAAGAGGACAACCAGGACGGTCTCGCCCACTTCCTTGAGCACATGGCCTTCAACGGCACAAAGAATTTTCCAGGCAAGGGCATCGTCAATTTCCTTGAGCGCGTAGGCGTCCGCTTCGGTGAGAATGTCAACGCCTTCACCAGCCTCGACGAGACGGTCTACAACCTCTCCGCCGTCCCCACAATCGACCCCGCAATCGTCGATAGCGCACTCCTCACCCTCCACGACTGGAGCGGATTCATATCCCTCGATGGTGATGAGATCGACAAGGAGCGCGGCGTCATCCGCGAAGAGTGGCGCACCCGTGCCTCCGCCTTCCGCCGCCTCTACTTCAAGCACATGGCCAACACCATGCCCGGAACACGCTACGCCGTCCGTGACGTCATCGGAGACACCGCCGTCATCAACAACTTCACCTACGACGCCCTCCGTGCCTACTACCACAAATGGTACCGCCCCGACCTCCAAGGCATCGTCATCATCGGCGATGTCGACCCCAAGGCCGTCGAGAAGAAAATAGCACAGATGTGGTCCGACATCCCTGCTCCCGTCAACCCTGCTAAACGCGTCTACGAGGATGTCGCCCTCAACGACAAACCCGTTTTCTCCATCCTCTTCGACAAGGAGAACACGCGCACCACGGCGCAAATCCAATTCCGCTACAAGCCACAGCCAGACTCCATCCGCAACACCGTCGAGTACGCCGCCTACGACATCGTAGCCGACCTCGCATCCAGCATCTTCAACACCCGCATGGCCGACCTCTCCGAGCAAGGCGCGCCTTTCTCCTACGCCATGATGGGCGACATGCAATATGTCCCGACCCTCAATATGCTCGTAGCCGTCACTGCCGCACAAAACGGCAAGACCGCAGAGGCCATCGACCTCCTCCTCGACGAGCTGGAGCGTTTCCGCCGCTTCGGCGTCACCGAGGGCGAGCTACAACGCGCCATCGACAACCTCCTCAAAGGACACGACGACGCCTACGAGAACCGCAATAAGGTTCAGTCCGCCGACTATGTCCGCCCCTACTACAACGCATTCCTCAACAATGACGTCATAACCTCCACCGCCTACGACCGCGACCTCGCGCACATGATTGCGCCCAACGTCTCCGTCCAAGCCGTCAACGCCTACATCGCAAGCGTCATGAGCGCACAGCCCGTCTTCCAGATCTCTGCCGTCGAGGGCGACAATGGCGTCAAGACAGCCGAGGAGTACGAAGCCATCTACAACTCACTCTCCTCCAAAGACCTCAAGCCCTACAAAGACGAGGTCGTCGACACCAAACTCATCGACAAGGAGCCTAAGCCCGGCAAAGTCAAGAAGTGGGCAGACGACAAAGTCTACGGCAGCCGAATAGCCACACTCAGCAACGGCGTCCGCGTCTTCCTCCTCCCCACGACCTACGAGGATAACAACATCATCCTCAGCGGCATAGCCCGTGGCGGCTTCTCCACTCTCGACCCCGAATACGCCACCTCTGCCGCCTTCGCCGCAACCGTAGTCTCCCAAATGGGTCTCGGCAAGTTCTCCAACAGCGACCTCCGCAAAGCCCTCACAGGCAAGACCGCAAGCGTAAATGCCGACATCGACCTCTACAATGAGTCCATCTCCGGAGCCTCCAGCAAGCAAGACTTCGAGACCATGCTCCAGATGGCATACCTCACCTTCACAACCCTCCGCATCGACACCGTCGCCTACCAGGCCGTCTACGACAAATACGTCAGCTACCTCGCCAACGCCAGCAAGAACCCTGACAACATCTTCCGCAACCGATACTTCAACCTCCTCAAGGGCGGCAACCCCTACGTCATAGGTCTCTCAGCTCCCGAGGATCTCGAAGGCCTCGAGCTCGGTAAGGTCATCAAAGCTAAAGAGGCTCTCCTCTCTTCCGCACGCGGCTTCGATTTCGTCATCGTCGGCTCTTTCGACACCGACTCCATCATGCCTGCAGTATGCAAATGGCTCGGCGCGCTCCCCACAGGCAAGAAGGCCACCAACTGGGTTCCTCGCAACGACTATAAGCCGCAAGCCGACACCACCCTCGTCTTCACAACCCCGATGACCACCGAGAAGGTGTCCTTCCTCCGCGACTACACCCACAAGCACAAATACAACCGTCGTGAGCAGATCGCCCTCAACATCCTCAAACGCTGCCTCGACATGCGTTACCTTGAGAGCGTCCGCGAAGACCAGGGCGGCACCTACGGCGTTTCCGTCATCAGCAGCCTCAGCAAAGAGCCTACCGAGCAATACCAGCTCATCGTAGTCTTCGATACCGACCCCAAGGTCTTCGACCGTCTTGAGCCCATCATCGACCAGGAAATCAAGAACATAGCCGACAACGGCCCTCGTCCCGACGACCTCGACAAGGTCAAGAAGAATCTCGTCAAGGCGCGCACCGAGGCTCTCCAGACCAACTCCCAGTGGGTCGGCTTACTCCAAGACCTCGCCTTCCGCGGCACCGACGACTCCAACTACCAGCAACTCGTCGAGTCCATCACACCCGCCGACGTCCAGGCTTGGGCTAAACTCATCCTCTCCGAGGCTCATCGCGCAACCATCATCATGAAGCCCGCCGAGAAGTAACACCCCTCTCCCCTCATCACATCCAAGAGCGGCAAGAAGGTTCCACCCTTCTTGCCGCTCTTGCGTTTTCTCCTCCTCTCTGCCATCCTATTTATCGCCTAAAACCATTGAGATTCTGCTAATTTTTCGCTACATTCGTACTAATAGCAAACTCTAAAACACACTGTTCCTCAACAAAAACTTCTCAACCCTATTCTCATGGCTTCACCTCTAAAACTTTCCTGGGAACTTACGCTTTTACTTATTGTGTCTCCGGTTTCAGTATCGCTTTGCTGTAGTAATAAGTTGTAGGAGCTCCGCTAATAGAGCTTTTCAATTAGTAGCAGTCGGCACTCTTGGATGCGCACGCTGAGCTGGGCTGACTTTTCATCTAATAGCGCAGACAGAACTGGCTTGGCAGTGAAGTCTTCTCTGAAGTTTTTTTGGGGGGGGCGAACTGGCGCCAATAGGTTATGACTGGAATGCTACGGAACAGAGTCATGCCAGCCAGACCTGCGCTGAACTTGGTCTGTACCGTGCTTTTACCACCATTATCGCCGAAAACCTTCCCTGCAATTTGCCCCATCCCTTATCACAACCATATATAGCGACCTCAAAAGAAAGGATGAATGGATGGTTGAACAACTTCAAATAATAAGAACCATTGAAGTTGGCGTACAATGGCATACTGCGGAGTTTCAACAATGGTGTCATCGTGGAAAAACGTAGTGGGCAGATTCTTTTGCGTCCATTCTCCACCTCGCTGCCATTAATGGTAAATGTATAGTCGTTTGCCCATTTCGTTTCGTTAGACAGTCTCAACGTGCGGTGTCGAGATATGTTTTTTTGCCGCATAAGTTCTGGTGCCATTCGCCAAGGACGTGGTTTGAGCCAAAAGCTATAGAGGGAACAAGATGAGCAAGAGTGTTTCACCACACCCTACACCTTGTATTTACTTTCTTCTGGCAAATACTCCAGTTCATCACATGCGTACCCTTGACTTTTAAGAATATTGGAGATGCTTTTAGCAACCAATCCTTTGCTCTCCACACGAAGCACTTTGTCGCAATCCTCCAAATCCACCGTCCACCGTCCTATTCTTTTATCTGAATCTATAAATGGTGCGATAACCTTGACATCTGTGTAGCCTCGCAATGTTGTCTTGAAAACGAATATATCCATAAATGCCATTATGATTGTTTTGATGAGTCTCTAAAAAGCCTCTGCAAACTGGCACACAAAACCTGCCGAATGTTTTCCAAAGCCATAGTCGAAACGAACGTTTGTTTTGTGTTTAAACTCAAAGCGCAAGCCAAGTCCGTAGTTGGGGAGTGTATGCTTGATGTTGAACTTGCCCAATGAGCGGAAAACATTGGCGGCACCACCCCATACAACGAATCCTGCTCTTCCTGCAATATGTTGGCGAAGCTCCAACTGGCTCTCTATCTGACTGCAATCCACATAGCGCCCCTCGTAATAGCCACGCATACGGCTTGTGCAGCTCCCCACGTATTCACGCATTGTCCATGGGGTACACTCACGGTTCAGCTGGGCATAGAAATCGAAAGCTATCAGTCCGCCATTCCACAATGGTTGATAGGTGTCTGCAATGAGAGTTGTGGTAGCCAAATTACGGTTGTAGGAACTGAGCCACTTGGGATAGAACACCTCGCGAAGCATCACATACGAGCCTCGCTTAGGGTTGAGGATGAAATCGCGTGAGTCGTACACCAATGACACCCCAATGCCATTAAACAGATAGTGGCTCTTTTGCCCCTCCATATACTCCATGTTCTGAGCCTTCAACAATCGGGTATAATTGATGTTGAAGGCAGCACCCAAATAGAAATGCTTGGTGAGCTTATACTCATAATCCGATTGCCACGCCACCTTCTGCTTGGTATATTCAGAGAGCGTGTTGTTGTCGCAAGCCTCATACGACAACCCCCAGAAATCAAGCGGCTTATGCATCAGTTGCAGACTATATGACAGGCGCGAGCGGTTGCCTCGAAAATGGTTGTTGCCCTTTACCGTAAGCGTATAGACCCCTTTCATCGTGGCACAGCCTGACAGCGACATGTCGGAAGGCTGCATGATGGAGTCGCGGCGGTCAAGGCGATACAATGCTGTTGCCATGCCACCGACACCCAGACCGCTCTCATTGGTATAGCATGGAGCAGCGACAAAAACAAGGTCTATGGCACGCTCGCAGGTGCGGTCTACATTACCTTGTATAAGACTGTTCCACCAACGCTTCAATCCTTTTGCTTCTTTTACACTGCTGTGTTCCACAGAATTACACATCTTTATAGTGTCAGTTTCCATACTTCCCTGTGCTTTCATGTTCTGCACCAGGCACAAGCATAACAATAAGGCGATGGTGATTATACCGCGGACAGTTGTTCCCTTCATCATATTCCAATACTTCTTTCTTTTCTGTCTCTCATTTGCCAAAACGATATGCCACACCCATGCTCCAAGTCTGCGGATGCATGGAGAGTTTGTCGCTGTTGGCATCAAGCACGTTGTCCACACTTGCTTTCCAAGAGACATTCAACTGCAATCCACACGGCAACTCGTATCCGACTTTAGCACCGAAGCCAGTATCAGAATCTCTCATCGGAGGAAGTTCTGCGTCACCATCCCTTTTGTAGAGATTTGTATTGACACCATTTTGCACAAATCTCGCATCCAAGCCAAAGTTTGTGTAGGGACCGACACCTATGTAAGTGCATCCGTTGTTTCTGAAAACGTGTTGCACCATAGCAAGGATCTGTATCTCCATGCCCCAGTATCTGAAGTTACCCTTGCCGCTGTTCCACGCAAACTCCGACTGCTTGTACTGAAACGAAGCCTCACCTTGCACGGCAAACAACTTCAACAAGTCAAGTTTTGCGAAACCTCCTACAGAGACGCCTGGCCTCAGTTTGCTTCTTCCGTTAGAGAAACCTGAATGTAGGAACCCCGACATATTCATCTCCACAAGTGGTCCGCCACTGAAATGCATCTTGATGATGTTGCCGTTTTCTTGCATCTCGGTTGTCTGTGCACACACCGTTGTAGAAAACAAAGACAACATGATTGCCATCATCCGCACTCTTATTCTAATCATACCTTTTACACATTTATTGTTTTTTATGTCCTTATATTTTTCGGAAGCAAAGCTATATGGTTTACCATTCTCCTACAGGGTCTGTTTTTTGGGTTTATAGGTCAAAATGGAGGCTGCGAATCGCCTCCGGACTGGCAACCATGCGGGCTGCGAGAGTTTTTATTCCAAGGTGCGCAAAATTTTAGAACC
>CAVDBL010000003.1:0-239211 GCA_963607345.1 Bifidobacteriaceae bacterium
GAAGCAAGACTGATGAACATACAAGACCGAGCCTCGAAAGGGGTTCGGTCTTATTGTCTGTTGTGAGATTTTCTTGCGGAAGCAAGTAGTGTGTGAAGGTGTGACAAAAGCTCTTATTCGCCTCTAAAGTTTGGCTTTGGTTAGGGGCCGTTTATCCTTCATTTTTGCTATATTTGAAGTGGCTATCACGCCCCATAGAACAGTTAAAAACCTCCACGTGAAATCTAAACTAACACACTTTATCAGGCAACACGTCCTTCTATTGGCTGCACTTTATGTGCTGACCTTTGGCGTGTCGCTCTTTATCCGTTCCAATCTTGGCGCCTCAGCAATTTCTGTTTCCCCTCTTGTTTGGAGTGAGGCGGGCTTTGCGTCCGTCTCTTTATTCGGATGGCAGATTCCTGCTCTCTCTGTCGGTGGCTACACCATCATAATGAACGCATTTTTTGTTCTTCTCCAAATATTAATCCTGCGCCGTCGCTACCAGCTGTTTCAACTTTTTCAGCTAATAGTAGGTACGATTTTCAGCTTTTTCCTTGATGTTAATCTCGCAATCACCGAGCCGCTCACAGCGGGATCCGGTGCTGCTGGGTTTGCATGGGGGCTCTTCCTCGTTTTTGCAGGCGGTACCATTATGGGCGTTGGAGTGGCTTGTGAAGTGCGTTGCAAATCTGTCATGATGCCAGGTGAGGGCATACAGGTTGCGATAGCTCAAGTCTCCGGCAAGGAATTTAGTAAGGTAAAGATTATTGTCGACACTTCACTCGTCTGCATCGCACTCATCTGCTGCGTTGCTTTCTTTGGGACGTGGAGATGGGAGCTTATCGGGATCGGTACTCTTGTGTCAATGGTTTATATCGGTATAGTTGTGCGACTGCTGTCTCCGCATCTCACATGGTTCGATAATATTCTTGAGGGTAAAATTGAGCAAGAAGCAGACATTATCAGTATTCCAGAGCAAGATGTCGCTGCTCCTCTCGTTATTACCATCTCACGCCAATATGGTAGCGGTGGTTTGGAAATTGGGCAAAAGGTTGCAAAACGTCTCGATATGGATCTCTACGACAGGGCTATATTTGAGAATGCAGCACAAGAGGCTAACATTGCCCCACAAGAGGCTGCCGCACGTGAGCAAAATATCTCCACCGCAAAGCTCCTCGAGTCCATCATCCTCGGCAACGATATACCACAAGGCACAATCCTCTCTACCGACGACAAACTCTTCGTCGCGCAAAGCCGTTTTATACGTAGCGTCGCTTCGCAATCTCCTTGCGTCGTGATAGGCCGATGCGCTGACTACGTGCTCCACGGTCGCCAGCACCTTCTCCGTGTCTTCATATTGTCGGATAATGATTTTGCGGCTCGACGCATCGAGAGGAAGGAAGGTCTTTCAGAACGTGAGGCGATAAACAAGATCAATGAGGTCAACACAGCCCGTGCGAACCACTACTTCAAATACACTAACCGTCGTTGGGGCGCTGCTGATAACTACGACATTGTGCTAAATACCAGCACGATAGGCATAGACGAGGCTGTCAATATAATCTGTCAGCTGGCGACGAGTGTCACCATCAAAGCAATGCAATAAGCACAATCTGCACGACGACTACGCGGATAAACATGCATAGTGGGTAGACCGTCGCATAGCTGACTGAAGGAGACTCGTTATGGGCTGCATCGTTCGCATATCCAAGAGCCATTGGGTTAGCCATGCTGCCACACAAGATGCCGCACGTAGTGCCAAAGTCGAATTTGCGCAGTTTGATGATTATGGCACCAACTATTACGACAGGTATCACTGTCACTGCCAGACCAATGCCGAGCCACAGCAGACCCTCTGGTCTGACTACGGTGTCGAAGAACTGAGGTCCTGAATTAAGACCAAGGCACGCCAAGTAAAGTGACAATCCCAACTTGCGCAACATCAAGTTTGCGCTGCGTGTGGTAAATGTAATAATGTGGAATGACGGGCCAAAGGCACCTGCCAAAATGCCTACTATTATGGGACCTCCTGCCATGCCCAACTTCACGGGCATCGTCATGCCTGGTAGGCTTAGAGGTATAGAACCAAGACCAAGTCCCAACAGGATGCCAAGGAATATGGACCCAAGGTTTGGCTCGTTGAGATTTTGAACAGCATTGCCAAGGTAATTCGCTACGTTGTCAAGCTTCTGAGCTTCGCCCACAGTTGTAAGGCGGTCGCCATATTGGAGTTTCAGGTCGTATGTTGCCAAAAGTCTAATGTCACCACGTGTTATGCGGCTGATATTTACTCCATAGGTGCTGCCTAAGTGCAACATACCAAGCCTCTTGCCATTCAATGCGGGGTTCGACAGTACGAATGTACGGCTCTCTACCTGGCTGTCTACCTTGTTCCAGTCGATCTCGTCTTTGTTCCAGTCCTCAGTCGACCTCCTTCCAAATAGTATCTCAAGAGCAGAAACTTCATCTTTCGTCGTGACTGCCAATACGCCGTCTCCCTCAAAAAGTATCGTGCTCGATTGTGGCACGGTCACCTCTTTTCCGCGCCATACGCGTGATATGATAAACTTCAAGTGGCTCATCTCCGCAATTTCTCGCAGAGTCTTTCCGTTTATTGCAGGGTTGACCACGTCAAAGCGTGCTACAAAGGTCTCGTCAGATGTGTATTGTGAGTGTTTGGAGGCGTCAAATCCCTTGACGAACAACTTCTTCAGTATAGCCATTGCGATGATGACACCAACAACGCCAAGAGGGTAGGCGATAGCGCATCCCAGTGCTGCGCCTCCACCCGATAGTCCGAACTGTGCAAGTGTCTGTTGAACGGCGCCAAGGGCAGGGGTGTTTGTCGTCGCTCCACAATAAATGCCCATCATCTCTGCCAGTCCGACGGGTGAAAGTTGCCATAGCCCGATAGTGAATATCGTGCCGACTGCTATCAACGCAAGCCCCCAGAGGTTCAACTTCATTCCGTCGTTTCGCAGCGAATTGAAGAAACCTGGTCCCACCTGCAGACCCAATGCGTATACGAACAGCACGAGTCCGAATGTCTCCACGTACAACAGCACGTCTGCGTCAAGGCTAAAGCCCAAGTGTCCTGCCAAGATGCCTATGAAGAACACAAATGCCACACCCAATGAGACGCCGCCTATGCGTAGCTTCGACAAGGCAAGCCCCAGCATGATGATTATGGACAAAACTGCCACAGCCTGAATGGCCGAATGCTCGGTCATCAGACCTAATACTAAGTCAGTGATTGATAGTAGTTTCATAATAAACCCCGAAAGGTCTGAGGTCAAAAACTCTGTTGTTGTTCGTGCCCTCGTAAGGCGGCACTAAATTAGCAAGTTTATGCAAAATATCGCCTCTTATACTGTCCTCAACTTCATACAGATAAGTTACAAATAAGCACTGATCCTTAAATACAAAAAGAGGGCAAGTCCCATTCCGAGACTTGCCCTCTCAATATCAAGTTTCTATGAGAACTACCAGATGACGATGCGATCCTCTGGTGCCATATACATCTTGTCTCCCTCCTTCACGTCGAATGCCTTGTAGAAGAAGTCGAGAAGAGGCAGCTGGCCATTTACGCGCAGACGACCGGTTGAGTGCGGATCGGTCATGACCTGCTGGTAAAGAGCCTCTGGGCGGATTGCGCCAGCCCAAATACGAGAGTAGCCGAAGAAGAAACGTTGCTCTGCAGTCTGTCCGTCGATGAGAGCGGGCTCTGCCTTGCCCTCAAGGGTGTTGCGGAATGCTTGATGAGCAATGTTCAGACCACCAAGGTCCGCAATGTTCTCGCCAAGGGTGAGGCGGCCATTGCCCTTGAGAGAGTCGATGACAGTGAGGCTGGAGAAGTGGTCAACCAACTTATTGGTAACTTTCTCAAACTCCTCGCGGTCTGCCTCTTTCCACCAGTTGCTAAGGTTGCCGACTTTGTCGAACTGACTGCCTTGGTCATCAAAGCCGTGGGTCATCTCATGACCGATGACGACACCGATAGCGCCGTAGTTGACTGCGTCATCGCCATTAGCGTAGAAGAATGGAGGCTGGAGAATTGCGGCTGGGAAGACAATCTCGTTGGCGGTAGGATTGTAGTAAGCATTTACCGTCTGAGGGGTCATGTGCCACTCGGCCTTGTCAACAGGCTTGTTGATCTTTGCCATCTCCTCGTTGTTGTCGAAGATGGAGACAGCGATAAGGTTCTCGGCGTAGCTCTTGGTGGTGTCAATCTCCAATGCGCTGTAATCCTTCCACTTGTCAGGGTAGCCAACCTTTACGTCGATGGCAGCAAGCTTCTCTTTGGCTGCAACCTTCGTGCTGTCGCCCATCCATGCAAGCTGGTCGATGCGCTGACCGAAGGAGATGCGGAGCTGCTCGATCAGGTCGACCATGCGCTTTTTAGCCTCCTCGGGGAAGTATTTCTTGACGTACAGGCTACCAAGAGCCTCGCCCATGCAATCCTCAACGACAGAAAGGGTGCGCTTCCACAGAGGGCGCATCTCTTGTGTGCCGCTCAGTTGTTTGCCATAGAAGTCAAATACGACTGCGTAAAGCTCGCTTGTAAGGCTTGAGCTGAAGCCCTGGATGGTCTTGTAGGTGAGGTAGTCGTTAACAACATCGGGGTTAGCCTTGCTGACAATGTCAAAAACTGCGCTGATGAACTTAGGCTGACCGACATTGATATCCTTGACGGTGGCACCGACGGTTGCGAAGTATGTGTCCCAATCAAAGCCCTTGGTGAGGTTCTTGAGACCGGCAAGGTCCATCTTGTTGGCGACAGCCTTCGGGTCGCGGTTCTGCTCCTTGGTGTTCATGACCTCGGCAAGTTGCTTCTCGAAGTTGAAGACCTGCTCTGCACGAGCCTCTCCATTGTCGAAGCCTGCAAGGGTGAACTCTTTGGCAATCATGGTCTTATAACCGCTGATGATGCCCTTGCCGCGCTCTGTCTCGTCGAAATAGTAGTCGCGGTCAGGGAGGCCGATGCCTGCCTGCCACAACTCGCTGATGTTCATCGAGCTATTGTCGAAGTCAGGAGTGCGTCCGAAAGAGAAGAAAGGATGAGCGATGAAAATGTGCATGGTGCCAATGGTCTTCGCAAAACCTTCAGCGTCAGAGAATTTGGCGCTGCGCACCATGTCGAGGTATTTCTGGATCGGGGCGAAACCATCCTTGTCACGACGAAGCGTGTCCATGCCAAGTTTGAAAAGGTCGCCGATCTTCTGCTCGTTAGAACCCTTTGCGGCATTAGATTTCATTGCCTCATTGACAATCTCGTGAAGATGGTCGATGCTCTCCTCGTAGAGAATGTCGAAAGCGCCATAGCGCGCACGGTCGCCGGGGATAGGATGGCTGGCGATCCATCCGCCATTTGAAGCCTGGTAAAAGTCGTCCTCAAGGCGGACTGTTGTGTCGCGGTCGGCTGCAGTAAAGTGAGCCACACCATCCGCAGCACCATTGTCAGGGCAGCAGCCGCTCATGGCACCTGCAGCTACACCCAACAACAAGATTTGCTTAGTGTTCATTTCTTGCCTGTTTAGAGTTTTATAGTAGTCACTATTCGTGTACATTGTTGCAAAACTAACACTTTGACAGGCACTTGCATAAATTTCTTATGAAATAAATCTTAAATCTCCCGTTATGTGTTACAAAGTTGCATTATGTATGTGACTACCCTTTATCCAATTAGCAACACTCCCCCAATATCCCAACACATTCTTTTTCGTATCTTTGCACGCAAATTCAGGTACGCCAGAAATGACCTTACCAATCAAGTGTACAGCCGTGCTTGCGGTCTTGGCTTCCCTCGTCGCATGTAACGCCGAGGACGACCTCCAGTTGTCATACCAGCATACGGTGCAAGTCGGTCTCTATTCGCGCCACACGCATAACGATACCACTCTTACCAGTGTGCAGATATATGGTGTCGGGCGTGAAGACTCCATGCTTTATGACGTTGAGTCTGTAAGTAGCTTGTTCCTAAACCTAAACCTTAGCCGTTGCACCACTGAGTACGTGTTTCGCACGCAGACTCTTGAGGATGACCTGTTTTTCTCATACCATAAGCAGAAGGTCCCAGTCTCTGGCAGTTCGGGCATTGCCATGGAGATAAAACTCGATTCTATCGGGCATACTACAACGTTCATCGACTCCATTGCCGTCGTCGAGCCTAATATTCGTTACAACGAGAGCCTTGAGAACATCCAGATTTATATCTATTAGCCTCACGCTCATAGCTTTGCTGCTAAGTGTCACGACGTATGCGCAGCAAGACACCACAGGCTCAGATTCGCAGTCGACACAAGGCTCCGAACAGGACAGAGAGCCTGCTAAGGAGCGTAAGTATATTGTCGTCAAGGATCAAGGACTCTCTCTGGGTATCGACCTTGCGCCATTCATAATACGCGCTATTAAGGACGAGCGTACGGGTTTTGCCTTCATAGGCAGGTATGGCATCAAAAACCGCTGGTTTGCGGCAGCGGAGGCGGGCTTTGAGCATATCAAGTACGACAAGGAGAACTACAACTACAAATCTAACGGAACTTTCATCCGTCTCGGTGTGGACTACGACATCTTCAACTCTGAAGACTACCCGACCAATGACAACATCTTCGTTGGTGTGCGTTACGCATACGCTTGGCAAAGTCACGAGAGTGGCAAGTTTACAATAGTAGACAGCTATTGGGGTGACTATACAGGTAGTGTCGGCAAGACATCGGTAAACTCTCATTCCGCTGATTTAGTAGCGGGACTACGGTGTGAAGTGTTGCGCAACTTTTATATGGGTTGGACATTCCGTTGCCGTTTCCTTCTCGCTTCTAAACATTCAGATGACCTAAAGCCTTATGCCATAGCAGGATATGGTAGTTACGACAATAAGGTGGCGATTGGTTTCACATATACATTGGAGTACCAGATACCTTTCAACAAATTGGGTAAGAAAAAATGAAGAAAGCATGTGTTTTCTGTGCCTCGAGCCATAAGATCTCAGAGAAGTACATATCAGATGCAAGACGCTTAGGCGAATTGCTGGTTGAAAATGGATGGGGACTTATTTATGGTGGCGGTTCTACTGGCCTTATGGGTGCGGTGGCCGATGCTGTCTTGGCAAAAGGTGGTGAGGTGACTGGTATCATCCCAACCTTCATGGTTGAAGTAGAATGGGCTCATAAGGGGGTGAAAGATATGCGTCAGACTGACAATATGAGTCAGCGAAAGCGACTCCTTATTGAGACAAGCGATGCTGTCATCACATTGCCTGGCAGCACTGGCACTATGGATGAGTTCTTTGAGGCTATGGCAGACAAGAAATTGGGTCTCTTTGCTAAGCCACTTATCCTATTGAACACCAACGGCTTTTTTGACCATACGATAGCCCAAATGAAGCAGATGGTCGAGGAGAACTTCATGTCGCAACACCATCTTGACGTCCTTTCCATAGCTCATACGCCGGAAGAAGTTATAGAATTTCTTAAAGCTCCTGCAAAACCAGCTCTTCGGCTCGAAGATGCAGCGGTAAAGTAGGCCAAAGAGAGAAATAATGCTCACACTGACAGCGCAAACGACTACAGTCGCACAGACTGACTCTATACGCCTCAAAGCAAAGGCGCAGGCGAAAGCTGTGTTGCGTCGGCGTGAGCTTGCCGAGCAACAGACTCTATCGTCTGCCGACTCTGCTTTCTTTTACCCGTCTGATACCACATTCGAACAGGTATGCCACAGGACTACTGACATTTCAAGCGTCCTCGCACAATCCCATTATGCCGACCGCTCAGTAACGATAAGTAAAGCTCAGCCGAGTGACAATGCGGAGGCTATAACAATACAACCAATAGACCCGACGCCTCGTGGCACGACTGCGTTGCGCCCTTATGCGGACATAATTGTAGGGCTTATACTTGGGGTTGTAGTCATTCTTGGCATAATAAGCCATGTGACAGGCTCTTTCATGTCCGACCTAGTCGGCTTTTTCAACAATTCAAATGGCTGGCGTCGTCTGTGTAAAGCCACGCAGCATGGTACTAATGCGGCATTCGTCCTTCTTGACGGCGTCTTTGTAATTGCACTTACGACACTTGCGCTTGAAGTAGCCATTGTGGCTCACCCGTTTGACTTCTCGGTACTCGAGACGGCAGGTCTCTTGGCTGTGTCAATATGTGTGTTCTATGCGCTTAGGATGGTGACGGATCGCATCATAGGTTATGCTTTCATGACTGAGTCTCGCATGCGTTCGATAGCCATGGACCGCCACGCTTCGAGAGCAGTAATCGGAATTGTGCTGACGCCTTTGGCTCTTGCGATGCCGTTTGTCTCGACATTTGCGTGTGGCATGATGGCGCGTCTCGCAATCTTTGTGGTGCTGGTGATAACAGGCTGGCGTATCGTTAAGTCTGTACAAATAAATTCCACCTCCCTGCCCTCAATTCTTTACTTCATTTTGTACCTTTGCATCGTTGAAATTGCTCCAGTAGTCTGCATAGCCAGGGCAGTTGTTCTGATATCTGGCGTTGCCGAATGGAGTGAATAAAAGCACGTCACTAATCATCCCCACACATCCCCAAACTAAGATCCCAAATTTCAAACCATAACTGAAAAAACTACCGCATTGAAAGTACAGAAAATCCTTGTTTCACTGCCGACGCCAACCGACCCCAAGTCGCCATATTTTGAGTTGGCAAACAACTACGGCGTGACGGTAGACTTCTGCCCGTTCACTAAGGTTGATGGCATAGACGCCAAGACGTTCCGCAAGCAGAAGGTGGACATCTTGTCTTACACAGCAATCGTCTTCACGAGTAAGATAGCGGTTGACCATTTCTTCCGTTTGTGCGGAGAGTTGAGGGTGGCTATTCCAGAAACGATGAAGTATTTCTGCATATCGGAGTCTATCGCTGTATACTTGCAGAAGTACATCGTCTATCGCAAGCGTAAGGTTTTCCATGGCGTGAACAAGTTCCCCGAGCTGGTTGATGTCATGAAGAAGCATAAAGACGAGAAGTACTTGGTGCCTCTGTCTGACACGCACAACGACGAGATACCGAGCATGATGGACAAAGTCAAGCTGACGTATAAGATTGCGACTTTCTACAGCACCGTCAGTTGTGACCTCCACGAGATTAAGATTGAGGATTACGACCTCGTCATACTTTTCAGCCCGCAAGGAATTACATCTCTCAAGGAGAACTTCCCTAATTACGTTCAGGGCGAACACCTTATAGGCGCCTTTGGTCCTCAGACCTGTAACGCTGTAACGGAGGCAGGATTGAGGTTGGATATCAAGGCCCCGACGCCAGAGACCCCGTCTATGACAGCAGCAATTGAAAACTTCCTCAAGGGAGGTAAGTAGTGGGCTGACACTCATAAGGAAGAGGCAAGCATTCGAGTAGTGCTTGCCTCTTCTGCTTTATTGTCTTAGAGCATAACTGCTGTATATATCGATTTTTATCTGTTTGTTGTGAAATTAGAAGCGAACACCCATGAAAGAAACATCATCGAGTTGCTCTTGTTGGTTCTCGGGAATGCGACCGCCATCGGACAACCAGTTAAAGAACACGTCTCTGACTCGCTCAAATTGTTGATCCATAGGGAGAGGGACAATCTCATCCATAAGCTCTTGCACTCGTTTCTTCATGAACCTTTGACGTTTAGGCCCGCCGAAGAGGTCTGCCAAGCCGTCGGAACTCATATAGATGGTATCGCCTGCAGCTATGTCGAACTCGACGGCGCGGAATGGGAGGTTTTCTGCATTATAGTCGCGGTCGCCGATGCTGCGCTTTACTGTTGCCTCCTTTAACTCCTGCATTTTGCCGTCCTTGCGGTAAAGGTAGACAGGGCGTTTGGCGGAGGCTATAGAGATTTTCTTGTTTTCTCTGTCGAACCTTAGAACTGTCAGGTCCATACCATCTTTTGAGTTCTCTTCACCGCTTTGTTGGAGGATGTTGAGCAAGTTGATGTGCAAATTCTCAAGCATCTTGTCGGGCGTGATGTCGATGTTATGGTCGAAAAGGTCGTTGAGGATGGTGGTGCCAATCATGGTCATGAATGCGCCTGGGACGCCGTGCCCCGTGCAGTCTGCGCAGACAATCACGTCTATCCCGCCATTTGTGCGTGCCCAATAGAAGTCGCCGCTGACGATGTGGCATGGTACGTAGAAAGCGAAGCATGCGCCATTGCCAAGGCCTTTGAAGAAATCGAGGTTTGGCAGGATGGACTGCTGGATACGGAAGGCGTAGTTGATGCTATCTGTTATTTCCTCATTCTGCTTCTCAATGGCTTCGTTCTGCTCACGCAACTGTTTGGTCTGCCTGTCGACCTCACGTTCGAGCATTTGCTTCTGGTTGCTAAGGATACGCTGCTTCTCTCGGTCTCTTTTGCGTTTGAAGAGCGTGAACGTCACTATCGCAGCGAGGAAAATTGATATGGAGACGAAGATCCACATCTGCCGTTGCGCACTGAAGAGAGCCGCACGTTGCTCGTATTGGACCTTTTCGTTTTGTAGCTTGTCGACATCCATGATGGTCTGCATATCTTGGACTTGGCTGGTATACCTTTGTCGGTAAACGCTATCCATGAGAGTCATGATATGCGTGGAGAGGGGGTACTCATAGGCATAGAGACCGAGAGCATGGGTCGCGCGCAACTTTGTCTTCATGACGGATATTTCCTTTCCTTGCAATCCGAACTCTTGATAGTATTCGAGGGCGGAATCGGCGTAGGCGACTGATTTGTTGAATCTGCCTGTCGCTTCGAAATACTTTGCCTTGATGCTGTTAAGCTCTGCTACGTAGTTGTCTACGAGGGAAGGGTATTCTGCCAAAAGGGAGTCTGCTACGGCGATGTGTGAAGCAGCGTCGGAATACCTGCGCAGGTCGGTAAGGACATCGACAAACGCAATCTGCATTAAGAGATTATAGTCCTCGATGAAAAGATATTCGAACTTGGGGTTTCCTTGGATACTTTGGCGGAAATCGGCAATCTCATTTTCATAGTTGCTGATGAAAGAGAGAGCCTCGGAGCGATCTTTTAGGTGTTGCGCAGACTGCATACGTGACGTCTGAAGGTCGAGCCTAAGAGTCATGTTGGCAGAGTCGTCTGGCTGGATGAGGTTGATGGCCTCGGTGAAATTGTCAATTGCGGATTTGGAATGCTCCATCTCCTCGTTGGCGAGACCGAGACCGTACAGGGCGTTGCAGCGAGTGCGAATGCTGATGTCGTTGCCGTCAGAGTCGTGGATAACCTTTTTGCTGTCGTCATACATTTTTTGCGCAAGTTGTATGGCGGACTTGAACTTACCTTGGTCGATAAGAGCTGTCACTTTGACAAACTGCGCGAAATATAGTAGCCCGTTATTGGATACGGTGTCGAGGTTGGCTACAAGGTTGTCGGCGAAGTCGATACATTCGTCATAGCGGCCGAGGACATAGAGCATGTTGAGTTTTTGCTTTGCTGCATAATCAACAATCGCAGCGTCACCAGCCTTTTGAGCCAAAGTGAGCAGTTCGTCGGCGTAATCCAACCCTTCCGTCGTCCCTGCGGTCCCTTCCATCAAAGCGCAGAGCGAGTCAGACATCTGAGTATAGGCATCGGACGACTGTGCTCGTGCTTGGAGGTTCAGAGAGAGGAGGAGAGTTGCTATGACTATTAAATACTTCATCTACTGATAGTTATACGGCTATATCATGTTGACGCATTGGCTATTGATAAACGCCATTTGCTGAGAAGAAACAGGACCTACTTGCAGCTTGCCGACGTTTATACCACCGAACCCCACTTGATTTACAACTACGACATTGCCTTCCTTGTTTTGAATGAGGTCTGGTTGCGGCATAAAGGTGTGCGAGTGTCCGCCCAGGATAAAATCTATACCAGATGTATTCTTGGCGAGCCATACGTCGCATTCGGAATTTGGACCATCGTTATATCCGATGTGCGTAAGAGCAATGACGAGTTGGCACTTCTCTTGGTGACGTAGAGTGTTTGTCATTGCTTGCGCAGTGGGAATAAGCTCCTTGAATTCGACGGTGCCGCAATTAGTCGGGGCTACAAGACCAGCGAGACGGACTCCAAGACCAAAAACACCGACACGGAGACCTCCACGGTTGAACACCTTATATGGCTTAACGAGATTACAGCCGCGGTGGTCGGTGAATTTGTAATTGGCGCTTAGGAACGGGAAGTTGGCGATCTCCATGCAATCGCACAGAGCCTCGACTCCATTGTCGAACTCATGATTACCAATTGTCACGGCATCGACGTGCATGCGGTTCATGAGTTGCATTTCGAGTTGCCCCTTGAAGAAGTTGAAATAAGGGGTCCCCTGGAACATATCTCCACACTCGAAAACCAAGACATTCTCCTTGCCCTCGGCTTGCATGACCTGCTCGATGAAGGATTGGCGTCGGGCGTAGCCACCTTGACCAGCATATTTGGTGTCGGAGTCGGGGAAAGGGTCTATGTGGCTGTGTACATCGTTTGTATGGAGAATGGTAAGACGAGGCTGGCGAGTCTCGCCAACAGAGCACGACGTGAGGGATGAGAGCGCACCCACGACAGGAGAGGCGGTCAGGGCAATCGCCCCGAGACGCTTGAAGAAATCGCGACGTGAAATATTATTCTCTTCCATGCTCACTTAGTCGATTCATTTGTTATGCGGACATTACCTGGGTCGTCTACCGCCACTCCACTCTCGCCGAGACGGCGTAAGTATGTGATAAACATATCGCGGAAGACGACACCTGTCTCATAATCTTTCTTGTTAGTCAAACAGCTGAATCCATCACCACCGGTGGCAAGGTAATCTAAAGTGGCCAACCTATAATTTTTACCACCAGTCAGAGGCTGACCGCACACTTTGACATTCTTGGCTATCGTGCCGTCGATAGTCATCGTTACGCCCGAAATGGCTTCGCCTCCTCGTTCCGCAACGTGATTAAGCATTGCCATGACGCCTGCGGAGTCTAAACTCAGAACAACAGGGGAGTTCTCGAAAGGCGAGATTGTGTAGACATCGCCCACCGTCACAGAACCTTCGGGAAGTATGTCACGGATGCCGCCGATATTGATGAGTGACATGTCGGGGCGTGTGAAACCATTGCTAGCAGCGAACTCCTGGGTAGCCGTAAGCAACACGTCTGACAAGAAACGCGTGAGGGAGCTTTCGGGGCGTCGGGCTTCCATCATACTCACCGACTTGCAGAGAGGTTCAGCCATGATGTCGTTTATGCGATCTCGGTAGACTGCGATGGTAGACTCCATTGCGCTATCAGAAGGGATCTTATTGTCGATTACGCAAAGTCCAACGGACGTAAGCCTGAGGTCCGCTGCTGGAGCGTTTGGTTGATTAGGCTTTACGCTTTCACTCCAAAGGAGGAAGATAACGACAAAGAGGGCTAATGCCGAGAATATTAGAAACTTAACTCTCATTTGAGCCAATGATCGAACCAACGATAGAACTCACGATGCCACAGGATGCTATTTTGGGGACGGGAGACCCAGTGGCATTCGTCAGGGAAGAAGAGAAATTCGGCATCAAGACCTCGCATTTTGGCGACATTGAAAGCTCCCATGCCTTGAGTGTAGGGGATTCGGAAATCTTTCTCGCCATGGACAACCATGATTGGAGTATCCCACTTGCCGACGAAATTGTGGGGAGAGTTGCTGAAACTTTTGGCGATTGTGGCATTATCGCTGTCCCAATAAGGTCCGCCAAGATCCCAGTTTGTGAAGAAAAGCTCCTCGGTTGTGGAATATAGTTGCTCAAGATTGAAGATGCCGCAGTGGGCGAGGAATGCCTTGAAACGTTTCTCATGATGACCAGCGAGCCAGTAGACGGAGAATCCGCCATAGCTTGCGCCAACGCATCCGAGACGGTCAGCGTCGACATAAGGTTCGGCGGCGATAGAATCTGCTGCCGTGAGGTAATCTTTCATGTTCTGACCACCATAGTCTTTGCTGATTTGCTCATTCCACTCAATGCCGAAGCCGGGGAGACCGCGGCGGTTGGGCGCAATCACGACATAGTCGTTGGCAGCCATGAGGGCGAAATTCCACCTCTTGCTCCAGAACTGGCTGACGGTGCTTTGTGGACCACCCTGGCAATAGAGGAGGGCAGGGTATTTTTTAGTCTTGTCGAAATCGGGAGGAAGTATGACCCAAGTGAGCATTTTTTTGCCGTCGGTCGTCGTGATCCAATGCTCTTCAGCTTTACCCATCTTCACCTTGGCGAGAGTCTTGGCGTTGGCGTTGGTTATGTTTTGCGCCTTGCCATCGGAGAGAGAGACTGAGTAGATGTCGGCAGGCTCGAACATAGAGGTACGGGTGGCGAGAAGGGCGTTGTCCGCAATGGCGAGAGAAGTATAGTCGGCTACGTCATTTGTTAGGTGTGAGATCTCACGAGTAGCGACATTGAGGTGGAAAATGGCATCGCGGGCGTGCTCGTCGGCGATGAACCAAATATCTGAGCCATTGGGAGATACGACGAATTGCTGGACATAGAGCTCACAACCGGTGGTTAGGTCGTCGACCTTGCCTGTAGTGAAGTCTTTGTGGAAGATGCGGTTGCGGTCGCTCTCATAGCCATCGTGCTCCATGCTGAGCCAGAAGAGTGAGCCATCGGCAGCGAATGTGGGGTTGGTGTCATAGCCTGCATTGGGAGCAGAGACATTGGTGGTCTCACCTGTTGAGAGATCGTAGAGGTAGATATCAGAATTGGTAGACATGGCGGATGCCTTGCCTTCGAGCTTCTTGCAGGTGTATGCGAACTTTGTTCCGTCGGGGGACCATGCCAATTGCTCGACGCCTCCGAAAGGACGCAGTGGGCTATGGTGACGTTCGCCCTTCATGATGTCAACTTCGGAGATGAGCTTATCGCCTTGAACCTCTGCGATGAACACGTGGCTGTACTTGCCATCGGCCCATCTGTCCCAATGGCGATACATGAGGTCGGTCTCGATGCGGGCATTTGCCTTTGGCAGATCTGGGTAGAGATCGTGAATGTCGGAATCCTCCTTTACGCAGTGGACGATGGCGACATGTTTACCGTCTGGGGCGAAGAGAAAACCATCGATCCCGTCGATAGCCGAGCTTAGTATGTGGGCGTCGGAGCCATCAGCATTGGCGATCCAGATCGATTCTTCAGAATCTTTGTCTTTGGCACGGAGAAAAGCGATATGTCCGTCGGGGGTGTATACGGCATCGTGAGCGGACAATCCGTTCTCTGAAGTGAGTTGGAAAATATCGAAGTTGCCTGTTGTGGCTATGGAGTAGATTTGCGAGGTGGACTTGTCTGCCTCGATGTCGGTGTAGGAGATTGGGAAAATGGCGTTTTTGCCATCGGGGGATATTGATGGCGCGCCGACGTTGCCCAACTTCCAAAGGACTTCGGGAGTGAACTTGCCATCGGTCACTTCTACATCTGGTTCCGACCATTTGGTAGGAGTGGGGACGTCTTGACAGGCGGAGATGACGGATGACATTAGAGCGATAGATGTGATATGTTTTATGGTGTTCATTTAGGTCAGGACGGAATTTAAAGAAAAGGTTCCTGCCTATCGTTGGCACAAGGCACACCGACAAGGCAGGAACCCCTGTTTGGGCGTTAAAGCACGAGGTTCGTAGACGAGAGTGCCCAAGAGAGGCAGTCTCGTTGGTTACTTAACCTGCGAGAAAGACTCGGCGAGGTCAGCGTACTTCTCGAGCATGTCCTTGCTGATTTTGCGGTAGGAGGCTGCAATTTCCTTAGCGTAAGCCTTCTTTGCCTCGAGATACTCTTTTACAGCCTCGTCCTTGCCGCTACCAAGTCTCAGAGCCTTACGGAGCTGGCTTTTCAGAGGCTTAGGAGCCTTTACGCCAGGATTTGAGACTTGAGCGAGAGCCTCGTTCTTGAACTCGACAACTTTGGAGGCAGCCTCTTTAATCTTCTCAGGGTCTACATCTTCGAAGAAAAGTTTTACGGAGACGATGCCTGCGAGGTCGTGGGCCAGGAACAGCACATCTTTCTTAAGGTTGCGTAGCTTCATTTCCTTGTTTTGTTTTTAGTATTAACCTTGGTAGGAATTACCTCTTGGTTTCTTACAAACTTACTAAAAAATCGCGAGGGGGCGAAACAAATTAGAATGAAAATTGGAGTCGTCCTTGCAGCAAATCCATGTGGGCTCCATCGACAATGTGCGAGTGGACGTAGTTGACCTTCGCACGGAGATATTTGTTGATGAAGTAATTGACTCCCAATGTGATATCGTTTACTGCGCCATATTCATCGAGGTCGATGCGCGAGAATCGAGCGAGAACCTCAAGGGCTTTGGTTGACGCATTGCCCGTCAGACCTGTTTTGCGGTTGTAGCTGTGGTTGGGACCGAAAATACGCCATGCCGCTTGGGCATAGGCGCCATACATTCCGTTGTAATTGTCTTGTGGAGCGGTGACGGGGTCGTCATTCACATAGGCTACAATCTTGCTATTTGGCAGATTGACAAAAGCCTTGAGGAAGTGCGCCTCGGCGTAGAACCGGCGGACAATCGTGAGTGCATGGACTTCGAGGCGGGCGTAATTGTATACATCCATTGCCGAGGTTTTCAGAATAGTGCTTGTGCAGAACGTTTGCGGAGCAATAGCCGTGAACGTGACATCGGAAGACGGGTGTGTCAGGATGCCAGACACGCCAGCATGGAAGACGTTGCCTGCATTGTCAATTGGGCGGAAAAGTGCATAGGCGTTGAAAGAGTAGCCTTGGTTGGCCTTCTTTCCGTTGTCGATGTTTCCATCGGAAAATATGCCAAGACCCCAATTGAAATGTGGCGAGTATGACAAATATGCGACGCCCAACTTGCGGCCATTAACGAAGGCGGCGTCGGCTGACGAGTTCTCGATGAACTTGTAGTTTATCCCGCTTCTCATGTATCCGAACGGGAAGAAGAAATTGCCGACTTGCAGTTCGCTATTGGTCTTTTGGAATGTGCGCTTTACGTAGACATCGCGGAAATTAATGGCCTTTGCAGCGAAACTGAGCTCGACTTTCGCTTGCCAGACAGTGTCGATGTCTGCGATAACGCCCAAGCGGGAGTCGTTGACAGCGACTCCGTTACGATTGGCCATACCATCGTCGGCTCCGAGGAAAGATCCGAAGTCGAGGTTGGTACGACCATTGAACTTGAGCTTGAAAGAGACGTCGTTGACGGTTGTATTAACTTGAGCGACTGAGAGAAGTGGCGAAAAGAGAGCCACGGCGAGCACAAGGGCTCTAAAAGAGATACTCAACGCTACAAGTTTTTAGTTCTTTGGCCAGATGATATTGTCCTCGTCGTCGTATTCGGGGCCGAGTTGTATTGTGTCGAGCTTACCGTCCTTGAACCAAAGGCAAACGCTTACTTCGGGCAGCTCGTATTCAGTAAGACCGCGCGCCTCTTCCTTCTCGTCCTCGTCGAGACCATCCTCGTCAAGGTCGGCCTCGATGTCGCATTCCTCCATTGGGCCGTAGTCGGCCTTTTGGGCAGCGGCGAGAACTTTATCGTAAGAGTCTCCAAGGTTGATGTCGTCGCCGAGGGTCAGCTTGCAGTCGTCCTCTGTCATGATGTCGACAAGGCGGAAATTGACGGCCTTGTCGAAAGAGAGGGAGATGCCGAGCTTCTCGTAGATCAGCTGAGTGGAGAGGTCATCGGGGTCGTCACCAAGTTGCTCGTCGAACTTCTCGTCGGGCTTGCCGAGAATTGCCTCGACTTGGGGAATCGTCATGCCGAAACGGACCTTGCCGTAGCCGACAGTTGGTATAAGTTTCTCACTCATAGTTTGATACATTAGTTTTTGTCCGGGTACTGAATACGGACGTGGTATATGTTTTTAAGTTTTTCTTTTAGGACCTCACGTGCCTCGTTGATTTCAGCGAAAGTAATAGGGGCCTTATGAAATTGTCCTGCCGCCATTTGACTATCGATAATCTTGTCGACGAGCGTAGATATGTCGTCGTCGGAGTGGCTTGTAAGGCTCTTTGAAGCGGCTTCGACGGCATCGGCCATCATGATTATAGCTTGCTCCTTGGTGCGTGGACGAGGGCCTGGGTAGGTGAAATCGGCCATGTTGGGCGTCTCCTCCATATGCTCTGCGCACCATTTGAGGTAGAAATAGCGGGTCATGGTTGTGCCGTGGTGCGACGCGATAATATTGCGGATTTGGATTGGGAGGTGGTACTTCTTGGCCAGCTCGACACCCTGACGGACGTGGTCGATAATGAGCTTTGCGCTCTGCTCGTAGGTCATTTTGTCGTGAGGGTTAACGCCTTTTACTTGATTTTCAGTGAAAAGCATGGGGTTTAGCACCTTGCCTACATCATGGTACAGAGCACCTGCGCGAACCAACAGTGCGTTGGCTCCAATCTTGTAGGCTACCTCTTGGCCAAGGTTTGCGACTTGCATGGAGTGCTGGAAAGTGCCAGGAGCTTTTTCTGACAATTGGCGAAGAAGGACATTATTGCCATCGGTCATCTCAAGCAGCGAGACATCGGAGACGAAGCCAAAAATCTTCTCTATCACGTAGATGAGCGGGTAGGTCAGAAGGAACAATGTCGCGCTGATTGCGAACTCTATGTAGGTTGAGAGATGGAACGTGAACTCTGCGCTCTGCCAGAAAGTGTAGCCTGTATACATTACGCAATAGAAGACGAAAATATATACAGCCGTTCGGAAGATCTGGATGCGTTTGTTAAGCTGGTAGAGAGAGATGCACGCGATAAGACCAGCAGGAATATGAGTGAAAATGAAGACTTGGCTATTGAAGGCGAAGAAAGAGACGATGAGAATGGTGACGATATGTACGTACATGCCAAGTCTCGCATCGGTGAAGATGCGCATCATGACAGGCAGTACGACATAAGGGATTATGAAGCTGATGTTTGCACCGTGGCTGGCGAGGAATCCTGTCACGCAGACGATAAACGTTATCAGTCCGAGAATGAAATTTATGAAATGGAGTTGCTTGAAATAGTCGTTGCGGAAATAGCAAAGGAAAAGGAAGAGGGACAACATGAGACCGCCGACAATGATTAATTGTCCAAGAAGAATTGGCAGTTCATGCTCATTCGTGCGGAAACCGCCTTCGGTGGCAGCCTTTAACGATTGAAGAAGTTGCGCCACACGTGGAGTAACGATGTCGCCTGTTCGGACGATCAGCTGTCCCGACATGGCTTTTCCGGAATACAGGCTCACATTGTCGACCTTTTGCTTTACGGCCGTTTGGGTTTTAGCTTCGTCGAAATGAATATTTGGCTCGATGACCTCGCTAACCGGCATCATCGTGACAATCTGGCGGAATCGGCGGCTGTCAATGTCATAATGGCGGCACAGGTCGTTGGCTGTCCGGTCTACGACTTCTGAATAGGCTTTACGGGGCGTAGTCAGTTCGTCATAGCGGAATAGGGTAGCGACGTTCGCCTTAATGAGCATAAGCTCGCCTTGGTCAGATAGTTGCGTGTTTTCACGGATGCCGACGTCGACGATGCCGTCAGAGCATACGTCAACAACATTGCGTGTCAACGAACTCTCCATGATGGCTGCGAGAGTGTCGGTATTGACGCCTTGTGGGGCATATTGTGGCAGCAATTTGGCGATGTTGCGCACCATGGAGTGCACCCTTAGTCGGATGCTGACCTCGAAGACAGAGTCGATGGTGAAATAGGGGACGACATCGCGCATGAGGCTGTCGCGTTCGGCAATGACCTCGGATGTGGGCTTAAGAATTGGGAAGTCAAAGGGAGCGATGACATCCTCGTATCGCCAAGGGCGTTTAATCTCGTACTCGTAGCTGAAACGGCCAGAATCGGGGAAAGAGAGCACCATGAGGACGGTGCATACGACAAATGCTACTACACGGTATGTCGCCTTGTAGTACGTCTTCCATTGTCTTTTGAAAAACTCTTTCATTGTACTGCCGTTTCAGAAGGTAAAAATTATCGGCTCCAAGTCTTTTCGAGCAAGAGAGCGTCAGCCATAACCATTGCCGCCATGGCCTCGACGATAGGTACTGCGCGAGGTACGACGCACGGGTCGTGTCGCCCCTTGACTGTGGTCATGACCTCCTCCTTGAGGGAGTTGACTGTCGGTTGCTCCATAAGGATTGTCGCTGTAGGCTTAAAAGCCACGCGAAAATATATATCCTCGCCGTTGGAGATTCCTCCTTGGATGCCGCCACTGTTGTTGGTGCGAGTACGCACGCGGTCGCCATCCATGTAGAAAACGTCGTTGTGTTGTGAACCTCGGAGGGCAGAACCTGCGAAGCCGGAACCATATTCAAAGCCCTTGACCGCACCTATTGAGAGCATTGCGTGGGCCAGAAGAGCCTGCAACTTGTCGAAACAAGGCTCGCCAAGACCGACTGGCGCACCTTTGATGACACAAGTGATGACACCTCCGACTGAGTCTTTCTCCGCCTTGACTTTCGTTATGAGATCTATCATCTGTTGAGCGGTCTCAGCATCAGGACAACGTACGATATTATCCTCAATCTTGGATAGGTCGAGCTCTGTATATGGCTTAGAGAGAGAGACTTCGCCTACTTGGCTGGTGTATGCCACGACGGATATGCCCTCCTTTTGGAGAACGAGTTTAGCAAGAGCACCACCTACGACGCGAGAAATTGTCTCACGGGCAGATGAACGGCCGCCGCCTCGGTGGTCACGAACGCCATACTTGGAAAAATAGGTATAGTCGGCGTGGGAAGGGCGGAAAACATCGGCAATATTGTCATAATCTTGCGAATGCTGGTTGGTGTTCTCGACCATGAAGCCAATGGGCGTACCCGTGGACTTACCACGGAAAACGCCGCTGAGCAGCTTGACCTTGTCCTTCTCGTCGCGGGGAGTCGTGATGCTCGATTGCCCAGGGCGGCGACGGTTAAGCTCGGATTGGATGTAATCCTCGTCGATGTCGATACCAGAGGGCATGCCATCGACGACACCACCAACTGCCGCTCCATGAGACTCACCGAAAGTCGTAAGACGGAATATATTGCCAAATGAGTTCATTACTCTTGATTTTCTTGGAACTTACTTAGTGGCAGCCGCATCCGCATTCGCAGCTTGTGGCGTCGTCGTCGTCGAGGTCATTGTCGCCGCAGTTGCAATCGCTTCCGCCACAATTGCCTCCGCAGCTGCAGTCGTC
Source organism: Bifidobacteriaceae bacterium (assembly GCA_963607345.1). GTDB lineage: Bacteria > Bacteroidota > Bacteroidia > Bacteroidales > Marinilabiliaceae > W3P20-009. The sequence goes on from CAVDBL010000003.1 coordinate 21,123, forward strand.
GCCTCCGCAACCTCCGTTGTCATCGTGACAACCGCCACCGCAGCTTCCGCCGTGGCAACCGCCGCCACATCCGCCTCCGCAACCATGAGGTTGGTCGAGCAACTCGTCGACAGTAGCTTCGCGAACCTCGTCGACCTTGCCTGTGAAGAAGAGCGTCTCGCCGGCGAGTGGGTGATTGAAGTCCAAAGTGACGGAGTCGTCGTCAACGCTTAGAACGGTGCCGATGATGTGCTGTCCCTCGTCGTTGAGCATTGGGACTCGAGCGCCGAGTTTGAGGAACTCTTCGCGCAAGCGTCCGTCAGGTGCGACGAAAATATTCTTGGGAACATCAACGACAGCCTCGTCAATGCGAGGGCCGTAGGCGTCGTCGGCGGCCAAAGAGAACGAGAAATCACTACCAGCAGTGAGCCCTTCGATGGCGCTTTCGAAAGCAGGCAGCATTCGACCTGCGCCGAAGACGAATTTTAGGGGGCGAGAGGAGTCGCACTTCTCTACAAGTGGACCATCGTGGCTGTCGGTGTGGAGCTCGTATGTAAGGGTTACGAAAGCGTTCTTGCTGATATTCATCTGTTTATATGTATTATTCTATGAAGTTGACGTAGCTGTAAACGTAGTCCATCACAACCGTATCGCCATTGGCATTCAGGCGGCTTAGGCGAATTAGGATTCGCTCTTTTGCGGTATCTCTGAGGCAGTTGACAGGTACGCTTATGTGTTTTGTTATCATCTGCACCGTATCCGTGTTTTGGCGTCGTAGCCTAAGCCATAGGTGCATTGTGTCGGCATCGGCCGAGAGTGTGTCGCCCACGAGACCGAAGAAATCTTGTGATCCGTCGCCGTCGCCGGGGTAGATGGCGGTAGCGTCAAAAAAGTCGTTGCGTCGCCAATCTCGGGTTATATGGATGTTTTGAGCATAGAACCCTTCTGCGCTTTGGGCTATTTTGTTGAGAGAATCTGAAGCCATGCCTGTGCTGTCAAGCATGAGGATGGGGGTTGTCACATCGGCGGAAAGTACAGAGGGGGTGAAATCGTATACTTGCGCCCCCTCGGGATCCTCATTGACGAGCCATCCGTTGCCGGAGAAAAAGACGCGGCTCGTGTCCGTAAGGTTGCCGTGGGAGACATAGTCGGGCAGGACGAGCGTGGTTTTGTAATAGTGGATGGCGAAAACGGAATCGTTCAGTTCAATTGAGCCTATGCCGCTTGCGACGTAGGAAGACGAAGAGTCGTGGCATCCTGAAGATACCATGGTCAACAAGGCTAAGACCAAGGATAAAAACGTCGACCTCATTGCTCAAGAAGCTTTAAATCGTAGCGTAGGATCATGCGTCCCGAAATGGCATTGCCGTCACCACGTACGCCATACGCCTTTTCAGGAATTAGGATAACGGTGGCGTCTGCCCCCTTGCGCAATTGTGACAGAGCCTCGTCGATTCCTATGTTCATGTCGCATTGTCCTGCGACAACGTTTTTAATCCCGTCGTGTGCCGAAGAGTATAGAGTGTCGCCCAATAACGTTGTTACGACATACTCCATAGAAACCTTGTCGCCATTCTTGATGAGGTCGCCATGTCCTGGATTATGGATTGTCATCCAAAGATTGGTTGACGATGGATTGGGGTTGAGCCCCAGAGAATCAGAATATTGCGCAATGCACACTGAATCGCAATGCACAAGGTATCGATTGTACTTGATAAACTGCTCACGCGTTGGGCGTGGACGTTGTTCATTATCGGAGTCCGTGCAGCCAGCGCAGCCGCCAAGTAGCGACGCTACAAGCATACAGCTGATGGTCAATATGAGCGACAAACCACGCATTGAGCAGAGAGATAAGTTGTTGCGAAAGTAACTACTTTGCCGTCTTTTTCATCCAGCGGACATAGAAATCGGCAATGGTCTCTTGATATTTTTTCACTGCCTCTTCAATCGTCCCCTCGAAGGAACCACCTGCAGCGTTAAGATGACCACCACCCCCAAAGTACTTGCCAGCGTACTCATTGACGGGGAAGTCGCCCTTTGAGCGGAAAGACATCTTGATGCAATCGGGACGTTCGAGAATGAGGCAAGAAACCATTATGTCCCTGACTTGTAGGGGAATATTGACCAACCCCTCGGTGTCGCCCGTCGTGTAATTATAACGTTCGAGTTCTTCTTTTGAGAGGGACATGACGGCAATGGGGAACTTCTCGACACGATGGAACTTGCGGTTCAGAGCGAAGCCTTGCAACTTAAGTTGCTTGACTGACTTGTTGTTGAAGATTTTCTCGTGGATATATGGTTTGTCTACTCCCCATCGGAGCATCTCAGCTACAAGGAGGTAAATCTCGGGGTCGCTGGAGTTGTAGCTAAGCCCTCCGGTGTCCGTGATTATTCCTGTGTAGAAATTGGAAACGGACTCTTGATCGAGAAACTTTGCCAGTCCGGCAGCGAGAATGAGTTTGAAAATTACCTGACATGTGGCGGAAGTGCCTGGGCGCGAAACCATCACATCGGCATTGACCACAGGGTCGAGGTGGTGGTCGATGAGCATGCGCGGGACTGTAACAGACGACAATCTCTCGCCGAGCAACTTGACGCGTCCGAGGTCGTTGTAGTCCATCATGACGATGAGGTCGGCCTTGTCGATAATGGCATCGGCAAGCTCCTGTTGGCGCTCGTAGCAGACGAGAGTCTTGTATCCTTTCATCCAAGCGTAGGACGTGGGAGCAAGGTCAGGCGTGATAACAGTGGCCTCTTTGCCCATGTTTATTAGCAGCTTACGGAAGCCGAGAGTCGAGCCGAGAGCGTCGCCGTCGGCGTTGACGTGGCAAGTGAGGACTATATTGTTGCTCCGTCGCACAGCCTCGGCGAAAGGTTGTGCCTTTTCGTCGACGAAAGTCAAGTTGTCTTTATCGGGGTTCATCTGTGTAGGTCGGCGTATCTTAAAACGGCTGTAAAGTTAATGAAAAAAGGAGACGCATGGCAGAGGCACTTGCCAACCGCCATGCGTCCTTTATAGTCGCTCGAGATTGAGTATGCCAGACTTATGGTTTTACATCTCGGTGCCGACGATTTCCTTGCGGAGGTATTCTTGACGGCTGAAGAAGAAAGAGCTTTCTTTCTCAGCGTTTTCGTCGCTGTCTGAACCATGGATAGCATTATGGCTCTTGCTGGTGGCGAAGAGGCGACGGATAGTACCCTCGGCAGCTTGTGCGGGGTCTGTAGCGCCGATGAGGCGACGGAAATCCTCGACTGCATTGTCCTTGAGAAGGACCATTGCTACGATTGGACCAGAGGACATGAACTCGATGAGCTCTTGGAAGAATGGGCGGTCCTTGTGGACGGCGTAGAACTCTGCGGCTTGGTCGATTGTGAGGCGGGTTGTCTTGATGGCTGCGATGGTGTAGCCAGCCTCTTCGATTTTAGAAAGGATGTGGCCGATATGCTTGTTGCGAACAGCACCCGGCTTGATCATTGAGAATGTTTTGTTGCCGCTCATATAGAGACTGTTGTGTTAATTAGTTGTTACCATGGGATGTCCAAATGATATAGACACTCCCTTAGCTTAATAGATTGAAGCATAATAAGTAATAGCGTAAGATGAGGTTTGTAGGTCAACTTGTCGCTCTTCTTATTTGCTTACAAATATAAGCATTTTTTAAACTAAACACTAAATTCGAGCAGAATATTTTAACGTTTAGGGCTGTCGACACTCGATGAATGAAAAAGCGAGCCATGGTGCATAGACCATGGCTCGCCAATTTTACTTTTGGTGATGGTTTAGAAAACTTGAGTGCCCAATTGGTAGAGGCGTGGTGCCACTTTCAGACCATTGCGACCGATGTTGGCCTCGTTGATCTCGAAATTGAGCTTGCCGCCGTCTGCGACGAAAGTTATTCCAGCGCCATTGGAACAAAGCCCTTTGCTTCCACCAACGATGAGAACCTTATTGCCAGCCTGAGCGGAGACGAGTGAGCCCATCTGGTTGCTTTTGGCGTCGCCAAGGTAGATGATGTCGGACTTGGGAAGCCCCGTTGCGGAGTGTGCCTCGACGACTGATACCTTACGGTTGCCAATCATCTTGTTAGAAGCTACGCTCTTGAGCTCTGACGTCAATGCGTTGTCGCTGACCACGGTGATGATGAAAGGTTTACCATCATCCTCTTGCGGCCATGACGTGTTCTTGGCAAACTGGAGGATGTAAAGAGCCTGAAATTTAGCCATTTGAGCCTGAGAGGTCATTGCGGCTAAGAACAGGATGGCAAGTAGGAAAAGTTTCTTCATGACTTCTTAGGTGTTTATGAAAAAATCTGACTTCAAAATCTGTTTTTAATAACCTTAGTGGCAAAAGCTATGCCAAAGATATTAGAAATTGAAGTTTACACCCACGGTGTATATGCCACCTATCTCGTCAGAAAAGACGAACTCCTGCTTTTTCTTGTTGAACAGGTTATTTGCGTTGACGAAAACCTCACAACCATCAACAGGCTTGTAACCGACCTTCAAATTGAGAGTGAAACGCGAGTCGAGCTGTTGCTCGCCAAAGATAGTCAGATAGTTACGTTTGCCAATGAAGTTGCCATAGGCAGAAACGTTGAGAGTCTTGAGCGGTTTGCAGACGAGACCGAACATGCCGTAGATGGAAGGTGTGGCCTTGTGCTTATGCTTGTTGACGATAGTCGGGTTGATGCTCGTGCTCTCGCCGAGGAGGATGTCTGAGCCACGCATCTCGACATTGTATTTCAGTGCGTAGTAGAGAGTCAGAGGAGTTTGATATTCGACACCATCGATGGTTACGACATCGTTGCCGTCGAGCCATCCTTGGCGGAGTTTATTGGTGAAAGCATTCTTCTCATCCTCTGACATAGCTGCATACATGTCGCGATATTGCGCAACGGCGGCTGGGGTCTGGATGGCCTGCATGTAATCCATTATGGTACGGGTGGTTTGGCTCTTTGTGTAACCACCTCTGCCATCGTAATCGTAGCCTTTCATGCTGCCGATAACCTCGGGGAACACATTAAGTGCAGATGTCATGCAAGCTTCAAGCTGGTGTGAGATATTATCCATCTGGCTGTACGGATAATAGTTGTCTATCCACGTGCGCTGCACATTAGCATTGACCTTTGCGACAAGTTTAGGAGTGATAATCCAGTCGATATTTGCACCTATGCCGATCTGGTGGACACGGTATGGGAGATCTTGATACTCAACGAAGTTACGAGAGACGAAATTGCCGTCGACTGCGATTTTAGCCAAAGAGCTTATCATGTTCTGAACGTCCTCGCTATTCTCAAGGTCGAAGCCCATTACTGCGGCGTAGATGCCAGGAACGTCGGACTTGTTGATGAAGACCTCAGAGCGAGCTGATGCCAAAGCTCCGTAGCCCTTGCTGTAGGAGTAGAAAGCCTCGGCATCGATGAGGAGGGAGGGGGTGGGTTGGACGCGGTAGCCGATTTCGTAGTTGTCGGCCTGGACGAGACTGCAATCGCTCTTGCCTTGGAAGTACATCTCGCGTGGGAGATTCATGTTCTCGCGAGGCCATACGTAGCTCGTGCTGGTATTGACGAGATTTGCAGAGCGGATGCCACGGCCATAGACGAAGCGGATGAAGTTTTCGCTATTGAACTGGTAGTTGGCAGCGACGGTGTAAGACGTGTTCCATTTGTCGGGGAGGTGAGTCTTGTCGGAGCGTGCAGCGAGGGTGAGACGGAAGCCGCCTTTGAAGTAATCGAGACGGAGGCTTGGGGCTATAGCCCAAAGCTCTGCGTCGCCATTGAAGAAACCGGACAGCTGCTGCTCGCCAGTCTCGCCACCATAGTTGAACGTGGAGTAGACGTCATAGGCGTATAGGTATTGGTAGCTGACGCCCGGACGTATGACCATGCTGCCCCACGTGTCAGTGTTCCCGACGTTGAAATCGTAGGCGGCATTGGCGAAAACCTGTTGGGATTTTACTTGGAAGCCAGGACGGCCAAGTGCGTAATCTTCAGGTCCTGCGCAATAGTTTACTTGGAAATGGAAATCGTGGATGTCGCCACTCAGATTGAAATATCCCTTTTTGAACTTGCGCTGGTTAAACGAGTAAGGATTTATGAGAAGAGTCGTCTGGGCAACATGGTTCTGCGAATATCCACCTGTCAGGTCAAATCGGACGTCGGGGTTTGGCGTTATTGTCAGATATCCGTTGAGACCCAAAGTCTTGCGAGCGAGATTTGGATCGGGGAAAAGTTGATGTACATCGGCATACTCCTTAGGAACGGTTGCCAATGCGCTGTATACTTTTCTGTCAGCTGTTGAGAAGAGCGAAGACTCTGAAATTTCGCGAAGGGCGTTCATGTCGTCGAGCGAGATAAGCTCGTTAGGCCCAACGGGAATGAGGGTGCCGTTGCTTACCATCTCGTCAATCTGCTCTTGGGTATATTGGGTCGACAAGCCAAGATCGAGTGCGCCAGTCCGGTCAATGTATTGAGTCCCGCTGAAATAGGTGCGGAGCTTGTCGGTAGGTCTTTGGCGTTGCTGAATGTTGAACGAGATGCCAGCTGCCACCTTGTCGTTGAAGGCCTTGCGCAATGCGATGTCGCCAACAAACGTACCTTGGTTGCCCATTTGGTAGGAGCCTGTGACAACGTCGGAGGCGGTGTCGGGCTTGCGAGTGATGATGTTAATGACGCCGTTAACAGCATTTACGCCGTAGAGTGCCGAGCATGCGCCACGTACGACCTCGATGCGCTCAATGTCGCCAATGCCGATCGGAAGGTTCTCCGTACTCATGGCGCCGATGGAGTAGTTGTGCAAGACGCGACCGTCGACCATCAGGAGGGTGTTGTTGCTCTCCGAGTAGATGAGCATGTTGTTGTCTGGCACATTGTTAAGGCCGCGCATTTGGACGTCGTAGACGCCATTTGTCTTTTGCGCCACAATCATGCCAGGAATGAGGCGGAAAGCCTCCTCGATGGTAGTACAGCCGTAGCTGCGGATCTCTTCTTGCGTGATGACGGTCGTCGCAAGAGGGGAAGTGAAGGAGCTCTCTTCATGTTTGGAGGCCGAGGAAACGTTCTTGTTCATGATGAGGCTGAAAAGCTCATCAACGCTGCTCACGCCGAGCGTTTCGACTGCCGCCATAAGGTCTTCCAACGGCAGGTCTGACAACTCTTCTGTCGTCATCGACAAGATCTGCTCACGAGTCAATTGCTGCTGCGCCATCGTCTGCGACGGGCAGGCCAGCCAAATTGCGATTGCAGCAAAGATCAATTCTTTCATTCGATTCTAAAGTGTTAGTGTATAACCTCTGATGTGTTCTTGTGTAACTGTTCGGTAATCAAAGTGTCTTTAACGTCAAAAAGCGGCTATGGTTGCTGAAGTTCCTTATCTTGCGCTGATTCTTAAGTAATATTAGTCAAAAGTAACAAGGCAAAGCGATTTTTAGTACAGAGTTTCACCAAAGTACAAGCGGAAATGGACAATATTGCTTCTATTTCTAAACTTATACATTTACCGAACAGCAACAATTAACCCACCATGCTTAATAATTGATAGACGTCGTAAATTCGAAAGCAATATTATGCTTGTTTAGCCATAGGTAAATGAACAATCGCATACCTTTGGGCGTCGTAGACAATAAAAACTAAAACAGAGAAAAAGATGATAATAACGATTGCACGCCAATGCGGTAGCGGTGGGCTTATTATCGGTCAAGCCCTCGCAAAACATTATGGTATACCACTTTATGCGAAAGAGCATCTGCAAGAGTTGGCTCGCAAAAACGGGACACTCGACTTCGTAGAGGACTTCTTTAACGAATTTCCTGTCAACAGCCTGCTTTCTGCCATAACGCAAGAAGAGGGGGATGGTCACGTGACAGCGCAGATGCGCCAACTTTTAGCCAACCTTGTGGGCGATACCGATTGCGTAATTACCGGAAGATGCGGCAATTACATATTCCGTGATCGCAAAGATTGCGTCACCGTGTTCCTAAAGGGCGACATCCAGAAGCGTATTGACTTCATGACCTCATACAAGGGCATCGATCGTGAAGACGCAAAAGAATATGTCGAGCGAACAGACGAGAGCCGCCGAGCTTACCACAATTACTATACTGGCGAGACGTGGGGCGATGCGGCAAACTACGACATCTGCCTTGACAGCAACCGGCTTGGTTTTGACGACGCGACGAACCTAATCATCAATTACACTGACACTTTACGCCGAAATGGCGCATTTTAAATCTTAGGCGATGCGACTGCTTAAGCAATTTCTCATAATCATTGCCTTCTCATTCGCAGGCGAGGGACTTCATGCCATTCTGCCCCTGCCGATACCTGCAAGTATCTATGGCATAGTACTTTTGTTCACAGCGTTGGAGATGAAATGGGTAAAAGTGTCTGACATTGACAAGACATGCGCCTTCCTCATCGAGATAATGCCAATCATGTTCATTCCAGCGGCTGTCGGGCTGCTCAAATCTTGGGATGTCGTTAAGGACTCGATAGTTGCATATGCTGTCGTAACAGTGGTGACAACAGTTGTGGTCATGTATGCGGCAGGTGCTGTGTCGCAGGCAATTATACGCAGATACAAGAAAAAGAAATTGGCTGAAGAAAACGACAAACAAACTGTGTAAGCTATGAAGGATTTTATAGAGAACTCTGTCTTTTTCGGTGTGCTTATCACTTTCATGTCCTACTTCTTGGGCGTGATATTGAAAAAGAGGTTCAAGAGTGCGCTTCTGAACCCTCTTCTCGTGTCTATTGTGGTTATCATTTGTTTCCTTCTGATAACAGGGGTGAGCTATGACAGCTACGCCATTGGTTCTCAATATATTTCTTATTTGCTGACCCCTGCGACAATATGCTTGGCACTCCCTCTTTATCAGCAGTGGGAACTTTTGAAAAAGAACTATGTGGCGGTTCTGGCAGGCATCATAGCGGGAGCTTTGACCAGCATGGCGACGGTGCTCGTCCTTGCAATATTGTTCCATTTCAATCATGAGGCGTACGTGACATTCTTGCCCAAATCCATCACCACGGCGATTGGCATTGGCGTTTCTGAAGAATTGGGTGGCTATGTCTCCGTGACAGTCGTTGTCATAGTCGTAACCGGTGTACTTGGTAACATCATTGCCGAGCAGGCTCTTAAACTGATGCGGATTACAGACCCGATAGCCAAAGGCATTGCGATAGGTAGCGCATCGCATGCCGTAGGTACCGCTAAAGCTATGGAAATGGGCCCCATAGAGGGTGCCATGAGTAGCTTGTCGATTGTCGTAAGTGGCATCTTGACTGTTATCGGAGCATCCATATTTGCGTCGTTCTTGTAGTCCTTAGCCTTTAAAAAACTTATATTTGCGAGACAACCTAAAGAGAATTAAAGCAATGGATGTTAAAGAAGCCATCTTGGAGCGTCACTCCGTCCGAAAGTATGCTGCGCAAGTTCCAGACCACAGCGTTCTCGTTCAAGTAATGGAGGCTGCCCGCATGGCGCCAACGGCGTGCAATCGTCAGCCATTCCGCCTCGTATGCGTCACGACGCCCGAACTGCGAGAGAAGGTAACAGACTCGTACAAAAACCCTTGGATTAAAACAGCTCCCGCCGTCATTGTCGTCATTGCCGACCACAGCAAAGGGTGGGTCAGAAGCCTCGACAACAAGGAGCATTCCGAGATTGACGCCACCATTGCAACCGACCATATGACGTTGCGCGCGACGGAGCTCGGACTCGGCACATGCTGGGTATGTTATTTCGATGCCGCAAAGGTTAATGATATTCTAAATCTCTCTGCTTCAGAAGAGGCCATAGCTCTCTTGCCAATCGGCTATCCTGATCCGACGGAAGAGGCTCGCCCCAAGGTTCGTAAGGCAGCCGATGAGGTCTATTCGTTTGCCTAATATTAGGCTGACAGTCCAGATATGAGTAACATTCAAGAAGCCGTAGCCGAAGCAGCACGGCTCATCAAAGAGTCGAAGCATGCTATTGCCTTCACAGGCGCGGGAATCTCGCTTGAGAGTGGAGTCCCGACGTTCCGTGGCTCGGGCAGCAGCATTTGGAGCAAGTATGATCCCGACGATATCGAGATTGGTCGCTTCATGGGTAACCCTAAGAAATCATGGGCGACCATAAGGGCTTGCTTCTATGACTTCATGAAAGACAAGGACATCCGTCCCAACAAGGCGCATGTCGTGCTTGCCAATCTTGAGAAAGAGGGGCTTCTCAAGGCCATAATCACGCAAAACATCGATGCTCTTCACCAAAAGTCAGGGGCGACGAAAGTAATTGAGTTCCACGGGACAACTGCAACCATATCGTGCACAAAATGTGGCAAGACATACAAGTGCGAAGATGTTGACCTTAATGTGGAGATTCCGTCTTGTCCTGAATGCCATGGACTCCTTAAGCCAGATTTTGTGTTCTTTGGTGAGGGAATCCCTGAAAAGGCGTATGTTGGAAGCTTTGAGCATGCGAAGAAAGCCGATGTATGCATCGTTGTCGGCACGTCAGCCCAAGTTATGCCAGCTGGTATGATACCAGTCTTGGTCCACCAGCATGGAGGCAAGGTGATCGAGATCAATCCTGTGGAGTCTGCCTTCACAAAAGACTACACGGATGTTTTCATCCCTGAGGGTGCCGTTGATGCTTTCACGCAACTTGAGGAGGCTCTAAAGAAAGTTGATTGAAATATGGATGCCCATCTTGGCTCCGTAACGCCGTGATTGGTAATAGCATCCTAAAAATCTTGCATTTCGCCACGCAATAGAATAACTTTGCGTCGTTTAAGTAAAATAAACTATTACAATTATGAAACTTCTTGAAGGGAAAACGGCCCTCATCACAGGCGCCGCCCGCGGTATTGGCAAAGCTCTTGCCCTCCGCTTTGCCGAGGCTGGCGCTAATATAGCATTTACAGACCTCGAGATCAACGACGCTGCCAAAGAGACCGAGTCTGAGATCGCAGCATTTGGCGTGAAGGTTAAAGGTTATGCTTCCAATGCTGCCAATTTTGAGCAGACCCATGAGGTTGTAAAGCAGATTGTTGAGGATTTCGGCTCTATCGACGTCCTTGTCAACAATGCAGGCATCACCAAGGATGGTCTCATGCTGAAGATGACTGAGCAGCAGTGGGATGCGGTCCTCACCGTAAACCTCAAGTCTGCGTTCAACTTCATCCATGCCGTAATCCCCGTCATGAGCAAGCAGCGCAAGGGCAGCATCATCAACATGAGCTCCGTTGTCGGCGTCCATGGCAATGCTGGTCAGTGCAACTACTCCGCTTCCAAGGCAGGCATGATTGGTCTCGCAAAGTCAATCGCTCAGGAGATGGGCAAGCGCGGTATCCGTGCCAACGCCATCGCCCCCGGCTTCATCATCACCGCCATGACCGATCAGCTCTCTGAGGACGTCAAGAAGGGTTGGTATGAGAAGATCCCCCTCCATCGTGGTGGCACCCCAGAGGATATTGCAAACACCGCACTCTTCCTCGCGTCTGACATGTCGTCTTACGTTACTGGTCAGGTCATTCAGGTCGACGGTGGCATGAATATGTAGTAGAGCAGATCTCGCTATAAGACAAAAGGCGTGGAGATGGTTGTCTCCACGCCTTTTTTAGTAGGATTGTTGGTTTTGAGGTAACAGCATATAAGTTAATAGCTTGCAGATAAAAATGGACTAAAATGCTCAAACAACCTAACCATAAAATTATTCTCATAACCATACTTCTGTGGTTGTGCGTTTCTGTACTTGCACAAGAGAACCGCTTGACTGCTGGTCAGGAGGACGAAGCCGAGGTTTTTTGTCGTGAAGGCATCAACGAACCAAGTAAAGATTGTACTTATTACTATGGTAGTATTGTCGGGGAGCTATGCAACACGCATTTTAAGATTGGTAGCAACTTCAATTATCGATATTCCACTATGTCATGCGGCCATGGAGTTGAAGCTTGTGAATACCAAACGCTAAATGACGGATATATTTTGTTAGTTGTAGCCAAGATTTTGATGTGGCACATTTTGAGCCCGATTCTGTTTTTCTTTTTAATAACACAACGATATCAATAGTAGATTTAGGACGGGAAATTAGGATTATGAGAACATGGAAGTCAAAGTTTTATGTGGTGCATTGCTTTTTTGATAAATCACAGAAGAGCAGATATATAGAGGTTGTTAAAAATATTATTATCGAATGAAGCTGTGTTGTTAAGTCTTACTCGAAGGCTTGGAGGCATGATTTTGATATATGATTTCTGTCATGCCCATTTTGCTTCTACCTCCTATGAGAGTTATGTAGTTACATACATTTTGAGGGGGAATTAGTAACTTCAAGACCGATAAAATTAATGCCCGCAGTAATAGGTTTGTGGGCGCAAGTAATAGAGAGAACAAAAGACATGAAAAGAAGGTCAGGTAAAAAGTCGAGCTTATTGGGTGGCAAAGTGACGATGTTGTCGTTGCTTGTCTTCGTGCTGCTTGTAGGTTTCTACGTTTATCAGTATGGGTGGGATGTGATAATGCCACCAGCTGATGCCCAAAGTGCTAATATTGAATCGGTTTCGGAGGCGTCGACGACTTCTGTCGCAAAGACTTCTTCCGCTAAGAAAACGAGTGCGAAGTCCGTCTTGTCGGATGAGAGTTTGCTGCCTGCTGCGAGGGCTGACCTCTCTGAGCAGATCTTGCGAAGGAAAGGTTATACAGTTTCTTACAATAAGGATACTCGTAATCCGAATTGGGTTGCATGGATATTGACGAAAGAGCATACTGCTGAGGTTGTTGAACGACCGAAGACGAGTCCTTTTCATGAGGATGAGGACGTTCCCGACCCTAAGGCCAACAGGTCAGATTACAAAGGATCGGGATGGTCGCGCGGACACATGTGCCCTGCTGGCGATTGCCGTTGGGATGCCGACGCAATGTATGAGTCTTTCCTGCTGACAAACATATGCCCTCAAGCCGGTAAATTGAATACAGGAGTATGGAATCAGATTGAGAAGTCGTGCCGTGAGTGGGCGATAAAATATGGTGAGGTGATGATTGTCACGGGACCCATATATTTCAAGAAGAGCAAGGCTGGCACGATAGGAGCAAGCAAGCTGAAAGTACCAGATGCGTTCTTTAAGGTGGTACTCGCTATAAAAAATGGGAAACACCAAGGCATTGGGTTTATCTGCCGAAACGAGGATAAAAACGCAACGGACGCTGGGACGACAGAATCTGGTCGCAAGCGGTCGAAAAAAGAGCTGTATGTCCATTCGATCGACGATGTGGAGAGAATTACGGGGTATGACTTTTTCCCCGGATTGGCGGACGATATTGAGACTTCCGTCGAGACGTTGGCAGATTATGAACAATGGTAATTTGGTAAAACAATGAAAGATAACGTACTAAGAGGTGTTGTTGCTGCGCTTGTGTTGATGACGTCTTGCGTCAATGTGGCGAAAGAGCAGGAAGAAAACGTAGATGTCAATGTCGCTCGTGTCTTGTTTATCGGAGACTCGATAACAGACGGAGGATGGGGGAACAGCTGTGGCGACATGAGGCCATCTGAAGAACGAAACCAAACGGACATGAACCATATCTATGGGCATAGCTACATGATGTTGTGCGCTTCGCAGATTCAAAGTGACTTCCCTCAAAAAGACATTAAGTGCTTTAATCGAGGAATTTCTGGTAATACGCTATATGACCTCGTAGCGAGGTGGGAGAAAGACGCAATATCGATTGATGCCGATCTTGTCTCAATTCTTGTAGGCACCAATGATGTGGAATACTACGTGTCGAAAGAAGACCAGCCAGCTTTTGACTACGACAAATGGGAGGCGACATATCGAGACTTGTTGGATACGTTGCGGTGCGCAAAGCATGACGTGAAGCTGGTTCTCTGTACTCCATTTGTCGGAAAGGTAGGGTGGCGTGGCGCAGCTCCTAATTTCTCGTTGCGACAGAGCATGATCGACAGCCTCGATGTGAGAGTCGAGAGAATAGCTGCGGATTACGGGGCGGTTGTTGTCCCATTCGACTCGTTATTCCATGAACTGATGGAAAATCAGCCAAGGGAGGATTATTGGATATGGGATGGCGTTCATCCCACTCCGGCTGGTCATCGTCGGATGGCTGACTTATGGTTGGCTAAGGTTCGCCCTCTGTTGTAGGAATATAGGTAAAAGTAAAAGCCCCCGTTCGAGTTGTTGACTTGAACGGGGGCATGTGTTTGGTGAAAATTCGTTGGAAGAGGTGGAGGGGTTATGCCGTTTGAATAGGGGAGGGTGGCACAGCGTATGTGCTCTCCGCAAGCTGCAATACTACGTCGGGAACAAAATGACGAGCAGACTTTCCCTCTGACAACCATTGGCGGATCATCGTTGACGAGATGTCTATTTGAGGAGCATCAAGCCGTTTGACTATGCCTCCCATATTGACCACAGGGGTCGGGTCTGGTCGGTAGCCGGGTCGCGGATAGACAATGAATGTCCGACCATCGATAAGACGCTCTGCCTCTCGCCACTTGGGAAGGCCGTCAAGATTGTCATCGCCCATCATGATGGAGAAATTGCGGTCGGGATATTGTGACTCAAGGACGTCTATGGTCTTGATGGAGTATGATGGTTGCGGCATCCGCATCTCCACGTCAACGACTTTGATACGCTCATCATCGGCTGTCGCAAGTTGCGCCATGCGGAGTCGAGTGTCGGCTGGTGCGAGGTCTTTAGGGCTCTTGAATGGGTTGTGGGGACTGACGACAAGCCAAACTTCGTCAACATCGGCAAAATTCAAGGCATATTGAGCCAAAGCAAGATGTCCGATGTGAATGGGGTTAAAGGACCCGAAGAATAGTGCTGTCGTCATAGTATTCCACTCTTTTACTTGCCAATAAATTCTCTTACAATCGCTTCTGTCTCCTGCTGTGCAGTCTGAAGGTCGTCGTTTATTACGATGCGGTCAAACTGTGGGACATATCCCAACTCTTGACTTGCTTTTGCGAGGCGTTGCTCGATCTTCTCGGGAGCGTCGGTGCCGCGCCCTTCAAGACGTCTGCGCAGCTCCTCGATAGAAGGTGGCTGTATGAATATTGTTAGGGCTTTCTCGCCAAAGATCTTCTTGATGTTAAGCCCACCCTTGACGTCGACGTCAAACACGATGGTGTGACCCTTCGCCCAAATACGCTCAATCTCACTACGCAGTGTGCCGTAATAGCAGCCTGCGTAAACCTCCTCATGCTCAACGAACTCGCCAGCGTCGACGCGGCGTCTGAACTCGTCTGGTGTGAGGAAGTAGTACTCCACGCCATTCTGCTCTTGACCGCGAGGTGCACGGCTGGTGGCAGATATTGAGAACTCGAGCCCGAGGTTGCGAGTCAGAAGATAATTGACGATTGTGCTCTTGCCCGAACCCGATGGTGCGGAGAAAATGACGATCTTTCCTTCTGCCATGAGGTGTGTTTTTAGAGGACGTTGAGCACCTGCTCTTTGATCTTTTCGAGCTCATCTTTCATCATGACGACGAGGCGCTGCATCTCTGCCTGATTGGCTTTCGAGCCGAGGGTGTTGATTTCGCGACCCATCTCTTGGGCAATGAAGCCGAGCTTTTTACCTGCGTTAGGGTCGGTCTCGATTGTCTCGATGAAATATTTGAGGTGGTTGGCCAGGCGGACCTTTTCCTCGTTGATGTCGAGTTTCTCGATGTAGTATATGAGCTCTTGCTCGAGGCGGTTCTGGTCGACTTTGTCCTTGGCAATAATCTCATCGAGGTTGCTCTGGATGCGGGACTTGATTTTCTCGATGCGCTCCTTCTCATATTGTGGAACTTCGAGAGAGTACTTTTCAATGAGTCCAACGCGGGTGCGGAGGTCCTTTTCGAGTGCCTTGCCCTCTTGCTCACGGAAGGCTATGAAATTATCGGTAGCTTCGATGACGCATGCCATCACCTCATGCCACTCGTTTTCGTCAAGCTCAGGCTGCTCGACTTTTACGACATCTGGGAGCGACATGATGATGCGCATATAGTCAGTTTGTCCGCCAATGCCGATAGATGCCTGCATGGCACTGAGTTGTTCGTAATATTGGCGTACGGCGTCTTGGTCTATGCGAGCGACACGTTCGGCTTGCTGGGTCTCGCAGAACATGGCGAAGTCGACCTTGCCGCGTCCGATGCGGGATGCGAGGTAAGAGCGGATGTCGAGTTCCTTCTCGCGATAGAACGACGGAACCCGCATTGCAAGGTCGAGCTGCTTGCTGTTGAGAGACTTGATTTCGACGGTAATCTTTTTGTTTGGCAACTCTTTAACGGCTTTGCCGTAGCCGGTCATCGAATATATCATTTCGGATGTTATAACGTCTGCTTGTTTTTTTGCTTTTGCCAGATGCCGACGATGATGCCATCAGCGAGGCCGTCGGTAGGAATCTCTATGTTCGAGACCCCGAGGGCGTCAGCAATAGTCAGGAATATCTCAGCTGCCGGGACAATGACGTCAGCGCGGTCTGCTTTCAGCTTATACTTTGTCATGCGCTGCTCGACAGTCATTGATGAGAGGTTGTCGTAGAGCTGTCGCAACTCGCGGACGCTCATGCTTTGGTCGGTCGTGTCGCGTTCATGAGCCATGGTGAAGAGCTTGTTGATGTTGCCGCCTGCGCCGACAATGACTGCGTTGGTGATGCTCCCGTTGCTCATGTTTTGCATGGCGAAGTCGTTAGCAAGTCTGCGAAGGTCTGCGACCAACCTACCTTTCCAGTCGTCGGGCTCGACGCTGTTGATCATCTTGACGGTTCCGATGGGGTAGGACTTCCTGCCGAAGAGTTTCCCTCCACAGAGGATGCTGACCTCGGTACTGCCACCGCCGACATCGACGTAGACGAGCTTGCGCTTGTCTGATGGAGAGCTTAGGCCGCATACGATGCCCGCCTCTTCCTGCCCCGAAATGATCTCCACGTCGAGGTCGGTCGCTTCTTTGATTGCCGTGACCACATCTGCCGAGTTCGCCGCCTCGCGAAGTGCGCATGTGGCGCAGATGCGTCGGTTGGCAGGCTTGATGTCATATATCTTCATGACAATCAGGAAAGCGCGCATGAGGTCGACAAGGTTGCGCAACTTCTTCTGCCCGACACGTCCCTTGGTGAACACGTCTTGCCCCAGTCGTAGGGGGACGCGCATCATCGTGTCCTTTGAAAAACGACCAGTAGCATCGTCGTCGAGCCTCTTGATTAGGAGGCGGACGGCGTTGGAACCGATGTCGATTGCTGCGTAGTGGGCATATTCCATGCGATAAAGGTATATAAATATTGGGAGATAGTGATTATCTTCGCCAACATATCAATATTAAACACAAAGTGGAAGATTTCAGTTTCATAGCGTGGTGCCTTGACCATCTGAATTATTGGACAATCACGCTATTAATGACCATCGAGAGTTCTTTTATTCCTTTCCCATCGGAGATCGTTGTGCCGCCAGCTGCCTACAGGGCTGCGACTTCGCCCGATATGAATGTTTTCCTTGTTGTTCTTTTTGCGACGATAGGTGCGGATCTTGGTGCCATTATCAACTACGTTTTGGCGCGCACGCTGGGAAGGCTCGTGATTTACAAGTTTGCGGACAGCAAGTTTGGACATGCGTGCCTTCTTGACCGAGAGAAGGTCGAGACTGCGGAGAAGTTCTTTGAGAAGCATGGTGCCGTGTCGACATTCGTGGGAAGGCTTATTCCTGCCATTCGCCAATTGATATCTATTCCAGCCGGTCTTGTAAAAATGCATATTGGCAAGTTCTTGTTTTTCACTACATTGGGCGCAGGAGTATGGAATGCGGTGCTTGCGACTGCTGGCTACTTACTTGCGTCGGTCATGCCTGAGGAGGAGATGCTTGCGACGGTGACGAAGTACAACGACGAGCTGAAGATTGTATGCGGTGTCGTCATCTTGGCTGTCATCGCTTTCTTTGTCATCAAGAAATTCATGAAAAAACGTAAAACAGCATAATTATGAATAGCTTAGCGCAACTTATATCTGAGAGGCGTAGTTGCAGAAAGTTTACAACGGAGCCTGTAAGTGCGGAGGATATCCTTCAACTGAAGCGTGCAGCACTCTCTTCTCCAACATCCAAAAATTGTAAGTCTTGGGAGTTCGCCTTTATCCAGGACAAGAAGACAATAGAGGCTTTGTCGCAGTGCAAGCAACACGGCGCAGCTTTTGTGAGTGGCGCGACGTTGGCAATCGTGGTCTTTGGCAACAAGGCCACTACGGACATCTGGCTCGAGGATGCGTCAATAGCATGCTCGTTCCTTTTGCTTCAGGCAGCAGACCTCGGACTTGGTGCGACATGGGTGCAGCTGCGTGGGCGTGGTTTGGAAGACGGAACGATGGCTAAGGAGGTCGTCGGGAAGTTGTTGAACGTCCCGAGTGAGGACTACGAGCCTGTGGCAATTATCGCCATTGGTCATCCAGCCGAGAGCCATAAACCTTATACTGATGACAGGTTGCCATGGGAGAAAATCCATGACGAGAAGTGGTGAGCCGCCACATAACCCAATACACAAATAAGGGGGGCGCATCTTTTAGATGCGCCCCCTTTCGGTATGTAATTGGGCAATAGTAGCTTACTCCTGCTCGAGGAAGAGCTTCAGGTGACGCTCAATACGAGCGGCCGTGTCCTTAGACTCGTCTTTGATGAACTTCTCACCAGTGATATGCTCGTAGAGCTCAATGTAGCGGTCGGATATTTCCTGAACCTTCTGGTCGGTCATCTCGGGCATGACCTGCCCCCTCTGACCCATGAAGTTGTTGTCGATGAGCCATTGGCGGACGAACTCTTTGGAGAGTTGACGCTGCGCCTCGCCTTTCTCAAAACGCTCTTGGTAGCCATCGGCGTAGAAGTAGCGAGATGAGTCCGGCGTGTGGATCTCGTCGATAAGTATGATCTCGCCATCAAGCTTGCCGAACTCGTATTTCGTGTCGACAAGGATGAGACCGCGCTTTGCGGCGATTTCGGTGCCGCGGGCGAAGAGCTGACGGGTGTAGTTCTCGATTTTCTCCCAATCCTCCTTTGAGACAATGCCTTTAGCAATGATCTCCTCGCGAGAGATGTTGAGGTCGTGACCCTCGTCGGCTTTGGTGGTCGGGGTGATGATGGGTTCTGCGAACTTTTGGTTCTCGCGGAGACCCTCTGGCAGCTTGACACCGCAGATCTCACGCGCTCCAGCCTTATAGTCGCGCCATGCGGAGCCGGTAATGTAGCCGCGGATGATAACCTCGACCTTAAAAGGTTGGCACTTCTTGCCGATGGTGACCATTGGGTCGGGGGTGGCGACCTTCCAGTTGGGGATTATGTCCTTTGTCGCGTCGAGGAACTTAGCGGCAATCTGGTTGAGGACTTGTCCCTTGTAGGGAATGCCTTTGGGAAGGATGACGTCGAAGGCAGAGATGCGGTCGGTCACCACCATGGCGAGAAGCTTGTCGTTGATGTTGTAGACGTCGCGTACCTTGCCGTGGTAGAGGCTTTTCTGGCCAGGCAGATGGAACTCTGTGGTTGTTACTGCTGTGCTCATTGCTTTTTATTTTGGGTTTGTTCTTTTTCTTCAATTCCGTGGCGACCGCCCTTGTCCGCTTTGTCAAAAGCCTTGACAATTCGTTGGACAAGCTGGTGGCGGACAATGTCTTCCTGCCCGAAGCGTATTATACGGATGCCGTCGAGCCCGTCAAGGATTTCGCACGTGCGCATGAGCCCGTTTCGGGAACCGTCGGGGAGGTCTACCTGTGAAGGGTCGCCTGTTATGATGAATTTGGCGTTGACGCCCATGCGCGTGAGGAACATTTTGATTTGTGGCATGGTGGCGTTTTGCGCCTCGTCGAGGATTACGAAAGCATTGGACAGCGTGCGTCCGCGCATGAAAGCGAGAGGGGCAATCTCGATTGTTCCGTCCTCCATCATCTCATTTAGTTTGGCGGATGGGAGCATGTCGCCAAGCGCATCGTATAGAGGTTGGAGGTAGGGGTCTATTTTCTCTTTCATGTCGCCTGGCAGGAAGCCCAGTTTCTCGCCTGCCTCAACGGCTGGACGACTGAGTATTATCTTGCGGACTTGGCGAGACTTGAGCGCGCTCACCGCTAATGCTATGGCGAGGTACGTTTTGCCCGAGCCTGCGGGACCCACGGCGAATGCCATGTCGCATTCCGCCATCGCTTCGACGAGCCTTTGTTGGTTGAGACCACGCGCCTTGACGGGCCGTCCGTCGACGGTGTAAGTTATGATTGTTGCGTCGGAGGGGAGGACAGTCACTCGTCGTCCTGCCAGAACGGCTTCGACAATGGTTGAGGGAAGTGTGTTGTGTTCGCGGTAGTAGGCGAGGAGGCTTTGAAACTTGTTATCAAAATTGGCTACGGCAGAAGAGTCGCCAGTTACCTTTACCCATGCGCCGCGCAGGGTGATGTTGACTTGCGGGCAACCGTGCCGCAAGAGACCGATGTTGGAGTTGTTGGCTCCACAGAACTCAACGAGGTCCACCCCGTCAAGGGGGATGAGCTTCTCGATTATGTTGTCGCTCAAATTGTCAATATGTGCTAAAAGTGGCGATGCCATGTACGGCAAGACAAATCTACAACTATTTTTACAAAGGAAGCGCCGTGTGAGACATGGTGCACGTTAAAATAAGATATATGGACGACAAGAATATAGATGGGCAAGAGAAACTGCCCAAGCAGACTGAGGATAGCCTCTCTCGCTTCTTTTACATACTTGGCAAGCTTCGTAAGGAGTGCCCTTGGGACAAGAAACAGACGTGGCAGTCGCTCAGGACATTGACGATTGAAGAGGTTTTCGAACTGGCGCAGGCATTGGCTGACGAGGATGTGATGAACGTGAAAAAGGAGTTGGGCGACGTGTTCCTCCACATAGCGTTCTACTCTCTGATAGCGAAAGAGAGAGGTGAGTTCGAATTTGCTGATGTAGTGAACTCGTTGTGCGACAAGCTGGTATATCGTCATCCGCATGTGTTTGGCAGCGAGAAAGCAGACGGCCAAGAGAGCGTGTTGGCGAATTGGGAGAAGTTGAAGCTCAAGGAGAAGGATGGAAACAAATCAGTGTTGAGCGGTGTGCCAGATGCCTTGCCTGCATTGATTAAGGCGTACAGGATTCAAGGGAAGGCGCGAGGTGTGGGTTTCGATTGGAAAGAACCGTCTGAGGCGTGGGAGAAAGTAAAAGAAGAGGCAACCGAATTTAAGGCTGAAGTCGAGAATGGTGACAACGACAGGATGGAAGCTGAAATGGGCGACTTGTTGTTCTCAGTCGTGAACATAGCGCGGCTGTATGGGATAAATCCCGAGAACGCCTTAGAGCGGACGAACAAGAAATTCATAAAGAGATTCAACCACATTGAGCAAGGGGCGAAGGACCGAGGAGTAGCCATAACAGACTTGTCAATAGACGACATGGAAGTCCTTTGGCAGGAGGTCAAGAAGCTCTAATAAGCTAACATAAAATGAGGAGCCCCCGTCCGATATAGATGAGGGCTCCCTTTTTATGTGAATATGTCTTCTTACTTGCGGATGAGAGTCAGTATGATGGCACCTGTCGAGTCTGCGACGGAGGCTGTATTGCCCTCTATCGTGTAGCTCTTAGCAGATTCTAAGGCACGGAAAACGGCTTGCTCTGTTTCGCGATAAGGACCAGCTGCCATTTTGGTGGAGCCGATTGCGGAAAACGAGATGGTGGTGGCGTTGGAGGTGTAGTTGGCAGTAAAGGAATTTGCGCCGGTGCAACCATTGGCTACCCCGTCTGCCGCAAAGGAGACGAAAGCCGTGTCGCTTGCCTCGGAAGTCTGATATCCGAAAGCATTGGCAATGAGCCAGTCGCCAATTAGGGATGGTTGCTCTTGACGTACAAGAACGAGAGCCGTCTTGCCGTGAGCGTCGAATATTGTTGCGCTGTCACCATTGACTGATACTTTGGATGCTTTGTCGAGAGCCTTATTTATGGCTTGCTCTATTTCAGGGCTTTGACCGAGGCGCATTGTCATGCCGATGTTGGAAAGTGAGAGGTTTGCGCCGTCTTGATTGTAGGAGCCGAAGAAATTGTTGATTGAGGCGTTGCCGTAGACCTTGCCGGAGTCCTCGAAAGCGATGAAAGGCTCCTCTTCAGCGTTGGTGGTGGCGAGTCCGTAGGCTTGGGCAATGTGCCATTTGCCTGAGATAGAAGGTGTTGTAACCTTGTTGGGGGCGCAGCTGGTGGCAATGAGCGCAGCCACGGCCAGTGGAAGGACTTGGGTCTTCATTATAAAGTGTAAAGTGTTTATTGGCAGCAAAAGTATGACTTTTGTACTGCAGTATCAAAAGTCGTGCCTGTTTTGGTGAGTTCGACATCGATTTTATTTTACCATTAGGCTTGGATATGAAAAAAGTATGTACTACTTTTGCACTCGCAATCGGGAGGTTTCCAGAGTGGTCAAATGGGACAGACTGTAAATCTGCTGCTTCGGCTTCGTAGGTTCGAATCCTTCACCTCCCACTGCAGCACGAAAGGCGAGCTTTATAGCTCGTCTTTTTTGTTGTACACGTATGAGAAATGTGCATTGTGGCAAGCGAGGTGGGCGGTAAATATTCTTATCTTCGAAGTCAATAAAATGTTTAAAAACATCAACTATGGAGAAGAGAATTTATAACGGTAAGGAACGCCCACAATTTACACCTGATAACATTACGCACGTTGAAGAGGACGAGATATTTGTCTTCGGAAGCAACTTGGCGGGTAAGCATGGGGGCGGAGCTGCAAGGACTGCGGTCAGATTGTTTGGTGCGGTAAAGGGGCAAGGTGTTGGTTTGCAAGGCAATAGTTATGCGATACCGACAATGCAGGGAGGTGTTGAAACAATAAGGCCATACGTTGAAGAGTTTATTGCCTTCGCAACGGAGCGGAAAGACTTGTTTTTCTATGTCACAAAGATTGGGTGTGGAATAGCAGGATTTGACGAAAGAGAGATAGCTGTTCTATTTGCGGAGGCTCGTGGAGTAGCTAATATCTGTCTGCCAGAGTCTTTTGTCAATGTGTTGAACACCAATAAGTAATGCCATATGGTTAAAGTACTTCATACCAGCGATTGGCACCTTGGTCAGACTTTTTTTAACTATGACCGTTTTGACGAGGGACGTCACTTTCTCAATCAATTGGCAGAAATTGTAGAAACGGAACAGCCGGACGTGATGGTAGTGTCGGGCGACGTATATAACGTGCCATCGCCATCGGCATCGGCTGTAAAGGTCTTCACAGACGGAATGTTGGACGTATGCAGTCGTGCGCCACAGATGGAGGTGTTTGTTACGGCAGGCAACCACGACAGCGCAATGCGTCTGGAAAGCGATAGCGAACTTTGGAGACGTCATAAAGTACATGTGGTCGGAGTTGTGGCAACGAGTGCCGAGGAGATTAGGAAATATGTATATGTCGTTGGAAATAAGGTTGTTGTAGCTGCTGTGCCATTCTTTAGCCCAAGGATTATCGACACGTCGGATTTGTTTTCAGCAATAGATGACGAGGTGCGCAGAGTGCGTACGGGGAACATGCCAGTGGTGTATATGGCTCATGCGGCTGTGGCAGGTTCGGATGTCAAAGGGCATGAAGACGGAGTAGGAGGAATGGATTTTGAAAATGTAGAGAAATTTGGGAATGAATACGACTACTTGGCGCTTGGGCATATACATTGCCCACAGACAATAAAGGAGAGTGAGGGGAAGGCGAGATATTGTGGAACGCCTGTGGCTGTGTCATTTGATGAGCAATATCCGCATGGGGTGGATATTGTGGAGCTGGAGCGAGGGATCATGCCGGACGTGCGGACTATTAAGATAGAGCCATTGCGTCGTATGAGGACCATACCGAAAGCAGCTGCAGACTTCGACAGTGCGATGGAAGAATTGGGAAGATTGACCGATGATGAGGATTGCTATGTGCGGTTGAACGTCGTGGTAAATGATTTTCTCCCATCTGACGTGACGTACAAAGTGGCAGAGGCGGTCAAAGGTAAAAAATGCAGGTTCTGCTACATAAAGCGCACGTGGCAGAACCAGACCAGCGAGCAGGTCGAGGTCGGAGGTTTCCAAATAAATGAATTGAAGGAGATGGATCCTGTCGACGTGGCTTGCATGGCCTGGGAAGAAATAAACAACAACAAGATGGACGACGACTTGTTGAAGATATTGAAAGAGGTAGTAGCAAACGAACGTAACAAATAGAAAATGAGAATCTTAAAACTTTACATCAAAAACTTGGCATCGATAGAGAATGCCGAGATAGACTTTACCGCATCACCGCTTGTTGATAGTCCACTATTCTTGATATGTGGGGCAACGGGCTCGGGAAAGACTACAATATTGGATGCGATAACAATAGCGTTGTATAACAAGACGTCGAGATTCTCGGAGGCTAATAAGGAGGATGGCGTAATTGAAGACAATGGCGACTATGATAAAAAAGTAAAGACAGATGATACGATTCGTTTGGTACGGCGAGGTGCCGACATGGCGAGTGTTGTACTCCATTTTGAGAGCGTAGAGGGAAAGGAGTATAAAGCAGAATGGGTTGCTGAGCGAAGGAAGAAAGTTCGAAATTTTAAAGACATAGACTGGACCGTGACTTTCGTAAAAGAGGGTAAAGTTGTGACATTGTCAAAGAAAGGTGAGGTGGCGGACGAATTAACGAGGGCTGCAGGTCTTGATTTCCAGCAATTTACAAGAACTACGTTGCTTGCGCAAGGAAAATTCACGGAGTTCTTGAAAAGCAGGGATGAAGACAAATCTGGAATCTTGGAGAAGATAATGGGAACTGACATATACACTCGTGTGGGGAAGGCTGTTCAGGCAACGTGTAAAGAAAAATCTGATGTTGTAAAACTTATTAAGGATAAAATAGGGAATGTTGATTTGCTGACAGAAGACGATGAGAAGAAGTTGGTTGAAGAAATTGGGGCTATAAATAGTGAGGTGGAAAACCTTGAAAAAGAGAAAAAGCAAGAAGAAGAGAAGTTGCAATGGTTGGAGAAGTTTAAGGAGATTGAAGAGAAAGTAGAGAATGCGAAAAAAGGGGTGGAGGAAGCCGACGCTATATTGGCATCAGAGAGGATGGTTGCAAACAAAGGAGTTTTGGACCTTTGGGATAAGAGTGTCGACTTGCGTGAGGCAATCAAGACTTTGGAAGAAAAAGAGAAAAGAAAGAAAGAAACGGAGAGCCAGAACGAATTTTATAAAGAAAAGTATGAGAACGCATGTAACTCATTGAAATACAGGGAGGAAGAATTGAAAAAATGGAAGACGGAACTTGATGTTATCGATAAGAAACTCAATGAGTTACAACCATACGCAACGATGTTGAGGGAGGATTATGACCTGTTGCAAGAGGACGTAAGAGCCATTGTCTCAAACGACAGTGATATTGTAAAGTATAAAAATGAGATTGCTCGATTAACTCAAGCGATTGAAAAGCAGGAAGTTAACGTAGAAAGAGCAGAAAGAGAGCTTAAAGAATTGAAGAGCATATGTGATGCGAAACAAAAAGAATTTGAGGATATAAACGGGAAAGTCCAGGAGAGGGAGAAACTGAAATTGACGGAGAAGGTTAACAACATAGGAAATGCTAAGAATGGACTTGAATTGCTCGGTAGGTGGTTGGGCGATTGGGAAGAAAAAAAGAGTGAATTTGAGGAAGGTAAGAAGAGAAAAGCGTCGGCGGAAAGTGACTTGAAAGAGAAGGAGAAAGTAAAAGAAGAGAAGAGAGAAGAGAGCAAACAGGCAGAAGACGAATATGATGACATTGCCCAGAAAGTGAGCAATGCCAGGCAGTTGATCCGTAAACTGAAAGTTGGTGAAACGTGCCCAGTGTGTGGGGGCGTGTTTAATGGCGCAGATGAGCATGGTGACGGTTTCGACAGACTATTATGCGAAAAAGAGGCGGCAAAGAAGGAGAAACAAGAGATTGCTAAAAGAGCATTAGATGCTTATAATACAGCTCTTATTAATAAGCAAAATGCTGACAATCAATTGAATATTGCGGAAAAGCAAGAGAAAGAGGCAAAGGAGGCGTATGAAAAAAAGGTATTAGATGTTCAAGCTGCGGTTGCCAAATGCGGAAGAGAACTGCCACTGTCGGTTAAGGAAAAGGACATTAAAGATTTAGTTGCTGAGTTCGAAGGGGAAAGAATGGACTTGAGTAGTCAGAATGAAGAACTGTCCCGATTAAGAACGTCGGCGGAAAGAGTGCGGAAAGAGTGGGAAGTTGCTAATCAGATCTATAATGAAGATAAGCAGCCTAAGTTCTTAAAGTTGCAAAATGAGCATATTGAGAATAAGGCAAACTTGAAGAACTTTGAGGCGAGCAAGAAGCACTATGAAGAGGCGAACAAAGAAAAATGGGAGGAGCTGTTGGCAAAAGTGACCTATAAAGATGGCGTTGAGCGAGATAGGGTGAAAGAGATAGGGGAGCGTTTGAAGAGTGACTATGAAAAGCTGACTGAAAACGAGAACAACAAAAAGGAGATTCTTTTAAGGTCAGACACTTTAGCAAAGGAAATTGAAGAAGCTAAGGAGAAAAGGGGAGAATTGCTTGCTATGATGCAAAATCAAAGTTGGGCGAACATTACAGTAACGGCGGTGGCCACGAAAGAGAACATTGTGGCGATATGGTCGGAATTGCTTGGCGGTTTCAAGAGGTGGCGTGAAGCTGTGGAGGCGTTGCGTGTTGAGGTTAAAGAAGCGACAGAGGATAAGGAAAACAAGGTGGGGAACCTTGATGAAAATGAGGTGAAAAGCCTTAAGGACGCATATGGAGAGAACGCTATACAAGACATTAGGAATGAAGTAAATAAGGCAGATAAGGATAAAGAGATTCGCAAAGAGAGCTTGAGAGTCGCAATTGAAGAGATGGGTAAACTTGAAGAATGCAAGCCTTCAATCTCTGATAATGAAACGATAGATACTCTTAAAAATAAGGTACTGGAGTTGCAAAGCCTCTTGACCGGCAGAAATGTGGATTTGGGAAGATTGACTCAGATAATGAATACCAATGAAGTCAGTAAGAAAAAATGTGAGGAGATAAAGGAAGAGTTAGAAAAGGCGCAAAAAGAGTGCGAGTTGTGGAGTCGCCTCAATGACTTCATGGGCGATGCTGCGGGCAAGAGATTTCGTGGTATGGCGTTGCGACTATTGATGAAGGAGTTGCTACACTATGCCAATGAGCACTTGCGAAAACTTACAGGTGCAAGGTTCAAGTTGGAATGTTATGGGCAAGGCTTGGGAATCGCTATCCGAGACTCATTAAGTTGTAACAGTTTGCAGTTGCCTGCGAACTTGTCGGGCGGTGAGAGCTTTGTTGTCTCCTTGGCGTTGGCTCTTGGATTGTCGACGATGTCTGGCGGAAATATGTCTGCGCCTGATATTCTGTTTATCGACGAGGGATTCGGAACGCTCGATGAAGATTATCTATCGAACGTAGTGGACGTTTTGGAGCGGCTCCACGAAAGTGGCAAGAGGGTAGGCATAATAAGCCATGTGGAAGAGCTGAAGGAAAAAATACGTACACAGATAATTGTAGAGCGTACGAGTTTGAGCAGCCACGTGAAAATAGTGTAGGGGGTTAGAGCCCCCTTGCCTTCTTGATTGTCTCGTAGGCTTCTTGCACCTCTTTGAACTTTTGTTCGGCCTTGGCTTGCGCATCAGCACCCTGGGTGGCGTATTTGTCGGGATGGTATTTCTTCACCAGGGTTCTGTATGCCTCTTTGACTTCGGCGTTTGTGGCGTCGGAGGTGATGCCGAGCGTCTTGTAGGCGTTTGTAGCGTTACTGGTGTACGAACCGCTGCTGCTGTAGTGATCACTTCTGTCATAGCTGTAGCGTTCGCCGCCGTTGACGTGAAGACGAGCGGATATGCGTTGAGTGTCGACGGAAGAGAGTCCCATGTAGTAGGAGAGGGTCACTACGGTCTGGACTTCAGACTCAGTGATAATGCCGTCGGCTTCAGCGATTTGGCAAAGGATTTCGGCGATGCGGAGACGGTCGGCGTAGGAGAGAAGAGAGCCAATGTTCATGGCTGCCGTGCGGGCGTCGAAGTTGGTGCGCAGGATGTCGCGGAGCTCCAAGAGGGCGACTCTTGCCTCTTCTTCGCCGAACTGTCTTACGAGGACTGACTTGACGATGTCCAGCTCCGCTTTGACTACACGTCCATCGGCTTTCATGGCTGCCGCCATGACTTTTAGAAGGGCTTCGCGAAAGATGGCTTGACTATTGGAATAGCCTCTGGTATTATTGGATGCGTTACTACTTCCTCCGCTGAAGATGTTGACAATGAAGCGGATGAGGAAGAATATAGCTACTATGTTTAAAAGACTAAGCATGTGTGGCTATTGTCGGTTCAGCAGGTTGTTGATTTCTAAAATATGGGGCAGAATGAAATGTTTGTCATCTGGAACAATAACGAAATCTGCCTTTTGCTCGAAATTGCTATTTGACTGGTTGCGGATTCTTGCCGCTATTTGTTCTCGGTTGGCAGAGTCGCGAGCCATGGCTCTTTCTATGCGCATTTCCGTGGGGAGACTTGCAAGGATGGTCTTGTCCATAAGTTTGTCCATGCCGCACTCGAATAGGATGGCTGTCTCGCAGATGATGTATTTGTCTCCTTCTGATTTACGATTGTCGCACCATAGGTTGAAATCGTAGGTTACGCGAGGATGGATGAGTGCGTTGACCTTGGACAGGGCATCTTTGTCATTGAAGATAATGGAAGCTAATGCCTTGCGGTTGAGCTGTCCGTCTTGGTAAATATCCGTGCCGAACATTGACTTTAGACCATTAATGATTACAGGGTCAGAGTCTGTAAGACGATGCGCTGCTTGGTCGCAGTTGTATATTTTGACGCCAATTGTGGCGAAAGTTTGTGCGATGGTTGTCTTGCCAGAGCCGATACCTCCTGTGAGTCCTACTTTTAACATGGGCTTTTCTTTATTTTTCTTTTTCGAGGATGAACTCGGCGAACGATGGGGAGTATGTTATGTTCTGAATGTAGTCTGGAGAGGTGGTGATGTTTAGCCTTATACGGGAGTCCTTGCCACCTGGCTTGACGTGCTTGAAGTTGGCTGTTACTTTGAAAGCCTTCTCATTTGCACTTTCGAATTTGCTGAGACCGACGTTGAACGTGAGTTTTGCGGAAGGAGGAAATATCTTGCAAGTGTAGCCGCTTGGGATATTCATGCCTACGATTGGGACTGATATGCGTTTTTCAGTGTATGGCTCAACATCGTATTCGATGGATACTTTGTCGGCGTTGGCGGAAGCCGTTTCAGGGAGGATGAGGTTAAGCTCTGTTATGGTCGTATCCGAGATCGTTATTGGCTGCTGTATTTGGGTTGGGACTGCGACCATTGTGTCGAGAATGTTGCTTGTTGCAGTGACAATGATGCTGTCGGGTGTCACCTTTCGTGGAGCGGATAGGGTGCGCTGTGGAGCCAACGCTATATTGTCACGAACGATGACGGGGAGCTTGCGTTGGTATACAGTGAGGAGTGGAATCATAACAGTGTCCGTGAGCACGTCAACTATTTTGATTGACTCTGGTAGCCCAGTCTTTTGCCCAGCAAGTCGGCGGGGAACATATATTGCCCACATGTTACCGCCTGTGGATAGGCGGCGGAGTGGTTTGAGAGGGACTTTTATTTTGCGGCAGTCAGTGAGGTACATCTTGAGGAGGCTGAAGCCGTTGCTCTCAAGAGTGGTAGTTATCGTTTTGTTGAGTTGGGGGTCTGTAATGTAGCCTTGCGGAACGTCGACGCAGACAATCTCGAGTCGGGTGGTGACTGTGTAAGTTTGTCGGAGTTTTTCGATATGCCAAATTAGGATGGACAGCAACAAGAAGAGCAGGAATGTGCGGAAATCCTTACTCTTGGTGCCTGAGACTATGCGTTGGAATAGGTTCTTCATCCTACTTGATGGCTCTTATATAGCAAAGGTAGTCAATATTTTAGAGAGACGTAGAGGCTATGTCGTTCAATGGAAGTTATAGAATTTTAATTGCTATGGCAGCGCAAGCTTCGGCATCGGCGAGAGCATTATGGTGTTGTGTGAGGTCGAATCCGCATCGTGCTGCGACGGTGTGAAGCTGGTGGTTGGGCAGTTCGCTGCCGAAAACTTTTCGAGACGCTCGGCAAGTGCAGAGGAATTTGTAGTCGGGGTATGGCATGTCATATGACGCAAAAGCCGCTTTGAGGCAACTCTCGTCGAAGGGGCTGTTGTGTGCGACGAGAGTGAGACCGTAAAGTTTTGGTGCGATGGTATGCCACACTTCAGGGAATTGTGGCGCATCTTGCACATCGTCTTCAGTAAGTCCGTGGACATTAGTCGTGAAGGACGTGAAGAAGAATGGACGTGGTGAGATGAGGCTGTAGAAACTGTCAACAATCATGCCATTACGGACAATGACGATGCCGACGCTACAGACACTTGACCTGTGCTGGTTGGCTGTCTCAAAATCGATTGCGGCGAAATCTTTCATTTGGCAAGTTGGGCGGATATAGAAAGCTCGCCCTGGTTTTTGTAATGAAACCAGGGCGAGCGTTATTCAAGTTGCGCTTAAGCGTTTATTATTTCTGCTCGAGCTGGAGAGTCTTGCTGGGCTGGTCGCAGACATCGGAGGGACCGAAGTACTGGATTGGACCGGGATAGACGTAGTCGGTCTCGATGGCCCACTTCTCGCGGTTTGCAGCGAAGAATTTGAAAGGACCACCATCGAGCTTGACGAGAGCCTTCTGGATGACAGGTTTCATCTTGCCATTACGCTTCTCCATGTTCATCATGGCGGTGATGGGGATGCCACCTGCGAGCCACTCTGCGGCTGGCTTGGTGGTGTTGCGTACGGAGCTCATGTAGCCAGTCTTGCCAGATGCGATGAGGAGGGAGGCTACGCGACCGAGAGAGTAGCAGTAGTCAGCGTCGAAGTTGGAAGGAGCTGCGCAGCGACCTTCGTAGCCGAAGAAGTGGTGCTGGGTAGCGAACTTGCCGACGTACTTGCCCTCCTTCTTCCAAGCGGCGAGTTTCTTGCCAACCATGTCGGCGAGGAGCTGCTCGGTCTCGATGAGGGAGACTTGGACGTTGCCGTGAGGGTCGCGCTCGAGTGCGAGCTGGCGAGATACGCCTGCTGGGAGGCTCTCGAAGATGGCAGCATTGGCAGCGCTGAGGTGCTTGACAACGTAGTCGATCTTTTGGTCGTCAGCGACTTTGTCGAACTCGGCCTGGTTGGCAGCGAGCATATCGTTGAGCTCGGAGATGAGTTTCTTGATGGCAGGGATGAACTCGATGAGACCTTCGGGAACGAGTACGGTGCCGAAGTTGCAGCCCTTAGCAGCGCGAGCGGCGACAGCCTCTGCGATGTAGGTAACGATGTCGTCGAGGGTCTGCTGCTTTGCCTCAACCTCCTCACCGATGAGGGTGATGTTAGGTTGGGTCTGGAGTGCGCACTCGAGGGTGACGTGGCTTGCGGAACGGCCCATGAGCTTGATGAAGTGCCAATACTTCTTAGCGGAGTTGGCGTCGCGCTCGATGTTGCCGATGACCTCGGAGTAGACCTTGGTTGCGGTGTCGAAACCGAAGGAGGTCTCGATCATCTCGTTCTTGAGGTCGCCGTCGATGGTCTTGGGGCAGCCGATTACCTGGACGCCGGTCTTCTTTGCGAGGTAGTACTCTGCGAGGACGCAAGCGTTGGTGTTGGAGTCGTCACCACCGATGATGACGATGGCCTTGATGCCGAGCTCTTTGCAGATCTCGAGACCCTTGTCGAACTGCTCGGTCTCCTCGAGCTTGGTACGACCGGAGCCGATGATGTCGAAGCCACCGGTGTTGCGGTACTCGTCGATGATGTCAGAGGTCAGCTCGATGTACTTGTGATCGACGAGACCAGAAGGACCGCCGAGGAAGCCGTAGAGCTTGCTGTCCTTATTGAGGGACTTGATGCCGTCGAAGATACCGGAGATGACGTTGTGGCCGCCAGGAGCTTGACCGCCAGAGAGGATGACGCCTACATTGAAAGGCTCGCTTTGAGCAGCCTTGTCGCCCTTCTCGAAGGTAACGATGGGCATGCCGTAGGTGTTGGGGAAGAGTTTTTTGATGTCGTCCTGATCGGCGACGGAGGTCGTAGCCTTACCCTCGGCCAGACGTGTGGCGCCGACGATGGACGCCGGCATCTTCGGAGCGTATTTGCTGCGCTCAATCTGAAGTGCACTCTTGCTCATTATCGATTATTTTGAATTATTTGAGATTTTGCGTTGCGCATTTATATGCCTACAAAGATAGCAACCTTTGGCGTAAAACTTCTCTTTTTGATGCATTCAATGATGGATAAAAAGTGTGGATGTGTTTGTTACAAGGGGTGTTAGCTATCGGATAGTTGGCTTTTGAAAGTAAAGGCAACCTTGGCTTTCGCCGTGGTTGCCTTTATGGGTGGTGACTTGCGCCATTTTACTTGCAAAGGGTGCAAGGCTTCAGTTGCTTGAAGAAGTCATTGCCCTTATCGTCTACAAGGATGAATGCAGGGAAGTCTTCGACACGTATCTTCCAAATGGCCTCCATGCCGAGCTCGGGATACTCAACGCACTCGATGCTCTTGATGGAGCTTTGGGAGAGGACAGCAGCTACGCCGCCGATGGTGCCGAGGTAGAAACCGCCATGTTTCTTGCATGCGTCGGTGACTTCTTGACCGCGGTTGCCTTTGGCGATCATGACAAGGCTTGCTCCGTTGGCTTGGAACTCATCAACGTAGGGATCCATACGGTTTGCTGTGGTCGGACCCATGCTGCCACAAGGATAGCCAGCCGGAGTCTTAGCGGGACCTGCGTAGAGGACCGGGTGGTTCTTGAAGTAGTCAGGCATTGCCTCGCCTGCGTCAAGACGTGCTTTGAGCTTGGCATGAGCGATGTCGCGAGCGACGATGATCGTGCCGTTGAGGTTGACGCGGGTGCTGACAGGATACTTGGTGAGTTCCTTGCGAACAGCATCTATGCCCTTGTCGAGGTCGATAACGATGCCCTTGGTGCCTTCGCCTGGCTTGCGGAGCTCCTCAGGGATAAGTTCGCTTGGGTTGGCATCCATTTGCTCGAGCCATACGCCATCCTTGTTGATCTTTGCCTTGATGTTGCGATCGGCAGAGCAGCTTACGCCCATGCCGATGGGGCAGCTTGCACCGTGGCGAGGGAGGCGGATGACGCGGATGTCGTGTGCGAGATACTTGCCGCCGAACTGTGCGCCGAGTCCAATCTTGTAGGCCTCTTTGAGGAGTTTGGCCTCAAGGTCGGTGTCGCGGAAAGCACGGCCAGTCTCATCGCCTGTGGTAGGAAGACTATCGTAGTACTTGATGGAGGCGAGTTTGACGGTGAGAAGGTTCTTCTCTGCGCTTGTGCCTCCGATTACGAAAGCGATGTGGTAAGGAGGGCAAGCCGCAGTGCCGAGGCTCTTCATCTTCTCGACGAGGAATGGGAGAAGAGTACCCTCGTTTTGGATGGTGGCCTTGGTCATGGGGTAGAAGTAGGTCTTGTTGGCAGATCCACCGCCCTTAGCTACCATGACGAAGCGATACTCGTCGCCCTCTACTGCCTCGATGTCAATTTGCGCGGGGAGGTTGCAGCGTGTGTTGACCTCGTCGTACATGTTGAGAGGAGCGTTTTGGGAGTAGCGCAAATTGTCTTGCGTGAAGGTGTTGTAGACACCGCGGCTGAGGGCTTCCTCATCCTCGAAGTCGGTCCAAACGCGTTGACCTTTCTCGCCGTGGATGATGGCTGTGCCGGTGTCTTGGCAGAAGGGGAGGATTCCTTTGGCTGCGGTCTCGGCGTTACGGAGGAATTGGAGTGCGACGTATTTGTCGTTCTCGGAAGCCTCGGGGTCGGAGAGAATCTTGGCAACTTGGAGGTTGTGCTCACGGCGGAGCATGAACTCGACATCGTGGAAGGCCTGCTGAGCGAGGGTCGTGAGAGCCTCTTTAGAGACCTTGAGGATGGTTTTGCCTTCGAAGGTGCCGGTGGAGACGCCCTCTTTGGTGAGCAGACGATATTGTGTCTCGTCTTTGCCCATCTGGAACATAGGGGCGTACTTGAAATCGGGAGTCTGTGCCATTGACGTATCGTTATTGGTGTTCTTTGTTTTTTGCCTTAATTACTTGGCGTAGCTGACGGCGCGGGTCTCGCGGATGACCGTGATTTTGACTTGACCGGGGTAGGTCATTTCGGTCTGGATGCGTTTTGCAAGGTCTGTGGAGATCTCCTCGGCCTGCTTGTCGCTGACCTTCTCCGCCCCGACGATGACGCGGAGCTCGCGGCCTGCTTGGATGGCGTAGGTCTTGATGACGCCGGGATAGGACATTGCCATGTTCTCAAGATCGTTGAGGCGTTTGATGTAGGCCTCGATGATCTCGCGACGTGCGCCTGGACGTGCGCCAGAGATGGCGTCGCATACCTGAACGATGGGGGCAAGCATTGTTTGCATCTCAACCTCGTCGTGGTGAGCACCGATGGCGTTGCAGATTTCAGGTTTCTCCTTGTACTTCTCGGCAAGTTTCATGCCGAGGATTGCGTGTGGGAGCTCTGGTTCCTCGTCGCTCACCTTGCCGATATCGTGAAGGAGACCTGCCCTCTTTGCCTTTTTGGGGTTGAGACCAAGCTCCGAGGCCATGACTGCGCAGAGATTTGCTGTCTCGCGAGCGTGCTGGAGCAAGTTCTGACCATAGGAAGAGCGATATTTCATCTTGCCAACGAGCTTGATAAGCTCGGGGTGGAGACCATGGACGCCGAGGTCGATGGTGGTGCGCTTGCCTGTCTCAATAACCTCCTCTTCGACTTGCTTACGAACCTTGTTGACGATTTCCTCGATGCGTGCAGGGTGGATGCGGCCGTCGGTGACAAGTTGGTGGAGAGCAAGGCGTGCAATCTCGCGGCGCATGGGGTCGAAAGCGGAGAGGACGATTGCCTCTGGAGTGTCATCGACGATGATCTCGACGCCGGTGGCTGCTTCGAGGGCTCGAATGTTGCGACCCTCACGACCGATGATTCGTCCTTTGATCTCGTCAGAATCGATATGGAAGATGGTTACGGAGTTTTCGATAGCCGTTTCCGTTGCGACGCGTTGGATGGTCTGGAGGACGATCTTTTTAGCCTCTTTGTTGGCGTTGATCTTTGCCTCGTCCATGATGTCGTTGATGTAGGACATGGCGTCGGTCTTGGCTTCTGCCTTGAGGCTCTCGACGAGTTGCTCTTTAGCTTGCTCGCTTGAGATGCCGGAGAGCTGCTCGAGCTTCTCGATTTGCTGCTTGTAGACTTTATCGACGTCCTCTTGCTTCTGAGCGACGATGTCTTTTTGGCGGGCGAGGTCTTCTTGTGCGGATTGAAGTTCGTGCTGACGTTTTTGGAGTTCGTCGTAACTGCTTTTGACTTGTTGCTCGCGTTGGCGGACTTTGGTCTCCGCGGCGGTCATCTTTTGGGTGCGGGAGTTGATGTCTTTCTCGCACTCGGTCTTCATTGCCAGGAACTTCTCTTTGGCTTGTAATATCTTGTCTTTCTTTATGACTTCTGCTTGTGCCTCTGCCTCGCTGATGATTTTAGTAGCTCGCTTTTTGAAGGCAGTGGTGAGCAGCAACCATGTCACCACGCCGCCTATGATAAGGCATCCAGCGCATAAGCAAATTGTTAATATGTCCATCTCGTTATAGTTGTTATTATATAAATAAAGCACCGTACGGGGTCGTTGAATCGAGTTTTTGTTCTCGTCGTGACCGCCTTACAGTGCGTGGTTCGCTTTGTTGCCGTCCGTGGCTTTGCGTCAAGGGTGGCTTTTATGCTTAATCTTCGAGGGCTTCGTCTATTCTTCCGACAATCTCGCTTACCTTGTTGGCCAGTAAGCTGTCGTTCATTGCGTTTTGCAGCCTCAACTTTTCCAGCAAAAATTCGAGAGCTACCATCGAAACTCCTGTTTTCGCCCCGTATGAGTCGACGAAGGACTTATATTCTTCGACGCGCTTGTCTACGAATTGGGCGGCAGCCCTGAACATGTTTTCTTCGCCAGCTGGCACATTAAGAGTGACGGCTTTACCGCCGAGGTTGAGTTCAATGCGAATCATGCTTTTGCTCTCATCCATTGTTATGCGGCTGGCTGTTTTGCTTATTGTTTGAGAAGTGCTATGCACTCGTCGATTCCTCGCACTAATTGACTAATCTGCTTCTTGACCTGGTCGTAATCGGTGGTGCCGTCATTGGAGAGTTTCTCCTTGATAAGCATTCCCACCTTGCAGCACTCAAGTTCTCGACGTGAGGCTTCAGCTTCTTTGCGGCTCTCTTCCAATTCGTCAGTGAGTCTCTTGATCTCAGCTGACTGCTTGGTGTTAAGTGATTTGAGCTCTTCGATCTTGGAAATTAGACGACCGACGCCTTCGTCAAGCCTATTGCTTAGTTCTGCGAAACCATCGGTCATTTTGACAGATATTAAGTCATGCAAATTTACTTCTTCTCCTTTAAATATTGAAATGAAGAGTGAAATAAATTTGTCTAAAATTCCTAATTAAGGTCGGCTACGGTGATGCCTGCTCCACCGAACTGGACATTCTCGTCGCGACAATCGGAGACGTAGGGGAGAGTGTGGAGAAGTTTGCGGATTTGCTCGCGCAGGATGCCATTGCCTTTGCCGTGGAGGATGCGGACTTGTGGGGCTTCGCAAAGCAGTGCCTCATCCATAAAATTGGAGACGCGTTGGAGGGCTTCGTCGGCTCGCATTCCACGGACATCGATCTCGCTTGAGAAGTTGAGCTTCTTCTCGCGGACTGTCGATGCGACATTGGAATAGTCGATGCCGCCGAGTGGTTTGCCTTGGGCTTTGCGGGCTGCGGTGTTGCTTATGCGCTTTAATCGATCGAGTTTGAGAGTGGACGACATGTTGCCCATTGCGACTTGGGCGGACGTGCCTTTGATGCTGAGAATTTGCCCAATGCGAGAGGCGTTGCCGTCAATGCTGACGTAGTCGTCTACCGCAAGAGGGGTGTTGTCTTCTTGGGGCTTGTCTTGCGTGGGAGCTGCGGTCTGTTGCTTGGAACGTTGCTTTTGGCGTAGTTGCCGTTGGCGGATTTGTTCCATTTTGCGATCGATGTCCTTGTCTGCCTCGTCGTCACGCTGTTCGGCTTGCTTGCGGAACTCGTCGAGCTCCTGACGAACCTCTTTGGTCTTTGCTTTTTCGGCTTGGCTCTCGCGTATCTCTTTGATTGTAGCCTCGATACGTCGGTTGGCTTCTGCCATGAGCTCTCGGGCTTCTTCTTTCGCCTTGGACAATATTTCCTTGCGTTCGGCTTTTATGCCTTCGAGCATGTCGTTGTAACGTTGAAGTGTCTCGGCGAGCTTCTTGTCGTTTTCCTTGACGTTTTGTCGTTTTTGCTCCCAGTAGTGCTTGTCTCGGTTAATTTGCCGGAGGTTCTTGTCGTAGTCGGCATTCTCCTGTCCCATTTTCTCTTTAGCCTCGGTAAGGATTCGTTCTGGCAGGCCGATTTTGTGAGCTATTTCGAAAGCGAAAGAGCTGCCTGGTTGACCGATGTGGAGTGTGAACTTTGGCTCGATGCGTTGCGTGTCGAACGACATGGCACCATTGACGAGCCCTTCTGTTTGTGAGGCGAAATGCTTGAGGTTGGTGTAGTGAGTCGTGAGTACGCCAAAAGCTCCAAGGCGGTTGAGTTCGGCGAGGACGGCTTCGGCAATAGCGCCACCCATAAGAGGCTCAGTTCCCGTGCCGAACTCGTCGATGAGGATGAGGGTGCGAGGGTCGGCATTGCGCATGAAATTCTTCATGGCAAGGAGATGCGAGGAGTAGGTACTCAGGTCATTCTCAATGCTTTGGTTATCGCCAATGTCGATGAAAAGATTATTGAAGACGCACATCCTCGAACCCTCATTGACTGGTACGAGGAGACCGCATTGGAGCATAAGCTGGAGAAGCCCGACCGTCTGAAGACAAACGGATTTGCCGCCGGCATTGGGACCGGATATTACGAGAATGCGACTTTGTGGGGCATTAAGCTCAATGTTGAGGGGAACGATTTTTTTGCCTTGCATGGCAAGTTGCGCCAAGAGGAGGGGATGACGTGCGCCACTGAGGTAGAGATTAGGCTCGTCGTCGATAATTGGAAGAGTGGCGTCTATCTCCTTGGCATATAGTGCTTTGCCACGCACGAAATCAAGTTCGCCGAGCGTCTCTATGGAACGGATCATGTCGGGGGCGTAGGGGCGAATGTTTGCCGCTACGTCTTTGAGAATCCGAATGATTTCACGTCGCTCGTCATTATGCAGTTCACGAATACGTGAGTTTATTGAAGCAACCTCCGCCGGCAGGACGAAAGCCGTGCGCCCGGTGGACGACTCGTCAACAACGACGCAATCGAGCATCCTCTTGTTGGCTGCGGGAATCGGAATGACGGGGATGCCGTCGCGAACGCTTATTGCGGCATCGCTCTCGACAAGTCCCATTTTCTGGGCGCGTTGCATAATGGCGTTGAGGCGTCGGGAGGCAGCGACTTCCTGCTCCTTAATTTCTTGGCGGATGTTGGCGAGAGTGGGGGAGGCTGTGTCGCGAACTTGACCATCGGGACCGAGGATGCGGTCAATCTCTTGAATTGTGAGAGGGTAGGGGGCTAAGCCTTGTGAAAGCGTTCTGAGGAGAGGGTAAGCATCGGGTTCGGCTGTCTCGAAGAAATCTATTCCACTGATTGATAGAGACAGAGCTATTCTCAGGAAAGAGAGTTCCTCCTCGTTTAGGTATAGACCATCGACACGGATGCGGGCGAGAGCGTCGCGGATGTCGGGCAGCTCGGATGCAGGGAAAATGGCCTCAGAATCAAGGATTTGCGCCATCTCGGCAGCTTGACCTGTGAGGCGTCGAACGTCGTCGGTGGACGTCGAGAACGACATTGCGTCGGCGAGGGACTTTCCGATTGTGGTGAGGCATGCGTTGGCAACTGCTTCTCGGATTTTATGGAAGCGGAGTTTGGACTCTATATTGTCGGGAATGAGCATTTACTTAGAAATCATGGAGTTGAGGACAAGGCGACATTCGGGACCCATGTTGAAGAGTAGGTCGAGCATGGAGAGCCAAGGCGTGAATGGGCGGTTGGTGTAGGGCTGCCCGAAAATTTGAGAGTATGGGACAGCTTGGCAAAGGTCGTGTGCCTTGTGGGCAAACTTGGTCTCGATGGCGATCCGTAGGTCAATTTGGCCATCTTGTGGGGGAGCGAACGATGACGTCTCCGAAAACGTGAGATCAAGACCTGCGGAAGAGGCTATGAGGTTGAGAATCTCCATATTGAGGTCCCAAAGGAACTCGTGATGTCGGCATATCGCTGAATGGAAATCTTGCTCAAAATATTCGAAGAAGGGGGTTGAATTGTATGCGGTGCGTAGTGCATACATGAGTTGCCTGTCCCAATCGGTATCGTAGTTTATCCGTGTGTTGCGATACATAAGGTTGTGCGCGGTACGGATGGGTACGGAGATGTCGAGTGGACCGGATTGGGAGAGAATGGATGTGCGGGTGCGGGCTGTGCGGCGTTGGTAAGGGCCATGAGCTTCGAACGTTGCGCCGCCAGCATGGGTCATGAGAGCCCATGTGGCCGTGTCGCCAGCGAAAGGAAGGTTGAGGAGAGGAAAGTTGTTGTTTTGAGGCTGTTCCATTGTCGTCGTGATGCGCGAAGTTACTTATTAAAGGGTGATTGCGCCAATTAGCGAAAAAAATCTTTAATTGGATGTTGGGAATTAGCCTAAACTACTTACTTTTGCGGTTGCGAGTGACGCAGAACGCACGGGAAGATAGTAAATTACGCTCACGTGAGGTTCTTGTCGTCATCGTGAAAGAAATGCTGAATCAAAACAAGCACTAACAATAAAAATTAATCAAGAGACATGGCAAACATCGATTTGACCAAGTACGGCATCACCGGTTCCAAGGTGATCGCCTACAACCCCTCTTACGAGGAGCTGTTCAAGGAGGAGACCAAGGCTGGCCTCGAGGGCTACGAGAAGGGTCAGGTAACCGAGCTTGGCGCAGTAAACGTCATGACCGGTATCTTCACTGGTCGTTCCCCTAAGGACAAGTACATCGTCGATGACGCTCAGTCACACGACAAGGTATGGTGGACTTCTGAGGCCTACAAGAACGACAACCACCCTATGTCTGAGAGCGTATGGGCAAGCGTCAAGGAGATTGCCAAGAAGGAGCTTTCTAACAAGAACCTCTACGTTGTCGACGCATTCTGCGGTGCAAACAAGGCAACCCGTCTCGCCGTTCGTTTCATCGTCGAGGTCGCATGGCAGGCTCACTTCGTTACCAACATGTTCATCCGTCCTACGGAGGAGGAGCTCAAGAACTTCGAGCCTAACTTCGTCATCTACAACGCATCTAAGGCAAAGGTCGAGAACTACAAGGAGCTTGGTCTCAACTCTGAGACTTGCGTAGCGTTCAACACCACCACCCGTGAGCAGGTTATCATTAACACATGGTACGGCGGCGAGATGAAGAAGGGCATGTTCTCTATGCAGAACTACTACCTCCCCCTCAAGGGCATCGCTTCCATGCACTGCTCCGCTAACTGCGACATGAATGGCGAGAACACCGCAATCTTCTTCGGTCTCTCTGGCACTGGCAAGACCACCCTTTCTACCGATCCAAAGCGTAAGCTCATCGGCGACGACGAGCACGGCTGGGATGACGAGGGCGTCTTCAACCTCGAGGGCGGCTGCTACGCTAAGGTTATCAACCTCAGCAAGGAGAATGAGCCTGACATCTACAACGCTATCAAGCGCGACGCTCTTCTCGAGAACGTCACCGTAGACGCTAATGGTAAGATTGACTTCGCAGACAAGAGCACCACAGAGAACACTCGCGTCTCCTATCCTATCTACCACATCAACAACATTCAGCCAGGTTCCAGCGCACCTGCCGCAAAGCAGGTCATCTTCCTCTCGGCTGATGCATTTGGTGTCCTTCCTCCAGTTTCCATCCTCACCCCCGAGCAGACGAAGTACTACTTCCTCAGCGGCTTCACCGCTAAGCTCGCAGGTACCGAGCGTGGCATCACCGAGCCTACCCCAACCTTCTCCGCTTGCTTCGGTCAGGCATTCCTCGAGCTTCACCCAACGAAGTACGCAGAGGAGCTCGTCAAGAAGATGGAGAAGAGCGGCGCCAAGGCTTACCTCGTCAACACTGGTTGGAATGGTACCGGCAAGCGTATCTCCATCAAGGATACCCGTGGCATCATCGATGCTATCTTGAGCGGTGCTATCGACAAGGCTCCTACGAAGCAGATCCCTCTCTTCAACTTCGCAGTTCCAACCGAGCTTCCTGGTGTCGATCCTAAGATCCTCGATCCTCGTGACACCTACGCTGACGCAAGCCAGTGGGATGCTAAGGCACAGGATCTCGCAGGTCGCTTCATCAAGAACTTCGTCAAGTACCAGACCAACGAGGCTGGCAAGGCTCTCGTTGCCGCTGGTCCAAAGCTCTAAAAAGCGAAATGAGTCGCAGCTTTGCGACTTTTAAATAAGGACGCCGCCCGCATTTTCATGCGGGCGGCGTTGTTTTGATTTAGGAGTGGAGAAAGCGTTAGGAGACGCAGCTTGCTTATTATTTTCTAAGTATCTCGTTCACGCGACGTTGCACATCATTGTATTTACTTCCAAGCCTTTGGCGTCGCTCTTGCCCATTGCCGAATTTACCTTGGATGACAGAGCGGGCTGTGGCTTCAATATCGTAATTTGATTCTGCAATGGTGGCAGCGGTCGGAACTGTCTCGTCCGAGTTGGAAGCGGAGCTATCCAACGAATCTTGAATGGAATAAGAGTGGAAAGCGGATGTAACAACAGGACTTGCTTTTTTGCTGAATGGTTCTTCGACTGTTGTGAGACTTGTCTTGCTATCTCCACTTTCAACAATGTCACGTTGACTATGGCTCGTTATGAAAAGTGCGACAGAAGACACCAAAATGACA
Source organism: Bifidobacteriaceae bacterium (assembly GCA_963607345.1). Taxonomy (GTDB): domain Bacteria; phylum Bacteroidota; class Bacteroidia; order Bacteroidales; family Marinilabiliaceae; genus W3P20-009. The sequence continues at coordinate 63,085 of CAVDBL010000003.1, forward strand.
GCAGAGACAGCAACCAAAGAAAAAGTAAACTTGCGAGCCTTGTTTGGGTGCTGGCTCGTTATGCCTTTGTCCTTCTCGAAGTCGAACTCAAACCGAGTGCGCTTTTTAAAGTCAAAGTTGTCCGTCTCTTCTTCTTTTTTCATCCGTATATTGTGGCAAGTGTTTTTATTCCACCTGTGTAGCCTTTACCTAAAGGCTCAAAAGTCCACTCTCCTTCATCTGAAATGATAATTTGTCCTGCTTCGAGGGCAGTCTCTTCGGCAAAATTATCTTTGATGTCGTATCTGCAAAGGACCTCATTCGTATCCTCATCAGTAATAATGATTGCTGGTTCTTTTACCTCTCCGAACGTTATTATGCGATCGTTTGGATCATTGTATATGGCGCCACAAAAGATAATTGCTCTCGTATTGAGGCTTACGCGATCCAGTACAACGTGCATTGTCTCGCAATGGGCTTCGTCTGCATCTTTTTCTCCTATGACGTCAGGAGATCCGATAACGGATAAATCAGATGAGATTGGCAATGTTATTTTTCTCCAATTCTTTTTCGTCCGATGAATGTGGATGTCGAAAGGCTCTAACTTGCCTTCTACAACATTCTCTTTAGATGATGGGTGCCACCTGTTCTCTGAATTGTAGAAGACGAAATCCTCACGGCGGTTGAGTAGTCCATCGTCACCAACAAGAAAGGCGCAAACGTCAAGATCTGCTTCGCCTTTCCAAACCAAGTCTACTCGTATCCTGTTAAGTCCTTCTGATTTGTCGAATTTAAAGGACTCTCCAGTTGAGATTGACTTTCCAAATTCGTATTCGCTCATATTTTATTGTTTGTTTAACTTCTTTATTATGGATATTAGTGGGTTGTATGAGATGCCAAACTTTAAAAAGAGACGATAAATGCTAAATATCTTATCTCTGGACTCTTCTTTGAGAGTATCAATTGACGACTGTGTAACTTCATCGATTAGTTTTTTCCCGCGAATAAGGTCGTTGCATTGTTTGACCATTTTAAAGTCGCCTTTGTATTTGAAGTACATTCTTGCGGCAACGAAGTTGAGTGATTGAATGAGTTTTTGTCCGTCATTTAGGCTCGGCCTTGATTTATTTTCTGATATGTCAATCATATCAGAATCATCGAAAATTACATTATTATAATCGCAGACGGTTTCAGCCTCCTCTGGCAATGTCTTACCAATAAGATTATCGACGTATTTGCCATTCAAAGAGACGATCTGGAGCATGCAGATCTTGTCCTTCACACACATTGAGCGTTGCGTGGAATAAGAAACCGACATTTCACTCACATTCAGTTGTGTAAAGCCCTCATGATTGGCGTAAACGAAGGTCTCAATTTTGGAAAATATCTTATCTCCATCACTGTTTGCAGCGTGAATGCAAGGAAGTGACTTCTCTTGTAACCTCTTATAAGTCTGTCCGATATTGTCGACATTTATAAATTCAAAAGGATTGCTCCAATCAACAGTGTCATATTTCTCTTGCTCACGTGCGACTATTCTCTTGAATGCAGAATCAAGATTTCCGCCCCACTTTTCGATGGCTATATTATATTCTTCTACAATTTCCTTTTGATATTCTTCACATTTTTTGCCGAAGTAAGAACGGAGTAGTTCGATGCTGGTTAATGGGATAGCATCACTAAATTCTGTAAGTCGAAAATTTCTAATGTCTTTTTGTATGGTTATAAGGCGTTCTTCAAGGTCTGCAACATCAGAGGTTAATTGAGCAAATTTATTATGACACGTCTCGTAGTTACAAACTAAATCATGCGCAGAAATTGCAGTCTCGCATCCCTTTATCTTGCGGTCGAAATCTTCAAGTTGGCGAGAGAGCTTAGCCATTTTAGATTTTCTTTGAGCGAAAGCGCCAGTAAAGAACTCAATGATGCGCCTAAAAAAAGAGCGACTATCATTCTCTTCTTCCTGTTCTCTTTTCTCGCTTTCTTTTTTTCTCCTTCCCTCCTTTAAGTCAGCCAGAGAAGATGATAAGAACTTGTAGAAATCACTATGATTAATCTTTTCCCTTATGCTATTGTAAGCATCACGTTTATCTTCGAATATTTTACGTTTTTCTACTTGTTTTCTGTTTGTCTTGTCATTACAAGCCATTTTGTAGTCGCACCATGCCCTGTGAACCTCATTGTACGTGCAAATATTCTCGCCGAGGAAACTCTCCTTTCCCTCATAAGGAGAGAAATCTGTTGTGATCAGTTTATCAATTCGGGCAATATAATTGTCTTCTTCGACAGGTTGGGAATAATTATCCGGTGAGGAGAAATGCTTACCTAATTTGTTACGTTGAACCCTTTTACCTTCTGGAAAGGTGTCTGATAATTGAGTTCCATTCAGTTGTAACTTTACAAGAGCTTCTTCAAGATACAAACCAAGCAGCTTTTGAACATCTGATGCCAAGTACATGCACTCAGCGTGACCAATAGAGAAGGCTTTTGATATGGAGTAGGCAGGCGTAGCTGCCGTGACTATTCCTTCTGCTGATTGTGGGTCAGAGGCGACGAGCATGAAGTCGGCCAACATTCGGGGCAGATGGAAGTCGTGGTGTTCTGTGCTGGTGAAGTTAGCACCTCCGTTAAGATATTGTGAGCCTATGTATAAAGTTGAGACATTGGACTGTTTGTTGATTGTGAATATGTTCTGCATGACCTCATCGGCGGGGTGCGCTACGACGTTTTGAGGTTCAAGCGTATCATAACCCAGGACAACATGCCAAATATCGACTACCTCAAACCCATGAGTAGGATTTTTTACGGTGTCAATCAGCTTGACAAAGGCAGATAGGTCAAGGTCTTTTTCTCCATATGGGTTGTCGAGGAAGAAGAGATTGACATGTGAGGTTTGCGCAGATAGGCGAGCTGAACTAATAAATTGAGAAATATGGTTGCAAAAGCCATCCTCAAGCGAGTCGAAATGACGAGTGTACCCGTTTAAATCGAAATAGTAACCACCGTCTTCATTGCCGATGTAGCCCGCAGAGGTCAAAACATCGCATGAGTGAGGAACGCACTCATTGATGATCGTGCGGGCAATAGCGTCGGTTTGTGGCTTGCCACTTACAATTATGAAGTACGTCGTTGGCATGACTTAAGCTTTTCGAGATGTCCTGAGGTCTATCTCGTGTGTGATAAGAGCTGCGACATCGCTGTATATGGGGCTGCCAAGTCCGTCATACTCAGCCGGATTCATGTTTGGAATGACACAATTTTTGTAGTATAAGTCTGTGCCACGCATAGACTCGATGCGGTCGGCGACGAACTTAGAGCCCTTCTCCCTAATTATCACCTCAATGGCTTCCTGGACTTCATTAAAGAGTTCGCAAATCTGGAACTGGTTGTATGCAACGGTGCGAAGCTCCCCGAGATTGTATCTGTAATTTTGGAGGGCATTGCCATACTTACGGGAATGTATCCAGTACTGATGTTCTTCTTTGTCGAAACGTATGATTGTTTGACCGTCTTGCGCATTAAAGCAAAAGCCTTGTGTCCATAGGTCAAGCGCAATTTTTGGTTTTGCGGCAGGCAACATGGAGAAGTCCATAGAATTGCGCAGGGCGTCCATTCGGACATCGATGGAACACGACAGCCCGTTCTTGTTCTTTATTCTCTCTTTATAGTCGTTCTCGTATGTCTTGAAGTTGTTGATGGCGAATATGGGGGCGGAGGATTCCGTCATCATGATATATATTCGGTCTGTCTGGTACGTTGACGCGAATTTGGGTGATGTGGTATCGTAGGTTAGTGCGTCTACGACGGGAGCACTCTTCATGATGGTGTAACCCATGTCTGGCACGCCGACGAGAACTTGACGGCTGAGGCTGACGTTCTTAGTCAGTTTGCCATGGTAGTCTAACGTCCACATTGGCGATGCGAGGTCGAGAACGTATTTCGTGAGTTTGATAAGTTGTTCCGTGCCAATCTCTCTGAGGACATCCTCAACCGTTCTCTTGCATTCGTCAGAAACTACTGCTGTCTTGCCTGCAAAACGTAAGATAAGATTATTGAGCTCAATAGGATTGAGTTTCAGCCAGTCGGACAAATTTCCGTTTGACGGAAGAGCCATGCTGTCGCAGAAGTCGTTCCACATTTGTTGTGATATCGTCGGGTTGATATCTTTCATCGCATCTATGTGGAGGTAGACTTGGAATTTAGACTTTGGCTTGCATGAGTTCCGCAGTTTTGAAACTTCAGCGTCGAAGTTTTGACCTGCCGTGCGGAGCGTGTCTGCCTTTGCCGAAAGAAGATTCTTGTAGTTGCTTGCCGTCTCTTTAAGTCTATTGTAGAAAATGATGGCTTGTTGATGGCGTTTGAGGTCTTGCATGTCGCGCATGCGCATGTTGACGTTCTCACTTAGGTCTGAAGCAGTCTCGGCACGGAAAATGCCCAAGAAACTACGGCACTCCTTGATCTCGGCAGACCAGTCTGGAGTTTGCGAGAGTTTCTGCTCGAGAGATGCTGCCTCGCTCGTCATCTCGTCAAGACAAGAATCAATGAATCCGTTGAGAGCAGCGAGGAACGCAATGGCGTTGCCGAGTCCACCTCCATCTTTCGAACAAAGGATTTTGCATACTTCCTCAGTCAAAAGAGAGGTCGTTTTCCCTAATTTGCTTTCACGCTTTGTTTCAAGAGATGCGTCGTTGGAAATAAGTTGGAGTCGATTGACGATGTCGGCAGCCTCTGTACCCTTCTCAACCTCAAAAGGTTGGATGGAGTTAAGATCGCAAATGGCGTCGATGACGTCGTTGTGGAGGTCGCCGCCAGTCTCCCTTATCTTGACATCTTGCCTGTCTACGAAGTTATCACAAAGGGTAGAGCCAACTTTTGTGGTGTTGAGGAGTTTGGCGGTCAGTTTGTTGGCTATTGCGTAGGAAGTGGCAAAACCGACAGTCGCACTGTCATAAATCATTTCCGCACTGCTGACGGAGCTTGCCCATGCCCTTTTGTTATCAAAGCTGAAGGTGTCTTGATTGGTAATGATATTGTCTTTCATCTCGTCGGCTTGCGTCCCCATATCGCCAGATGGCAAGAATGCGCATTTTGCGACATCGTCAAGAAGATCGTCAAGAGAATTGAATGACGAGCCAGACTTGCTGACGTTGTTAATGACATAGGCGAAGTCGAACAGGCGATGGTTTATGTTTCCACTTCCAAAGGGGATAGGGCGTGTAGTGGCGTTCTCGAATATGAAATCGAGATCACGTAAGGTGCCATACGTGTTGTAATAGACGTTGAATGAGCCTGTTGGCGTAATCTGTTTATAGATGTCTGGCATTACGATCCACGGAATTACGTCACATTGCGAGCCTGTGCTACCGATTGCAGACTGGATTATCTCGAGGATGTCAATAAGCATGCCGCTGCCAGAGCCTCCGCTTATGGAACATATTACGTTAATTGTTGTCCTTGAGGGAATTCCTGGGGTCTTGCCTTTACCAAGTTGAAATTTACTATCAACTAGCAGAGGTGCACTGATAAAGTTGAGAGACTGGATGATACGGGACTTTATCTCGTCTTGATTGTAGCGCGCTATGAAGCAACCATTGCTACGTACTTGTCCTGCACCTGTCGCCTTAATCGTTGTTAGGGCGTCAACGTTGCCCGAAGGTGGCTGTGGCATCCAAGTAAACTCATTGGGTTGACTCGAGTAGACACTAATAGCGTTTGTTGCGGTGATGCACTTTACCTCATTGGGTGCAAGGCGAACTTCTTTAGGGCTGACGTCTTTTACGTCTAAGAGATTCCCACCGACAAGGGTTGCAAGTTGACCATTGACCTCCGAGCCTGATTTAGTTACGGCGGAATCAATTATGCCGTCTTGGGTGTCAATGGCAAGGAACCCGATCATGGGTGCAGGAATCTCGCCATAAGCGTCAATAAAGTGGCGTTTTATCTTTACGAGTGTCTTAGCTCCTGTTCCTCCGATACCCACATACAGGGTCTTGTTTATGTTGTACGTCATACGTGTATGATTTGAAGAGTTGTGAGATTATGAGAATGTTATTGTGGTTTTGGTAGAAGATGATGTCGCCTTTAATGGTGTGTCATTGTATTTCATCTTTGTTCTTGTAAGAGAATACCCTCCACCCGAGACCTTTATTTCCTTCTTTTTGTATGGAGTGAGGCGTAATGGGGTGGCAAATGCTGGTGATACAATGGTCAACGTTTTGCCTCTGAAGAAAATATCCAAGGCACTCTGTTCCTTGGGAAGATCAGAAAAAATGATTTCAGAGCAACCATTGAATCGCAGAGTTTTCGGACCGTAGAGAATAACTCCGGATTCGTTTGTTGCAGTAATACTCTTCTTCGCTGTGCTTCCAAATGTCCTCCTGTGAAGTATGAGACGTGCTGCCACGATGGAAACAAATAAGGCAATGGCGAAAATTATCAAGCCTTTCTTCAGTGGGTTCATTTGCTTTTCGAAATACATTGTCCACTGAACAACTTGTGTGTTCCCATTGATTTCTACATCATTAACAGCTTTTAGTTCTTGTGAGCGCACGAGTATGAACCCTTGGTGTTTTCCCTTTTTTGCAGAAGGTAAAAAGCGGAATTTTATGTTGAGTTCTTGCTCGGCATTACCTCGTGGCGCAATGCGTATAACATTGTCAGATAATAATTTTCCTTCGAAAACTATTTGCAGCTCCTTGGTCGAAATGCGTTTGCCAAAATTGTCAGTAAACACCAAGTCGGCAGTAGCGCCTCGGGAGACTGCGTCTTTATTAAAGCAGACGGTTAGCGTCTTGTTTAAAAAAACTGTGTCGGCATCAGACCAAAGGAAGCGATCATGGTACGTTGTGGTGCCGAGCGTCACATGCTCGATGGTGTTTTCTTGCGAGCAAGAAGACATTGCAAAGAGCAATGCGGTAAAGGCTGATAAGAGTGCAATCTTTCCCATGATCACTATTAGTCTTTGAAAGAGAACTTCATTGTGGGATATGGTTTGTTTATGCACTTGACACTAAGAGATTTAGTGAGAAGGAAAGTGAATTGAGGTAAATTGGTGGCTTTCACATTTATCCGCCAATTGTATTCCGCAGGAATGTTAGAAGACAACGTTTCGACGTAAACGCGTAAAAATTTGCCACCTGTTTCTGACGTCATGACTTTTTGTTTACTAATGGAGAAGAGTTTGTCAGAAGATGTCAGAGTGATATCGCAGCCACCAAGTTTACCCTCAATTTGCACGTCGAAAAACTGAGAGTCTCGGACTGTGAAAATTGGGCGGCGAGTCAGCTTGACGTGGTTGATGTTAATATCGGCAGTGGCGACAGTCCAAAGCTGGGTATTCTGATTAGCGATTTCCGACTCAATGTCTTTTGCCTCGGCTTCAGGAGAGAGCATGACGTAGAAGCCATAGCATATATTGTTGGTCTTATTTTTCCAGCTACAAATCGCATTGTCGAGTTTTGTACGTGTCTTGCTGTAATTGGCTCCATCGGTCATAAGGTAGAAGTAGGTCTCCTTCTGTGAATTTGAGTAGTTCCGATAGAAGTCATTAAAGGGTACAAAGATCTCTGTGTAGCAGTTGTATTCAAGCTTTACATTGTCGATAAACTGCTTTAAGGCTTTTTTACCAGAGGGCGTGGCTTTCTCTTTTCTTCTGTTAAGATGGTGACTGCTGTCAGTCCAAGTGACGACTTCGAGCGTTGTGGTCTCGTCGGTTATGTTGTCTATTGCTTTCTTTAGATTGTCAGTAACTGTAGCCCATATTGGTTTCATGGAGCCAGTAACGTCAAGATAGTAGACGCGAGCCTCCTGCGTTGTTTGCGCAATTGTTTGATTGCAGAGCAATATCATACATAAAGCCAATAGCTTCAAGTATTTTGATTCGATTCTCTTACAGTAAGCGAGTAATGGCATTTCTGTTTTCTGTTACACTTGTAACAAATATCAATAAAAAAAAACAACTTCAAAATTTAGAGAGGAAAATATGAGAAGAGTCGCGCATTTTGTTGCGTAGGCAGATACGCAGAAAGCCGTCAGGGGTGTGAAACCCTGACGGCTTTTGACTATTAACTAAGATGTTGAGTTATAGAGGGAGAGTGAGGTTGGGGGTGTGCTTGTCGATTATGATATAATTCATGGATGCGGCACGAGCACCTGCGCCGTCGGTATCGTCGCGGTCGCCTATGACGATGGACTTTTCGGGGTGGGTGTTGAACTTTTGGGACAATTCGAGGAAGGGGCGAGGAGATGGTTTCAAGGCTCCCATCTCTTCGGCACTAAAGGAGTGGATGCGAGGGTCTGTGAGTCCGATTGCAGCGAGGCGTTCGGCAGTGTTGGGATAATCGGAGAGGACGCATACGGTTTTACCGCTGTCGAGAAGGCGTGAGATTAACTCTTTTGCTCCAGGGCGGGAGTTGTAGTGCTTGCGGAGGATGGAGACCATGGATGGCAGGTAGTGGTTCTCGTACCACGACTTGGCTTGGTCCGGTGTGGTGTGGTTAGCCTCGGCGAGGAGGGAGGTCAGCTGAGTGCGGAGGGCGTCGGCTGTGCTGAGGTCCTTACCTGCAAGAAGTTTGCGAACCTTACGCTCGGCTTTGCAGCGGAGGGCGTGCAGGAGGTTGGCGAAGACGAGGCGGATGGCGTAGTGGTGGCCATCATAGAGTGTGTTGTCGAAGTCGAAAATGAAGAGGTCGCAATCGGCAATAGGTGTCTTGCAATTTATGATGGGGTCGTGTGGGGTGTGGCTCATTTTTATTTGGCTTTGCAGGTAAAGGTAGTGAAAAGAGGAGAAAAGGAAAGCCCCTGAAGAGATTGGTTCTTCGGGGGCTTGGTGTGCGTGATGATGAAGTGGTTACTTCATGATGAGTTTCTCGAACTTAGGATACCTCTTTTGGTCCTTGAGGAGGAGGAGCATCAGTTTAAACTGACCATCGCGTGCGCCCTCGGAGATGCATTCTGCCTTGAACTTCTCGAAGGAGTTCTCTTCGAGGCGGTGTGTGATGGGGTCTTTGACGCGGAAAGAGTTGCGCTTGGCCTCATACTCGCAGTTGATGACTTTGAGGTTGGCGTCGACAGTATTGGTGAACGCCTCTGCCTGCTCTTGCGTGGTTGCTTGATCGGCGAACTCGTAGAAGAAGTGGTAGCCAGAGTATTCGGGGTCAGCGAAGCCGATGAAGAACTTGGTCTTCATGTTCATGCTGGTCTCGGCATCGTGGACGGCCTTGATGAACTGGCGCTCGTGGAGCTTCTCGCCTGTAAGGGTGATGATGCCGTTCACCTTCTGGATGAACTGGATTGTCGGGATGGTGCCGTCGAAGCCAGTCACGAGGATGAGGTCGTTCATGTTGTAGCGATAGAGGCCAGAGCATGTGGTGACGTACATGCAGTAGCGTTTGCCTTTCTCGAGTTGACCGAGGGAGAGGAACTCTGGGTTAGGATTGTCGAGATCCTCTTCACGGATGAACTCGAAGTAGTGCATGTGCGCGAAGAGCGTGGTGTCGTCTTTCTCATTGAGGACGAGACCGGCGCGGCACTCGGATGCGAAGTAACCGAACTCGGGCATCTTGGTGTGCTCGGGGAAGGAGTTCTTGATCTTGTCGAGGTAAATCTTGGTGTTGCCGCAGTGCCATGTGTTGACGACTGCCATGTCGGGCCAATAGTGCTTTGGGAGGAGACCGTCGCCATATTTTGCTTTGAGCTCGCGGAGCTCTTGGGCTCGTGCGGGGTTCTTCTTCATGCGGCTTGCGAGAGCTTGACGGACGTGCTGCGGGATGTCGAGATCCTCTTTGAGGGTGCCGTTCTCGATGTCCTTGACGTAGTCGTCGAAGAACTCATTGACGTTGTTCTGCATCTCGACGATGGTGGATGGGTTGGCCGTGATGAGGACGGTGGAGTTCATCTCGATGCCGAAACGCATGATGGTGTAGTAGCGTGCGCGGTAGTCTTTGATTTCGAAGACATCGGCAGGTGAGGAGTATGCGACCTTTACGAAGTCGGGGCAGTTGGTGAATGAGACGCCAGAGACAGAACCGTAGATTGTACCGTCGGGAGCGTAGCCCTCGATAGCCTTGCCTACGATAGATACGACGCCGCCTGCGAAGGCGTGGCGGTTGGCACGGATGAGGCTGGACAGCCACATCTTGTTCATGCGTCCGTAGACGTTGTTGAAGTACCTGAAGGTGATAGGGATCCACTTGGGCTCGCTTGTTGTGCCGGAAGTGGTGGCGTACATCTTGGGCTTGCCAGGGAAGAGGATGTCGGACTCGCCATGCATGTGGCGGTTGATGAGAGGACGCAGATCCTCGTAGTCGTTTATCTTGACCTTCTCTTTGTAGGCTTTGAAAAGTTCGTCGGGGGTCTTGGCTTTCAGAATGCCAGCGAAGTCATGGGCTTTGCCGTATTCGGTGTCCTTAGCGTATTCGAGGATGCTGCGGAGAGTCTTAGCTTGGGTTTTATTAACGTCGCGGGCAGCGCAGCGGAGTTTGAAACGCTCGATCATGCCCACAAAACCGATGGCGAAATTAATCTTGTGCCATCCTTTAATCCATTGTCCTTTCATGTAAAAACATTTAGTAAAGCAAAGTTACCAAGTGAAAAGAGCAAAAAAGGTGGTAGTTATACTGATTTTGGATGAGGCTATTTGCGAGAAATGAAGTCGGAAAGAGCTGCTTGCGCCTTGGCGAGCATCTCTGCCCATACCTCGACGGAATTGCTGCCGATGATGTCGCTTACGTACTTGACAGACATCATTGGTTTATCAAAAGCGGTGGCTGTTTGAGCGAGGGCGAAACCCTCCATGTCGCATACGTCGCCATCGAAATGTCCAGATGTGACGAATGTGTCGCCTGTATTGCAGAGGCATATGCGAGAGTGCGATTTTAGATGGTCAAAAAATGGGACACCAGAGGAGTTGGGCGTCGCCTCGAAAATAGTGCCGTATTGGGCTAAGGGCTTCATGTCACGGTCTTCAAAAGTCGTGCAGACGACGATGTCGCCGACACTGAGGTTGTCATTGGGTTTGGCTCCTGACGTGCCTATGTTGAGGATGGCGTCGATGTCTTGCGCGTTGAGGGACAAGTATTTGGCGAGCGTGACAGCGGCTTGAACTTTCCCGACCTTGGTTATGAGGCGTTCGAAGTGGATAGCATCTGTGTCGTTGACTTGTGGCATTTCCTCATTGATGGCTGCAACGAGAAGGATGTTTTGCTTTTTCATATAGAGAGAAAAAAGGAGGACCTCCTAAGAAAGAGGCCCTCCGATGATGAATATCTAAGCACGTGGGCTTGTCAGATTATCTGAAGAGTGGATCTGCACCGATCGTGCCAACGAGCGAGTTGAGATACTCGTCGGAAGCGAGGTAGCGGAGACGCTCTTTGAGTTTGGCGATCTTGTAGTCGATGCGCATGTCGTTGATACAGTTGGCATTCTCTGGTCTGTTGCGGAATGCGGTGATGTAGTCGAGCTGACGTTGCGCAAGCTGCATGTCGCGCTGTTGCTTGATTACGAGACGCTCCTTGTACCAGTCGCTTGCGAGGACGTAGTCGCGAGTGAACATCTTGCGGATTTCGGGATCGTCGATTGTCTTGCCCTCGAACTCGCCATAGGCCATGATGTAGATGATGGCTTTGAGAGGTGGGATTGCGGCTTCGACGCTGCCCTCCTCGAAGTATTTGAGAGCCACTTTGCGTTGCGCCTCGACGATGTTGTTGATGCCGTCGACGTATTGATCCATGCCTTGGAGCTCAGGCTTGAGCATCTTCTCGTCGAAGACGGCGAGAGGCTCGTCGAAGAGGCGGTTCATGCAACGGAATGCGAAATTCTCGTTGATGCGGTAGCCGAGACGGCTTGCGAGAACCTTTTGACCATTGTACTCGAAATCTTCGAGCTTGTCGAAGCAGCCATTCTTGATGAGGAAGTTTGCGTCGCGGTCCTCAGGAACGAGGCGAGCCCAAATCTCAGGGATAAGGATGGAGATGTCGTGGTCGAAGCGGGTGTTGCCGATGAAGCCTGCCGCCGTGGTAAAGCCTTGGTATCCTGTGAGGATGAAGCAGAGGAGAGCGTTGTTGAGGTCCGTCGTTGTGCTGAGCATGTTGAACGGAGCCTTGGTGAGCGCGCCTTCGCTACCTGCGCCTGTTGTGGACGGGGACTTGCCCGTGAGGGAGCAGGTGAAGTCCATGAACAGCTCAGGCAACTCTTGATAGTGGATAGGGTTGTAGACGCTGAGAGGACGGATGCCGCTCTTGGGATCGGCCGGGTTGTTGCGTCGACCTGGCATTACGGCGTTGACCACGTTGACGACAGGCTCGCTGCTTACGATCTTGCGATGGAGGCGCACACCGATCTCGGCGACGTAGGTGCTGACGTTCTCGACGGAGTTCTTATTGAACTGGAGGTAGCGAGGGTTCTTGGTTGGGAGTCCACGGACGATGCGCGGGTGGCTCGGAACAACGAAGTACTCGTCGTCGCCTTCGAGGAAGTCGTTGACGAGATCCTTGACAGGCTGGGTGTAGAGGTCGAAGTTGATGGCGTCGTCCTTGAGGGCGATGGCATCTTTACGGGTGAGCGGCTCGTAGTTGGTGAGGAAGGAGTCGGGCTTGCACATATCGGCCTCTGCCTCGTGGTCGTAGCCGCGGTGGATTGCCTCGTCAGGGCGTTGGAAGAGGCGGAATTCGCAGTTCTCGACGAGCTTGACGCTCGGGTTCTTGAACTGAGGGTTGAGGTTGCGGATGTCGGAAGCAGGGACGGTGACGGAAGCCGTGATATCGTCCTCGACCTGAATCTTGAGGCTCGGAACGAAGTCGGAACGCAGCTTGTGGAGAAGCCAGTTGCCTTCGGGGTTAAAGCCGATGCGGACGTAGGTACCGATGACCTGCTTGTTCTTATACATAAGGGTGGTGCCCTCGCGACCATTGATGATCTGGACGCTCATGTAGTCCTTCCAGTTGCCTTTCTCGCTCTCGTTGCGGTATAGGCGTTTTACGAAGAGGACGAGTGAGCGGATATGCTCAGGGATGCTGCGGAGCCATGCGTTGTACTCGTCGCTGTACATCTCTGAGGGAGTGAGGAGCTTGACGGCGGAGCCGAGAGCCCTCTTGTTGCTTAGGAATGTACGGCTTGGCTTAGCATCGGGCTCGACATGCTTCCAGCGGTTGGTGTAGTCGTGGTTGATGATCTCGTCGGCCTTGCGGAAATCCTCTTCGAGGTTGACGATGTTGAACGGACCATAGATGATGGCGTTCTGCATCGACTTGGAAATCTCGCTCTTGCCGCCGCCTGAGACGGTGCATGGCTTGTGACAGAGGATGCCCTCGGGGGAGGTGTTGATGATCCGCCAGAGTGGCTGCTGCGGGTGCTTGGCAAGCTGGAACTTATTGCCGGACGGGTGGATGTAGACCTTCTCAGGACTGAGGGGAAGGGTCTTCTCCTGACCGTTGTGGATCCACGAGATGATGGTCTTGTCGATGTGGATGTCGGCGTTCTCGGGGATGTAGATTACCTGAGGATATTTCTTATCGACAGCGTAGCCGTCGGGGTTGATCTCTACTCGGTCACCAAGGAGCGACATTGCCTCTTCGAAGGTGTAGAGCCCATCTTGCTTGTTGGAGTAGAGTTCGCCGATGATGTCGTCGGACATGATGGAGCGCGAGAAGGCGATTGCGCCGCCAGCGTGCTCCTCCTCGGCGAGACCGAAGAGGTTTGCGGAGTAGTTGATCTCGGTCTTAATCTCCTTCTTGGCGTAGCCGAAGTAGTTGTCGGCGATGAGGGTTACGACGACACCGCGCGCATCGCGTGCAGTAATCTTGAAAGAGCCGCCGTCGTTATAGAGCTCGTTCTCGTCGCGCCAGCACATGCCTTCAGAGCGTTGACGCTCGGTGGCTTGGTCGTAGTGAGGAAGACCGAGATCTTTTTTCTTGAGTTGGAGAAGCTGTGGCGCAAAGATGATGCAGCCGGTGTGGCCAGTCCAGTGGTCGATGTCGAGAGCGGCATCGTTGTCGGGAAGGGTGGGGTCGCCGGCATTGCCGAAGACAGTCTCGACGAAATCGAGGGAGCTTACGAGACTACCGGGGGCGAAGAGGTGCACCTCCATGCTGCGGCGCGTCATGACACCAGGAACCTCGGGGACGACGATTGGGCGAACGAGGAGGGAGACCATGGTGTGGGCCTTCTGTGGTTGGTTTGAAGTGAAGGGGAGGAGGTTGATCTCTCCAGACGGGTGGAGGGCAACCTCGAGCATGCGAGCGAAGGCGACCTTAGGAACGGCTTTCTTGTCGACAGGGATGGGGAGACCGCCCTCGGCGACGTGGAATGTGCCTTTGGTGGTACGTTTGTCGTTGAGAGGGTTGTTGAGGATTCCTTGCTTTACGCGGTAAGTGGAGACGTATTTGCCGAAGAATGAGTTGGAGTCGGGTGGGAGGCTAAGCTCGCGTGCGAGACCTTTCTGGCTGAGAATGAGGGACTCGGTCGGGAGCTTGCACTGCTCAGGTAACTTGACGTCCTTGAAATAATCGTCGATGAAGTCTTGAATGCGTTGGTCGACGGGGCAGAGGTGTTGACCGAGGAGCCTTGTCTTCTCACGGTAGCTGTTGACCAGGTCTTTTGTCAAGTCCATGAACTTGGCATTGGCCAGCTTTACCTCGCTTTCCGCATTGTCTTGAAACACGGGTTGACCGAGAGCGGAGAGTTGGAGGTTGATGTACTCGATCATCTCCCTTCTATCGGCATTCTGCTTCTTGCTCGTTTCTTTCATTGTCTATTGAATTGGACTGCGCCAGAGTAGTTTTGGGGTGCCTGGCCGCTGGCGCAGATTGTTTTTTCACGCAAATATACTCACTATCTTAAAAAAGAGTGAGTAAGAAAAGGTTTAAAATGGCAGTGGTATGTCAACACTCTTTACCTTATAGACGTGCTTGTAAAGCAATGCTTTAACGATTTGTGCGCATTCTTGGGTCTCCTCAAGGTTGAGCGCCATGAGGTTCATCGGTAGAGAGTTTTTGCCTTGGTTATATGGAGGTTGGATATATGGGGTCTGCCAAATGTGGAAGCCGGCTCTCTCGTAGAAACGAATGCGCCGTGCAGCCTCTGGGGAGGAGAGTTCGGGTTCGACTTCGAGAACTATGGGGAGTGCAGAAGAAGAGGCGAGGAGCTGGAGAGTGCCTATTCCGATTCCTTGGTTGCGGAGAGTAGGCTCGGTGGCGAAGTGCTCGACATAGATGAACTTGCCGAAGTTCCAGGTTGTTATGATGCCTGCCCTGTTGCCGTCGACCTCGATAACGTTGAAAGCGAAAATCATGTTGTTGTCGGCAAGACTGCGGAGTTCGTCTTCGTTTCTACGCTCGTCTTCGATGAAAGACGAGTTCATGAGTTCTACTGAGGGTGCGAAAAGAGTGTCGCGAGTGTTGATTCTTTTTAGAGATACTTGAATGGACATGGTGATGCCTTCGTGCGTTTTCTTGTACACGAAGTTACTAAAAAAGGGGGTGAAATCTGATTAAAAAAGGAAGAATGTAGCGTTAGGCGGAGAAGTGCTCGAGAATCTCGACAATGCCAGTTATGACGACGAGGCCGACTATGATTGCTCCTGCTATGCGGGTTACGTACAGAAGACGTCGGAGCGTCAGCATTTTGCGGAAAAGTCCTACAAGGAGTGTGAGTGTGAACCACCAAGCCGTGGCTCCGACAAGGACACCACCAACGACCAGAAACCGTTCCAGGCGTGTCTCATGGACGCCGATGAGCGAGAAGGCTCCCATGAAGACGAAGAGGGCCAAAGGGTTGGATATGGTGAGGAAGAATGTAGAGACGAAATCTTGCCAGAGGCTGCTGATTTTTCTTGGACCGCGCTCACGTTGCTGAATGCGCATTTGCAGGTGGGGCTTTGAGAGCATCATGCGGATGCCGAGGAAAATAAGGACGACAGCTCCTGCTATGAAAAGGAGGGCACGGTGCGATTGTACGAACTCAGTGACCATGGAGATGCTGAAGCCGGCGACCACAGCGTAGAGAAAGTCGGAAGAAGCGGCACCGCAGCCGCTTGCGAAACCAGAGCGGCGCCCCTTGCTTAACGTCCTTTGGATGCATAACACGCCAATCGGGCCAAGTGGAATGGACGCAACGAAGCCAACCGAGATACCCTCGATGAGCGACCTTACAAGATTTACCATTTCCATTGTTGTTGCCAATTGTGTGTGTGCTTGAGGCGATAATGACGGACGCGAATTTAAGAAATAAGCTTGTTTGTTAGTTGGCGCGTTTGAGTAAATGGCGGACAGTTTTTCTGATTTGCCTCATACCTCGCCTTGTATGGCTGTCTTGGAGATTGGCGATGGTCCAGTCGGGAGATATTATGACGGTGCGCGTGACGCTGCCGTTGGGGGTGACGAAGAGTTGGTAGAAGGATTCGGCGTTGTCGAAAACGACAGGGGCTTGGATTTTCTCAGTGGAGATGATTTCGGAGAATGCTGCGCGGTCTTGTGGGTGGTCTTCGCAGATGACGAACATGGAGAAGTTGGGATTGCGGGAGAACTTGTCCCACAGTTGCTTTTGGTGGTCTGCCATTTGTGAGGGGCTGAACGGGCACCATGAAGCAGCGAAATCTATCACGAGTACTTGGCCACGGAGAAGATCGGAGTCGAGCGTGTCGTTGTCGGAAGTTACGAAGCTGAACCGTGGAGCCTCTTGTCCGATGGAGACTATAAAACGGCTGCCACGCTCACGGTGAATCTTGTTTTGTGCGTCAGCAGCGATGGAGAGCACTGCACAAAAGAGCGAGAGGAAGAGCCTTAGAGATTGTTGGCGCATATAAGAATACCATCAGAATCTGCCACGGCGGCTGCGCTCATTTTCTTTCGGAGATCGTGGCAATAGGTGCGACTGAGGGGGAGAGTGACTTTCTCATTTCCGAGCTCTACGACGACCTTGTCCTTGTCGACGTTGCAGATGTGTTTCACGCCGACGGCGTAGGAACGGTGGATTCGCGTGATATATGTCTGTGGGAGAAGCTCTACAAGCTTCTTCATTGGTATGTGGACGAGAATTTTCTGGCGAGTCGTTGTTACGGAGACATAGTTCTCCATGGTTTCGAGCAAGACAATATCCTCGTATTTGACTTTATGGACTGCGCCTGTGTTGTCGCGTAGGAATGCACATTCCGCGTCGTTGGAGGGGTCGTCGATTCCTGCGTTGGGGTCTTCGCGGAGCTCAAGAGCGATGCGCGCTTTGCCTATGGCGCGGATGAAGCGGGCGTAGCTGACGGGTTTGAGGAGGTAGTCGCATACGTCGTACTCGTAGGACTCGAGGGCGTATTTTTCTTGGGAGGAATAAATGACAACCTCTTTGCGCGAGAGATCCATGGCTCTCATGAACTCCATGCCGTTCATCTCGGGCATCTCTATGTCGAGGAAGATGAGATTGACGTTTTTCCCTTCGTGGCTTGAAAGAAAATTAATTGCGTCGATGGCATTCGTGAAGCTTTGCGCAAGCACCACATCATTTGTCCGGCTGATGTAGCCGGACATGATTTTAGTCGAGAAAACATCGTCATCGACTATGACGCAAGTCTCTTGTGCCATAAGCGAACATTATTTCCGCATTGCCGGCATGGAGGTTTGTCGGAGTAGCGTGTTGGAGGTTTTTGTTGGGAGGTAGTTTTTCGGGGGGAGAGGGGTGCGGTTAGAGTCCGCCGCTTATCTTCTCGAGCGAGATGGGGCAAGAGAGGATGGACTGGTAGTCCTCACCAGATTCGTACATGTCCTCATCGTCCTCGTCGTAACACCATGAGATGTTGACATCCCATCCCTTGCGGTACATGGCTTCGAGCTTTTTGAAAATGTCGAGAATGCACTTGGAGCTACTTGTGTTGAAATATTCGAGCTGGAAGCGCACCTTCGTCGGTTTCATGTCACCTTGAGCGTACTCGTTGAGCCAGTTGTTGACAGAACGATAGAACTCGACGGAGTTTTCAGGAATAGAGCGACCTTTTATTTCGATGAGCCCCTTATCGGGATCCATGAGGATATATGGTGTTTTGGGACTTTCTTGAAGCGTAATAGTTTCCATCCTTAATATTATTGGCTTAATGTATTTGCTTAGTTTGTTTTCTGTCCGATAGTGACGTCAAAGGAGAAAAACTTAAGGTTTGGAATCTCTTTGACAGAGTAGAATTGGCATATGAGTTTGTTGCCGCTCTTTCTGGCTATATCGATCATTCCGAGACCAGCACCACCCTTGTCAGAAAACTCATTGGCGTTGACAGAGGACCTGTAAAGCTCCTTGAGTTGGTCTTCGGAGAGTGAGTTGAGGTAGTCGATGCGCTTACGAAGCTCAGCGGTCTTCTCGCCATGGACAAAGTTGCCAGTGGTTATTCTGCATTGACCGCCTTCTTTTGTGAGGAATAGGAATCCGAGACGGTCGTTGCCGAAGAGCGTTCCGACTTGTTTGTCGGATTCGACATGGTGATAGAGGTTCTGTATGCACTCGACGAAGATGTTGAAAGCCTTTCGGCGGACGTTCTCTTTGTCGACTTTGCTGTTGAGCTGTTTTTCCATGTCGGGGATGACGGAGTCAATGTACGTGGAGGAGAAATCGCCGATATGCTCGATGAGCACTTCGCCGTTGGTTTTCTCAGAAATCCACTTGTCCATATCGAACGCCATCTCGCACATATCCACTTTTCGCAAGGCGAATATATTAAATTTTATTCACAAAGCGACGTGGTAAAAGTAATTTTTGCGGCAATGGTCTTAAAAGTCGCGGATATTGGTCATTTGGGGAGATGTGGGTTCTGGGAGCACTCGAAATCACGCTGTTCGACACGGGTTCCAGGAGGAACGTCCTTGGTGAGCCATACGTTGCCACCGATGACGGCTCCGTCGCCAATGTGGACGCGCCCTAAGATGGTGGCTTGAGCGTAGATGACGACATTGTTGCCGATGATAGGGTGTCGTGGTTCGTCGCGAACTGCGTCTTGGTCGGCATCGGGGTGGCTGACGGCACCGAGAGTGACGCCTTGGTAGAGTTTGACGTCGTTGCCGATTATGCTTGTGGCTCCGATTACGATGCCGGTGCCGTGGTCGATGGCGAAGCGTTCTCCGATTTGCGCTTGCGGGTTGATGTCGATACCCGTCTCGCTATGGGCAATTTCGGTTATCACCCTTGGAATTAGTGGGACTCCGAGTTCGAAGAGCTTGTGTGCGATGCGGTAGCCCGAGATGGCGCGGACGGCGGGGTAGGCGAGGATGACTTCTGACTTGTCATGCGCAGCAGGGTCGCCGCAGAAAATGGCGTTTACATCACCGACGAGAAGAGAGCGGAGGGCAGGAAGCCATTTGACGAAAGAGGCAGTGAGCCTATCGGCAGTGTCTTTTGCCTTATCTGGGCAGAAATCGCAGTCGTTTTTGCTGTTGAGGCAAATCCCCGCATAGACCTCTTGACGGAGCTTATGAGCCATCTCCTCGATGCACACGCCTTGGTAGTAGGTGAGGCTGGACTGATGGACAGGTTTTGCGGCAAAGAAACCGGGGAAGATAATCTCGCGGCATAGTCGCACAATTTCCTTCAGCCTATTGGATGAGGGAATTGGGAGCTCATTTGCGGAGTCTTTGCAGATGCACTCGTAAGTATCGCCGTTGGCTAAGAGGGCGAGGGATTCAGTTATGGCGTTGAATAACTCGGGGCTTTTCTTCATTGTTGGTTGTCAGAGAGATAGTGTTTTAAGAAAAGACCTGTTTTGGAGTCAGGGCAGTTGGCGACATCTTCGGGGGTGCCTTGGCAAACGATACGTCCGCCGTCTGCGCCGCCGTTGGGACCGAGGTCTATGACCCAGTCGGCACTCTTGATGACGTCCATGTTGTGCTCGATGATGATGAGGCTGTGGCCTTTCTCGATGAGCGAGTTGAAAGCTTTAAGCAGCTTGCTAATGTCGTGGAAGTGGAGACCCGTTGTCGGCTCATCGAAGACGAAGAGGGTGGGTGGCTGGTTGGCATCAGCGAGATAGGAGGCGAGTTTTACTCGTTGGTTTTCACCGCCAGAGAGGGTGCTACTGGACTGCCCCATTTTGATGTAGCCGATGCCGACATCTTGTAGAGGCTTCAGACGATCGACAATTTTGCGTTCGGTAGCCCCTGTGCCTTGACCGAAAAACTCGATGGCCTGGTTGACGGTCATGTCGAGAATGTCGTAGATGTTCTTGTCTCGATATTTGACTTCAAGGACATCGTCTTTGAACCTCTTGCCGTGGCACTGGTCACACTCGATAACGACGTCGGCCATGAACTGCATCTCGATTTTGATGGTGCCTTCGCCTTGGCAAGCCTCGCAACGACCACCAGGGGCATTGAAAGAGAAGTGTGCGGCTGTGAAGCCGTTTTGTTTGGATAGAGGTTGCGCACTCATGAGTTTGCGAATCTCCTCGTAGGCCTTAATGTAGGTCACGGGGTTAGAGCGCGTACTCTTGCCGATAGGGTTTTGGTCGACGAACTCGACACGCGTGATAGCTGAGAGGTCGCCGCTCAGGTGCTTATATGTTTTTGGCTTGTTGTCGGTCAAGTCGGCAGTGAGCTGTCGAAGCTCGGGGTAGAGGACTTGCGTGACAAGAGAGGACTTGCCAGAACCGCTGACACCTGTCACTACGGTCATGGTGTTGAGCGGGAAGGTAGCTTTGACGTCTTTTAGGTTGTTGACCGACGCATGGTCGACTACGATAGAGTTGTTCCAGCTTCGGCGGCTGCGAGGAACAGGAATTGAGAGCCTGTTGGTCAAGTACTTGGCAGTGAGACTGTCGGACTTTGACATAAGCTCGTCGTATGAGCCGGAGAAGACGACTTCGCCGCCGAGTCGTCCTGCCTCGGGACCAATGTCGATGATGTCGTCGGCGGAACGTATGATATCCTCATCGTGTTCGACGACAATGACTGTATTGCCAAGGTGCTGGAGCTTTCGCAGGACGGCAATGAGCTTTGCCGTGTCGGCGGAGTGCAACCCGATGCTCGGCTCGTCAAGAATGTATAGTGAGCCGACGAGGCTGCTGCCCAGTGAAGTCGCAAGATTTATGCGTTGGCTCTCGCCTCCGGAGAGGGTAGCCGACATGCGGTCGAGCGTAAGATATTCCAGTCCGACGTCGACAAGGAAGTCGAGTCGTTGGCGGATCTCGGTGAGGATTCGTTGGGCGACCTTCTGGTCGTGGGCATCGAGTTGGAGGTTGTCAGCCCATTGCTTAAGGTCGCTAATGGGCATTTGGCAGAGTTGCGTGATGTCGTGATCGCCCACACGGACGTAGGAGGCTTCTTTTTTTAGCCTTGTGCCGTGGCAATCGGGGCAAGTGGTCTTACCGCGAAAACGGGCGAGAATGATGCGGTATTGAATCTTGTATTGATTCTCTTGGGCAAACTTGAAGAAATCGTCGATGCCATGGACACCTTTAGCACCATGCCACAGGAGGTCGCGCTCTTTGGGCGTCAGTTCAGCGTAGGACTTGTAGACAGGGAAGTTGTAGGCTTGTGAGGTTCGGCAGAAATCGAGTTTCCATTTTCCAAGCGCTGGACCCGTCCAGCAAGCTACGCATCCGTTGCCGACGGACACGTTCTTATTTGGAATGACAAGATCCTCGTCGATGCCTACGACACGTCCGAAACCTTCGCAGCGTGGGCATGCGCCGATGGGGCTGTTGAAGGTGAACATCATCTCGTTAGGCTCGTCGAAAGTCATGCCGTCGGCCTCGAAACGAGAAGAGAAATTGCGGTCGGTCACCTTGCCGTCTGGAGAGATGGAGCGGATGAGGCTCTTTTGGTTGCCCTCGTGCATGGCAGTGCCGATTGACTCTGCGAGGCGTGTCGAGATGTCGTCGCCATGAGAGAGCGAGAGGCGGTCTACGATGAGGTTGTAGCCTTCTGTGGATTTGACCGCATTGGTATCTAACGCATTGAACTTGATGATCTCACCATCGTGTTCAAGTCGGCTGAAGCCTTGAAGTTTGAGGGCTGCGAGCGTCTGCTCCATATTGCCGACCTTGAGTGGCGACATGATGAGCAGGAGTGTGCCGTCGGGCATGGCGAGAGCGTAGTCGACAACGTCGGAGACGGTATCGTGCTTGACGAGGTTGCCGCTTATGGGGGAGTATGTCTTGCCGATTCTGGCGAAGAGGAGTTTGAGGTAGTCGTAGATCTCCGTCGAGGTGCCCACCGTTGAGCGCGGGTTGCGGGTATTGACCTTTTGCTCTATGGCGATGGCGGGGGGAATGCCTGTGATGCTGTCGACTTCGGGTTTTGAGTTGCGACCGAGGAATTGGCGGGCGTAGGAGTTGAGACTCTCAACGTAGCGACGTTGACCTTCGGCGTAGAGTGTGTCGAAGGCGAGGCTGGACTTGCCGGAGCCGCTGACGCCTGTTATAACGATGAGCTTGCCGCGTGGGATTTTGAGATTGATGCCTTTGAGGTTGTTTACTCGGGCATTTTTTATCTCTATATATTGGTTTATCGCCATTATTGTTCTGTCAGTTATCCTTAAGGATTGGGCGTAAGGTATTAAGCCAGGAAAAGGAAAACCGTCGGGCGTTTGTGCAGTTCGGGCAGTTTGGCTTTTTTCCAATCGGCGACACGCTTTGTCACTATGAACTCCTCGGCGCCCATGATGTCGCGAGCCACGCATAGTCGAGTCTCGTTTTTAAGCGTCTGGAGAAGCGTCTGGAGCATCTTGTCGTTGCGATAAGGGGCCTCGATGAAAATTTGCGTTTGTCGCTCTTTGAGGCTGCGGTCCTCCATCTTGCGGAGAGCTTTTGCAAGTTCGGCACCTATGGGAAGATAGCCGCTGAAAGCGAAATTCTGACCATTGAGACCCGAGGCCATTAGCCCCATGAGGAGGCTTGACGGACCTACAAGAGGGACGACTTGGATGCCTTGTCGGTGGGCTTCTGCGGCAAGGTCGGCGCCTGGGTCTGCAACGCCTGGGCATCCTGCCTCGCTGACCATTGCGACATCCTCGCCATTATTGGCAGCGGCAAGCATCTGTGCGGTATTGGCATTGACGCTGTGCTCGCTCAACTCAGCCATAGTGAGGCTGTTGATGTCGATATTGCGGTCGATGCTTTTTAGGAACCTGCGTGCCGTGCGCTCGTTTTCGACGACGAAATGGCGGGTCTGCCTGATTATGTCGGCATTTCCTTGAGGAAAGGTGTCGGAGGGAGAGGTCTCGGCAAGATATGTCGGGACCATAAAGAGTTTGCCCTTCATTGCAGGATGTTAGAGTTCTTCGAGAACGTTAAGCCACATCTCGGCAGTAGAGTCGCTTGGCATGCGCCAGTCGCCACGTGGGGAGAGAGAGATTGCGCCAACTTTTGGACCATCGGGCATGCACGAGCGTTTGAACTGCTGGGCGAAGAAACGGCGCAGGAACGTGGTGAGCCACTTCTTGATGACGGCTTGGGAGTAAACGCCATCGAACGCCTTCGTAGCCATGAGCATGATGCGCTCGGGGCCGAAGCCGAAGCGGAGGATATAGTAGAGGAAGAAATCGTGCAGCTCGTAGGGGCCAACGAGATCTTCGGTCTTTTGATTGATATTGCCATTCTCGTCGGCAGGGAGCAGCTCAGGGCTGATTGGGGTGTCGAGAATGTCCTTCAGGAAATGGCGAGGTTTGTCGGACATGGCGGTGTCGGACACATACTTGACGACGTAGCGGACGAGAGTTTTTGGGATGCCAGCATTTACGCCATACATGGACATCTGGTCGCCGCAATAGGTAGCCCATCCGAGAGCAAGTTCGGAGAGATCGCCTGTACCAACGACGATGCCACCGACCTTATTGGCGTAGTCCATAAGGATTTGTGTGCGTTCGCGAGCCTGCGTATTCTCGTAGGTGACGCTGCGGTCGTCCTCGCTAACGCCAAGATCTTTAAGGTGTTGACGGCATGCAGCTGTGATGTCTATCTCCTCGACTGTGACACCAATAGCCTTCATGAGGCCTACGGCATTGTCGTGAGTGCGGCTTGTTGTGCCGAACCCAGGCATGGTGATGCCTATGACGTCGGTGCGCGGACGCCCCATGAGATCCATGGTCTTGGCTGCCACGAGGAGCGCGAGAGTGGAGTCGAGACCACCGGAGACGCCGATGACGGCTTTCTTGGCGTGGCTGGCAGTCATGCGTTGTGCAAGGCCGTTGGTCTGGATGTTGAACACCTCGGCGCAGTTGGCGGCTCGGTTCTCCTCATCGGAGGGGACGAAAGGAAGGCGTGGGAATTGTCGGTTGACGTTTTCCTCGTCAAGGTCGCCACGAAGGGTTACGGGAATGACGCGAACAGGATGGTTTTGCGCATCGGGGGAGTAGTATGTTGAGGTGCGGAGGCGCATGGCGTCGAGTCTTTCGACATCGACATCTGCCGTAATGTAGTGGGCGGATTGTTGGAAACGCTCGCCTTGGGCAAGAAGAGTGCCGTTTTCAGCAATGAACGTGGCTCCTCCGAAGACAAGATCCGTAGTGCTTTCGCCTTTGCCTGATGAGGTGTAGACGTAGGCGGAAATGGTCTTTGCGCTCTGCATCTTTATGAGTTCGGTGCGATAGGCGTTCTTGGCGACGTAGTCGTTGGAGGCGGATATGTTAAAGATAATCTGCGCACCTTGGAGAGCGAGGAACGTTGAAGGAGCGATGGGCGCCCAGAGATCCTCGCAAATCTCGATGCCGAATTTGACACGTTGGTCGGCGCAAGTGAAGATGAGATCTGTGCCGAAAGGGATCTCGGTTTTGGCGAGCGTGATAGACTTTGGAGTCGTGGCGGAGGGGGAGGAGAACCATCTGCCTTCGTAGAACTCGCCGTAGGTGGGAAGGTATGATTTGGGGACTGCGCCTTTGACCTCGCCTTCGGAAATCACGACGGCACAGTTGTAGAGCCGTCCTGCCGCAGCTATTGGCATGCCCACGATGCCGACAATGGGCACGGTGCTTGTCATGCTGATTATATTCTCGAGGGCGAGTTCGGCTTCACGCAGCATGAAAGGCTGTTGGAGCAGGTCTGCTGCCGTATATCCTGTTATCGAAAGCTCGGGCAATGCGACAATGGCGACACCGTCGTCGGCGGCGTGGCGCATAAGGTCTATTATTTGTTCCGCATTACGCTGGCAGTTGCCTACACTTGTCACTGGCGTGGCTGCTGCCACTTTGACGAAGCCTGTAGGCTCGCCGTTTTCTGTGCTGAATAGGTCTAACATATCGATAAAGAGCTGAAAATGTTTCTATTAAGAATTGAGAGTTGCGAGGAACTCGGCGTTGTTGCGCGTCTTGTTCATCATGTCGACGAGCTTTGTCATGACCTCGACGGGCGTCATGTCGGCAATACCCTTGTTGCGGAGGACCCACATGCGGTTGAGTGTCTCGCGGTCTTGGAGGAGGTCGTCGCGGCGCGTGCTGGACGCATTGACATCGATGGCGGGGAAGATGCGCTTGTTTGCGAGTTTGCGATCGAGTTGGAGCTCCATGTTGCCAGTGCCTTTAAACTCCTCGAAGATGACGTCGTCCATCTTGGAGCCTGTCTCTGTGAGAGCTGTGGCTACAATTGTGAGGGAGCCACCGTTTTCTATATTACGAGCAGCACCGAAGAAACGTTTCGGCTTTTGGAGGGCGTTGGCATCGACGCCACCTGTCAGGACTTTGCCAGAAGCAGGGGATACGGTGTTGTAGGCGCGGGCGAGGCGTGTGATGGAGTCGAGCAGGATGACGACATCGTGGCCGCACTCGACCATGCGTTTAGCCTTTTCGAGGACGATGTTGGCGACTTTGACGTGGCGGTCGGCAGGCTCGTCGAAAGTGGAGGCTATGACCTCGGCGTTTACGGAGCGTTGCATGTCGGTGACCTCCTCTGGGCGTTCGTCGATGAGAAGGATGATGAGATAAACCTCGGGGTGGTTGTCTGCGATGACGTTGGCAATGTCCTTGAGCAAGACTGTTTTACCGACCTTAGGTTGAGCGACGATCAGACCGCGCTGTCCCTTGCCGATTGGAGCGAAGAGGTCGACGAGTCGGGTGCTGATGTTGGCTTTGCTGCCGTTGGAGAGTTTGAACTTCTCGTTTGGGAAGATCGGGGTGAGATTCTCGAAGAGTTGCCTGTCGCGGATTTGCTCAGGGCGTTTGCCGTTTATGGTGTCAATCTTGATGAGAGGGAAGAACTTCTCGCCCTCGCGAGGCGTGCGGACGAAGCCCATGATGGTGTCGCCGTTGCGGAGACCGAAGTTGCGGATGAAGTTCTGAGTGACGTAGATGTCGTCTGGGGAGCTGAGGTAGTTATAGTCGGAGGAGCGCAGGAAGCCGTAGCCGTCGGGCATAAGCTCGAGGACGCCTTGCGCGGATATGATGTTGTCGAAGTTGTAGTTGGGGCGGAAGCGGTTGTCTTGTCGTTGCTTATTGTATCCCCATTGATTGTTGTTGCGCTCGACTTGTGGTTGGTCGACGGGCATCTCTTCTTCCTCGCGGTAGTCGTCGGTCGGCTCGTCGTTTGGCATGTCGGCTGGTTCTTGCTGCTGTTGGGCTAAATCGCCGAAGACGCCGCTTTGCCCTGTGCTGGCGAGTTTGTCGGCGAGGGATTGCATGGGCTCGCTTTCGTCTTTGGCAGACGAGGCGAGGTCGTATTGCTCGTTTGGGTCGTCGATGCTTCGGCGGGAGACGCTGTCGGCGCCGGCTTTGTTCCAGTCTTTTGCGTTTTTTGTGGTGTATGTCGTCACTTGGACGCGTTGCCTTGGCTTGCGAGGGGCGGATTGGCTGGAGGATTGCGTGTCGTCGTCATCGTTGGATGACTTGAAGCGGCTGAAGGCTTTGGCAATGAGGTCTTCTTTTTCTTCTGCGCTGAGGCCTTCGTTGTTTGAAGAGTCGTTTGCGTGGTTGTCGTTATGGGGAGCGTCTGCCGCCTCTGCCTCGAAGGAAGAGGAATCGTTTTGAGAGGCAGAAGGGTCTTGCCTTTGGAGGATTATGTTGAGGAGCTCTTTCTTCTTGTACTGTTCGACACGTTTTATGCCGATAGATTTAGCAATTTCTCTCAGTCTGGGCAGGAGAAGCGTGGACAGTTCATCTTGGCTATACATTTTTGCTTATAGGATGATTCACAACCATTTGGCGTCGGTCTGCCCGTTGATGGCAAGGCGCAAGTCTGTAACGAGAAGACAGGAGTTGCCGCAAAAGAGCGACGTCAGCATGAGTGCTTAAATGTGAATGTATTGTTTTATTCAAGTGAGGGAATGCGGTCTGGAAATATCAGCCTTTGCGGAAGGTCGTTGCCTTGAAAGCGCAAATGGAACCTTAAAGAAAGGGGTTGCAAAGGAGGTAGAAAACCGATCTCGGGAGTACTTTAGGTGTCATGAACTCACCACACAAAATTAGCAATTTTTCCGAAAAAATCAAATTTAGTGGAGTTTCTTGTAAGCCAATGAGAAAGAAAGCGTCAAGATGACGAGTTATCATCTTGACGCTTGTTGCTGTATTAGTCCTTAGTGGAGCTATTTTGGCTGGTGGACTGGGCGAAGAAGATCCATTACCGTCTTGACGGGGGTGAAGGTCATTACAGGCACCTCGACGAAGAGGGTGAGCCATTTAGCCATTGCTCCATTCCAAAGTCCAGGGAGCTCCATGCCTGTGACATCGACACCATTGACGCTCTTATGTGTCTGGAAACCAGCCTCGGGGTCGACGAACTCGGCAAGGTTGTAGCGTTTGCCGTTGCGGTCTTTGAGGCAGCAGAAGAGATCGACTGGGTTGAAGTGGGTGCTTCCGGCGACAATCTTCTTGACTTCAGGATCGTCGAGATTCATCTGCGCGCTCTCGACGATTTGGAGAGAGAGGATGCCGTCTTTACCCTCGACCCAGAAAGGACCGCCGCCAGGCTCGCCTTCGTTCTTGACCATGCCGCAAACGCGGAGAGGGCGGTCGAGGAACTTGACGGCGAAATCGCGTTTGTCGGCTCCTGCGGGTGCTTTTGCCTTAAAAGTCTGCTCGATGAGATTGAGAGCCTCGGTCAGGGCGTCGTTGTCACCCTTGTCGATGCGGCGAAGTATGTCGTCGATCTTACGTTTGAGGTTGAGGCCTTGTGCGCCGATGACTTTCTTCCATACGGAAGCCTCGGGGAGGATGCGTCCGTGGGATACATTGTCGATATTCTTGACGAAGACTACATCGGCATCGATGTTGCCGAGATTGCCGATGAGCGCACCGTGACCGCCTGGGCGGAAGACGAGGTGACCATCCTTATCGCGTGCGGGTTTGCCGTCGAGGGTGAGAGCAGGGACGTCGGTTGCAGGTGGTTGGACGCTGTAAGAGACCTCGATATTGCCACCCTGTTTCTCGAGCATGGAGGCAAGCGTCTTGCGAAAGGCAGGTTCCATGCCAACGGGAACGGTATAGTGGACGTGGCTCTTGCCGTTGGAGAGGCAGTAGGCTTCGGCCTCGGCGAGGTGCTCCTCGGCGGCTGTACGGATGGTGCCGTCGGCGTACTTGTGGAAAGCGACGAGACCCTTGGGGTGGCTGCCGTAGGCGAGTCCGTTCTCGCCAAGGACGAGTGATACGGTATCATTATGATCCTTGGGGGCGAACTTGGCGAGTTGGTCGGCGAAAGCGAAGTTGGCAAGTTTTCCGAAGAAAGTTGCCCAAGGCTCTTCGGCATCCATCTTTGCTTGCTCGTCGGGATTGGCGGCAAGATATTGATGGAGAGGCTTGAACATGCGGCTTGCCGCGCCCGAGGCTGGGACGAATTTAGCAACTTTGAGACCTTTGGCAAGTTCGGCATCGTACTCTTTGGCAAGAGCTTGAGCTTCAGCATCAGTGACTTTGACGATGCCGTCGCCAATGGTGGCTGCACGTCTTACGGCTGCAGGGGCGAAGCCGCGTGCTATCATTTCAAGCTGTTTCTCGGTCTCCTCGATGGACTTGCCTCTTTTCTGGAGATCTTGCTCGTCTTGTTTTGTCAGCATAATTTGTGTTCTTGTGAAAGCGTGGTTGAAGAATAAGCCGAGAATTGTCGGCTCGATTGCTTGTGTGGTAAACTGTCAGAAAGTTACAAAATTATGTGACGATGTGCAAATGGATGTTGAGGCTTGTGACTATTTTGTTCCGTATTCCCAGATTGGGTTGGTGGCTTTTTCCACGCCCACTGTTGTCGGTCCGCCATGTCCAGGGTATATAACCGTCTGTTCGGGAAGGGCGAATATCTTTTGTGTGATGGACTTGAAAAGTTTTGGGAGCCTGCCACCGGGAAGATTTACTGCGCCGAAAGCACCTTTCATGATGGTGTCGCCAGAGAAGAGGATGCCTTCCTTCTCGAAATAGAGAGAGACGCTGCCGGGGGAGTGGCCTGGCGTGGTGATGACAGAGAGAGACGTGTTGCCAAAATTGACGACAGCCCCATCGGAGAGTGTGAAGACGGGCGTCGGGACGTCGATCTCGTCATCTGAAAGGCCGAATGCGACTGCTTGATAATGAATCATTTCTGCAAGGATGCGGTCGCCCTCGTTGACTTCGGCGGTTATGTTGAAACGTTGTAGGGCAAAAGCATTGCCGAAGGTGTGGTCGAGGTGGAAATGTGTGCAGAGCAGGTGTTTGACCGTCAGACCATTGGACGAAATGAAGGAGGCGAGAGCTTCGCGTTCGTCGTCATTGTTGCATCCGCAGTCGATAATGATGCACTCTTTCGTCTCATCGTATACGACGTACGTGTTCTCGTACATCATGTTGAAGCAGAAACTTTTGATATTCATCTTGTGAGCTTACTTCTCGGTCTGATTGTATGTCCAAGGGTTGTTCTCGATGCCTGCGAGTTTGACGCAGGCCTCGTGTGTGCGGCGTCGGAGGTCGTCGATGGAGGCTGAGCGTTGACCCTTTAGGGCGGGGTCGGGGAAAATAGGCTCGCCGACGTTGAGAGTGACGCAAGCCTCTTTGCCGAAGAGTTTTAGGAAGCCTTTGCGCTCGCGGTAGGAGTAGGCCATTGGGATGATGGGGAGGTTGTATCGTTCAGCGAAGATGAAGGCACCTTTCTTGAAGGGTCGGATTGGCGTGTAGAACTGCCAGCGGCTCTCTTCGGGGAAGAAGTGCATCCAGTATCCCTTCTCGTGGAAGTAGTCGAAGGCCTTGTAGAAATGCCTTAGGTCGGAGAGCTTTTCGGGAATGGGGACACCACCTGTCCCAACCATGCGGTCGCGGTCTTTACCTGCCATTTGTCCGCGGAAGATTGGGAAACGGAGCTGACGCCATCCGCAGACTTTAAGGATGCCGCACATATCCCATCTGAATACGTGGTTGCAGACGGTAAGTGCGCCACCTTGGAGCTTGTCCATATTCTTGGTGACGTTCTCCATTCCTTTGAGCTTGAAGCCATAACGGTAACGATTGAGAATGTCTACAAGATACCTGGCTTGCGTGTAGTAGAACCAGTTGAGTAGCTTGAAGCGGAACGAGTGGTCGACGTATGGGTAGTTGGCATCTACATTGACATCGTAGATTTTCTTAATGGGGAGGAGGTGCGCATGTGGGTCGTCGGTGCCACATGTCATGTAGTCGCCAGTGGGGATGAAATTGCCTTCTTTGACTTTAAGAGTGGCGAAATAAGAGGGGAGCACTCTTTCTTGAGAATCCATTGGTGGTGCCTTGTTATTAGGGAGGTTGTTATAGGAAAGGAAACATCCCGAAAGTCGTCGAGACCTCCGGGATGCTATGATGCCAATATAGGTGAAAGGATGTGCAGTTTGCGGAGGCTAACTGCGTGGGAAGATCGCTTACTTAGGCTCTACGGTCATGATGGCTGCCTTGTCGAACTTGGCGACAACGCCGTCGGCGATTTCGAGGGCAACGTACTTCTCGTTGACTTCTGCAACTTTAGCCATGAGACCGCTGGTGGTGACGACGTGGTCGCCTTTCTTGAGGGCCTCGCGCATCTTGTTGAGCTCCTTCTGTTTCTGCTGCTGAGGGCGGATCATGAAGAAGTAGCAAACAACGATGATGAGGATGAGGGGAAGGAAATTCATGAATGCGCTTGCTCCGCCTGCAGGTGCTGTAGCGCCATCGAGAAGAATGTTGAACATAATGTGCTGTGTTTCTTTAATTAATTAGGATCTGCGATATCGGCAAAGACATAGATTTTAATGTTTTGTCCGTTATCGGTAGTAATGTCAATAAGGTGGTATTGCTTGCC
Source organism: Bifidobacteriaceae bacterium (assembly GCA_963607345.1). Lineage (GTDB taxonomy): Bacteria > Bacteroidota > Bacteroidia > Bacteroidales > Marinilabiliaceae > W3P20-009. The sequence continues at coordinate 94,205 of CAVDBL010000003.1, forward strand.
GAAGTTGCCTCGCGTGTCGAACTCGATGGAGATCTTCACGCTTTCGCCAGGGGCGATGGCTTCTTGGGCTGGCGTGGCGGTCAGGCAAGAGCAGTCGGTATCGACTTTCGTGATGTTGACGACCTTGCTGCCGTGGTTTGTGAGGAGGTTGGAGAGAGAGAGGATGTCGGCGTAGCCAACTTGACCGATGTTGTGGAACGTGGTGTCGACCACGATGCACATGGAGTCGTCTAACACATTGCGTGGAGTGTCGTCATCTGTTGATTTGTGGCTACTGCATCCGCAAATGAGCGTCGCTGCGGTCAGGATGGCGAGGAGCACGTATTTGGAGACTGACATCTTCGGGCTCTCTGTTTTTCTGGTTCTTGATTTAGAAGAGTTGAGCCTCGTTGATTTTCTTCTCTTCGACAAGTTGGCGAACGATCTTTTCGAGAAGACCATTGATGTAGCTGTTGCTCTTGTCGGTGGAGTAGTATTTTGAGATCTCGATGTACTCGTTGAGGGTGACCTTGATGGGGATGTTGACCATTGTGGTCATCTCGGCGATTGCCATGTCGATGAGGATGACATCCATGAGGGCGACGCGCTCGGGATCCCAGTTCTTGGAGAACTTTTTGATAAGCTCGAGGGTGTTGTCGCGCTCGAGGATGCTGCGACGGAGAATCTTCTTTGTGAACTCGACATCGTCTTCGTCCTTGTAGAGTGGCATAAGCTCAACAGTAGCACCATTCTGACCATCGAACTCTTTGATGGTCTTCATTGCCATGCTGATCATGAACTCAGCCTCGTCGTTCCAAAAAACGCTCTTGAGTTCGAGAGCTTGGAAGAAGAAAGACATCTTTGGGAGTTCCTTGCCCAAGAACCTGAGGACGAACGCCTTATCAGCCTCGAAGCTGTCGTCGTCGGACTCCATGTAACGGTTGTATGCGTCGGAGTGGGTGAGCTTTGAGAAGATGGTCTTCATGACGGTGTCATCTTGAGACCAAGTGTTGCCCTCAACCTCGATGACCTTGTTGAGTTGCTCATTCTCCTCAAGCTGGAGGATAAGCCTGTTTTCGGCGAAGCGAGTGTTTGGATTGAGGTCGGCTGCGGTGGGACGCAATTTAGTGCGGCCGATTTCGATTCTCTTGGCTGCCAGATGGCGAAGCGCAGAGGGAAGTTGAAGAATGAGGTGATAGAGTTCTTGGCTCTTGCCAATGCTGTGCTGCAATTGCTTTTCCGCCTCATTTAGGTCGAGGTTGCCCTGCTGGATGAGAGAGTAGAGCGTTTGCATCACCTTGACCCTGATCAGTCTTCTGCTTAACATTTCTTTAAGAACTTTTTCTTGTTATTGCGCCCGTTGGTCGTTGTCTATTGTTGTATGTTTCAGACGAAAGGCGATATGTGGCAAAATTAGGCTATTTGTGTTGAAACGGCAAATTTTATTTGTCTGAGAAGATTTGCTTTATTTCGGTGGAGGTCTCTTTTACGCGACTGATGATTTGTTCTCCAGTGTTGATGATTTGCTCGCGGAATTTGGCAGGCGTGAAACGTTGTCCGTCGTAGAAGTCGGAAGAAGGGACGACGACGTTGAGGGAGAGGGGGTCGACCTCGATGTTGGCGTTTGGCGGAAGTATTATGGGTTCGCCATCGACATGCGCCATAAGCTCGGTCTTGTTGAGAAGGCTTACCCTCTTGGCTCGGATCATCTCGTCATATTTGTTGGTGTCGATTGACTGGCTGAGGAGTGAAATGACAAGAGACGGAATGGCCATGTTTGGAAATTCGGAAACCATGCATACATCCATGAGCCCGTCGTCCATGCGCGCATTGGGCGCGATATGAATGTTGTTGCCCCATTGGCTGGAGTTGGCGAAGCTGATGAGGAAGGCGGTTCGTTGGAAAATGTCGCCGCCGAGGTCGAGGATGTAGCTTTGCGGCTGGTAGACCGGGAACTCCTTGGCGATGAGGTTCATGTATTGAAGAGGTCCGCGTGTACGCTTGTTAGCGAAGAGGTGGCTGATATAGGCGTCGAAACCCACGCCTGCGACATTGAGCGAGTATCGGTCACCGACTTTCAGTGTGTCTATCTTGCGGATTTCAAGCTCGTTGATGACATCGATGGCGGAAGAGGTGCGGAGGGGAATGTCGAGTTCGCGTGCGAGGCCATTGCCGGAGCCGCATGGGATTATGCCGAGAGCTGTATTGCTGCCGATAAGACCCGTGCCGACCTCGTTGACAGTGCCGTCGCCACCGACAGCCACGACAGCATCGATGCAGTTGCGGCAACGAGTGGCAATTTCCGTAGCATGCCCACGGTGGGTGGTATGCATTATCTCGAACTCAATTTTCGAGGAGTCGGTCCTCGCCTTAATTTCCTTCTCTATGGCGGACTTTCGACCGACGCCGGAGCGGGGGTTTATGACGTAGAGGATTTGCTTTTTACTCATCGATGACGTGTTCGTTGGTACGCGAAGATAATTATTAAATTGACCTTAGCGAATGTCAATTTGCAGGCCATCGTATGCCAAATGCATTGATTCTGGCAAAGTTGCGTCGCGGTGGGCGTGCAGACCCATCTTATGGCAGATGTGGGTGAAGAAAGTTTGTCGTGCGCCGATGCGCCGAGCGATGGCTATGGCGTCGTCGAGATTGAGGTGCGAGGGGTGCTCGAAAGGCCCGAGGGCGTTGAGTACGAGGGTGTCAACGCCTTTGACAATTTCTATTGTGCTATCGGGAACCGCCTTGGCGTCGGTTATGTACGCCAGCTGGTCGATGCGGTAGCCGACGATGGGCAGTGCGCCATGCATGACGGGGAGTGGCGTGACGGTATGGCCGTGAAGGTCGAACGGCTCGGTGGAGATTTGGTGCATAGTCATCTTGGGCGAGCCGGGGTAGGGGTGGTCGGAGAAGGCGTAATAGAGGTTTTTCTGGATGCTTTCCGCCACATCGGGGCGGGCGAAGATCTCGATGCTGTGCCCCATGGAGTAGTTGACGCCGCGCAGGTCGTCGAGCCCTCCCACATGGTCATAGTGAATATGGGTGAGCAGGACGGCGGAGATGTCGGTCTTGTTGTTGACGAGCATCTGCTGTCGGAAGTCGGGACCTGCGTCGATGAGGATGCTTATCTTCGGGTCGTCGGTCTCGATGTATGCCGAGGTACGGAGTCTTTTGTCGCGGGGGTCGGAAGATTGGCAGGTTTCGCATGTGCAACCGATGATTGGGACGCCTGTTGACGTGCCTGTGCCGAAAAAAGTGAGTTTCATGTAGCGGTGGATTAATTCTATTCCTCAGAGACTTCGTCTTTTGTGATGTCGGCAGCCGTCATGCGCGCCACTCGGATGATGTCTGATGGAGATACGAGCACCATGACGCCGCGCTGGCCTGCGCTGACGGTTATCTTGTCCCAATTGTTGACAGAAGAATCGATGAACGTGGGGTAGTGTTTTTTCATTCCGATAGGGGAGCAGCCGCCTCGGATGTAGCCAGTATTTTCCAAAAGATCTTTGACGTGGAGCATCTCCGCGCTCTTGTTTCCAGAGGCTTTGGCTGCTTTTTTGAGATCGACTGTCTTGTCGCTTGGAACTACGCAGACGAAAAGACCGTTACGGTCGCCACGGAGGACGAGGGTTTTGAAGACTCGTCCTGGCTCGAGACCGAAACTCTCTGCGGCGTGGAGGGCGTTGAGGTCCTCGGGGTCGAAATCGTAGGCCTTGATCTCGTAGGGTACTTTCTCCTTGTCGAGGATGCGGGCCACGTTAGTCTTTGCTGTTTTCATGACAATACGTGTATTGCAGTGTGATGAAATTGGACGGCTCAAAGGTAGCAAATTAAGAAAAACGATACGCCCCGGGAGACGATGAGTCTCTCGGGGCGTAAGGTTAAAGATTGCTATCTAAATCAGGTTGTAAGCCCTAATTGCCGAAAGCGTTTACGAGAATGGAAGAAGGCGCGCCTGTGGAGGTGAAAGCACCTTTCGTGTATCCATTCCATGCGCCTGTGCCGGAATCGTAGCACTCGGGTTCCCAGTAGAAGATGCCTTTGCATGAAGGAACCTCTGACTGGCAACGCTTGACAGCGTCGACGATGGCCTTGTCTGCATTCTCATTGGAGATGTCGCAGCCGAGCTCGCAAATCATGACGTCGCAGCCATAGGCGTTGTGGATGGTGTTGAGGTTGCTGACGGCGGCGTCGATGTAGTTGGCGTACCAATCGGCATCGCTGAAGTCGGGGTAGAGGGAGACGCCGAGGATATCGAAATCGATGCCAGCTGACGTGAGGCGGTCGAGTGACCACTGGAGGCTGCTGAGCTTCTGTCCGTTCTCGAAATGGACGACGGTCTTGCAATTTGGGTAGACCTCTTTGGCGGCCTTGCAGCCAGCGGCGTGGAGGGTGACGTAGTTGGAGCCGATGTTGCCATTGACGTCGGTCTCGGAGCCGTCGGAATTGGTCTTGAGCATGCCGCCCGAGGTTTCATTGCCTATCTGCACCCATGCCACGTCGACACCATTGGTGCGGACGGCGGAGAGGACTTTTTTAGTGTAGGCGTAGAGCTTGTCGGCCATCTCGCTGACAGATTCGCAGTCGTCCCAGATGGATGGCTTGTATTGCTGCGAGGGGTCTGCCCAACTATCGGAATAGTGGAAGTCGACCATGATGGAGTAGCCGAGATTGTAGGCGCGGACGGCTTTGCGAACCATGTCGGCGGTATTGCAATAGTCGTCGGACGGGTTGACCCACACGCGGAGTCGGCAGGCGTCAAAACCAACGTTCTTGAGGATTTCGAGGCAATCGCCAGCGTTACCATCGGTATCGCGGAACGTCCAGTTGGCATCCTCCATGGCCGTCACCCAGCTTGGGTCGCAGCCCTTGGCGAAGTCTGGCGCGGTACGCTGAGGGATCTCGTCGTCGTTCCACTCTTTTTTGATGTTAGGCTCGTCATCGTCGTCGCATGCCGTCATTGGGGCGAGCAGTGCCATCGTGGCGAGGTATAGCAGAAACCTTTTCATTTATAGATGTTTACTTCTTTGTTATTGTTGCGCTATTGGTGAGAGCGTTGATGGTGATGTCGTAGGTGCCGGCACCGCTTGTGGCGAAGAAGTTGCCCGTGTTGACGGTCGTGAGGGACGTGCCGTCGGCAGCGAGGAAGAGTTTAAGATCCCAATTGCCGTTGAGGACGAGGTAGGGACCCCAGCTCTCGTCGATGAGGGTGACGTCGGTCAAAGACCATGTTCCATCGCCATTGTCGGTGAAGGTGTTGTCGAGGCTCCAGCCGTTCCAGTCGCCCGTGAGAGCGATGCTCTCGACAGCCGTCTCGGACCATGTCTCGTTATTGACATCGAAGGAGTAGAGGTATGGAGTCTGGACGCTTGAAACCCAGAAGTTTGCGGTTGCACCCTTGAGGAACGAGAACTGCTCCCAAGTGCTGTTGTTGACACCGAAGGTCACGCCGTTGGCGTCTTTTGCGAAGAAGTTCCAGTCGTCGGCACCCTTGTAGAAGAGACCTTGGTAGATGCCGTTGAGCGAGCCGTCGTCGTTGTAACCGCTGTAGAACGTGCCTTGGATGTACTCGTAGTTGGCATCGTAGTAGAGACCGAGGGTTTGAGCGATTTCGTAGGTTATCTCCTCGACGGTCAACTCGTCGGTAGCGAGGTTGAGGGTGATGTTGTATTTGCTGGCGTTGTCAAGAGTGGCGGTCTTGCCGACAGCGTTACCATCGCCATCAACGAAGGAGAGTTCCGCACCTGCTGTAGCGTTCTCGATGGTGCCGGTATAGAGACCGGTTGCCATGCCAGCGGAAAGCTCGGCTGTGAGAGTAAGCTCAACATCGCCAGCCTTTGCTACGACGACGCTCGGGTAGGTCTTGACGTCGCCGAGAGGGGAGACCTTGAAGGTGTAGACTTCAGAGGAGAGGTCGATCACGAGTTTGTACGTACCAGCAGTAGCAATGGTTATGGGGTTCTGAGAACCTGAATTGAGATCGAGGGAGCCATCCTCATTTGCCGAGAAGGTCATCGTGCCCTCACGAGCGGAAGCCTTGTCGGAACCTGTGCCATTGTCGTTGGCGAGAGTGTTGCCGCTTAGGGTGAGCTTAGCATCGTCGGAGGTGGTGGTCACTGCACCGAGCCATTGGCAGGAAGCCACATCGAAGGAGAGAGAAGCTGTGGCGCCACCCGTGACGCTGAGGTCGGCGAGGTTGGTGTAGGTGATGTATTGGCTACCGGAGTTGGTGTTGAGGTTCAAGAAGATACAGCCAGCCGGCTCGGCAGTCCAGAAGTTCCATGCGCCATTGGTCTTCAGCGCAATGCGTGCGAAATTGCCGTCTTCACCATAGTTGCCCCAGTATTGTTGGAGACCATCTTGCGCCCAGAAATTGGACCAGCCGCCGTAGGTTCCGATGAAGCCCTCGTAGACGCCAGTAGCCTCAGGAGAGTAGATGGTGTCGGTGATGGCGGTAAGGTCGGAGTTCCAGATGAAGAGGCGGGTCATGTCGATATAGATGGGGATGACAGTGATCTCGAGAGGGTCGGAATAGGAGGCACCCTGCATGGAGTCGGAAGTGTAGGAGTGTGCCACGCGGAAGTAGATCTTGCCCTCCTTGTCGGCTTCGAGGCCGAGCGATGAGGCGAGAATGTTGAGGGCTTGACCCGTATAGGTTATGTCGTTGGCACCCTTGATGGGGTTAGAGAGCGTCTTGGTCGTCGAGGACGAGAAGTCGCTACTGGTGGAGATCTCGAGGGTGTAGGTGCCTTCGCCGAGGGCTGTCTCGGCATCGTAGTCGTTGGTGATGTAAAGCTCGTGACCATCGGCGGTGTAGGTCATTTGGAGGACGACCTTTGACATGTTGTCGGTGGTGATCTTTATGGTGCTTGACGACTCGAGAGCCATCGTGGACTGGCTCAGTTCGCTGACTTTGTACTCGTCGAGGTCGTCGTCGCAGGCTGTGAAGCCGGCGGCTACGAGGGCGAGGGAAGCCAATATGGAAATATGTCGTTTCATTGTAAAATCGTGAGTATTAGGTTAGTACTCCTTGTTCTTGAGGTTGGGGTTGGCGGTCAGCTCGGTTTGTGGGATAGGGAAGTAGCTGTACTTCGAATCGATGGAGCTGGTCTTGAGATCCCAAGTGTAGCTGCCAGAGCAGAAGTAGTTGTATCTGATGAGGTCCGTGCGACGTGTGTTCTCCCAATACATCTCGCGCTGGCGCTCATTGAGGATGTTGTCGAGGGTGAGGTTGTCGGCGACGAACCACTCGATACCTGCGCGGCTGCGGAGCTTGTTGATGGCGCTAAGAGCGTCGGAAGAGGAAGCACCCGAGCCACCGCGGACGACGGCCTCAGCGAGGTTGAGGTATGCCTCGGCGAGGCGGAAGAGTGGCATATCGGTATTGACGCCATCGGATGAGGTGTTGCTGGCAGCCTCGCCCGCATCGGTGAGATTGGTCCATTTGGTCACGATGTAGCCCTGCGTCTGGTCGGTTGGGTTGGAGACGGTAATCTCTTGCTCGTCTGTGAAGAAGCAGAAACGCGAGTCGATGGAGTTGAACTTGCCGGGGAGCTGGCTTTGCGTCCTCATGCTGCCCCATCCTGCGGAGACACCGTAGTTTGCCGCGCTATAATTGCTTGACGTGCAACCAGTGCTGACAGCACCACATACGAGGAGCGTCGTAGAACCCCAGGAGACGGACTCTTTAGAGTCTACAACGGCGTGCCAGATGATTTCATCGGTGCGCTTGTCGTTGTCGGCATTGAAGAGCTGTGCGTAGTCGTCATGGAGGGTGTAGCCCTCATCGATAACCTTCTGTGAGTAAGTCACGCAGTCGGTGTAACGATCTGTGCCATTGTAGATTGAGGCGTTGAGGTAGAGGCGTGAGAGAAGCATCCATGCGGCAGCGCGTGGGGCGCGACCATAGACGGACGACGTGCGGTCGAGCATGTCGCTTTGGCAGTCGAGAAGCTCGCTCTCGATATAGTCGAAGAGACCTGCTGCATCGGCAACGTCGGGGACGTAAGCACCGATAGAGTTCTCCTCGGTGACCATCGGGCCTTGGCGGAAGAGGTCGAGAATCCAATAGTAGTAATAAGCGCGGACGAAACGAGCCTCGGCGCGGAAGGTCTTGAGGGTCGCCTGGTCGGCTTCGGAGAATGAGGCGAGCTTAGAGTCGGAACATTGGCGAAGGAACTCGTTGCAGATGGTGATGGAGTAGTAAGCTCGGTAGTAAGCGTCGGAAACCCACGAGTCGTTGGCGTCCCACGTGTGGTAGGTGAGGTCGGTCAGCTTATCGCCCTCGAGCCATGTGCTTACAACCTCGTCGGTCGTGACCTCCTGGAGGTTGAAGAGCGAGCGTCCGAAGTCGAAACCATTGTTGGAGCTGATATCCGCATTGTCGCCACCCTTACCTTGTCCGACGATGGTATAAGAGGCGTAGATCTTTGCGAGTACGCTCTCGTAGTCGGCTACGGTTTTATAGAGGCTCTCGCTGGTGGTCTCCTCATGAGGGTATTGGTCGAGGTCGTCGGTGCAAGCTGGTGCTGCGACCAAGGATGCCATCATGAGCATGTATATATACTTGTGTCTCATTGGAATACGATAAAAAGGATTAGAACTCAAAGCCGAGCGTGAGAGAATAGATGCGAGGGCGAGGGTAGAATGACATGTCTATGCCGCCATCGATTTCAGGATCTACGCCCGAGTACTTGGTGACAGTGAAGACGTTCTGCACCATGAACGAAGCGTTGATGCCGACGATGTCCTTGATCCTGCCGAAGTTGTAGCCCAAAGTGGCGTTGTCCATCTTGAGGAACGATGCGTTCTCGAGATAATAGTCGGACATGTACTGACGCTGCTGGAAGTGGGTGTCGAGATAGCTGGAGCTCAAGTTGTTGAGCTGGTAGCTGTTGTAGCTCATCGTGCGGAATGCGCCAGTGTTCATGGCCATGCCGTTGAAGACGTAGTTGCCGATATTGGAGCGGAGCGATGTGCTAAGGCTCCACTTGCGGAAGCGCAGGTTGGCAGAGAAGCCGAGCATCCAATCGGGCGTAGGCTTGTGGATCATGTATCGGTCGTCGGAGTTGACCTGTCCGTCGCCATTGATGTCAGCATATGCGCCCTCGATCGGGTTGCCCTGCTGGTCGTAGAGCTGGTGGTAGAGGTAGAACATGTAGGGAGCCTTGTCCTCGGTAAGGATTTGGAACTGGTAGCTGTCGATCCATGTGCCGACGGGCGTTATGGTCTTCTCGCTGCCCTTGACGAGGGAGAGGTTCTTGACGGTCTGCTCTTGCCATGTGGCGTTGAAGGAGAGGTCGAGACCCCAGTCGTCGTTGTCGATTACCTGGGCGTTGAGGTTGATTTCCACGCCTCGGCTGTCTACGTTGCCGACATTTGTGGTGATGGTTTTGGCAAAGTTGGTGCCTGCCGCGCTCGGGACGGTGGCGAGGAGGTCCTCGGTCTTGCGGGTGTAGTATTCGACAGAACCGTTGATGCGGTTGTTGACGAAGCCGAAGTCGATACCGAAGTTCCAAGCCTTGGTGGTCTCCCACGTGAGGTCAGACACGTAAGCAGAAGGGCGCCAGGTCGTTATGGTCTTGTCGCCGAACTGGTAGTTTGCGCCTGTCTGGCTTTGGGTGTAGACGGGAAGGTAGTTGTAGTTGCCGATGCCCTCTTGCTGACCCGTGACGCCATAAGATGCGCGGAGTTTGAGGTTAGAGAGGCAGCTGATGTTCCTCATGAAGTTCTCCTCGGTCAGTCGCCATGCGAGAGCGACAGAGGGGAACGTACCCCAGCGGTCGTCGGGGCTGAAGCGCGATGTGCCGTCACGGCGCATGGTGGCAGTCAGAGTGTAGCGGTCGAGAAGCGTGTAGTTGAGGCGGCCGTAGTAAGAGATAAGTGAGTGGCGTTGGTCGGAGGCCGCGACAGTGGAGGTTGATTCGCCTAAGCAGTTATAGGTGTTGTACTGAGGTGTGGTAGATTTCCACATCTGGTAGTCGTAACCAGCTGTGAAGTCGATGAGGTGGGTCTCGTTGAAATTCTTATTGTAGTTGGCGTAGAAAGTGAGGAGCTTGTTGGTCATCTCTTGAGGGCCATACTCGTAGTCGCTGCCGTTGTAGGAGTAGCCAGAGTAAGACTCTTTGGGAACGTAGACGGTGCCTTTACCTTTGGCGTAGTCGTAGCCGAGGGTGAGGTGGAACTTCAGCTCAGGGAGCGGATGGAGCTTGTATTCAGCATCGAGGTTGCCGACGAAACGGCGGACGGTACTCTTGTCCTTGTTTTGGTTCAAGATGCCGACGGGGTTGGCGTTTGCGCCCGTTACGGTCGTGCCGTCAGGGTTGAGAGCCTCGTTATAGCCGCCCCATTGGTTCTCAGAATCGCCGTAGTCCTTGTAGACGGGGATCGTCGGGTTGGCTACGGCAGCGTTCCAGATGGCTGAGGTGCTGGCGAAACGGTTGCGATTCTGGCTCAGTTTGACGCCGAGGTTGATCTTCAAATGGTCGTCAAGGAGGCTTGGCGAGACATTGAGGTTGCCGCTTATGCGCTCTGCGCGGTCAGTATCCAAGATACCGGCCTGGTTGTAGTAGCCAGCTGAGAAACGGATGGGCACTACGCCTGCCGTGGCGGCAATTGAGACATTGTTGTCGGTGCCGAAGGCGGTGCGGAAAACCTCGTCGTTCCAGTCGGTGTCGGCATCGCCGAGGAGAGCCTTCTGGGCGTCAGAGCCTTCGGTATTGACTACGTCGACAAACTCGTCGCGGCTGAGCATGTCGGCGTACTTGGTAGCGTGCTGGAGGCTGTTTGTGGTTGTAAACGTGACCTTCAGCTTGCCTTGCGCGCCTTTCTTAGTGGTGATGATGATGACGCCGTTGGATGCGCGTGAGCCATAGATGGCCGTCGAGGACGCATCCTTGAGGACTGTCATGCTCTCGATGTCGGCAGGGTTGATGAGCGAGAGGAAGTTGGACGAGTTGCCGCTGATGCCGCCATTTTCGAGGGGCACGCCATCGAGGACGATCAGAGGGTCGTTGCTGGCATTAAGGCTGGCGCCGCCACGAATCTTGATGCTCGAGCCTGCCGTTGGAGAACCACCTGCCGAGATGATTTGGACACCTGAGACTTTACCGTTGATGAGCTGCTCGGGGCTGCCGATGAGGCCTTGGTTGAAGTCGTCGGCCGTGACATTCTGGATGGCGCCGGTGAGGTCGCCTTTGCGTTGCGTACCATAGCCGATGACGATGACGTCGCCAAGAGTGGCGATCTCTTCGGTCATGGTGACGTTGACGTTATTGCTGTTGGTGAGAGTCACCGACTCGGTGTCGTAGCCGATGAAGCTGAATTGGAGGGTCTCCGTACCTGCAGGGACGGAAATCTTGAAACTGCCGTCGCTGTTGGAGATCGTGCCATTGGTTGTTCCCGGCACTATGATTGTCGCACCGGGAATGGCTTGCCCTGAATTGTCGACAACTTTGCCAGTGATAACCCGGCTCTGCTGTGCCTGGGCGGCGAGCGGAGCCAATGACATGCATCCCACAAGAACGGCGGGAAGCGCATGCTTTAAAAATGGTCTTATCTGCATTGTTTTTTTAGGGGGTTGATTAATTAATGGCAGCTTTCTGACTACCGTAATTATGTCTTGTTTGCGCAATTGTGTTTCAATTGCTTGAACACTGCAAAATTAGTTGAAACGGCTATGACGATATGATACACAAAAAAAGCTATGTTAATATTCTTTTCGTGCAAAGCGACTCTTTTCTAACGTCAGAATTTCACCCCTAAGCCGCATTCTATCGGAGGTATGCGCTGTTCGCATTGCCCGATTTGTATACCATGGCCAATCGCCTCTGTTTATGTTCTTTTAACAACCGACCAACACCTTTTGCTATACTTTTGCATCACAGATAACTATTAAAAACAACACAGAAATGAAAGCTATCAAGTTTTTGGCAATTGCCATCTTGACTTCCTTCGCTGTCGAGGCATCTGCTCAGCTGACAAAGGATCTCACCGAGTGGACGCGTTTCGAAGTTTCTTTTGATGCTCAGAGGTTCAAGTACAAGGGCGAAGGCGTTGAGGCCGACGGCATCACTCCTAAAGGTGCGTCTATCGCTGTCATGAAGGGCATCAGCCTCACCAACAACCTCCCTATCTTCCTCGATCTTGGTGGTCGTCTTTCTTGGACTCACTCCAAGGACAGCTACGACAATGGCGACGAGAAATACACATTCATGAACATCGCAATTCCTGTCGAGGCTGCATATAAGTTCGCCTTTGCCAGTGCGCCCAATGTTAAGATCGTTCCTTTCTTCGGTCCTAACTTCAAATTCAACTTCCTTGCCCGTGGAAAGTGGGAGCCCACTAAGGGTGACGATGTTAAGGCCAACTTGTTCAAGGAGGAGAATGGTGACGCTCGCATCTTCCAGTTCGGTCTCAACCTCGGTCTTGGTGTCAACCTCCGTAAGTTCTATGTAGGTTACAACTTCCAGCCCGACCTCTCTTCTTTTGAGAAGGACGGCGACAACAAGACCAAGACCATCAACAACTACATCACCGTAGGCGTCAACTTCTAAGTCGACGACCACACGGTCTGTCATACAAAAAAGCGAGGCTGCGGAGACCACGACTCCGTAGCCTCGCTTTTTGTTACTACCTTTACGGCCGTAAAAAGAAAATCATGATGTCTTCCGACTCGAAATCAACGTTTCTGTCCTCGCTAAAACGCGGCTTCCTGTTCTACGCACTAAGCGTGTTGGTCATCGCTTTCCAATTTGTAAGCTACATTTTCGGAAATTCCATTCTCGACCTTATGGATCTTGAGGGGTGGCTCTTCTTCATCGCATCATGCGTGAGCCATGCTTCCCAGATTGCGCTTGTACCGTTTATTATTTACGTCATTTTCACTGCTGTCCGTCTTCCTCGTGTAGGTGCGGTTTTGCATGTCGTGCTCATAATTCTGTTGTGCGCAATTAACTACGTTAACGAGCAGGTCTTCGCCCTCTACCGATTCCATATCAACGGCTTCATACTAAACATGTTCTTTGGCGACAGCGCAAGTGAGATATTCACATTTGACACTACGCTCTACGTCAAGGAGTCTCTGCTTGGCGTGCTGTTGGCGGCTGTCGTTGTTGGGCTATGGTTTCTTGCGTCGTTGATTTGGAAGCGGTGGCATAAGGCGTTTGCGTGGCCAATTGTTGGATTCTTTGTTCTCTGCACGCTTTTCGCCCATGGTTGGCACATCTATGCTTCATATATGCAGCATCAGTCTGTCGTAAAGAGCGCGCGTCTTATTCCTTATTATTTCCCGACGACAGCCTATGGATTCATGGTGAAGCATGGTTTCGTAGCTCCAACGGACTATCGAAGCCTCGCCTCGTCCGACTCCCACACCTCCGATCTTCAATACCCTCTGCATCAATTAGATACCGTCCGTCCTGATTCTCTCCCCAACATCGTTTTCATACTCATCGACTCATGGAACCGACGCGCCTTTACTGAGGAGTGCATGCCTGCTGCCTACGATTTCGCCCAGCGCAACCAATGGTTCTCAAACCACGTGAGCGGCAGCAATGGCACCCGAAGTGGCATTTTCAGCGTCTTCTTCGGTCTCTCGTGCTATTATTGGGAGGCTTTCGAGGCTTCGCACATAAAGCCTCCGTTTATTAAGAGGCTTCTCGAGTTGGGTTACGAGTGCCAAGCCTACCCGAGCGCGCCACTTTCCGATCCCCCATTTGCTCGCGTTATCTTCTCAGACGTTCCAAACCTCAACATAACGACCGAGGGCGAGACCGTCTTAGAGCGCGATAATCGCTTGGCGGACAACTTTATGCGCGATGTCGCCGCACGAACCGACACCTCCAAGCCCTTCTTCTCTTTCTTGTTCTTCGACCTTCCTCATAGCTTCCAGTTGCCTAAAGATAAAAACGTCAAGTTCCAGCCCGCGTGGGACTATGCCGACTACACGAAGCTCAATAACGATATCGATCCCACGCCTTTCTGGAACCTCTATCGCAATACGTGTAATCAAGATGACCAAATTCTCCAAAGAATCTTCACGTTCATGGAGCATGAGGGGCTGATGGACAATACTATTGTTGTCCTCACTGGCGACCATAGTCAAGAATTTAACGAGAACCATCATAACTATTGGGGGCACAATGGCAATTTCTCGCTCAGCCAGATTGGCGTGCCATTCGTTGTCCACCTCCCCAATGCCGCCGAGCCACATAAGTACACGCACCGTACGACGCATTATGACATCGTCCCGACGCTCATGAGCCAATATCTCGGAGTCCGTAACGATTTGTCAGATTACTCGGCTGGTCATCTCTTAACCGACACTGTTTCACGTCGTTGGCATGTCGTTGGCAGCAACTTGAACTATGCGTTTATCATCGATGGCGACTCCATTCTTGAGAAGACGGCCGACGGCTCTTTGGACGTTTATGATTCTCACCTCAATCCAGTAAGCGGCTATAAACTACCGGTAAAGGAGTTCAACGAGGCGGTGAATAATTTAAACAAATATTTCAAGTAGGGCGTAACGCATAGTCATTTAAATGATTAACTTTGCGTCCGTTCTGCGCAGTCTCTGGTCGAACAAGGGTGTCGACGAATACTGCGTTTTGTAAAACCCATATTGTTCAAGAAAAACAATGGATTTAATCAAAGTTGCTCAAGACGCTTTCAAGAGTGGCGTCGAGTTGCCAGCCTTCAAGTCTGGTGACACTGTTTCCGTCTCCTACAAGATCAAGGAGGGTAACAAGGAGCGTATTCAGGTCTTCAAGGGTGTCGTTATCCAGATCAAGGGTGAGGGTGTAGGCAAGCGCTTTACCGTCCGCAAGATCTCCAACGGCATCGGTGTCGAGCGTATCTTCCCCATGAACTCGCCTTTCATCGAGAAGGTCACCGTAGATCGCATCGGCAAGGTTCGTAGGGCTCGTCTCTACTACCTCCGTGGTCTCACCGGCAAGAAGGCCCGCATCAAGGAGAAGAGGAACTAATCTCTTTTCTGAGAACAAAATTAAAAATCCCGCTAAGGTGTTCCTTGGCGGGATTTTTTAGTGGTATATTGGGAGAATGAAAAAGTTTGTCTCTTTCCAATGCTATGATTCGCCATGTGGCAAAATCATTTTGGCGTCGATAGATGGATTTTTGTGCCTGTGCGATTGGGCAGAAAAACCTTGTGCGGAGCGTAATAAAAGGCGACTCGCTCGGCTGCTAAATGCCGATTTCAAGGAAGAAACGTCAAGCGTCTTGCAGCAAGCGGAGGTGCAACTCGACGAATATTTTGCAGGTGAGCGACGAGTTTTCGACTTGCCACTTCTTCCCGTCGGGACAGACTTCCAAAAGAAGGTGTGGGCTGCATTGCTCGAGATACCTTACGGAAAGACAAGGACTTACAAAGAGATTGCCCAACGGGTGGATAATCTCAAAGGCATAAGGGCTGTGGCTCAAGCCATTGGAGCTAATGGAATATGCATTGTCATCCCATGCCATCGTGTCATCGGCTCCGACCGTTCACTGACGGGTTTTGCCGGTGGGTTGGATGCCAAGAGGACGCTGCTCAGAGAGGAAAAGTCAATTGCCTGAATAATGTAACTTCTTGATGTTCTGAGCCCTATTTCTTCAATGAGAAAAGGAATATCAATCCTCCACCGCGGCGGTTGTTTACATTGATCATTCCTCCATGCCGCAATACGGCGTTTTTCACAATAGCCAATCCGAGTCCTGTGCCTCCCATCGAACGGCTGCGCCCATTGTCTACACGGTAGAACCTCTCAAAAAGGCGACTTAGGCACTCTTCTGGAACGCCTACGCCATTGTCAGAGAATTCAAAGAACCATGACGAGCGTGTCTCAAGACCTTTGAGCTCTATCGTGACGCCATCTCCAGCATACGCTATGGCATTGTCCGTAAGGTTACGGAATATGCTGTAAATCAATGAGTATTCACCATTGACGACAATCCCGTTAGGCAACATGTTCTTAAATTCTATCTTGTGCTCGGCTCGCTGCAATGCCGTGTCGTTCATTATGTTCGTGACGAGGGCTGAAATGTCTACTGGGTCATGTGCCAAAGTGTTTGGCGTCGTTTCGTCAAGTCTGTTAAGTGCAGAAATGTCTTGAATTAATGCGCTTAGCCGTTTTGTCTGAGCGAAACAACGCTCCATAAATTGGCGGCTCGTTTCGGCAGGAATGTCAGGGGTGGTGAGCAACGTCTCCATATAGCCGTGGATGCTTGCGACGGGTGTTTTAAGCTCGTGTGCGACGTTTTGAGTCAACTCTCTTTTCAGCCTCGTCTGTTGCTCTTGCGTATCTTTCAGTTTCTTATACAATCGCACAATCCGACGGGCAATGTCGCCAAGTTCATCGTTATGGAATGAATCTATCTCTTTGTCAGTCAGCTCTTCGTTGTGGTCCGCCTTTTGTGCGAAGTTTTGTAGGCTGTCAATATTTTTCCCTAAGCGTCTGAGAAATTGCCACAAAACGACGGTCAGCACGCCCATCAAGAATAGTGCGAACCACAGGTAATGTTGGTCGGCTTTCAAATTCTCGATGAGTTCTGTGTCGTAGGGTAGGGCTGTGCGGATAAAGATGCTGTCTGTCGGGAAATATGTTGCCGAGTAGAAGTATTTTCTTCCCGTCGTCGTGCTGTTGCGGTCGTAGTCACTGCCCGAGCCGTTGCTCAACGCCATCTTGATTTCGCTGCGATTAATGTGGTTGCCCATGTCTTTGACGTCGCTGTGCTCACTGTCGTAGACAACGTCGCCGTCTGCTTTTATTATTGTGAGCCTCAGGTTGTTACATGGGATGCACTCTAATATAGTTTTGGCTTCTGCCCATTTTGTGCTGTCATGAGCCAAGCTATCGAATATGCGGAAGTTGTACTCCTGTAATTTGGAGTTCATCGCCTCGCGCTTGTACTCTCTCTCTCGGCTTTGCTGAAATAATATCAGCGATGCGGCGAATACTATAAAGATGCCCAGTATGGTAATAAATAGTCGTTGTCCTACTGGTAGTTTTGGCATTTTCATCATATTATCCCTCAAATACATAACCAAAGCCAAGTCGCGTAACTATATTGTCAGCGTAGCGACCAATTTTCTTCCTTATGCGCGTTATGTTGACGTCCACCGTGCGGTCCGACACCATCACGTCGTCGGGCCATGCTTTGTCAATAAGGTCCTGGCGCGACAAGACCCTCCCTTTTTGCATCACGAGCAGACGCAACAGCTCATATTCCGTTTTTGTGAATGGGATGTCTACACCGTCAACCTCCACGGTTTTTCTGTCCTGGTTTATCGATAGTGTCTGAAACGTTATGTTGTCTGCCTCGTGAGAGCTTACCGACGTTGCGGCTCCCGACGTGCGACGCAATATGGCTTTTATTCTGAGGAGCACCTCTTGAAGCGAGAATGGCTTTGAAATATAGTCGTCCGCACCGATGTTCAGTCCTGTAATTGTGTCATTCTGAGTGCCTTTGGCCGTCAGAAAGACGACGGGTATGTCCGACGTGTGAGGGTCTGACTTCAAGAGTTGAGCCATCTCAAAGCCCGACATCCCTCCCATCATGACGTCCAACAATATAAGGTCGAACGATTTGTCTCCAGAGGACTTAATCTTGTCGAGTGCCTCTTCTGCCGAATTGGCCTCCGTCACGTCATATCCTGCCGTCTTGAGGTTGAAGTTCAATATGTCTACAATGTCTTGTTCGTCGTCTACTACCAAGATTCTTGCTTTTCCTTCTGCCATAAAGCAACTACTTTAAAATCAGTTTTTAGCACTTGTGCAAATAAACGACTTTTAGCCGAAAGAGGTGTTACATTCGGGTTACAATATATGTCTTATTCTCTTGCTCCAAATAAGTCCATTCTGCCCTTCTTTTCAGATGTCCACCATGCGCAAATCTGTTTTGCTCGACCTGACATTCTGTCTTCTTGTTTTCCCTTGTTGTGTTCCGAAATCCTTGATTTCTTGCATTGTAACAGCCTTGTAACATCTGTTTATCCGCAGTGTAACGGTGCGACCATAATATTGCGTCGAAAATCTTTTTCAGGTCTAAAAACATGACAACCGTTTACATTGTAATTGTCGCATTCCTGCTCATCCTCGCCGTCGTCGACCTTTTCGTCGGCGTGAGCAACGATGCGGTTAACTTCCTCAATTCTGGCATTGGAGCCAAGGTCACTCGTTGGCGCACTTTGCTCATCATGGCTGCCCTTGGCGTTCTGGCAGGCTCGTTCATGTCTGCTGGCATGATGGATGTGGCTCGCCACGGCATTATGCTCCCGTCCAATTTCTCTTTCGCCGACGTTATGGTCGTCTTCCTCGCCGTCATGGTGACCGACGTCATCGTCCTCGACCGTTTTAATTCGATGGGCCTCCCGACGTCTACGACTGTCTCTCTCGTTTTCGAGCTTTTTGGTGCTGCCACTTTCATGGCGGCTATGAAAATAGCGTCGACCGATGGCTTCACCTACGGCGACCTTATTAATACAGATAAGTGCCTCTCCGTCATAATCGCAATCTTCGTGAGCGTCGGTATTGCTTTCGTGTGCGGCACTGTCGTCCAGTGGCTTACGCGACTTGTCTTTACTTTCCAGAGCAGCAAAGTAGGCGTCGTTCCTGTCGCCATCTTTGGTGGTCTGGCTTTCACTGTCCTTTCCTATTTTATCTTCCTCAAAGGCGTTGGCAAGTCGCCTATGATAAGTGAGGATGCGCGCTTGTGGGTCGACTCCAACGTTCGTCTCCTGATGCTTATCTTCTTCCTCGTCTCGACGGTCATCTCTTTCGTCCTTTATGCTCTGAAAGTCAATGTCTTCAAGATTGTCATTCTTCTCGGTACCTTCGCTCTTGCCATGGCGTTCGCAGGCAACGACCTTGTCAATTTCATCGGTGTTCCTCTTGCGGGTCTCGATTCTTTCAAAGAGTGGCGAAATGCAGGTAGCCCCGATGTCGACAGCTTCATGATGACGTCGCTGATGGCGTCCGCCAAGTCGTCTACAGGTTACCTCCTTGCTGCCGGAATCGTCATGATTCTCGCTCTCGTCTTCTCTAAGAAGGCCATGGCTGTCGTCAAGACCAGTGTCGACCTTAGCCGACAAGACAGCTCCGACGAAATGTTCGGTTCAAGCCGTGCCGCCCGTAGCATTGTACGCAACACCGAGGCTTTCTTCTCTGGTTGTGAACGCTTTATGCCTCGTTTTGTCAAAGTGGCTATCGCTCGACGCTTCGACAATCGCCATGCAGAGATGCCCGAGGGTGCTGCTTTCGACGGAGTCCGTGCCGCTGTAAATCTCGTCCTCTCCTCTGTCCTCATCGTCATTGGCACTAACTACAAGCTTCCTCTCTCCACCACCTACGTCACTTTCATGGTCGCAATGGGTACAAGCCTCGCCGATAAGGCTTGGGGACGCGAGTCTGCCGTATTCCGCGTAACTGGCGTGCTCACTGTCATTGGCGGTTGGTTCATCACTGCAGCAGTTGCCTTCCTTTCTGCCGCAGTTGTCTGTGCTCTAATGTATTACATCGGCTTCGTTGCCATGTTCGCTTTCATGATTCTCGCCATCTTCGTTGTTGTCAAGAGCAACTTCTTCAATAAGAAGAAAGAAGAGGCCGAAGTCTCTGTCGCCACTTCCAACTCCGATTCTGTCGCTGCCGATTCTTTCGAGAAGAAGGTCGCCAACCAAGATTCTCAGTCAATGCTTCATACCATCGCCATCCTCAACGATGTCGTCGATGCCTTCTTTGGTCGCCGCATCCGTGCCCTCCGTAGGGTTGGCGCGCAACTTGAGGGCGAACGTCGCGTGACCGACCGCAACCGACGCATCGAGATGCAGGAGTTCGGTAAGTTGGCCCACGAGGCCGCTAAGCAAGGCGACCAGACGCTCCTCGACAGTGGTCTATGGCTCCAACTGGGCATCGACTGCCGAGCCCAATATCTTAAGGCGTTGCGCCAGATGCACCATCCCGTGCTCGACCATGTCGACAATGGTTTCAATCCCCTTCCCAAGGAGGCAGTAAAGGAGTTCGCACCCGTCCGTCGCGAGGTCGTCGAGCTGTTCTCTAATGCTGCCGAGATGGTGCATAGTGGCGATTTCTCCAACTACGAGGCCATCCGACTCTCCTCTGCTGCCATCCGCAAGGAGCTCAAGAATCTTCGCCACAACCACATGAACCGTCTCCAAAATGGCGAGAGTTCCAAGGATTTCAAGGTCATCATGGTCTACATAAACCTCCTCCGCGAAACACAAAATCTTGTTAACATCCTTCGCCACCACATCGAGGCTGTTAAATGCTTCAATTCTCCTGCTACTGTCTCAGAAGAGGAGAAGGCGGCTTCTGCCGATGGCGAATACTAACCCCGACCCCCATTTTGTGTGGCTTCGCAATCTGTGCTAATCATATCATTTCGCATCGATACCCCATCTGCTCGTGGCTAACTTGTGAACTATCTTTTTTAACAGTTAAAGAGCTTTCAGATCTTCAATTTTTAAGTCTGATTTTACACGAAATAGCCCGATAGTGTGTATTTTTGCGTGCAACCTTAAAAAACTTAGTATGAAAACCAATCACTTACGTGGCACGAGCCGATTCGCTTGGCTAATCCTCTTGCTGCTTACGTCTGTCTGCGCAATGGCGCAAAAGACGGTTAACGGTACCGTACTAGACAAGGCGACTAAAGAGCCAATCATCGGCGCTGCGGTCATTGTCAGTGGAACTTCTAACGGAACAGTTACCGACTTCGACGGCAACTTCTCTCTCAAAGTTGACGGCCTGCCCGTAAATATCGAGGTCTCTTTCCTCGGCTACGAGAAACTTCCGGTCAACGCTACGACTGCCAATCTCGGCGCCCTCTACATGTCTACTGACTCCAAGGTCATGGAGGACGTCATCGTCAAGAGCTCTATAGCTGTTGCTCGCAAAACCCCTGTCGCTCTCTCTTCTGTCTCCCCCGAAATTATCGAGGAGAAGCTCGGCAACCAAGAGTTCCCTGAGGTTCTCAAGGCTACCCCTGGCATCTACGCTACTAAGGCAGGCGGCGGTTATGGCGACTCTCAGATTAACCTCCGCGGCTTCAAGGCTGCAAACATCGCTGTCATGGTCAACGGTGTCCCTATGAACGATATGGAGTGGGGCGGCGTATATTGGTCCAACTGGACCGGTCTTAGCGACGTAACCCGTAGCATGCAGACCCAACGCGGTCTTGGCGCAAGCAAGCTCTCCGCTCCTTCTGTCGGTGGCTCCATTAATATTGTAACCAAAGGTCTCGAGTCTAAAAAGGGTGGTGCGGTTTCCTACTCTGTCGGTAACGACGGCTACCAGAAGATTCTCGCAACTGTCTCCTCTGGCATGAATACCAAGGGTTGGGCATTCACCGTCCTCCTCTCCAGAACTTGGGGCGACGGCTACATCCAAGGCACTGACTTCGAAGGCTACAACTGGTTCGCAAGCATCGCTAAGCGTATCAACAACGACCACCAGCTCACTCTTACCGCTTTCGGCTCACCCCAGTGGCACAATCAGCGTAGTGCGTACGATGGTCTCACCATCGCTGGCTGGCAGAAAGTTAAGGACTACATGAAGGGCGAGAGCGAATATCGCTACAACCCAACCTACGGCTTCGGTCTCAATGGCGAGCGCAAAGCTTCTGCTCACAATGTCTACCACAAGCCACAGATCTCCCTCAACCACCAGTGGCAGCTCGCTGACAACCAAAGCCTCTCTACTGTAATCTACTCATCTATCGGTCGTGGCTACGGCAACTCTGGTCAGGGTACCTCTTCTACCTACGCCAACTACTGGTATGGTGCCTCCAACGGATCTCTCAACACCACTTTCCGCAATGAGGACGGCACCTTCGCCTACGACAAGATCCAGGAGATGAATGCCGCAAGCGACCATGGTTCCGACATGGTAATGTCAATCTCTAAGAACTACCACACTTGGATCGGTCTCGTTTCCAACTATGAGAACTCCATTAATGATGATCTGACAGTTTCCGGCGGTATCGACTTCCGTTGGTACAAGGGTGTCCACACCAACGAGATCACCGACCTCTACAATGGTGAGTATTATACTGACCAACGTTACAGGGCTAACGTCAAGGCCTACAACAATGAGAAGGCCAACGACCCCGACTTCAAGTATGAGAAGCTCCACGTAGGCGACGTTGTCTATCGTGACTACGATGGCTTCACTGTCCAAGGTGGTCTCTTCGCGCAAGCTGAGTATACCCTCAATCAGTTCAACTTCTTCCTCTCTGGCTCTGTCTCCAACACCTGCTACTGGCGTTACGACCGCTTCTACTACGACGAGAGCCACGCTAAGTCTGACAAGGTCAACTTCTGGGGCTACACTGTAAAGGGTGGTGCAAACTACAACATCAACGAGCACAACAACGTCTTCTTCAACGCAGGCTACATCAGCCGTGCTCCTTTCTTTTCCGGCGGTGCATTCCTCTCCAGCACTGTTAGCAATGAGACCAACCCCGATGCTGTAAACGAGCGCATTGCCTCCTTCGAGGTCGGTTACGGTTTTGAATCTCGCGTCTTCAGCGCAAAATTCAATGGCTACTTCACCAAGTGGATGGATAAGACCCAAAGCAAGCGAGGTGACATCACCAAGGATAATGGCGACCTCGATACTTGGTTCTTCAATATGGAGGGTCTCGACGCACGCCACATGGGTCTTGAGCTCGAGCTTGTCGCACGTCCTGCCAACTGGGTCGACATCAATGCTATGTTCTCCATGGGCGACTGGGTTTGGGATTCCGATCCTATCGGCTACTTCTATGATTCCGCAGGTAACCCAATTAAGGACGCTAAGGGGAATGTCGCTTCTGGCGCAAAGGCCGAGGATCATGCCTTCATGAAGTTCTCTCTCGACAAGGTTAAGGTGGGTGGCTCCGCCCAGACAACTGCCGCCGTCGGCGTCAAGTTCAAGCCTATGAAGGGTCTCCGCATCGGTGCTGACTACAACCTCTTCGCACGCAACTATGCCGACTGGGATTTCAGCTCCAACGATATCGAGTTCAACAAGGAGAAGGTTTACTCCAGCCCTTGGCGCATCCCTTCAAGCTACACCTTCGATGTTGATGCAAGCTACTCTTTCGATCTCTGCGACAAGCTCCACGCTCGTCTCTCTGGTAAGGTCAACAACCTCTTCGATCAAGAGTACATCCAGCAGGCAACCGACGGCGACAAGCACGATTGGACTACTGCCTACAAGGTATTCTACGGCTTCGGCAGAACTTACGCTCTTAGCCTCAAGGTCTCCTTCTAACAAGTTAACATGATTAAGATGAAAGCTCAAAGAATATTATTTGGAGTCTTGGCCGTAGCGCTAACTGCGTGCGATGACTACAACGACAATTTTGAGGGTCTCGACGATATCGTAAATGAAAGCCAGTCTAACGTCATCTCTGGCGTTACTTACGAGCTCACTGAGTCCGACTATTCCACCATCGGCGGCTACACCGGTGACACCGACGAGGAGACCGCTCTTCTCAAGTCTGTCAAGACAAATAAGGCGTTCCCTTCTGATGATCTTGCGCATAAGTATCTGCCTAAGTTCGTCTCAAGCAAATGGTACACAGCCGATAAAAGTTCTGCCGTCACCATCTCTTACAATGTAACTGGCGATTCTCCTGCTTACATCACTAAGCTCGCAAGTGCCACGACCTATGAGTTGACTTCAGATGACTATGCAAAGGTTTGGGGGTCTGCTAAGGCTCAGTATCTCACCAAGTCTACCGTCTCCAACATACCTTCAATCCTCTCTTCTGCAGTAACAGGCGCTGAGAGTGGCGACTATGCTCTCGTTTCTTACGAGTATTCTGAGTCCGAGCCCTCTTCTTCATCTGACGATGATACTCCAGAGTGTCATTGGTCTAAGCTCTCTGGCGGTGAATATCCTACGGGTTCGAGCTGGTCTTACGTTCAGTCTGGCAATATCGATCTCTCTGCCTACGCTGGTCAGACTGTCCGTCTCGCTTTCCGTTATCAGAGCACTTCCAGCCTCGCTGGCACTGTTGAGGTGAAGAATCTTAAGGTAGCTGATGCTTCTGTCACCAACTATGTCACTCCAGTTCTCTTTGCTGCTCAGGCTGATGGCTCTTACGCAAAGGCTTCCTCTTTCAGCGGAGCAGGTAAATATCTCGTCCTCGCTGAGGCTAATGGTAATTACTATGCGTTTGGCAAAATCAAGGACGGAAAAGCCTATGGTTACAGCGTAAGCGACCCCGTTACTGTAACAGACGATGTCGTCTCTGCTGCCGATGCCGCTTCTCTCTACGTCGAGCTCGAGACTTCTTCTAATGGTTACTATCTCAAGAACTCTGACAACACCTACCTTTACATGAAGGGCACCTACGACAGCTTCAATACTGCAAGTGCTGCTGGTGATGAAGGTTACGATTGGACTGTCTCTGTTTCCAATGGCAGCGTTGATATTGTAAACGTTCTGACAGGTAAGTCTATCCGATACGATACCAAGTACAGCTCCTACGGTTCTTATGCTGGTAGCAAGCTCGGCGTCTATCTCTCCAATAGCCTCCTTTCTTCTGAGCTTCCTGAAGGCTTCGTAATCAAGGATGTTAATCTTCCTTCTGCTGCAACCTACATTTGGCAGATGACTTCTAATTATGGTGCAAAGGCGTCAGCTTATATCAGCAAGACGAATTATGAGTCTGATAGCTGGTTTGTTACCTCCGAGATCGACCTTTCCAGTGCTACGTCTCCCTACGTATCTGTAGATTGGGCTGGCAACTACTTCAGTGGCAACGAAGTCGAGGATTATCTCGGCATCTATGTCTCTACTGACTATGAGGATGGTGCCGACTTCAATGCTGATGGCACTAAGGCTCTCAAAGCAAGCGTCGCTACCGACTCCAAGCTCGCCATCTACACCTACGACGGAAGCGCATGGTCAATCCCTTCCAGCATCCTAGTCGTCAATCCTTCCGACTACAAGGCAATGGGCATCTCTTCCAATAGCTTCAGCTCTTCCTACAAGCCTGCTACCTATCTTCCCGCATTCTTCAAGACCAACCTCCCCTACGCCCTTGAAGGTGCACAGGCAGCTGCTGTATACTACTACGGCTCAACCCTTGAGGCTGTAGAATACACCTATACCGATGGTGCTTGGGCTACGTCCGCAACCTACACCACTTCAACAGGTCAGTTCATCAAGTCTTCCGATGGCTGGATGTACGATCCTTGCGTAACCCTCAACCTCCCTTACGATAGGAGCGATGCTACTGCTAAGGAGTTCTACCAAATGGTAACTGATTGGGTTTGGGAGAACATTGACAAGCTGCAGAATGGGTGTGAAAACAAGGGCGAAGGCTACGTCACCAGCTATGGCAACAATGAGTACTACACCGGTAGCTCTGCCTACTACAACAATGTTGACTGGCGTGTATCCAAGGCAACTGCTCAGACCAGCGCCTATGACGGCATGACCGATGAGCAGGTATTTGAGAAGATGCAGCAAAATCTCATCGAAACCTATGCTCAGGTTCTTCCTCTCAAATATCCGGAGGCTAAGCCTATCGATGGCGTCGACGTCATCTACACCATCAACTTCGTTGCTTACTACAGCAAGGAGAACAATGGTAGCAATGCTGGCGTTAGCTACACCATCCAGTACAAGGTAACTGATGTCGGAACCTTCGAGTACGTCGAAGGCTCTCTCAAAGAAGTAGAGTAAAATCTAAATACAATACTGGGGAGGTAAGCCATATCGGCTTGTCTCCCCTTTTCTCGTCTAATAATATAGCATAATGATTAAGTCTCTTAAGGTCGTTGCCATGCTCGCCATTTCGGCGCTGCTCTCGACTGCCTTCTACTCTTGCGATGAAGATGATGACAGCGTCTCCATTACTGCCGACAAAGTCTCTTTCGATAAAGATGGCGGCTCTGCCAATATCTACGTGTCCGCAAACGCTTCTTGGGTCTTGAGTGGAATGCCTTCTTGGCTCTCTGTCGAACCTGCTTATGGCAATGGCGACAAGTCTCTCGTAGCTACAGCTTCAGCCAACGACAGCTACTCTACTCGTTCCGTCATCCTCACTGTCAAGTGCGGTACAGCTACTGACACGATAAGCTTCTTCCAAGCAGCAGCTGTCCGTCAGCCTAATGTAAATGCCAACGATACAACAGGTTACGGCTCCGTCGTCGCCCGTCTCGAGATGCCAAGGCTCAATTCCGCCAACACCTTTGTCGCCCACTATGGCACTCTTAATGGCAAGAAGGATGTCAACTTCTCTCTTGAGTGGAATGCCGAGCTTAAGCACTCCGCATGGGTCGCCTACACCATGGACAAGTACAACAGCCAGCAGAACGTAAAGCGTGCCAGCAGCGACGCATTCAAAGCAGACCCCGACCTCCCAACAGATATGCAGGTCACTAACTACAATCATACCAACGATGGTCTCGATCGTGGTCATATCTGCGCCTCTGGCGATCGCCTCTGCACAACCGAGATGAATGAGCAGACCTTCTACTTCAGCAACATGAGCCCGATGCTCAACGGCTTCAATGCCGGCATCTGGCGACGTATGGAAGACGAAGTACGTGTATGGGGCGACGCTACGCAAGCCAATACCTACGATACCGTCTACGTCTGCAAAGGTGGCACAATCAATAACCGCCTCATCAATTTCACAGGCACCACCACAGGTGGCGACGGCAAAATCCCAACCACCGACGCCAACGGCATGACCGTCAAAGGTCTCGCCTGCCCTGCCTACTACTTCATGGCTATCCTCGCTGTCAAGGATGGAGCTTACAAGGCTGTCGCATTCCTTGTCCCCCACGACGACCAGATTAAGCCAATCGATGGCTCTTCCGACTTCTCCGAGGCCGACATCCGTCAATATGCTGTCACCATCGACAAGCTCGAGGAGGAGACCGATCTCGACTTCTTCTGCAACCTTCCCGACCTCACCGAGGCTTCCGTCGAGAGTGAGATGGGTGAGTTCTGGAAATAGAGCACAACCGAATAGATAAAAAACGCGGAGAGCGGGGTGAACCAAGTTCACCCCGCTCTCCGCATTTTCCCATTTCCAGTCATGGAACTTATCTCGGTTGGTGCAGTTCCGTGAAGCCTTAATTGTGGGAATACATATCAATTGGATATGTAGATAATCTAACTTCCCAAAGAAGCTTCTTTGCGTTGATCTCCGCCTCAGACTCGCATAGAGGACGCTTTTCTTTGGTTTGGAACTATGAAAATAATTTTTATTGCAATATATCAAAAAACCAAGACGACTTGTTGTATTTTAAATTTCTCTCTCTTGTTCGGAGAAATAGTTGTAATACTGCAATTAAATGTGTAAATTAGAGTAGAATAAAAGCAGTTGCTTTCTTCGTTTCTTCTGTTTTTTGGCAAGGTTCGAAAGAATGGACTGGCCAACATTCCGCAACAATAATAGGTTCCACAACTGAGGAAGTATAAATGAATTGATATGGCGATTTGGACAAAGATAGAAAGGACAATAGAGAATGGATCTGTTGTGCCAATGCAAGCCCCTGTAATAGTTTCGGCAAGCAGAAGCACGGATATTCCTGCTTTCTATGCTGACTGGTTCTTCCATCGCCTGCAATTGGGCTATTCGGCGTGGACCAATCCTTTTAATGGTGTCAAATCATACGTGTCATATGAGAACACTCGTTTTATCGTGTTTTGGTCCAAAAATCCGAAACCATTGCTTCCATACCTGCCTTTACTAAAAGAAAGGAATATCAAGTGCTATGTCCAATATACCTTGAATGACTATGAGCAAGAGAATTTGGAAAAAGTCCCCTCCCTTGCTAATCGTATAGAAACTTTCAAATTATTGGTGGAACAATTAGGTAAGGGCGCCGTAATATGGCGCTTCGACCCTTTGATATTGACAGATGACATTTCTGTGGAGGATCTTTTGCGTAAGGTGCAAAACATAGGTGACCAATTGAAGAATTATACCGAAAAACTGGTGTTTAGCTATGCCGATATAGCTATGTATAAAAAGGTTAAGCATAATCTTGAAATTAATGGCATCCCTTATCGTGAATGGGAAACGCAGCAAATGGAAATGTTTGCAGAAAAGTTGTCAGTAATGAATCGTGAACGAGGTTGGAACTTCCAACTGTGCACATGTGGCGAGAAAATAGATATAGAAAAATATGGCGTCAAACATAACCGTTGCATTGATGGTGATTTGATTGTACGCCTTGCATGGGATGATAAGCAGCTGATGGATTTTATGAAGGTAAAGGTAGAGACCATTCCTCCCCCAACACTGTTTGGTGAACCAGAAATCCCCCAAGGGGCAATACTCTTGCCAAATAACCATTACTTTATAAGCACTCATAAGAAAGATGCTGGCCAACGTCAATTCTGCGAGTGCATGGCATCCAAGGATATCGGTGAGTACAACACTTGTCCGCACCTTTGCGAGTACTGCTATGCTAATGCAACCAAGCAATTGGCATTGCAAAATTGGAAGCGTCACCAAGAAAACAATTTATCAGAAACAATAACGGGGAAATAGTGTATCTCCGATTTTTTGCAAAACCTTGAGCAGTATGACAATATAACTCTTGAAAGCATTAAAAATGCTGCAATAGGTGCATTACCATATGAGTATAGTAACAGCCCTTATAAATTAACAAGCCGGGGATGCGCTATCTATACTGATGAGCTTCAGTTGGACGCCTATTTGGCTTCCTATGTAGATTGGCATAAAGGGAAATTGGCTCGTGCGTTTTATCTGTTGAATGAACCACTCCCGCGTCAGCTAAACATTATCGATTGGGCATGCGGTCAAGGACTGGCCACTTTATTTCTGTTAGATTACATTAGGGAACATAATGTGGCATGCTCTGTCAGAGAGGTTGTTTTGATTGAGCCATCCTCTATTGCTTTGCAGAGGGCGGAATATCTCATACACAAAGTCAACCCAGATATTGAAATCAGAACAGCTAATAAGAGGCTTGATGACGTTACGGCTTCTGACTTAAAATTCAACCGCCAAGCTCCTGTGTTCCATATGTTCTCGAACATATTGGATATTGGTGGCATTGACCATAAGCATCTTAGCCAAATTATATATGCAAATTCATCTTCATACAATACCATAGTATGTGTTAGCCCATATTATTACCCTGGAAATCTTCGCATAAATTCGTTTTTTAATTATTTCCAACGTCCTCTATCCTTAGAACGGTCAGAAATACTTTCAGACAAGACAAAGTTAGACTATACCTACAATATCAGACTCGCCAAGTTACTGCCAAATGTAGAGCAACAGATAATCAAATACCATTTCTATCCTGCTGCGCAGTTTAGGGCTGCTTACGAGTTGTCTGCAATTGCCAGTATGGTTGAGCTTGATAACCGACTTACTTATTTTGACGTTTATGCTCCGTTTGATTTGGGTGCCAGCGTTAGTGACGACGTACCTCCTATATTAGCGGTTATCAATAATATTATAACAAGAGGACTGGCTACTATGCCATCGCCTTATGTAGAAAGAGTCTTCTGTAAGGCTTGCGAATTTATAAATGAGACATCTGACAATGGTGTCATACGTTTTGAATTGACGGGGCAACATGCAACAGGAGGCGTAACAAGAAATCTATTCGAGGCATTAGAAGGAAGACAAGATTTGCAGTTTAGCGACTTTATAACACAAAATGAGGTTGCATATTCGCCATTAGCTATATCACGCATACAGAAATTACTTGTTGAGGTGTTGATTTCTGGGCGATTGAGTTTGGACATGCAAGAATGGAATGTGTTGGTTGAAGAAAAGGACGTTCCTTGTGCAGCATTGGCGTTTGAAGATTTCAGACAAATGTTCGATACTTTGACCGGCATGAGTGAAGAGTACGCCTCGTTGAAACTGCCAAAGGTAAACCTGACTATCGTTGGTAATAAAAAATATGCGAGCTCTTCGTTACATATAGGTGAATACCACGTTGATGAAGTGACGGACGATATTAAGAATACGACTTATGATTTGGTGATACATTATTCAACAAACGAAAAAGAGTCCGACTATAACTTCACAACGTTCAAGGCAAAGAACGATTGCTATTTTGCTGTCTTTTCGGCGAATAAAGAAAAGTTGACAGCGGAACGATATGTTTATACAACAGACAGAATCACGTACAAACCATTTGTAAAAAGAAATGCACAAGGAGGTTATATTGAAATTCGTGAACAGTCAGATAGATTGACATATTTCCTGAATCTGCTATTCCGAAAGGAGAAATTCAGAAATGGTCAGTTGCCTATTCTGACAAGAGCAATGGCTAATCTTCCTGTAATAGGTTTACTTCCGACTGGTAGCGGTAAGTCTTTGACTTATCAGCTTGCGGCTATGCTACAGCCTGGCATAACGGTAATCATCGATCCGTTGGTCTCTTTGATGAAAGACCAGTACGATGGGCTAATGAATGCCAAGATTGATTGTTGCACATATATCAATTCTACAGTTGCAAACAGAGCACAAAGGGAAGAATTGATGGAAAGGTCGAAAATACAGTTTATTTTCCTTTCTCCAGAGAGACTTTGTATCCGAGGATTCAGAAGCCGCTTGCGTAACATGCATGATTTGCATGTATATTTTGCTTATGGCGTAATTGATGAAGTACATTGCGTATCAGAATGGGGGCATGATTTTAGATTTACATATTTGCATTTAGGCAGGAACTTATACAATTATGTGTTACCTAAGCAAGTCGAAGGCGAATCAAGAAAACTTACATTGTTTGGCTTGACTGCGACAGCATCGTTTGATGTTCTTGCTGATGTGGAGAGAGAATTGTCCGGCAATGGAGCATTCCCTATTGACAGCGATGCAATCGTAAGATACGAAAACACGAATCGATTGGAGTTGCAATATCATGTTGTGCCAATAGACGGAACGTCATGTGCCAACAAGTGGGATGTATATCGTAAAAAGAATGATACTCTTCCCGAGATTATAAAAGAAAGTGGTTCTTTACTGGTAGAATTACAGGAACCTCATAACATTGAGCGCATAAAAAAACGGTTTGTTGGACGAGAATCTATTACAGACAAGGCTATCTTGAAGGAAATAGAAGAAGCATCCTTGGGAATAGATGTCTCTGAAGATTGGTATTGTGAAGAGCCTAACAAATCTGCGGCTATTGTGTTCTGCCCACATCGTAGAGGTAGTATCGGTGTTAATGATACCAAGGCAAATGAAGGAATAGCCTCATCATTACGTTGCAGTTTGGAAAATGCACGAATCAGCACATATGTTGGTGGCGATATTCTGAATGAGCAAGATCGATTCATATCAGGAGATACCTCAATAATGGTTGCGACAAAGGCATTTGGTATGGGTATCGATAAACCCAATGTGCGCTTTACTTACAACGTTAATTTCTCTGGCTCATTAGAGGCGTTTGTTCAAGAGGCGGGTCGCGCCGGTCGAGATAGAAAAATGGCTTTGGCCACCATTCTGTATTGTCCGAAGCAGTGTTCAGAACAGAATCCGAGAACGAGGTTAATGGAAACTGTGCCGGTTGATTATGGGGTGCATAAATTTTTCTTCGACAATAATTTTATCGGTGAGGAATTTGAGAAGAGTATTATGTATTATCTCCTAACGCAATCAATTATAGATGTTACAGATGAAGAATTGTCAGATGATGTTCAAATAAATCATCGGCAGGTCGCTGGCTTTATGAATGAGTTGCTTTCTGCTAAAGAAGGGGATAATCTTGTCTCTTACATATCGTATACTCCTGATGTAAATGCAGAATCTGTAGCAAGAATAAACAATTGGTTGAGTAGAAAGAACTATCCCGTATTAGTATTTAAGGATGCAAGAGATTTGCGTGAGGGCGAAGTGGAATTTGTGGCTACTATAGAAAAGGCTATTTACAGAATGTGCTGTGTTGGAATTATTGATGATTACACAAGAGACTATGTAAAACAGCAATTCCGAATAGTTACTAAGCGTAGGAGTGATAAGGAATACTTTGAACATCTTAAAGCTTTCCTTATGCGATATTATACGGAGGAACGTGCAGAGATAGAAATGAATAATGCATTTTCATATCGAGGTAATAATGCCATGCAGAAATGCCTTGGCTATATAACGGAGTTCGTATATAACAAGATAGCGACAAAACGTGAGAGAGCTATACGTGATATCGAAACCTTTTGTGAACAAGCCATTAATTCACAATCAGATTGGCTCGAAACTAATGAGGACTTAAAGGATTTCATCTACTATTATTTCAATTCTAAGTTCGCACGTGAGGACTATGTTACAGAAAGTGGCTTGCCATATAGTTTGACCAAAGATACAGAACACGGAAAGAAATCTTCTTATGAGATTCTGTTCAAATACATGGCCGTTGTGGACGATGAGGTGGTCGGGGCTTCAGGTTCACCTAAAGACAACATAAAACATTTGCAAGGTGCCATACGTTTGATACGGAGGTCTTTAGCTGACAGTAACCCGGCATTAGACTTCCTAAATGTATATTGTATTTTGTATCTTAGCGTTCAAGATAATGATAATTTGAAGCACGAACTGCGTGATAGCTTTGTGAACGGATATAAAGAGTTCAAAAAGAGATCTACGGATTATGATGACTTCTATCAAAAGATGGAGTTGTTCATTCAGACCCTCAAAGAAAAAAATGCGCTTACAGAAGATGTACAATCTCAAATGGAAGAGTGGCAGCAAGTAGGTGAGATAGAATTCCAACTCGATTGGTTAGAGAAATTTAAGAAGCAATATATCAATGATTAAAAGAGTAATCATATGAAGAACAATGAATTATTCCAAAGTATTGAGCAGTTGAAAGAAACTCTTTCAGAAGTGGCATCTGCTCGTGAACAGGTCAGTGAGACGGTCAAAGCCTATGGTCAAACCCAGAAGGAGATTCGTTTATATGTAGATAATCTAAAACAAATAGAAGTTGCCATATCTTCGTTAATTACCTTATTTCAAAACAATAAGGTAGTTGTGGATCAACAGTCAACCAATGCTGTTAACAACCTAAAGACTTCGTGTGATACGATTCTTAATCATGCAAAAAACGAATTTGCGGTTACTTCTCAGCGTTTTACAGAGGCTACAGATAGAAATCTAAGCACTATGTCAACTTTGATTGAACGTTTTGACCACTCAATAGATAAGTCCAATACGCTCACCAATAAAGTTGAAACAACTGTAGACGATGTATCTGGTTTAATAGACTCTGTTAAGATTCTACTTGAAAGTCTTGTCAGTTCTCAAAGATCTCAAGGCCTTGTAATTGAGACCATCTGTAATAAACAAGAAGACATTAAGGCATCTTTGTCAAAACAGGAAGAAATATTACAAGGGCACACTCATACTTTAGAGACCCTGGGACATAGCTTTTCAGAAAAGTCAGACTCTATAAGAAACGATTTGTCGATGTTGAACTCAGCAATTACATCGTCGACAACCTCTCTTAATAAAAGCATTAACGAGTTAAACTTGTCTCTAAATTGTGCATCTACCCAAATAACAAAGGGGACTAACATAAACCGCTGTCTGATTATTGCTGCATTTATAATTTTGGCCATACTACAGTATATCTTCAAATAGCTGTTTTCCCAAGAAGGAAACCGCTGTATGTGAATCACACATACAGCGGTGTGATGCCGGTAAATGTGTAAGTAGGAGAGGGGGGAATGCAGTTTTACGATTTGCATTTACCTCCTGCTGCGTTTCCCATTTCCAGTCATGAGTGTTATTTCGGTTGGTGCAGTTCGAGAACCCTTAATTGAGGGAATACATATTAATTGTATATGATGATAATCTAACTCGTCGGGAAAATCAACTGAACTGTGTCAAGCGGAATGTCATGACCTGCTGGGGATAATCCATTGCGTCCCTTTCTTGATGATGCAAAGAGATGACATACCCCCGGAGTTGCCAAAAATTTTTGAGTAGGTCATGCCTTTCGCTACAAAATCCTGAACCTTTCACCGAAGGCGATTGCCAGCTGCTGCACTGTCAGCCCCCAATTAGGTGTTGGCTTAGTCCATTTTTTCTTGATGATGCGGTAGGTCAGCCATACAAGTTTGAATACCGCGTCTTCATTCGAAAACACGCCCTTCGTCTTCGTTACTTTGCGCACCTGGCGATAGTAGCCCTCGACGATATTCGTGGTGTAGATCATGTGGCGGATTGTGGCCATATACTGGAAGTAATTCGGTTTGTGCATATTCCGATGCCGCAAGATAGAAAGCGTTATTTTTATTTTGATGCTGTTTTTTTTTTCACAACTTTGAAACCGAAGTAACGTTACTTGTGTGCCACTGCTATCACTTTCTGTGTGGCAATTGTACATAATCTATTCACATAACCGCATTTGTCTATATGCAAGAAGAAAATAATGATCAGGATTACGGAATGGCCCAAGAGTTCCCTCAAGTAATCTCGGATGAAGGGGCATCAATGGACTTTGACTCTACAGATGCCGAAGCAAGCAATCCGCTTGATACCATATCAGACAGCGACGACTTCTGTCAAACACCGACTCTCTCGGAACAAGAGACAGACCAGGTGCTTAGCTTGAACAGCCTCACAAATGAGGAGATAGACGCAAGACTTCAAAAGTTAGGCGAAGAGCTCGAAGAGCGTTGGCAGAAGAGGAGCAACATGATAAAGGACTTAGAGCGTCTCGGCCCTGCTCCAAGTAGAGTTGAGATTTTGGCAAAAGCCATAGTTGATGAGTTCGAGACGCCAGAGAATGCCATTGGCTTTGTTAAAATGCTGGTGACAAAAGGAGGTCTGACGCCTCAACAGAAAATCATTGAAGTTGCTCGAGTTGGAATAAACATTGTCGGGAAACTCGTAGAGGGAGTAAAAGAGATCCGAAAAAGAGATGCAATTGTTGGACAGCAGATTGCCATTCAAGGCGAGATCGTCGTTAAAACCGACGAAGTAAAGGTCCTGACGGCGACAAAGACAGAGAATATCAAGAACGAGACTGGCTCAAATATCCAATCTCGCCATGAAGAGGCGAATGCCTCTATAAATCAGGCTGTCGACAGAATAAGTTCTAACTCGTCTGAAATTGATGAGAGGTTCTCTGACTATGAAGCAGAGCGTGAGGGCAATATGAATAATGTAGAGGAGAATGGCTTCAATAATGAAGTATCAAGCAGGTTGGGTGGTCTCCTTGACGATATTAATAACATCTAATCCTGGGCATTATGAACGAAATTGTCGTTAACAAACATAATTTTGAGGTAGCAAAGTCGCAAGTCGCTCAATTGGCTCGGAACAAAGCAAGTGTGCCAACATTGAAAAGCTTTCAAACTGAAGAAGATTTCTGGGTTTTCTTTTCTCGTGATCACAGAGTCACGGGTCCTGAGATCAACCAAATGCTTGTGTCGCCACTTCAACAGTCCCTATCGTCTATAAACCTTGAGTTTGGAAAGCTGTATAACATCGCAGGTCAGATTTACAAGGCAATGGACTATCTCGATGGGGAGTACATGGATGGCATTGTCAAGGGTCTTAACTCTGCAAATGCAGC
Organism: Bifidobacteriaceae bacterium; assembly: GCA_963607345.1. Taxonomy (GTDB): domain Bacteria; phylum Bacteroidota; class Bacteroidia; order Bacteroidales; family Marinilabiliaceae; genus W3P20-009. Next base: position 129,723 of record CAVDBL010000003.1, read on the forward strand.
AAGTGACCAAGCTCTCAAAGCGGCAAACAAAGCTTTAGATGCCCAAAAGAGTGCGGACGAAGGCATTCGCAAGGCGCAGAACGCAAGTAAGCAAGCACTTGACGCACAAGAGGGTCTCAAACAGAGTTTCATTGCGCTTGAAGCAATTGTTAAGAAGCTTGAGCAGTTTAAGCTGAAGTCGGAGAGTGATGTCAGGTCTATGCAGAATGACATCCAGCAGGTGAGAAGGAGCGTTGAGCAGTGTCAGAATACACTCCAACAAGCCCAGGATGTCATGGGGCGGACCATTAATAACCTCCAAGGAACCTTAACCCAAAACATCGAACAGGTAAGGTCTAATGTCGAGAATGAAACTAAGAGAATGCGTGACGACATTGAATGCTTCCAACAAAGGACTGAGGACGATATAAAGGGGCAACTCAGTCAGATGCAGCAGAAGTTTAACGCTGATGCTCAACAAACAACTATGAGCATTGAGAGGCAATTCGCAGAATTAAAAGGATTGTCATCGCAAGATATTCGGCAGGCGGATAGCAAGGCAACCGTTGCTACTATAGTAGCTGCCGTGGCATCTGTAGTCTCAGTAGTTTCTATTGTACTTGCAATTGTCCTTTAGGTTGTTACGGGCAAAGTTGCCTTAAACAAAGTTACGTAACTCAAAGTAATGATGGCTATCTTGCTTATGGCAGGGTAGCCTTTCATACGTACACTTGGATGAGCGGTATGTAAACCTATGTATAAATCCTAAACGAATGGGAGGGCGAGAGATAAGGAAGCTCTAAAGTGCCGTATGCGAATAGCATTACGGAGCTTTAAGACTCGGGAAATAAAAAAGGAGGCAAATGCCTTAATGGTTGGCATTTGCCTCCTTTTTTATTGAGTTTCTTACGTTTACTACATCAAAGAGATGCTGCGTTTGATGAAGTTTGTAAGGCTCTCGCCTTTAAGCATGTTGTTGGAGAGGAGGGCAAGGTCGATGAGCTGCGATACGAGTTTCTCGTTTTTTGCGAAAGAGGCGAGGACGTCGGTGCGTTTCTTGCGCTCGTCACCAAGACGGCGGTCGATGGCGTTGAGCTCGTCAAGGTCAGCCTGAGGAACTTCCTCGTCCTTCTTGCCTTCCTTGGCTTTGTTCAGCTCTGCTTTGCGCACCTCGTCCTTGGCGATCTCGTCGGCTATTGGGGCGAGAGCCTCGGCTGTTTTGCTGTTCATCTCTGTCAATACGCGCTCCACGAGTGGGTGATTGGCGTTAATGACGAGATTGAAGGTGTTAGGCAACTCTCCGTAGAATGACATTGCGCCACCCTGGACTGCGCTCATCTCCTTCATGCGTCGCATCCACTCGTTTTGAGTGATGATGACTGGCAACTCGTTCTCACCCAATGCCTCGACGGATACGGTGTAGTTGACCTTGGCGTCCTCCTTAGGAGTCTCGGAGCGGAATACCTCTTCGAGGTTGGACTTCTCTGCCGTGCTGAGTTTGAGCTCGGGGGCGTCGCTCTTGACGATGAGCTTGTCGATTGTGTCGGCATCTACACGAGAGAAACGAGTCTTCTCCCATTTCTGCTCCAGCTGGTTCATGAACGGGGTGTCGAGCTGACCATCGAGGAGGAGGACGTTGTAGCCCTTCTTCTGCGCACTGTCGATGAAGCTGTACTGAGACGCTTTGTCGTTGGCATAGAGGCAGATGAGGTTGCCATCCTTGTCGGTCTGGTTCTCCTTGACGAGGGTCTTGTACTCCTCGAAAGTGAAGTACTTGCCGTCGATGTCTTTGAGGAGGGCGAACTTCTGCGCACGTTCGTTGAACTTCTCGTCTGTCAACATGCCATACTCGATGAAGATCTTGAGGTCGTCCCACTTCTTCTCGAAAGTGGCTCGGTCGTTCTTGAATATCTCTTCAAGTCGGTCGGCTACTTTCTTGGTGATGTGGCTGGAGATCTTCTTGACGTTGCTATCGGACTGGAGGTAGGAGCGTGACACGTTGAGAGGGATGTCTGGCGAGTCGATGACGCCATGCAGCAAGGTCAAGAAGTCAGGTACGATGCCCTCTACCGAGTCGGTTACAAAGACCTGGTTGCAGTAGAGCTGTATCTTGTTCCTGTTGATGTCGATGTTGCTCTTAATCTTTGGGAAGTAGAGGATGCCAGTGAGAGTGAATGGGTAGTCGACGTTGAGGTGGATGTAAAACAATGGGTCCTCCGCCATTGGGTAGAGCTGGTGGTAGAACTTCATGTAGTCCTCTTCTTTAAGGTCGGCAGGCTTCTTGACCCAGGCTGGGGTTGTATCGTTGATGATGTTATCCTCAGCGGTCTCTTGTTCTTTGCCGTCTTTCCATTCTGTCTTCTTGCCGAACGCTATCTCGACAGGCAGGAACTTGCAGTACTTGGAGAGAAGCTCTTGAAGGCGGTTCTTGTCGAGGAATTCTTTCTCTTCCTCGGAGATGTGCATGATGATGTCCGTACCGCGCTCTGCTCGCTCAGCATCCTCGAGCGTGTACTCGGGCTCGCCAGTGCATGACCAGCGGACTGCTTTAGAGCCTTCTTTGTATGACTTGGTGACGATCTCCACGCGGTCTGATACCATGAAAGCAGAGTAGAAGCCAAGACCGAAATGGCCAATGATGGTGGCTGCGTCGTTCTTGTGCTTCTCGAGGAACTCCTCTGCGCCCGAGAAGGCAATCTGGTTGATGTATTTCTCAACCTCCTCGGCAGTCATGCCGATACCATTATCGGAGACTGTGATAGTCTTGGCGTCTTTGTCGAGAGAGACGCGTACCTTGGTGTCTCCAAGTTCGCCCTTGAACTCGCCGTTGCTGGCGAGAACTTTGAGCTTTTGTGTAGCGTCGACAGCGTTGGAGACTATCTCACGAAGGAATATGTCGTGGTCAGAGTATAGGAATTTCTTGATGATAGGGAAGAGGTCCTTAGTGGACACTCCGATTTTACCTGATGCCATATCGAAGTATTATTTTTTACTTGTTTTGCCCTCTTATTATCAATTACTATGCCATTTTGAAAAGTCTGACATTACGACAGAAGGCGTGTGAGTATGGACTTTGTAATAGATCGTCGTGTTGACAAAAAGGCAGACAAAAAGAGCATGCCATAAGTAGAGTTCCTCATGGCATGCTCTTTTTGAGATGATAAGTGTTTATTTCTTGTCCTCAGCGGGCTTCTCCTCTTTTATGAGGCAAGTGTAGCCGAGCTTGCTGATGGCTTGCTGGAGCTTTTCGCTTGTGGTCTTGTCGTTGCGATAGGTGACGGTGACCGTCTTGTTGGCAAGGTCTACTTGCAAGTCTTTTACGCCTTTCTCGAAGGCGATGTTATTCTCAATCTTCTTCTTGCAGTTCTCGCAATGGAGACCAGTTGAGAAGACCACGGTAGTAAGTTTGTTGTCCTTACTATCTGCAAACGAGGGAGTTGAGAACGAGAGGCTGACAAGGATGGTCAGCATGATGAGTAGTGTTCTTTTCATTGCTGTTGTATTTTAATATTTGTCGAGATGCCACCTGACGCCGAGGTAGAAACGGCGGGTCATGAGAGGCCCCCATATAAGAGATGAATCGAAATATTCGCTTTGTGGGTTCGCGGCAGAGATGATAGGGTCATCTTGCATGAAGTTGCCGATGTTCTCACAACCTGCATATAGGCTCCATCTGCGGAACCATTTGGTTATCTGGGCATTATACATTTGGTATGAGCTAAAGGTGTTGGGGCGAGTCAGTCCATCAGGATTCCCTTCTGTCGTTGGGATGCGTCCGCCTCCATTGAGTTGCATATTGGCATCGAACTGCCACGTTTTAAGAGGCGCCTGGTAAGATATGGCGACAAGAGCCTTGTATCGGCTGGTAAGCGGGCGACGCTGCCTCTTGCCTGCGAGGTATAGCTCGTTGTCGTTCCATCGCCATGCGGCAGTGACGTCGAGACCTTTGACTGGCGAGATGCGAGCCTCGACCTGGAGGTTGTTGGCGTAGGAATGGTGGTCGCTAAAGTAGGCGTGGAGTGAGCGTGGCGAGACATCCATGTCAGTTACGAGTTGACGCTCGAATGTAGTGTGGAAGAACTCGGCTATGAGGGTGAGATCCTTGCTCCCGAGAGTTAGATATTGGGTAATGCTGCCACCCAAATTCCATCCGATTTCTTGACCATATAAGTCTTCGACGTCCCAAGTTCTCGCACTGGTTAGGAGGTAATTGCTCTCGGCCATGAGAGAAGCACCTCGATAGCCCTTGCCAGCCGCAAGACGGATGGATGTGTGCTCGGTCGGGGTGGCGAGAATGTGTAAACGCGGGGTGACGAAAGTGCCGTAATGGTTATGGTGGTCGACACGGAGACCTGCTATTACAGAGAGTTTGTCTTTAAGGCGGAACGTGTATTGCCCGTAGATGCCAAATGAGACATCATTGCGAGTGTTTGACGCATTAGAGGTTCCGAAGTCGGTGGATTCTCGATAGTAATCACCTTGGCTTGAAAGTCCAGCATGAAATTCGTGGGTGCCGCCATTATTCCAATTGGCGATGGAATTGAAGTTGTAGCTATGCTGTGTGCCTACATAACTTCTTTTCCCGAAAAAGGAGCTTTGGTGATGGTAGGTGTAGCCGACGGGGAAGCCGATGGTGAATTTATCAGTGAAGGTAAATCCGTTTTTCATCCACGTCTCAACTCGGTCGGTATTGAGCAAAACACCATAAATGCCATCCTGTGGCTCATCAGCATCAAAAGATGTTTGCCCACCTAAACGACGTTCGTTGAGCGTTTTAACGACAATGTCGAGAGTGTGGAGGTCGGTGTGGCGATACCAGCGGTTGAAAAGGTTGAGCTGCCTGACGCGTGGCTCGTCACGGAATCCGTCATTATTCTCGTCCATGTCCATGACATCGTTGGCGATGTTTGCCATGATGTTGGTACGGACTTGTGGACCGACTTTGATGTTGGCTGAGGCGTTGGCTTCGAGACGTCCTGCGCTTGAGCCATAGACATTGAGGGCGACAACTTCATTTGTGGCGACCGGCTTTTTGTAGTCGATGTTAATCTGTCCTGTTATGGCTTCGTAGCCATTGACGACAGTGCCGACGCCCTTTGAGATTTGGATGCCGTTCATCCATGGACCAGGGATATATGACAATCCGTATGGGGATGCTATGCCACGAAGAGTTGGCACGTTCTCACTCATCATCTGGACGTAGCGGCCTTGGAGACCAAGGAGTTGGATTGTCTTAGCGCCTGTTGCAGCATCAGCGTAGTTGACATCAACAGAGGCGTTTGTTTGGAAGCTTTCACCAAGATTGCAGCAGGCTGCCTTGCTAAGCTCGTCGGCCGTCACATTTTCTGTCAGAACGGGAGAGAGGCGGTCGATAGAGGAGCCTACGCGGCGTGCTCGGACATCAACGTCTTCCATGACAATTGGGCGGAGGCTGAAGTCGTATGAGCCTTGGTGGTCGATGAGGATGGTGTCGGACTCGTAGCCGACATAGGAAACGACAAGATTATGTGGCTTGCCGTCGGTGAGCATCTGCAGGCTGTAAGCTCCGTCGGGGTCGGAGATGGTGCCATGGGCTGTACCTTGCCATATCAGGTAGGCACCTGCTATTGGCTCTGAACCTTCTGATGACGGGCTGGTCACGTGACCACTAATCTCTTGCGCAATAGACTTTTGCACAAAGAGCAATGTGGTGGCGAGAAGTATGAGTCTGATGGTCTTCATTAATCCGTTTGTCTGTTGTGACGCAAAAATACCTAAACGGATACCTGCAGACTTACAAAATCATGGGTGATACTTACATGATTATTGGTCGTAGTCGCTATCCCTGTTGACGTAGTAAGGGTTAGCCTGCTGTGTCGGCATGATTAGAATGTCGTTGATGCAGACGTGGGCGGGGCGGGTCACGATGAACTCTATAGTCGAGGCAATGTCTTGGGCGGAGAGTGGTTTTACGCCTTTGTAGACATTGTTTGCTTTAGCTTGGTCTCCTTTGTAGCGGACGAGCGAGAACTCGGTGTTCACCATGCCAGGAGAGACGGACGACACTTTGATGCCGTAGTTGAGGAGGTCGATGCGCATTCCTTGGGTGATGGCGTCGACCGCATGTTTGGTGGCGCAATATACGTTGCCACCATAGTATACGTGCTTACCTGCGACGCTTGAGATGTTGATGATGTGACCGAAGCCATTATCCTTCATGGTGTTAGCCACGAGTTGCGACATGTAGAGGAGACCTTTTATGTTGGTGTCAATCATCACGTCCCAGTCGTTATCATCGCATTTCTCGAAGCTATCAGCACCGAGAGCCAAGCCGGCATTATTGACACATACGGAGAGATGCTTTTTCCATGATTCTGGCAGCATGTCGTAGGAGTCGAAAACTTCGTGCTTGTCGCAAATGTCGAAACAGAGGATGTAGCTTTCGACACCCGAAGTGCGTTCAATCTCTCGACAAAGGTCTTGAAGGAGGGGAAGACGGCGACCTGTTATGACGACATTGTAGCCAAGGCGTGCCAAGGTGAGAGCCGTCGCACGTCCGATGCCTGAGGTGGCTCCTGTGACTATGGCGGTCTTGATATTTTGTGGCTTTCTAATCATGGTGCTTTCGCTGTTAGTGATGTGTGGCGTAGTTACTTAGAAGTTAGTTTGTCGAGTAGACCTTCTTTGAGTTCACGCTCGATGTTTGGGGTCAGGATATTCTTGCCGATGGCGTCTTTGAGTTCATCAAAAGTCCAAAAGCGAAGGCTATCGACCTCCCCTATATTCTTTGTGCTGAATGGTCCGTCATTAAAAGTTTGGAAGACGAAGACATATTCATCCTCCACATCGCAATGCCAAACGTATGTGCGTGTGAGTTGGGCGTTGAAGTTTGTGAGTCCAATCTCTTCATAGGTTTCGCGCTTTAGCGCATCTGGGAGATTTTCGCCCATTGAGATGTGTCCACCGACAGCAGTGTCCCACTTGCCTGGTTGAATCTTTTTCGTCTTGGGGCGAAGTTGAAGGAGGAGGCGATTGTCGGAGCTGAAAACGTGAAGATGAACCACAGGGTGCAGCCAGTGGCTACCATTATGGACGAGAGGACGTGGCGCACTGCCGACTATTTTACCATCTTCCGTGATGAGAGGAACCCACTCTACATTCTTGTATTTTGCTTTGCGGATATTTGCGATGATAATCTCCGTCGCAAGGTAGGCTAACAGGATGACAATGATGGCGTAGCTGTTTATCCAATCAGAGGCATGAGAGCCGTTGGTAAGGAACGCTACGAAATAGAGGATGGTGGCGACGGCTGCCCACATTGCCATACGGAAAAGGCTGCCACGCATGAGGGACAGGAAGTAAGGGTTTTGGGAAACTCCAGGTCGCAAGTTGTCAATCATGGAGCCCATTGCCCTCTTGACACCGACACAGGGGATTGCGGCGAGGATGATTGTCAGAATGAGGGCTGTGACGAACGGAGATGCAGCCTCATTAAAGCGTGCGACGATAATGTCGGAGAGGGCGAAGACGAGCAGAAAGGCAAAATCTGTGACGACTTCTTTCCAATTGAAGTGCCCGCCGAGGAGAAACTTGACAACATTAACGACTATGGTGGCAAGTGAGCTCACGCAGAGAGCTATCGTGCCACCCCAAATCTGCTCGCCAATGAAGTAGACGAGAAGGGGGAGAGCAAAGGATAAGAGCCTAATCACAGAAGCTTTTTGAGTCGTTTTACTTCATCGGCGTTGCTAAGGCGGTCGTTGATGTTTATAAGATATTTGACAACGGTCTTGTCGGTGGTATCTATTTTGAGGAGGCGGTCGAAGTAAGTACGGCTCTCTTTGTACAGAGGTGTGACGTATTTCTTGAGGTCGCGAGTGAGGTAGGCGTAGGCGGCTTGGGACTTTTTCTTGTTGTAGTCGTTCATGGCCGACGCATATTTGGCTTCGGCAGCCTCATATTTCGCGCGTCCCAAATAACGGAGGGCCGTCTTTTGCTCTGGAGCGGACTTGAGAATGTCAAGGCATTGCGCTTCAATGTCTTTGGAAGAGAGACTTGACTGAGCCTTCTTCATGAATACATCGAAGACTTCAGCCTTGACGGAGTTGTCGGTCAGGGTAGGGTAGAGGGCTACAATGCGGTCATCGGAAGTCTGAGCGTACCTGCGCGCCTCGGTATTGGCAACCTCGTTGGCACCAAGAATGTGGCGGAAAACATCCTTATTAGCGAGAATGAGGTCTGTGCGCTCTTCGAGTCGATTTAGTCGTTTGAGGCTATTGCCGAGGGCGCATAGTTTGGACGTGTCGGAGGTGGAAGGGTAAAGGAAACCCCATACGCTGGCGATGCTGTCATGGTGAGTCTCGCTTGCGGCAATTGTCGCATTACGGAGAGAGACGCTGTCCCATGCGGCAACGCCTTTGTGAGCCATGTATACGTCGTAGGCCTCAGCATATTTGCCTTGCGCAGTAAGGGCGTTAGCTTTCTCGAATTGGCTATTGTCGGTAAGTTTGGAGCTCGGACCGCAAGAGGAGAAGAATGAGGCTATGGCGATTGCCGCCAAGATAGGTCGTATGGATTTTGTGGACATCTGATTTTCTGTGGAAAGCAGTAATTTTTTATTCATCAACATAACCTCCGTAGGTTTGGTCGTCGTCGTAGCCATTATAGCCATACTTGCCGTATTTGGAACCATGACCATAGCTGCCGTATCCGTAGCCGTAGCCATATCGGGTCTTGCTGTTGTTGATGTCGTTGACGACGATGCCTACATTGGCTAACTCATTGTCTTTTATGGACTCAAGAGCCTCTTTGAAAGCTTCTTTAAAGGTGTAGTCTTGTCGGACGATGAAGACATTGGCGTCGGACCATCGGGTGAGCAGGAAGACGTCTGATACGGGACCTACGGGTGGCGTGTCGATGATGATGACATCGTAGATGGACTTTAGAGTCTCCATCATCTTGGCGCAGGCGTCGCTCATGATGAGCTCAGAGGGGTTAGGGGGAATGGTGCCAGAGCCAATAACATCCATGCCGTTATAGTTTGATATGGCCTCTTCGAGGGAGCAATTGCCGATAAGGTAGTCGGATATGCCGGCATGGTTTTTAAGCCCGAGCAGCTTACTTAGCCCAGGGCGGCGCAGATCGAAGCCAAGAAGAAGAGTCTTCTTGTTGGCGATAGCGAAGACCGTCGCAATGTTGAGAGAGCAGAAAGTCTTGCCTTCGCTCGGCATGGAAGAGGTGACGCAGAAGACGGCGGGATGTTTGCCTTTCGCCATGAAATCCAGCTTGATACGTATACGTCGGAACTCCTCGGAGATGTTGGAACGGGGGTATTCGTAGACGACGTGTGGAGTATCTTTCTTGCTGTTTGGTATCTCGCCGATGACAGGCAGGTTGGTAACCTTGTTGACATCATTGAGCGTGCGCACCCTGCGGTCGATGAGCTGACGAAGGACGAGGAATAGAAGTGGGACGATGAAAGCCACGGCAATGCCCATAGCCTGGTCGCGTTTGGTTTTGGGGCTTACTACGCCCGTTGTCTCGGCAGCGTCGAGAATCTTATGATCGGAGGTGTTCGACGCTCTTTGGATCTGAGCCTCGGCACGTTTGCGCATGAGGAAGTTGAAGACCTCGTTGTTGAGCGTGAACTTGCGGTCGATGCCAAGGAGACGTCGTTCTTTCTCAGGAAGTTGAGTGACCTCGTAATTGAAGCCTTCGAGTTTCGCATTGACCTCGGCGATGTTGTCTTGCACCATCTTCTTATGGCTCTTGATGCTGGTAAGAAGGGTGTTGCGGGCGATGTTTAGTTCGGCGTTGAGGGCGTCGTACATTGGGTTGCCGTCTTTGCCGTAGGTGTCGCGGTATATTTGCTTTTTAGAATTGAGGTCGAGAATGTTGTTCAGAAGCTCGCTGATTACGGGACGTTCTGTCTTGAAAGTTGCAGGTGCGATGTCGCCCTTCATGACGCTGTCGTTGCTGAAGTATCTTTCGAGATACTCGTAGTAGCTGCTTTCCAACTGAAGTTGTTTCAGCTCCTTGTCATAATCTTTTATGTCTGACAACAACTCGACGCCTTTCTTGGAAAGATCATCTTGGATGCCGTTTTGGGAGCGGAAATGGCTCAGTTCTATTTCGACATTGCTGAGCGTGTCTTGAAGGACGGAAAGTTGTCCCTCGATGAAATGGATGGTGTTCTCGGACATCTCGTTTTTCTGGTGGAGATTATCGTTGATGTACCACTTGATGAGGGTGTTGAGGTAGTCGATATTCTTCTGGCGGCAGGTGCCTACCATGCTGAGAGTGACGACGGAAGACTCGGACTTCTTGTCGTTGGAGATGGAGAGAGCGGAAACGAAGCGGTCGACTAGATTGTCAGGGTCGTTGAAGACAGCGTAGACGCGGTTTTCGATTGGCTTCTGACAGATGATGGTGAAGGCGCACCAAGGGGTTACGATGGGTTGTCCGTATAGGAAAGTGTCGTCGAAATTGATGTTCTCAATTCTTCCGACGAGTTCATGGTTGTGGTAGTTGTAAAGATCTACTTTTTTAGCGTTCACGCTGATCGTGAATGTGTTCTGGTCTTTAGGGGTGATGTAGATTTTAGCGCCGAGAGGCTGGACGTGGGTGGAGTCCATGATGAGCAGGAAGTTGCTATTGTTGTAGAGCTCGTCGGTTTTTATTCGACCCTCATTGTAGTAAGAGACGAAGATGCCCATGTCATTTACGACATTAGCGGTAAGGCTACGGGAGCTGAGGATTGCGAGTTGGTTGTCGAAATTTCGCATGCTGCCACCGAGCATGATGCCCTGCGTAATGTCTGCGCGCTGACTGCTTTTGCCGTCTACATCGATGATGATGGACGCCTCGGCGGAATAGACGATCGGTTTGTATCGGTGGTATATTTTGAGGCCGATGAAAACGACAGCGACAGATATGACGAAAAGCCACCAGAAGCGTATGACGTCGGACAGAAGTTTCTTGAAGTCGAGAAACGAAAGAATATTGTCCTCGTCGGATTCCACTTGAGGGTTGTTCTTTGTATCCATTCAGGCAGTGGTTGTTATGTTAGCTGTAGGATGAGCAGGTAAAGGGTGACGAGCGAGGTGACGAGGGAGACGGAGAACGTCTCGCTAAAGCCGAACATCTTGAACCAGAGAGGGCGCACGTAGATCACGTCGTTCGGGTAGATGTAGTAGTAGTCGGACATGATGAAGTCGCTGTGTGTGAGGTCGAACACGTGGACATTCACATTGCCTTGCTCGTCTTTGCGTAGGAGTTTCACCTCACGGCGTTTGGCGTAGGAGGTAAAGCCACCAGCCATTGAAACGGCGTCGAAGATGGTCATCTGGTCGCGCGACATTGTGTATTGGCCTTGTTTGTTGACCTCGCCGAGGATGGAGAATGTATTCGTGGCGAGGCGGACGGTTAGGGTGAAGCCGGACAGCGTCTTAGAGATAGCCTCGTAAATCTTCTCTTTGGCTTCGCGCACGTTGCAGCCTTTGAGGTTGATGAGACCGGCGACGGGGAAATCTATGTTGCAGCTGTCGTCAAGACCATAGTAGTAGAGGTCTTGGCGCATGTTGCCAGAGGTGGTGCGTTGGTTGTTTTGAGGGTTGTAGAAAGCGGACAACTCGAGGTTGGGGGACGACACGTTGATGAAGAGATAGTCGTTGGGCTTGAGGATGTAACGCTCGGTGATTTCGGGAGTCGTCGGGAAAACGGACTCCTCGGGCAGGGCGTCACGAACAAGCACAATTTGCTTCTGTGGGATGCATGACGTGATGGTCAGCAAAATGCTGACGCAAAGCGACATGAGCGTAAGTCGTCGTTTGTTAATACGCATTTGGAATGTTGCTGTTTTAAACTGGTAGTGCAGGTTAATCCAATCTTGCAAATATAGCGAAAATCCTTGTATCTTTCAGCGTAGGGAGGGGTTGACGCGAGGAAAAAAGTGCCATCAGAGCATGCTTGTAATGAGGAAGATAAGGGAGAAGAGGAAAGTGCTGATGCTGATGAGTTTAAGTTGGGAATCGAAAAAAGAGTGCGAGTCGTTATGGAGGCATCGGAACGCATTGGAGGCGAGAGGAATTGCGGCGACGAGACTAATGGATTGGATTGGTGTACCGAAGAGGACGATGTACGTGACCATCAGAAGGATGGCGAGGACAATTGTGACGAATTGGTAGACCTTGGCATTTGAACGACCAATGATAAGAGGAATTGAGCGTTTGCCAGCAAGGTTGTCGCTTCCCATGTCGCGAATGTTGTTCATGTTAAGAACGCCGACGGAAAGGAGCCCGATAGCCGTTGCGAGGATGAATATTTGCGGAGTGAGGGAGCCGCAATGGAGGTAATAGCAGCCAGCGACACCGACGAGACCGAAAAAGATGAAGACGCTCAGGTCTCCCAAGCCTGCGTAGCCGTATGGGTGCTTCCCGCTTGTGTAGGTTATTGCTGCCGCTATGCAGAGGAGACCTATGATGAGAAGTGTCGCAACGCCCTGAAAACCAATAATATTGTAGCCTACGCAAAGAAGAGCGACGCCCGAGATGAAGGAGAGAATGCTGAAAACGAGCATGGCATGACGCATGGAAGACAGGCTGACAGCTCCACTTTGGACAGCTCGTTGCGGACCTACACGATTTGCACTATCCGCACCATGGACAGTATCGCCATAATCATTGCTGAGGTTGGAGAGAATTTGAAGAAAGAGGGTGGTTGTCAGCTCGAGAACGAAAATGGGAGTGGAAAAGCAAGAATCTTGGAGGGCGACCGCCGCGCTTGTGAGGACAATGGCGAAAGAGAGAGGGAGCGTCCTGAGGCGGAAGGCAGAGATCCATGTTGCTATTTTGGACATAGCGAGAGTATGATTTGCTTAAAATCTAATAAAGTCAGAAGCCGAGACGGCTCCTGACTTTATCATATTGAGAATAAGTGAGTGCACGTTAGTCTCGGCGGAAAATGTCTCGCGTGTAGACTTTAGCTTGGACGTCATCGAGGCACTTGTCGTAGCGATTGGCGATAATAGCTTGGCTTTGAGCCTTGAACTCGTCGAGGTTGTTGACGACTTTGCTGCCGAAGAAAGTGCTGCCGTCTTCGAGCGTCGGCTCGTAGATGATGACATCGGCACCTTTCGCCTTGATACGCTTCATGATGCCTTGAATGCTACTCTGCCTGAAGTTGTCGGAATTGGACTTCATTGTGAGACGGTAGACACCGATGACGCAATGGCGTTCGGCGGTAGGGTCGTAATCTCCGCGATTGTAGTAGTCGTAGTAGCCGGCCTTGTGGAGCACGCGGTCGGCGATGAAATCCTTGCGTGTGCGGTTGCTCTCGACGATTGCCTCGATAAGGTTCTCGGGAACATCGGCGTAATTGGCGAGCAGCTGCTTGGTGTCTTTGGGTAGGCAGTAGCCACCGTAACCGAAAGAGGGGTTGTTGTAGTGGTCGCCGATGCGAGGATCGAGACTTACGCCTTTTATGATGCTCTGAGTGTCAAGACCTTTCATCTCAGCGTAGGTGTCGAGCTCGTTGAAGTAGCTTACACGGAGAGCGAGGTAGGTGTTGGCAAAAAGCTTAACTGCCTCGGCTTCTGTGAGACCCATGAAGAGAGTATCGATATTCTCTTTTATGGCACCCTCATGAAGAAGGTGGGCGAAATCGTGTGCGGCGGCAGTGAGGGCATCGGCATTGTCAGAGAGGTCGGCAGTTGGGCAGCCTACGATGATTCGGCTGGGGTAGAGGTTGTCGTAAAGAGCCTTGCTCTCGCGGAGGAACTCCGGGGAGAAGAGGAGGCGGAGGTCTTTGCCGTACTTTTTGTAAAGAGAGGCGCAATAACCGACAGGAATTGTGCTCTTTATGATCATTACGGCGTTGGGGTTGACCTCGCGAACGAGATCAATAACCTCTTCGACGTGAGAGGTGTCGAAATAATTCTTTACAGAGTCGTAGTTCGTTGGGGCGGCGATGATGACAAAATCGGCATCCTTGTATGCGTTGCGGCCATCGAGAGTGGCGACCAGATTAAGCTGTTTCTCACGGAGATACAACTCGATATAGTCGTCCTGTATTGGGGAAATGCGTTTGTTGATCTTGTCGACTTTCTCTGGGATGACATCAACAGCCTTAACCTGATGGTGTTGTGAGAGAAGGGTCGCAATGCTGAGACCGACGTAGCCGGTGCCAGCTACTGCTATTTTTGCATTATTGATGTCCATTACACTTAGATAGTTATTTCAAGCTGTCTTGATACCAATTGAAGAGTTTTTGCACGCCATCTTCGATCTCGACGCTATGGGTCCAACCGAGTGAGTGGAGCTTGCTGACGTCGATGAGCTTACGCATTGTGCCATCGGGTTTTGAAGAGTCGAACTCGACAACGCCTTTGAATCCGACAGCCTTGACGACGAGTTCGGAGAGCTGGCGGATGGTGAGCTCTTTGCCCGTTCCGACGTTGATGTGGCAATTGCGGATTTCTCCGAGGGAAGGGATGGCGCCACCGCGACCTTCGCTATTATTGCGGTCGACAGCACCATTGGCCTTGGCACCATAGAAGACGGAACTGTATTTCTCGATGCCTATTATGTCTTTGAAATCTACATTGAGAAGGACGTGGACGCTGGCGTCTGCCATATCCTCGCTCCAAAGGAACTCGCGGAGAGGAGTGCCTGTGCCCCAAAGGACCACCTTGTTGTTGTAGATGCCGTAGAACTCAAGGGCTTTGAGAATGCGCTCCTCGGAGTTGGAACCATCGACATTGCCCTCACCGATAAGCTGTTTGAGCTTCTCATTGGGGTTGATTGGTCGCTTGTCCATGTCTGTGCGGATGGCTTTCCAGTCGCCGTCGGCGATGAGCTTGGCGAGGTAGATCTTGCGCATCATGGCAGGCATGACGTGGCTGTTCTCGAGGTGGAAGTTGTCGTTTGGACCGTAGAGGTTTGTGGGCATTACGGCGATGTAGTTGGTGCCGTATTGGAGGTTGTAGCTCTCGCACATCTTGAGGCCAGCGATTTTGGCAATGGCATATTCCTCGTTGGTGTATTCGAGAGGTGAGGTCAGGAGCGCATCCTCGGTCATTGGCTGAGGAGCGTTCTTTGGGTAGATGCAGGTGCTGCCGAGGAAGAGTAGTTTTTTGACTCCGTGGCTATAGGCATTGCCAATGACGTTGCATTGCATCATCATGTTTTGCATGATGAAGTCGGCACGATAGAGGGAGTTTGCCATGATGCCGCCGACAAAAGCGGCCGCGAGGACAACGGCATCGGGGCGTTCGTCGTCGAAGAATTTCTTGACGGCTACTTGGTCGGTAAGGTCGAGTTCCTTGTGGGAGCGTCCGACGAGGTTGTTGTAGCCTCGTCTTTTGAGATTGTCCCAGATGGCGGAGCCGACCAAGCCGTGATGCCCTGCCACGAATATTTTAGACTCTTTGCTAAGCACGTTTATTGAGTATTAACGTCGACGTTATTTAACGATGCCTTTTTCGAGGTATTCTGCGAGATTGGTGCGGACGCGTTGACCGGCATCCTCGGCTGCGACCTTTGCCATGTCGCTGTCTACCATGATCTTAACGAGTTGCTCGAAAGAGGTCTTGTTGGGATCCCATCCGAGTTCCGCTTTTGCCTTGGTCGGGTCGCCCCAGAGGTTGACGACATCGGTTGGGCGGAAGAAGTCGGGAGAGACCTCGATGAGGACCTTGCCGGTCGCCTTGTCGATGCCTTTCTCATCGATGCCCTCGCCTTGGAACTCGAGCTCGATGCCGACATGCTTGAATGCATAGTAGCAGAACTCGCGGACGCTATGCTGAACGCCTGTGGCGATGACGAAGTCTTCGGGGGTCTTGTGCTGGAGAATGAGCCACATGCACTCGACATAGTCCTTGGCGTAGCCCCAGTCGCGGAGAGAGCCGAGATTTCCGAGGAAGAGTTTCTCTTGCTTACCCTGCTTGATGCGCGCTGCAGCGAGAGTGATCTTTCTGGTTACGAAAGTCTCGCCACGACGCTCGCTCTCGTGGTTGAAGAGGATGCCGGAGCAGCAGAACATATTGTAAGCTTCACGGTATTCCTTGACAATCCAGAAGCCGTACTGCTTGGCTACGGCGTAGGGGGAGTATGGGTGGAATGGGGTGTTCTCGTTCTGTGGAACCTCCTCGACCTTACCGTAAAGCTCGGAAGTGGAGGCCTGGTACATGCGGCAAGTCTCGGTCAGACCGCAAAGCCTGATGGCTTCGAGGATGCGGAGAACGCCGGTAGCGTCGATGTCGCAAGTGAACTCAGGGGAGTCGAAACTTACTTGGACGTGGCTTTGAGCGGCAAGGTTGTAGACCTCAGTAGGGCGAACCTTGCTCATGACTTGCATGATGCTCATGGAGTCGCCAAGGTCAGCGTAGTGGAGGTGGAAATTTGGGCGTCCCTCGATATGTGCGATTCTCTCGCGGAAGTCGACAGAGGAGCGGCGTATCGTGCCATGGACGTCATAGCCTTTTTCGAGAAGGAATTCTGCGAGGTATGAGCCATCTTGACCTGTGACGCCAGTGATGAGGGCGACTTTTCTATTATCCATGAGGTTTATGAGGTTTGAAATTTAGACTACAAAGTTATAGTGTATCTTGTTAGGAAACAATTGGTATACGGAAAGTGAAGTATGGATGTTACATCACCTCATTGCATAAAACTCTCGGAGAGCCTTACAGAGGTATAGGGGATCGAGGCTGCCGCCAGTCTCTCGGCTTGAGTGCATGCCTAAGAGAGGGTTGCCGACATCGACGCCGCGAAGTGGAAGTTGGCTCGTCATGATGTTGCCGAGGGTGGAACCTCCTGCCATATCGCTGCGGTTGACGAACGTCTGGCACGGAACGCCTGCACGTTGGCATGCAGTTTTGAAGACAGCCGCACCATCGGCATCGGTCATGTATTTTTGGCTGGCGTTATATTTGATTACGGGACCACCATTGAGGACAGGGAGATTGGCGGGGTCGGACAGGTCGGGGTGGTTGGGATGGACGGCATGCGCCATGTCCGCTGAGACGAGGAAAGAGTTGTAGATGACCCTTTGGACATCTTGGGAGCTGAGATTTGAGGCGTAACAATATCGCTCGATGACATTCTTTACGAGAGGGGAGGCTGCTCCTTGCTTGGTGCCGCTGCCGACCTCTTCGTTGTCAAGGACGATGAACATCATGGGGTTACCGGAATCGATAGCGTCGATGAAGGCGCGGTATGACTCGTATGCCATGGTTAGATTGTCCTGCTTGGGGCAAATCATGAGAGAATCGTCGAAACCCGCAATGCAACCTGGGGTCGGATCGTAGGCGTAGAGGTCGTAGTCGAGGAGGGCGGGCCTGTCGATGCCGATTTGGGAGCATATGGCTCCTGGAATGTCTTCAGCACCCAGTAGGGAGGAGGCTTGCGTGAGAATCTGCATGTCGACCTGCTTATTGAACGCAGCACCCTCGTTTATGGAGCGGTTGAAGTGGATTGCGACACTCGGGATTACGCCTATTGGTTTCTTGAAATCGACGAGTATTGATTTTGGATTTAGGGGATCGGATGTCGCAACTAAAGCTCTGCCTGCCAACGAGATAGGGCGGTCGAGCCAAGAGTAGAGAATAGCACCGCCATAGGTCTCCGTGCTGAGCCTGTTCATGGAGCGGCAAATGACAGAAGAACCGTAAGGCTTGATGCGGAAAGTTGGGGAGTCGGAATGAGAAGCCACCATGCGGAAACCCAAAGAAGAGCGGCTGTCGTTATCATGTTCCCCTATGGTATCGTTTCCTCTAAAAGCAATGATGGAAGTGCCGTTGTAAGTGACAAAATATTTGCCATTACGTGCGATATGCCATTCATCTCGCATGTCAAGCTCGGTAAACTCATCGTTGATGAGCATCTGCCTGAAATTCTCAACGACAAAATGGCTTGTGGGGCATTTGTCGATGAAATCGATGAGATCTTGGCTTTCAGAAATTGCGGCTCTTTTATCCATGTGGGCTATTTCTTTTTTGTCTTGTCTGTTATGGGTGCCAATTTGGCGTAAAGGTCGGGTCGGAGGGTACGAGTGCGTTCGAGAGCTTGCTCCTCACGCCATTTCTCAATGTTCGCCTCGTGACCACTAAGGAGGACGTCTGGCACTTTCCAACCATTGTATTCGGCTGGGCGAGTGTAGATAGGTGCCGCGAGGAGACCATCTTGGAACGTGTCGGTAAGGGCGGACTCCTCATCGGATATTGCGCCGGGAATCAGGCGGACGACGGAATCGACGATGACGCATGCAGCAAGCTCGCCACCAGTGAGAACGTAGTCGCCGATGGAGATTTCGTCGGTGATATAGTGGTCGCGTATACGTTGGTCGATGCCTTTGTAGTGACCGCATAGGATCATGATGTTACCGCTGAGGGAGAGCGTGTTAGCCATTTTCTGGTTGAGCGTCTGACCGTCTGGTGTGACATATATTATGTGGTCGTAGTCACGTTGGGACTTGAGGTGCTCTATGGCGTCGGCAACGGGTTGAATGGCCATGACCATACCGGCCCCGCCTCCGAACTGGTAGTCGTCGACTCGATGGTGGCGGTCGGTGGAGAAGGTTCGGATGTCGTGGGTGTGGATTTCGACTGTGCCGGCCTCTTGTGCCCTTTTGATGATGGATTCGGACATAGGACCCTCGAACATGGCAGGGAAGAGTGTCAAGATGTCAATTCGCATTGCCGATTTTAGTTGTAAAGAGAGGAAGAATCGATGCTTCTTACGGTACGGAAGAACATCTTGAGTTTGTCGATTATTACACGAGATCCGCCGTGGACGTCGGACTCGATGTTGAGCGGCATCACCGGACTATGGAGAGAGAGGCGGAAGAGGAACCACCCTTGCTCATCAGTGCCATTGCACATGACGCGCAGACCATCATGATTGAGATTGACCTCCTCCCATCCGTCGATCTGGGCGACATATTGCCTCAATCCGTCGAGAATCTTTGCCGCTGTGCGCGTGAAGTCGTCATTCAGGATGGTGAGTCGGAACTCTTTACTTTCTGTCGGGACAGGCAGACGGTCGATGAGAGAGAAGAGCTTCTTGCCTTCGTGCTTCAGTTTTGTGAGACGGATTACGACCTTGGTGGCGAAATATGCTCCGTCGTCGCAGAAGTGGTTCTCCTTGAAAGCCGCATGTCCGCTGGTCTCACAGGCGAGCCAAGTGGGCTCTCCAGCCTCGTCTTTGCGGATAGCCTCGCCGATGACGTTCCTGTAGCCACGTTGGAAGCGGCATTGGTGACCGCCGAGGACGTCCTCGACAAACTGCTTAAGACCCGTGCTGGTAATGGAGTCGGTCACGATGCTCGTGCCAGGATGTTCTTCGAGGGTTATTGCCGCAGCCATGGCGACAAACTCGTTACGGTTTATGGCGCGACCCTCGTCGTCGACGATGGCGACACGATCGACATCAGAGTCGAAAATCACGCCCATGTCTGCACCCGTAAGGAGAACGGCTGTCGATATGGAGCGCATGGCCTCGTAGTCTTCTGGATTGGGGACGTGATTGGGAAAGCGGCCATCGGGTGTAAGGAACTGGCTGCCAGTGGTGTCGGCACCGAGCGGCTCGAGAACACGCTTGGCGAAGAAGCCGCCGGATCCGTTTCCAGCATCTACGACGATTTTAAGCCCAATAAGAGGTTTTGCGGGATCGTCGGCAACATCTTTGAGGTCGGCACGGATCTTCTCTCGAAGCGAGTTGCTGTAAAGGGAGAGAAGGTTAAAAATGTGAACCTCGCCATGTTTGGCGTTTGGGTCGGCTTTGAAATCTGAGGCTTTACCGATAATCTCGTTGAGCTGGAATTTGTCGACCTCGTAGCCTGCGGTGAAAAACTTCATGCCGTTGCGGTTGAAGCTCATATGGCTTCCCGTCAGCATGATGGCACCATCGATGGCGAGCCCGTCGGGGAGGGTGCTGAAGAGCATGGCAGGTGTGGTGGAGAGCCCGCAACATAGAGCGTCGGCACCGACGGAGGTGATACTTTTTTGGAGCGCCTCGGCGAAGTCGGGACCTGTCAGTCGGGCGTCCATGCCGATGGCTATCTTGAGGCGTGGGCGTTCTTCTGTAGGCTTGAACGTCGTGTGGAGCCATAGGGCGAAGCCAGCACCTAACTTGGCGACCTTGTCGGTTGTGAGTGTGACATTCTCACCGATAATGCCGTCGGTAGCTACGCCACGGATGTCGGAGCCGTTTTGCAGAGCAAGCAGAGACTGGTCGATCATTGGATTTTAGTGTTTTGTCGAGACCTCGTCTTGGGCTTGTTGCCTGGATTTGTTGCCCAGGTAACCGCCGTGGTGACGTTTGGCGTAGTCTTGGCTGGTGAAACCGATTTTTTTCATGAGGGTGACGACGAGGATGTCGCCGATGACGGTCATCACGGTTGTGGAGGTTGTTGGTGTGAGACCGAGGATGCAGACCTCCTTTGGGTTGCCTGTCGCAAGGACGACGTCGGCTACCTCGGCGAGTTGGCTGTCGGGGTTGCCAGTGATGACGATTATGGGCAGTTGGCTGTAGAGGTTTTTGGCGAGGGCGACGATCTCAACGATTTCGCGAGTCTTGCCCGAGTTGGATATCAGGACAAGAACATCGTTGGGCTGGATGACGCCGAGGTCGCCATGCTGAGCCTCTGCGGGATGGAGGAAAATGGCAGGAGATCCTGTGGAGCAGAAGGTCGTTGCCATGTTGACGGCAATCTGACCGGCCTTGCCCATGCCGCTCATGATGATCTTGCCGTTGTTTTTATGGACGTGCTCGAAAAGGATGTCGACAGCCTTGCCGAAGCCGTCGGTTATCGGGATATTCAAGACGGCCTCAGCCTCACGGCGTAATATGTCTTTAATTAACTCAGTTTCCATTAGTTGTGATAGTTATTGTGTGTGTCTGTTTGGTTTAATAATCGTAATATTTGCTCTTGAGGCTCCAACGAAGGGCCACGTAGAAGTTGCGTGAGTACTCACTTGTCTGCTCGCTCTCTCGCGTCCTTATCCTCAATCCTGCCGACACGTTGAGCATCGACTTGGGATTTATGATGAAAGAGCCAGAGACGTCGAAGTAGTGAAGTTCGGTTTTTAGACCTTGAAGCGTGTGGACGCCATATTGCGCATTGCGGGTGTCGGAAGCGAGAGTCGGGTTGTGACCGTAGGTGACGGTGTCGCCTGGAAAGTCGTCGCCATATTTCGCAATATTGACTTGCGCTCGTGCTTGCGCTCGACCGTGATGGTAGTTGAGGATGAAGATGCCCTCTTTAAAATTGGCTCCGAGGGGGTGTGCCATACTTTGGTTGAGGTGAGTATAGCAGCCTAAGGCGTCATATTGGGAGTAGCAGAAAGGGCGTGCTTGGTTATATTCGGCTTGGAAGTCGAGACCGTCGCAACGGAAGATGTTGAAAGTCTTGGCTCCTATTTGGAAAGCGTACTTGTTTGACCAAAAGCCTGTTCCTGCCGTCAACTCTTTAAGCCTGAACTCATTGAACATTATCTGTCCATAGAGGGTGAGCCAATCCGTGCAGATAAATTTGCTGGTGAGTCCGACAATCATCTTGTCTGGAGAACCTGCATTGAATTCGCCGGGACGGAATATGACGAAGGGGTTAAGGTATTCCCAATCGACGCCTCGGTAGTCGCCATTCTTGCGCCATGAAGCTTGAGTGACGTTTTCAAAGACTCCAAGAGTGTAGCGGCGTCCCATGTTCCATTCGAGGAAGTGAGTGAAGCTGTATTTGGATCGGTATCCATTATTGACGACGGCTTGCTTACGTTCCTTCAATTGGGTCGCCATGATAGAATATTTGGCTCCGAGAAACTTGACATTCATGCGGAAAGTGGGGACAGCTACGGCAGCGTCGCCGAGGAGGAGGGAGCGGTAACCATCGCCTATGAACGTCTTTGTCTTGCCGATAAGAAAATCGATCCATGGGGCGACCCGGAAAGCGACATAGCCAGTTGCTGTCTCAAAATCGAAGTCCGTCTCGTTGATGATCTTATAGTTTGAGAGACCCGGGACAACCTGAAGGGAGTCGGACAGATGATTATAGTAGTCGGCGTAGAAGGCTTGATTTTCTGTGAGGTCGCAATAGAACCAGAACTTTTTGCCCAAGTGTCCATCGACGTAGAAGCCACGGGAGTTGATCCACGTATTTGAGCTCCCGTCTTGGTTGGCATCGCGCCCCAGCTCAAAATCAAAAAGAGGGTTGATAGCTACATAGACATTCTCGTTCTTGGAGGCAAAGTGGATGAAGTCGCCATTAAAGAAGTCGTTGAAGAGCTTGGCGCGGGTATGGACTTGAGCCTTTACATTGCTGTAAATGAGAGAGTCTGTGTTGAAATACTTTTGAAGATCGTCGATGTTGTATGCTCGGAACGCAGTCTGAGGACGATCCTTTCCGACGAAGTAGAGCTTACGCTGGAATGGGTCGAATTGAGTGTTCTCGTAATAGCTTGTGCCTTGCGCATGGGCGGCTTCACAAACTAACAGGAGTAAGAGCGTCAGGAGTGCGAACTTAGACATAATGATTTGGGCTAATGGCATTTAGCGCATTCATCGATATGGAAGCCACGTAGGAGGGCGTCGGCTGGCATTCTTTTTTTGCCGCTGAGCTGGAGATCTTCGACCTCGATGGGGGTGTCTGCCGTGCCTATGAGCAGAACCTTGCCGTTGACGACTTTGACTTGCCCAGGTTCGAGGGGGGCGTTGTCGCTTTTGCGAGCTTTGAATATCTTGGCTGTCACGTCGTTACCTTTCTCGTCGGTAAAGGTTGTCCAAGCTGCAGGGTAGGGGGACAGACCGCGGATGAGGTTTATGACGTCGGTAGCATTGCGTGACCAATCGATTTTCATGTCATCCTTAAAAATCTTTGGTGCTTTTTTGAGGGATGCGGGGTCGATGTTGTCTTGCTTATGGAACGTTGCCGTACCATGCTCGATGGCGTCGACGGTCTTGACGGCGAGCTGTGCACCGAGGTGCATGAGGCGGTCGTGGATGGTTCCGGCGTCGTCGGAGTCGAGGATGTCGGTTGACTCTTGGAATATGATGTCGCCTGTGTCGATGTCGTGCTTAAGGAGGAAAGACGATACGCCGGTTCTCTTGTCGCCATTGATGATGGCCCAGTTGATGGGGGCTGCACCTCGGTAGTCGGGCAGGAGGGAGGCGTGGATGTTGATGGTGCCGTATTGAGGCATTGCCCAGACGACTTCTGGAAGCATGCGGAAAGCCACAACTACTTGGATGTCAGCATGGAGGTCTCTCAGCTCATTGAGGAAAGCCTCATCTTTGAGGGATTGAGGTTGGAGGATTTTGAGACCTTTCTGTTCTGCGAAGACCTTGACGGGCGAAGGGCGAAGTTGTTGACCTCGGCCTGCAGGTTTGTCTGGCATTGTGATTACGCCAACGATTTGGTGCCCAGCTTTTAAGAGGGCGTCAAGTGACTCGACGGCGAAATCGGGCGTACCCATGTATACGATTTTCATCCTGTTATGACTTGTGGGATGTAAATATATAAAAAAATGCGATGCCATGGCTTTGTGACCCAGGCATCGCTATACATATAGAACTTGTTAGGAGGTCAGCCGCCTTAGCTATTAAGCTTCTGGCTCTGGCTCAGTCTCGTCGGCGATATCGTCAAGATCATCGGTCGGCTTCTCGACCTCGTCTTGCTCTTCCTCCTCGTCGACGTCTTCGCCACCCGTGAGGTCGAGACCGTCGTCGCCACCAAGGTCGTCTGATGGTTCATCTTCAGGCACCTCGGATATGGGGAACTTGATGAGGTAGTAGAAATCTTCAGTCTCAAGGGGGAGAGCCGTCATGAGGCGTCCTCCTCCGATGTCGAATGTCCTGATTTCAGATGCGTAGCCACCAGGGAAGCGTTCTGCTATTTCCTCACGAAGTTTCTCATCGAGTTTCTCGTAGCTCTTAATGACACGTGGTTTAGATTTTGCCATATCTCGTATCGATTTCTGTTCTTTATTGTCTTGTTACTTGTTGAATCTGTTGTGTTTATGTTTGCCGATTGTTGGGCGACGCAGGAGCGTACCGTTGTTGTCAAGCGCGGCAAATATAAGAACATATTCTTACGTTACTATCGGCAATGAAATGAAATTAATTCAAAAAATTCTTCATGCCGTTTTCGTGTTATACGACAATGGCAAAGTCGGGTTGTTAAAGGTGCGAAAAAAAAGGCTTGTGAGGCAATGATGCCGTCACAAGCCTTTGAATGTCAAGCTGAAAAGTTAGGCGAATGCCTTACTTGAAAGCAGCGATGATGCCGTGGAAGTCCTCGGCCTTGAGGGAAGCACCGCCGATGAGGCCGCCGTCGATGTCGGGCTGAGCGAAGAGCTCGGGAGCGTTGGAAGCCTTGCAGCTGCCACCATAGAGGATGGTGGTGTCGTCGGCAACTTGCTTGCCGTACTTGTCAGCAACGACGGAACGGATGTAGGCGTGGATCTCCTCAGCCTGTGCGCTGGTAGCGGTCTTGCCAGTGCCGATGGCCCAGATAGGCTCGTAAGCGAGGACGATGTTGCTGAACTGCTCAGCAGAGAGGTGGAAGAGGGCGTTCTTGACCTCAGCACCTACGACCTCGTTCTGCTTGTTAGCCTCACGCTGTGCGAGGTCCTCACCGATGCAGAAGATGACCTTGAGGCCATTAGCGAGAGCGAGGTCTACCTTGTTCTTGAGGATCTCGTCGGTCTCGCCGTAGTACTGGCGACGCTCGGAGTGGCCGAGGATGACGTACTCTGCGCCAGTGGACTTGACCATGGCAGCGGAGACCTCGCCAGTGTATGCGCCCTTCTCCTTGTCAGCGCAGTTCTCTGCGGAGACCTTGATGAGCTTGTTGTCAACGTTGCGAACGACGTCGGCAAGGTGGATGAATGGCGTGCCGAGGATGACGGTGCACTTGGGAGCCTCCTTGGTGAGGATAGCGTTTACGTCCTGAGCAAGCTTAACACCCTCCTGGAGAGTGTTGTTCATTTTCCAGTTGCCTGCGACAATTTTCTTTCTCATGATATGAAAATAATTATGTTGCTTTTGTCTTTATTGCTGTTGCGTTTGTTGCTGTTTGCGTTTGCCTCCGCGGATCAGGAGCCATACGGTGACGCATGCCAACGTGAGGCAAACGAATACCATCCAATCGTATGCATGTTTAAGATTGGAGAGGTAGGTCGCAGCCGGTGTGGCCATAGCGTTGTCAAATGGCATGTGATTGACATTGTATTTGGCGACGATGACGCCGTTTTGGAGGATTATGAGGCCTGGGTTGCTGCGTGTGATTGTCTTGAGCATCGTCTCATCGGCAAAGAGGAAGTTGACCTCATTTCCGACGAGGTTTCGGACGCGTGGGAATGCGGATTCATTGGAGGAAGTCGCAATGAAGAAGTCGAAGCCATTTTTTTGTGCCAATTCGAACTGACGACCTAACTTGACGAGGTCGCTGTCGCTTGTGGCTTCGAGTTTGGGCGAGATGGCGAGGAAGATTGGGGCTCCGCTGTTGAGCAAGAGGTCGGTCATCTCGTCACCGTCGATTGTCGTGAACGTGAAATCAGTGATTGGCGGGATGTAGCCCTCCTTTATGACTTCAGAGCGAGAGTCGCGGTATACCCATGTGGAATCGTCGTAGGGGTAGGTGTTTTCGTCGAACTCACGGAGCTCGCCATCTTTTTCAAGGATGAACGTAGTCTTGTATTCCGTAGCTGGGGCTCCTTCTGGGACTGTCATTGCCGCCTTGATGTCGGTGCCGACAGCGTAGGGGCGGAAGTCGACGATTGGCTCGTCGGTTACACCCTTGATGGTGACGAGAAGTGAGACTGCGAGGCCTGTGACGGTCATGGTCAGTTGCTTCCAACGTTTCGAGGCGTTGTCGTCATCGACGTGTCGCCACACGAAGACGAGAATTGCGATTGCGAGGAAGAATATGTTCTTACCGAAAGTCTGCCAGTTGGTGATCTTGAAAGCGTCGCCGAAGCAACCACAATCGCTTACGGGATTGGCGAGAGCGATATAGAGGGTCAGCGGCGTGAAGAATATCATGAACAGCAGCGCAATGAGGGACGAGATCTCGATGAAAGCACCGCAGAAGAGCATGAAGCCTGTTGTGAATTCGATGACATTTTGGATGGAGGAGAGAGCCATGCAAAGCCACCAAGGCGCGTTGTCAAAGCCCCAAGCGACGAAATAGTCCTCAACTTTGATGGCTCCGCCAGTAGGGTCGATGCACTTAGTGATGCCAGAGAAGATGAACAAGGCACCTAAAAACAGTCGGCAAACTCTGAATAGAGCTTTTTTTGTCTGATTGTCCATGAGAGTCAGTTGATTAGTTGTTTTGCTGGTCGCTTGTTTGGATGAGAGCGAAAACTGCGTAATTGATCATGTCCAGGTAATTGGACTCGACACCCTCGGAGATTATAGTCTCGCCGTTGTGGCTCTCGATCTGTTTTGTGCGGTAGATCTTCATCAGGATGATGTCGGTTATGGAAGAAGTGCGCATCATTCGCCACGCCTCATCGTAGTCGTGGTTTTTAGAGAGCATGAGGTTCTTGGCGCGGTTTACTTGCTCGTCATATTCGCTGAGGGCCACGTCGTTGGCGATGTCGGCGGAGTCGGCGTAGCCTAACTTGCATTGGATGAGAGCCATGGCGGCATAGTTGACGATGCCGATAAGCTCGGGGCGGATGCCCTCGTCGACAAGGTGTTGGCCTTTTGTCTGGATGGAGCGGATGCGGTTTGCCTTGATGAAAATCTGGTCGGTTAGCGACGAAGGGCGTAAAATTCGCCATGCGACGCCGTAGTCGTCCATCTTCTTAATGAAAATGTCGCGGCATTGACCGAGTTGCTCGTTGAACTCTTTTTCTGTTTTAGCTATGTCCGCCATTGGCAATGTCTTAGTCTGCAAGTGCAAAAGTAACGTAATTTTCTCAGAAGTTGGTAATATGTCATGTTGGGCTGATTACCAATATTCTATATCAGTTGGTCCAGCAACGCGGTCACTTTTTCCCGTTCGCCGCTTCCTTTGGTGGAGAGGCGTAATAGCGGTAGCCCGTATTTTTTGAGGATGCTGTCTTTGTGCAAATCCCTTCTGTGTTGCTCAGTTTCGCTGTTGTGGAATGAATAGCCGTCGGTCTCTATGGCGAGGACGGGTTGTTTGCTTACACGATTGAGATTACTAAAATCCAGAGGCTTACCCTGTCTTGTTTGCCGTCTTGAGCCTTTGAGCGAGACGTATTCATGTTTAGTTTCTTCATCCGTGGCATGTCGCTCATCCCTCTCCACGTCATCACCCAAAACTCAAGTCATGATTCTGAGCGTAATACACAGATTTATTTGACCTGCATCGATGTCGATCAGATGGACGAGGCGAATGAGAAAATAATCAGAAAAATAAAGCGGTCTGTTTAGGAAAACTTGATGAAGTTGTGAGCCTTGCGTTCTCTTTCTTCAATCTCCATCAATGGTTTAAGATGTATCTTTGTCGGCGTGAAAGACATAGAGATTTTCAAAGCTGAGCAAGGTCCCGAGCTCAACCTCAGTTACGCCGACGGAGGCATCCATGCCGGGTTCCCAAGTCCGGCGCAAGACTACATAGAGGACGGCATCGACCTGAACAAGGAGCTTATCCGCCACAAAGCCAGCACGTTCTACGGACGTGTCGTGGGCGATTCGATGGTGGAGGCAGGCATCGACGAAGGCGACATAATCGTCATTGACAAGTCGCTCGACGCATGCGAGGGCGACCTTGTCGTGTGCTATGTTGATGGTGAGTTTGCACTCAAATATTTGCGCATTGAAAACGGCAAGCTCATGCTTTGCGCTGGCAATAAGGCATATGCGCCAATCGCGGTGAACGATGGTGACGACTTCCGCGTATGGGGCGTCGTGACGTATACGATAAAGAAGCGTAATAGGAGGGTCTGATGCCATGATCTACGGTTTGATGGACTGCAACAACTTTTTCGTCTCGTGCGAGCGTGTTTTCCGCCCCGATTTGGACGGTAAGCCGGTTGTCGTCCTGTCAAACAACGACGGGTGTGTGGTGTCAAGAAGCAACGAGGCCAAGGAGATGGGCATCCCGATGGGGTTACCTTTTTTCCAATTGAAAGACCATGACCCCATGGGAAAGGTGACGGCTTTCTCGTCAAACTACGTGCTCTATGCCGACTTGTCCAAGCGGGTCATGAGCATACTTGCCGATTTGGTCGGCGATACTATGCCATACTCTATCGACGAGTGTTTTTTCACTATTGACATGGAGCATGACAAAGCGTTGGAACTTGCGGCGACAATCCCGGCCAAGGTGAAAAAATGGACGGGCATCCCCGTGAGCGTGGGTCTTGCGCCTACAAAGACGTTGGCAAAGATGGCATGCCGTTTTGCGAAGAAATATCGTGGCTACAAAGGTTTTTGCTGTATCGACAACGAGGAGAAGTTGCGCAAGGCGGCCCGACTGGTAAGTTTGAATGACGTATGGGGCATCGGCAGGCGTTCGATAAAGACGCTCAATAAGGCTGGCCTATATACTGTTGCAGATTTTTGCGAATCGTCTGAGGATCAGATCGATAAACTGATGGGGATCAATGGCGTAAGGACATGGAGGGAATTGAGAGGCGAGGATAGCGTCAGGTCGGAAACCGCCATGGAGTCGAAAAAGAGCATCTGCACGTCGAGGTCGTTTGCCGAGATGCTAACCGATATTGAGGATATCAGGCCTATGGTGGCGAATTTCGCCTCTATGTGCGCTTCGAAACTTCGCTCGCAACACTCTGTGGCAAACATAGTTGGCGTCTATGTGGCTACAAATGCGTTCCGCAACGATATGGACCAGTACAGCAACATCTGCAACGTCACATTGGCGGAAGCGAGTGCAAGCCAGATAGATATAGTAAGAGCCGCTATGCAGGGGCTCAATGCCGTTTACAGAAAGGGAATGGCATATAAAAAGGCAGGTGTCGTCTTGAGTGGCATCTCGTCTTCGCAATCTGTGCAGATGTCGCTCTTCAACCAGGATGAGGAAAAGAACAATGAGAAGAAGGAGCGTCTCTCTAAGCTCATTGACAAGATTAATGGCACGGCAGGGATGAATACCGTGCATTTGGCCTCGCAGATGCCGCACAACGAGGGCGAGCCTTCAAAAAATAAAAGTGGCGATGTCTTTCTGAACAATTTACGACGTGAACACATAAGCCCCAAGTACACAACCGAATGGACTGACATTATGCGTGTGAAATGACGTATTTTGAGGGCGGTAGAGAAATGTTAATGTCAGAAAATAGAGTACTTTCGCGCTATGCTACCTTATCCGTTCAAACTTCGTAAGTTACGACAGATGGTAATCATGGCGGCTCTCGTGTCGTCCGTGATTAGCGTTCGGGCGCAGACCCGTTCTGGTGCGACGATGAACTTTCTCGATGTCCCTCAGGCTACACGCCTCGTCGGAATGGGTGGCTTGCACGTCTCCCCTGGCGTGAGTGGGGCGTCATTGGTGTTTCATAACCCGTCGGCTGTCGCTGATAGCATCGCTGGCGATATATCGTTGGGCGTGACACCCGTGACCGAGGGAATTAAATATGCCAATGTGGCGTATGCCCATAAAGTCGATAGGGTAGGGTGCTTCACCGTTGGTCTCCTCTATGCAGGGTATGGCAATTTCGTCAGGACAGACGAGACGGGTGCTGAGCTCGGGCAATTTACGGCCAATGAGGGTGCGCTCTACCTTAGTTACGCGCGGTCTTTGGCCCCGTGGCTGAGGCTTGGTGCGACTTTCAAGCCCATTTACAGCAAGATGGCCGATTACACGGCTTTCGCGTTGGCAATGGACATGGGCGCAACCGTCAGTTTTGCCGACGGACGTTTCAATGCGGCTGTTACAATCAGCAATGCGGGAGCGGTCGTCAAGAGGTATTCCGACGATGACGATAGCAAGCCTCTTCCGTTTGATGTGAAGGCAGGTCTCTCATATAAGCCTCTCCATGCTCCTTTCCGCATCCTTTTGACTATAAAAGATTTAGCGCAATGGGACTTGTCGCCTCTTCAAGATAAGAGCCTGAATGTCGGCGACAATATCTTGCGCCACGTGCTCGTAGGTCTGGAGTTCGTACCGGTCAAGGCGTTTTATTTTTCCATGGGTTATGACCATAGGCGCAGACGCGAGTTGACGGATAGCGATGCTGGCGGCATGGCAGGCTTCGCTTGGGGCGCAGGGTTGCATGTGGCGAAAATCGACATTCAGTATGCGCACTGCCGCTACCACGTCGCAGGGTCGCTAAATAGCATAACGCTCGCTACCAATTGGCGTAGATGGGCAAAAAGATAGCACAACACATTTTTATCAATGTCTAAAAGCATCGTCAAGAATATCAAAGCGTTGATATTCTGTTTGATCGCAAATCTCATCTTCTGGATAATTCTCTTCTTCGTCCAGCGAGTCGCCTTCATGGCGGTCAATTCAGTCAAGGCCATTGAGGTCGACGGCAACCTCCTATCTCGTGCGCTCTTGCATGGGACGATTTTCGACATGAGTATATGGGGCTACTTCAGTCTCTTGACGTGCGCAGTGTTTGCCGTTTTCTCTCCATTGCTCAACATTAAGAAGATCTTGCGTGCCATGAATTATATGGTGGGCGTCATCGGCGGCTTGTTCGCATTCCTGTTGCCTGCAGAAGCCATAACCTACAAAGCGTGGGGGCATCATGTCGATGCGGCGTCGCTCATGATGTTGGCCGACCGCCCAAGCTTGATATTCGCCTCGGCAGAGACGTGGTTCGAGGTTGTCTATGTAGTTGTGGGCGTTGTCGTGGCGATAGTCTTCTTCGGGTTGGCAGTCTGGTTGGGCTCAAAGGCCATTGCGCTCGCCAAGGTCGATGAGGCGCAAGATAAGACGGTAGTCTCTAAGGTCGTTACGTCGGTTGTCGCCCTTGTTCTCGGAGGCTTGATGATAATCCCTATTCGTGGAGGCTTAGGTCTTGCTCCTCTTAATACTGGCAACGCTTACTTCTCTAATAATGTCTTTGCCAACCACGTGGCTGTCAATCCGATATGGAACTTCATCTATTCGACTAAGCGAGCTAAGCAAGCCGATGCGAAATACGAGTTCCTACCGACCGACGAGATGGAAGCACGCTTCGACTCTCTGATGGCTTGTCAAGATACGTTCCCTCGCGTCTTTACAGTCGAGCGTCCTAATGTCGTCTTCATTCTTCTTGAGAGTTTCTCCGCCCACGGCATAGAATACCTCGGTGGCTATAATGCTACGCCCAATATCGACTCTCTTCGCCATACAGGTGTCTATTTCACCAACTTCTTCGCTTCGTCCGACAGGTCGGGCAAGGGGTTGCTCTCTGTGATGAACGCTTACCCGAGCTTGCCAACCGTACGTGTCATCCAATTCCCACAAAAGACGCAAAACATCCCCTCTCTCGCCATGCGACTGCGCGAGAATGGATACGCAAGTCAAACCTTCGTCTATGGCGGTGACATCAACTTCAACAATTTCAATTCTTTAGTCAACCAAGACGGCTTCGATACGACAATTACCCAAGATGACTTCTCCAACGATCAGATGGGCGACAAATGGGGTGCGCATGATGAATATACGTTCGAACGCCTGCTGGAGACGATGGATAAGCAACCACAGCCGTTTTTCGATTTCTATTTCACGCTTAGCAGCCACGAGCCTTACACCGTTCCTATGGAGAGGCATGTTGAGAACGATTACCTTAACTCGATGTATTACACCGACATGTGCTTAGGCAATTTCATGCGTAAGGCGCGCGAGAAGAGTTGGTGGAAAAATACTGTCTTCGTGCTCGTCGCCGACCATGGTCATCCGGGTCCAGATAACGTCGGTGTGACGGACAGAAAGAAGTTCAACATTCCTCTTATCCTTACGGGTGGCGCTTTGGCTGTTCGCGACACTGCCGTTGCGACCTATGGAAGCCAAACCGACATCACGGCTACTCTGCTCAAGCAATTGAATATAAGCACGAAAGGTTTCGATTTCAGCAAGAACTTGCTCGACCCTACCGTGCGTAACTATGCTTTCTTTGATTTTAGCGATGGCTTCGGCTTCGTCACTCCAGACAATTACCAAGTCTACGATAACGAGATGAAGTCTTTCATTCGCTTAGACGACAATTCCGCAACAGCTGACACCATAAGCGGCATGGCATACTTGCAAAAGGTGGCAGCCGACTTCCACACACGATGAAACGATCTGACTTAGAGATAATGGCCCCCGTCGGGTCATACGAGTCGCTCATGGCCGCCATACAGGGTCATGCCGATTCAGTATATTTCGGCATCGAGAAGATGAACATGCGCTCACGCTCGAGCAACAACTTCACGTTCGACGATCTCCGTAAAATCTCCGAAATAGCCAAGGAGCATAATCTCAAAACCTATCTCACTGTAAACACTATTGTTTACGATAATGAGATGGAGCTTATGAGGAAGATAATCGATGCCGCAAAAGATAATGGCATTACGGCCATTATCGCGTCAGATATCGCTGCTATCACCTATGCACGCTCCATTGGCGTGGAGGTGCACATATCTACGCAGTGCAATGTCAGCAATTATGAGGCTCTCCGTTTTTATAGCCAGTTTGCCGATGTTGTTGTCTTGGCTCGTGAGCTGAACCTTGAGCAGGTGAAGGCCATAAGCCAACGCATTGAGAGTGAGCAGCTGCGAGGTCCCAAGGGAGAACTTGTACGCATCGAGATGTTCGCCCATGGCGCACTCTGCATGGCAATTTCTGGCAAATGCTATCTGAGCCTCGACAATATGGCTTCCTCTGCAAACCGAGGAGCATGTTTGCAAGTTTGCCGACGTCGTTATACGGTTCGCGACACTGACAGCGACATAGAGTTGGAGGTCGATGGCAAGTATATCATGTCGCCTAAGGATCTGAAAACCATAGGTTTCATGGACAAGATGATCGATGCTGGTGTCAAGGTCTTTAAGATTGAAGGGCGTGCGCGCTCCGCCGACTACGTGAAGACCGTCTGCGAGTGTTATGACAAGGCAGCCAATGCCGTCGCCGATGGCTCTTATTCTCAGGCTCTTGTTGACGAGTGCGGAGCCAAGTTGGCAGAGGTCTTTAACCGCGGTTTCTGGGGCGGCTACTACCTCGGCCAAACCATGGGCGAGTGGAATGACATCAATGGCAACAAGGCTACGAAAAAGAAGGTCTATCTCGGCAAGGTGACCAACTTCTTCAAGAAGATTGGCGTCATGGAACTGAAGCTCGAGACCGATGGGGTCGCTGTCGGCGAGCAAATTGTTGCTATGGGTCCTACGTCGGGTGTCGTTGAGCAAGTGGTCGAGACAATTTGCGATGACAACAGGCAAAATGTCATGAGTGCGCAAAAAGGTCAGGTCGTGGCAATACCCATGCCAGCGCGGTTGCGATTGAATGACAAAGTCTACAAAATTGTTGACTCCAATCTTGTTAACGATTAAACAATCGGGATTTTTTATATTTTTACACGACAACGCCAATTGACTTTAATTATTAAGGCGTTCGCTTCTGAAAAGATATAATGGAAAATAAGAAACCTACAATCCTCGTTGCGGAAGATATGGAGAGCAACTACCTGCTTGTGTCATATCTTCTTCGCAGTGACTATTCTGTCATGTGGGCGCATGATGGGAGTGAGGCTCTCGATTTATATAGGGCAAATCGTATTGACTTAATCCTCATGGATATACGTATGCCTCGCATGAGCGGTTTGATGGCGACGGAGCAGATTCGCAAGACCGACGACAAGACGCCAATTATAGCCCTCACGGCTTTCGCTTTTGAAAGCGACAGGGAACAGGCGGTCAAGGCTGGTTGCACAGACTTTTTGCCCAAGCCGATAAATGCCGAGCTCCTTCTCACTAAAATCAAGAAATACATTCAAGCATAAACTATAAACAACATACAGAGAATATCATGGGTAAAGTTTTACAGATCGGTGCTGGCGGTGTCGGCACCGTCGTAGCCCACAAGATGGCTGGGCTGCCCGACGTATTCAGCGAGATCACTCTCGCCAGCCGCACCCAATCTAAGTGCGATGCGGTAGCCAAGGCTATCGGCGGCAATCGTATCAAGACAGCGCAAGTCGATGCGGACAATGTCCAGGAGCTCGTCAAGCTCATTGAGACCGTAAAGCCCGACCTCGTCGTCAATGTCGCCCTCCCTTATCAGGATCTCCCAATCATGGACGCCTGCCTCGCAACGGGGGTCTCTTACCTCGATACCGCAAACTACGAGCCCAAGGATGTCGCTAAATTCGAGTACTCGTGGCAATGGGCCTACAAGGAGAAATTCGAGAAGGCTGGCATCACGGCAATTCTCGGTTGTGGTTTCGACCCTGGTGTGACCTCCGTCTTCACAGCCTACGCCGCCAAGCACCATTTCGATGAGATCAACTACCTCGATATCGTCGATTGCAACGCTGGCAACCACCATAAGGCTTTCGCAACGAACTTCAATCCCGAGATCAACATTCGCGAGATCACCCAAAAAGGCCGTTACTATCAAGATGGCAAGTGGGTTGAGACCGGAGCTCTCGAGATCCACAAGGGGCTTCATTACCCAGAGATCGGCGAGAAAGAGTCTTACCTCATGTACCACGAGGAGCTTGAGAGCCTTGTCAAGAATTTCCCGACAATCAAGCGTGCTCGTTTCTGGATGACTTTCGGTCAGGAATACCTCACCCATTTGCGCGTCATTCAGGATATCGGCATGGCTCGTATCGACGAGGTTGACTACAATGGCGTGAAGATCGTACCTCTGCAATTCCTTAAAGCCGTCCTGCCTAACCCTGGCGACCTTGGTGCCAACTACGAGGGCTGGACGTCCATTGGTTGCCGCATTCGTGGCAAGAAAGATGGCAAGGAGCACACTTACTACATCTACAACAATTGCAGCCACGAGGCAGCATACAAGGAGACTGGCACTCAAGCGGTCAGCTACACCACAGGCGTACCTTGTGCCCTCGGTGCCGAGATGTTCATGAAGGGCATCTGGAAGAAGCCGGGTGTCTGGAATGTTGAGGATTTCGATCCGGATCCATTCTTGGCGCGCCTCGGTGAGCAAGGTCTCCCATGGCACGAAAAGTTCGATGTCGACATTGAACTTTAGTAGCTGTCCCAATCGATGCGCCTCGCTCTGTTTTACAAGCATTGATGGCAGCGTCGACTAATTGGTAGTACAAATCAAATTATAAAGCCGCATCGGGAGTGAATCCCGATGCGGCTTTTCCATGCCTTTTGCGCTACAAACGGCTAATGCGTATTAATGCGTGGTATATGTATACAAAAAAGAGAGACACTTTTTGAGTATCTCTCTTCCGTGACCCGCCAGGGGGTCGAACCCTGGACCCATTGATTAAGAGTCAATTGCTCTACCAACTGAGCTAGCGAGTCATTAAGTGTCAACCAAAAAGCTTTGAGTTTGTGACCCGCCAGGGGGTCGAACCCTGGACCCATTGATTAAGAGTCAATTGCTCTACCAACTGAGCTAGCGAGTCATTCTTTTGTGCCTCTAACCCCTTGGTTGACGATGCAAAATTACATCATTTATTTTTATCTGCAACGTTCAAAGTGCATAAAATGGCAGATTTTTTCGACACCGAGTTATTGCCATTTGCTATGTGCTTGTAAATTAGTAGGGTAGTGCTTTTCTAATCCAGCTGCAATCCGAACAGCTCGATAAGCTTCTGGAGGTTTTTGTTGTCGTCGACCATTGAGTGGAGCTTCTCCAGTGACGTGAATGGCGTGCTTGTCGAGTTCTGCTTAGTTGTGTCGAGTACGGTCTCGATGACAATGTCCCTTCTGTTGAGCTCTTTTCTCAGGTAGTGCAACAGGTCGTCGCGCTTGCATATCGATGCCTGCGACGGGTCGGTTATAGAGGCTACGACTACATTGTCATGGCATGTAGGCGTCTGGTCCATAAGTGACTTCATATACATCTCGTTGGCGGGCAGTTCGTTGCGGAACCGTTGCCATGCGCCTTCGAGGTGGATGTGGTCAATAGGGGGGAGAGTCGCTTGCGGTGTCGTGACGTTGGCTGCGACGGTTGGCTGTGGATGTTGTGCTGGAGCCTCTTGTTGTTTTGTCTGGACTTGCTTGAGAGTGGCAAAAATAGAAGACGACGCAGCCGCCGTGTTCTGCAATCCCGGCTGCCGTGTCTGTTGCGTTGGTGTTTGTGTGGTAGGGGGCGTCGCCTGCTGTGGCGCGGGTTGTGAAGCTTTAGCTTTGTTCTGCCTGATTAGAGCTTCAAGCTGGGCTAAGACTTTTTTTTTTCGTCGCCAATCATGCAGGCGTGAAGGAGCGCAAACTCTACATGCTGGCGTTTGTCTCCTGCCGTGCGATACGTAAGTTCGCTTTTAGACAAGGTCTCTATCAAGTCTATAATGTTTTGTGCGCCAATGGCTTGCGATTGTTCTGTGTATCTTTGTGCTGTCTGTCCGCTAACGTCCAACAATGTGGCGGTCTCGGGTTTTTGAGCTACAAGCAGGTTGCGGAGGTGGTGCGTGAGCCCGTTAAGGAAGTTCAACGCGTCAAATCCCCTGCGCAGCACGTCATCAAGCAAGAGCAACGATTTGAGGTAGTCGTGGTCTTTTATTGCGTCGATGGCGGAGAAGAATGTCTCGTAGTCGAGAATGTTAAGGTTCTCAACCACTTTCTTGTACGTCACGTCCTTCCCCGAGAATGCCACAATCTGGTCGAAAATGGAGAGGGCGTCGCGCATGGCGCCGTCGGCCTTCTGCCCGATGATGGTGAGAGCCTCCTCTTCTACATTGATTCCCTCTTGTCCTGCTACGTATTTTAGGTAGTCTACAACATCCGATACCGTTATGCGATGGAAATCAAAGACTTGGCATCGTGATATGATCGTCGGTAGGATCTTGTGTTTCTCCGTCGTTGCAAGGATGAATATGGCGTGCGCAGGCGGCTCCTCAAGGGTTTTAAGGAATGCGTTGAATGCCGCTTGCGAGAGCATGTGGACCTCGTCGATGATGTATACGGAATAAGACCCCACCTGAGGCGGAACGCGCACACTGTCAATGAGTGTGCGGATGTCGTCGACCGAGTTGTTCGATGCAGCGTCGAGCTCGTGGATGTTGAATGAGCGGTTTTCGTTGAAAGCGCGGCAAGATTCGCATTCGTTGCAAGGCTCGATGTCCGCCGACAGGTTTGAGCAGTTTATGGTCTTTGCGAAAATGCGTGAGCACGTCGTTTTGCCCACACCACGCGGTCCGCAGAACAGGTAGGAATGGGCGATGCGCTTCTCGCGGACTGCGTTTTTTAGCGTCTGCGTGATGCTGCCCTGCCCAACGACAGATTGGAAATTTGCCGGTCTGTATTTTCTTGCGGAAACTATGTATTCCATTATGTTATGCTCTATCAACAATCGCAAATATACGAACTCTTTTTTAATGGGGACGGTAAGTGAAGTCATGACCATGCAAGCGTGCATGATTACGGGCTAACGTCTCTTGTTTGCCGCACTTTTTCAAGGTGAAATTAAAAATCGCTTGTTTACTTATAAATCGGAATTATCTGATTAAATTTGTAGAACGATAGATAATGTGCAACTCTGAATAGTTATGCCGTCGCTTTACGCGGCGGCTCATTTATAAACATTGGTAGTTATGGCAGAAGAAAATAATATTTCTCTTGAATCTAATGAGGAGTTAGATCCCGAGCAGAAGTCATATAAGGGATACGACGGCGTAGCGCGTATCGACGCTCTCGACCGCAAGATTCTCAAGCTCATCATGGGTAATGCACGCATCGCATTCCTCGAGGTGGCGAGAATGTGCGGCGTCTCTGGTGCGGCAATTCACCAGAGGGTGCAGAGGCTCATCAACATCGGCGTCATTAAGGGTTCTGAGTTCATCCTCTCCCCGACGAAGATTGGGTACCAAACCTGTGCGTTCATCGGCGTCTTTTTGAAGGAGGCGGGTAGCTTTAATCAGGTTGTCTCAGCTATGGAGAAAATCCCCGAGATTGTCGAATGCCACTATACCACAGGTCGCTACGCCATCTTTATTAAGATCTATGCGCGCAGCAATGAGCATATGAAGCATATCCTTAGCGACTGCATCCAGCAAATCCCTGGCATTGCGTCTACCGAGACCATCATTTCGCTTGAGGAGACTTTCAAGCGCCAAATTGTGATGGAGTAGAAGGAGCTCGTCTTCAGTAAAGTCAGAATTTATAGACCATTCTTCTACGAAAGTAGTTGCATGGTCTTTTTTTATTAGTGACAATCTGTAGTTTGGTACATTCATTGCATATATTTAAGCAAATGGTTAAGTCTCGATTATGAGGCTTAAATCCATTATCTGAATGTGTCAACAATTTAATTTTAAAAGATATGAAAGCCATAAATTCCATCTTTTTAGCCTCGGGAGTCGCAGCGGCTCTTACCGGGTGCTCTGGGTTAAGGCTCTCTGATACAAACGCCTTGGCCGACGACGTCTACTATGACGGTTCCTCCTCCGGC
The DNA here is from genome assembly GCA_963607345.1 of Bifidobacteriaceae bacterium. GTDB lineage: Bacteria > Bacteroidota > Bacteroidia > Bacteroidales > Marinilabiliaceae > W3P20-009. Next base: position 168,177 of record CAVDBL010000003.1, read on the forward strand.
TCTCGTGCAGCCACGGCTCCTGCGGCGTCAACGACAGTCACAGCAAGCGACGCAGCCTCCTATGAACGTAGGGCGGCTGCCTACTCCGGCAAGTCGTCGACGACGTCCTACGACAGTCGTGATTTCTCGCAGATCCAGCAATATTACTCCAACGCCAGTGCGACCAACGGAGCTACTGAGGACACCACAAGTTACGTGCCATCGACTGTCAAGGTCACTGAGGTCAGTGCCGACTATCCTGACAATGGCTACTGGGTCGACGGCTTCAATGGTTCGGAATCCGACCAGAGCTACGCTGAGCGCATCATAAAGTTCCATAGGCCACTCGTCTCCGTCAACTATTACTCTCCTTTCTTCGGGTCCGCTCGTTGGTCAGGTGATTGGAATATCTATATTGACGGAACAGGCTCAACTTACCTTGTCCCGACATGGTCAAACCCTTGGTATAGTGACTATTACTACGGCGGTCTCGCCTTCGATTGGGATTGGCGTTGGCGTCACTTCGGTTGGCGTTTCGGCTGGGGCTGGAATAGCTGGAATTTGGGCTTCGGCTGGGCTAACGGCTGGGGCTACTACGATTGGGCTTACGGCGGCTGGGGCTGGCCATATCACCATCATTATGGTCATTTCCACCATGGCCCTGGCTACTGGGATCGCCCATATGGTGGTCATCCGTCCCATTTCGGCGACAATCGCGATGACAGAAGGAATGCGCCCGTCCATGCATCTCGTGCCGTCACAACCCAACAGTCTTACAGCGGCACTCGTCAGCGTGAGCTGACAACAAACCCCAATGGCGAAGCTGCAGGGCAGCGTTACAGGTCTGCTAATTCTTACAGCGGCTCAAATCGTTCTTACACAAGGACTACCGATGGTCGCTCGACCAGCGCCTCTTCTTCACGCATCTCCTCTGACTACCGCAGCAACAGCCGTGTAGCCGATTCCAATGCGACCAACTCAGGTTCTACGTCAAGGTCCTCGTCTTCCTACAGCACGAACACGCGCCGTAGCACGTCTGCGGTAGAGAATGGCTCTTCCCGTTCCACCTACACGCCCAACAGCCGTACGACTTCTCGCTCGTCGCAGACAACTACGTCTCAGCCTTCCAACAGAAGCTCCTCTTCCTACAGCACCAACACTCGACGCTCGTCGTCCTCTTCTTCCTCCACATATACGCCGTCCAACAACAATAGGTTCACGTATAGAGGTACAGGGAGCAACAGCAGGTCGTCAAGCTCTTACTCTGGAACCCGTTCAAATTCTTCGCGCTCGACGTACAACAACTCGAACCGTAGCTCAAGCTCCTTCTCTGGCGGACGCAGCAGCGGCAGCTTCTCTGGTGGCGGCAGGTCTGTTGGCGGTGGACATAGCTCTGGCGGATCTCGTGGCGGCGGACGCGCTCGCTAAATCCTTATCGGCAATATTGAATCGAAAGAAAAATGAAAAGTTATCATATCATATCAAGTGCATTGTGTCTGATGGCAGTGTCGACTGCCTTTGCGCAGGACTACACCGACGCACTGAGGTTTAACTCCAACGACCTCATAGGCACTGCACGATCGCAGGCCATGGGTGGCGCATTTGGTGCAGTTGGTGCCGATCTCACCTCCATGGCGATAAATCCCGCCGGCATGGGCGTCTATCGAGCTACTGAGATGGGGCTCACCCTCGGTGTCAATGTCATCAAGGATGATGCAAGTTTCTTCTCTACCAATTCGTCATCCGATCGTGTGAAAGTCTCGTTCAACCAGTTGGGCGTCGGATTCTGCATCGGCAGGATGAGGGAGAATGGCGGTGGCGCCGTGGCTCACAATATCTTTGTAGGCTATAACCGTCTCGCTGATTTCAACAATGAGCAAACCTACGAGGACTATTACTCCAAAAATTCTCTCCTCGACTACTTCTGTTTCGATGAGCAGAAGACTGGTGCGCTAACTGGCGGCTTGGCCTACGATGCTTACTTGACAAACGATACTGCCATAGCTGGACAGTCAAACAAGTTCACCTATAATGTATGGGAGGATTTCGTTGTCGATGGCGTCAATCCCTATTTCCGAATCGACGAGAACGGCGATGGTCTCATTGAGATTAAAAAGCGCGTTAAGGAGAATGGCTCCAAGGGCGACATACCCGTCGGTTATGCTGTTAATATCGCCAATAAGTTCTACGTCGGCGGCTCCCTCCACCTGCGTACTCTCACCTACGAGCGCAATGTGACGCATACTGAGAATTTCTGTGGCTACACCGTATACTCTGGCGATCCCACAAGTTTCTCCTACTTCAACTACCTCAAGCAAGATGGCACGGGCGTCGGCTTCCATCTCGGCGTTATTTACCGTCCCGTCAACGCTCTTAGAATTGGCTTCGCACTCCATTCCCCAACGTTCTACACGGTCAATGAGAGGTACTGGGCCGAGATCGACAATCCGACTCTCAAAAACACTGTACGTTCAGACACCTATGAGTACGAGTATAAGTATCGTGAGCCAAGCCGTTTCATCGCGAGTGTCGCTGGTGTATTTGGCAAGGTTGGTATGTTGTCGTTTGATTATGAGCGCACTAACAACAGCCGAAGCAAGTTCAAGGTCAGCGATGACGATGAATACGACAATTGGAACTCCGGCTCGTCAGATGCCTACGATGGAGTGAATAAGCAGATGAAAGAATATATTCTCCAGTCTTCTAACACTTTCCGTGTCGGTGGTGAGCTTAGTCTCCTGAAACCGCTCTACATAAGGGCTGGTTATCGGCTGACGACCACTGGAGTCAAGAAAGCATACTACGTCAAGGAGGCTGAGAACTACTCATTTTCTGGTGGCTTAGGCTATCGCCACAACAATTTTTTCATCGACCTCACTTACGTATGCAATACAAAGAAGACCGATCATTGGGTACTTCCAGATTCTGCAGAAGAGTATACCTACGAGGCAAACGCCCCAGCTTGGCTGGTTCAAAAAACGCATAGCGGTGTTATCACTGTAGGCTTCCGATTCTAACGGGTTTAGAAAATAGATAAAGCCCCGACAACCAATATGGCTGTCGGGGCTTTGTTGTTGCTGGTATGCTCGGCATGAGTATTGTCTAACGGGTGGAAGTCCCGAGTAAGCCCTAATAGCGGGAATTACATAGCCAAGAGCAAGGGTGTCCATCGCGAGGTGGAATCTGAAAGAAGCTGGTGGCAAACATCTGGTCTGACGTACAGAAACTTCACATAAGGCATACGGCCTGCGTCGGGTGCAACAACAAGTACGAGCAACTTGTCAAGGAGATGAGAGACAATATGCAGAAGAAAACAGTCAGTAAGTCAAGCAAGCGCAAATAGTCTCTATCGACAAAACTGTTACCAAGCATTCTTCTTTCCGTACCCTATATTGACTAACATAAAATCAAGCCAAGACAATGAACACGACATCTGTGAAAATCAAAATCCGTGAGTCAACAATTAACGGGAAAGAAGGAACGCTCTATTATCAAGTGATTCATAACAGATTGGTTCGCCAAATAGGAACGGACTATCATCTTTATTCGGGCGAATGGCAGGAAGACGACGAAAATATCGTGTTGAGCAAAGGCAATACGAACGAGCGCAAAAACTACCTCCTCGAGTTGGCTGAGCGTATAAGAAACGACCGACTCCGCTTTGCAAGGGTAGTCGGCGAATTGGACAATGGTGGCATTGGCTATACTGCCGATGATGTTGTCGACAAGTACAATGAACTGGCCTCTCGCCAGTCTTTCCAAGTCTATATGCAGAGCATCATCAAGCAACAAATGACGCAAGGGCGAGCACGCACGTCGGAAACATACGCTGCAACGATGAGGAGTTTCATGGCTTTTCGCAAAGGCAAAGACATTTCATGGGGTTGCGTCACACTGGCTTTGGTCAAGTCATACGAGGTATGGCTGAAAGCAAAAGGCGTGTCGCTGAATACAATTTCCTTTTATATGCGCATCCTTCGTGCAGTATATAATCGTGCTGGTAACGAAGGTTTGACCACTGACCTGCATCCGTTCGGCAAAGTCTATACAGGCGTAGCCAAGACCGCCAAGCGAGGCATATCCACCGCTGACATCGCCAAGATAATGCATCTCGACTTGTCGGCATCACCATCCAAAGACTTTGCTCGAGACATCTTCATGTTCAGTTTCTACACCCGTGGCATGTCACTCATTGACATTGCCAAACTCAAAACGGACAATATCAAGAACGGAGTTCTCTCCTATCAGCGAAGTAAGACTGGACAACGGATAATTGTGAAGTGGCGCAGGGAAATGCAGGGGATCGTAGACCGCCATCGCCAACAAGGCAGTGACCGTCTCCTCCCAATCATCACGCAGGAAACCGACATCCGCAAGCAATACGACACGGCTCTTCATAACATCAACTACAACCTGAAAAAGATAGGCGAAGCCATCGGCCTCTCCATCCCTTTGACCATGTATGTTGCTCGCCACTCATGGGCAAGTGCAGCAAGCCAAAGCAACATTCCGCTCCGCGTCATCAGCCAATGCCTGGGCCATGATTCTGAACATACTACGCAAATCTACTTGTCCAGCATTGATGTTAATCAGATGGACGAGGCGAACGAGAAAATTATCAGAAAACTCAAGTAGAATGCATAGCGAAAATCTCCGTCTCTTAAGCAGAGACGGAGATCCAGTCACAATATTAATGAAAAGAAGTGAGACAAAAGAATTTTACGCCAGAAATCTGACGAATTGGTGCGAAAAAATCTGCAAAAGTTTAGCAGATCAGCTATGAGAAGAGCATAATTCTTTGAAATCCACTTACTTCTACATTATCTCCGTCTCTGCTTAAGAGACGGAGAAAGTTGGAGAAGAAATTTACAAGATATGTCGGTATATGGCACACCGGTATGATTTCTTTGCTACCAAAACAATCACAGCATCGTCAATGACGATGCTATAGAACAAATTTAAGAATATGTAAATGAGCAAGGCACTTAAAGTAAAGCCGAAGCGTATTAAACGCCAAACGGCACGGTACTCACCCTAAAGATGGTGGCGACGGTAACAACCCAGCGGCACACCACCTCTCCATTCTACAATGGAGCCAAGGAGGTGCAGAAGGCATATATGCGCCTCTGTGCTTTCGACTACAAGAAAGTGTGTCGCAGTCAGAATGATTTCGAGTTTAAGAAGTTGGATTAAAAGTAATAATAAAAAATGAGTAATAACCAATTATTTGAAGAACTGGCCAATGTCTTCAAAGATTTGGCTCCTGTTTTAGAGGAGGCAAAGAATGCAGTTTCAGAAATAGTGGAAGATGCTGCTAAACAATGGAATGACTTCGTCGAAGAAGTTAAAAAAGACCCACAAAAGAATGTTGTTTGCCAAGAGTTTGAACTTTTGAATTCTCCAAAGTTGACAGCTATCGCTAAGGAAAACAAGGTAGAAGGGGCAAATGAAGTCTATGCGTGGAAGAAGCAAGGCAAGCAAAACTATTTTGTTTACTTGGCTTACGGCAAAGACCAAGAGATGTTGGAGCAGGACAAAAACAAATTTATAGTGCTTAAGGCTGAGGGCTTGAGCCGTGATTTGGAGAATTTGTTCGAAGAATCAGAGTTGGTAATTTTAAAGTAGATGCATTATGGGAGTGTTTAGCGGTTTGCTGGATCTCATCAAGGCTGCGATTAGTTGGCTAGCAGACATCGTACGCACGATAATTCGTGGAGTCTTGAACTTTTTTAAGGAAGTAGTAGGTTGGTTTAAGAGCCTCGCCTTAGATAAGAACAAACATGTTCCATTCGTCGCTGACGCTGCGCAATTCAAGGATATGTTGAAGACAGCTCCGGAGAAAAATGTGGGAATTTTCGAAGGTGTGTATGACGAGGTAGATGACGAGATTGTAAATAATAGATATCTTGAAGCTGATGAGGTTGACCAAAAAACTAAAGAAGTGTTAGGAGACGAACCTTTGGTTGTGTTATGTTAAAAGATTTAATAATGGCACGTATGAGTACAATTCTTATCATAGTGGCTGTCACTGTTGCTGCTGTAGCTGGTGTGGTTTACTATTGTTACACGAAAGGTCTTTTTAATAAAAAGACAAAGAGCACCAAGGCAATGTCAAATTTGTCTATCAGGCAAATTGAGGGAACGTTGTCTTTTGGTGATGTGGTAGGTTGGTTTAAGACTCTCCATTTGGACAAAGAAAAAGACATTCCATTTATTGCTTTGGCCGATAAACTTGAAGATATGATAACTTCATATTTTAAGTCTGATAACAATATCGTCTATCCCCCCTTGCCAGACGGCATTTTAGAAGATAAAGACAAGAAACGCCTCTTGCTTGGTGTTTACGATGAGAAAGACGATGAGGTTAGCAACGCTCTGTTGCTTGTAGCCGATTCTTTTGACGCAAAAACACTGGAAGTGTTGGGTGAAGAATCTTTAGTGGCGTTGAGTTGATATGTGGTTCTTACTACCCCTTTTGGTCGGCGCACTTTCAGGATTTGCAGCTGGAACGATTATAGCGGTTGTCGAAGACTTCTTAGATGAAGAGAATGTTGCGGCTTTTGTTAGGAAGAATTTAGCGGCTGCTGTTAAGGAGAATTTAGCGGCTGCTGGGAAAGAAGCGTTCAAAGCACTCATTAAGGAGAGGACGAAATATTCAATCAATTTTGGAATCTTAGATAAAAACGATGAGCAGCTTGGTGATATGGAATTAAAAGCCAGCCAAGGTGTAAGTCCTAACTTGCGTGAAGGAATGACGATTTATTTATAATTATTTTGCGAGATGTGTGTGAACTGCAAAGTTAATGATATAGGGGTGTTTGTATTATTTTCTTTTTTTGCATTCGCGCACTCTCTCCTAAAATGTAATGTATCATGAAGTTTCAGGTAGATAAACAAAAACTTTCTGAAGACAAGTTGCTCTTTTTTGCCAACTTTGAACTTTCTCTTAAACAATATATAGAGAAAATTTTGGCGGGTTATCCTAATTTAGGGGTAACCCCGAGTGTGAGTGTAGTTGAGAGGAAGGATAATTTTCTCGTTTTGGAAAGTAATGCTGACTTTGATATAAAAGACAGTTTGTGCGTAAATAGCAAAATTGAAAGTTATCTAAAAAGCAAGCTGTTTGTTGATTTTCCAGAATGTAGTTTGTTGCTAAGTGTTAAGTATCGTGCTATTTCACAAGAGCAACAAAATCCAAAAGAAACTAGCAAACCTCGTCAAGAAAGCAGTAATGATGGTTTGCCGACTTTCCTTCCGCAGGTACCACGGTATTCTTTTGAGCAGATAATTTTGCCTGAGGAAACTAAGAATAGAATCTTGAGTGATTTGAATTCTATCAAATGTCAAGATTTGATTTACAATCAATGGGGGTTCTCCGAGGTAGAATCTAAGCCCAAAAGTATTGTTAATTTCTTTGGACCTCCGGGTACTGGTAAAACAATGTGTGCGCACGCAATAGCCATGAACTTGGGCAAGCCTTTGTTGGCTCTTAATTATTCCGAAATAGAATCAAAGTATGTTGGTGATGCTGCTAAGAACTTGAAAAAAGCATTTGATACAGCAACGGAACTCGGTGCTGTGATGTTTTTCGACGAGGCAGATTCTTTTTTGGGAAAAAGAATTGAAAATGTAAGTCAAGGATCCGATCAAGCATTAAACTCCTTGCGCAGCCAAATGTTGATTTTGTTGGAGGAGTTCGAAGGGGTTGTCTTATTTGCCACAAATCTTGTAACAAACTTCGACAAGGCGTTTGAGTCAAGAATCTTGGATCATATCAAACTTGAATTGCCAAATCGGGAAGCAAGGGCTGCTATTATCGACAAAATGCTTCCTTCTAAAATGCCTTTAGAGCATCGCTTCACGCAGGAAGAACTGTTGGAAGCAAGTGATTTGATTGAAGGCTTTGCTGGTCGAGAAATTAAAAATGCAATCTTGACAATGTTGTTGGATAAAGCGAGTTTAAACTTGGAAAACCCATTGTTTACAATGGATGACTTGAAAACGGCATTATCCAAGAAGAAGGAGCAAATAGAAAAACTCAAAGCGGAAGAAAAAGAGCGTCGTAAAGAGAAAATCGCTAAACGTCTTGAAGACAAGATCGAAGAAGATGCCGCTTATGAAAATCAAAAGCAAAATCTTCGTCATAAAAAAACAAGAAAAAGACGATAAATGTTTGAATGACTTTTGCGACAATGAAGTTATCTGTCACATTTGCTGAACTGTAAGATTACCTGTTGGATCATTTTCATAAGTCTGTAAAGATGATTTATGTTGTGAAGCAGGCATAATATGGAAAGCCGATGCCCTTATCCAAGGAGGTCTCACGGACGCATGGTGAAGATGAATCATTCGATGGACGGAGTAAAGCTTGTCGTGAGAAGGCAGCAGATGTCATAGTACCCAAAGCACGTGTGCCTATAGGGAAGGACTGAATTGTGCAGTGCAATAGTAAATGAATGTTACCTTGCGAGACACCTCGTCAGATGTCCGAAAGGAACTCTCTATCCAAGACGATAGGACGGAATCCGACAATAGGATAGAAGTGACGCTACTCAAAGGGATGGCAGAAAACAACTTGCCACACATCGTGAGATGAGAAAGCACGAAACCGCCGTATGCGGAACCGCACGTACGGTGGTGTGAGAGGTCGGTAAATGTGAAAGTAGGAGGCAAATGCCTTTTATGATTAGCATTTACCTCCTACTCGATTAGTCTACGAACTTGAATTTCGATCCGTCACGCGGTTTGGCGTCTGGCGTTTCGTCAGGGTAGCCTAATGCGAGAGCGTAGACAAGCTCGGAGCCTTCTGAAAAGTCCAGTTTGTCGAGGAAAGGCTTAGCCTCGGGCGTGTTCTTCAAGAAGTGGATAGGTCCGCCGAGGAAGCACGAACCGATACCCATGCCCCATGCTGCGATTACCATGTTCTCGCCAAGAATGCCGCAGTCAAGAGCCGCTCCATTCTGCGCAGCTACAAAGACAACAGTATATGCGTTGCGGAACATCGTCACCATAGTCGTGTCCTGTCCCATGCGTGGGTCGAGGCGGCGGCATATTGCCGTGATGCTGTCGATGCTGGCCTTGTCGTCAACGATGCGGATCTCCCATGGTTGCCTGTTCATTCCGCTTGGAGCGTTGATGCCGCAACGTACGATAGTCTCAACAGTATCGCGCCCTACGGGCTGAGCTTTGTACTTGCGGATGCTTCGACGGCTCATAATCGTTTCGACAATCGCCTTCCCCTTGTCGCATGTCTGTGCCGTAGCGGGCTGCTGCTCAGGGCAAGAGCAGGCGGCGAGGCTCAAAGCTGCCATGATGCCGACTGCATAATTTCTGATATTAATCATGTTATTGTGTATATGGTAATGATTTATGTGGTCATCCTTAGCAAAGCAAGCGACGCCAGCACATCCTAATATTGGACTCCGTAAAAATAACGCCTTGGGCAATAAGATGCAATATTATTTAAAAGAGAATGGCAAGGTTCCTATATGGTCTCTCTACCGAAGACCTCCGTTAAATCCTCGACCCCGAGGACGTGTGCGGGCAAGGCTGCATCAACGAGACCTTCTGCGTGTTCTGCGACAATGAGATGAGCCGGTTTGGTGAACGTTGCGCCAAAAGTTTCGTGCTCGAAGCAAGGAATGAGTTGAGATTCGACAAATGAATGAGAAGTTTTAATGATAAGGGGAAAAGCATCTTTAAGTTTGGTCTTTAATATCCTTGATCTGTAAGTTATAGTTGTAGGGACAAGAAAGCAGAGGTTATCTAATAAGAAAAAGCCGCATCAAGATAAGTCCTGATGCGGCTTTAACTATTTAATCTTTACGCTGTTGGCGTTTTCGATTAGTTGATGTAGTACTCAATCTTCTTGAGAAGGTTCTCGACAGTGACGATCTCAAGGAAAGAGGTGCCACCACCAATGCCGAAGCTGCCACCGATGTAAGCAACAAGGTCGCTCTTGGAGAGTTCGCCCTCTGCGAGGAGCTTCTCGACAGTGCGGCGGAGGATCTCGCTCTTGGTCTTGCCTTCCTCGACGATCTCAGCGAAGACACCATAAGAAAGTGCGAGCTCGCGAGCTACACGAGGCTCGTAGGCGAGAGAGTAAACAGGGATCGGGCTGCGGAATGCAGCGAGGTAGCGAGCTGTCTTGCCAGTGAAGGAGTCGGTGATGAGGGCCTTGATAGGAAGCTCCTTGGTTGCGCCGACAGCTGCCTCTGCGAGGCAAGTGGTGACCTCTCCCTTAACCTTGGGCACGGGGATGTCGTTGCGAGCATCCTTAGCGTCCTCAGAAACACCTGCAATCTTGGCCATGGTCTGGACTGCCTCGACAGGGTACTTGCCGTAGGTGGTCTCGCCGCTAAGCATGATAGCGTCGGTGCGATGGTAGATAGCGTTGGCGATATCGGTAACCTCGGCACGTGTTGGACGAGGGTTCTTGATCATGGTGTGGAGCATCTGGGTAGCCACGATGACGGGCTTCTTAGCCTCGATGCACTTGCGGATGAGCATGCGCTGGATGAATGGGATGTGCTCGATAGGTACCTCGATGCCGAGGTCGCCACGTGCAACCATTACACCATATACGCAGTCGAGAATCTCGTCGATGTTGTTGACACCCTCTTGGTTCTCGATCTTAGCGATGATCTTGATGGGGCTGTTGTGAGCGTCGAGGATGTCCTGAATCTCCTTGACGTCCTTTGCGCTACGTACGAAAGAGTGAGCGATGAAGTCGAGCTTGTGCTCGATGGCCCAGAGGACGAAGCCCTTGTCCTTCTCAGTGAGGGAAGGAAGCTTGATGCTGACACCAGGGACGTTGACGCTCTTGCGACCATCCTCGATACGACCATTGTTCTCAATGGTGCAGACGAGGTGGTCTGCATGCTTCTCGTCGACATGGAGGGAGACCTCGCCGTCGTCGATGAGGATTTGCTTGCCGACAGAGAGGTCCTCAACGAAGCCCTCGTAAGAAACGCTCAGAAGCTCGCTTGAAGAGTGCTGCTGAGGATCGCCCTTGACGATAATCTTCTTGCCTGCCTCGAAAACGATAGGCTGGTCGCAAGGGGTGGTACGGATCTCGGGACCCTTGGTGTCGACGAGGATGGCGATCTTGTCAGAGACCTCACGGGTATTCTTGACAATGCGGCCGATGCCCTCATGATCCATGTGGGCGGTATTGCAGCGGACTACGTTCATGCCCGCCTCATGCAATTTGCGGATGAACTCAACGTCGCAACGGATATCAGAAATGGTTGTGACGATCTTTGTGAGTTTCTTATTCATCGTTAACTTGTTAATATATTGTCCTTTAGGTTGTTCGCTATTTTGTTTTTGCCCTTATGGCCTCGATGCCAAGACGATAGGAGTCAAGTCCGAAGCCGGCAATCGTCCCTGCGCAGACTGGCGTCAGGAATGAATGGTGGCGGAACTCCTCACGTTTGCAGATATTGCTTATGTGGACCTCGACGACTGGAGTTTTGATTGCCGAAATGGCATCAGCGATTGCCACGGAAGTGTGAGTGTAACCTCCAGCATTAAGCACGACACCATCTACCTCTCCGAAGCCGACCTCATGAAGTTTGTCGATTATCGCCCCCTCGTGGTTTGATTGGAAATAATCCAACTCAATTGCAGGGAAAGCTTTGCGAAGGTCCTCAAGATAGTCAACGAAGCTGCGATTTCCGTAGATGCCTGGCTCCCTGACGCCTAAAAGATTGAGGTTCGGACCATTGATAATGAGTATCTTCATCGTGAGGTTTATATATATGGGGGCTATAGGTTTTGCCTATAGGAAGCCATCTCAAAAACGCTGCTAATTTACTAATGTATAGTAGAATATCGAAGAACATTAATACTAATTTCATGAATGTTAAATATAATTTTCATGACGTTAAGTAACTTTTAACGCTGAATGAAAGGATAACACAACAAATTAAAGCTGGGTGGAGTAAGTCGGGCGGGGATATGGTTGGTGGCGATTGCAAGAGGAGCAATATTTTGTTAACTTTGAAGTGCGATAATATTTAGGATTTAAGATGAAATGGGAAGAGGAGTTAGAGGAGTTTAAACTCTATCTAAAACTCGAAAGAGGATTGACTGGCAATTCCGTCAAGGCATACACTAACGACATAAACAAGTTGGTTGAGTACCTCACAGAAGAGGGAAAAGAGGAAGTGAAGCCAGAGGACGTAACAGCTGAAGAGTTCCGCAACTTTATCAATTGGCTGGGAAAGAAAGGAATAGGCGCAAGGACACAGGCTCGAATATTAAGTGGCGTTCGCTCTTTCTACAAGAACCTTATCATAGCGGAGAAGATGGAGGCAGACCCGACAGAGTCAGTGCAAGCGCCAAAGATTGGTCGTAAACTACCTGTTGTGTTGTCGGTCGAGGAGATTGACGCTTTGGAGGCGACATTCGACCAGCAAAAAGCTGAGGGCGTTCGTAACTTGGCAATCGTAGAGACATTATATAGCTGCGGTCTCCGAGTGTCAGAGCTTACCGACTTGAAAATGTCTTGCTTGCACTTTGAGCAAGGGTATGTCACGGTTGTCGGTAAGGGACAGAAGGAACGCCTTGTGCCGATTGGAGGAAAGGCTCAAACATGTATTGAGCGGTATATCAATGAGTTTAGAGGCGAAACGAACATAGACCATGGCTATGAGAACGTTCTGTTCTTAAATAAATTCGGTAGGTCGCTCTCGCGCATAATGGTGTTCAATATCATTAAGGAGGCTGCAGTCAACGCTGGAATTACAAAGGTGATAAGCCCCCATACGCTTCGCCATTCGTTTGCCACGCATCTTGTCGATGGAGGGGCTAACTTGCGTGCAGTGCAGGAGATGCTTGGTCACGAATCGATAATGACTACGGAGATATATACCCACCTGGATAACACTTACTTGAAGTCTACGCTCATTGAGCATCACCCATATAAGGATACAGAGTAGTAGGTGTATCGGAAGGATAAAAAAGAGGCTGCGCTCGGCATCAACAGATGTCGGGCGCAGCCTCTTTATGTCGGGTAGGGTTAAAATTCTACTATGCTACCGTTGCCTTTGATGGTTTTGGTTACTTGCGAGCCATCACCGATGTACTTGATAGTACCGCTGATGGCTTCTGCCTTTAGAGACTCTGTAAAGTTTATGATTGCTTCGGAGTCAATGGCCTTGACATCAGCATATTTGCATTCAAGATCCTCTGCGTTGTAGGTCGACTCGCCGACTGTGCCTGCGATGATAACATTTTGCTTTGTGGCTTTGCCCTCGACATTTATAACGCATGTGTTGGCATCAACATTAAGCTCTTCGACGTCGAGGTCAAGTTTTACCTCACTTTGCGCTCCGACATCGAGCTTCAGTGCGCCTTTACGGGCGAAGAGGCAATCAGTCTCGAGAGATGCTCCTCGTTTTACGATGATATGGTCAAGATCCTTGAAGTAAACCATAACCTGCACAGCGGAACCTGGTGTGCGTTTCTTCATCTTGACAGTGAGGATGCCATTTTTGACAATGGTCTCGACGTCGGAGGTAGGGCAGCCGTCGGTGACGACCTCTAAAGCCGTCTTGTCGCACTGGATAAGTGAGACATTGGCGCCTTTGCTGACTTCGATAGTGGTGAAGTTGTCTGACAACTTACGATCCTCCTTGTTCTCTGCGAAGGTGGCGCAGGCGAAGGTGAGAGTGGCTATTGCCACGGTTAGAAGTCTCTTTATCATGGTGTTATCTTTTTTATTTTGCGTTTGTAAGAAGTTCCTTTGCGTTGGCGATAGCAGTATCGGTCAATTGTGCGCCACTAAGCATCTTAGCGATTTCCGTTATGCGCTCATCTGGAGAGAGGAGAGCAATGTGGGATATCGTGCGATCTGGCGTGTCCTCCTTGTAGACTCGGTACTGACGCTCGCCGCAAGCGGCTACTTGTGGAAGGTGGGTAATGGCAAGAACTTGTATGTGCTTAGCCATTTCATTCATGATACGTCCCATCTTGTTTGCCACGTCGCCCGATACGCCTGTATCTATCTCGTCGAAGATAATAGTTGGCAGATTCTTTGTCTTTGAAAGCAATGACTTGATACTCAGCATGACACGGCTCATTTCACCACCAGAAGCCACACGAGCTATGTCGGTCGGCTCACCATTCTTATTTGCAGAGAAGAGGAAACGAATCTCGTCTTGACCACTGGGACATAATGGGACAACCTTGTGGCTAACGACAAACTTTGCATTCGCCATACCCATCTCGCGAAGTTGGCTGGCAACGTAGTCCGTGATGGCGTCAAATACTGATTTGCGCTTTATGGTTAGAGAGTCGGCAAGTTTTTGCGCTTCTGATTTTGCTGCTTCTAATTTTGTGCTCAACTCACTAAGCTGTTCGTCGAAATTATCTACCGAAGCAACTTTCTTCGCAAGACCGTCACGAATGGTGATAAGCTCGGCGACTGTATTAACAGAATGCTTCTGCGTGAGCGAGTTAAGTGTATTTAGACGGTTGGTGAGACGCTCCAATTCTTCGGCATCGAACTCTACATTCTCAGAGAAATCTTGAAGCGAGTGGCAGATGTCCTCAAGGTCGATGCGAGCGGACTTGAGACGAGACGGAATGTCGGAGTCTGTCGGGAGAAATTGGGCGATATGGTCTATGTTGCGAACAGCCTCGCTTAGTTGGCTTAGGATGCCAGAGTCCTCAGTGTCGAGAGCTTTTACTGCAGTGGCTACACTTTGCTTGATGTCTTCCGCTTTGTCCTGCGCCTCTTGCTGGCGTTCGAGGGTCTCAAGTTCGTCTGGGTCAGAGAGTTTCGCATTCTCTAACTCTCGGAGTTGGTGACGGTCGTAGTCTAACTCTTTAGATTGAGAGGCGTTAAGAGCCTTCAGCTCGTCCAGCTCTTTCTCTATAGACTTCATGGCGGAGTAAGCTTGCGAGTAGGCTTCTTGCTCTTTTGAGGTCTTCGCCATTGAGTCGACGACGTCGAGATGGAAGGAAGACTGGCTAAGCAGCATGTTTTGGTGCTGCGAGTGAATGTCTATCAGTTTGGCTCCGAGCTCTTTAAGAAAAGCGACGTTTGCGGGAGTCTCATTGACGAAAGAGCGGCTTTTGCCCGAAGGGAGAATCTCGCGGCGGATGACGGTCTCGTCAGAGTAGTCGATGTCGGCATCCTCAAAAAGATGTTGGAGAGCGTAGGGCGCAATGTCGAAAGTTGCCTCGACGACGCATTTCTTCTCTTTATCTTGAAGAACCTGGATGTCAGTCTTTTGCCCGAGGAGAAGCCCGAGGGCTCCGAGCATGATGGACTTACCCGCACCTGTCTCGCCTGTTATCACGGACATTCCCTCCGCCAAGTCAAGCTCGGTGCGTTCGATGAGCGCATAGTTTTGTATGGTGAGCTGTTTGAGCATTGTCGTCAGGTTACAACTTGTTATACTTGCTTATGTTAGCAGGGTCGGCTATCTGGAGAACCTCCTTGATTCGAGACTTTTCAATTTGTGGTGCCTCGCTGTAGATATTTACTATCTCATCGCTTTTGGCCGTAAAGAACAGGTTGAGGAGATATGGGTTGCGAGTCACTTTGCGGCGGATGTCCTTAATCTTGTCGATGCTCTCATAGATGGCTTGGCGCGCAGTTTCAAAATTGTCTGCCATCTGGTCAAGACCTTGCCTATGGTATGTGTATAGCTGCTGATGGAAGGAACGGTGGTTGTCGTCCATGGCATTGTTAATCAGCCAATAGCGATTGCTTGTGCCGTCGTAAGACTTCCATCCTGTGAAGGTGGAGCTCTGTGCCTGGTTGACTATATTCTCGGCTTGACGGAAATAGGGGGCTCCACCATTGGGTGAGAAAGTGTCGTAGTCGAGGCCGAGCATGAAATTGACGTAGAAGGCTATGAGGGGTACGAGATTGTCTTGGTCATAGACGGAAGGATTGTAGACAAGTGGCTGTCCCTCATTATATCGGAACTGGATGTCATCGTCCTCCATGTTGAGAAGCGTCGTCGTGTAGGCAGAGCCCCATACAGGACGTCGGAGTTGGACAGTAAGAGTACCTTTGAACTCGTTGCTCGATACTTGGGTTGTTATATTGAAATTCAGGCTGCACTCGATACGTTCGCGCGACTCAAACTTGTCGTTAGTCCACATTTGCGCTGAGAGGAAATCCTGGATGGCGGTGCGCATGTTCTCGTAAATCTGCTTATTGGTGCCTTGAACGGAGGCGGACGTCACGCTTATGCTGCATTGTAGCTCTTGTGCAGAAGCGTCGGCAAAGAATGCGAGAAGCGATAAAAGTATGGGGAAGAACTTTTTCATGGTTTCTGTGGTTTTGTGGACATGGTGCGCTCGAGTACATCTACGATGTCAATTGCCACGTCGGCTTTGCTTTTGAGAGGGTAGGGGGTGGTATTGCCGTTGCTCTCGATGATGGTGACCTTGTTGGTGTCAGTCATGAATCCTGCGCCCTTGTCAGCCAAAGAGTTGAGGACGATGAAGTCCATATTCTTCTTGGTCAGTTTGCCAAGCGCATTGGTCATTTCATTGTTTGTCTCGAGAGCGAACCCTGCGATTGTCTGGTGTGGGGTCTTGAGGCTGCCGAGTTCTGCTGCAATGTCGGGATTGGCTACGAGCTTGATTGTCATGTCGTTGTGCTGCTTGATCTTTTGGCTTGCCATTGTCTCTGGAGCGAAGTCTGCCACGGCGGCTGTCATGATTGCGGCGTCGCAAGAGACGAAAGCAGCTTTTGTCTGCTCGAGCATCTGTTTGGCACTCTCGACTTTATGGACTTCAATATTTGTACTATGTGCTACTACCTTGACCGGGCCGGAAACGAGAGTGACGTGCGCTCCACGGCTTGCCAATTCTTCGGCTATGGCGTAGCCCATTTTCCCACTGGAGTAGTTGCCAATAAAGCGTACGGGGTCGATTTTCTCGTAGGTCGGACCAGCTGTAACGAGAATCTTGCGCCCCCGGAGAGAGCCATTTTTGCGAGCAAAATAAGACTCGACGTAGAATGAGATGTCAACAGGTTCGGCCATGCGACCTTTGCCTGATAGTCCGCTTGCCAGCTCGCCCTCTTCCGCCTCGATGATTTCCACTCCACGCTCCTTTAAAGTCTCGATGTTCTTGACTGTCGCAGGATGGCACATCATGTCGAGATCCATGGCTGGAGCGATGAATACGGGGCAGCGAGCGGACAGATAGGCAGTCAGGAGCAGATTGTCGGCAACGCCATTTGCCATTTTGGCAATAGAGTTGGCTGTGGCAGGGGCTATGACGTAGGCGTCGGCCCATAAGCCGAGGCTCACGTGGCTGTTCCATTGCCCATTTTCTGGGTCGAAAAAGTCAACCACGATGGGGTTGCGGCTTACGGTGGCGAGAGTGAGGGGTGTTACAAATTGTCGAGCCGTGGGAGTCATGACGACTTTGACTTCCGCACCGCTACGGATGAACTCGCGAATGAGCATTGGAGTCTTGTAGGCAGCGATTCCGCCTGTGACGCCAACGAGTATATGTTTGCCTTTTAATTGCATTGTAATGTCTGGTAACTAACTCAAAGTTAGGCAGTTTTTCTCTTGAAATTAAATGTATAGCCGATATTCCATTCGATGAAATCTGCTACTGATAGTCTATGAGCGTATATGTGGATGCCGGCATGTATGTTACATGGGAGTGTGTATTTTATGCCAGCACGTTGAAAGAGAGGTTCTTTTGTTTGTTTGGGCACCACATCGGTCGGGCTGAGGAGGTAGTATCCTATTTGTGTAACTACCGATAGCCGGGAGATGCAGAACTCATGTGCAACCATTGTGGCGATGGCGAAGCGTTTATGTACGGCTCCGTGCAGAAGGATTGCGTGACCATCGTTGGCAGGGCGGAGGTCGGAGCCCATGAAATCGTCGTAGAGGAAGGAGAACCCTCCGCCATATTTGCCTTTGTGGCAGTACCTGTGGAGATATATGGCTTGGAGGGTCAGGACGTTATAATGAATCTTGGGTTCGTACTCGTATCGGGTGCCTGGGTATTCGAGGGTGTCGATTTCAAAGCGTTTGATGCCGTAGCCGATGGTGACATCCAACTCATTGCCTTTAATCTTATCAACTTTTGGCAGATGCGTCGGACGCTTGATGTCGTTCAATAAGTATGCCAATTTCAGCTGTCCACCGAAAAGGTTTATGCCCTTATTGGGCTTTCTTACGGCTCCGTTTGAAAAGTGCGTGACGCCTGCTCCGAGACCGACGATGAGCCTATCCGCAAAGGTGTACGAATACTCAAGATTTAAGCCGACGTGGGCTGTGACTTTGGAGCCTATTGATATGTTGTTCGGGTTATTGTGAAGATTGTAGCTTTTCCAATGAAAGGCGACACCCGTCTCTATATTGTACTTGAACTCGTGACAGCCCCACCTTTTGAAGACCCCGTTATAGAAGCCATAGAGCGAGATTGGCTGCCCTATTTCATCCCTATTGTCGAGAAATGCCGTCGCAACGCCTATGCCGAAAGAGGGAAGACGGTGGGCTACTTCCCAATCTTTCCGTCCAAGAGTTTGCCAACCGAAAGCAGCCCTCGTCAACACTTGGTGCCTCATCGGTTGACCTGTGGCGTTGTCGCCACGTAGGAAGTCATTGGTTTGCAGGATTATACCCGGTGTTACGCTTGCGGATATAAGGTGATTGTATCGCACAAGAGAGTCGGTCACAAATTGTGCCGATGCGGCAATAGTCCATGCCGTGAGAATGAGCGTCGCGGCAAGCCTAAGGATCACTTCAAGAGGGTCTGGTTGTCGTAAGCTCCTTCGTCAAGTTTCTTCTTCATCTCCGTCATGCTCTTGACCGTGTACTCGACGTTTTCGAGAGTGTGGCTTGCTGTCGGCATGAAACGAACCATAAGCGTTCCAGGGGGGACGGCAGGGTATTTTACGATGGTGCAGAATATGCCGTAATTCTCGCGCATGTCCATGACGAGATTGAGTGCGGCGTTTATGGCAATATCGTCTTCGGAGACGCCTGCGTTATTGTTGTCGACATCGACGGCTACCTTTGGGTGGATGTAGACAGGCGTTATGGCGCTTTGAGTGGTTCCGAGATCGTAGCCTGCGTTGCGTAGCCCATTTTGGAGGGCATTTGTCACCTCCCAGAGTTTAGAACGTCGTTCGGGTTGCTCCTTTAATATCTCTAATCTCTTTTGCAGTCCGATAACCATTGCCAAGGGGAGAGACTCGTCAAATATCTGCGAGCGCATATTGTAGCGCAAATAATTGATTATCTTCTCTTTGCCGACAATGAAGCCGCCGATGCCTGCCATGGCTTTGGCGCATGAGCCGAAAATAAGATCTACCTTGTCGCTTACGCCAAGCATCTCTGCAGTGCCGCGACCGTTCTCGCCAAGAACGCCGAACCCATGTGCATCGTCGACGAGGAGAGAAAAGTCGAACTCTGATTTCAGAGCTGCGATTTTATCGAGAGGCGCAATGTCGCCTGCTGTGTCGAAAACGCCATCGGTGACGACCATAATGCCGCCCTCGTGAGTCTCTTTGGCGATATAGTTGCTTGCGAGAGAGAGTTTCTTGCGGAGGTTGTCAACATCGTTGTGGGTGTAGACGAAGCATTTGCCACCCTTGGCGCGGTGGAGAAGGATGCCGTCGGTAATGGAAGCGTTGGCGAGCGAGTCATAGACGATGACATCGAACCTGTTGCAGAGTGTATCGATGGCGGAAACCATTGCCTGGTAACCGAAGTTGACGACAAAGGCATCCTCAGTGTCCATGAAGTGAGCCAAAGCGTCTTCAAGCTCCTCGTGCATGGACGTTTGACCGGAGATTATGCGCGTGCCCATGGGATAGCCGAGTCCCCATTGGCGAGCAGCTTCAGTATCGGTGCTTCGCACATCAGGGTCGTTAGCCAGACCGAGGTAGTTTTCCATGCTCCAGTTAAGCACTTTCTTACCCCTGAATTTCATAACGGGACCAATCTCGCCCTCCAATTTTGGGAAAGCGAAATAGCCGTGCGCTACCTCTTGATACTTGCCGAGCGCGCCTCCGCGAGTATCGTCGATCTTCTTAAAGAGGTCCATGGTTATACTGTCTATGATGATTTGTTTATTACAAAAATACGGTTTTTAATTGGTTGATGGGTAAACATTGGGTGGGGAATGTTGAGAAAAAGAGAGGCGAGGTCGATGCTCAAAAAGGCACGACCTCGCCAGTGATAGAAGTAAAGAGAGAATGTTATTTCTCTTTCTTCCAGAGTTTTGCCATGTCCTCAAGAGTCTTGCCTTTGGTCTCGGGAACAAGGCGGAAGACGAAGATTGCCGCAATGACGCAGATGATGCCGTAGAGGGCGTAGGCGAAGACGTGACCGAAGTTTGGCATGCTGTCTGTCGTCATGTCATACATTGGTACGAAAGTAGACGAGACGATGAAGTTGAATGTCCACTGGAAGGCCACGGCGATTGCCATAGCGGCTCCTCGGATGGTGTTGGGGAAAATCTCCGCAATGAGCACCCAACAGATTGGTCCCCAAGAGAACATGAAGGATGCGGAGTAGACCATGATGCTTATTACGGGCAGCATGCCCGCATCGCCAATGACGTTGCTTATTGCCACGCCTGCCGCGCCGATTGCCATGCCGATGGAACCCCAGATGAGCAGAGGACGACGACCAAACTTCTCGACTGTGAGCACAGCGAAGAGTGTGAATGCGAGATTGACAATACCCATCATGACGGTCTGGCTCATGGGGTCGCCCATGCCCATGCTCTCGAAGATGCGCGGAGCAAAGTAGAGAACGGCGTTGATGCCGACGGCTTGTTGGAAGACGCTGAGCATGATGCCGACGAAAATGACGAGGTAGCCGTAGGTGAAAAGAGGCTCTTTTGCCTCATGGGCAGTAGCCTTGATGTCGGCAAGAATTGTTTTAGCCTCGGTCGCTCCATTGATGCGTGTGAGAACGTCGAGAGCTTTCTTGTCACGACCTGTCATGGCGAGGTAGCGCGGAGTCTCGGGGACGAGGAGGACAAGAAGGGAGAATAGTCCGGCAGGGAATGCCGCACTGAGGAACATGTAACGCCATCCGGTGGCGATTGTCCAAGGGTCGGAATTTGCGACATCAACGCTGTATACGCCTTCCGCAATTTTGGTGACGATCGGGTTGAGGTGGTCGCCAAGGATCATGAAGTTCACGAAGTAGACGACTAACTGACCGGAGATGATGGCGAACTGATTCCAAGATACGAGTGTACCCCTTATGCGGGCAGGTGCAATCTCTGCTATATACATTGGGCAGAGCGCCGAAGCGAGGCCGATGCCTAAGCCACCGATAATGCGATAGATGTTGAATGCTATAAGGAGACTAAAAGTAGCTTTACCATGCTCGAAAAGGAGAAATTCTGGGCAGTAGGTAAGAAGAGCCGAGATGAAGAAAAGGAGACCAGCTACAAAGAGTGAGTGCTTGCGACCGAAACGGGTTGCAATCATGCCAGAAATGGCACTGCCAAAGATGCAGCCGATGAGTGCGCTGGAAGAAGTGAAGCCATGCCAGAAACCTGTGTAGACAAAGTCGGTAGCACTCAGGAAGAAAGCCTGAAGACCTTTTTCGGCTCCGGAGATTACCGCAGTGTCGTAGCCGAAGAGGAGACCACCGAGGACTGCAACCATGACGATGCCAGTCAGGTACGCTATGCTTCCTTTTTCGGCAGGCGATTTTGTTATAGAGTCAGTCATTATTAAGGTTTTGAATTGCTAAAAGGCTCAATACCTATTAACTTTTAGAGGGAAAAGCTAAAAAATGGCCAGTCCTCAAAAGAGAGGACCGGCCATTATGTTTAGGCGTGATTAGCAGTACATGCTGACAATCTGCTCATAGAGCTCTTGCTTGCCACTGGTCTGCTTAGGCTCGCCGACTTTCTTGCCATACTCGTAGACTTGCTCGAGAGTAAGCTTGCCTTCCTCGAACTCTTTGCCCTTGCCAGAGTCGAAGCTTGCGTAACGCTCTGCCTTCATCTTCTTGTAGGGACTCTTCTCGAGAAGCTCGGCAGCAGAAAGGAGTGCGCGTGCCATGGCATCCATGCCGCTAACGTGAGCGATGATGATGTCATCGAGGTCGGTAGAGTTACGACGGGTCTTGGCGTCGAAGTTGGTGCCGCCGTCCTTGAATCCACCGCCACGGATGATTTCCATCCATGCTTGGGTGAGCTCGTAGTTGTCGATTGGGAACTGGTCGGTGTCCCAGCCATTCTGGTAGTCACCGCGGTTTGCGTCGATGCTGCCGAGCATGCCAGCGTCAACAGCGCAAGCGAGCTCATGCTCGAATGTGTGACCGGCGAGGGTAGCGTGGTTGACCTCGATGTTGACCTTGAAGTCCTTGTCGAGGCCATGAGCCTTGAGGAAGCCGACGACAGTCTCGGTGTCGACGTCGTATTGGTGCTTGGAGGGCTCCATTGGCTTCGGCTCGATGAGGAAAGTACCCTTGAAGCCTTTGCTACGAGCGTAGTCGCGAGCCATGCCGAGCATGGTTGCCATATGCTCCTTCTCGCGCTTCATGTCGGTGTTGAGGAGGCTCATGTAGCCTTCGCGACCGCCCCAGAATACGTAGTTGGTGCCGCCGAGCTCGATGGTGGCGTCGATAGCGTTCTTGATCTGGACGATGGCGCGAGCAACGACGTCGAAGTCTGGGTTGGTGGATGCGCCATTCATGTAACGCTTGTGGCCGAATACATTGGCAGTGCCCCAAAGGAGCTTAACGCCAGTCTCTTGCTGCTTCTTCTTGAGGTAAGCAACGACCTCCTTGAGGTTGCTCTCGTACTTCTCGACGTCGTCATCAGGATTGACGAGGTCGACATCGTGGAAGCAGTAGTACTCGATGCCGAGTTTCTGCATGATCTCGAAGCCTGCGTCAGCTTTGTCCTTAGCAGCCTGAACGGGATCGGGGTTAGCATTCCAAGGGAAAGTCTTGGTGCCGCCGCCGAACTGGTCGCCGCCCTCAGCGCAGAGGGTGTGCCACCAAGCCATGGCGAATTTGAGCCAATCCTTCATCTTCTTGCCCATGACGACGCGCTCTGCGTCGTAGTAGCGGAATGCGAGAGGGTTCTTGCTGTCGGCACCCTCGAATTTGATTTTGCCAATGTTGGCGAAATACTCTTTTGCCATTTTGTTTCTTGTTAAAGTTGGATGCAGAAGGTTCGTCTCCTTGCCAGTCTGCATCGTCCTTGTTAATTATTGGTTTTCCTTGTTTAGTTTATATGTTCTTGATGAGACGTTCGCGCCAGGTGGCGTAAGCATCTTGATATTGTTGCAAGTTCTTGATATCAGGTTCAATGACCGAGACTTTCTCGAGAGAGGCGAAGGCTTCGTCATGATCCTTGTAGATGCATGCGCCAATTCCGGCTCCCTTTGCCGCACCGACGGAGCCATCGGTATCGTAAAGCTCGATCGTAGCGCCAGAGACGGACGCCAAAGTCGTACGGAAGAGTGGGCTAAGGAACATATTTGCATTGCCAGCATGTATCTTATTGACACTCATGCCCATCTGCTTCATAATCTCGATGCCATATTGGAACGAGAAGACGATGCCCTCCTGGACAGCGCGTGCGATATGTGAGCGGTTGTGGAGGTTGAAGTTGATGCCTTGGAATTGGCAACCGACCTCTTTGTTCTGTAACATGCGCTCTGCACCATTTCCGAATGGGAGGATGCTGAGACCCTCGCTGCCGATGGGTGCTTGCGCTGCAATGTCGTTGATGCCAGCGTAGGAAACCTCAGGCAGAATGTTGCGCTTGAGCCAAGAGTTGAGAATGCCAGTGCCATTGACACAGAGGAGCACGCCCAAACGGGTTGCGAGGCTCGTATGGTTTACGTGGGCAAAGGTGTTAACCCTTGACTTGGGATCGTAGTTGACAGTTCCGTTGACACCATAGACGACGCCAGATGTACCTGCAGTAGAGGCTATCTCGCCTGGGTTGAATACATTGAGAGAGAGGGCGTTGTTTGGCTGGTCGCCAGCACGATATGTGACAGGGGTTCCCTCTTTCAAGCCGAGCTCCTTTGCTGCAGCCGACGTGAGGACGCCTTGCTCGCCAAAGGTGGGGCAGATATCTGCTACCAAGTTGTGGGGAATTCCGTAATAGTCAAGCAGCATGTCGGCAACATGACCTTCGGCAAAATCCCACATCATGCCTTCAGAGAGACCAGATATCGTTGTGCGAATCTCACCAGTCATCTTCATGCCGATGTAGTCGCCAGGAAGCATGACCTTGAAGATCTTCTCAAAAATGGCAGGCTCATTGTCCTTGACCCATTTAAGCTTGCTGGCTGTGAAATTGCCTGGGGAGTTGAGAAGATGACCAAGACAACGCTCTTGACCAAGGTCGGCAAAGGCTTTCTCGCCGATACCTACGGCGCGAGAGTCGCACCAAATGATGGAAGGACGGAGGACGTTCTGATTCTTGTCTACACATACGAGACCATGCATCTGATAGGAAATGCCAATGGCCTTAACGTCAGAAGCTTTTGCACCGCTCTCAGCCATTACGGCTGCGACGGATTGCTTTAGGTAGTCCCACCAAGACTGAGGTTCTTGCTCCGCCCATCCGGGATGTTGAGCCGTTATCTTAGCCTCGCTCTTTGGGAAGAAAGCGGACGAAACGCATTTGCCGTTGTCGATGGAGACAAGGCTCGCTTTGACGGAAGAACTACCGACGTCTACGCCTAACAGGTACATTGGAATTGTATTTTGAGGTTGTTTGGTAACTTATTTAGAGAGAAGACCTTACTATCATTTTAGAAGGGACGCACTCGTTGAGAGGCTTGTCTTGAGAGACGAACTGGGCGGCAAGAGAGCCCATCTTTTCAAAGTCGGTAGAGAAGACGGTTATGCCTTTGTCGATGAACTGCTTCATCGGCGTCTCATTGTAAGAGATGATGCCGACATCTTTGCCTGGCTCGAGACCTTTTTGACGACATTGGGCGAGGATCCTACCTAACATCCTGTCCGACACTGATATATAGGCAATGCCCTTTTGAACGTTGAGGGCATCGGGGTTGCGCTCGATGGTGTGAGGAAGGGAGTGGAGCTTGCAGAAACGCTCGAAGCTTATAACAGATTGGAAAGGGTGGTAGGTATAGTCAGGGTAGAGGAAATGGAAAGAGTTGTACTTGGTGAGCTTGTCGTACACAGTTTCCAAACCATTGCTTAGCGCAGTTCCAAAGTCCTGATATACAGTATTTGAGCCGATGGTGGTGAACAGATTCCAGTCGATGATGAGAAGCTTCTCGCGAGGGATGCGCGCAAGGAGTCGCTCGGTCTCATCGGACATGAACGGCATGATGATGTACTTGCTGTATCGACCGATGCTGTCCTCGATCAACTTGCGGAAAAGGCGTGGGTTGTAATGGTGGAAGTTGACATCGGCGATGACGTCGCGTGGAAGGTTATGGAAGAAGCTGTCGTAGAGAACCTCTTTGTATGCCTTGAACGTGTCGAGGAAGACGAAGACCTTAGTGATATGGTCGGCAATGTAATAACCTTTACCAGGGTGGCTCATGACCACACCTTGCTCGCGGAGAAGACTGTAAGCCTTGAAGACCGTGTCGCGCGAGAGGTTGAACTGCTCGCAAATCAAGCTTACCGAAGGGAGGCTCTCGCCAGTGTGGAGTTTGCCCTCCGCAATGGCGTTCTTGACGGCCTCTGCTAAAAGCCTGAATTTCGGAGTGCTGGCCTCCTCGTCTAATTTAAGGTTGATTGTAGTCATGCCTTGCCGTTCTGTTCTGTTCGTTGCGCAAATATAATAAGAATATTAAACAGTGAAACGTTTGAGGCATAAAATGCAATATTTTTTTGACTAAAGTTCGCAAGGCTTAGATGAACAGGTGCGTTTTAAGTGTTGCGCTACTCTAAAAGTCTTGCAATATAAATTGTTGGATAGTGAGGTTTGGTGGAATCGTTGCAATTAAAAGGCGAGAGCAGATGTTGGTCTGTTCATGATACACCTAACTATAAAGACGGTGAAATGGACAGAATCGTAAATCTATTGTGCTATAAGTCAATTTAAAAACTCTCTATTTACATTTTATATATACTTTTGCAGCACCATAAACTAATCTCCATAGAACCAACCTAATGTATAAGATAGGATTGGATGTCGGATCAACGACAGCCAAGATAGTCGTCCTTGACGAAGGCGGAAAAGTTAAATACACTTCATACAGGCGTCACCAAGCAAACGTACCGGCAGCCATTGGCGCGTTCCTTGAGGAATTGGCTACCACGATAAAGGCGGAAGATACTTTTACACTCTCAATAACAGGCTCTGTAGGTCTCGGAGTTGCTGAACGCTATGGCATAAACTTCGTTCAAGAAGTTGTTGCGGCAGCTGAGTTTACGAAGACTGTACATCCCGACGTGTCTACCATCATAGATATTGGTGGTGAGGATGCTAAAATTGTATATCTGAAAGACGGTAAAGTTACTGACTTGCGCATGAATGGCAACTGCGCAGGCGGAACTGGAGCTTTTATTGACCAAATGGCATTGTGCCTTGGTGTCGAGGTGACAGATCTTGACGGACTTGCTCAACGCAGCACCGCACTCTATCCCATCGCATCGAGGTGCGGTGTGTTCTCCAAGACTGATATTCAGAACCTTATAGCTCGCAATGTGCCCAAGACGGACATTGCGGCATCGATATTCCGTGCGGTAGCTGTGCAGACAGCGAGTACCCTAAGCCACGGCTGTGAAATCAAGCCCAAAGTGCTGCTTTGCGGTGGTCCTTTGACTTTCATACCCTCACTGCGTAAGGCATTGGCTGACTATTTCGGCTACTCGATAGAGAATGACTTTGTGGTTGAAGAGCATGCCAACGTGATCCCTGCATGGGGTACGGCACTGGCAAAGAATGAAGGCGAGCCATTTACGATGAAGTCGCTCAACGACTTGTTGACTTCGCCTGCTCCTGAGAAGAAAGCCACAGAGAACCAGACGCACCACAATAAGACCACCATCGAGCTCGAACCGATCTTCAAGTCGGAGGAGGACTACTTGACGTGGAAAGCCGAGAAGGCAAAGAACTACGTGCCTGTTGTGGACGTGAGTCGTGCGACGAAGCGCAACTTCTTAGGCATCGACTCCGGCTCGACAACCACTAAGATTGTGGTTATCAATGAGAACGGGGAGATAGTCTTCAAATATTACGCACACAACGGAGGAAATCCTATCGATGCTGTAAAACATGGACTTAGCAAGCTAAGTCAACGTGCGGCAGAGGAGAAAATAGACGTCGTCATAACTGGAGGTTGCTCAACAGGTTATGGCGAGGATCTCATAAAGGCGGCATTCTCACTCGATCATGGAATGGTTGAGACGATGGCGCATTATGTGGCGGCTCATGCGATGTGTCCTGACGTATCGTTCATCTTGGACATTGGCGGTCAGGATATGAAGGCCACGTATGTTGACCATGGTGCATTGACTCGCATGGAGCTTAATGAGGCATGCTCGTCTGGCTGTGGTTCATTTATTGAGACCTTTGCTCAGACGCTTGGTTGCGACATTGCAGATTTCGTGACGAAAGCGTGTCAAAGCCAGAAACCGTCTGACCTTGGAACCCGTTGCACCGTGTTTATGAACTCGAAGGTGAAGCAGGTGCTTCGTGAGGGCGCATCGGTCTCTGATATTGCCGCAGGTCTTGCATATTCCGTCGTCAAAAACTGTTTGTTCAAGGTGTTGAAGTTGAAGAACTACGACGAGCTTGGACAAAATATCGTATTGCAGGGCGGAACGATGCGCAACGACTCGATTGTGAAAGCATTCGAGAACTTGACGGGTCGCACAGTATATTGCAACAATGTGCCTGAACTTATGGGCGCATATGGTTGCGCTCTCCATTCGCAGCGACTTGCGGAAGGCATTGAGAAAGAGGGTCGTCCGATTGACGATTTCCTTGTAGCAGCAAGCTTTGACCAGAAAGCGTTGACATGCCACGGATGTGAGAACCAATGTCGCATTACACAATATAAGTTCAAGAATGGTGGGATCTACTTCTCCGGCAATAAGTGCGAGAAGATTTTCACTAATGGAAAAGCGTCGGAGAAAGCAGGCGTAGACATGAGTGTCTACAAGTATCACGCATTGTTTGACCGCGCAAATGAGCCAGAGAAGAGTGTCGTATCGCCAAAATTGACGATTGGCATACCACGCGTGCTTAACATGTACGAGGAGTTCCCCTTCTGGCATACCTTCTTCACCAACTGCGGAATACGTGTTGTGCTGTCTCGACCGTCATTGTTTCTTGACTACGAGAAGAGCGTGCACTCCGTGATGTCTGACAATATCTGTTTCCCTGCTAAACTGGTTCATAGTCATATATATGGACTTGCGGCAAACAAAGATGTTGACAGGATATTCTTCCCGCGCGTCGTATACGAGCGTCGTGAGGACAAGAGCGTAACCGGCAGTTTCAACTGCCCGATAATCATTGGCTACCCAGAAGTTGTAGCTTCGGTTATAAAGACTTCTAAGCCTGTTGACTCGCCAGTCGTATCTTTCCAAGATGACAAATTGCTGCTCAAGCAGTTGATCCGTTATATGGAGACGCTTGGCATAGACACTCAGACTGTAAAGAAGGCTCACAAGGCGGCGTTGGCTGAATATGAGAAGTTTGGCAGGGAGTTGCGCCAGGCGAATATTGACGCTTATCGAGAGGCTCAGAAGGCTCACAGGACAGTGATACTTTTGGCTGGTCGCCCATATCATACGGATCCGCTCATCCAACATAAGGTATCGGAGATGATATCGAAGTTGGGTGTCGACGTGCTGACCGAAGATATTGTGAGAGGGGAGAACATTGACGAGAAGGAGACGTTCATATTGAAGCAGTGGACATTCGTCAACAGGATTCTCAACTCAGCGCAATGGACTGCAAGACAGGGGAATAACGTCCACTTTGTTGAGACAACTTCATTTGGTTGCGGACCTGACGCATTCTTTACTGATGAAGCTCGTAGCGTACTTAATCGTCATAATAAGAGCTTGACACTCTTGAAGATTGACGACATAAACAACGTAGGCTCTATGAAGCTGCGTGTACGCTCGCTTATCGAGAGTCTGAAATTCGGCGGGGAGTTAAGTAGCGAGGTTAAGCCTTTCATCCGTCCACGTAAGTTTGAGAATGAGGATAAGAAACGTCGCACGATACTTGCACCATTCTTTACTGAATATATATCCCCACTGTTGGGAGCAGCGTTTAAGACAGAGGGTTATGACGTAATATCTTTGCCAATCTCTGACGCAGAGTCGAACGACCTTGGCTTGAAGTACTCAAACAATGAGGTTTGCTATCCTGCTACGCTCATTGTAGGTGACTTTATCAAGGCATTGCAAAGCGGCAAGTACGACCTCGACAAGACGGCTGTCGCTGTTACGCAGTTGGGACAGTGCCGCGCCACAAACTACCCTTCGCTCATCCGTAAGGCCATCGTAGACGCTGGTTTCCAACAAGTTCCTGTGATAGGTATTGCGGGAACGGATAAGGAGGATCAGCCTGGCTTCAAACTTAACTTGTTCAAAGCGGCTCCAATAGTCCTTTACTCCGTCTTCTTTGGAGATTGGCTGTCGGTATTCTACCATGCGATTGCCGTAAGAGAGAAAGTTAAGGGCACTGCACGTGCATTGCGTGATGATTTCTTACGCAGGGCAAATCCTTTGGTAGAGAAGAAAGATTTAAATGGCATCTTGAAACTGACGCGTAAGGCGGCAGAGGAATTCAATGCCATTGACATATACACCGATCGCACATACCCGAAGGCTGGTGTGGCAGGTGAGATATTCTTGAAGTTCAACCCGTACTCGCACAGGTACGTGCCGGATTGGCTTATGGACCATGGGATTGAGGTGGTTCCTCCTATCATCCACAACTTCTTCCTGCGAGCTTTCGTGAACTTCAAGTTCAACAAGGAGAACTTTGTCAAGAAGTTCAAGGTGCCTGCTGTGGTCATCGACATGGCATACTCGTTGATTACCAAGGTACAGCATAAGTTTGACAAAGAGGCAGAGGTCTTCAAGTTCTACCAGCCCGAGATTGATATCAAGACCCAAAGTGAGTTGGCGTCGGAGATTATCTGCTTGTCCGCCCAATTTGGTGAGGGGTGGCTATTGCCCGCGGAGGTTATTGCCTACATCAAACAGGGATGTACGAACGTTGTATCTATGCAGCCGTTTGGATGTATCGCAAACCACATTGTAGTCAGGGGTATAGAGAAGAAGCTGAAGGAGGCATATCCGGAGCTTAACATGTTGGCTCTTGACTTTGATGGAGGTGTGTCTGAAGCAAATATTGCTAACAGGTTGCTGCTCTTCGTCTCAAATATGACAGCGGATCAGAAGTGATTGACGCTGAACCGAAATCTTTGGCTCCGTCAGAAGAGGAGCGACAATTAATCAAAGAGAATAGGGGAAAGAATCCTCACGACATCGCCTTGCGGTTGCGCAAGAGCGATGCCGTGAGGCCTTCTTTTGTGGCAGAGCAAGTGGACGGATGGAACAGGTTGGCTGTAAAAGTGCCGTCGTGGGCTGAGAAAGATGGACTTTATTTCCCATTCGCGGTGTCGTTGCAGCAATGTTCGTCAGAGTCTGTTGCACGGTGGAGGGCTCAACTTGTGGAGGGAGACAGTTTGTTGGATTTGACAGGAGGGTTGGGTGTTGACTGTTACTTTATGGGGAGGGCGTGTAAGAGGGTGACGTATGTTGATGCGGACGAGAGGGCAGTGTCGGCTGCCAGACATAACTATGGAATATTAGGAGCGAGCAATACGAATTTCGTGTGCTCGACTGCAGAAGAGTATTTAAAGAAGGCGAGAGGGGAAGGACTACATTACGGAACGATATTTATAGATCCATCGAGACGCTCGCAAAGTGGAGGGCGAGTATTCCGGATTTCTGATTGCTCACCAGATGTAGAGGAGATAGCAGAGGGTATGTTGGAAATTGCAGACACTGTGATAATAAAATTATCGCCGTTGCTCGATGTAAGTATGTTGGCAGAGCAATTGCCCAAAGTGGCGGATGTGTATGCAGTTGGGGCATCGGGAGAGTGTAAGGACATAATTGTAAAGCTGTCGAACAAGATTAACAATATTGAGCCAACGTTGCATGCTGTATCTGTTGACGCATCAGGTAATGGTGAAGATTTTAAATTCACCTTATCCGACGAACATAATACAACATTGGATGTCAGTGAGTTAGTAGGAGGTTACATATTCGAGCCGTCGCCTCAATTGATGAAGATAGGAGCTTTCAAGTTGATCGGGGAACGATATGGAGCTAAGGCGTTGGCAAAGTCGACTCACATATATACGAGTGAGGAAGACATTGAGAATTTCCCAGGAAGGAGATTTAAGGTTATAGCCACATACGAAAACAGTAAGAAAGGAATTGCCGCATTAAAACGTGAGATTGACGGAGCGTCGGTGGCGGTGAGGAACTTCCCGATTTCGGCAGAGGCATTGAGGGCGAAATTGAAAGTTAAGGAGAATGATAAAATCTTTGTGTATGGCGTAACTATGGCTGAAGGAAGTCAGAAGTTGATATTGTGTAGCCGGGTAGGGTAGAAATTAAAGACTTATGGCAAAGAAATAAGGCATGGAGGTTTTACCTTCATGCCTTTTACAATTTATGGTCACTGCTCGCTAAAGGAAGTTAGAGAAACTTATGAAACCCATTCGGGCTGATATGTCGCCCCATGAGACTACGTCGAAATCTAATATAAGAACGCCAGCCGTAGGGAATGCCGCAGGGAGTGGTTGGGCGGATAGATTTGACGCTTTGTATGTTATGTCGGGATTGTGCGCCACGACGAGGAGAGTGTCGCCTATGGCATTCGAGGCTATGCAATCTATGAACTCTTGTGTGGTGTATGAGTCATAGAGCATCGGGGTGTAGACGATTGGCGCATAGATGTTTAAGCTGTCAATAATGCATTTGGTAGTCTGCCTTGTGCGTTTGGCGTCAGAGGATATGATGGAAGTCGGCGTAAAACCGCATTGGGGGAGAAGAAGAGCTGCGGAATTAGCCTGAGCGATGCCCCTGTCGGTCAGTGGGCGGTCATGGTCGTCGCCAGAAGAGTAGGCGGCTTCACCGTGGCGCATTAGAGCAAGACGGAGCATTGGAGGGTTTAGAACTTGTAGGTTATTCCTGCCATGGCATTGAAGCGGTAGGAGGAGTAGCCGAGCCAGCGTTGTTGGTCGGAGGCTGTTAAGTTATTGATATTGAGGAAAGCGGTCCAGCGATTGGAAATGTAGTAGTTGCCCCCGATGTTGAGATCGATGAAGCCGTCGAGATTTTTAGCCTCGTTGGCAGTCGGGTCGAAAGCCTTACGCTTCCCCTCGTAGGAGAGTTTCGCCTTCAGAGCGAGTCGTTCTGTGGGCTTGCACTTGCCAGACAGAGAGAGGACGCAAGCTGGGCGATACCAGGCTTCCTCAAGGGAGTTCATATTATACTTATAGTAGTTGATCTCGAAGAGGATGTTGCTGTTGGCCGTTGGATTTACGTTAACCTCACCATGTACATTGAAAAGTTTGCCATCATCTTGGAGAATGGCGAATTGTGAGAGGTGGGAGACGTTTGTTGAGTCGTTGGCTGATGCGAAATGTCGGTTTATGAAGAAGACCTCGTCGCCGAGAGACTTGTATTTGATGCCAATACCTGCTTGAACCTTTTTGGAGAAAGAGCCGCGAAGACCGAAATCGAAGACGATAGGTGCTTGGGAGTGGAGAATGTCTTGACGGGAGACGTAGCGTTTGAGGATACCGTCGTAGATGTATTTTCTGCTGTCAGGAGAGACATACTTGTTACGCTCGACGAGGCTACGATAGCTGTTGGCTTGGTAGTCGCCGGAGAGACCTGCGTAGAGGTTGACGGAGCCGTCGCCGATAAAGAAATTGGCAAGGAGGTCTGGCTGAACGATGAAATCATCCTTGCCCACATAGTCATCTCCGAGGACACTGATGATGCGTACACCAAGGCGCAGAAGCATGAAATCGTAATCGAGACGGAAGTGGGGAATGGCTTGAATATCAGTGCACTTGTGCTCGACATAGTTGTAAAGGTCGGCTTCGTCGCCCTCGTGAACCTTGAAATGGTTGACAGCCCAGTCGACATCTATGCCTGCTGCCTTTTTGACGGGGAAGCGAAGAGTTCCGCCGAAGAGAATGTCAGACTGATGGACACCGCTCTTGTTGCCGAAAATCCCCATACCAGCCATTGCCGTGAAAGTGAACTTTTGGAGAGGGTTGGCAATGGTGTTACCGATGTTGAAGCGAATGTCTAAAGTCGTATTGCGTTGTTTATCATAACCTAAGACATCGGAACCAATGATGGATTTGGCATCCTCTGTTAGATAAGTGAGGGTGTCGACAATGGTATTTTGACCATAGTAGTTATATGCGTTGTTGGCGAAATCGACATCGAAGCCGAAACGGAGATTACCTCCAAAATGGTCATAATCCAAACCTGCCCACGTGTCATTCTGATGGGCTTCGACTTTGGAGTCGTCCTCCATCTTGACTTTCCCTAACTGGGCTAAATGTCCTGCTTTGAGAGATAGGTGGTGGTTTTCTGAATTGCCATTATTGTAGAGAATCTGACCATAGAAGGAAGGCAGAGTACCAATACCAGCCTCGACAACAGCTCGGTAAGGGCTTTTGTAGGACGGGAAATCCATGCCCGCTGCAGTGAGAGTCTCTGGCTTTGTTGTGACTGTGGAGACGCGGTTGAGGAGCTGGTATTTGAACTTGTCGGAATACTTTGCAGTGTCGTCCATGAGAGGCTCGACATTGATTTTCTTCGACTTGCGGAGAATTGGCTGATATGCGTTTACGACATCTACGGAGCGGTCGATGGTGTTGATGCTGTCATTTTGAGCAAACAAATCGCCGCAGTTGACCCATGACATTGTTGCGAGGGTCATGCAGAAGCCGAGCAATTTATTATTCATCGTCTTTTGTTTCTCTGTTGTTTATTGGGCGTTGACTACATTATCGGCATTCCAAGCGTCGAGACGTTGAGAGATCATGCTTTGGATGTCGTCGCTGTTAGTATAACTCTCTTTGAGTGTCTGGAGATACTGAACCGCTTGGAAATCATCGCCTTTGGCGTGGTAGATGTCGGACAGGAGGACGAAGCTGCGGGCGAGCCAATATTGGTGTGGCGTACCTTTCTCGATATAGTCGAAGACTTCATTTTCTGCGGCATCGTGGTTGTTGCTGTCGTAGAGATATTGAGCAACGAGGTATTTGGCCTCGGCACCTTCGGTTGTTTTTGTACTCTCGGCAAGTTCCTTGAGGATTGGGAGAGCGTCAGCCTTCTTGTTTTGCCCGATGAGGGATTTAGCCTTGAGGTATTGTGCTTCACGGAGAATGGCGGGTGATGCTTGCGGCATGCTGATAACCTTATCGGCACCTGCTATGCATTGTGCTAAGTCGCCAGTCTTCTCCATGCAACGCATTTGACCGATGATGGCCTCGATCTTGTTGGACTCAACCTCCGCCTCTTGTTCGAGTCGGACGAAAGAGGAAAGAGCATTGGCGTAGTCGCCTGACTTATAGAGAAGTTCGCCGCTGCGAAGGAGAGCTTCCTCGGTGAATACGCTACGAGGCTGGGCGGCCACAGTCTGGTAGAGCTGCTTGGCCGTATCGAACTCTTTATCATTGTAGTAGCAGTCCGCAAGATAGTAGTTGGATGGAGTGACGTAACGTCCTGTGGGGAAAGTATCGAGGTAACGTTTGAAAGCGGATTTAGCGTCCTCGAAATTGCCTTTCAGATAGAGGTTTGACGCGCTGACGTAGAGGAGGGAATCTCGCTCACTTTCGCCGACGTGGGCAAATGCGCCAAGAGTGGACGTGTAGGCGATATAGCCGTCATAATCACCGAGTTCCATATAGACATTGCGAAGACCGGTGAGAGCATCGCCAGCCTCGGGCGTTGATGGGTACTCGTTTATGACGCGCTTGTAGAAAGCCATGGAGTTGTCGAACTCGTTGTTATTGTAATAGAGAAGTCCGAGCTGGAGCATGGATTGGGAAGCGAGACTGCCCTTGGGAAATTTCTCTTTTACGACCTTATAGTTGTATATGGCGTCCTTTATCTGTCCCATGGCCACGTAGGCGCGTGCCTTCTCGAAATAGGCGTTATCTACGTAGACGGACTTGGGATATTTGTTTATGAGGTTGTCGAGTTCAGAAACTTTCCCGTTATAGTTGTTGAGCAGACCGAGGCAGATGCCCTTTTGGAGCATTGAGTAGTCGCCTTGCTGGTCGGAAGTCGCTTTTGCTTGGTCGTAGTAGCCGATGGCGCCATTGAAATCGCGGCTGGAGTATAGGCAGTCGCCGATGCGATTATAAGCGTCGGCCAAGAGGGTAGGGTACTTGTTGTCGGCAAGTGACACGTACTTAACGAACCAACGGCGAGCGTTGGCGTAATCCTTCTTATTATAGTAGGTGTAGGCTACATTGTAGTGGGCTGTTGGGAACTCAGAGACCTCAGCCGCTTGGTATGAGTTGATGAAAGCCAAGAACTTATCGCGGGCGGACTCGATGTCGCCTTTTGAATATTTGCATTCGCCCTGCCAGAAATAGGCGCGTGCTTTAAGTTTCGCATCGTAATCACCATATTTCAGCGAGTAGGCGAGGAAGTCCTCTGCTCCATCGATATCCATATTACTGTATAGCTCGATGGCGTGGTAGAAAGCGATGCGTTGCATTGCCTTGTAGAGGTTAAGATCCTTGTGCTGGATCTTCTCCATTGTCTCAAGTGCTTTCTTATAGTTCTTCGTTGAGATAAGAGCCTTGCCAATAAGGTTATAGGTCTCGTCGCGATGGACAGTCTGAGGGTAGAGGTCGAGATATTCAACGAAAGAGGAAATCAGATCGTCGAACGGTGAAAAGTTGAGTTCGTAGGCGAGCTTGAGCTTGTTGAAGTGGGCGTCGTCGGCAATAGCCTCATCGTAATTGTAACGTGACGCTGCATCGAAGGCTGTGCGTGCCCTTTTTTTGTCGCCAATTTTCAGGCAGCAAGCTGCGAGATTATAGTAGGCGTTTTGCGTCATCGCATCGTCGGCGGAGGTTACTTTGGAGAGGTTGGCGGCCGCTTTGGTGTAATTCTCGACGTGAAGGTATGCGAGGCCGATATGGTAATAGTCTGCACGGAGAAGTTTGCCGCCGAGGAGTGTTGACAGCTTGTCGTAGGCGGTAATGGCTGCATTGTCCTCGCCGAGCATGAAGTGGCTGTCGGCGACGATGCGAGTCATTTCTGCAGCCTTGTCATTCTTCTGATTGGCAAGGGGTTGGGCATACCGGAGGGCGTCGGTGTAATGCCCTTGAATGTACATTATGTCGGCAATGTAGTAGGCTGCGGCGGTATGGAATCCGTCGTCTTTCTCAAGCTCGAGGAAGATGGGGAGTGCGGCGTCGTAGTTGCCATTCTCGTAAAAGACGTGGCCTCGGTAGTATGCGACGGACTGGGCGTATTCGCCCTCCTGCCCTTCAATCTTGTTGAATTGCGCAATGGCGAGATTGTGTTGGCCTTGAGAGAAATAGCAATAGCCGCGCTTGAATATTAGTGGGACACGATTTGTCGGGCTGACTTTGTCCTCGTCGGCTTTTTCGAACCAAGCGAGCGCTTTCTTGTCCTTGCCGCGCGTGAGAAGATAGTCACCTGTATGATATTGGGCGTCAGCTCGGTAGCTGTTGTCTTGGTCGTAGCGGTCGTAGTCTTCGAGTAGGCGTTGTGCGTCGAGATTGTCGCTCATCTTGGCGGAGAGTGACTCGAAGTAGCGGGCGTCGGCGAGCAGGACTTCTGGGACGTCGTACTTATGTGCTTTCTGGAAATCGGCGAACTCGGTACGTGCGGCGCCGTAGAGTGCGGCGTCGTAGAGGGACATGGCGTGTTCGAATTGGAGATCTGGCTCGGTATAGGCTTTTGTGGATTGTGCCACGACCTGTGGTGCGATGGAGAGGAGCAGCGCCAGCGCCTGTATGTTGTATCTCATTAATTGGAGTCTGAAAATTCGTGATGTAAAGATAGTAAAAATCTGTGATTCATACCGCTTGCTGTCGTATAGAGCTGGGCAACTTGAATGCGCAATCTGGAACGATCGGTGGGATGGAGGGTAGCTTAAACTCTGTCAAAATAACGCTCGGCGGGTCAAATAAATTATTGGATTAAACAATGAAAATTCGTCACGTGCGTATCAAAGGGAAAAGATTAAAGCCATGAAAAAGATTCTATTACTTTTCGCAATGGTCATAGTATCCGTTGTGACGAGGGCGCAAGATGACGGCGTTTACAGAGCGATTGAGGGGGATGAATTCAAAGAGTATGTTGATACACTGACAAAAACCCTTTTCGGGGATATGTTGTTATTGTGGGATGATGTCAACGACGAGGCAAAAGACAGAATTTTCTACTCTGGACCAGTTGTGAGAGAAACTGTTTATTATGACAAGAAAAATGGACTTATTGTGAAGGTAATTCGGAAGCCATCGGAAGAAGTAGAGAAGGATTTTAATAATGATTTGAATAGGGTTCGTCCGAACGCAATTCTTTATTCGCCGTTGGACAAAGGAGAATTGCGAACAAAAGCGAATGATAAATGGAAAAACATGATAAATTTCCATTATGAGAAAGAAGAAGGGATTCCTTACCAGTTGCATTTGGTCGGGGATACGAAGAAAAAGGAAGAAATTCAGCTGATCTATAGAGAATTTTAAAGTTTGAATGGAGCAAATAGTCTTTGGCTCCATTTTTTGTGTGATTGCTGATTAGGAAAAAGTAAAACATAGGCAAAAGCGACACGGTCGAGGCTCTTTTAGAGGCTCGACCGTGTCGCTTTTGCTAAGACGAGAACAGAATAGCGCATTAAGCGCAGACGTGTTCCTTTGACTAATTTTGCGGCATGATAGTGTACTTCAATCCGACATGTGAAATGGCCGTCAGACAGGACGGCATGAATTATACGCCACCTAAAACGTTGGCGAAAATGGAGTTGGACTTGGCTCCGCTCATGGCGTTTTTGACAAGCGAAGGCGACAAGATTGTCGGGCAAGAACCTGATGATGTGGTTCTGGAAATGCTCGATAGGCAGAGCAAAGGAACGATGTTCGTAAGTGTCGAAGATGCGAGAAGAATGGTGTCGTCGGGAGAAGAATTTAGGCCTTGGGGATTGAGTCGTGCGACGATGGCGCAATTTGGGATGAAGGAGTTTGCAAGAGGTTGGAAATGGAGAGATTTGTTGTCACGGAGGACTTCTGTAACTGTAGAGAAGATTGTGAATAGAAAGCTTGGCGTTGTGGATGCGGCTGAAGCTGTTGTGACGGATGAGGTTGGAATCGTAAGGAATTATTTAAAGCGTGGGGACGTGGTCGTCAAAAGCCTATGGAGCGCATCGGGTAGGGGTGTGAGATTTTATGGGTGTGGGGAAGAGAGTGTGGCGATGGAATATGCGGAAAAATGCATCAGTGCAGATGGTGCGGTAGTTGTAGAGCGGAAGCTGGAGAGGGTGGCGGAATTGTCGTTCTTGTTTTGGGTGGGCGATAGAGGTGTGGAATATAAGGGAGCGAATGCATATAGGAGTGGGAATGGAGGTGCTTTTGGAAGTGAGATTATTGGGGCTGAGGCATTTGGTGAGATAAGCTCTGTTTGTGAGTGTTGGGAAGAGAAGTATGGAGTGACGTTGCGTGGGGCATTGGAAGAGACTTTAATGAATACGGGCTATCGTGGCGCGGTTGGCGTTGACGCTATGGTTTATAGAGATGTCGATGGCATGCTCGGAGTGAGAAGTTGCATGGAGGTGAACGTGAGATATTGCATGGGGCATGTGGCGAACGAGGTGAAAAAGATGATGGCTGATGGGGTTCATGGGTATTGGAGAATCGAAAAATTCGGAGCGGATGGTGAATGGGATGCTTATTGCGAGAGGATGAGTAGGGAAAAACCGTTGGAAACGGATGAAAATGGGCGGATTGCGGGTGGATTCTTTAGGTTGACAGGATTGGGGAGGAACATTAGGTTTGGAGCCTGTGGCGAGGTGAGACAATAAAAAAGGTGGTCCGATATCCATCGGACCACCAACACTGTTAATGTAGGAAATTACACTAACCAAAAACCTATTAGAGGTGAGAAGTTGTCGCTAAAATGTGAGGCGACTTTGGTTTTTATCAGATAGTTACAAGTTAGTTACCGTAGCAAGTCTCACCATGCTCGTAGATGTCGAGACCTTCCTCCTCAACTCGTGCAGGAACGCGGAGACCGAAGATCTTGTCGAGACCCTTGAAGATTACGAAGCCCATGAGTGCGGCCCAGCATCCAACGACAAGGACACCAAGGATTTCTGCGCCGAGGAAGCCCCAGCCGTGTCCGTAGAAAAGGCCCTCAGAGGTGGAGAACAAACCGGTAAGGATTGTGCCGAGCGAGCCACAAACACCGTGGACAGAGCTTGCACCGACGGGGTCGTCAATATGAAGCTTGCGGTCGATGAACTCAACAGCGTAGACCATTACGGCGCCACAGATGAGACCGATGATGACAGCGCCACCAGGAGATACCATGTCGCAACCAGCGGTGATGCCGACGAGACCTGCGAGGATACCGTTGAGGGTGAGGGAGAGGGATGGCTTACCATACTTGAACCAGCTGACAACGATTGACATGAAGCCGCCAGCGCATGCTGCAAGGTTCGTGGTAAGGAATACGTGAGAGATAGCGTCTTGGTCGTCGGGAGTAGAGGCTGCGAGCTGAGAACCTGGGTTGAAGCCGAACCAACCGAACCAAAGGATGAAGACACCAAGAGCAGCGATTGTGAGGCTGTGACCAGGGATGGCCTTAGAGGAACCGTCCTTATGGTACTTGCCGATACGAGGACCGATGACAGCTGCGCCGACGAATGCGATCCAACCACCGACAGAGTGGACAACGGTAGAACCAGCGAAGTCGTGGAACGTTGTGCCGAAGAGGTTCATCATGAACGAGCCTTCCTCACCGTTGCAGAGCCAGCCGCCACCCCAAGTCCAGTGACCAGAGATCGGGTAGATAAGGACGGAGATGAAGACGGTGTAAATCAAGTACATGGAGAACTTAGTGCGCTCTGCCATTGCGCCGGATACGATAGTAGCGGATGTTGCGCAGAAGACGGTCTGGAAGACGAGGAAGCCTTCTTTGGGCAGACCATTGGGGTCGTGGAACATGCAGTCGAAGAAGTGCGGCATGCCTACGAAACCACCGTCACCGAACATCAGTCCGAAGCCGACGAACCAGAAAAGGAGCGAGCCGAGGGTGAAGTCGATGAAGTTCTTCATCAAGATGTTAGTGGTGTTCTTCGTGCGGGTGAAACCGGCCTCGACCATTGCGAAGCCTGGCTGCATGAAGAAGACGAGCATTGCTGCGAGGAGCATCCAGACGGTGTCGACGCCTCGTGCAAGGTCGCCGATAGAGCTGAGGGCAGATGCCTCTTCGGCTGGAGCTTCCTCAACGGCGACGACTGCCTCAGATATGGCGGTTGCAACGGGCTCGGCTGCCGCTACGGAGTCTGCCGCCTCTTGTGCCGTGAGTGACGGCGTTATAAATAGGGCACAGACTACAAGCAGAGCCCCGATTATGTATTTAGTGTAAAGAGTCTTCATGATTTGAGAGGTTAGGTTATCTTGCGTGAAGTCTTGTTCTACTACTTGTCGTGGCTGTAGAGGGTCTCGTCACCGTGCTTGCCAGTCCTGATGGAAATGGCGTCCTCGACGGGGATTACCCAGATGCGACCGTCGCCGATTTCGCCAGTCTGAGCGGCGGAGACAACGGCGTTGACAGTCTTCTCGACATTGCAGTCGCGAACAACAATCGAGAGCAGAGTCCTCTCGATGCAGCTGGTGTCGTAGACGACGCCGCGGTAGATGCGACCCTGGCGAGCCTTGCCGATGCCTCGTACGTCGTAGTACGAGAACCACTCGATGTCGGCGGCCAGAAGGGCATCTCGCACATCATCGAACTTGGTTTTCCTGATGATAGCTTCAATCTTTTTCATGACTATCGTTTTTATGAGTTGTTAATCGGTTAGTGTGTCGCAAGAGATAAGGACTGTTTTGCTTTCAGTTTTAATCTTTTGCTGATGCAAACATAACTATTCGAAAGTATATTGCAATAGATTGGTTGTGATTTAATGCATAGTTACGTGTATTACTTACGATATTTCATCGTGTTTCACAATTCGAGAAATGATGTTTGCAAAAATAAGGGGGTGTTTGGGGCTTGATAATGGTGCGTTTTCTGACTGTGCCCATAAAATAATGGGGGTGTTGGGGTGGGTGCCTGTGTTTTCTCGCTTTATAGCCATTAAAAATGGGGTGTTGTGCGGGATTAATGATTATAAATAAAACTCCACGTCGAATCTATGGTAAAAAAATATCCTCTTTGCCGTATCAGATGTCGCTGATATTATTAATTTTGCAGTGTCAAACGACGACCAAGGTTTGGTACCGTAGCACAATTGGATAATGCCTCTGGTTACGGCCCAGAAGATTGGGGGTTCGAATCCCTCCGGTATCACGGAAAGGAGTGAAGATGAAAATTCTTCACTCCTTTTTTGCGTCGCTTTCCGCATGCAGTTTCCTTGTCTTGGGTGAGGTTCAGTCTCATTCAAACAAACGCCCCGTCAACTATATCTTTCCCTTTTTATTACCTTTGCTTCAGTGACTATCAGTAAGATATGACATCAAATCGCAATATATTTTGGTTTCTCATTCTGCTTGTTGCGCCATTGTTGTCGCAATGCGCAAAAGAAGAGGTCGTAACGCCTGAAGAGATTGTGGATGAAGACACGACTAAGGTTATAAACGTAGTCGACATCACGCCTTATGGAGCCACAATTCGTGGGATATTTGGGGATGATGCCGACTCATCAAAAGTCACGGGAGTGCGATATTCGCTGCAGAACACTAAATATATCACGACGACAGGTGATTATCTGGCGGCTAAATACATTGGCAATGGGATAAGCGAGGTGACGATCGAAAGGCTTTATTCCGACACGACGTACTATTTCTCGACAAATGTTGAGAAGGATGGGCTAATCCACAATTCACAGATATATAAGTTCAGGACGAATAGGTTAACGGCAAAAACAGATTCGGCCATAAACGTATACTCCTTTGGCGCACAACTCGGATTGACGCTTAGCGAGGACATTGATCCTAAGAAATTTAAGGGCACTTATGGCGTCTACTATTCAACACGTCAGAGGGTGATTCGCGAGCAATCGACGCTTTGCGATTCAACTTTCATTGTCAGGGGATTGCGTTCCGATGAGACCTATTATTTTAGGGCCTTTGTCTTGATGAAGACAGCGAATCT
The DNA here is from genome assembly GCA_963607345.1 of Bifidobacteriaceae bacterium. Classification (GTDB taxonomy): domain Bacteria; phylum Bacteroidota; class Bacteroidia; order Bacteroidales; family Marinilabiliaceae; genus W3P20-009. The sequence goes on from CAVDBL010000003.1 coordinate 210,509, forward strand.
GCGTGAGGTATACCTGTGGGGCGATGTGCAATCCTTTCATACTCCAAAAGTTGGTGTAGAGACATTAGATGCCGATGAGGTGAATACCTATTCTGCCAAACTTACTGGCTACGTGAACGTGCTGTTCTCTGACGTGGAGGATATGGGCATCCTGCTATTCGAGAGGAACAGGAATGTGACACTCGACAGCGTTGGTGTGGCATCTGATCAAAAGATAGAAAGATTGTCGCCAACTGAGCTTGATGAACGCCTGATGGGGAATTTCTCAGTTTCACCCAAGGGGCTAAAGTCCGACAAGAAGTACTATTTCCGCTCATACGCCAAAATCAAGGAGACTGTCGGCAACCAGACAAAACTTGTTATCTATTATGGCGACATTAAGGATTTTAGGACATTGCCGATAAGCATCTCCACAGGTGAAGAGGTCGACCTCGGGCTTTCTGTAATATGGGCGACGAAAAATTATGGTGCCAAGAGCATAAGTGACATAGGTACAGCGATTTCAAATGAAGACGCCAAGGCAATTAATTTTGGAGGATGGCGACTACCTACCGAGGCGGAGGCTCAGGAACTTATTGACGAATGCAACTGGAGCTGGTCTACATACGATGATGCTAATGGAGCACAAGTTGTGAACTCTGAGGGGAAAGCCGTATTCTTGCCTGCCAACATGGCAATTGCTGTAACGTATACGTACGGCATCTACATGTTGAAGTCGGAGGCCAGTAAGCAAGGTTATTTGAAGTCGATAGTCTTCGTACAAGACTCTTTCAATGCTAATCAGTGCGGTAAATCTGCTGACAACGAGGTGACGTCTACAGCCCCAATCGCAATACGTTTGGTGAAAGACAAGTGATTTGCGGACTGGCTATAAACAAAAAAGACGGACTTTTCTGAGTCCGTCTTTTTTGTTGCTGGTATGCTTCCTACTTCACAACATATTTCTTGAGTTTCTTGTCGCCTATCCACACAACTTCGTTGCTTTCAAGATCGGACAGCTCAAGAGACGTCTGGTAGTAAACGACCTTTTCTCTCTTGTATTGGTCGGTAATTGAGGCAATGTCGCCTTGCAGCATGTAATCTGCGCCAAGCTCACGTCCCCATTTCTTAGCTGTCTCTGAAGCCGCAAAGTCTTGTTGGGCAGCACGTTCCTTGCGCAACGCTTCACGTTTCTCGCCAGCCTGCACCAAGCGTACTTTACCCGATTTGACGAATGCTTTCTCAACGTCTTTGATGAAAGTGTTAGCGTCGATGTGCTCGCTCGTATTGTTATATACGAGACCGACAATAACAACTGGTTTCTGACCTGAATGGGTGCGTTGGTGGTTCGCGATCCAATCACCACTAAGCACTTGGCTCACCATCTCCTCTGCCACGAGACGACTGTCAGTGTCGTTCCAACGGCCACTGAGGTCTATCTGCTCATCGGTGTCCACGCGCTCGACGCGATGTCGGCAACTACTTGTTGTGAAACCTACGATGAGGCACATCACAAACGCTGTCAAAGTCTTTTTCATATTGCTTAAACTATTTGATTTTCAAATACCATTTCGAGGCAACTCCTCATTTTCTTGCTTATTTGGGTACCCTCGCCATTGTGTTCAATCACGAAGTTCAATATCCCTTCTTTATCAAGAATTGTGCCAGCGCAACCGACTCTTAGGCTCGCCAATGCAAATTTAGCAATGTAATTGAGACTTACGCTCTCGCCTCTATTCACGACAATCATAATGTCGTAGCCTGCGCCGAGTGCCTCGACTAGTCTGTTGCTCTTTATCTTGAAGAAAAAAGAGAGGTCTTTTTCGGTGAAATATTCCTCATACTTGTCGCTTATGAGGCTTTCGCCCTTGTCTGCGCAGTAGCCTATGGTGTGGATTTCTGCGCGTGGGCACATCTCTCGGACTTCCTTTTTGATGGCTGCTATTGTCTCCTTGTCCTCAGATGATGTTATTGCACTCAGAATCAGGACTTTCTTTTTTTCAAGCAATGGTCCACGGAACGTCTGTGAGTCACAAAGTTTGGGGTTGTACTCGTTGAGCCAATCTCCAATCCTTTGCCTGAATTTTAAAAGTATGTTACTCATCCTTGTTAATCAATTTCATAAGATCAGCGTAGCCTATTATCGCCACGCCAAGTTTCTGGGCTTTCTCAAGTTTTGCAGGTCCCATGTTTGCTCCTGCCACGACATAGTTCGTTTTCGCTGATATTGAGCTCATTACTTTTCCTCCATGAGCCGCAATCAGAGCCTTCAAGTCGTCACGTCCTAGCTCTTCAAATACTCCGCTCACGACGAATTGTTTGCCTGTAAGACTATCCGACTCAAGGACTTGTTCCTTGGCCGACATCTGGAGTCCAGCCGCTCTGAGTCGTTCGATAAGTTCAAGGTTCTCCTTTTTGTCGAAGAACGAACAGACGCTTGTGGCGATGACCTCGCCAATGTCTTGTGCCGCTTTAAGTTGCTCGATTGGAGCTGCTATGATGTTGTCAATGTTACCAAATGCCGAAGCAAGACGTTTAGCGACGGTGCTGCCCACGTAACGTATGCCAATGGCGAAAAGCACCCTCTCGAAAGGTTGCTTCTTCGACTCCGCTATCGCCTCAATAGCCTTATTTGCCGATTTCAACTGGAAGCCGGGCAATGCCAATAAGTCTTCTGCCGTCAACTTGTAAAAGTCTGATACGTCGTGCAATAGCCCATGGCGGAAGAGCAACTCTATTTTCTCGTCGCCCAATTGCTCGATGTCCATTGCGCCACGTTCGACGAAGTGCGTCAAGCGACCGACAATCTGTGGGGCGCAGCCTATATAGTTCGGGCAATAGTATGCAGCCTCACCCTCCATCCTTACCAATGGTGTGCCGCAAACGGGGCATTCTGTCGGGAATGATACGGGCAATGCGCCATCCTTTCGTTTGCTTACGTCTACGCCAACGATTTTTGGGATTATCTCGCCACCTTTCTCAATGACGACCATATCGTCAATATGGAGGTCTAATTCCCTGATTATGCCAAGGTTATGCAGCGAAGCTCGCTTTACGACAGTGCCTGCCAATTGCACGGGGTCCATGTTGGCGACAGGAGTCACGACGCCGGTTCTGCCCACTTGAAATGTCACCTCGTGAAGTCGGCTATGCGCCTGCTCGGCCTTGAATTTATAGGCCACAGCCCATCGGGGGCTCTTCGCTGTAAGTCCAAGCTCCTCCTGTATCGCCAAGTCGTTGACCTTGAGCACGATGCCGTCTATGTCATAAGGCAAGTCGTGTCGTTTGACGTCCCATTCGTCAATGAAAGAGTATATCTCTTCAAGAGAATGGCACAGTCTGTAGTTCGGCGATATGATAAATCCCCACTTCTTTGCCGCCTCAAGTCCCTCGACGTGAGTGGCATAGTGGCGTTCGTCCGTCAATACGTAATAGAGCATGCATATAAGCGGACGCTCGGCTGCCATACTGCTATTCTGCAGTTTTAGCGAGCCTGCCGCGGCATTTCTGGGGTTGGCGAATTGCGGCTCGCCAATGTCAGCCCTCTGTCGATTTAGCTCCTCGAAGCCGGCGCGTGGCATCAGCACCTCGCCGCGCATCTCAAGTAGGGTGGGGTAGTCGCCCTTCAGTCGCAATGGCACTGTTGGAATCGTCCTGACGTTTCGTGTCACGTCGTCGCCGACTGTCCCGTCGCCACGCGTGGCTGCCCTAACCAATTGACCGTTCTCGTATACCAGGCTTATCGAGGTGCCATCAAATTTCAGTTCGCACGAAATGTCAACTTGCTGTCTTCCTGCATCTTGGCAAACTCGTTCGTAGAAATCGGCAACCTCGCCTCGGCTGTATGTGTTGCCGAGTGACAACATAGGTCGAGTGTGGCGAACCTGCGCAAATGAGACGTTAATGTCACTACCCACACGTTGCGTAGGGCTATTGGCGTCGGCCATCTCAGGATGAGCCGCCTCCAACGTCTGCAATTCGTGCATCAATTGGTCAAATTCCATATCGGAAATGACGGGCGAATTGAGAACGTAGTAGTTGTGGTTCTGCTCGTGAAGGTACTCTCGCAGATATTTAATTCTTTCTACCTCAGAGTGTTCCATCGATTGTTCCTGTGCTGTTTTGTTTCGCCTACTTGTGTTTTTGCCAAAACGCCCATGCCTCGTCGGCCTGTATGTGGAGCATTTCGAGTCCATTCTTCACTGCGGCTCCTTGCGCTGCGGCTTTCTTCAAGAAAAGCGTCTCTAATGGGTTGTATACGAGGTCGAAGCACACGTGTTTTGACGTGATGAGTTCGTAGGGAATGTTGGGGCGGTTCTCAACTTTCGGGTACATGCCGACGGGAGTGGCGTTGACAATGACCGTATATTCGTTCATAACATCCTCATTTATATCGGCATAGCCAATTTGCCCCTCTGTCGGGTGACGGCTCACAAGCGTGGGTTCTATACCTAAACGATTTCTAAGACCATATATCACGGCCTTCGACGCTCCGCCAGTCCCAAGCACCAAAGCTTTTTTGTCCGTCGGCTTGATCAGTGGCTCTATCGATTTTACAAATCCTGTGACGTCGCTATTGTGTCCAAGTAGGGAAATCGAGCCTGCCTTGTCACATTTGACGGCAATGACGTTTACGGCTCCTATGGCGCGCGCCTCATCGTCCATCCCGTCGAGTAGCTCAAGAACGTCCTCTTTGTAAGGAATCGTCACGTTCAGCCCTCGCATTCTGTCGCACCGGTTGATCACCTCATAAATGTCTGACGCTCTGTCGATTTCGAATAGGTCATATCGGGCGTCAATACATTCTTTGCTGAACTTTTCTGTGAAATATTTTTGCGAAAAAGAATGGCCCAGTGGTTTGCCAATCAGTCCGTATCTTTCCATATATTAAAGTGTTATGTCAAATTCTTTGAGTATCTGTTTTATCTCTTTCTGCTCAAACAGCATGGAGAGCGACGGCTCGACCGATGCTTCGCGAATGACGTTCGGCGTCTTCTGTATTGCGCTTCTTACGAGTGCCGATGCGTTCCTCTTCTTTCCGTAGACGAAGTAATCTATGTAAGCCTCAACCACTTGCAAGGCGGCTGGCGCCTTATATTTCACTTTCATCTCTTCAATGTACTTCGCTATTTCTGCTGCCGCTTTGTCGTCCATCATGCTCAATTTTATCCTGATGACTTCAAACCATGCTAATACGTTGTTTGGCGACTTACTGATGCCTGTCTCAATATTCCTCACGCATCCTTCCGTATCGCCAAGGTTCAGAAGTGCCTCAGCTAAAGCATAATAGTAATCAGCATCATCTCCATTAAGCATTATTGCCGTGCTGTACGCGACAACTGCCGCATCGTTGTCCCCAACACCCACGAGGCAACGCCCCAAATAGTACCATCCAGAATCTGATTTCTTCATCAGTTTATTGGTCACAAGCAAGAGGAAGCTTATTGCTCTCTCGTAATTGCCCATATGCCCCCAGCACTCGCCAATTCTCTGGAATGCCATCGGGTCGACTTCTTTCAAAAAATCGTCGCCCGTCATCATGGCTTCAAGGGATATGTATTCTGTGTAACAGTCGATTGCCTCCATATCCTTCTCCATCGCCTTATACGAGTTGCCCATGTTGAAATAAGGACTGGGGTTGTTTGGGTTGGCGTCTGTCGCTTTCTGGTATGCCTCTATCGACTCTTCAAGTTTGTCTTTTTTTGCGTATTCAATGCCTAAATTGTTCCATGCGTTTCCATTCCATGGGTCTATCTCCACAACTTTCTCGTATGCCTCTGTCGCTTCATCGTCCAGACCAAGCCTGTCCAATGCGTAGCCATATTCAAAAGCCCACATGGGTTCCGAAAACAGCTCGTCCTTACTTATTTGGGAGTAGTATATGACGGCGTCGTCGTAATATTCCGACCTGCACAACGCCGCTGCGGCGTCAATCATGTATGGACTGCGCTCTTCTTCGGGTGCAAGGTCAAACGATCGGTCGAAATGTTCAAGAGCCTCTTTCTCTTTTCCGTCCCGTAAGTTCAATATGGCTAAATTGAATTGGTAGGCGGGCATATTTTCAGCCCTCTCCTCCAAATACAGCATCAACTTTCTTCCCTTGTCAAGCTCGTCATTGTCAATTAGTTGTGATGCCTGCAAGAGCAATAGTGTAGTGTTGTCGACGTGCGCCTCGAGTCCCCATCCAAGCAATGCCACCGCATCATCTCGTCTGCCAACAGATTGCAGGTAGATGACCGAATCTTTTATGTCTTCGACATCCACATATCCCTGTGTGCCAGAGTTTATACGTGACAGTAGCCTGTCGACAAACTCTTCTCCTATCTCCTCGTCTTCTTCGTCGTCAGAAAACATGTTTCGCTATTTAATCCTTAGCAAATATAATGCATTTTTCATGCGAACCCAGTATATATCAATTGTTCCCAGTCTTCTCCTTATCCTCATAGTTCACCAAGTAGACTTTCTTCCGCGCTCGCGTCATGGCGGTGTACATCCATTGCGCAATCTGTTTGCTTGTTGCGTCTTCACCAACGTATCCAAGGTCGACAAACACTGCGTCCCACTGTCCGCCCTGGGCTTTATGGCATGTTATGGCGTATGCGTATCTCACCTGTAATGCGTTAATCCACTCGTCTTTACGCACCTCTTTGGCTCTCTTCCTCTTGTCTCCCATTTCTCCATAATCCTCCATCTCCAATGTCTGCAGCCGCTCGTTTATTTGGGCTGTCGATACCTCCGTTTTCAAATTGCTTTCCTCGTCTACGACTGCTACGTCGGCTGTAAGAAAGTCCAATAAAATCTTGCAATCTACGTCTATGCTGTCCCTGTCGACAAGCCTGACCGACACGTCCGCAAAATGCAATCCGCCCATCTCTTCATACCCGTAGATGCTTACGACCTCGACAATGTCGCCATTTGCTATAAAATCCGTTTCCGCTTTCTCCGCCCATAGGTAATTATTCTTCGTCACTATCAGCATGTCGCCCTTTGCGAGCCTTTCTTCAAGATATAGAGCCTGGCCCCTAATGCCTATGTTATACATTGTGGCGCGCTTATTGCTCCTCGTTATTATCACGGTCTCCCTCATGCCGAATTTTTCAAAGCTCTCCTCTATTTTTTCCAACAATCCTGCTCCACTAATATGCTCAACGTCCTCACCCTCAATGCCTTTTATAGTCGGCTTCCCTTCCTTACTCTCTTCCGTCTCTATCTCTTTCCTCAGAGCCATGGCGTCTTCCAATATCAAGCTCCCGCCCCTTTGGCGTACTACGTCCGACAGCCATACACGTCCCACCGTAAGCCCCATCCTTTTGAGGTACTCAACGTCCAATGCTGGCGACTTCTCTAATCCAACGGGGGGCAACTGGTCGGGGTCGCCTACCAGAACCAATTTGTTGCCAGGTTGCATAAACACGTATTCCGCCAAGTCGCTCAAGAGCCGTCCGTTTCCCCATCGCATCCCGCCTCCCGATGCCTCGTCGCCCACCATCGATGCCTCGTCCACGACGAATACGCCATCATGTATCTTGTTGTATGACAACGAGAATCCTGAATTAGCGTCCGCAGTTTCTTGCCTATATATGCCGCGATGTATCGTCATGGCCGGGCGACCAGTGTAATTGGCAAGAACTTTTGCAGCTCTGCCGGTCGGGGCCAATAACACTACAGGCAAGTTCAACCCATGCAAAACGTCACAAAATGATTTCATTAGCGTCGTTTTGCCAGTTCCGGCATATCCGTTGATAACCAATGTGGGGGCGTCTTTGGTCGAGCACATCATCATCGCAAGTGCCTTGACAGCTTTACGTTGCGCTGGCGTAGGCTCAAACCCCATCGTGGCCAGCATCCCCTGTTCAAATGTCTCTATATTCATCTGCTCATCTTTTCGGGTTAGCCCCAAACGAAAATAGAAGAAAAAAATGCGCTAACTTCTGTTACACGTGTGATTTTTTGTAAATTTGTCTCCGCCAAAGCGCACCAAACAACTCTGATAATAAAACAAAACTGTAAAACATAAAATGAAAAGAGCAATCCAAATCGTTCTTCTCTTGGTCATAATCGGTCTCGGCTACGCCGTTTACCGTAGTATCAATGAGCCTATCGAGTATGAGGAGCAGTTCCAAAAACGCACCAAAGCTGTCGTCAACCGTCTCAAACTCATCCGCGACGCCCAAGTTGCCTACAAGTCCATCAATGGCAAATACACTGGCAGCTTCGACACACTCATCGATTTCGTTAAGAATGGTCAGCTCAAGATGCTCCACATGGAAGGCAGCCTCAACGACTCCCTCCTCGCTGCCGGCATGACCGAGAAAGAGGCCATCAAGCTCGGCATCATCAAGCGCGATACCGTATACATCCCTGTTAAGGACTCTATCTGCAAAAACTTCAACCCCGACTCTCTCCGTCGCGTACCTTACGTAGATGCAGAGTTCGAGATGGGCTCCACAATCCTCACGTCCAGCTCAAACCTCTCGATCCCTGTCTTCGAGGCCAAGGTCTCCAACAAGGTCTACCTCAAGGGTCTTGACGAGCAGCAGCGCATCAACAAGGACAACCTTGCTAACCAGCTCGGCCGTTACCCTGGCATCAAGGTCGGCTCACTTGAAGAAGCCAACAATAATGCCGGCAACTGGGAGTAACCGTCTATCGATGGACGAGACCTCGGTAGTCGCGCCACGCTTCGATTGGCGAATGACCGAATCTTATAATATGTCCATCCAGTTACGACTGGATGGACTTTCTTTTTCTATTTTAGACCCGGTCACTAATCTCTATCTCGCTCTTACTGACGTCACGCTCCCACAGCCCGACCCCAACTTCGCGCTCCAAGAGCAATACATCCTCAATTCACAAGCCCTCAACAAGCGTTATCGGAAGGTCTTCATCTGTGTCGACAGCCCTGCCTACACTCTCCTCCCGATTTCTCTTTTTGACGAGGAACGTGTCGGCTCACTCTTCGCCCTCAACGGCATCAAGCTCTCCCCAGACGACAAGGTTCTCCGCAATAACATCGAGATGGCAAACTCCACGACGGCGTTCACCATCCCCAATTTCCTCTACTTCTTCCTCCGCACGCAGTTCCCCAATGCGGACATCTTCCACTCGACGACACCCGTCATCTCCTCCATGCTCCTAAAACGCCAAGGATCCGTCCCGACAAACCAGAATGTCCACGTATGCCTCGCCGATAACAGCATGACGGTGACGGCCGTAGAAAACAACGAGCTGAAACTCTGCAACACTTTCTATTGCCGAGAAGTCCCAGACTACACCTACATGCTCCTCTACGCCGTCGAGCAACTCAATTTCAACCTCGCCAACGTCCATTTCACCATCTCTGGCAACGTCCCCGAGTCAGATAAGCGACTCGCAACGATGCGACGTTTCCTGCCCGATGTGCAAATGGCCTCTCTCCCATCGTTCTTCGACTATGGCTTCATCGTCCCAGAACGCCAATACAAGTTTAACGCTCTTTTCCTCCTCCCTCTATGCGCATAGTTAGTGGCGAGCTCCGTGGGCGACGTTTCGACCCTCCCGAGTCTTTCGATGCCAGGCCAACAACCGACTTTGCCAAAGAAAACATATTCAATGTCCTCGCAAATATCATTGATTTCGAGGATATTAAGGTGCTCGACCTCTTCGCAGGCTCTGGCTCCATCTCCTATGAGTTCGCCTCGCGTGGTTGCACTGACGTCACCTCGGTCGAGAGAAACAAGATCCATCATAGGTTCATTGTCAAGACGGCACAGCAATTTGGCATTGCCGATGCGCTCCATGTCATAAACGGTGATGCTCTGAAGTTCATAAAGGGCACGACCGACACTTACGACCTCATTTTCGCCGACCCCCCATATGCCATGCCCGAAGTCGACCAACTGCCCGATCTCGTCATCAATCGAGGTCTCATCCGTCCCGAAGGCTTCTTTATTCTCGAGCATTCAGGTGCAGGGCGCTTTAACAAGCATCCCAATTTCTGGCAGACGCGCGCCTACGGAAAGGTAAATTTCACGTTCTTCAAACCCTCAACTCAAAATGCGCAGTAAGAACGTATACACCATTAATTGCAACGGTCGTCTCCTGTCTACGGAACGCCCGCTTGTCATGGGCATCCTCAACGTCACTCCCGATTCCTTTTTCGATGGTGGCAAATATTTCGACCTTGCCGATAATATTCGCAATCGAGCCAATCAAATCCTCTCAGAAGGGGCTGATATTATTGATTTAGGTGCCTATTCGACACGCCCGGGAGCCGATTTTGTCTCTCCCGACGAGGAGATGAGGCGTCTTGCGGGTGCGCTCGACGTAATCCGTCGTGACCATCCCGACGCTGTCATATCCGTCGATACGTTCCGTGGTTCCGTCGCTCGCCGATGCGTCAGTGACTATAAGGTGGACATCATCAACGACATCTCCGCTTTCGAGATGGACGACGATATGTTCCAAGCTGTTGTCGACCTCCGTGTGCCATATATTCTCACTCATATAAAAGGTGAGCCACAAACCATGCAGCTCTCCCCGCACTACGAAGGTCGTGTGACACGTGAGGTGATTCGCACTCTAAGTCAAAAGCTCAACCTCTTGACCGCCAATGGAGTTTCCGATGTCATTATCGACCCAGGTTTTGGTTTCGGAAAGACTGTCGACGACAACTATCAGCTCATGGCCGATCTCCATGAATTCCAGACGCTTCGCCACCCTGTGCTTGTCGGCATCTCGCGTAAGTCAATGATTTATAAGGTCACTGGCGGTACTCCTCAGTCTTCCCTCACGGGAACTTCCGTACTCAACGCTTTGTCGCTCCTCGGAGGAGCCGATATCCTCCGAGTGCATGACGTACGTCCCTGTGTCGAGGTCTGCCAAGTCGTCTCCAAGTTCTTGGATAACAGCTTGTAAGCTTATCTTATAAGGCAATGTTCTCATTCATCGAAATACGAATAGTCGACATCCTCGACATCGTGATCAGTGCCTACCTGATGTATGCTGTCTACCGCCTCATCAAAGGCACTATGGCGGCAAGCATCGTCATGAGCATCATTGCCTTCCTTGTCTTTTGGGTTGTCGTCCGTGCACTCGGGATGAGCATGCTCTCCGCCGTCATGGGCAGCTTTGTCAACATCGGTCTCCTTGCGCTAATCGTCATTTTTCAGCAGGAGATACGAACGTTCCTCATCATTCTGAGCACCAAGCATACCATTTTCAAGAAGATAGGTCTTGACAAATATATGGTGCGCTCAGAGAAGTTCGACGATACCATCTTCTTGAACTCCGTCGCCAAATCATGTGAAAGCATGTCGGCCTCTAAGACAGGTGCGCTGATCGTCGTAGTACGGCAAGTCGGGCTGAATGACTATATCGAGACGGGCGACCAGCTCTCCGCTCAATTCTCACAACAGCTCATCGAGACCATCTTTTTCAAAAACACTCCCCTCCACGATGGTGCCATGATTGTCGATAAACACCACATCATGGCGGCTGGCTGCATTCTACCAGTCTCAAAGAATATGTCCCTCCCCAAGTCTTTCGGTCTCCGCCACCGCTCCGCAATGGGCATTACCGAGGTGACCGATGCTGTTTCTATCGTCGTTTCCGAAGAAACTGGCTCCATAACTGTTTTCGAGCATGGCGACTATTACCCAATGGACACGCCACAAGACCTTTACGAGTACCTCAGAAGCATATAAAGCCCGCCAATGCAGCCCCTCAAGAATATTGCAATCTGTGGGACGCAAACGCCTCTCGGCAAACGTCTCTGCGAAGCCCTTATCGCACAAGGCGTCAAGGTCTTAGCCATTCGCGAGTCAGACCTTAAGATTCCGGCCCCTTCTCTTGCCGAAAAACTTGTCGGTGTCGACGGGATTATCAATCTCCATGGCGAACCCTATGTCGCAAAATGGCGCGGACGCTACGAGTTCGACATCTACTGCAGCCGCCTACTCGCCATAAGGTCAATTGGCAACGCCATCCGTTTCATGGAGCCTAAGCCCAATTTCTTCCTGACGATTTCCAACGCCATGATTTACGACACCTACGAGGTGCATGACGAGTACTCCAATGAATATGGCGACTCTTTTATGGCGGAAGTCGGGCAAATGGAGACGGCGGAGGCCCTCAAGATAAAGCGGCACTCCGAAAACGTGAGGCTCCTTATCGCACGAACGGGATACATAATGAGCCGCACGGCTGGTGCCTATCCCCTCTGGGCGGCAGTCTCGCGAATAGGGTGGGGCGGACGAATAAACGAAGGCTACCAATGCATCCCCATGATTCTTGAAGCCGATGCCGTCCGAGCCATAATTTTCCTCGCACAAAACCAGGCAACAGAGGGAATCTACAACCTCACAATCCCAGAAATGGCGTCAATGAACGAGATGGTCAACGCCTTCGCCAAGGCTTTGGATAAAAACCAACACCGTCTCCCTAACTTCATCATTCGCCTCATGGCCGGACGCGCATACCATCTCCTTGAGCAAAACTGCAAAGTCCTCCCGCGCAGGCTCTCGATGGCTGGTTTCTCCTTCGACGCCCCCAATGTCGATTCCATCATAACGACTCTCCAAAAGGAACGATAGGCGCATGCGAACGCCACGCCATCCGACGCTCGTTTTTAACCCTCGTTACCACTCTTCCCCTTCCTTTCCTCACCGCTTTTTCCTACATTTGCGTAAACACCATGCCCTAACAACTACCCCACCATGGCACCACAAACTCAACTAACCGCAGAAGAAAAGAAAGCTATCTGCACATCATATAAGCAACTCCTTGCCCTGACGTCCGATCTCCTCAATCCTTCTGACATTCAAGGTATAAGAGATGTTTTCCGCTATGCGAGTGAGACTGTCGATGTCTCCCAATACAAAGCGTGCGGATTCTCTTCGTTGCTCCACTCCGTCCAAGTCTCAATCATCGTGGCAGACGAGATTGGCCTCGGTCGCTCGTCCGTCATTGCGGCTTTCCTCTACGATGTCATCCAGACTGCGAATATCCCGTGTGAAATAATAAAAGAGAAGTTTGGCGACAGCACGGTCTCCATTTGCGAGGGGCTCGTTAAGGTCCGTCAGCTCTACGGCAAGCAGTCTGCTGTCGAGAATGACAACTTCCGTAAGCTGCTCTTCACTTTCGCCAAGGATGTCCGCGTGATTCTTATAATCCTCGCCGACCGCCTAAATGTCATGCGACACATGAAGGCCTACGACGTCGATTCCCAAAAGTCCATTAGCTCCGAGGTCGGCTACCTCTACGCCCCTCTTGCCCACCGCATGGGTCTCTACGGCATCAAGTCGGAAATGGAGGATCTCTCGATGAAGTACACCAACCGCGAGGTCTATGACTCCATCGCCAAGAAACTCAACGAGACCAAGAAGAGCCGCGAGCAATATATCGACAATTTCATCGCACCTCTCCGAAAGGCTCTCACCGAGACGGGCATGAAGTTCGAGATGAAGGGTCGTACCAAGACCATCAGCTCCATCTACAACAAGCTCAAAAAGAAGAACGTCGACCTCGAAAGCATCTACGACCTCTTCGCCATACGCATCATCATCGATTGCCCCCTCAAAGACGAGAAAGCCGAATGTTGGCGTGCCTACTCCGTCGTGACCGACATGTACAAGCCCAACCCCGCTCGCCTAAAAGATTGGATTTCAATTCCTAAGAGCAACGGCTACGAGAGTCTCCATATCACCGTCTTCGGTCCCGATCGCCGTTGGGTCGAGGTTCAGATCCGTACTAAGCGCATGGACGAGGTCGCCGAGAAAGGTTTTGCCGCCCACTGGAAGTACAAGGGCATCAAGACCGAGGAAAATATGGAGCTTTGGCTCGCCAATATCCGCGAGGTTCTCGAAAATCCTGAGCTTAATGGCGTCGACTTTATCGAGGATTTCAAGCTCAACCTCTACGATAAGGAGGTTTTCGCCTTTACGCCTAAGGGCGACCTCCGCCGCCTTGCCAAGGGTGCCACGATTCTCGATTTCGCCTTCGACATCCATACCAATGTGGGACGCCACTGCACGGGCGCCATCGTCAACGATAAGAATGTCTCGCTCCGCTACGTCCTCCAAAATGGCGATACCGTCGAGATCCTTACGTCGCCACACCAGGAGCCTAAGCAGGACTGGATGAACTATGTGGCTACTTCTCGCGCCAAGACCAAGCTCCGCCAAGCCCTCCGTGAGCAGACTTTCCGCCAAGCAGAGGTCGGCAAGGAGCTGCTCGACCGCCGTCTGAAAAACTGGAAGCTGACGCTCGACGATGCCACACAGCGACTCCTAATGAAGGAGTTCGGTTACAAGGACATCAACGTCTTCTTCTCGGCCGTCGGCGAGGAAAAGATAACAGCTGCTGAAATCAAGGATTTCATCGACAAGCTCAATAAAGAGCGTGAGGCACAAAACACGCTCCGTCCGGCTTCCGTCGAAGATTTCCGCCCAATGGAGCATGAGAAGCCCAAGGACAAGCAGGGTAGCGTCCTCGTTCTCGATAAGGGACTGACTGACATCGAGTTCTCGCTCGCCCATTGCTGCAACCCCATCTATGGCGACCCCGTTTTCGCTTTCGTCTCGACAACTGGCGTCAAGATCCACCGCATCGGGTGCCACAACGAGGCGGAGATGCGACGCCGCTTCGGCTACAGGATTATCGATGCCAAATGGAGTGGCGAGGACGGCGTAGCCATGCCGGTCATGCTCCGCGTCAGCGGCAACGACGATATAGGCATCATGTCCAATATCTCACAACTCTTCGCCACGCAAACCGACGCCAAGCTCCGTAACATTAATGTCGACAGTACTGAGGGCGGTTTCGACGGAACAATCACGATTCTCGTCAATAACGCCAATGGCCTCGACTCCATCATCAAAAAACTGCGTGCCGTCAAGGGCGTGCGCAAAGTCGAACGTCTGGAGTCCGCACACAAATAGTTCCCCCTCGTTAATACAAGAAGAGCGGTCGGATTTTGGTTCCGACCGCTCTTCTCTTTTCTGTCAATAACGTCTGCTACTTCCAAATGCCTTTGGTCGTCATGACGATCGGGATGATGTTCCCCTTGCGGTCATACTTCATCTCCTCGATGCAGACCGACCTGCGGAAGCTGCCGCCATTCACGTCTGCGCCGCCATTGTGGTAGACAAAGTACCACTTTCCGTCTTTCTCGACGATAGCTTGGTGGTTAGTGTTGCAATTGCCTGCCAATTCGTTGATTATACCCTTGAAGGTATATGGTCCCCAGATGTTATCTGCTGTGGCGTAACCAATCTTTTCGGGAAACTCCATTGCGAATGACAAGTAATATTTGCCTTTGTAGGTGTGGATCCATGGAGCCTCAGTATATTGAGGCTTGCCGGGTTGTGGGTCGGCCGGCGTGTTGATGCCGTCAATTCTGATAGTCTTTATGTCGCCGTCCAGCTCTATCATGTTGTCTTTCAACTTGGCTATGTAACATTGTGTGTTGCCCCAAATGAGGTATGCCGAGCCGTCCGTGTCAATCCATACTGTCGGGTCGATGTCGTCCCACCCGATGCCAGTGTACTGGGTCGTCATGTTGTTCGTGACGATAGCCGAGCCCCTCGCGTCCTTAAATGGTCCAACAGGGCTGTCGCTCACCGCCACGCCTATTCCCTTGCCGCGCTTGCCGTCAACGTCCTTGTGCTCGACGGTCACGTACCAGTAGTACTTGTCTCCCTTGCGGATAACTTGGCTCGCCCACGCCTCGCCAGATGCCCATGCAAAGTCCGATGCGCGAAGTGGGGTGGGGTACTCGTGCCATGTCTTTAGGTCTTTTGAGCCAAAGACGGTCCACTCGTCAATTCGGTAATAGTTGTGGGGTGGGGGGCAAATGTCATGTCCTGCGTAGATGTACATTGTGCCGTCGTTGTCCACGAGTGCGCCGGGGTCTGCTGTGTACTTATATCTTACAAGTGGGTTGCCGTTTGCCACAAATGTGGTGTCCTGAGCAACCGCAAGCGCCGAGGGCAAAATAGCCAATGCCGCTACGACGATACGTGATAGGTTGTTCGTTTTCATCTTTAAATAAGCGTTACTTTATGTACAAAAGTACTCTTACCTACTCTCTTTGCGGTGGATTTCCGTCCTTATCATAGGGTACTAACGGTCAATCCGCATGCCAAATTGCTCAAATAGCACACTTTTGCCCACAAATTTGTCCGTTGTCGGACCAGTTCCCTCCTCTCCGCAACCCACTTTCCGCACCATCCCCATTTCTTAAAAAGTTTAACAACTTAGCCATGCGAACAGCCCAATATGTTAATATTTTTCGTATATTTGGGATTGCAAGAGGCATCGGGCGCATCATGCGTCTGTCACCTCGTCTTCCATAAATTCATAAACGTAACTTAACTATGGAGAGTAACATACTCGAGGCCCTCAAGCTCTTGGTGGTCGGCATGGGGACGGTTTTCGTCGTCCTGCTCATCATCATCGAAGGGGGCAAGCTGCTAATCAAGGCAGTCAACAGGTTCGTCCCCGAAGAAGAACCCGCACGACCAGCGCCACAAGCCAACCAGTCAACCGTTTCACCTGCCGTCGCCAAAGCCATCGAGAAAGCCGTGGCTCAACTGACGGCCGACAAGGCGCAAGTCATCGACATCAAGAAATTGTAATCTTCAAGCATAATTCATCCCAGGCAATTTCCCCAATGCCCAAGAACATAAAGAAAGAATGGCGAGAGAAATTAAGTTTAGCCTCGTGTTCCGCGACATGTGGCAGTCCTCAGGCAAATACGTGCCTCGTGTAGATCAACTGGTCAAGGTCGCTCCTTATATTATAAAGATGGGTTGCTTCGCCCGCGTCGAGACCAATGGCGGCGGATTCGAGCAGGTCAACCTCCTCTACGGCGAGAACCCTAACCGCGCCGTCCGCGAATGGACTAAGCCTTTCCACGAGGCCGGCATCCAAACCCACATGCTCGACCGCGCTCTCAACGGTCTTCGCATGAGCCCTGTTCCTGCCGATGTCCGAAAGCTCTTCTACAAGGTCAAGAAAAAGCAAGGTACCGACATTGCGCGCACATTCTGCGGTCTCAACGATCCTCGCAACATCATCCCCTCCATCGGCTATGCACACGAGGGTGGCATGATTTCCCAGTGCTGCCTCTGCATCACATACTCCCCAATCCACACCGTCGAGTACTATACCGACTTGGCTTTCAAGCTCATCGAGGCTGGTGCCGACGAGATCTGTGTCAAGGATATGGCTGGCATCGGACGCCCCGTCTCCCTCGGCAAGATTGTCGCCGCCATCAAGGCCAAATATCCTGACATCACCATCCAGTACCACAGCCACGCAGGCCCAGGTTTCAGCATGGCTTCCATCCTTGAGGTCTGCCAAGCTGGTTGCGACATTATCGATGTCGGCATGGAGCCTCTCTCTTGGGGTACCGCCCACGCCGATGTCCTCGCCGTCCAGGCCATGCTCAAAGATGCTGGCTTCATCGTCCCTGAAATCAATATGGAGGCCTACATGGAGGTTCGTTCCCTCGTCCAAGGCATGATGGACGACTTCCTCGGCTATTACATCCCAAGCCGCAACCGTCTCATGAACTCCCTCCTCATCGGTCCAGGTCTCCCTGGCGGCATGATGGGTTCTCTCATGACCGATCTCGAGACCAATCTCGCATCTCTCAACGCTTGGAAAGAGAAGCACGGACAACCAACCCTCACACAAGACCAGCTCCTCATCAAGCTCTTCAACGAGGTCTCCTACGTTTGGCCTATGATGGGCTACCCCTGCCTCGTTACCCCTTTCAGCCAGTATGTCAAGAACATGGCTCTCATGAATGTCATGCAGATGGAGAAGGGCAAAGAGCGTTGGAGTATGATCGCCGACGACATCTGGGATATGATGCTCGGCAAGAGTGGCAAGCTCCCCGGCGCGCTCGCTCCCGAACTCGTCGCCAAGGCTAAGGAGCAAGGCCGTGAGTTCCACGAGGAGGATCCTCAGTCCAACTACCCCGACGCTCTCGACGAGTTCCGCAAGGAGATGAAAGACAATAACTGGGATCTCGGCGAGGATGACGAGGAACTCTTTGAGCTCGCCATGCACCCGCAGCAATACCGTGCCTACAAGAGCGGCAAGGCAAAAGCCGATTTCGAGGCCGACCTCGCTAAGCGTAAGGTCGAGAAGAACAAGGGTGCCTCCTTCACCGAGCCTCAGACGATCGTCGTCGATGTCGATGGTCAGAAATACCAAGTCACCATCGGTCCTAAGGGTGCCAATGCTCCTGCAGCTCCTGCAGCGCAAGCCGCTGCGCCCGCCGCTGCTGCGACACCTGGTGATGGTGCGCCTCTCGCTTCCCCTCTCGAAGGCAAGTTCTACCTCGTCAAGAATAGTGGCGACACCCCAGTCAAGGTAGGCGACGCTGTCAAGAAGGGTCAGACGGTCTGCTACATCGAGGCCATGAAGACCTTCAACGCCATCGCGGCTGAACAAGACGGCGTAGTTACTGAAATCTGCTTCACCAGCGGTGCTTCCGTTGCTGAGGATGACGTATTGATGAAAATCAAATAACAGAGTCCGCCATGCAAGAGATCTTAGAAAAGATATATGGAATGACCGCGATCGGCTCCATCATCGATCGCCCCGAGTTCCTTATAATGTACGCGCTCGCTTTCCTTCTGCTCTACCTTGGCATCAGGAAAGAATTTGAGCCACTGCTTCTTGTTCCTATCGCCTTCGGTGTCCTTATCGCCAACTTCCCCGGTGGCGGCATGGGTGTCATTGCTGCCGATGGTGAAGGCTTTGTCCACTTCATGAAGAATGGGCAGGAGGTCGCCAAGAATGTCTACGAGATGTCACTCCCCGAGATCGCTCATGATCTTGGCATCATGAACTTCCTCTACTACGCCCTCATTAAGACTGGCTTCCTTCCCCCTATCATCTTCATGGGCGTAGGTGCGCTGACCGACTTTGGTCCTATGCTCCGAAACCTTAAACTCGCCATCTTCGGTGCTGGCGCCCAGTTCGGCATCTTCGCCGTCCTCCTCGTCGCCTGCAACTTCTTCACCCTCCCCGAGGCTGCCTCTCTCGCCATCATTGGCGGTGCCGATGGCCCTACAGCCATCTTCACCACCATCAAGTTGGCCCCCCACCTTCTCGGTCCTATCGCCATTGCGGCGTACTCTTACATGGCACTCGTGCCTGTGATTGTTCCGCTCGTCGTTAGGCTCACTTGTTCCGAGAAAGAGCTGAAGATTAACATGAAAGAGCAAGATAAGCTCTATCCCAGCACGATTGAGATTAAGAACATGAAGGCTCTCAAGATAATCTTCCCTATCGCTACAACGACTGTCGTAGCCATCATCGTCCCAGACGCCGTCTCCCTTGTCGGCATGCTCATGTTTGGTAACCTCCTTAAGGAGATTGGTTCCAATACCTCACGCATCTACGATGCAGCTTCCAACGCCATCATGAACTCCGCCACAATCTTCCTCGGTCTCTCTGTCGGTGCGACAATGACTGTCGAGGCTTTCCTCAACTGGACTACCATTGGCATCGTCGCTGGCGGCTTCCTCGCCTTCGGCTTCTCCATCTTCGGTGGCATCTTGCTCGTCAAGATCATGAATCTCTTCTCCAAAAAGAAGATCAATCCGCTTGTCGGTGCCACT
The DNA here is from genome assembly GCA_963607345.1 of Bifidobacteriaceae bacterium. Classification (GTDB taxonomy): domain Bacteria; phylum Bacteroidota; class Bacteroidia; order Bacteroidales; family Marinilabiliaceae; genus W3P20-009. The sequence goes on from CAVDBL010000003.1 coordinate 230,107, forward strand.
GGCCTGAGTGCCGTACCTATGGCTTCTCGTGTAGCCAATGAGATCGCCCTCAAGTACGATCCGCGAAACCACGTCTTGAATTACTGCATGTCTTCCAACGTCTCCGGTGTCATTGGCTCCGCTGTCGCTGCCGGCCTCCTTATCTCGTTCCTCGGCTAAGGAGTGAGTATCATAATTTAGGCAAGGCTCGCAGGAACTTGGTTCTCTTGCGAGCCTTGCCTTTTTCTCCCTGTCTGTCATTTTGTCATGATTTGTCCCGATTTCATTTAAGGCACGATATTTGCCACGCCTTAATCCGTAAAGTATTTACATCCGTGCTTTAAATGCTTACCTTTGTATGTCTTGACCTTCTCGCTCATGCGAGTCGTTGTTAATACGTAATATCACAATAAGAGCAACAATGGAGCAAATAACACTGTCCGACGGCGTTAAAGATGCGCTTAACCGTAGCCGCAATGTGGCTAAAAGGTTGGGGCATAACTTCATAGCCCCAGAACATATCATCCTCAGCTTAGCCGAAGATGCCAATTGTTCGGCGTCGCTCGTGCTGAAAGCGTTGGGCATTGACCTGTCCGATGTCATTTTGGCTATGCAAGATATCCTCAAAGTCACGACAGATTCTCATAGCAATAATGACGAGCCTGTCATGCCTACCAAATCCACCGAAAGGGTCATACGATCTGTCAAATTGGAGGCGCAGTCCATGAACTGCAATATTGTCCGCACAGCTCACCTCCTTCTCGCCGCAATCCGTGAAGACGATACCAAGATGAAGTCCTTCTTCGACAATAAGGGCATTAACTACAATAATGTGCGCGAGCAAGTCGAGCGCACCCTCAATGTCTTCCATGATGACGACGACGATGACGACGAGGGACCTTTTGCATCGCCAAACAATAACGAGCAATCACAGCCCAAGCAGGCTAAGAAGCCTTCTCAAAACACCCCTGCCGACACACCTGTTTTGGATAGTTTCGGCACCGATATGACCAAGGCTGCAAGCGAGGGCAAGCTTGACCCCGTCGTCGGTCGTGAGAATGAGATTGAGCGTCTCGCCCAGATTCTCAGCCGCCGCAAGAAGAATAACCCTATTCTCATAGGCGAACCCGGCGTCGGCAAGTCCGCCATAGCCGAAGGTCTCGCACTCCGCATCAATGAGAAGAAGGTCTCACGTGTCCTCTTCGACAAGCGCGTCGTAGCTCTCGACATGGCCGCCATGGTGGCAGGCACCAAATATCGTGGCCAGTTCGAGGAGCGCATCAAAGCCCTCCTCAATGAGTTGAGCCAGCATAAGGAGGTTATCCTCTTCATCGATGAGATCCATACCATCGTCGGCGCAGGTGGGGGCGGCGGGGCTATCGATGCCGCCAATATGCTCAAACCTGCCCTCGCTCGTGGCGAGATACAATGCATCGGTGCCACCACGCTCGACGAGTACCGCAAGTTCATCGAGAAGGACGGTGCCCTTGAGCGCAGGTTCCAGAAGGTCATGGTCGGCCCTACAACCCACGATGAGACTCTCAACATCCTCCGCAATATCAAGGATCGTTACGAGGCACACCATAATGTGACCTATACCGACGACGCACTCGAAGCCTGTGTCACTCTCACTGAGCGTTATATGAGCGACCGCCAACTTCCCGATAAAGCCATCGACGCTCTCGACGAGGCTGGCTCGCGTGTCCATATCGCCAACATCATTGTCCCTGACTATATCACGGAGCTCGAGAAGAAGACCAATGACCTTAATCAGAAAAAGATTGAGGCGGTCCGCTCCCAAAACTATGAGTTGGCTGCCAACTTCCGTGACAAGGTGCGCGCTGCCGAGACTGAGCTTCAGACGGCTAAGGAGAAGTGGCAAGAGGAGTTGAGCCAGCATCGCGAGATTGTAGACGAGGCAAAGATTTCCGAGGTCATCGCCATGATGACCGGCGTGCCTGTCCAGCGTGTAGCGCAAGCCGAAGGTCAACGCCTCATGAATATGGGCAAAGAGCTTCGTGGCTCTGTCATAGGGCAAGACGATGCCATATCCAAGGTCGTCAAGGCCATCATCCGCAATCGTGCCGGTCTCAAGGACCCCAACCGACCCATCGGCTCGTTCATCTTCCTCGGTCCCACTGGCGTCGGCAAGACCCATCTCGCCCAGGTTCTCGCACAATATCTGTTCGACTCCCCCGATGCTCTCATCCGTGTCGATATGAGTGAGTATATGGAGAAGTTCTCTGTCTCTCGCCTCGTCGGTGCGCCTCCAGGATATGTCGGTTATGATGAGGGTGGACAGCTGACCGAGAAGGTTCGTCGTAAGCCATACTCCGTCGTCCTCCTCGACGAGATCGAGAAGGCCCACCACGATGTCTTCAATATGCTCCTTCAGGTTCTCGACGAGGGTCACCTCACCGATAGTCTCGGGCGCATGGTCGATTTCAAGAATACCATCATCATCATGACTTCCAATGTCGGAAGCCGTGAGCTTAGTGAGTTCGGGCGTGGTCTCGGTTTCAGTCAGTCCGCTGGTCAGTCCGAGGAGGAACGTTCCAATTCCATTCTGCAAAAGGCGCTGCGCAAGTCATTCGCCCCCGAGTTCCTCAATCGCATCGACGATGTCATCATCTTCAACGAGCTCACTCGCAGTGACATCCGCCAGATTGTCGACATCGAGCTTTCACGCCTCTTTAAGCGTGTTGAGGCCATGGGGCGAAGTGTTGTGATAACGCCAGCAGCCAAGGATTTCTTGGCGGACAAGAGCTACGATTCCAAGTACGGTGCACGTCCTCTCCGACGCACCATCCAAAAGTATGTCGAGGATGAGGTCGCAGAAAAGATTGTCGAGGGTTCTGATTCGTCAGGGAAAGATTTCATGATTGATTATCATGAGGGAGACGATCATCTCGATATCTCCTTGGGCATAAACTTCTAATCTAATTAAGACGTAAGCCGCCGTGATGTTTCTTTCATCACGGCGGCTCTTTTGATTGTCAGTTTTGAGGGTAATGCCTTCTCTATTAATTAGGTTTGTTGGGTTTTCTTCTTCTGGGCGCTTTCTGCATTTCCCTTTGCGGTTCCTGCTTTTACTATTTCGAGGTTTTCTGCTATTCCCTCCACAATATTATCTATCGTTTGCCTCTGTTCCCATTCTTAGGGATTTATGATTGTAATATAATTAAAGGATAGCCTCCCTTTTATTCTGTCGCTATGCCATAAAAACCTCTTGCATCTCCCCCATTTTTGACGTATATTTACATACAAATTATATGCTAACAAAACAATGACTTCACCCGCCGACTCCAATAGCAACACTCTCAATACCCACATTTTCACCAACCGAGGTGGCAACACCCTTATCAAAGAGTTTGAAGGCATTCTGACCCACGACCACAGCATACAGAATCTTGATGCTGTGGTTGGCTTCCTCCGCGCTTCTGGCTATTTCACTCTGCGACCCTTACTCAACGACATCCGCAAGGTGCGTATCCTGATCGGTATCGATGTCGACAAATACATCGCCCAAAGCGAAAAAAGAGGAAACCTATTCATTAGTGCGGAACACGAAGTGAAAGAAGATTACCTCGATCAGCTAAGGCAAGATATCGAGCAGGCAAATTACACTAAGGAGGTCGAGGAGGGCATGCTCCAATTGGTTAATGACATCGTCGACGGCAAAGTCGAACTCCGTGCCCATCCTTCCAAAAAGATTCATGCCAAGATTTATGTCCTTTACCCCGACGATTTCAGCCAATATACTTTCGGAAAGGCCATTACAGGCTCAAGCAATCTCTCCGGCAACGGGCTCGGTACCTCAGATGAGCGCCAATACGAGTTCAACGTCAAATTAGAGTCATACGAGGATGTCAAATTCGCCAAGGACGAGTTCGAGACCCTATGGGAGGAGTCCAGTAATTGCGAGATTACAGACTCAGACATCAAGTCCTCAATTGACAAGACCTACCTCAAAGGCGACGTCACGCCCTACGAGCTCTACATCAAGATGCTCATCGAGTATTTCGCCGATCGCGTCGCTGCTTCCGACGACAATTTCGATATGCCCGAGGGCTACGCCAAATACGATTATCAGCTCGATGCGGTCAACGATGGCTACCAAAAGCTCCTGCGCTACGACGGTTTCTTCCTCGCCGATGTCGTCGGTCTCGGCAAGACAGTCATCGCCACCATGATCGCCAAGAAGTTCCTCGTCGAGAATGGTCGTGAGAATACCAAGATTCTCGTCGTCTATCCCCCTGCCGTCGAGCAGAACTGGAAGACCACCTTCAAAGATTTCGGCATCGATAAGTACACCAATTTCATCTCCAACGGTAGCCTCGAAAAGGTTCTCGATGTCGACAACTTCAACTATTGGAACGCAGAAGAATTCGACCTCATCCTCGTCGACGAGGCCCATAAGTTTAGGAATAACGACACGGGAGCCTTCAAGCTGTTGCAGGAGATTTGCAAGATGCCGCGCTTGGATGACGGTGGCGGCATCCAAGGCTCCAGGAAGAAAGTGATGCTCATCTCTGCTACGCCAATGAACAATTCGCCAGAAGACCTCTACCACGAGATTCTGCTTTTCCAAGATGCTCGACGGTGCACCATCGATGGCGTGAGCAATCTCACACGCTTTTTCGCCCCTCTTATCAAGGAGTTCAAACTTCTCAAGAGAAATACAGCTTCCGAAGCCCGAGACTTTAAGGAGTTGGCAGAGCGTGTCCGTGAGCGCATCATTAAGCCTATCACGGTCAGACGCACCCGAACTGACATCGAGAGTGTCGAGCGGTACAATAAGGATGTCAACGGCTTCCCTAAAGTCGAACGTCCTTTTGAGGGCCGATACGAGCTTAACGAGCGTCTCGCTAATCTCTTCGAGCGCACCATGCACACTCTTGTCGATGATCTCAAATACATGCGCTATCAGGCCATCGCGTTCCTCAAGCCCGAAGCCGCTAATGGTCGCTATGAAAATGCCGAGAGAACCAGCCGTAGCTTGGCAGCCATCAGCAAAACAAGCATGGTCAAACGCCTCGAAAGCAGCTTTTATGCCTTCAAAGCGTCACTGAATAGTTTTAAGAAGGCCAATCAGAACATGATCGACATGTTCGAGCGTGACAAGGTTTTCATTGCGCCAGATCTCAATATCAATGCGCTCATTGAGGCTGGGTTCTCCGACGATGAGATTGAGGAAAAGCTGAATGCCAAGGCCGAGGAAAATCCCCAAAACGTCACATTCAATGCAGACGATTTCAAGCCCGACTTTATCGAAAATCTGCGAGCTGATAACTCTACTCTCGAAAGGCTATGCGCAGAGTGGGAGAAAGTGACCGACCATGACGATTCCAAGTTCGCCAAGTTCAATGACTTGCTCAAACACGAGCTTTTCAAGTCCGACCGCAATCCCGAGGGCAAACTCGTCGTCTTCTCCGAGTCCGTCAAGACGGTCGAATACCTCAAACAACGCATCAACCGTGATGACGTGCTCGTCGTCACTGCAGAAAATCGTGGCAATCTGTTTAAGACTATCCGTGAAAATTTCGACGCCAACTACAAGACTAAGCTCAACAAATACAATATCATCCTCACAACCGATGTTCTCGCCGAGGGCGTCAACCTCCATCGTTCCAACATCATCATCAATTACGATACGCCTTGGAACAGCACACGCCTCATGCAACGCATCGGTCGTGTAAACCGTATAGGCTCCGTCTCAAAACACATCTACAACTATGTCTTCTACCCGTCCAGAGAGGGCAATAGGGAGCTGCATCTCTATCAAATTGCTCTGAGTAAGATTCAGATGTTCCACTCCACTTATGGTGAGGACAATGCCATTTACTCACAGTCCGAGATAATCGATCATGACATGGGTAAGCTCTTTGACGAGACCATGGAGAGCGAGAAGGAAGACCGCGACCTCGAACTGCCTTATTATGAGGAACTCCATGCGCTCTACAAGAATGACCGCAACGAGTACAACCGCATCAAAAATCTCTCCATCCGTAGCAGGACGGGACGCAATCCGAGAACCGTCGACGGCGTAACGCTGTCGGGCGACTCTCTTGTCTTCCTCAAGACCAATTTCCGAAAGCTCTTCTACCTCGTCTCCGATGAGGCAAAGGAAATCTCCGCCATCGATGCCATCAAATATTTCAAGGCGGAAAAAGATGAGAAGATTGTCGCGCGCATCGAGCAGCACTTCGATCATGTCAAGAAAGCCGAGGATAAGTTCAAAGCCTTCAAGGATTCTGAGGTCGCTAACGCCGATGCGACCCAAAATGATAGGACCAGCATGGGTGCGTCGATGCTTGCCGCTGTCAAGTTGCTCAATGGCATTATCAATCGTAATGTAATAATCTCCCCAGAACTTCAAGCGAATGTCATAAACCTAAAGGTTCTCGCTCTACGTGGTACCATAACAGAAATCCCCAATTGCCTGTCTCGCATCAGTAAGGCGTTGGCCGCCCGCCGAATTACGCTCGATGAGGCCCTCCCGCAAATCATCGAGTTGGCCAATAAGTACGCCCGCCATTCTGCGTCTCAAGAAACAACGCTCAATCATGAGACCGCGCCATCTATCATACTCTCTGAATCTTTCTGCTAAAAAACTGCCCAAGTCATGAACTACAAGGAAGTCATCGAGTCCAAATACGACCGCCAAGCCTGGCAACTCCTCCTCCACGATATTTTCCATGGCAACGACACTTTCTATAATAGCCCCGCCTCCGTTGCCGTCAGCTCCCATCTCGCCAAACAAGCACTCCTCCTCGGCAAACTTTCTCTCTCCGACGGTCAGACCCTGGGTGTCTACGAGGTCGAGCTCTCCGATAATGTCGACATCGAGCGCAACCGCCGCGGCATCCGTGATATGCTGACAATCGACTGGCAAAGTCGCGGCTTCGCTGGGGCTTTCATGTTCTGCTTCCGCAAGGACGAGAGCGTTCTCCGTTTCTCCTACGTCAGCGAGACTTGGGCGTTTGATAAGGATGGCTACTATAATAAAATCTCCACCTCCACCCGACGCTACACCTACCTTCTCGGTGAGGGGCGTGGATGCCGCACCGCCATCGACCAGTTCTCCGCCCTCAAGAATAGTCCGCTGACCCTTAGCGACATAACAAACGCTTTCTCCGTCGAGGCTCTCACAAAAGAGTTCTACAAGGATCTCTTCACTTGGTACCAATGGGCGGTCGATCCCGAGTCGCATGTCACTTTCCCCAATGACCCCACAACAGAGGATGATGACCGTGAGGATCTCGAGACCAAGGTCATCCGCATGATTACCCGCATCATGTTCGTCTGGTTCATCAAACAGAAAGACCTTGTCCCCAATCGTCTCTTCGATGCGGAATATCTCTCATCAATCCTCGTCGATTTCGACCCGCTCAGCCCAACTGTCGGCAACTACTATAATGCCATCCTCCAAAATCTCTTCTTCGCAACCCTCAACCGTGCCATCGAGGATGAGAATGGTAAAAAACGTGGCTTCGCCGCCAGCTCTAACCGCGACATCAAGACGCTCTACCGCTACGCCGAGCTCTTCAAGATAAGCACCGACGAGGTCATCTCTCTCTTCGCCGATGTCCCGTTCCTCAATGGCGGTCTCTTCGAGTGTCTCGACAAGACACGCAAGATCGATGGTGTCGACAATTCATATAACTACGACGGTTTCAGCCGCAACGACAGGCGTTTCTCCGATGGTCGTTACCGCTATCGCGCTGTCGTCCCCAATGTCCTCTTCTTCGAGCCCGAGCGTGGTCTCATCTCCATCCTCAACCGCTATAACTTCACCATCCAAGAGAACTCTCCTGAGGAGCAGCAGGTTGCCCTCGACCCCGAGCTCCTCGGCAAGGTCTTCGAGAATCTCCTCGGTGCCTATAACCCCGAGACCAAGGAGACCGCACGCAACCAGAGCGGCTCGTTCTACACTCCGCGAGAGATTGTCAACTATATGGTCGACGAGAGCCTTATTGCCTATCTCGGCAATGATGCCCTCACACGCTCCCTCTTCGCTCCCGATTTCACCCCCGATGCCGCCCATGCTGCCGACTACAGCCGTCTCGCCGAACGCCTCGCAGCTGTCAAGGTGCTCGATCCTGCGTGCGGCTCTGGTGCGTTCCCAATGGGTCTCCTAAATCGTATGGTCGAGATTTTCACTCGCCTCGACCCGGATAGGAACCCCTACGACCTCAAACTCTCCATTATCGAGAACTGTCTCTACGGCAGCGACATCCAGAATATCGCCACACAGATCACTAAGCTCCGTTTCTTCATCTCCCTCATCTGCGATTGCGAGAAAGACCCCTCCAAGCCCAATTTTGGGATGCCCACGCTCCCAAACCTCGAGACCAAGTTCGTCGCCGCCAACTCCCTCATCGCCCTCAAGGTGCAACGCCAAGGTTCGCTCTTCGATAATCGCGATGAGATAGACCCCGTCAAGGAGGAACTCAAACGTGTCCGTAGGGAGCACTTCCTCGCCAAGACCGCCAGCCGCAAGACAGCCCTCCGTGAGAAGGACCATCTCCTCCGTGAGCAACTCGCTACCATCTTGACCAAAACCGCCGAGTTCGCCCCTGCCGATGCCAAGCAGCTCGCCGACTGGAACCCCTACGATCAAAATGCAGTAGCCCCATTCTTCGACTCCGACTGGATGTTTGGCGTGGCAGATGGCTTCGACATTATTATCGGCAATCCTCCCTACGTTCAGCTCCAAAACAATGGCGGTCTCCTCGCTGAGCAATATGCCGATTGCGACTACAAGACCTTTGCCCGCACAGGCGACATCTACTGCCTCTTCTACGAGCGCGGTCTCCAGCTCCTCAAACCCAAGGGGCACCTCTGCTTCATAACCTCCAACAAGTGGATGCGCGCTGGCTATGGCGAACGTCTCCGTGGATTCCTCGCCAAGAACTCAGACCCTCGTCTACTCATCGATTTCGCAGGCACCAAGATCTTCGAGAGTGCCACAGTCGACACCAATATCCTCCTCCTCGCCAAAGCACCCAACTCCCACCACACCCTCTGCGCCGTCACCAGCAAGCAGAACCGCGATAGCGTCAAAAATTTGAGCCTTTTCGTGAACCAGGCAGGCTCCGAGTGCGACTTCTCCGGCCCCGAAAG
>CAVDBL010000004.1:0-225363 GCA_963607345.1 Bifidobacteriaceae bacterium
CCATTTTGACCTATATCGCAAAAACCACACTTTTTCAGCCTCCATTTTGACCTTTACGCCTTAATTACACATTTGACATCCCATTACCAAAACATACAATAGAAGCTAATCCTCAAATATGTAGCGGCAGAGGCGGAGAAATTATAGTTACATGTGAGGAAAATGACCTGAATCTAAGGAAATATTACCTCAAGCGAAATGGAAACGTAAATGGTATAGCCTATAGTACGAGTAATAATAACAAATATACGTTCTCAGGTTTAGCAATAGGTGATTATGAAGTGTGGGGTGAATTTGACAATGGCGACCAAATATTGTTGGATGAAAAGCAAACAATCGAAGATAATAGTTTTGCCGTTGGTGCAGTAATTGATAACGCAACGAAGATAGGAGAGGCAGGAAGAGTAATACTGACAGCCTCACATGCGATAGACAATGATGTCGTATGGCGGAAGATTGTAGATGGTTCGTCTCAGAATATTGGCGTAGGGACTTCGATAAGTGTTGAAAATGCGGTTGCTGGAGAATATAAATTCATAGCTACTGGCAATGAAGGATGTGTTGTCAATAAAGCAGTAACCGTTTCGGGTCCAGATATATCAATGTTTGCAGATTTGACTCTTCAAGGCCAGTCTGTTCGTATTGCCATAGATTCAGTTCAAACTAAAGGCATAACAGAATACTATTTTGAATCGAATGGGGCTGGGGTAAACAATTATTCTGAAGTTCTTTACGACAAGGACAATACATTCAATCTCTATTTGAAATATAAGACATCTGAAAGTAATGATTTTCAAACATATACTATCATAAATGAGAGGCTTGAGACTGCCGAAATAAGTGTTAGTGATATTTCAGACCCACAAAGATGTAGGGGTACAGATGGAACACTGAAGGTTGAAGCAAAAGACATACCCCAAGGTATAAAATGTTACTATCAGATAGACGGGTTGGATGAAGAAGAACTGTCTGGTGGTAGCCAGACGGTTGATGCAAGCATCGGGGAGCATTGCGTATATGTACGCCAAGAGCGGATGCTTAGCGATGGACGAATAAACGTCAATATTCATGACGATTATCAACAATTCCTGACTGTTGAAGATGGGGTGCCAACAGATGCCGTAGTCATTATACATAACGTCAAATGCAAAGGGGGAGATGACGGCTCAATAGAAATTCTCACAAAAAATGGCGAATCGCCCCAGGATGTTTGGCTTTGTCAGGACGGAGTAGGAACAGGTGAATTAGACCATGCAACAACTTGCATTTCTGGTTTACAGAAAGGTCAATATATCTATTACGTAGTAGATGGCCGCTGTCCCAATGAGTCAAAGCTCCAAACTGCAACAATAACCGAACCCGATAGGTCTCTCATGTTTGTATTGGATAGTATCACGGCAAGCCCAACTTGTAAGAACAACGATGGCGTTGTCGTGATGAAAGTATCTGGAGGCTGGGGTAACTACAAAATGATTGAAAATCGGGATGAATTTCATGAGGATGAAGAATCGTACCTAAGTGATAAAAGTGCAACGGAGGGAAACTCATTGAGCATTAGTAACCTTTCGTATGGGCACCATACCTTTACGATTGTAGATGATGAACTTTGTGAGGCGAACGCATCAGTATATTTAAAAGAATATTTAGCACCTCGCATACTAAGTACGACCATTGCGCCTGCTACGTGTCATGGAAACGCTGATGGCGAGATATCTATTGATTTGGTAAAAGTAGATTGTGCCGTAGAGGGGAACGATTTGTCTCTGATCATAAATGGAGAAGAGTCCCAAAAACTTTCAAGCCCATATCGAATGACGGTAAATGGCTGTGCAAAAGGAATATACGACCTAAGGATTATTGATGCAAACCTATGCTATTCTGAAGCATACACAGTATCTGTTCCCGACCCGGAGCCGCTTAATGTGGAAGTGCGTCTGTTGGATAATGGTCGCATAACATATAAAGGCGGTGATGAAGGACGTATGGAGATAAAAGTGTCCGGGGGCAATATTGGTAACAACGTTGTCACTTACGGAGGTGTCCAGACGATAGTGCCGACGAATGTGCTGTACACTGTCGAAGGATTAAAAGCCGGCATGGTAAGAATTAGCGCAACAGACAGCAATGGTTGCTTGAGTAATGACACGACAGTTGCATTCACGGAGCCGGCGCAAGCATTGCAGATGGAAACCGAAGCACGCGCTGCTCTATGTCATGCAATGACCGGCTCGGTAAAAGTGCGTGCAAAAGGCGGTTGGGACGACAGCTATACAATACGTCTTATCGGTGAACGTGAGAAACGAAACGTTGTTGCGCAGAAAGATGTCGCATTCGATGCTCTTTATGCTGGCGAATATACAATTGAGGTAACTGACAAATATGGCGCGCAAGTCACACAGACTGTCCATGTTGATTCTCCGGACCCTATTAGCTACAACCTGAATACCACGTCCGACATGTGTGACGGCACTGGCAAAGCCACGATAGAGCTAAGAGGAGGAACGAAAGATTATGTGTCATTATTCTCCAACGGAGTTGACTCGATACGCGGAGAACGAATAGAACTAAACGATCTTGTTGGAGGGCGAGACTACAAGATCACCACTTGGGATGCCAAACGTTGTGAGAGTCGCATGACATTCAAAATGCCAGATGAACAGTTGAGAGCCGAAATTAAGCACACGTACACAGATGAGTGCGTAAATCTCTCAGCGGAAGTCTCGGGCGGTAATGCTCCTTATTCTTATTGTTGGCGAAACTTGAGCCTCAACGAGAATCTTGGAGCTTCGCCTTTCCTAACTGTAGCGCAAGGTGGTCTCTATCGCTTGGATGTTATGGATGCTGGTGGTTGTACTCGCTCCGCAATAAAATGTGTTATGACCGCAGGCTCGATTGCAATGTACGTGAAGTCGGTAACTCGAACCACAAACATCAATAACAATGACGGCACCGCAACTATTGTCTGTGACGCCACACAAGCCATTGCCTTTCGACTGTATCATCTCGAAACCGACACATGGACAACAGGCATAACTAAGCAAGATGAGACCATCATAAACATCAAGAATCTAAAGCCGGGTCACTATTGCGTTGAGCCCGTTATGGAGGATGGTGACAAAAGACTTGCGCAGTTCTACATAGAGCCCTACGTGCAAATGGAAGTGGCTAAGTTTGACGTGAAACACGTTTCTGCGCGAGGCAAAAAAGATGCAAGTGTAGTCTTGGACATTACAGGAGGGATTCCTCCTTACACAGTAAATGACACATTGGTATCTGAGGCAAGCCATATCGAGTTTACAGACCTTGGAGTCGGAAGTCTCACATTGTCGGTGTCAGATAGCGCAGGGAACGTTCTCTCCAAAGACGTTGAAATATTTGCTCCGGAACCTCTTGCCATCACCGCAACAAACGTAAAGGACGCCTCATGCTATAGCTATTTTGATGGCTCGGTAAGCGTACAAGCTGTGGGTGGTTGGGGCGACTATCAGTTTGCCAAAGGAAACGGTGAGTACAACAACGGCGCATATTTTAGTTCGCTCGGTGCAGGTGAGCGCACATTCAAAGTAGTGGATAAATATGGTGTCGTGGATAGCGTCAAGGTGGTAGTCAGCGAGCCTGAGCCGTTAAGAGCTTCAGTTGCATCTGTTGATAGCGTGTCATGTAAGGGTATGAATGATGGTGCAGCGCATTTCTCGTTAATTGGAGGAACTGCACCATATTACACTACATACGAGAAAGAGACTTTGGATGGAATGGTCGTGAAATCATTGCTCGAAGGGACATACACAATGACTTTCACCGACAGTCACGGCTGCAAGTCGCCCGATACCATAACTGTCCACGTTCCAGAACCTGACCCTTTGGAAGTAGCAAACGCTACTGTGACAAATACAACCTGCGAACTTGACAATGGTAAGATAGCTCTCGAAGTGAAAGGCGGTTCGCTGCCCTATACGTACCAATGGACAGAAAATGGCACAGCATACGATGGAGCAAAGACCATCGGCATGAATTGTAGCAAGGCTGAAGGACTTAAACAAAACGGGCTTTACCGCATAGAAATAGTAGACCGGCACGGCTGCAAAACTGAATATGAAACACGTATAGAACATTCGGAAAATCCGAAAGTGCTTAGTGTCGCAACCACAGACGTTCGGTGTTTCGGTTCGTCGGACGGCATGGCAATTGTAGACTCGTCACAAGTGCAGTACGGCTACCCTCGTGCAGCCTATCACCTGACGTGGCCACAAGGGCAAACGGAAGTGACGTCGGTCAACACTCTGTCGGTGGGAACATACGTCGTGAAAATCACTGACGACAACAACTGCTCGACTACGACGGCGTTTACTGTCGGAACGCCCATTCCAGTAGAGAATCACCTTTCGAGACTGCGCGATGCGCTATGCTTTGGTTACAGCGACGGGCGAATAGAGACACATACCACAGGTGGCGTTGGCGAATACTCATATGTGTGGAGTGCTGGCGAAACAACCTCATACGCTGATAGCTTGAGGGCTGGAACATACATGGTTGTCGTCTCCGACAGCCATCAATGCAAAGACACGGTGACATATCGGGTCAACGAACCAGAAGAACTAAGAGTTAATTTGGGCGACGATGTAATGATATGTCCTAACAACGTACACGTATTTGATGGTGGTGAGTTCTCGACCTATTCGTGGACAAAGACGACAACTGGCAATGAGATTGAGACTGGGAGATTCTTGGCGACAGGGGAAGAGGGTAGTTATGTAATAAAGGTAACTAACGCCATTGGCTGCATCGCTCGTGACACTGTGAATCTTACTATCGGTGAAGATGCCCTGCAAGCCAACTTCCTAATGGCGTCCGATGCTGCAGTAGGCGATACAGTGGCACTCATCGAATTATCGAACATGCCCGTTGACAGCCTCCATTGGGAGTACGACACAAATGCATTCACCGAGGTCGTCATGGATACCCCCGACAGCTATATGTTCAATCTGGCGGCAGAAAACACTGGGCGATACTACATAACGATGTGGGCTTACTCTGGAGGCTGTGAGTCTTTCGAGCAAAAACATATCGACATATATGAAGCCGTTGAAGACAGTTGCAATTTTAGCATAGGCTACGCTCCTCTCTTTAAACAAGTTAGAGTAAGTCCAAATCCCAACGATGGCGAGTTTGACCTGATTGTCAGTTTGCGGGAAGAGGCAGACGTTGATGTCGTAATAACTGATGTCGATAATGGTCAGCGAGTGGAACATGTCGTTCTGCGTGGGGCTGATGAATATCGTTCGCGTCTGAATGTCAAACAGTGGGGTGGCGGTATTTTTGCATTGTCGATAACGTCAGGCAACGAAAGAAGAGCGATAAAGATATTGTGTACGAGATAAAGATATTTTGCTCCGCATAGTCCACATATTGGCATTCCTGCTGTTGGGCGCGGCCACGTTCGCCCAGCGCATGCCCGTCAGCGTCACCACGATACTGACGCCGCCCTATTCGTCATCGCTCTCGGCGATGTCGGAGAGCGGGAGCACGCGGCTCATGGTGAACCTTCTCGTCAACGACGTGACTGTCAGCGAGCTGCCTGTCAAGCTGCACATCAAGATGGAGAGCGCGGGCGTCACCATCGAGAGCCTCCCGACGCAGGCCGTCTCCCCGATGCTCCTCGGCGGCGGCGAGGCCCGCGTGCTCACGGGCGACGACCTCGCGCAATACCTGAGAATGGACAACCTGAACTTCAAGGGATTCAGCAAGTCGGCGTACCAGAAGACGGGGCGCCTGCCGTCGGGGTTGTGGAAAATATCCGTCAGCGTCCGCCACTACTACACCGACAGGGCCATCTCGAACGTCGGCACCGCCACAGCGTGGATAACCACGTACAAGCCGCCCGTGCTGACCGCCCCGAAGGAAGGCGAGACCGCGCCGAGCAACGCAGCGTTGCCGCTGACGTTCAGCTGGCAGCCGTCTAAACTCACGGGTGGCGCCGCCACCGTCATGTACCGCCTCGAGATGTGGGAGAGGCGCGTAGACGGAGTGCCGGCGCAAGCCGTCGTCGCCTCAGTCCCGCCTGTTTACACAACGGAGACCGCGGGTCTCATGGCGACGGTGATCCCGGCAAGCCTCGCGCTCGAGCCCGGGATGAAGTACTGCTGGCGCGTCACGGCGTTCGACCCCGCGGGACGGGCGACGTTCGAGGACGGCGGGCTGTCGGAAGTCCGCACGTTCCAATACCTTGAGAAATGCCCCGAGGTGAGCGGGCTGACGATCGACCTGAAAGACGTGACCGGCTATGCCCGTTGGGACGCGGACACGCGGCACTCTGGCGGCTACAACGTCGAGGTGTACGACGACGATGGCACATACCACGACACGCGGTGGGGCTACGACAACAAGACGTGCGGCATAGGCGGCGACCACGGCAAGACGTGGCATGTGCGCGTGCAAGGCATATGCAACAGCCAAGTGGTGAGCGGCTGGAGCGGCTGGGCGGACTTCACCACGCCCGATGAGTTCAAGCCGCAGACCGACGCGGACGGCAGGGCGTACGAATGCGGCGAGCTGCCACCGCCAAGAGAGATAGCCAACCGCGCGCTCGCCGGGAGCCTGCAAAAAGGCGACACGGTGGAGGACGAGCGCGGGACGACGAAATTCATCATCCACTCCGCCACGCGCAACGACGACGGCTCATTCCGCGGGCTGTCGTACATGAAGCTCAGCATCTGGGGCGTCAAGGTGCTTGGCGAGTACGACAAGATGAGGGTCAACACCGACGGCGTGATCATCGGCGGATACGCGTGGAGGTCGGTAAAGTCTGACGCCCTGCTCGCCAACCCCGATGCCATAGAGCAGTGGGCTGACGAGACGGCTCTCAATATCGCCGGCGCCACCTACAACAACACCATAAAAGACACCATCCGGCTCGGCGGCGTCCGCTTCGAGACCATAAGCCGCGAGGGCGGCAAGTACTTCGCCCCCACGAGCGACGGCACGAAAGAAGAGATCACTTCCGCCATCAGCGGCAAGAGCCGCGCACTGGTGCAGGACTCGGAAGGGCATGAGCTCGTGATAGACAAGGACGGCGAGCCGATGGGCGTGGCGGAGTACCGTGCGTGCGGCGGGAGCAAGATATTGATGGATGACTACAATGCCCACCGCGACAGCACGATGGCTGCGAAAGGCAATGTGACTTTTAGTAAGCCGGAAAACGAGACCTACGGCTTCGACTGCTGGCGTGGCGAGGACTACGATAAAGAGCAATACCCAAATCTCAATGGCTATCGTCCGGCATATATTTGTGTGGTGAAAGGCAAGGAAGTAAATATTTGCGTAAGCAGAACTAATGGGGTGACTTTCAAAACAGAGCGCGGCGTGCCGCTAATCGTCGTTGACAACGCGATAAAATACAGCACCGATGCCACGGGCGACCACACTATTTACGCATACAGCGACACAGTGCTCGTAGGAAAACTTTGCGTGAAGTCGTTCGACGTAAAGGAGTTGAAAGTGCATCTGGTGCGAGTGAATGGCGATAAACATCTCGATGTCAATACAATAACCAAGCAGGTAAATGAAATTTATAGGCAAGCGGCAATCCACTACACAATCGACGAACTCGACCCGATAAAGATAGGGTACGCCAACAAAAAGAGTTTTGTGCACGGCGGCAAAGGCTCATTCCAGAACTACAATGCCGACCAGAAGGCGGCAATAAAAGCCCTGCCTAAAGGTGCCGACCAGAACGATTACTACCTGTTCTTTGTCGAATGCTACGACCGACTCGACACGTCAGGCTATAAGAGCAACGAGGCCGTGAGCGGGTACATGCCGGTCGGTCGGCACTACGGCTTCATATACAACGAGTACAACAACGCCCGGACGGTAGCCCACGAGCTCGGTCACGGGACGAACGCCTTGCACCACACGTTCGCGGAGGGGAGCGAGGCTTTCGTCACAACGGCCACGACGGACAACCTGATGGATTACCATGGCGGCACGCGCCTCAACCACAGGCAGTGGCAATGGGCTCATGAGAAGCACCGCAACGTGCTCGGGTTTCTGGATGACGAGGGTGAGAGTGAAATTCGCGAAACGACATCAATAAAATGGGTCGGCGACTGGTTTGAGGGGTATGCCTACGACAAATTAGAACGTGTGGTAGAAAGTCAGCTGCCTGTTTTTGATAAAATAGCCTCAAATTACGGTGCATACTATGAAAAGTCGAAAAAAGAGGATTTGCAAATAGACGCGCCATGGTCTGTGAGGGCGTCGGCGCATAAAGACGATATATGTGGAAGGATATTTGAGAAGATTTCCAAGAAAGAGACGCCTCAATTCTCTCTGCACGCCAATGGCATTTATACCAATAAGTACACGTTGGAAGATAAGTCGTACAATGTCGCGGTGCTCTCATGCGCGGATAAATTCAGCCTTGAGGCTAAAAAGATAAAACTGACATCATACTCAAAGCTGGCGGACAGCGAGTATGTGAAAGCGGGTTACACGGAACGCAGTGGGGGCTATGGGGTCATTGCATTCTACGATGAAGGCAAGCCTGTAATGATGATCCAGATTGTGGACTCCGAGCCGCGACAGGCCGTAGAAAAATGGCTGAACTATCTCTCGCTCATATTGCCATCCAAGGAGCAAGAAGATGCGGACGGAGAGAATGTTGCAGGGGTTGAGCTGCACCTGAATGATAGGCTGATCGAAATATGGAATAACTGGTTTGAGAGTCGGATTCAAGAGATTGATTTATCGAATACAGTTGTGTGGTGCAGTCAATTCGATGATATTCTGAGTTGCGAAACTTGTTGGCCACACTTAAAAGCAGATTCATCGAAAACAAGCAATGTGTGTTGTAATAAGGCTTGCTTGAAAATATTAGGGTCTGTTGGTCAAACTACCAACAGATCTCAACAAATTGTTGTTGCGGAGAGTAACGATTCCGATTGTGGAAATTTGTATGGTAATGATAGCTATCAAACTGCTATTGATGTTATTGATACTTCGTTATATGTTCACAAATTGCCAATATTAATCGGGGTGCATCATTATAAGAAGATCAAAGGAAAGTGGTCAGATAAGTGCACTACTAATTCACCAAAGATTACAAATCACTATGTAGTAATAGTGGGTAAGCACTATGATAAAGAAAAGAAGTTGTACTACTACCATTTTTATGAAGTTGGGACCCAAAATAATAGTAAAGGAGTAAGCACTGAAAATAGGTTGTATGTTTATCCAAAAGAAAAACTCATAAAAGGCAAAACTGCATACGTGAACTGCGAAAAACCTTTCTATTATTTCCTTACAGAAGTTAGAAAAAATGTAGGTCAAATTTATCTATAAAATGAAGAATATACTCTTTTTTCTCACGTTAGTGTTAATGGTAACTGCGTGTAGCCGTGCTCAAGATGTTAATTATAAAAATCAAGCTTTCAAGTCCTTTTGTGAAGGATTTAAAGACATTGTACCTGTAAGTTGTATAGACCAAAATGTCTATCTTGACGAGATACCTGACGATTGTTCTAAAAAATACTTGGGGTTGTCGGATAAAGACCTCATGATAGACGACGGAGATTACGACTATGACGACGATGTATGGAGCTCTAATTGGCGCAAAAGAGAGCCTCTGTATGTTGGGAAAATAGAACTTGATAAATGTGTTGTGCTTGTATATAAGTATCTTGACAACATAAACGAAATAAGTGAAAACTGGATCAGTATTCTATTGTCATTGGATTACGACGGGACGATAAAAGACAAAAAGGAAGTGTCGGGATATAAGACTCTTGAAGATGATAATATGGACTGTGTTTTTGTTGACAAACACATATTTAGGTTTTTTGAGTACAAAAAAAACACAAGCTATACAGCAAAACGTAATAGCGGTGAAAATAGCATTCATGAAGATGTCCCCTTGACCATTTGTGTCGTGACTGAATATCGCATTACGGAAGGAGGGAAAATAGAGACAACGGGCTGGACTGATACTAAATTTCTGAAAGAGAGTGTAACATTTTACCGCGAACGTCAAGAAGATTCGGATGATCCTAAAAATGAATATAAGTGAATTGACTAAGAGTGGCAACGTGAAGTTCTTCGGCACGGGCAGCTATCTTTTTGATACCTGTGACAATTACGTGAATGCTGCCAAATAAATTAATCACCAATGAAAATAATGTTGTATATTGACAAGTTGATTGTCAGAATTCCGAAGTTATTGTGTGTGTTGATATGCATTGTTACTACTATTATTTCATGGGTGTTTGAACCATACAAGGAGTCTTTACAAATTACGGATGGAATTATTAACAGCTATGAGGAGAATATAGAAATAGTCAAAAATCCCAAGGGGGGAAAGTATACTATTGAGTTCTTTTATATTAGTATCAATTCCATTAAAGTATACTTGCCATCACATTTAGGGCAAGATACAGTAAAGGGTAAAGAAATGTACTGGAAGGAAAAATTTGAAGGTAAACGCGCAAAAATATCTTATCGCGCAAAAAAACATTATTTAGGTGATTATGGGTATAGTTTACACGACATCCAGCTCGATGATGGTAGCTTTTCGTATCACGACCCACACGAATTATCATACTACAATGTAGGTTGGTTTCCATTTTGTATAACTGCACCAACTGCATTGGTGTGCATGTTTATATTATTTCGCTACTTTTTTCTTTTGACCTTCGCATCAGACAAAACGAGGAAAATGGTATTTGGTGATCCTGACTATAACCCATTCAGCTAATACGTTAATAGTGTATTCAACGATGAAATAAAATAAGCGGTCGGGACACTTGCCCCGACCGCTTATTTCGTTACGTTCTGCCAAGACCCACCTACTTTGCCTTGTAAGTAAATCTCTCGAAGATGCCTTTCGCCTTGCTCTTGGCATTTGTTTTCTGGGCATAGAGGCCAATATATGCGCCGGTAAATCCGCCGCCTGACTCTGTGCTGATAAATCGGGTGTTCATCTTGCCGAGCGGAGTGAAATTCTTGCCATCGGTCGAGTAGCTGAAGTAGTACAACTCTGCGCTGCCTTCCAAACGGACGGTCACGTCTTTGCCCGTCATCTCGACCTCTTTCTCTATGTGGCTAAGCTCGCCAATGCGGTAGCGGAGGCGGAGCACCACCTTCCCATTGGCGTTGCGGACCAGGGACATGTCGTAGTGCGTATGGCATTTCATGTAGAGTGTCATGCCGACCTCGTCGCCCTCGTTCTTGCCGTCGAGCGACATTGTCGTTTCGGCTGTGAAGTCGATGTTCTCCTGCCTGCGTCCTACAAACGTGGGCGTGCCGTCTTTGTCGATGCTTTCAGTCGACGCCGTGAGGGTGAGCTTGCCTCCCTTGACCTCATATTTGTTGGCGTCGTAGTTGCGGAGGTAGTTCCATTCGAAGCCCAGTGGGGCGTCAAACTCGTTGGTGGCTGCTGGTTTTGCGACAGGATGTTGGGGTAGGGTGGGGACGTCCATCTGCAATTGCAATGTGCCATTGCCATTTATCACTGGCCATCCGCCCTTTGGCCATGACACGGGGGCGAGGAATGTCTCGCGACCCATGATGTGGTTGTTTCCGCTGACGGGACGGAACGCCAAGCAGACCGCCCACCACGACCCATCATGCGCCTCGATGAGGTCGGCATGCCCGGTGCCTTGGATAGGGCTGCTCTCCGCAGCTTGGCAATAGTGCGTCAAGATGGGGTTCGCCGGATTGCTGAGATAAGGTCCATCGATGCGTCGACTGCGTGCAATCGTCTCACTATGACCATATTCCGTTCCGCCCTCGGCAATCATCAGGTAATACCATCCGTCTTTCTTGTAGATGTGTGGAGCCTCGGGATACCTGCCGCCAGTGCCTTCCCAGATAAGTTTGGACTCCGTCTTCTGCTCACCGGTGAAAGGGTCAATCTCGCAAAGCCAAATGCCGTCATTGGGGTTCGAGACCATCCAGCATCTGCCCTCCTCGTCCCAATAGAGCGACGGGTCGATGCCTTCCTGCTTCAGCCAGACGGGTTCAGACCACTCGCCTCGGATGTCCTTCGTGTGGACGATAAAATTGCCGCCACCCGCAACGTTGGTCGTAATCATGAAGAACGTCCCCTCGTGGTAACGGATCGTCGGGGCGTAGATGCCGCACCATGTGCCAGACTTTTCCAACGGCAACTGGCTGCGACGTGTGAGGCAGTGGCCGATCTGCTCCCAATTGATAAGGTCGCGACTGTGGAACAATGGGACGCCTGGCGCATACTCGAAGCTGCTCGTGACGAGGTAGTAGTCGGAGTCTACGCGACAGACGCTCGGGTCGGGGTGAAAGCCCGGGATGATCGGGTTCTTGTAGCCAAAATCCTGAGCCGACATCGTCGCCGCAAGGCTCATGGCCGTAATGGCTGTTAGTATCTTTGTCCTCATTTTCTAATAATTGTTTACAATGGCAAATGTCGCCAAAATCAGCTTCACGACGTGAATATTATGTTTCTGTCTATTGTACATTTAGTAAAATGGAGTAACTTTGCCCTCGGTTTCGCCGATATAGCTCAGTTGGTAGAGCAACGCATTCGTAATGCGTGGGTCCTCAGTTCGAGTCTGAGTATCGGCTCTCAAATACCATAAGACCTGGTCTTTGCAAAAAGACTGGGTCTTTTTTCGTACATTTACCTTCCTGTAAACCACAACTTACCACGCATTATTTCAAAAATGTTCACCTATCAATATCCACGTCCGGCTTTGACTGCCGACGCCATAATAATTTCCCACGATGCCGACGGCAACTGTGTCGTCTTGCTCGTCAAGCGAGGTAATGAGCCATTCGCAGGTCGATGGGCGTTCCCGGGTGGCTTCGTCAATGAGGGGGAGCGGGCAATAGAGGCTGCAGCGAGGGAGTTGGATGAGGAGACGGGAGTGCATCTCGAGACGCCCGACCTCCTTGCGGAAATTGGCGTCTACGATACTCCCGGTCGCGACCCTCGCGGATGGACAGTTTCCGTGGCGTTCTGCACGGAAATCCCCGGTATGCCCCTCGCACAAGGTGGCGATGATGCAGCCGACGCACAATGGCACCGTGTCGACAATCTACCACCCTTGGCGTTCGACCACGACAAGATTATGGCGGATGTCATGGATGTCGTCAACTCCATCCCCTCCTGCGAGCAATGACCCTCGCCCAGCGATACGATGCCGTCTTGACCTACTTCGCCAAGGCGATGCCCAATGCCGATACCGAGCTTGTCTTCCACAATGAGTACGAGCTCCTTGTTGCTGTCATCCTCTCCGCCCAATGCACCGACAAGCGCGTCAATATGGTCACGCCTGCGCTCTTCCGTCGTTGGCCCGATGTGTCGTCCCTTGCTAAAGCGTCAGAGATGGATGTCTTCACCGCCATCGCCACGGTGACCTATCCGAACTCGAAATGCCGATACCTCGTGCAAATGGCGCAAATGGTCATGGATGTTTATGGTGGCAAGATTCCGCGCACCCGCGATGATCTGATGCGCCTGCCCGGTGTCGGGCGCAAGACCGCCAACGTCATGCTAATTGTGGCTTTCGGGATCCCTGCCATGCCTGTCGATACGCATGTCCATCGTGTCGCAGCGCGCCTCGGACTTACGCATGGGTGCAAGTCGCCCGACCAGACCGAGCGTCAGCTTCTTGAGAATATACCTTCACGCCTTCTTGCCAAAGCCCACCATTGGCTAATCCTCTTTGGCAGATATACCTGCACCGCACTAAATCCCCATTGTCTCGATTGCCCTCTCGCCTCGCTATGCCTTCATCTTCATCCTGAGCAGGGTGAAGAGCCGACTCTTTTTTAGAGATAAAGCATAGATTTTCCCCTTCTCCCTCCTCTTTTCTGTAAGGGTGGCATATACGCAAACCGCCCCGCAGGCACTAAGGCTCTGCGAGACGGTACAACGACGTAGATGATTTTTCTTATGCGAGAGGCTGACTGCCGGTCTCCTCGACGTCGTGTGCCACCATGGCGTTGACGCACGAGTCTGACCATACATTCTCGGCCGTCTCTATCATGTCTATAATGGTGTAAATCGGCAAGATTATTCCCATTATCCCTACGGGCATGGCGTTTTGCGACATGAGCGAGAGCGTCAGGAAGTAGCAGCCCATCGGGACTCCGGCGTTGCCGACAGCCGAGATGACCGCTATGAAGACCCACAACAACATTGTCTGCCACGTCAGGGCGACTCCGCCATTCTGCAAGATGAAGAGCGACGTCACGAGGATGAACGAAGCGCAGCCGTTCATGTTGATTGTCGTGCATATCGGCAATACGAAACGCGACACCTTAGGCGAGACGCCCAACCTCTCTTCCGCCGATTGCATCGTCACGGGCAATGTGGCCGCAGAGCTTTTCGTGAAGAGGGCCATCATTATCGCAGGTGCCATCTTGCTGATTATTTTCAGAGGGTTCAGCCTTCTGAGCAATAGGAATATAGGCAGGATGACGAAGAACTGGATGAGGTTGCCGCCGATGACCACTGCCACATATTTCCCGAGCGAGTTGACAATCACTCCCGCTGTGACTTCGCGGGTCAACTGGGCGGCGTAGGCAGCTATGCCCAACGGCAATGCCCATATAAGTCCGCGGATGAGCGTATAGAGGATGTCTTGAAGGCCAAGCGTGAGGCTCATAACCTGCTGCTTGCGCTCGCCTTCTTTCATCTTGGCTATGGCGACGCCTATGGCTGCCGAGAGAATCAATATGGAAAGGACGTTCCCCTCGATGAATGGCTTCAGCAGGTTGTTGGGGATGACCTGCAAGATGTGGTCGTAGTAGGACAGCTCGCCAAGCGAGGCGGGAACGTCTGTCGTCCCATGCGCTATGGTCTCTTGCGGCAAGTTCTCAGGTGCGATTATGGTGTATAGCCCCAGACCTACGAATGCGGCGGCAAAGGTGGTGAGCAGCGTGTAGGAGATCGTGCGACGGAAGATGCGCCCAACGTCAGATTGTGTCCCAAGACTCGCCAATGTCGTCATGATGGCGAGGGCGATGGTTGGCACGGCAAGCAGTTGGAACAACCGAGTGTAAACCGTGGCTATGAAGTCTATAAGCGCGTCAATGCCATCGACGCCAGCAAGCCCAATAAGCCCACCTGCCACCAGTGCGCCAAGCCACACTATTGTTTGTCGAGTCTGTGGAGCCATTAGTATCCAGGGTTTTGAGGAAGGATGCCAAGGTCTTCGCCTTTAAGACCCTCAGGAATGGGCTGGCGATAGTGGCGACCCTTGACGTTGGTGTATTTAGCAACGAGGTGCTTATGGATTTTGGCAAAGAAGGAGCTTACTGTCGATCCGTCGCGTCCTGTTGCGCCTTCCGTGGCGTAGCTGTCGTCGAAGTGTTCGTAGGTCGATACTTTCTTAACTGACGATATGAGGTCTTTCCAACGGAGGCTGTTGAGCAGAGCCTTCTGCTCGTAGGTGAACTCGTAGTCCCATTCGCGCTTTATCTGGTCGAATGTCGGTGCGCTGACGGTCTCGATGCCAGCGCGTTTGCGTAGCTCGTTGAATGGCTCTGCCGCCTCGCTGTTCCTGCCAAGCTGGACGAGGGCTTCCGCCTTAGTGAGGAGCACTTCGGCGTAACGGATCTCGATGCGGTCCACGCTGTTATGCTCAATCTCTTTGTTTTCAGCATCCTCATACGATTGGTCTACGCTCTTGCCGTTGATTGGAGTGTAGATTGGCGAGTAGTAGGTGTACGTATATCCGTCCTCGGGGTTGGTGAGCTCGACGAAGTAGGTTTTCTCAAGTCGTTTGTCGTTGGGCTGCTCTTTCTTCCAATCGTCGTAGAGCGTCACGTCGGCTACTTCTGTGTGTATCTCGTTGAATGCCTGTCCGTTTTCACCATTTTGGAATGGGAATGTCCATCCGCAGTGGTTTTGGTGGTTGCCTTGGGCGTCGGTCTCGTCGCCATCGTGCTTGATGGTGAACAGATGCTCGTTCGTGCCGCGTTTGTTGCTCTCATAGTCGCGTCCCCACAACTTGGCATATTCTGGGTCGAGAGCCAGCAGTCCGCTGCTGATCACTTTGTCGGCATACTCTACGGCTTTCTCCAGTCGGTCGGGCGTGGTTGTGAATGTCGGGTCGGTCTGCGTCTCGGCGATTGTCGCCACCTCGTCTTGGCTAAGAGGGTTGTCGCCCCATGCCAAATATGCGCGTGCCAAGAGTGCCTCCGCCGCCTGTTTGGATGGCGTGATGGGGTCTCCGCTGTAATCTTTCAGGAGTGCCTCGGCATCGGTAAGGTCGCTGATGATCCTGTTATAGACGTGGTCAATCGGATGACGCTCGGTTGCGCTGCCGCCCTCCTCGGTGAGGATCGGGACCTCGCCCCACAGTTGAACGAGGTAGAGGTACGCCAAGCCGCGGAGGAATTTGGCTTTGCCAATTGCGGCGTTGTAGCCTTCGTCCGTCACGAGGCCTTTGTTGTGGGCGTCGACGACGAGGTTTATGTTCTCGTTGTCTGTCTGGATGCCGAGAAACAGGTTGTTGAAGATCTTCTTCTCGTACCATGTGTCTGCCGCCTGTTCAAATCGGCTGATGAGGGGCCCAGGCTCGCCCTCTTCGCCCTCAAACGAGATTAATTTGTTGGAGCTCAACTCGATGAGGAAAGAGAATGAGGAGCTTAGGGGCTGCCAACGCTGGTAAACACCGTTGACCGTTGATATAGCCGTGGCGTCGCTGGTTATGGGGTTGTCGATGACGTTGCCGCTGGTCGTGTTTTCGTTGTCGTCGCACGATGCCAATGCGCCCGTAAGAGCCAAGGCTGCGACTGCGTACTTGAAGTTTCTGTTGGTGAGTTTCATGATTGTAAGGTGTTAGTTGTCAGTTAGTTTGTTAGTTGTTAGTGAATGGTTCTGTTGCTGTTTTATAGTCCTAAGTCCACACCGAATACGAAGCTCCGTGCTGCTGGATATGCGCCGGTGTCGGTGCCTGAAGCTACTTCAGGGTCATAACCCGAATAGTTTGTCACTGTGAATAGGTTGCTCGCCGTGGCGAATATGCGGACTTTGAATGGGAGCTTGGGCTCGGTTTTGAATTTGTATCCAATGGTAACGTTACGAAGTTTGAGGTATGAGGCGTCCTCGACATATCGGCTGTCGATATATGACGTGACGCGCTCCCTGCTGCCCTCTGCATATCGTTGCGACCTGTTCTCTTCCGTCCAGCTGTTCAAGACGCTGCGCAACAAGTTGTAGCTGTCGCCCGTCTGCTCCAGTCGTCTGCCGAGTCCGTTGTAGAGTTCGTTGCCGTGGCTGCCCGAGAATGATGCGCTGGCATCAAGCTCCCTCCACTTCACTTGCGTCGAGAATCCGTAGGTGATGTCGGGTTGGATGCTGCCCAATATGACGCGGTCGTTGCCGTCGATTCTGCCGTTGCCGTCGGCATCGAGATATTTGACGTCGCCCGCCTTGAGTTTGCTGCCGTTGATGGTTGGCAGCTTGCTGACGTCTTCGTCGGATTGCACTATGCCTTCGAATTTGAGTCCGTAGAATGAGCCGAGCGATTCGCCCTTGCGTAAGATGGTCTCTTTTGCGCTGCCTTGGATGACGTTGTTCGTCGTGCCCATGTCGGTAATGGTGTTCACGTTGTGGGCAATGTTGGCCGATACGCTCCATTGGAGGTCTTGGCTGTTGATGATGGTGTAGTCCACCGAAAGCTCGAAGCCCTTGTTCTCGACGTTGCCGACGTTCTGCAACTGGCTGCTCACGCCTTGCGAGAAGCCTACGGGCACGTCCAATAGCAGGTCGCTCGTCTTCTTGTAGTAAGCGTCTGCTACGATGTTTATCTTCCTGTCCCAAAGCCCGAGGTCGATGCCGACGTTGTAAGATGTCGTGGTCTCCCATTTCAAGTTGCCGTTCGAGTCGTTGCTTTTCGAGTAGCTCGACTGTCCGTCATATTGGCTTGCCGTGTACCTCAACGAATATTCGTAGTCGCCAATCTCCTGGTTGCCCACAACGCCATATGATGCGCGGAGTTTAAGGTAGGAGATCTCTCGTGCGCCCGAGAGGAACGACTCCTTGTCGATGTTCCAAGACAGTCCGATTGACGGGAACCTGCCCCATCGGTGCGACTCGGCGAATCGGGATGAGTTGTCTGTGCGGAATGTTGCCGTCACGTTATATCGGTCGAGCAACGTGTAGTTGATGCGAGCAATGACGGAGTTCAGCGTCGCCTCTGATGCGCCAGACTTGGGTGGGTAGTATGACGAGCCGTCAGCCAAGTTGTTGTGTTTCAGACTGTCGTTGGTAAAGTGCGATACGAGGCTGGAGTTGTAGTTCGTCTTGCTGTTTTGACGTGTGTAACCCACGAGGGCGTCCAAGTAGTTGTTCTTGCCGATGTTGCGACCCCAAAATATGGTGTACTCTTGCTGCCAGGCTTCGTTATTCTTGTTGCCGATGCCGCCAAGTCCCTCGTTCGCAAGGCCAAGCGACGTGTATGAGGGCGAGAAGTAGTTCTGCGTGATCTGCTCTTTGTTGAGCCCGATGGATGCCTTGACCCGGAAGTCGCCAAATGCGTACTCGGCCCATGTGTTGGACAGCAGGTAGTTGTTGATGCTCTCGGCAACCGAGTTGTTGAGGTCCGATACTGCGTTTGATGATTTGTTCCCGATGGCGAAGTAGGCGTACTCGTACGGGTTGGAATAGTTGTATGAGCCATCGGCATTGTAGATCGGGACGACTTGTGGGGTCAGGAGTCCGTAGACGAAGCTGTTTGTGATGCCACCGGAGAAGGGTGAGGAGTTGTAGTTCACCTCTTCGGTTGTCGTCAATCCCTCTTGCGTGCTCTTGCCGTAAGTTGCCGATATTCCGAAACTCAGCTCTTTGGTGAGGTTCCAGTCGGCGTTCAGATGGAAGTTGTAACGCTTGAATCCGGAGTTGATGATGATGCCGTCTTGGTTGGAGTAGTTGGCTGAGAATGCATATCGCCCCTTGTCACCACCACCACTGATTGATACCTCATGGCTTTGGCGGAAGGCGTTGCGGAGCATTGCGTCTTGCCAGTCTGTGCCCTCGCCAAGTTTGGCTATCTCTTCGTCGGTGTAACCGCCTTTGTTATAGTAGTATTTCTTTTGGAATGCTGCCCACTCCGAGGCGTTCATAAGTTCCAGTTTCTTTGTGACGGCATCCCATCCTGCTGAAAATCTGTAGTTTACTGCGGTGTTGCCTTTGTTGCCTTTCTTTGTGGTGATTAGTATAACGCCGTTTGCTCCGCGAGAGCCGTATATCGCCGTCGCGCTGACGTCTTTAAGTACCTCTATTGATGTGATGTCCGATGGGTTGATTGTCGAGAGCGGATTAAGGCTGCTCTCCAATGCGCCAATGCCTGTTTTCGATGCGCTGGCGTCTTTGTAGTAGATAAATCCGTCGATGACGTACAAGGGCTCGTTACTGGCATTTATTGAGTTGCCGCCACGGATGCGGATGTTAGATGCCGCGCCAGGCTGCCCCGATGCCGCTGTGACGTTAAGCCCCGCCACTGCGCCGCCAAGCGCGCCGTCCAATGTCGCTGATGTTGTCTTGTCAAATGTCGCGCCACCAACTTTCGTGACCGAGCCCGTCAACTGCGTTCTCCGTTGGGTGCCATAGCCCACCACGACGACCTCGTCTATCTTCTTATCTTCCTCGCGCAAGTCGACAACAATGTCGTCTGTACTGCCGACAGCCACGTCTATCGCCTCATAGCCCACGAAGCCTACCTCGATGACCAATGGGTAGACCTGCGTTGTCGTAAATGTGAAATTGCCGTCTATGTCAGTGACGGTGCCCTCTGCGGCAGTCCCCTTGACCCTGACGGTCGCGCCTATCAGTGCCTCGCCAGTCTTGCTGTCCCTGACGTGACCTTTGATTTTCGTCGGTGTCGATGCCTCGACTGCCGAGCTTGATATGTTATTTTCGGCGTATGCCGCTGTGGATGTCAATCCCAGTGTCAATGGGATTATGATCAACAATGTTTTCTTCATCTACTATGTTCTGTCGTTGGGTATTTTGTTTTCGCTTCTGTAGGATTGTGAAGGTGTGTGTGCAGCGACAACACATTCGCTCTTCTGTATGGTGGCACATTCGTTTCATGGCTTATATGTTAGAATTTTTATGATGCTTGTTTTTGATTTACATTGCAAACTTACTGCCATTGCCCACGTTTGGCAATCACACGCAATGGGTATCTATATTGCCATATAATGGGATGTTTCCTACCATGTTTATGGTACGTGGTTAAAGCCCCGTCGCTCTAACAATCTGGTTTTCACCATCTCTCAAAATCTCCTTGCAAAACCCGACGATTCGCTCCATATTTGCATACCATGTCCGAAAGCCGCAACTTAAAGTCTCTCTCTGATGACGAACTCATGGCGAATGCCGCCACCGAGCTCGGCACTTCGGCTTTCCATGAGCTCTTCAACCGCTATTTCACGCCACTGACTCTCTTCGCCATCCGTTTCCTCTCCGACGAGGATGCCGCTACCGACGTGGTTCAAAATGTCTTTATTGCGCTCTATGAGCAACGTTTCTCCAACGCTCCGCAAAACGTTCGCTCCTTTCTCTACGCTTCCGTCCGAAACTCCTGTCTCAATGTCCTCAAACATGAGAAGATAAAGCGTCGTTTCGAGCAAGAGGCCGTTTTCTTGTCCGACGACATGTCGTCCGAAGCCACCGACCACCTTATCGAGGAGAGCGAGGCGCAAGCCAAGGTGGCTGCCGCCATGGCGCAGCTGCCCGATCAATGCCGCAAGATTTTCACAATGAACCGTTTCGATGGTTTCTCCAATCAAGAGATTGCCGACCAACTGGGGCTCTCGAAGCGAACCGTCGAGACGCAGATTTCCAACGCTCTAAAGATTCTCCGCAGGCTGCTCCTGACGCTCGCTGCTTTCGTCATTTTTCTCTTCTGATAGTTCCGCCAATACGACCACTTTGCGGTCGGGACTTATTCCGCATCTCTTTACTTTTGTCGCATTTTGTGCCATTATGGCGCATTTTGTCGAGTGGCACGTACTTTGAAATATCCATAGGCGAAAAAACAATAGGACCGCAAGTGAAGCCTGCCAACCCAAGCTAATCAAGCGGGTCCAATAACCAATAAAGATTTAAGAATATGGATTTCAACAACTTCACAGTAAAGTCGCAAGAGGCCATCAACAAGGCCGCAAGTATAGCGCAAGCTGGCGGCCAGCAAGCGTTGGAACCTCTTCACATACTAAAGGCGATTCTCGAGTCCGCTCCCGATGTCGCTGGCTACATCTTCAATAAGTGCGGCGTCGCAACGACAGTCACCGATGCCGTCGACCGTGCCGTCAAGTCCCTCCCTCGCGTAAGTGGGGCGGAGAGCGGCACCTACTTGAGCAATGACGCCAACGCCTGCCTCCTCAAGGCGCAAGAGGCCAGCAAGGCGGAGGGCGACCAGTTCGTCTCCATCGAGTTCATCCTCCTCGGCATCCTTCTCGGCAAGGATACAGCGGCACGCATCCTCAAGGACGCTGGCGCAAACGAGAAGGATTTCCGCGCTGCGATCCGTGAGCTCCGTAAGGGCTCCAAGGTTACAGACCAGAACGCGGAGCAGACCTACAATGCCCTAAGCAAGTACGCCATCAACCTCAACGACCGTGCGCGCAACGGCAAGCTCGATCCTGTCATCGGTCGTGATGAGGAGATCCGACGTGTCCTTCAGATTCTTAGCCGCCGTACCAAGAACAACCCTATCCTCATAGGCGAGCCTGGTGTCGGTAAAACTGCGATAGCCGAGGGTCTCGCGCATCGTATCATAAGTGGCGATGTCCCTGAAAATCTAAAGGATAAGGAGATCTATTCGCTCGATATGGGCGCGCTCATCGCAGGTGCGAAATACCAAGGCGAGTTCGAGGAGCGTCTCAAGAGCGTCGTCAAGGAGGTCGTCTCTTCCAATGGTCGTATAGTTCTCTTCATCGATGAGATCCATACCCTCGTCGGAGCAGGACAGAGCAATGGTGCCATGGATGCCGCCAACATCCTCAAACCTGCGCTCGCACGTGGTGAGTTGAGGGCTATCGGCGCAACTACTCTTGATGAGTACCAGAAGTATTTCGAAAAGGATAAGGCTCTTGAGCGTCGTTTCCAGACCGTCATGGTCGACGAGCCTTCTGAGGAGGACGCAATCGCCATCTTGCGTGGCATCAAGGAGAAGTACGAGTCCCACCATAAGGTGCGTATCAAGGATGAAGCCATCATCTCCGCCGTCACGCTTTCCCGTAGGTACATCTCGCAACGCTTCTTGCCCGATAAGGCCATCGATCTTATCGATGAGGCCGCTGCCCACCTCCGCATGGAGATGAACTCAGTCCCTGAGGAGGTCGATAATCTCGAGCGAAAGCTCAAACAGACTGAGATTGAGCGCGCCGCAATTCTCCGTGAGGGCGATACCGACAAGATTGCCGAGCTCGACAAGGAGATTGCAGAGCAGAAGCAGCAAGTGACAGAGCACCGCGCACAATGGAAGGCGCAGAAGGATGTCATTGAGGCCATCCAGCAGCAGAAAGCAGACATCGAGCAAATCAAGTTCGATGCTCAACGTGCTGAGCGTGAGGGCGATTATGCCCGCGTCGCCGAACTCCGTTACGGTAAGATGGGCGAGGCGCAACGCAAGATCGACGAGCTTAATGAGAAGCTCCAACACATGCAGGCCAATGGCGCGCTAATCAAGGAGGAGGTCGATTCCGACGATATTGCAGAGGTCGTCTCCCGTTGGACTGGCATCCCAGTCTCCAAGATGCTTGAAAGTGAGCGTACTAAGCTGTTGCATCTCGAGGATGAGCTACATAAGAGGGTCGTCGGTCAAGATGAGGCCATCCGTGCCGTAGCCGATGCCGTGCGTCGTTCCCGTGCAGGTCTGCAAGACTCGCGTCGACCCATAGGCTCGTTCATCTTCATCGGCACCACTGGTGTCGGTAAGACCGAGCTCGCAAAGGCGCTTGCCGAGTTCCTCTTCGATGATGAGAGTCAGATGACCCGTATCGATATGTCGGAGTACCAAGAGAAGCATAGTGTCTCCCGCCTCATCGGCGCGCCTCCAGGATATGTAGGCTACGACGAGGGCGGTCAGCTCACCGAGGCCGTCAGGCGTAAGCCTTATTCGGTCGTCCTGCTCGACGAGATCGAAAAGGCGCACCCCGATGTCTTCAACATCCTCCTTCAGGTGCTCGACGATGGTCGTCTTACCGACAATAAGGGTCGTACGGTGGACTTCAAGAACACCATCATCATCATGACCTCCAACCTGGGCTCTAACCTCATCCAAGAGGAATTCGAGAAGAGCGGCAACCAGATAACGCCCGAACTGATCGAGACGAGCAAGCGCGAGGTTATGGAGCTGCTCCGTAAGACAATCCGCCCTGAGCTTCTCAACCGTATCGACGAGATCGTCACGTTCACCCCGCTCAGCAAGGAGCGCATCCGCGAGATTGTCGGTCTACAGTTCGCTTCCGTCCAAAAGATGTTGGCAAAGAATGGTGTTACTCTCAACATCACGCCAGCCGCAATCGACTGGCTCGCCAACGTCGGCTACGATCCTATGTATGGTGCGCGTCCTGTCAAGCGTGCGCTCCAGACATACGTCCTCAACGACCTCTCCAAGCGTATTCTCGCAGGCGACGTGTCTAAGGATAAACCTATGACTGTCGATCTCGCAAATAATGCGCTTGTGTTCAAGAACTAAGTTTACTACTAAGGTTGCATTCTAAGCCCCGACTGCTCCACCCGGCAGTCGGGGCTTTTTTCTTGCCCTTTTCTCCGGTTTTTCTTATATTTGTAGAGCAACCCAATATCTTATAACCCGATGAAAAATATATTGTTAGCAGCTTCTCTCGCTACGCTTCTGCTTCCTTTGTCTTCATCTTCTAATGCGCAAGAGAAGCTTTTCAATAGTGCCAATGTCAAGTCCCCTGTTGTCAATGCCGACGGCACAGTCACTTTCAATCTCTTCGCCCCTAAGGCCATCAAGGTCGAGGTGACGGGCGATTTCCTCCCTCCCGTCAAGCACGATGTCCCGGGCTATGGGACTGTCGAGTCCCCAGGCGTTGCGCAACTCGTCGAGGATGAGAACGGCGTATGGTCTTTCACGTCCGATAAGTTGTCCCCTGAGCTCTACAGCTACACTTTCAACGTCGATGCGCTCTCCAATGTCAAAGACCCTGCCAACATCTACGTCAATCGCGACATCACGACGTTCTCCAACATCTTCATCGTCTCCGAAGCCAAGGGCGATAAGGGCGACCTCTACAGCGTCAACGAGGTTCCCCACGGCAATCTCTCCAAGGTCTGGTACGACAGCCCAACACTCAAGATGCAACGCCGCATGACCATCTATACCCCCGCAGGCTACGACAAGGGCGGCAAATACCCCGTCCTCTACCTTCTCCATGGTGCTGGTGGCGACGAGAACGCATGGAGCGAGCTCGGTCGTGCTGCGCAAATTCTTGACAATCTCATAGCTTCTGGAAAGGCGAAGCCAATGATTGTCGTCATGCCAAACGGCAATCCCAACTGCCAAGCAGCCCCTGGTGAGTGGTCTTTCGGCATGTACCAACCCTCTTTCATGGGCGGTGGCGATGGTCCGACCGAACCTGCCGTCGCTTCCATGGAGGACAGCTTCATGGACATCGTTAACTACGTCGACAAGAACTATCGCACCATCAAAGATCGCGCCCATCGCGCCGTGTGCGGTCTCTCAATGGGTGGCGGTCACACATTCGGCATCAGCCTCCGATACCCAAAGATATTCGACTACTATGGTCTCTTCTCGGCTGGTCTACACCTCGGGACTTTCAAGATCGGCGAGCCTTTTGCCGACCAGATTAAGAATAGCCCCGATTTCGCTTTCCAAGCCTCCAAGCTCTTCGCCTCCAAGCCGCATCTCTATTGGATAGCAATGGGCAAGACCGACTTCCTTTACCAGTCTACCGCCGACCTCCGCCAGTTCCTCGACGCCAACAACTATCCCTACGAGTACCTTGAGACCGAGGGCGGTCACATCTGGCGAAATTGGCGCATCTATCTCTCCCTGTTCGCACAAAAAATTTTCAAGTAAACCCCGTCATAGACAAGGTCCTAAAGCCCAAGCCGACCCGCGTTAAATATTTTCTATTCTCGTTTAACGTCTGTACCTTTGCATCCGATATAGTAGTATTAAGAATTATTTAAGTTTTATAGAATGGAAAGACCAACGCCTACCGAGAAGGTCATCGACCTCGGCGACGGCAGGACCATTACCATCGAGACCGGCAAACTGGCCAAGCAGGCCGACGGCTCTGTGATGATCAAATGCGGTGGCACTTACCTCCTCGCTGCTGTTACAAGCGCTACTGAGGCTAAGCCCGACACCGATTTCATGCCCCTTACTGTTGAATACAAAGAGAAGTTCGCCTCCGCAGGCCGCTTCCCCGGTGGCTTCACTCGCCGTGAGGGCCGAGCTTCCGACTACGAGATTCTCATCGCTCGTCTCGTCGACCGCGCTCTCCGCCCACTCTTCCCCGACGACTACCACGCCGATACGTTCGTAAATATCACCCTCTTCTCCGCCGACGAGAACGTCATGCCCGACTCTCTCGCTGGTCTCGCAGCCTCCGCCGCCATGACCATCAGCGACATCCCATTCAACGGTCCTATCTCCGAGGTTCGTGTCGCTCGCATCGACGGTAAGCTCTGCATCAACCCTTCCGCTAAAGATCTCGAGCGCGCCGACCTTGACATCATGGTCGCTGCTTCCATGAACGATATCAACATGGTCGAGGGCGAGATGAAGGAAGTCTCCGAAGACGATATGCTCGAGGCTCTCAAGTTCGCCCACGAGGCAATCAAGAAGCAGTGCCAAGCGCAGATCGAGCTTCGCGAGCTCATCGGCAAGCCCAAGCGCACCTACTGCCATGAGGAGAACGACGAGGAGCTCCGCGCCAAAGTCCGTGAGCAGTGCTACGAGAAGGCTAAGCAAGTCGCTCGCAGCCGCATCGCCAACAAAGCCGAGCGCGGTCGCCAGTTCGACGCCATCAAAGACGAGTTCATCGCAAACAACTACCCAGAGGGCTTCGAGGGCGAGATCCCAACCGCTCTCATCAGCCGCTACTACCACGATGTAGAACGCGACGCCGTTCGTCGTGTCCTTCTCGACGAGCAGATCCGTCTCGACGGTCGCCGTACCGACGAGATCCGCCCCATCTGGTGCGAGGCTGGCTACCTGCCTGGTCCTCACGGCTCCGCCATCTTCACACGTGGCGAGACCCAGAGCCTCTCTACCGTCACCCTCGGCACCAAGCTCGATGAGAAGCTCATCGACGAGGCTACCGTCCGCGGCACCGAGAAGTTCCTCCTCCACTACAACTTCCCTCCATTCTCCACCAACGATCCTAAGGCTCCTCGTGGCGTAGGTCGTCGTGAGATTGGTCACGGTCACCTTGCAATGCGAGCCCTCAAGAACATGATTCCTGAGGACATCCCATATACCGTACGCGTTGTCTCCGACATCCTCGAGAGCAACGGCTCCTCCTCTATGGCTACCGTCTGTGCAGGTTGCCTCGCCCTCATGGACGCTGGCGTACAGATCAAGAAGCCTGTCGCAGGCATCGCAATGGGTCTCATCACCGACACCGAGAGCGATAAGTACTGCGTCCTCTCCGACATCCTTGGCGACGAGGACCACCTCGGCGATATGGACTTCAAGGTCACCGGTACACGCGACGGCATCACCGCCACCCAGATGGATATCAAGGTCGACGGTCTCAAGTACGAGGTTCTCGCCAAGGCTCTCAACCAGGCTCGCGAGGGTCGTATGCACATCCTTGATTGCATGCTCGAGGAGCTTCCTCAGCCACGTGCCGACTACAAGCCTCACGCTCCACGCATCGTCACCATCAATATCCCCAAGGATATGATCGGTGCCGTAATCGGCCCGGGCGGCAAGATTATCCAGGACATCCAAGCCACCACTGGCACCACCATCAATATCGACGAGGACGACAAGAAGGGCATCGTCAGCATCGCTGCCGCCAACAAGGCCAACATCGACGCTGCTCTCGAGCGCATCAACCAGATTGTCGCCATCCCCGAGGTCGGCAAGACCTACAAGGGAAAGGTTAAGACCATCACCACTTTCGGTGCCTTCATCGAGATTCTTCCCGGTAAGGACGGTCTCCTCCACGTCAGCGAGATGGATTGGAAGCGTATCGAGGATCCAAACGACTTCTGCAAGGAGGGCGATGAGATCGAGGTTCTCCTCAAGGAGATCGATCCTAAGACTGGCAAGATGCGCCTCAGCCGCAAAGACCTTGTCCCTAAACCGGAGGGTTATGTCGAGCGTCCTGAGCGTCCACGCCGCGAGAACAATGGCGACCGTCCACGCGGTCCCCGTCGCGAGGGTGGCGATCGTGCTCCACGTCATGAGTAAAAACAAGTAAAGGCTCCTCTTCGAAGCCAATACATACTAAAAGAGCTCCAGCGTTCTGATGCTGGAGCTCTTACTTTTTAATCCTCCTCGAAGAATAAATCAGTCCATCTTTGATCTGTTGGCTCTTCGCCACCATTGTACTCTTTCAACTGCTCTCTTGCAAACTTTTTAAATTCTGTAGTATTCAAGAATTCTAAATCTTCCAACTCGTTATATTTCAGACTAATGTAGAAATCATCGTAGTGTAGTTGTATGCAAGATTTGGCTTCTTCAATGTCGCCCACAGTAAAATAGTAGAGTGCCGCTTTGTAATATCCATCCTTTATGGCATTTTCTGACATGATTTCATACGCCATGTGATCTGCTGTCTCTTTATGTCCCGTTTGGAAATAGGCATAGCATGTTGCCCAATTCTTTGGGTCGGGGTTCGATGTTATCGCCATCTTGAAATCATTTAGGGCCCTCTCTTTGTCCCCAATTGCTGTGTAAAGCATTCCCCTCCGGCTATACTCTTTTGCCGTGCCCTTTGATAGGATTATAGCTTTCGTATAGTCGTCTATCGCTTGTTTTTTTTCTCCTAATTTGTTGACTATGAGTCCTCGAGTTTCGTAACTGGCATAATCGTTTGGATGCTTACTGACAAGAGTGTCTGCTACGTCCATTGCGGCTTGCAGCTTACGTCTGTAGTACAGACTCATTGCTTTTATGCCGAGAATTTCTGACTTTGGTGCGTCATGTTCGTTTACAGCCACGTCACAATATTCTGGTACTTTGTAATAGATGGCATTCTCGAAATATAACTTGGTCAAGTAAGTTGCTATAGGTAATTGTCTTTCTCCATTAATAAAATCCTCAGAGTAGTGCTCCCTTAACTTTATTGCCAAGTCCATATCTTTTATGCTTTGATAGTCTGCCTCTATCTGCCTGCGAAGTAATCCACGAGCATACAGCATTTTATACGAGTAGGGGTTCTCTTTCAGTGACTCGTTTAGTTTCTTAATAATTTTCTCTATAACCTCTTTCGGCTGTTTGCTGAACTCTTTGCATGCATAATCGCATGATTTCAAGTTGTTTATAGCGTCAAGGAGTCTTTCTGCTGCTTTGTCGTATTTAAACATCCCGCAATAAGAAATTGCTTCATAGACCCGAAGGTTAGGGGTGTTGTCGCCATCAGCGCCTTCAAGTTCCGCACGGTAAAAATTCATTAGGGCTGCCCTGTTGTTTTCCTCCTTCTGTGCGCAGAGCCCAAGTCCAATGTAAACGTTGTAATTGTCTTCGTCGATTTTATTAATCGCTTCGAAGTCTCGCTTAGCAAGCTCAATTTTCCCTTGGCTGATGTATATCAACCCGCGAAGGCAATACGTGTTGATGTTCTTCTGCGTTTTTAGCGACAGAGAGAGGTACTTTTTCCGCATTGATTGTGTCGTTGGCTCTCATGCACAGAAATCCGGCGTATCTGTATGCGTATGCTTTGCAGTAGGCATGCTGCTTTGGTATGCTTTCAGCAATTGATAGGAGAGCCTCGTAGCTTTGGTCGGCTATCTCCTTTTGTTTCTCGGCCAATAGGCGCACATACCATTCCTCATGGGCTATTAAGGTTTCTGGCGACAGGGGAAATAGCTGATCTTCTTCTGAATGACTCGTTACACACGCATTGTAGTCTTTGCACCCTATGTATGTACTGCGAAACTCTTTTTCCCAATCCTGTGCTTGGGCGGCAATGCTTACCACTATTGCCATAATTAATCCAACTATCCTCATGGTTTCTAATGTTTGATCGTTAGTATCATGTAATACGCTTCTGTCCCTCATTTATTGCCAACCTTTATCCATAATCCTCATAGGTTGCGATTTACCAAAAACTTGTTAATAGTTCAAATTTAGCCTCCTCTCTCCCCCTTTTTTATTACCTTTACATTACGATAATAAGTCATCAAACATTCCATCGATGAAGCGTATTTTCTCACTACTTCTCGCCCTCTTCTCCATCACTTTCGCCTCCATGGCGCAAATGGCCGAACCTGTCCATTTCTCCTCCCGTATGGAGAAGTCCACACACCCAGGCGAGGTCGATATCATATTCGAAGGCTCTATCGACCGAGGTTGGCACGTCTACTCCACCAATCTCGGCGACGAAGGCCCTATAAGCGCCTCTCTCATTGTCAATAGCATCAAAGGTGCCGAACTCGACGGTGCCCTCGTCGCACGTGGTCACGAGATCAAGAAGCAAGACAAGATGTTCGGCATGGAGCTGCGCTATTTCGAGCGCAACGTAACTTTCGTACAGCACGTCCGCCTCACGGGCGGAGCCTACTCCATCGACGTAACCCTCGAATACGGGGCGTGCGACGACCAGAGCTGCCTCCCCCCAACACACGTCGATTTCACAACCTCCGGTGTCGAGACCACGGCGCAGCAGCAACCAATCACGGCCGCTAAGCCCGACTCCGCCTCCGTCCAGTCTGCTGCCACCATTCCGACCGATGTCCTCACGTCGGGCACTTGGGCTCCCTCTGTCGAGCAGATGAAAGCCCAAGGCGAGACCCTCTCCGATGCCGATGCGCTTCCCCTCTGGAAGGTTCTTCTCCAAGGTCTCCTCGGCGGCCTCGTCGCCATCTTCACCCCATGCGTATGGCCAATCATCCCCTTGACCGTCAGCTTCTTCCTCAAACGCAACAAGGAGCGCAAGAAGGCCATTGCCGAGGCTCTCACCTATGGTGCTGCCATCGTCGTGATCTACCTGACCCTCGGTCTCATCGTGACGGGTCTGTGGGGGGCTTCCGAGCTGAACGCTTTGGCGACAAATGCAGTTTTCAACATCTTCTTCTGCCTCCTTCTCCTCGTCTTCGCCGCCTCTTTCTTCGGTGCATTCGAGATAACTCTTCCATCCTCTTGGGCCGATAAGGTTGAGTCCCGCAAGGGCAATGCTACAGGGCTTCTCGCCATCTTCCTCATGGCGTTCACCCTCGCCCTCGTCTCTTTCTCCTGCACTGGTCCCATCATCGGGTTCCTCCTTGTAGCTGTCGCGTCCGAGGGCAGCATCCTTGCCCCAGCTGTCGGAATGCTCGGTTTCGCCTTGGCTCTTGCCATCCCGTTCACGCTCTTCGCTCTCTTCCCTTCGCTCCTTAAGAGTGCGCCCCGTTCCGGTGGATGGATGAATGTCATTAAGGTGACTCTCGGTTTCATCGAGTTGGCTTTCGCTCTCAAGTTCCTCTCCGTTGCCGATATGGCCTATGGTTGGCACATCCTCGACCGCGAGGTCTTCCTCTCTCTCTGGATTGTGATCTTTGCGCTCCTCGGTGCCTATATGTTCGGATGGCTCAAGTTTTCTCATGATGATGAAAGCCGCCATATCGGCGTCACTCGATTCTTCGCAGGCCTCATCTCACTCGCTTTCGCAGTCTACATGATCCCGGGTCTCTGGGGGGCGCCTCTCAAGGCCATAAGTGCTTTCGCTCCGCCAATGTCAACCCAAGATTTCCGCTTAGGTCAGTCCTCCGTCGAGGCTAAATACCGCGATTACGATGTCGCGCTCCAAGCCGCTCGTGCCGAGGGCAAGCCTCTCCTCATCGACTTCACTGGCCACGGATGCGTCAACTGCCGTAAGATGGAAGCCGCCGTATGGACCGACCCCACCGTCTCCTCTCTTATCAATGACAAGTTCATTCTCGTCTCTCTCTATGTCGATGACAAGACGCCTCTTCCCGAGGTGCTTGAAGTTAATGAGGGCGGCAAGCAGTTCCGTCTCAGGACAATCGGTGACAAGTGGAGCTTCCTTCAAAACCATAAGTTCGGTGCCAATACCCAACCTTTCTATGTTGCCGTAGACCCCGACGGCAACGCCCTCACGCCAAGCCACTCCTTCGATGAGGATGCGCGCTCTTTCGCCGATTTCCTCGCCTCAGCCGTAAAATAGATATAAATTACTATCTTTGACGCTGTTTCGGCATCCCGATGAAAAAGCTTCACAAGTTCGTCCTCCTCAACTACTCAGGCCCATTGGCCATGACTTTCTTCATCTCGCTTTTCATCCTTGTGATGCAGGGCCTGTGGAGATACGTTGACGATATTGTAGGCAAGGGTCTCGAAATCAGCGTCATGGCCGAGCTGCTCTTCTACGTCGCGCTCCAGGTCGTCCCAATGGCGCTCCCGCTCGCCATCCTTCTGGCTTCCCTCATGACTTTCGGTAATCTCGGTGAGAATTACGAGCTTACCGCCATGAAGGCCAGTGGCATCTCCCTCTTCCGAATCATGAGGCCTATGATCGTCGTGACTGGTCTCGTCTCCATTTCCGCCTTCTGGTTCTCCAACAACGTCCTGCCTGTCGCCAATCTCAAGTTCTACTCGCTCCTCTACAGCGTCAAGCAGCAACGCCCCGAGCTCGAACTGAAAGAGAGGGTCTACTACGATGGCGTAGACGGTTTCCGCATCAAGGTGTCGCGCAAGGATCGTAAGACTGGTATGCTCTACGACCTCATCATCCACGACCACCGAGACCGCATCAACCGCAACATCAATGTCACCATGGCCGACTCTGGTCTCATGGACATCGATAGCAAGGCAGGCATGATTCGCCTCACTCTCTATAACGGCATAACGTATGACGAGAAGGTGACTACGGGCGGCAAGCGCATGTCCGAACGCGACCGCCAAATGTATCGTCACGACGCTTTCGCTCGTGAGGTCTTCCAAATTAAAGTCGATGGTCTCGATTTCTCACGCACGAGTGAGGACGCTTTCAAGACCAATGACCGCATGAAGGATCTCCAACAACTCCATCACGATCGCGATTCTCTCGTTCAGCGATGCGACTCTCTTACTCGCCAACTGAACACCGACGTGCGTTCTTTCATGCTCAAGAAGGCGAATTTCCGCTACAAGTCCGACTCCCTCTTTGTCCTTGCCATCGATACCGCCCAAATGCTCCAAGCCGACAGCCTCACGAACTCCCTTACTCCGCGTAAGCTCCAGACGGCAATGCAAAATGCGCTACGCGTCGCAAGAAGCAACAAGCAAGTCGTCGACGACAAGCAGATTAGTTTCGACAACGAGCAAATAAAGGTCAACCGACATAAGATGGAGATGCACCGCAAGTTCTCTCTCCCCGTGGCTTGCATGGTCTTCTTCTTCATCGGTGCTCCTCTTGGAGCCATAATCCGTAAGGGTGGTCTCGGCACCCCAATCGTGATATCCGTCCTCTTCTTCATCTTCTACTACGTCATCGACACGTTCGGCGCCAAAATGGCGCGCGAGGGTGTATGGCCTGTATGGTGCGGAATGTGGCTCTCCACGACGGTTCTACTCATGATCGGCTCTTTCCTGACATACAAGTCTGCAACCGACTCCGCCCTCTTCCGCTCCGAAGCCTACGCCAAGATTGCCGACAGGATTAAGTACTTAATCCGCAAGCGTCATCTCGCCAAGCTCCGCAAACGCCGTGAGCAAGGCGACCCAACGGCGTTCTAATGCAAATACATCTGTCTCCAACGCGACAAAAACACTCACTGAAAAAAGTACTGCTATATATGATAGATACCGAAAATAGACCAGACGCCCGAGAGCATCTGGATAAAATAGAAGACGCCGTCGAGGCTTTCCGACGTGGCGAATTTGTCATAGTCGTAGACGACGAGGATCGTGAGAATGAGGGCGACTTCATCACTGCGGCCGAGCTTATAACCCCCGAGAAGGTTAACTTCATGCTCAAAAATGGTCGTGGCGTACTCTGCGCCCCCCTCTCTATTGACCGATGCGAGCAGCTCGAACTTCCACATATGGTAAGTGACAATACTTCCATTCTCGGAACTCCCTTCACCGTCTCCGTCGACCTCCTCGAAGGTTGCACCACGGGTGTCTCCATCCACGACCGTGCAGCCACCATCCGCGCCCTCGCCGATCCCTCCAGCAAACCTACTGACTTCGGTCGCCCTGGTCACATCAACCCCCTCTACGCACAAAACCGTGGCGTAATACGCCGCTCTGGTCATACCGAGGCTGCAATAGACCTCGCACGTCTCGCAGGTCTTCAACCAGCTGCTGCGCTGATCGAGATCATGAATGAGGATGGCACCATGGCTCGCCTTCCACAGCTTCGCGTCATCGCCAAGGAGCATAACATAAAGCTCATCTCCATCAAGGATCTTATCGCCTATCGTCTTAAGACTGAGACTCTTGTCTCTCGTGGCAGTGAGGTTCATCTTCCTACTGAGTATGGGGATTTCCGCCTCATCCCATTCCGTCAGACCAGCAACGGTAAGGAGCATATAGCCCTCATCAAAGGCTCTTGGAAAGCCGACGAGCCCATTCTCGTCCGAGTCCACTCCTCTTGCATGACGGGCGACATCTTCGGCTCTATGCGATGTGAATGCGGTGAGCAGCTCCATAAGTCCATGCAGCTCATTGAGAAGGAGGGCAAAGGTGTCGTGGTATACCTCAACCAAGAGGGTCGCGGCATAGGTCTTATGGCAAAAATCGAGGCTTACAAGCTCCAAGAGCAAGGTCTCGACACCGTCGATGCCAATGTCCACCTCGGCTTCGATCCCGATGAGCGCGACTATGGCGTAGGTGCGTCAATCCTCAAAGAGCTCGGCGTCCACCGCATGCGACTCCTGACCAACAATCCAGTTAAGCGTGTAGGGCTTGAGGCTTATGGTCTCGAGATTTCAGAGATTGTCCCCATAGAGATTCAGCCCAACAAGTACAATGAGTACTACATGCGCACCAAGAAGGAACGCATGGGTCACATTCTCCACTTGGTCAAGTAAGTATGGCTCTACTATTGCGATAACAAAGCGGCGGCAAATCTCCACGATTTGCCGCCGCTGCTATCGGTAGGTCTCCAGCCTTGCTAAAAGTTATACCCGACGGACAGTGACAAGCTCTGGTTGCGTAGCTTGTGGTCGTCGTCTCCCAAGAAGTTCTTGACGTTTACGATCCCCACGATGCCTTGCTCCAGCAAGATGCCTACGTAAAGATGTCTCCAGAAGGTGACGCCTCCTCCCACGATCAGTCCACCATCAACTCTGCGGCTTGCGTAATCTATGTCATACCCAAGCCACTTGCTCCACACTTCCGACATCTTCTCTTCGTCAAATGCGTCATAAGAACGATGCTCGAGGGTGACGTCCTCCCATTCGGGTGCTGCGCAGCAGTCTGCCGCCTGCCATCTCTTCGTGTCAACAGAAAAACGCCCTCCGGCTATGTATGCCACATAACCGCCAAGCTTCGCCTCCCATTCTATAGGGCGTGCGCCAATGCCATGGCGGAATCTCACAAGTACTGGCACCTGTACGTAGTGCAGTCGCAATTTGAGCTCCGTCGTGAAGACTGTGAAGTCGCTCCTCAACCAGTCGCCATACTTGATGTCAGTATCAAATTCTACGCCCCTCATTTGGTAATATGCGCCCGTCTCAATGCCCCAATACCCGCCAGTCGTGATGTCAAGGCTCAATCCGCCCCCAACACCTGGCAATGCCATGTTCTCATAGTTTGTCGGACGGTTGATGGATGCATAGTCCGCAAGCGTATGCGTGT
Source organism: Bifidobacteriaceae bacterium (assembly GCA_963607345.1). Taxonomy (GTDB): domain Bacteria; phylum Bacteroidota; class Bacteroidia; order Bacteroidales; family Marinilabiliaceae; genus W3P20-009. The sequence continues at coordinate 34,947 of CAVDBL010000004.1, forward strand.
CACTCAAATATGTGACGCTGCCATTGGCTCTGATGCCGAACCTTATACGGCTCCCTTCTTCCGATTGCCCACTTGCCTCTTGTGTGACGAATATTGCCACTGCGGCGAGGGCGACTGATAATAGTTCTTTCTTCATTGTGTTTTAAATTAGTTGGTTGCGAATATATACCCAACTGTTCGATGAAGCCATACCGCAAATGGAGTATTCTCACATACCCGCCACATCTTCTTCTCCACTTTTTTTGCAACACATTGAAACTCCGAATGTTTTATGCACTCTTAACACAATTTGCGAAACCATCTTTCCCAAACACGCTAATTTCGCAATGCTATAAAACTTCGGAAACAGAACTGATACAATGGTACAAAATCTTTTGGAAGGCAAGCGCGGCATCATCTTCGGTGCCCTCAACGAGAAATCCATAGCTTGGAAAGTCGCTGAGAAGGCTAAACAGCAAGGTGCCGTATTCACCCTCTCCAACACCCCGGCCGCCTGCCGAATGGGCGAGGTCATCGACCTCAGCAAAGCCACTGGCGCCGAGCTTATCCCTGCTGACGCGACCAATGTCGACGATCTCAAGAACGTCTTCGCTCGTTCCCAAGAAGTCCTTGGCGGTAAGATCGATTTCGTCCTCCACTCCATCGGCATGTCTCTCAACGTCCGAAAAAAAAGGGAGTATACCAATCTGGACTACAACTTCTTAGATAAGACCCTCGACATCTCCGCAGTATCTTTCCATAAGATGCTCCAGGTCGCCTACCAGTCCGACGCCATCAGCGAGTGGGGTAGCGTTGTCGCTCTCTCCTACGTCGCTGCGCAGCGCACCTTCGACGGCTATAACGACATGGCCGACGCTAAAGCCCTCCTTGAGAGCATTGCGCGCAGCTTCGGCTACATCTATGGTCATGAGAAGCACGTCCGCATCAACACCATCTCCCAGTCCCCAACTGCTACGACTGCAGGCTCCGGCATCTCTGGTTTCGATGGCCTCATGGACTTCTCCGACCGCATGAGCCCTCTCGGCAACGCCTCCGCCGACGAGTGCGCCAACTTCGTCATCACCATGTTCTCCGATCTCACCAAGAAGATCACTATGCAGAACCTCTTCCACGATGGCGGTTTCTCCAGCATGGGCATGAGCGCACGCGCAATGTCGCAATACAACAAGAGCTTCGACGAGAAGTAGGGGCAGCCTACATCACGTAGATAAAAGTCAAGAGCGTCGGTCGCAAAGCGTGACCGACGCTCTTATTCGTTCCCGCATGTGTCTCGCACAAAAAGATACATGATTTAGTAAACTGTTGTGGCAGTTTAAGGCTTCAAGTGTCATATACTTCGCAAGAATGGTTTGATAAAAGAATATCAATCATCTTTTTCTATTCTTTTTAGCGACTATTCACGAAATTTGCGTTAGCCAATTCAACAACACCTTATCAATGGAACGAAGAGTTACATTTAACGAGATAGTAGAACATTCCCATGACCTTGTGACCTATTCCGATGGTCGAGTGGCACTATTAGGAGGGCTGCGGAACGTTGACCAGATGAAGCTCCAGTCCGACGTCTACATGGGGATTCTCTGCACTGGCGGATGCGCCTCACTCCTGCAATCCGACGCCACCTCCCTCGAAGTCCAGCCTGGCGATCTCATGATTTGCCATCCTAAGCAATTCTTCCAAAGTGTCAAGACAAGTGCCGACTTCAAGAGCCTTGGCATCGTCTTCTCGCCAGACTATTTCGAAAAATTCCTCCTCATAGGCGGAAGCCGATGGAGCACAAAGAAACTCCTTGAGACATATCCTGTCGTGAGGCTTCAAGACGCAGATGCCCAGTCACTGCGCATGGACTTTGAATATCTGCAACAAAAAGCAACGCAAGTCCAAGGTCCCCACTCCCACGAGGCTCTCGACCTGTTCATCAGGGCCGTCCTCATCGGCTGCTACGATGCCATAATCAGGGCTGTCGGTCACTCCGCAATGTCATCAACCTTCACCTCTGCCGAACAACTGGTTAATCGTTTCATAGATCTGGCAGAGGACATGACTCCCGCCACCCGCGAAGTGACTGTCTACGCTCACCAACTTTGCGTGACGCCAAAGTACCTCTCTACAATATGCAAGGCGCAGACTGGAATGACGGCAAGGCAGATAATAAGCCAAAAGGTTACGCGCAAACTCCGTCGCCTCTTCTGCGACCCCGAGCTTACGGTAAAAGAAATTGCCGAGATGAGCGGTTTCAAGAACCTCTCATTCTTCGGCAAATATGTGAAGAGAGAAATGGGGGCGTCGCCGCGCAGCCTGCGCCACAACGCCCTCGATAATAATTAGAATTGGCTGGCAACGAAGTCAGCCACCTCGCGGGTCACGTTTGCTTGACTCTCAGCGTCGCCAGGGGTCATCATTGAATGGTCCATTCCCTTATGAAGTATAAGTTTTGAGTTAGGCAATGCGCGTTGCAGGTACTTGCCGTAGGTGAAAGGAACCGCATTGTCTGCAGTGCCGCAGATGATGAGCGAGGCTCCGCGGTACTTAGTGGCTTCAAGAAGGAAGTCAGTCTCTTGCGCATTCTCTATATACTTGCGACCGATGGACTGCTGACCGCCCATAAGCTCCAGACGCGATGGTGGGTCAGAAGGGTTGAATGGAATGCCAAATATGATGCCCCGGGCCGCATCGTCGGCAAGAACTACAGCAGGAGCCATCATGGCGAGGCACTTGACGCGCTTCTTACCCATGTCTGCCGCAGCCAAGAGGCTGACTGCTCCGCCCATCGAGTGACCGACAAGGGCGATGCCGTCTACAAACGGCAACTTGCGGGCGTACTTGATGACAGCCTCAAGGTCTTCTACCTCGGTCTGCACGGTCATGTTGACGAACTTGAACTTCTCGGTGACGCTCGCTCCACTGCCTGCGAAGTCGAACAGCAACGTGGCGATGCCGCGCCTCTCAAGCTCCACTGCCACTTGGCGTCCAAGTCCGCCCTCCTTGTTGCTGCCGAAGCCGTGGCATATTATGGCTATCGGGCACTTGGCTCCCTCTGCCAAGGTGGATGGTTTATGGTATACGGCGCTTATAGGCGCATTGGGCCCTTTGATGGTGACAGTCTCGCTCTCTTGTGCCTGAGCGAATGTGATGGAGAGCAGCATCGCTGCGATGCCCGCAAGTGTTCTTTTAAGGAGCATGGATAAGTATTTTATTTACGTATTACGAATTTAGCAAGAAATACGCTGATGCGTTTTGAACCGCAAGCCCAATAGAGTGCATAGATGTTGCATTGTTGTGCCACTCTTCTGTTCGTCTCGTTCGCCCTCTTGCTGAAAATGTGGATTTTTTGCATCTTTGTCTTTGCCCCGTCCGCCAATATCCACCAGCAGCGGCAGGCTTTATGGTCAGCAAAAAATGAAGTGATTTGTATATATAGTTCCTCGACGCTTGGTGGGGCGCAAGGATTTCAAAGGGAGATGTTTACAGACTATGGCAAACGCTCTTAATGTAGGCGACGCTGTCGATTGCGTCGTCAGAAAGATTCAGGCTAACGGACTATCAGTCTCTCTGCCCAACGGGCGGTTCGGCTATGTGCCAAAGTATTGCGCACAGTCGCTTTGCGACGCGGATGGAGACTTTGTGGTCAATGTTGGCGATACAGTGTCCCTTACGATTAAGGAGCTTGGGCAGCCTGTCCGACTCGGCGACGGTGATGACGCCGCCCCCCGACAGCCTGAGTTCAAGCCATCAGCAGAGCCCGAACCCGAGCCTTCTGTGGCAGCGGGACCTAAAGTCGTAGGGCGAATAGACCTCAGCCAAGTTAAGTCGCGCAAGCGAAGCGGCAATATTACAAACTATAATGCCAATCCTAATTCCTCGGGAGAAAAGACACCTACCTACAGGGTGGGCGACGTCCTCGAAGGCGTCGTGTCGCGAGTGCAGGACAACGGCATATACGTATCGCTCAATAGGGGTGGTCAAGGTTTCATGCCTGCGTACTTGATGGACAAGGGACCCGACGACCAACCTCGCGCATACCGCAGGGGCGAGCATGTGACGGTAGGTGTCTCCGCCACCAAGGATTACATCCGCCTATGCGGCGAGGATAAGATCCGCAAGCGTGAGCGTCGTGAGATGCTTCGCCCCGTCGTCTCTACAGCCCAACGTTACATTCCAATGATGGCGTTCCTTGCCGACCATAATGTTGGCGACGCTTTCTTGGCGCAAGTGGCAGACGTGTCCGACGACCGTGTCATTATATCTTTACCCGACAAGGTTGAGGGTGTCGTATGGCGCAATGAGGTGATGTGGCGACAAATAGACTCGGCAGCCGACGTCTTGAGCCGTGGTGACACTGTCGATGCCGTATTCCTCGGGGCAGACATGGACCACTATCGCCTCCTTTTCAGCATCCGCCAGTCTGTTCCCCAGCCTGATGACGCATGGCAAATGCCGGCAAGCGAGGTGGAGGACATGAAGAGGAATGACCCCGACGCCCCATCGGCGGCAGCTCTCTATAAGGTAGGTGATGAGGTGCGAGTCTCATTCCGCAATGGTCACGGCTATTATCTCTACTTTAATGTAGGGTCGGACGGGTTGCAGGGTGTGGCATTTAGGGAGATGTTCCCGAACCTGACCGACCGGGATGGCAGGCTCATGGCTCAAGAGGGTGATGAGGTTGATGCTGTCGTCGTATATATTGGTGGACGCTTAGGATTATGCGACAAGTCGATATGGGAGACCAGGCGTGACGAGGTCGAGGCTATGTTCCTTTCCGAGTTTGCGCAGCAGCCAGCCATGAAGGCTGTCGCCATGCGCCACTACCATGCTGGTACTGAAGTTACCGGTACGATAACCGACCTTGACGGAGAGCGTATCGTGTTGGCTCTTCCTAAGGGAGGTCTTGGTTTCCTCAAAAAGAGTGAGATGATCGTCATGCCCGACGATGCAGGCAACATCCGTTTGGGAGCAAAGTTGTCGGCCGTCGTTGAGCGGGGAGGCCGTCAAGGATATACGCTATGCGACCGCGCACGCTACGCCCTGCAAAAGCTTCAGGTCGGCTCGACGCTTAAAGACGTATATCATGTAGGAGATGAGATACATGGCACAGTTGTCGATGAACTTAAAGATGGCGTACTTGTATCGCTGCCTCATGGTGGAAACGGGCTCTTGCAAGCGAGCCATATCTCGGCAGCCGCAGAAGGAGAAACGCCTATGTTGCCTGAGGAAGGCGACGAGGTGGACGTTGTAATCTTCATGATAGGTAAGCAGAAAATCTTGCTGTGCGATAAGGCGAAATGGCAGGAGATGCAGGCTCGACTTTCGCGCCGCCCGCAGGATTACTTTAAACCTGGCGACTCCCTTACCGCAAAGGTGGTCTTTGCCGCAAGAAGTGGCGTCTACGTCCAATTACCTACGGCTGGCAAGGGCTTCTGGCCCGTATATAACATGGCAGGCTATGAGGAGGGCAAGGCAAAGGCAATGCCTCGTCGTGGTGCCACGGTCACTACCATCGTGCAGAAAGTTACCGACAAGGGTGTCATCCTTTGCGACACCGCTTGTTACGCACGCATGCAGGAAAAGGCAGAAGCTAAAGGCTCTGAACCGCAAGGTATGTAGATCCGTGCCTGAGTATGGCATGGCAATAATAAAAAGGAGAGGCAGGCTGCGAAAGTGTAGCCTGCCTCTCACGTTTATGCTGGTCGTTATTGCGTCACTTGACTTCATCTACTGCCACAAGTTTGTTGCTTATGGCGTAGATGGCGAGGGCTATTGACGAGTGGATGTTTAGCTTGCGCGCTATGTTGCGTCGGTGGGTGAGGACTGTGTAGACTGATATGTTCATCTGGTCGGCTATCTCTTTGTTTGCCATGCCGCTTACGACGCCTCGCACCACTTGCTTCTCGCGCTCGGACAGGGTCTCGCCGTTGGCATCGGAGGCGCTCTCGGCGTCTCGTCCGCGCAGCTGGTCGATGAGAGCCATGATGTCGTCCTCTGTATCGAAAATGCTGATTTGAGCGTCGTAGCCGAGGCAAAGGGGGCTTGCTACAACTTGGCTCATGAGGGCGACGAAGCGTGCGCCGCGGGCGTAGAGGTCGGTCTTGTCTCTCCATGCGCAGATGTCGAACCGCCCGCCGAAAGTTGGTGATACCATCACGACCGTCGGAACGAAAGAGGCGAGACGGGTCTCTAAGTCGTCGGGCTCTGCCACTTCAAGGTAAGTGGCTTCGCCTCCAAGGAGTCTTTTGAGGGTGGCGAGGATGCCCATTCGCACAACCACGCTCTCTTCAGCCACGGCTATTTTAAGTGTCGTCTGCTGTGCCATTTTGCTTGCCTCCTTTTACTTTTTTATGTTCTTGGCCCGACGCTCCATGTCGACGAGTGAAGGGATGAAGAGATTGTCCTCGATGTCGCAGTGGCTGCGCAGGTCGGCCTCGAAACCGAAGATGTCATATAGGACTTGGTGGACTTCGCGGGCTCGGTTTTCGCACGGGAAGTAGCGGATCATCACGTTCTTCAGTTCCAGCAGGTGGGTGTCGATATTGTCGTGCTGGCTGATGAAGTTGGAGAGGTTGAAGGCGTCGAGACCCTCCTCTCCTTCGTTCAGGCGGTTGGCGTAGTTGAAGAGAACCTTATTCTCGTAGGCGAGATGGCGGTTGACTGCCGTGGCGTAGGTGTCGAAAAGTCGCAGGACGAGTTCGGACATCGTGGTGTCGCTTACTCCACTTACGACTTTCTCCAGTTTGTTGCGCAGTTCGGGGAGGAGGAAGTCGGTGTAGTAATGGTGGGCTTCGCGCAGGAAGCTCATCATGGCGCTTACTTTAACTTGGTGGTATAGGGTGCTGTCTGAAGTGGCGACGTAGTTGACTACGGCGAGGAATGTCGGACAGTCGACACCTGCCTCTTGGCAGACCTGCCCAACAGTCTTGTCTCCGACACCGAGACTTATGCCGAAGCGGCTAAGGAGGAGGAGAATCTGGTAGTGTTCTGAGAGGATGTCGCCAAGCTTGTGGTTCTCGGTAAACTTCATATATCGAGATGTCTGTTTTTATTCTGTTTACTACGAAGATAGGAAAAATATTGTCTTGTCGGGAGAGAAACTTGAGAGGGGAGGGAAGGTTGTGTGCAGTATAAAAACAAGAACTCCCGAGCCTCATAGGAAGCTCGGGAGCGTTGGATGTAGCCGATAAGAGAATCGAACTCTTATTGCCAGATTGAGAATCTGATGTCCTAACCGTTAGACGAATCGGCCATCTTGCATGTCTTAGTCGCATCTCTTTGACTTTGACGATGCAAAATTATGGTAAAGGAGTGGGATTTGCAATAGGCGAGGGAAATTATTTTTTAGCAGCCTCGGTGAAGGCTTCCATAATCTCTGTTATATGCCCATTGTGGGATGCTCCGAGGGCGTAGCCGCCTTCGGCTTCGGGCGCCCAATAGAAGACTCCATGGCAGTGGCCTTCGGTCTTGTCTTTTGCGTAGTGGATGATGTCGGCGAGGAGTTTTTTGCCTTCGGCAGGGCGTGCGGCCTCAACGCCAGTCTCGACGACGATGACATCTTTGCCGTATTTCTTTGCAAGGTAGACAATGTTGGCGGAGAATTTGTCGAGAGTCTCCTGGTCGGTCTCTGTCGTGCCTGCCTTATGGTCCCAATAGGGGTAGACGCTCAGTCCGATGACGTCCCACTTGGTGTTGTATTCTTGGAGACCGCCTAAGATGAAATCGCAGTGCGTCGGGTCGCTTCCGCCGTCGAGGTGGATGATGACTTGGGCTTCGGGGTAGACCTCTTTTACGGCATCGTAGCCTACTTGCGTAAGCTCGGCGTAGGCTTGCATGTTCTCGGAAGCCTTGGCTTTAGGCCAGATGAAGCCGTTGCTGGTCTCGTTGCCAACCTGCACCCAGCGGACATCGACATCGGCGTCGCGGAGCATCTTGAGGGTGTTGCGCGTATGGTTGCGGAGAACCTCTTTCAGCTCATATTGGTTGAGGTATTGCCACGTTGCCGGTACTGTCTGGTGTGCAGGGTCGGCCCACCAGTCGCTATAGTGGAAATCGATCATTACGGGAAGTCCGTAGTACTTGGCACGTTTTGCCATTATGAGGACGTCGGCTGGACTGCAGAATCCGCCTTCGGGATTGACCCACACGCGGAGGCGTATGGCGTTTAGCCCAAGTTCGTACATGAGGGCTGTATTCTCACGCAATTCGCCTTTGGCATTGTAGAGCTTGCCACCGCGAGCCTCAAGCTCTGTCGTTCCGCTGATGTCGGCTCCGAGCCAGAATGGTTCAGCGTCTTGGGCGACGGACGAGAGGCTGAGAGAGAGAGATGCCGCAATGGCGGCGACCTTTAGTCTAAGTGTTTTATGCATAATAGTTTGTGTGTGTATTTTTGACGTTCTTCATTGTATATGCCTTCACTATCGAGGTTGTCTATCCGGACAGAGCCTGAGGAGTGGAGGATTTTGCCATCGCCCATACAAAGGCCCACGTGGCAGATGCGCCCGTCGGGCTTTTGGAAGAAAGCGAGGTCGTTGCGCTTGGCTTGGGAGACGGGGACTTCAGTGCCGAGGTGGACTTGCTGTGAGGCGTCGCGTGGAAGGGTTTTGCCGCAGATCTTGTAGGCTATCTGTGAGAGGCCTGAGCAATCTATGCCGAAGAATGTCCTGCCGCCCCACAGGTATGGGGCTCCATAGAATTGGAGGGCAGCATCGACGGCGTCGGATGGTTGGCGGGCAGACTTGATGTCGGTGATGAAGTAGTAGACCTTGTCGCCGATTGGGAAGGAGGCGTTTGAGACAAGATGGAACTCGGATCCGCCTGTCACGGGCATGGGCTGGAGGTCGCCATGGCGATGGACGAAAGCGAGTGGGGTGGGGGAGGTGACGGATGGCGAGTCGAGCCACTGGCGCATGAAGTCGTGTGATTGCGTTTGTGGCAATTTGAAATCGACCCACCCCTCGTAATTGTCGAAGAGGGTGCGAATGAGAGTCCAACGCCCGATGGTCTCGTGAATCTCGTATGCCTCGCCAAAGATTAGTTGGGAGGTTTGCTCAGCGGCTTCGGAGGGGAGGGCGCGGATGGGGATGAGCCCGTATGTGCAGATTCCGAGATTGTCCATGGCGTTCGTTTGTTATCTAAGTTTTATCTCTTGGCCAGCTTCTGGCTCTTGACCTTGAACCATGCCATTTCGCTTCAGGAGCTTACGGAGCTTGATGCCGTAGGAGTGGGCGATGTTCCACATGGTGTCGCCCTCATTGGCGGTGTATGTGGCGCAGTCGGGGTGTGAGCGGTTGCGCTTGGGACGCAGGTAGATGAAGGTGAGGTCGGAGATATTGGCATTGGAGGAGAGGTCGTTGTACTTGAAGAGCTCCCACGTCATGAGGTGGAACTCGGATGCGATGCTCTCGAAGGTGTCGGCTTTGGACAGCTCGACATAGCGCACGCCATTATTGTACATGACCTCGTGAGGAGGCAGAGGATTAATCTCGAAAGTTTTGGAGCCGAAAGATTGGCGCGATGGCGCGTAGGAGTCATCGGACGAAGAGCTGTCTTTGCGGTTGACAACATTATTGCTGCCTTTCTTGTCACTGACATCAGCGTTGTTGTTTGCTGATTGACGGCCTTCGGCTGTGTCGTAGGCGTAGAGGCCTTCATCCTCAATGATGTTTATGAGGCGGGTGGCGTAGGTGCGCTCCGTGGCGTAGCCGCAAGCTTTGAGACCATTGGCCCAGCCTTTGTAATCGGTCTTTTCGAGTTGGAAGAGTGTGGCGTAGCGTTTGGTGTTGGTGAGGAAGTCGCTGTGGTCGCGGAAGCTGTCGAAGGCTGAGGGGTAGCTGCGGAAGCACTCTTGGCTGCGGTCGTCATCCTTGTACTTGGTGTCGCCACTCCATGATGAGTGGCATTTTATGCCGAAGTGGTTATTTGCCTCGACGGCGAGGTCAGAGTTTCCGCAATCGCTCTCGAGAATACCTTGTGCGAGGGTGATGCTCGCAGGGATGCCCGTGCGTTCCATCTCTTCAATTGCCCAATCTTTATATTTGGCTATATAACCTTGGCGGTCAAGGCGTTGGGCTGAGACCGAGAGGGACAAGGAGACTGCGGCGAGCAGTAAGGCGTTGCGGAGCGTACTCATTTTACTTAATCATCCAAGCGTTTACAATCTCTCCGATGAAGACGGCGTGAACGGAGCCACGCTCATTGTAGAAGCCTTTGGCGGAGCCTGTCATGGCGGCAGGGTCAAAATTGTGGTCGTAAATCTTGCGGCACTCGATTACGACGCTTGCCTCGGAGAAGATGGGAGCGCCGTTATCGGTAAACGTGGCATGGAGGCTGGTGCTGGCGAGCTTATTGCCGTTGCGACCCGAGTGGGTGCCGAGGAATTGGAGGTCATCGTGGTACTTCTCAGGAAATCCGCAGAGAGTGAAAAAGTCGCTGGACTGCATGTACTTGTAGGTGTATCTTGTGGTATCGACGAAGACCGTCATTATGTCTTTTCCCCACAGCTCACCCATGGAGCCCCAACTGATGGTCATCTCGTTGAAGTCGGTCGAGTCGCCTGCGGCCAAGAGCATCCAATCATCGCTGATGAGCTGGATGGCGTTTTTGAGCTCCTGTGGCTTGACTTTGATGAGTTGACCTGTTGTTTCGGTCTCGGTATTGGCAGCACTTTCGTTCTTGCCGCATGATGAGAGCGTGAGCAGGACGACAGATATGGCGCAGAGAATAAACTTTTTCATTGTCAGAGCTTTATGATGTGTGAGATTATGTGGTTTTCGGGGGTCGGACCGAACTGACGACTATCGGCGATCACGTCCCTATTATTATTAAGCGTCATGTAGTAGCTCAGCTTGAAGGTGTAGGAAGCCCCCTTTTGAGGCTTGAGCTCCGTGCCTTCAAAGCGTTTGGCGAGAGGGCCGTAGAGCATCGTGTTGGCATAGGTGAGGCTGATGACGTCACCTTGCTTGGGCAGTCGGAAGGGTCCCCATTGGTAGGCGTTCCATTGATATGCCACGTTCCATGGAAATATCCGATCATCGTCCATGTTTCGGAAAATGGTGGCATAGGTGTAGGCTTTCCATTCACCCTCACGTCTTGCTATTGGCAGTCGGATGGTTGAGGAGTCCTCGACTGACACTTGCGCTTTGCCTTCAACATCTGCCACCGCTTCGCTCATTTGACGTTTTATAGAGTATGGCGTATGGGGGCGGAGTTTGAAGAGGGCTGTCGGGCGGTCGGACTTGTCAGACAGTTGCCCATTGACGAAGAGGGCTGCATCGGTGATGGTGACGGTATCGCCTGGGCGGGCGACGATCTTCAGAGCCAAGGGGCCGATAGGAGTGTTGACGAGAGCCATGTCGCTGCGTGAGATACGACCGAGTTTGTGCGTCCGGTAGTATGTTGACGCATTGGCGGTGTCGCATGGCACGCCGTAGTGCATCTTGTCAACGAGGCAGAGATGAGTTCCCGCATCGGGGGTGGATATTGTCGAGAGCGAGAAGACGAACGTGACGACATAGGAGACACCCGCGACACCGAAGATTATTGCAAGACTCCAGGATAATAAAGTCTTGCTGAAAGGGGTGCGGTCTTCAACCCATGATGCGAAATGAGTGAAGGCGTAGGTCGAGATGTAGATCCAAACGCCGAGGCAGAGGGGGAGGAGCAGGGCGTAGGAACGAATCCAAATAAGGGCGGCCGCAATAATGGCGCCGACGATTACGCCCTTGATGAGCCTGCGTTTTTCAAGTGGTCTTTTGATGTCTTTTCTTGTCGCCATGGTTTTATGATGGCTGCTTATCGACGGTCAAAATCGGTCTTGAAGAACCTTTCCCAACGGATGTTTGACGGGAAACTCTTGTCGGGGTCGAGAGAGAGCCATACGAAGAGGGGACGGCCGATAATATGGTCCTCGGGCACGAAGCCCCAGTAGCGCGAGTCGGCGGACTTGTGACGGTTGTCGCCCATCATGAAGAAATAGTCCATCGCAAAGGTGTAGGAGCTGGTCTCTTGCCCGTCGACGAAGACCTTGCCGTCGATGACATCGAGGGTGTGGCCCTCATAGGCCGTGATGGCGCGCTCGTAGAGGAGGGCGTTGGTAGGGTTGAGCTGGATTGTAGCGCCACGCTTGGGAATCCAGACGGGACCGAAGTTGTCGCGGCTCCAAGGGTAGTCTGGACTGTAGGGGTAGACGCTCAGACCGAGCGAGTCGGCTTCGTCCTCATCGATTTTTATCTCCTTGACGATTTGCATTTGGCTGACAGCCTTTGCTTTCTCGCGAGTGAGAGGGATTACGTATGTGGGACCGAGACCTGCTTGGCGGCGATCCTCGCCAGAGATGCCGAGATTGTCGAAGAAACGATCGTTGAGGAGCTGCCCGTTTGTGGTGACGTAATAATTATGTTGGACGTCGGGGTAGTCTTCTTCGACTTGACCGTTGATGTACACAGTGTTATGGACGACTGATAGTGAGTCGCCAGGCATGCCGACGCATCGTTTGACATAGCAGTCGCGTCTGTCGACGGGTCGCCATACTATCTCGCTGAGGGGCGAAGATGGTTGCTTGATGGACTTTCTGCCGACATCCATGACGTAGTGGTTGCGCTCCCAGGCGGTTGTCTTGCTGCGGAGAACCTCTTGCGCCTTGGCATCTTGGCTGATGTTGTTGAAGCCGCGGATGAGCGCGATGGAGTAGTAGTCGGGGTTTGTCATGTTGATGCAGACGGTGTCGCCTGCGGGGAAGTTGAAGACGACGATGTCGCCACGGCGTACGCTATCTGTTCCTGCGAGGCGATGGTAGTCCCACATTGGCCACTCAAGGTAGGAGGGGGTGGACGTTGTGAAAGGCATCGTGTTTTGGGTCAGAGGTACGCTGATGGGAGTGTTCGGCATACGGGGACCGTAGTTGAACTTGCTTACGAAGAGGTGGTCTCCGACGAGGAGTGACTTTTCGAGAGAGGATGTCGGGATCTTGTAGTTTTGGAAGAGGAAAATGTTTACAAGATAGACTGCTACGAGTGCGAAGATGATGGCGTCGAGCCATTCGACGATGAGGGAAGGGCGTTTGCCGTCTTTTTTTGCCCTTTTCCAAAAGCCCCAAGGGATGACCTCTGTGGAATAGATGTCGAAAACGATTGGGAGCAGGAACAGCAGCCAAGCGTTGCCAGTCCAGAGGACGATGAGGAGGTATAGGATTACGACCAGTGCGGTCTTAATCCAGTCGGCAGTAGGTATTTCGTTAAACTTTCTCATTTATGAGACTTGACCAAAGGGGTTAGAAACCGAGCATGTCCTTCATCGTGAGGAAGCCCTTCTTGCCGAGGGTAAATTCGGCAGCCAAGACGACACCGAGAGCGAGGCCTCGTCGGCTTTTTGCGCTATGAGTGATCTCGATGAAGTCGTCGGGGCTTTCGTAGCGGATGGTGTGGATGCCAGGGACTTCGCCCTCGCGGAGGGAAGTGATGGGGAGTTTGTCGGCAGGGATGTTTTCGTTGGCGACGACGGTCGGTTTGTCGCCGGCGGTATAGATGGTACGGTCGAGTAGCCATCCGTCGACTCGGTCCATATTGTCTATGATGCCTTCTGCGAGGGAGATGGCTGTGCCGCTTGGAGCGTCGAGCTTGTGGATATGGTGGGTCTCGACCATGGATGGCGCATAGTCTGGGAACCTGTTCATGAGCTTGGCGAGTTGGCGGTTGATTTCAGCGAAGATGTTGACTCCGAGGCTGTAGTTTGAGGAGTAGAAGAACGTGTGCGCCCCATTGTCGCAAGCCTTTTGGATTTCGGGGAGGTGCTGAAGCCAACCTGTCGTTCCGCTTACGACGGCCTTGTTGCGGGCGAAGCATTTTTGGTAATTGTCGAAAGCAGCCTTGGGAGTGGTGAACTCGATGACTATGTCGGCGTTTTTGAAGCCTTCGCTGTCGAAGGAGCCGGGGAGAGTGATGTCGATTTTCTCCGTTATCTCGTGACCGCGGCTGATGGCGATTTCTTCAATCGTCTTTCCCATTTTGCCGTAGCCTATAAGTGCAATTTTCATTTTTCGTGAGTGGTTAAATTGTCTCTTGCGAAATTACTAAAAATCGGGGTAAAAACCTTGTGGCGAGCGGCTTTGGTGACCCATTAGAGGCAATGAATCAGCCACCATATGTACGTCACGTAGGCGGCGACGAGGACGAATCCTTCCCATCGTTCGACGGTGTACTTGGTGTAGCAGAACATCCAAAGGAGGAAGCCGGACAAGGCCATTACGGCGATGTCGATCATGGTCACGCCGACGATGGTCATTGGTGTTATGAGGCCTGTCAAGCCAATGATCATCAGGACGTTGAAAATATTGCTTCCGATGACGTTGCCGATGGCTATTTCGCTATTGCCCTTGCGCGCTGCAACGACGCTGGTGGCGAGCTCGGGGAGGGATGTTCCTCCGGCTACAATCGTGAGGCCGATGACGGCGTCGCTCACTCCGAGGGCTTTAGCTATTCCCGTGGCTCCGAGGACGAAGACGTAGCCGCCGCCTATGAGGCAGGCGAGTCCGATGACGATGAAGAATATGGCGAGCCAGGTGTTCATGGGCTTCACGTCGGCAGACTCATTGGCTGCGGAGGCTCCCTTCTTGCCCTCGCGGATTGTGTAGGCGAGGTAGGCTATGAAGCAGACGAACAGGACGGCGGATTCGAGGCGGGAAACCACCCCGTCGACGCAAATTGCGCCAAAGAGGATGCCCGAAACGACGCATACGGGGAGGTCGCGTCTGACGGTCGGTCGGCTTATGGCCATTGGTGCCACGAGAGCCGTGACGCCAACGATGACCAGAATGTTGAAAATGTTGCTGCCGACGATATTGCCGACGGCCATGTCTGGAGTGCCTGCAAGGGCGGACACGAGGCTTACGAACAGCTCGGGGGCTGAAGTGCCCATGGCGACGATTGTCAGACCGATGATGAGTTGCGGAATCCTCAACCTCTCGGCGATGCCGACGGCCCCCGACGTGAGGCGGTCGGCACCCCAAATGACGACAGCGATGCCAACGATGGCGAGCAGAATATCTAACATGCGCTTATTTCAAAATCTCGGCGATCTTGTCGATCAACTCTTGGCCTCTGAGGTTCTTGCAGATGATGACACCATCTTGACCGATGAGGACGCAGCTGGGGATGGACTCAACGAGATAGGCTTGGGCGGCACCATTGCTCCATCCTTGGAGGTCGGAGACTTGTATCCACTTCATGCCCAAATCCTTGACGGCTTTCTGCCATGCGTCGCGGTTGTCGTCGAGCGACACACCTACGATTTCGAGACCTTTGCCGTGGAATTGCTCATATGCCTTGACGACATTGGGCATCTCGTATCGGCAAGGTCCGCACCAAGAAGCCCAGAAGTCGATGAGAGTCAGTTTGTTGGCATTGACGACATCGGAGAGGCGGACTTGGTTGCCGTCGGCGTCGGTTTGCGTGAAGTCGGTAAACTTCTTGCCCGGCTCGGTGAGTTTGTTGAGCAGAACGCGTGTCCTGATGCGGGAGAAGTTGGGCATTTCTGCCATTCCTTCTTTTTCCATGGCGTCGAGGATTGTGTTGCGGAGGCTATCTTCGAGGAACATGTCGATTTCACCGAAGAGCAGGTCGCTGAAGAAAGACGGGATGTTGTCGATGATGTAGCTGGCGTATAGCTTGTTGAGCTCTGCGTTTAGGGAGTCGATCTTTTGCGCAGCCTTGTTATGCTCCTCGTCGGAGATGGACGGGTTTTGGAGAGTGCGCATGAGAGGCTCAGCCATTGCGCTGAATTTCTTGCCGTTACCTTGCAGCTCGGCCCATGCGGAGTTGCTCTTGCTGTCGGTGAAAGAAGGCAGACCCTCGGGATCTTCCGGCACTGTCATTTCGAACAAAGTGCCTGGTTCGCAGATGACAGCGTAGGCGGCATGAGGCTCGCCCTTGACGAGAGGCAGGACGTAGAGCATCTGACCTGGGGCTTGGGGGGCGAACTCGAAATAGAACTCGCCATCTTTGATTACGGCAGTGTCGATGTTGCTGATGTTCATGCTTGACAACTCACTAATAATCAGAGTGTCTGCATCTTGCCATCCTTGAATTGTGCCTTTGATTACGCAGGCGTTCTCTGCAGATTGGTTATTGCAGGCTGTCAAGACGAGGGCGGCGGCAGCTATGGCTGTGAGGGCTCTTTTCATCGTGTTGGGGTATGAATTAGTTAACGTGTAAGATTCTTTGAAGGACATTGTTGGCGTCGCGGATAGAGGCGAGTAGCCAGTAGGAGAATATCTCGGTTTGTTCGGTTTCGGAGAGTTGGTACTCATCGGGAGACATGCGCTCGTCGATTTGTCGGCGCAGGTGGCTCATCGTGATGGCCGCGCTGGCGGATATGTTGAAACTCTCGGTCATGCCGTACATTGGGATTGCCATGCGGACGTCGGCGTTGTCCATTGCCCATTGGGTGAGACCGACCTTCTCGGCTCCGAAGACGACGGCGATTCTTCCTTTTGTGACGTCGAGGTCGTAGAGGCTGACATCGTGGCCTGGGTGTGGGGATGCGGCGACGATCTTGTAGCCTTGGGAGTGGAGAAACTCGTAGGCGGCAGGGGTGTTGAAGTCTGTCGTGTCGAACTTATGGTAGGTCAGCCACTTAAATGCGCCGCGTGCTACGCCATTGCTGGCGTTGAAGAGGTTGCTGTTTTCGACGACAGTGACGTCTTGAATGCCGAAACAGTCGCAAGACCTGAGGACTGCGCTGGCGTTTTGGCTATGGAAGATGTTCTCCAGTGCTATTGTCACGTGGCGTGTGCGTCGGGCGAGGGCGTTGCGGAGCGTGGCGACACGGTTGTCGTTGACGAACGGTTGGATGAGGTCGATGCGTTTTTGAGGGTCGAGTGCGTTAAAAGCGGCCAGTTGCGCATCGGAGGGTGTTGAGATGTCTACCGACAAGGGTGGTGGTATGAAATTGTGAAAAGCCGCCTGGACCGGAGATGACGTCCGGGCCGGGCGGCTCTTATTTTAAATGAGTCTTATCTCTCTGTGGGATTAGAGGTTCTCCTCCAGCTCGCTGCCGGCCTTGAACTTGACGACCTTCTTAGCAGGGATGATGATCTCCTGCTTGGTCTGAGGGTTGCGGCCCTTGCGCTCGCCACGCTCGGAAACGCTGAATGCGCCGAAGCCTACGAGGGCTACTTTGCCGTCTTGAGGATTTTTGAGAGCCTCAGCGGTTGCCTCAATGAAAGCGTCGAGGGCTTTCTTGGAATCGGCTTTCGTAAGGCCGGATTTTTCTGCGATCTTGTCGATTAACTGTGTCTTGTTCATCTCTTTACTGTATTAATATTTATGGATGGCATTGAGGCCAAGAGACGCTCTTGCTTAAAAACCACAGCGCAAATATAAGTCTTTTAAACAACTACGCAACGATATTTCACCTTTAAACGGTGAAACGCCGATTTTTTTGCCTCAACTATGCAATTTTTTAATCTATTGGGTACTAAAGCATTGGTTTTCTTGTCTTGCGAGAGGGCGTTGGAGAGGCGAACAGTAACGACTTGAAGCGAAGGTTCAGCCCACAAAATATTCCCCAACAGACTATCGGAGGCATCATGACGCCCTAAAACGCTGCAAATCCGTCGTATTAAGTCACCCAACATAAATTATTTAAGTACTTTTGCGGCGACTTACATTACTGAGAAACATACATATTCACAGCATAAAAATGGCAAAAGAAATGACGCCACGTGCCGAGAACTACTCGCAGTGGTATAACGATTTGGTAGTTAAGGCCGACCTTGCCGAGCAGTCGGCTGTCCGAGGCTGCATGGTCATCAAGCCCTACGGCTACGCCATCTGGGAGAAGATGCAACGCGCCCTCGACGACATGTTTAAGGCCACGGGTCACCACAACGCCTATTTCCCTCTATTCATCCCCAAATCGTTCTTCAGCCGTGAGGCCGACCACGTCAAAGGCTTTGCCAAAGAGTGCGCCGTCGTGACGCACTATCGCCTCCGCACGGCCGAGGATGGCTCAGGCGTCGAGGTCGACCCGACTGCTAAGCTCGAAGAGGAGCTTATCGTCCGTCCTACATCTGAGACCATCATTTGGAACACATATAAGAACTGGATTCAGAGCTACCGCGACCTCCCTATCCTTTGCAACCAGTGGGCCAACGTCGTCCGTTGGGAGATGCGCACGCGCCTCTTCCTCCGTACGGCAGAGTTCCTTTGGCAGGAGGGCCATACGGCGCACGAGACAAGCGAGGAGGCGGAGGCTGAGGCTCGCAAGATGCTTGAGGTATATGCCGATTTCGCTGAGAACTTCATGGCCGTGCCCGTCATCAAGGGCGTAAAGACAGCCAACGAGCGATTTGCCGGAGCCCTCAACACGTATACCATCGAGGCTCTCATGCAAGATGGCAAGGCACTCCAGAGCGGCACGTCGCACTTCCTTGGTCAGAACTTCGCCAAGGCGTTCGACGTCACATTCATGAACCGTGAGGGCAAGAGCGACTACGTCTGGGCAACATCGTGGGGCGTGTCTACGCGTCTTATGGGTGCGCTCATCATGGCCCACTCGGACGACAATGGTCTCGTCTTGCCTCCAAAACTTGCGCCTACGCAGGTCGTCATCGTGCCTGTCTACAAGAAAGACGAGGAGCGCGCCGCCATCGCAGCCAAGGCTAACGAGATTGTCGCTCGCCTTCGTGCGAAGGGCATCTCCGTCCTCTTTGACGACAACGACAAGAAGAAGCCGGGTTGGAAATTTGCCGAGTACGAGCTTAAAGGCTTCCCAATCCGCATCGCCCTTGGACCGCGCGACCTCGAGAAGAACGAGGGTGAGGTTCATCGTCGCGATACGATGGAGAAGATGCAGATGAGCCTCGACGGCATCGAGGATAGGCTCGCAGCCCTCCTTGACGACATCCAGGCCAACATCTACAAGAAGGCACTCGACTACCGCAACGCCCATATCACTCGTGTCGACACCTTTGACGAGTTCAAGGAAGTCCTCAAGAACAAGGGTGGTTTCATCTCCGCTCACTGGGACGGAACGACCGAGACCGAGGTTCGCATTAAGGAGCTGACTAAGGCTACCATCCGCTGCGTGCCCCTTGGCAATGAGCCTGAAGAGGGCAAATGCGTCCTCACAGGCGCGCCTTCTCACCAGCGCGTACTTTTCGCCGTCTCCTACTAAAACGATAATGTTGGTAACGAAGTCGTAAGGCTATGCCAACCAAATAGTTACCGCCCTCTCTTGCGAAAAAGGCAGGAGGGGGCTTACTTTTGAAACTTAACCATAAAAAGATGAAAGCGTTATATACAATCCTGCTGCTCCTCGTCTCCAACAGCTTCATGACGATGGCGTGGTATGGTCACTTGAAAATCTCACAGACGAAATGGGGTAGTGGGCTGTCGCTCATAGCTATCATCCTCATTAGTTGGGGAATAGCGTTGTTTGAATATTGTTGCCAAGTGCCAGCAAATCGCATTGGGTATGTTGGGAATGATGGTCCCTTCAGCCTCGTGCAACTCAAGGTCATTCAAGAAGTTATCTCGTTGAGCGTCTTCACTGTCTTCACCCTCGTCTTCTTCCATAACGAGACATTCCGACTCAATCACCTCATAGCCTTCATTTTCTTGATTTTGGCCGTCTATTTCATGTTTAAGAAATAGGGTGTGGGCTATGTATGTTAAGCGGCATTGACCATCGCTGCTTTCCGAAACTGTGACGAAAAAAGAGGAAGCCTTATGCTGTGTGGCATAGGCTTCCTCTTTTTTCTTGGCGCATATATGCGTCGCCATTCCTTTTAATGCATGGCTTTATGTGGTTGGTGCGTAGAAGACAACATCTCGTTACCGAATCTTGTGAGGCGTTTTAAAGAAAGGACGTCCGTTATGAAGAGGGGCACATTGGACCATGCCCCCCTTTAGTCCAAGTCGGTAATGACGGAATTTGCCAAGACCTCACCAATGGGGACGTTGTTTATCCTCAGATTGTCCCATACCATGGTCGGGTCTTCAAAGGTGGCCAATATTTCTCCTGCAGCGCAAGTGTTTACGATGCCATCGTAGCCGGCTTTATCCATCTCGCATTTCCCATCCCAGTTGGGGTTTGGGTAAATACGTCGTACCTCTATAGGGTCCTTTTCTGTCTCTATTGTGTACCATTGACGATCTTCCATCCAATAAAACAGGATGTTAAGACCAACAATTTCCACGATATATCGGAATATCGTTTCTGGATTATCGGATTGGGCATCGCAGATTATATTCTCCCCCCATCCTAAATCACTTTTTCTGACTGTCTTGTCGCCATGGCATCCAACTCTGAAGAAGTTGGTTATTAAAACTTCATCTTCCATTCTTACATATGTTTTCGGTTAAATTCTATGGCATAGTTCATCAATCTAAGGTCTCGGTCGTTTAAAGCGTGAATGTTATGTTTGTCATGCTTTTTACGTCCAACGACTCCATTGTTCCAATCTTCAAAAATAGCCATCCCCTCCATCCAATGTATGTCACATCGGGTGGAGGGGATGGCTTTATGCCGAAAATCTTATATTGCTTTACTCTTCTTCGTCGTCGGCAGGAGCCTCCTCTTCATCGTTTCCGACATCTTCGCTCTCTTCTTCCTCATTTTCAGATTCTTCGGATTCCTCCTCCTCTTCATCATAAGATTGCGAATTGTCGTCGCTCTCGACAACGCCGTCCATGATATCCTCGGCTTCCGCTTCGGCGTATGCGTCGACAGGCACATGGTTAAGTCCGAAATTCTCAATGAACTTGTCCATATAGCTGTCTGGCGCCATCACATATTCCATGTTGTGGCTCCTGTCGCGACGCAACTTCAAGTCAATCGACGTGACGGTCTGCATGAAGTCGGGATTGGACGATTTCATGCTCAACCTGTTATACCCTCTACCCGTATTGCCGCGATAGTCAAGGTAATACCACGTGTCGTTGTCGGCCGTTATCAGCATCCTGACACGACTGCCATTATTCTTGCGCACAAGGATTTCGCACTTGACGTTCACTTTCCTGTTCACCTTACGATAGCGCATCATCATGAGGTTAACCGTCGTGTCGCAAACGTAGCTCTTCTTGCCTGTGCTCCACGTGAACTGCATCTTGTCAAATCCAAAAACGGGACCATAGTCAGGCAGCAATCCCGTCTTGGGATCCAATCCTGCCTCAAGCTCGGCATTGATGTGGTGAAGTGACAGAGTATCATATAGTTCCGCAAGACGCTGACGATATTTGAACGACGTCGAGTCACATTTCGGAGCCTTGCTATTCAATATGTCGTTATAAATCATCGTGCAGACCTCAGGTCCAAGGAAGAAGTCCATCTCCGTGTACAATTCCGCCGTTATGACGTCCTTGCTCCTATCGTGGCGCAACGTGCCAGCCGTATGGAAGTCAAACGCACCTGTCGGGTTCTTCGTCAGGAATGCCCTCAGATCCACTTTGCCAAAGGCCTCTATGGCGTCTTGATCGGGGATGAAGGTCAGCACCGCACCTGTCGTGTCGGGTTTGGCCATCTTCATTGGAGTGTTTATCTCGAAGTGGTTGAAGATGTTGTTGTAGTACAAATAGCCCTTTGGAGCCTCAATCAATTTGAGGTCAGTCACCGCCTTATAATGCTCCAACATTGTCGAGTAGATGTGTACGGAATCTTTAGCGATGCGGAACGAGTGGTAAATCTCGTCGGCCTTATTCTTAGCGTCGCCCTGTGTCGTGCCAAACGAACGCTCGCCAACGGGGATGCGCACCTTGGCAGGGTTGATTATCGCGTCGAAACGGATGTAGCCCTTAGGCCCATGCGCCGCCGTGTGTCTCATCTTTGCGCCACCGTCGAACTCCAGCAGCTGCCTGTCGCCTCTGATGGCGGCGTCGCCCTTGAAGGCGAAGTGCTTGTCCAGTGGGATGTCGTCGGGGATGTTGCCACGCGCCGTCGTTATGGCGTCGTCGGTGTGGATGTCGCCCATGAAGATGACGTTTTTGCCACCCTCGTTGTCGACGAACGTGTACTCGCCAGAGCCCTTATATTGCTTGGCTCCCTCGATGGTGATATTCGAATTGGTGAACTTATGGCTTGCGCTATCGTTCTTCACCTCCACGATCGTGCGACGCAGCTCGTCCATGGCCGCGCCCTTGCGGATCATGACGATGTCGCCGGCGTTGAGGTTGACCCTCGCATCCGCCACGTCGATATGCGTAACGTCCTCACACCTAAGGGTGTTGGTGTTACGGTCATAGACGGCCACGGGGACGAGGAAGTTAAGCGAGTCGCCGCGCTCCTTTGTGCAGACAAAGCGGTTGCCCGCGCCGCCCTTCGTACCGATTGTCTCGATATTTCGCTCCAAGTCCCACGTGTAGTTCTTGACCATGGTCTTGTATTTCACGGCAGGGAACTCCTTCTCGTTGCCGCCAGCCGCCGTGAATTGGAAGTAGCCTTCGCGTTTGTCGAAGTCGATGATTGACTCCATGCTACGGTTCAGCAACTCACGTCCGACCTTCGGGTCCTCACGGGCAATCTTGTTCATGACAGTATCCTCCCTCACGGCGTCGTTTACGAACTTGCCACGCGTCATTGTCGATATGCGAGTGTAAATCCTTCGGTCTTGCTTGTTGACGATGTCGCGCCTAAGCTCACCGCTCTGCAATACTCGCTCCTCGTTCTCGTAGGTGTATGATGCGAAATACGACGTGTCGGCCTTGATGATGTGGTCGGTAAACGACAATTGCTTGCCTTCCAACGTCGTGCCGAGCATGTCCGAACGCCCTACGCCCATCAGTTTTTTCGGCGTGACGGTAAGTTTGCCGTCCATCTCGCACTCGTACCCGTCGCCATTCTTCCTCGGGTACATCTGGAATTTGCCGACAGTGTTGCGCACGTCCATCTTGTCGACGTCGGGGAAGAACTTCAACTGCGTCTTACCAGGCTGCGCTATGTTGTTCTCGTCGCGGAAGCTCTGATTTTCACCAAGTTCCACGCCAGGGAATGTCGGGGCTGTCGTGCTTTTCTTGACGTCGAACTGCCTCGTGTTGCCCTCAGTGTGGTCAAGGAAGAAACGGAAATAGTCGTCGGTCTGATAGCCTGTCACTTTGCCCTCGTCGTTCGCCTTGGCGTAGCTTGTCGCCTTGCTTGCGGAGTATTCTATGTCACCTACGCCTCTCAACCCGTTGTTGCTCAGGTCGATAGTCTTATAGAATGTCGCTTTGCCGCCATAAATCGGGTATCCCTCGGCTGGCGTCTCGAGTACGAAGCCAAGCGAATAGTCGTCGCGGATTCTGAGAGGGTGACGTATCTCGGGGAAGATGTTGCTGGTCAAGACGCCATTCAATGGCAAGTTATTGTTTGTGATGCTGTTAATGTCGTCGAATGTGAATGTGTCGACGGTGAAATAGAATCTCTCTTTGTCGTAGATGTTCACTCGTCCGTCTTCGCCCGTCAGCAGATTTTTGTCGTAATATATCTTAGCCGGACGGGTGGACGATAGGCGAGGGTAGCCCGCCAGTTTCTGCCTACCGCTCTTGTTGTCCGGCTCGTTAAGTTGCACGAGGCCCGACAGGTCGTTAAGCGTGTTGCCAATCTTTGGCGTCGCGTAGTTGCCATATTTGTCGATTCTGGTGGAGTCAACCATCCTCATGCTCATTTCGTCAATGCTGTCCAGTCTGATTTGGAAATCCTCATAATCGAAATAGAACTTGCGCCCAATGGCCGTTACCTGACCGACGGTCACGATGCCGTTATATTCGATATCGCGATTTTTCTTCATCGTCAAGTTTCCGTCCGTCGGCTTGAGGTAGATGTTCAGGTTGTCGACGTCGGAAATCTGCACGCCGAATACCTTCCTCATGTTGATATCCAACGTGTTGAGGTCTATGTAACCATTTGGTTCTGTGGATGCTGAGTCGATGGATATAAATCGCATCTCGTCATAGTCTTTTTTGCCAAGGCTGAATTTCAGGTAGTCATACAGACGGTCTGTGGCACGGCATACGTCGCGCTCCACGTAGTAGTCCACGAAGCCGTCGTACGACAGTGTCAGCAACAGCTGCTGAGCTTGCAAGTGCGTCATGCTCGTGAAGTCGGCAAAGTCGCGCACAGGGAAACCACCGCCACCATTGTAGCGCACGAAGTCCGCCACCGTCTGGAGGGGGTGCGTCGTCTCCATGCCCCACAATTTGTTGAAATCCGTCTCCGAATAATACGCTTGGCTCTCGATGTATGTCGTGTTGACTGGCGCGCCAGCCACCTGCGTCAAGTACAGTTTGCTGCCGTCGATATTCCACTTAACCAGCTCAGCGTCAATGTTTACCTTGTGATACGAGTCGCGATATTTGGCTTTCTCCATGCCCTTCGAGCTGCGCGTCAGCTCCACCTCGCGTTTCTTGTCGTCGTAGCGGAATGTGAGGCCAGGGTGCGTCAAGGCGTCCCATTCCAGCTTGATGTTCACCTCCGTCTTGTTACTCTCGATTGACGATGTCGACATGATGAAACCTGGCGCGCTGAACGTGGCTATCGTCGTGTCGCCGCGGTGGATGTATACCTCAGCTGGCAACCATACGCTGCCGCTGCCTACAAACGATGAGCCTGTCTGGGTGAAACCACCCCTATATCCCACATTCTTAAATAGTTCCGGTATCTCCATGCGCTGTCCCTCCATCGTCTCGAATTTCGGGTAGCGCATTCCGTACTGCGTCTTTCTGTTGACGCATTTGTACGTCACTTTGCCGTTTAGTTTCTCGTTGAAGTAGTTTAGGTTGACAAATTCGCATTCCGACTCAACCTGGTTTGTCTTCATGTCGATGCTGTAATAGCCCATCGTGGCGTACACCTTATCTGCCTCAAGCCCAGTGCGTTCCCACGTTATAGTGCCATGGTCGCCAAGCCATTTGCCGGTTTTGGTGAATATCGTGCCGCTCGTCTTGACGATGTCGATGCTGTCGCCTTGGCTGATGCACCTGAGGGTCGTCTCGTCGACCTTGAAGTTCATGTCGCCGTCGAACTCGACAAAGTGTACTTTGTTGGTTTCTGGCACGTTCCACGATGTCGCCGATGTTGAGAACACCGTGCCATATTGTGCGTATGCTGCTGTCTGGTCCAAGAATTTCTTCAGCGTGCCCAGTTTCTTGCTCTTCGACTCCAGGACTTTCTTCCATACCTTGAAGTTTTCTCCCTGGATCTTAGGGCTTTGACCCATTATCTCGTATGTCTTCAGTGCTGTTATGTAGTCAGGAAATGCCTTGCCCTTTTTCTTCTTTATCTGTTGGCATGTCTCCCTGAACAGCTCAACCATGTTGGCGTCGCCTGTGTTGACGAATTGCGTCATTTCGACTATTGCGCTCTCGGCTCGCTTGACGTCAGTGCTCTGGTTGAAGATCTGCGTCATTTCTTCCACGAACGCCACGGGGTCGCTACTGAACCCGTCGTCTTGCCTGCTGCCTGTCGCTATGCTGGTGGCGGCCAGCGTGGCGATGGTGCCCATCGCCGCGCCGACTATCCATTTCTTGATGTCTCCCATTTTATAGTTTGTTGTGCGGTTGCGTGTTTGTTCTTTCCCGTCATGTTAAACGTCGTGCCGCCATGTCGGGTTCGCCTGCGCAATGTAAAGTTAATCAGTCTGTTGCACAATATCTATCTCTTCTGCCCTCAAAATCCCCCTTTTCGTGCTGCTCAGATTCTGTTCTTTATATCTTCATGAACCACATCATTCTCCACACGTCGTCCTTGTCCATCCCCTTGTATTCCAATCCGTTCTCTTTGCAGCACTCTTTGAGCGTCTCCATGTCCTCCTCCAAAATTCCGCTTATCACGAGTTTTCCGCCCTTTTTGATGCTCTTTGCGTAACGTCCCATGCCGTCCATCAATATGTTCCTGTTGATGTTGGCAATAAATATGTCGTATTCTTCTTTTTTGCTTTCTACTGCGCTTGCGTCGCCCTCCCATGCGTTGATTGTCACGCTGTTAAGATCTGCATTAGCTTTCGTGTTCTTGACCGACCATTCGTCGATGTCCACCGCGTCAACCCTCTCTGCGCCTCTCTTTTTCGCCACTATTCCCAATATTCCCGTGCCGCATCCCATGTCCATCACTGTTCGTCCCTCCATCTCGTTGTCCATCAGCCATCGCGCTATCATGCGTGTCGTCTGGTGGTGCCCGCTGCCAAATGCCAGTTCGGGGTTTATCACCACCTCCATCTCTGCATTTGCGTTGCTCGGGTGCTCAGGTCCCCTTATCGTCAGTCGTCCGTCGACGTCGATGGGCGTGAAGCTCTCTTGCTCCCATGTGGCGTTCCAGTCTTCGTCAGGCGCGTCTTCAGCCTCCCATGTCATCTCTACGCCCTCTATTCCTGTCTCTACGTCCTCCATCGTCCCGTCGTTCCAAAATGTCTCTTGGATGTAGCCCTCAAATCCGTCTTCCGTGTCCACGAAGCTCTCAAATCCGCGTTCGCCCATCTCTGCTTGAGCCAATTCGCTCGCCGTCTCGTCATATGGGGTCAGCCTTACTGTTATCTTCTTGTATCTCATTGTCTCTGTGTGCTTTATGTGGTAATAAGAAGCTCCCGCAAAACGAGCGTGTCGTTTCTGCGGGAGCTGTTTTCTTGTGGGTAAGTCCTGTTTTTTAACGATTTATGAGGACTCTCTTGGTGTATGTCTTGCCGTCAATTTTTGCCGTTACGATGTAAAGGCCACTGCCTTTGATTGTGTGGCTGCTCACGACGCCACAATTCGTGCTGAGACCTGCCAAGTTTGTTACTACAATCTCACCAGGTTTCGAGAGGATTATCGTGCCGCCCTTTATCGTTATCGTCGGGTCGACTCCTACAGTCTCTATCGCCGTGGCTTTCAGTCCGTTGACGTCTTCAATAAGGTCGGCGTATGCGCTCCATCCCTCTGCTTGGGCGTACGTGGTCGCCATTCCTGCGGGGACGATTATCTTCGTCAGGCTCTTGGGAAATACGTTCTCACCAATCTCGGCTGGTGTCTCAACTTCCATCGTTACCGTCTGAAGGCTGGTCCATGAAGCGAATGCATTGTCGTTGATTGTTGCTTTCGCCTTGATTGTCACACTTTCGCACTGGGTTTTAGCTACTGCACCGAGGCCGCCGCCTTCATAATCGCCAATTGCAGCAACTACGTAGGTCTGTCCGTCAATCGTATATGTAGCCTCAATTGTACATCCATATTTGCTGTTCTTCATGCTTGTGAGGCATATGTTGTTGCCACCTACTGTCACGTAACCGTTGTTTGTAGGCTCGGTAGCGTGTGTCTCAATCGCAGTGCTGCAAATCATTGCCGCTGCGGCTAAAATCGAGTATATTTTTTTCATGTTTCTCTTTTCTCTTTATTAACAGATGCGAATGTAATGATTTTCGACTTGTTACGCAATTCTCCCCCATAAAGTTGTCGTTTTCTCCCCTGTTCCGGCATCTGTTTTTCAGCCGTATGCTTGCTTTTTAACAAATTGCTCCGTCTTAGGGAGACAAATTGTTGCCAATGTGGGTTTGTGACGTTTTTTCTCCAGTTCCGAACTCCTTTTCCCCTCTTTTCCTTTCCGTTGTGCCATCTTTTGTTGATTCAAAATTGGTGTTCGTTTAGCTTTTTACTACATTTGCTTTCTAAATGGATTATTATGTCAAATGTAAATCTCTATAATGTTATGGGGACCAGTACATTAAGAAATATAAAAGCGGCTGTTGTCGCTCTCGTGGCAATTATCGGCTGCTTCGCTAACCAAACCTTTGCGCAAACGGAAAGGTACAGGCTTAGTATGGGATACCAGTGCTGTAAGGGTGTGGAGTCCATTATTTACCAGGGCACATGCGATGGCAGTTTGACTAAGTTTCCGGACACGTCATCTTTCCCTCTCACAACGCTGTCGTCTGCTGATAGACCTCAGAGCATTCAGCTTTTTATGGTCGATGCTGACGGAACGGAAACCCTCTTAGATGAGTTGAATTTAAATAACGCTGTTGATGGAGCTTCGCCAAATGGTTACATCGGGCACGATGGTGGTGATCCTGCATACGTTCTTTATGAATTTAGAAATACAAAGCAGATGTATGGAGGGACGGGTGCTGCCGCCGTAAACCAGTCATCTCAGCTGAAAAATTTATCCTTCGCCTTCAACCAAATAACGAAGAGCGGTAAGCTGCAGAATCTTGATCTCCTCGGTCACACGCTTCTCGTAAGGCTGAACATGAGCAAAAAGCCGAATGTAGGTGAAGCATTACTAAGAATAATCGATTTCTATGTTGATCCTATAGGTAACGACGAGCAGGATCTTGTGGACGTGTCGGGCTCCTATCTCAGCACTTATGATGAACGTCTTTTTCTCCCTTGTCCGGGTTCTGGTCCTGTTGAGATGAAGGTAGGAAATGAGTTGATTGCTTATAAGGATCAAGATGGTAACCCTTTTGTCTCTTATCTTGGTAACTCTTACGATTGCACCTTTAAATGGGAGCGTTCCATAGATACTTGGGGACGAACCACTGGTGACGTGAGCAATACTGACTCGTATATCGACGCTGAAGTTGCAGGTATGACGACTACGGGAAGTACGACGTACCACGTGTCCGAAATAGTCAGGGCTAATGGAGTTTCGACAGGATGTGCAATTTCTTTGTATCCCGATTATAAGATAATTTTATTCACACCGCTTCAGTTAAAGAATGCTTTTGAGAATCTGAACTCTGGAGCAACGGCTACAGGTGACAAGTTCTATGCTTGTTATGGTGACGACGTTCTTTACACGCCGACTTTCACTCAGCAACTCGAAGACGGGACTGACCACATTTGCGAAGACAGTGAGGTTTATTGGTCGCTGTGCACTCTTAACGATGATGGTTCTGTCGCTGACACTCTCCATGCTGATGACTTCTATTACGATGGCGAGACCTTTACGCTCACGAACCTTACCAAAACCACGACTTTCCAAGTTATTTGCGAGTACATTGATCCCGAAGGTAACTCTATTGGTTCCATCAGAAACTTCGGCGACAACAATGGCGACCATATCGGTGACGAAAACCCATGCCCAACCCGCGAGACCTTCACCATCGAAGTCCGCCAAGTCGACGCTACAACCGACATCGTAACGCCCGACCACGCATGCGCCGAGGATAATGTCACCATCTCCGCTACCGTCTCCAATATCCAAGACGGATCGACAGGTGCAGACTACGCCTATCGTTGGTTCTATTCCGATGACGAAGGTACAACCTACGTTGACCTCAACACCACCAACTACCTTACCAGCGACGATGCCGACTGGTCTGACCCCACTGCTACTGTTAACACCGTCTACAACAACATCACATACCCATTCCAAGATGGTACAGATGATGGCAACGACTATGGCCCACGTCCCAAGTACATCAAGTTCCAACTCGCCAATACATATAAGGTAGACGGTACCACTTATTTCTGCCCAATCCCCGAGGAGACAAGCTTCAATGTCTACAAACTCCCTGTCCTCCAAGATGTTGACGATGTCTACGCCTGCAAAGACCAAAAGGTATCTTTCCAAGTAAACCTCGCCACAGGTGTCTACCAACCCGATGCCGCCTCCTCCAAAGGCATGACCTACGAGGTCTTCACCGACGAGGCTTGCACAACCAAGGCAACCGACGTCATCAATCTCTCCGGTGGTGCGACAAAGGATGTCACTCTTACCGAGGGCGATGACGATACCAATACCAACCGTCTCAATACCACAGGCAATCCCGGTGCCTACGCTTGGTTCGGTCTCAAGTCCCTCGACCAGGACTCCTATACTTTCTATGTCCGAGTCCTCAACGAGGAGTCGGGTTGCTACTCCAAGCCCGTCAAGGTCGAGATCAAGGCTCTCCCTCTTCCCGAGCTCGATGACGCCACCGTCGACCCGTTCTCTTTCTGCCGCAACGCCGATGCCTCTCCTCTCGTTGTCGAGGCGACTCTCAAGTCCGATTTCGACAACTATTATACTGCCAACCCGTCTCTCACCAAGCCAAGCGTAACCTACCATTGGAGCTGGGCGGATGCCAACAACAACGACCTCGGCTCTACCGAAACCATTGATAATGGCACACTTACAGGCACAGAGGCTGGCAATTACGCAGGTCTTACACAATACGCAGGCTATGCTACAGTAAAGGTTTGGACAACCTCCTCCGATAATTGTGGCTACAATCTCGATTATAATGGTAAGCCTACCTCAACGACAGTTGGCGACCTTGCGTCGCTCACTCGCGAGGTAAGCATCGCCGAGTTGCCTCTCTTCTCTATTAAGACTGGCGTTCAGTCTTGCGCCGATCAAGGTAATGTAGATGTCGAGTTGTCTTCTCTCGACTATCGTGACCTCACCTTCACCTTCACTCCTGTAGGCTCTGCTCCCGCTCCAACCAACACGAGCGTTGATGTCGCTGGCAACGGCTACGCTAACTTCTTTACTACTGTTAACAAGAACGATGTCAAGGATATCACCGTCTACGAGTACGATGTCCTTGTCCAAGACCATACATACCTCACCTGCCAGAACACGGGTAAGCTCTCCTTCACCGCTTACCCTGTTCCTGAGTTGGCCATAACCCCGGCTGACGGTGTCCGTTACCTCTGTAAGGAGGAGACGATAACCCTCGATGTCGAGCCATCCATCCTCGAGAATGGTGCGGCAGGCAATGCTGCTAACTACCAGTATGTCTGGAATATCGATGGCTCCGATGTCGCGACTACTAAGAGCTACGACTGGACAACCTCCACTGCTACCACTACTGGTAATCACACAGTTACAGTAACAGTAACGTACACCTTTACCGATGGTCACGCTTGCTCTACAACCGAGTCTTTCGAGCTCTACGTCAATGAGCGTCCAGAAATCGACTTCCAAAAGGATCAGACAATCTGCGAGGGCAACGATGCTACCTTGACCGCTGCTGTCACCAATCCAGCCGCTGTCAACTACGATGCCAAGCCCAGCGTCTTCTCCTACAAGGCTCTCAATGCCACTGACGGCTCCGCTATAACAGGTACCGACGACGGCACAGGCTACGGATGGACTTTCTCCGTATCTCCAGTAAATACAACATCTTACTCTGTCGTCGTAACAAATGAGACGACGGGCTGCGTAAGTGACGAGGCTCTCGTAACCGTCACCGTAAACCGTAAGGCTCGTGTCTCCCTGACCTCTCTCTCCGAGACCCAAGTCTGTGAGGGCGACAACACTATCGACATCAACTACACGCTCGACAACCCGACCGAGGCAACTCTCGATTTTGCCTCTCTCGTCGTCAATGGCTTCACTGTCGTCTCCTACGATGACGCCAAGATTACTGTCAACGCTGCTCTCCCCGTCGGTTCCGTCAACTTCCAACAAGCCGGTGCTTCGGCAACCGTCGGCGGCATCTCTGCAAGTACAAGCGTAGGCTGCGACGTCATTTTCTCTAACAAGCTGACTCTCAAGGTCAACGCCATTCCCGCTGCGCCTGTCGTAACGCGCACCCCGATTGGCGACGAGGAGGTCTGCCTCGGCGAGAGCAAGACTTTCACATTCGATATCTCTGGCAAGAAGTCCGGCTTCCGCTACGAGTACTTCATCAGCGATACCGAACCAGCTGCCGATGCTACTCCGACTGCCTCCTACACCTACCCTAATGTAAGGTACTCTATCGATGGCAGCAAGCTCACCAACTCCATCAAGGTCTGGGTTCGTGCGATCGACACCAATAACCCAACCAACTGTACCTCTGAGTTCGCCGGTCCTTTCGACATCATCGTCAATAAGGTCGAGACCCCAGTAGCTCCAGCCCCAGCAACCATCTGCGAGGGCGAGACTGCCACTATCACGGTAACTTCGCCTCTCTCCGACGCCACCCACACCTATACCTATAAGTTCACAAGTGGCAGTGGCGATGGCCAGTCTAGCCACAGTGAGTCTTTCACAACCAAGGCTCTCACCGAGTCCACAACATACTATGTCCAGGTTGTCCACGACGAGAAGGGCTGTACTTCTGACCGTATCGAGGTTCCTGTCGATGTCCATAAGAAACCTGTCGGCTCCGCTACGGTAGAGTACCAAGGTGCCGATGGCTCGTCTTCTGTCACTCTCCCCGATGCATCCGTCGTTGCTCGCCAGGCATTCTGCCAGGGCGACGAGGGTACTGCAATCGTGACCCTCTCCGCTAAGCTCCAGAATGCGAGCGATTCCTTCACCAGCAACCTTGAGGCTGTCTCCGTCGGCAATGTCTCCGATTGGGTCAAGGTTTCTGAGACCGAGTACACCTGCAACAAGACCAGTTGGGATGCAGATGTGACGCTCACCTTCTCTGTAAACGATGGCTCTTGCGGCTCCGAGACGTTCACCACCACCGTCAAGACTGTCTCTCCTCTCTCCAAGCCAGTTGTAACAACCGACTTCAGCGAGTTCTGCGAATATGATGACAAGAGCGTCACCATTTCAGCTCTCCCGTATGCCGACAAGACTACCGACGTGAACTTTGTCTTCTACGTCCGTAAGGCTGGCGAGACCGCTGTCTTCAAGGGTCCGTTCTTCAGCACCTCTGGTTCTATCTCCAAGAAGACGCTCACAGACCTCGCCATCGACTCCGATGTTGAGATCTACGCCTATGCCTACAATGTCAAGACCGGTTGCATGTCGCCTGCATCCGATGTCGCAAGCATCACGGTTAATCGTCGCCCCGTCCCGACTGTAACTGCCGATCCTGCGGTTGTATGTCCTAATGGCACATCTTCTCTCTCCACTGTCGAAGCTTTCAATAAGTTCGAGTGGCTCGACTACGATACCAAGGGCACTATCGAATCCTTCACGACACCAGGTAACAGCGTCGTCAACGTCACTGTCCCTGAGACGCGCACCTATCGAGTTGTCGTAACCGATGAGAAGGGCTGTGAAAGCGACCCGGCATCCGTTACAGTCACTGTCTATCCTCGTCCTGCTTTCGATGTCGTGGCTACTCCCGATGTCGTCTGCCAAGGTTCCGACGACAGGGTAGAGTTCGTCATTACCCCCAAGAACGATGACGTCATCGATTTCGAACTTCCCTACACTTTCGCAACTCACGCTCCATCTACCAAGACCATTCAGACCACGACCGATGCCTCTGGCAACACTGTCTACTTTGTCGATGGCGAAGTTTGGAACGAGTCCAGCGTAACGTTCTCTTTCTCTGTATCTTCGACAGCAGCCTATAACTCCTGCCTCTCCGAGGAGGTCGAGACTACTGTCACTGTTGTCCCCGCTCTCGCTAAGCCTGAGCCTTATGCGGTAGCTCCACAAGATGGCTCCCTCACTCGCGATGTCCATGTTTGCTATGGTTCAACCGATCCTCTTACCATTTCGATCGAGAACACCACGGCTTACCCGACGTCCGACGGTACAACATACTCTTACCATTGGTACTCAGATGCAGCAGGCACCAACGAGCTCGTCAATGGTTCTGACTACACTGTCTCTGCCGACGGAACTCTCGTCTTCGTTCCGACGACCGACATGACAATCTACGCTAAGGTAATTCGCGAGACTACCCCTAATTGTGAGTCTGCGATGAGCGAGGTTGTCAAGCTGACCATCGAGCCTCTCCCTGCTACTCCAGTAGCCAACGCTCCTATCATCTACATCTGCCAACCCGAGGAGGCTTCCGCAACGCTCGACCTTACCGTCCAGTCTGCCGCTGCCGACTATATCTACCATTGGTATGCTCAGAGTGCCGGCGAGGTGGACGATGACATGTCCGATGATATCGAGGTCGGTGTCGGTCATGGCACCACGCCTGTGACAATCCCTAACCCGGAGAAGACGACCTATTACTACGTCATCGCCGAGTCCAAGTACGGCTGCTTCTCCTCTAACAAGTCCAATGTTGTTACAGCGATTGTCGGCACCAACCCCGAAATTGTCTCTGTAACCTCTCCTGAGGAGAGCGTATGCTCGGGTTCTTCTATCGACTTCTCTGTAGGTGTAAGTGGCGACGCTACTAACATCACATACTACTACGAGGTCTCTACAGATGATGCGACCATCCCGACAACCTCTGGTTACATCGACGCTTCTGGCGCATTCTCTGCAACATATACTCCGACCAACACTACCGTCTATACCTTCAATGTGTGGGCGCTCTACGATGGTCATTGTAAGAGCCTTAACTCTGTAACCCACGTTGTTACGGTTCGTGGTCTCCCGACAGTCAACAGCATCGATGTTAAGTCCGATGTCTGCGCTTCGGCTCCATTCTCCGTTACATTGAATGGCGTCACCTCTCACGATCTTGCTTCTTGCGCTGATCCTGCCAACGCCCAACTCGAAGTTGTCATTGTTGACAATGCTGGCAATGAGCTTGCAAGTGAGGTAGTTAAGAGCGGCAATGATGTCGAGGTTACTTATGCCGACGGCATCACTCGTTCCATGCTCCCTGTCGCTGTCAAGGTTCGCGACATCTCTACCAAGTGGTCAACCTCTTGCGACTATGAGGCAACCCTTCCCGTCGCTATTGTCGACATCCCAGAGTTCAACCTCATCAACAATGATGGCAAGGTCGATCAGACTCCAACCTCCGATGAGGCTACCCTCGATTACTGCGTCGACGAGAATCTGAACTTCGACATTGAGACCGCTCTCCCAACGGTCGATGCTGACGGTCGCACAATAACTTACACCTACCAATGGCGCTTCGAGGGCGCAAATATCATCGGCGAGGTTAATCCAGATCTCCATCTCACTTCTCTGACAACAGCTAACTCCGGTAAGTACGAGCTTGTAGTCAAGACTACCGATGGCGATTGCGAGTACGTCCGTGCTATCAATGTTACCGTCCACGAGCTTCCTGCGCCTGTCATTATCCCAGGCAATGCTCTCGACATATACTGCACCGACGGTTACCTCAATCTCTCTACTAACGACGATTTCGTCTCATACCACTGGGTAATCAAGGGTAACACCGATATCGACATCTACAAGGATTCTCCTGATGTAACACTCTCTTACAAGATTAGTGACATCGATCTTCCCGCAGGTGCCGATTACGTCGACGTCAATCTCTACGCTACCAGCAAGTATGGTTGCGTCACCAAGAACCCGACTGTCCACAGCGTCATCCTTTCCAATCCTCCCGTCATTTCCGCTATAACCGGCACTGAGACTTGTGGAGATAATCCGTTCTCTATCAAGGTGTCTTCCAACTCGTCTAAGTACACGGTCAAGATCTTTGATACTGAGGGTCGTGAGTACCCAGTAACGGAAAATATCACTGCGACGGATACGACCTATGTTACTCCAAACGATTTGTCCGAGGGTGGCTATGTTGCCGAGCTTACTGATGTAAATACAGGTTGCACAGCAACCAAGGATTTCCATCTCTCTCGCTACGATATCAAAGTAAGAAAGATTACGCCCCTACCTAAGAAGCACATCTGCTTTAATGATGGTAATGTAGGCTTTGATTTCTATCTTATTGACGATAAAGGTCACGACGATTTCTTAAGCAAAATTGAGAGTGCCACGATCAAATCTTATGTGGAGATGGAAACGGGAACTTACAAGATCGATCTGCCCGATGTTGCAGTGACTTCAAATCCCGTAAACATATCGTTCGATCCGCATGCGCTCTCTCCTGTAATGGAGCCGTCCTCTGCTCCATACACCATCCACACCGAAATAGTGTACACGTTCAATGGAGGTGATTCCGGAACTATCACTTGCAATGAGACGGACGGTCGTCAAACTTTCTATATCTTGCCTGTACCAGAGCTTGTCTCGTCGCCCGAGATGCCTATATGCCTCCGTTCAGATGTTGAGTTCACGGTAAAGACCGATAATATTGAAGACACTTGGACCAAGCAGTTCCAATTCTTCATCAACGGTGTTCAAGTCGTTAATGCTGATGGAAACTATACCTCCAATGTCTTCCGCACTGCCGACCATCCCGAGATTTCTCTCAATGAGGGTGATGTCGTCACTGCCGAGGTTATCATGGACCTTAACGACCACACCTGTACTTCCGAGCCAATCGTTGTCTCTTTCAAGGGCGACTTCAAGCCCGAGCTGAAGAACGTCGATGAGGTTCTCGAGAATTGTAAGGGTGCGCCAATCAACTTCACTGTTGAGTCCGTCCTTCCCGATGGTGCCGACGCTTCCTTCGTCCTCAATAACTTCAAGGCTTACGAGGTCTACCTCATCGATAATGGTGTAGAGTCCAAGGTCGCTGAATACTCAGGTCTCAACACTCTCTCCCACGACGGATCCTTCGTCTACAATGGCGACAATTCTACCATCAGCTTCTACGCTGTTGTTACCGATATCAACGATTGCGTCGTCAATACACAGACTGTAACAGTCAAGGTCAACCAGTTCAAGATTGTCGATGTTGTCGTAACCAACGAGGCTTCGGAGGTTATGAATACCAATGACCTCTGCGCCGACATCAACTACACCTACACTGCTGTCCTTCAGGATGCCGACGGCAACGTCATCACTCCTGGTGCCGACTTCGACTTCACATTCACAATCGATGGTGTAGAGTGGTCCGACCATTCCGCAGGCTCCTATACTCTCGACTATGTCACTAAGTCTCATGCGGTAACCACAGCTCCAATTAGCCTTGTGGTCAATGCGAAGAATCTTGTGACAGGTTGCGAGACAAATGAGACTCTTGCGCTCTATCTCCCATATTCTGAGGACTTCTCATACCACGCTAAGCCTGCGCCCAACGAGAAGCTCAAGGATTCCTTCAACCCAGTTTCGACCGATGTTGCCGATACTGCTAAGTTCGAGATCTGCTTCGACGACGACTTCGGCTTCGATGTCAATGGCTCTATCGTGACTGTTGTCTACGATGGTGTCAAGGTTGCAACCTATCGAAATGGTGCTCTCGATGTTACCTTCGACGAGTCTACCATCTCAACAGGCAATATTCAAGCTTCTTACGAAAGCGGTGTCTCTGTCTTCCTCTTCGATATCGATCCTTCCGATAATTTCCACTCTGTAAGCTTCATCGTAAGCGACGGCACTTGCGAAGTCGCCACCAATGATTGGCTCTTCCGCAAGTTCCAAGACATCGATGTCAAGGCGTTCGATGAGTCCGGCAACGACATTCTTGCAAACGATGTTGCTACTATCTGCGAAGATCAAACGCTCAACATTGTTCCGTCAACGACCGAGACCGGCTACACCCGTGGCTACATCTTCAACCTCGATGGTGTCGATGTCTCTGCAACTGATTTCTCCGAGCTTTCATACCTCTTCCAGAATGCTGCTAAGGGTGAGTACAATTTGGTCATCCGTCCAGACTTCGGCACAAACGCATGCTCTAAGAGCATCACTATCAGAGTAGAAGAGGCTCCAAAGCCAACTGTCTCTCTCAAAGACGCCGACGATGCCGAGCTGACACCAACTGCAACAAGTGTCAATTCTTGGACATACTCCTTCTGCGAGGATATCGCTCATAACTTGGTACTTGGCGGTGCTTCTAACTTCGAGATTCTCTCTGTCTTGCGCGATGGTGTCGACGTGACTGCCGATTTCAGTCTCTCTACGGGTACTGTCTCCGATCGCTTTATCGCTTGGCCTCTCACACTCTCCTATGTCGCCAATACTAACAGCGAAGATTACAGCACCTACACCTTCAACTTCCAGTTCTCCGTCGGTAGCTGTGTTGAGAATGTGACAGTTACAACTCTCGTATACAAGAAGCCCGATGCTTCGTTCATCAACGGCACCCCTCTCCCTCTCGTCATCAGTGGAGCGGAAGTACCTGTCGATGTAACTCCAGGCTACGCTCGCTACGAGTTCTACATCAACGGAACTCTTGTACAAGATGGCACGTCCAACACACTCGCAGGTGATCAAAATGTCGTAACCGAAGGAACGGTCGACATCTCTGTGACAATCCACAACACCTTCGGCTGTACGCAAACCATTACAGCGCAAACTGCTGTTCTCGAAGGCATCTTGCCCAAGACCATCACGACGTCCTCCGACTACTATTGTACCGATGAGCCAGGCGTCAAGATTTCTGTCGTCGATCCTCAACTCGGTATAACATACTATGTCGATGGAGTCGTCTCTCTCCTCCCAATCAAGGTTACTGCAGCCGATCAAGAGGTAGCTTGGGAGCCAGTGCGTCTCACAGATGCCTCTGTCGCCAATCCTGAGACCTTCACAGTCAAGGCATACTACGATGCCCTGCCGACGCAGATCTTCGACATGGCCAATACTGTCGAGGTCGAGGAGGTCAAGTCTCCCTCTTCTTCCACAACAGTAGCCGACCTTACTGTAACCGATTGCTCCGTAGCTCAGTCCTCTTCATTCACATGGTCTGTTGAGAATACTGAGACCAATATCTTCTACGTGCTTGTCAACGAGACTGAGGGCAACACTGAGATCTCCACTCCGGTTCCAGGTACAGGTTCGACACTCGTCATCCCTGTCTACGACATTATGACGACTACCTATGGTGCAGCCAAGAATGGTGTCTACCGCATAATCGCGCATTCTCAACGTCTCAATGGCGACTACGCCTGCGAGAAGGTTCTCGACGGCGCCCTCACCATCAACCTTCCGACCACCAATGCATACGCTGTCTCTGTAACTCCTGAAAGCGGTAATGTCTGCGTTGATGATCAAGATTTCACCATCACTCTCGAAAATTCTGATTTCGATTCCAGCTTCACGCATGAGTACATCCTCTATCGTGATGGTGTCGATGTCGACCACAGGTTCTCCGATGCTAATGGCGGCAAGATCGAGTTCCGCGACTCCGACCTTGGCTCTCTGACCGCTGGCACCTATACTTACTCAGTAGTTTGTAGCTTCAGCGGCTGCCTCCAGCCAATGGCTAACAACGTGACTGTCACCATATACGATAAGCCTACGACGTTCACCGTATCTGCTGCGAATGATGGTTACTATTGCCACGACGACGAGGACGGTGTAACCGTCACAGTTGAGGGTTCACAAAGTGGTCTCATCTACAAGCTCGTCAACAAGGTAACGGGTGGTATCGTAGCTCAGGAGCTTGGTCATGCCGATGGCAGTGCTATCGAGTTCCTCAACATCCTCAAGGGTGAGTACTATGTTGAGGTCTCCATACCCAACACCGATGGCTGTGTTACCGTCCTTAACGATGTAACAGTAGCTCAGCTCGCCGAGCCTGCGACAATCAATGCCACTATCAGTGAGGTCGGTACTACCGGTGCAGGTTCTAAGGATCTTACCATCTGTGTCGAGAAAGAGTACCAAATCACTGTCTCTGGTGCTGACTTCGATATGTCCGGTGTCGTAATGCGCAACTACGAGCTCTACGATGCCGACGGCAACCTCATCTCTACCGACATGAATGGTTGCGGTTCATACGACGTTACTAACGGCACCTTCTGCTTCCCGATAATGCAGGCGCTCACGCCTGGCACATACTCATTCGACATTCTAGCTAAGTCGCTCGTCAATCTCTCCGACGGCACTACTCTCGAGTGCAGCAAGATGTTCGTCGGTGTTGTGACGCTGACTGTTAAGGATCATTCCGTAACAGGCGAGTACCTCACTCTCGACCTCAATCCTCATCCAGAGATTGATTGCTATGGTTCCGATATAACTGTCGAGAATCCTAACCTCTCTGTAACCGATTCTGTCGAATATCGTCTCTTCAAGGTCGATGATCATGGAGATTACAATGCTCTCGCTCCAATCTCTGTAATCAAGCCTTACGCTGGCGATGACCCTGTCTTCAAGAACATCAAGGATGCCCTTGGTGACTATGTCGTCCGCGCTTACAATGGCGCTTGCGATGAGCTCGTCGGCACTGTCCATATCGAGAACGACCGCTTCGCTCAGATGCAGGAGCTCGAGTTCGACAGCTTCGTCTGCGAAGGCGATGGCGGTGTCAAGGCTCGTATGAAGGATTCCGAGAAGGATGTCACCTACACTCTCTACTTCATCTCGCCTGAGCTTTATAAGACCATCAATCCCGAGAACACCTCAATCTCCACAACTGAACTTGCGGAGAATCTCTGGGGTCAGTTGATGGGTTCTGTGACAGCAACATATGATCACGAGCGCCTCACATTCTCACAACTCGACTATGGCGACGGCAACTTGGTTGACCTCATCACCAAGGAGGGCTACTACTACGTGACCTCCGTCAAGTCCGGTGCTGTCAACCCATGTCCTACTGCTTCTCCTCTCGTCCAGTTCGTTGTCCTCGACCTGCCTAAGTCGTTCAGTATCGAGAAGTCCAATCTCTACTGCGACCCGACAGGAACCAACGATGTCTACATCGAGAATGCCGAGTACGATCCCGAGGCTACCATTACTTACTCTCTCTGGAAGCTCGACGAGTTCGGCAACGCTTCCTACTATGATGAGGTAGTCTCCAACTCTGCAACTGATAAGCCTCTCTACTTCCCCAAGAAGGCTACCGAGGGTACCTACTACGCTATTGCCGCTAAGCAATACAGCGACAAGTTCG
Organism: Bifidobacteriaceae bacterium; assembly: GCA_963607345.1. Lineage (GTDB taxonomy): Bacteria > Bacteroidota > Bacteroidia > Bacteroidales > Marinilabiliaceae > W3P20-009. The sequence continues at coordinate 75,373 of CAVDBL010000004.1, forward strand.
GTGGTAAGATCTGTACTTCAAGGATGCGCTCCGAGCTGAAACTCGTCTACGCTCCAGTTCTCGATCCTCTTGCGTTCGCCGACACAACCCTCCAGTTCTGCTCTGACGATAATGCTCAGTTTGCACTCAACACTACCGAGCTGAGCAACATGCTCACAAGTGCGAAGGCCACCCAGTCTGCCATCAAGGGCATCAAGCTCCACCTGACAGAGTACGCCATGTCCCCTGCTGATGACGAGAACAACACCATTGCCGAGGTCATCTACGACGGCTCTTCCGACGCTGTGTTCTCCGACATGCCTACTGGCAACTTCACCATCTGGGCTTCTTGGTCTTCCGATGAGCCAGAGGATTTCAATGCATGTCTCGTCGCTATCGGCAATGTCAATGTCAATAAGTACAAAGCCGTTCCTTCCAATGTTATCAACGCTGTGGCTTGCGATAATTCCTACACGCTCGACGCTGCATACTGCGTTGAAGGTGCGACATACAAACTTCTTGATGCCGACGGCAACGTTGTCAAGTCCATTGTCTTCGATGCCACCACAACCGACATTACCTTCTCTGACCTCACGACTGGCAACTACACCATCATTGCAGGTCAAGGCGACGGCTCCATCTGTGAGGTCACGATGGGCAAGCTCCTCGTCCGTGGTCTCCCAACGGTTGCCCAAGGGCATGAGGTTACCTTCTGCGCCGGCGACCCTGTATCTTACACTCTCCCCGAGTCGCTCCTCTTCGACGGTGCTTACTACTATGTAACCGACGAAACCAAGACGCCTCAAGATTACGCAGGCGAGCTCCATCGTTACCAAGAGGGTGACGCTCCTCTCGTCCTCAATAACCTCTCCGATGGTGTCAACAACATCTGGATTGCATTCAACGGTTTCGACTGCCTCACTAAGGTCGATGTTGTGAATGTCACTCGCTACGCCGAGCTTCCTTCCAACGTTATCGATGCCGTAGCTTGCAACGACTCTTACACGCTCGACGCAGCATACTACGTTGAAGGTGCGACATACAAACTTCTTGATGCAGACGGCAACGTTGTCAAGTCCGTTGTCTTCGATGCCACCACAACCGACATCACCTTCTCTGACCTCACGACTGGCAACTACACCATCATTGCAGGTCAAGGCGATGGCTCCATATGTGAGGTCACAATGGGCAAGCTCCTCGTCCGTGGTCTCCCAACGGTTGCCCAAGAGCATGAGGTTACCTTCTGCGCTGGTGAGCAAGTGTCTTACACTCTCCCCGTGTCGCTCCTCTTCGACGGTGCTTACTACTACGTGACCGACGAAACCAAGACGCCTCAAGATTACGCAGGCGAGCTCCTTCGTTACCAAGAAGTTGACGGCTCTCTTGTCTTCAATAACCTCTCCGATGGTGTCAACAACATCTGGATTGCGTTCAACGGTTTCGACTGCCTCACTAAGGTCGATGTTGTGAATGTAACTCGCTACGCCGAGCTTCCTTCCAACGTTATCGATGCCGTAGCTTGCAACAATTCGTACAAGCTCGACGCAACCTACTACATTGAAGGCGCGACATACAAACTTCTTGATGCAGACGGAAACGTTGTCAAGTCCATTGTCTACGATGCCACCACAACCGACATCACCTTCTCTGACCTCGCGACTGGCAACTACACCATCATTGCAGGTCAAGGTGACGGCTCCATCTGTGAGGTCACAATGGGCAAGCTCCTCGTCCGTGGCCTCCCAACGGTTGCCCAAGAGCATGAGGTCTCCTTCTGCGCTGGCGATCCTGTATCTTACACTCTCCCTGAGTCGCTCCTCTTCGACGGTGCTTACTACTATGTGACCGACGGAACCAAGACGCCTCAAGATTACGCCGGCGAGCTCCATCGTTACCAAGAGGTTGACGGCTCTCTCGTCCTCAATAACCTCTCCGATGGTATCAACAACATCTGGATAGCGTTCAACGGTTTCGACTGCCTCACTAAGGTCGACGTTGTGAATGTAACTCGCTACGCCGAGCTTCCCTCCAAAGTTATCAACGCTACCGTTTGTGGTCTCCAGTATGCGATTGACAATGCATACCTTGTCAATGGCGCCACCTACGAGCTTTACAGTGCCGACGGCTCTAAGGTCGATAGCCAGACCTATTCCGACGCAAGCACTTCTCTCGCTCTGACGGCTCTAGTGCCTGGTGATTACACAATCCGCATCGCCCTTGGCACAAGCTCTTGTGAGTCTGTCCTTGGCAACGTCACTTTCCGTGGTGAGATTGACGCTACCAACCCAATATCTGCAACAATTGTTGTCTGCGGTGCTTCTAACGCCACATTTACTCTTACTGCCGATGCCTATGTTGACAAGCTCGTCGAGGGTCTCGTCTACTATGTTGTCGAGCAAGGTCAGACGCCAAGTGGCATCCTCACGACAGGTCGCAAGTATGTCGCAGGTCAGGAGATTACGTTCCGTGGTCTCACTGCTGGCGACTACAAGATCTGGGCTTCCTTCGACGGCTATGGCTGCGAGGTCGAGGTAGGTGATGTCCACGTTACCGATGCCGAGTTCGAGAACGTTGAGCTTATCGCTTCTCTCTCCTGCGATAATGAGTTGACCTTCTCCACCGATACTTCCTATGTAGGCGTAAGCTATCAACTCTATGGTCTCGCCAAGGATAAGAGCGTCGTCTACACCTCCGACATCATCGCAGGTACAGGTGCCGCAATAACATGGCCTGTCTTTGACTACATCGAGAACGTCAATCGTTACGAGGTTCGTGCGACGGCAGGCGATTGTCCCGAGACTGTCGTAGGCTCCATCTACAATGGCGGTATCCTCCAAGACTTTGATCCTGTAATCTCCAACTTCACCTCAAATGGTGGTCAGTGTTCTGGAAACCCGATATCTCTCGTCCTTAGCGAGTCTGTCGAGGGTCTCAATTATTACCTGACTATCGATCCTGACGATGAGCGCACACCTCTCGCAGGCACCGAGAAGGTAGGTACAGGCGGCAGCTTGACATGGGTCGGTGCTTCGCTCCCAGCATACGCTGATACGACTGTCACCTACTACCTCCACGTCTACAAAGGCAATCTCGCCACGACAACTTGTATCAACAGCTCTTGGGCTGGAATCAAGATCAACTACGATGAGACCACTTACCCTGTTGGTCATCTCGTCGCCAAGAACGATGTCCTCGACTACTGCCAAGGTGAGATAGGTATTCGTCTCGGCTACATCAACCAGCCTCGTGTGGGCGAGCTTTATCGCCTCTACAAGAAGTCAGATGACATCTGGGGCAAGGAGCTTGTAGATATCCAGGAGATTCCTTCTTACATGGATGTCCAACCCGCTGCAACAGACACCCTCTTCTTCAACGGATGGGGTTATAACGAAAGCAGCAAAGATTACGCAACCTCCGGTATCTACTGGGTCGAGGTTGAAAGTGCCCAAGGCTGCTTGCAACAGACCGACTCCATCGAGGTCATCGAGAATCCTCTCCCAGTTCAGGCAACAGACTCCGTCTACGCCATCCTCTTCGATAAGGATGGTATCGCGGACTACTCGACTGTCAATAAGGAGTATGGTGTCATGGGCGGCAGCCTCGTCTACAGCGCAGGACGTGTAGGCTTCTCATACTACCTCCTCCTCGACGGTGAGGCTATACCTGGTGCCGTCATCACCCCAACTGCAAATGGTGATGTGGTCTTCGGTCCTATCTACGATGTTATTACCGATACCGTGACGGTCAACGACACCATCAAGTTGGTTGAACGTCAAGATATTCTCGAAGATGGTATCCACTGGGGCGAGGGCGTCTACTCCGTCATGGCGGTAGACAATACCACCCAATGCTCCAGCGAGCTCGGCAACGTCACCTTCGTCGCTGAAGAGCTTACTGCCTACAATGTCTACATCTACCTCAACAAGGGCGAGAACGCGCGTACCATCAACCTTGTTCCTGCCTACGAGGCCGATACCGACATCGCCCACAAGGGTAACCACATGTATATCGATTGGAGCTCTCGTTGCGATAGGGTCTACTGCCCTGCCATAACGACTGGAGACGACGGCTACTACATCAACGATGAGCAAGTGACCGAATCCTACAACATCTCCGATAACCCCAACTACTTCCTCAAGGGTTACTCCAACATCCGTGGCTCCTACGACAGCAAGTACCAGAAGTACACAGGTAAGTCAGGTGCTGCTAACGTCTGGTTCAACATCGTACAAGACTCCGAGAAGAAAGTCGCTGGCACCTATGGCTTCATCAACGTCGACCATACGACCAATGACTCTTCCGCAGTCGAGATGTCTACCCAAACCGGCTACTTCTTCTACATGAAGCAACCGTCGTTCTATGGTCACGAGGAGATTGAGTACTACGTCGAGAACCGTCAGCTGCCGAACCGTATCTCCAATATCGCTAAGATCGAGATCCTTTGCGGTAACGAGGAGACGGGAGACAACGAGTCTGTATTCCTTATCCCCAACGCCTTCTCGCCAAATGGTGATGGTTACAACGATTACTTCAAGATCATCATCCCAGATAGGTACAAGGCAAATTCCGAGTCCAAACTCCAAGTCTTCAACCGTTGGGGCACGCTCGTCTACCGCTCCTCTGGTCTCCGCTACGGCGAGGATGAGAACTGGTGGGATGGAACCTCCTCTACTTCCAATATGGTAACCCTCGGTCAAAACCTGCCTTCGGGTACCTACTACTACGTGTTCACCATAACGTTCATCGACAAGCAACACGCCACAAGGTCTGAACGTAAGATGCACGGTTACGTCGAACTCCGTAGATAACTTACTGAATCCTACTATCATGAGTTACATGAGTACTGTAAGCAGATATATCTTAGCTGTGGCCGCGTTCCTGTCGCTTGCGCACGTCTCCCGTGCGCAAGACCAGGCCGTCTTCAACCACTATATCGCTAACCAGGGTATCTTGAATCCTGCATACAACGGCTCCCGCGACGTCATTAGCGCCTTGGGCGTCTTCAGGTCGCAATGGACCGGCTTTGAGGGCGCGCCTTTCACTGGCGCTCTCAATGTCCACGGGCAGGTCGACAAGATGAAAGATCTTGGCGTCGGTGTCGTCATCATGAACGACCATGCTGGTTTCACTAACAATCTCGAGTTCTTCGCCGCAGGCTCCTACAAGCTCCAGATAGACAAACGAAACGAGATCAGACTCGGTCTTCAAGCTGGCTTCAAGAACGTTATCTATAACGCCAATAAGGCCGTGACTGTCGATTATGGCGATCCCGTCTTCGATGGACGAATCAGTAAGTTCGGTTTCAACTTCGGTTTCGGTGCGCTCTTCATGGCGAGAAACGGATCCTATTTCGCAGGTCTTAGCATCCCGCGTTTCTTCGCCAATGACTATGACAGCGATAAGCAGGAGATTAAAAACGTAGTCCGTTTCAAAAACCTCCATACATACATCTATGGTGGTTACGTCTTCTCCGTCGATGACTACAAGGTCAAACCAACTGCCTTGATCCGTCTTGTCCCCGGTGCGCCTCTTGAGGTCGACATCTCCTGCTCCATGCTCTTCGCCGATAGGTTGTGGGTTGGTCTCTCTTACCGCACCGTCACGGACATTGTCCTACTCGCTGATTACCAGATAAATCAGTCATGGGCAGTTACCTATTCTTTCGACTTCCCTCTCAACGATATCAAGAAGTACACTGTCGCAGGTTCTCATGAAATTGGCATCCGCTACGACTTCCAGCTCAAGCGCCGCCCTGGCATGAGAAACATTCGTTACTTCTAAAGCCTAATCCGTTTACTTTCAGCTCCAATCTTTTTCACAAGCTGATAATTTTTAGAAGCCTAAAATATTATCTTTGTAGTGAGTTAGATTTCTCGGATGCTATAGTCGAAGAAGTGCACTCGTTACTATTAAACTGACATAAGTTCTGATATGAGATATATTCTGCCAGCGATGATTTTGGTGGGCCTATGCCTCTCAACGGCTGCTTTCGGTCAAAAAAAGGAGATCCGTAAGGCCAAAGCCGCTTTCAATGACGAGGACTGGTACCATTGTACAGTCTATTACGATCAAGCTGTCGAGCTCGGTGCTACGCTTGGTCTCGATGACAAGAAGAAAGTTGCCCGCTCTCGTTTTGAGCTTAATCAGGTATCGCGTGCTTATGACGTTTATAGCTCCATCGAGGACGATCTGACCGATGAGGATATATTCATCTACGCCAAGACACTCCATCGTTTCGGTCTTTATGAGCTCGCCATCGAATGGTACGATAAGGCTAAGAAGGCCGGTGCCGTCAAAGGCAAGGTGATGCAAGTCAACGACATGATCGCTTCCTGCCGCTGGGCTCTGGCAAATGAGTTCAGCACTGTCAAGGGCGTTGTCGTCAACCCTGACCTCTCCATCCTCGACGTCAGCATGTCTTTCGGCATCCAGATTTACAACAATAAGATTGTCTACTCCTACGCCCCTGAGAACAGCGATAAGGTCGATAAGAACGGCTACGCTTTCTTGAATCTCTATACGCAGGACTTCATCGACGGCAAGGTTATCGAGGGCACTCCCAAAGTCTTCTCTCCCAATCTCCGTTCAGAATACCACGTTGGCGCAATCGCCTTCACGAGCGATAAGAAGCACATCTTCCTCACCAAGACTGTCTACGTCAACAAGGAGCCAAGAATTAAGATTTTTGTCGCCGACTACGATGGAAAAGACTGGGTCAACGAGCGTGTAATCGAGTTCGATAGCGACGATTACGATTTCGCTCACCCTGCCGTCTCTCTCGATGACAAATATCTCTATTTCGTCTCCAACATGCCCGACCATACCAAGATCTATGGTAGGGACGTCAAGAACTATGGTGGCAAGGATATCTACCGAGCCGAGTTCTCTTCCGATGTCAACCACTTCAGCAAGGTCGAGAATCTTGGCACAGAGGTCAACACCTATGGTGACGAGGTCTATCCCGTAATCAACCCAGACGGAAAGTTGTATTTCAGCTCCGATACCCGAAATGGTTTCGGTGGTCTCGATATCTTCTGCTCCGAGTATGTCGACGGTAAGTGGCAGAACACGCGCAACATGCTCAAGCAGTACAATGGTCCTGGCGACGACTTCTACTATCTCCAATTCTCTGCCGACAAGCCCGACGGCTTCCTCTCCCGCTACGACTTCGATAACAACCGTGACATGTTCATGGATGTCAAGACTTTCGAGGTCAATGCCGACGAGATGAGCGAACTCCCTCCTGTGTTCGGTGCCGAGAATCTCACGATGCCTAACGACGAGATCACTCCAGCTGCCGAGGTCGCTAAGGTCGAGACGATGGATTTCTCCGTCAAGATCACCAGTACCTATAACAACGAGATAATCGAAGGTGCCCGTCTCACGATGTCCGAGGAGGAGAACGATTCCAAAATCGACTCCGGTCTCTCAGGCTCCGATGGCTTTGTCACAATCTCCGTACCTGTTTCTAAACTCTCCAATGGTCGCGAGGTTATCATCGAGGTAAAAAAGGACGGCTACAACGAAAAGACCATCCAAGCAACCGAGGATGAGATTGTCGACATCGCAAAGGAAGGTATCAAGCTGACCCCAATTTTCAACGACGCTGTCCTCGACGACATCTCCGGCATGGTTATCCACTACGACAACGATCTCGACGATGCTGCAAAAGCTACGCTCGACAAGCTCGCCGGCTACCTTGTCAACGCTCCCCAAGTGACTGTCAAGCTCAACGCTCATACAGAGGCCAAAGGCAATCGCTACAACAATCTCAATGTTTCCCAGAATATGGCCGACGCTGCAAAGGATTACCTCGTTGCCAAGGGTGTCAAGCCTTCTCAGCTTATCCCTCGCGGCTATGGTGAGCGTTACCTCATCAACCGTTGCCATCGTGGCGTCTATTGCGATGCCTCTCAGCACAAGGTTAACCGCCGAATTGAGGTTGTCGTTTGGAATGTAGCAAAGTAGCACCATCTCTCAAACTATCAAGTCAATGAAAATCTCTATTCTGGCTCTTGCGCTCATTCCTTCACTATCTCTCGCCTCTGTCGCGTCAGCGCAAAGCAGTGTTGACGAGCTCCGTACTTCAAAGCAGATAGTATCCTGGACTGATGCCGACCTGCCAGTCTATTCCATCCAAATCTCTGCCACGCGCACTGCTCCCGCCGATGCCTCTTTCGCAAAAGGTCTCGACGTAGTCTATGAGTACACCGCTGCCGATGGTCTCATAAAGTTCTACTACGGCAAGTACGCCACCTATGCCGATGCCAACAAGGCTCTCCAAGGCGTGCGCCGTAACGGCTTCAAGGAGGCTTTCATCGTCAATCTTCGCGGAGGCGCAGCTAAGCCTTCAGCTGTAAAATCGCAAGTCGGCAAGGTTGTGACGGTCGGTGGCAAACCCATTGAGCTTGACCCAAACACTGATTATGTCATTCAAGTAGGTGCTTTCCGCTATCCTCTCTACATCTCTTTCTTCGAGAATGTCGGTGAGGTCTACGAGTACCGTCTCAACGACAAAATATTCCGCTATACGACGAAGCCCATCAAGGGCTCTGAGGTCGAGTCCGAGATGGCTCGCGTAAAGTCTCTCGGCTATGACAAAGCTTTCGTTGTTGAATATTCTCTCTATCAACCCTACAAGATTGAGTAGGGTGGGGTAGTATCCTCAAAAGTAGCAGGACGGTCTATCGCTGGTCATTCATTTGACGAGAGGAAAGTCCGGGCAATATAGAGCATCGCGCTTCCTAATTAGAAGAGAGCCGCAAGGTTCTGTTTTCGTAACAGAAAATTACCGCCTCAGGGTAAGGGTGAAAAGGCGAGGTAAGAGCTCACCGCGTCGCAGGTGACTGCGGCGGCCATACGAATCCGCGAATTGTAAGGCCATGTACACTCAATTCAGCCTCGCGCTGCTGGTGCTGCTCGTGCCAGGTCTTCGGACGATTGAGGGGGTAGGCTGCTTGAGCCACACGGTGACGTGTCGGCCTAGATAAATGATAGACATCCATCTCCCGATGGACACAGAACTCGGCTTATAGACCTGCTACCATTACAACCTCCGTGTTTTCCGCGGAGGTTTTTTTGTCCCCCCTTTTTTCAATACCTTCGCACTCCAGAAATCCACTTCCAATGCAAGTCTGTATAGCCGAGAAACCCTCTGTAGCTGCCGAAATAGCACGTGTCTTAGGCGCAAACGATAAGCGTAACGGCTATTACGAAGGCAACGGCTATTGCGTGACGTGGACTTTCGGCCACCTCTGTGAGCTGAAGGAACCACAAGATTACGACCCCACTCTCAAACGTTGGGATTTCCAACTCCTCCCCATAATGCCAAATCGCTTCAGCATCAAGCTGAAAAACGATGACGGCATAAAACGCCAATTCAAAATCATTTCCAACCTCTTTTCCAAGGCCGATGCCATCATAAACTGTGGTGATGCCGGACAGGAGGGTGAGCTCATCCAACGCTGGGTGATGCAATTGGCGCAGATTCATTGTCCAGTCTATCGTCTATGGATATCTTCCCTAACCGAGGAATCCATACGCGACGGCTTTAGCCAACTTCGTCCTGGTTCCGAGTTCGACTCCCTCTATGCCGCAGGCAGCGCACGTGCCATAGGCGATTGGCTCCTCGGCATGAACGCCACAAGAGCCTATACCCTCAGATATGGTGCAAGGGGCATGGTGCTTTCCATTGGTCGTGTCCAGACGCCAACTCTCGCCCTCATTGTCCAACGCTACAAGGAGATCGCCAATTTCAAGCCCGAGAAGTATTGGGAGCTGAAGACCAAATATCGTGACGTCGTTTTCTCTGCCACCTCAGGCCGTTTCGACAAGATCGAGGATGGGCAAAAGGCTCTCGATGCCGTTAAGGATGCCCCTTTCAAAATCGATGACATCAAGAGCAAGCAAGGCAAGGAGGCGCCACCAGCCCTCTTCGACCTCACCTCCCTGCAAGTCGAGTGCAACAATAAGCTCGGTCTTTCTGCCGACGAGACTCTCCGCATCGCCCAGTCGCTCTACGAAGGCAAGTTTACGACCTACCCGCGTGTCGACACCCGTTTCCTTACCGACGACATCTACGCCAAGGTGCCTCAAATCTTGCGAGGCCTCACTCCCTATGCCAATTTCGTCCAGCCTCTTCTCCAACAGAAGAAACTGCCAAAGTCCAAGAAGGTCTTCAACAATCTGAAGGTTACTGACCACCACGCCATAATTCCGACCGGTGTAGCTCCACGTCCCGACATGCGACCCAATGAGAAGCGTGTCTACGACATGATAGCCCGACGCTTTATCGCAAATTTCTATCCAGACAGCACAGTCTCCCTGACCACCGTCCTTGGCTCTGCCGACTCAGTCCAGTTTAAGGTCAATGGCAAACGGATCATCGAGCCCGGCTGGCGTGTCGTCTATGGAAACCAAAAGATCGACGACGACAAGGACGACCAGCAAGGTGCCGTACTCCCCGATTTCACTGTCGGCGAGCAAGGTCCTCACACGCCCTCTCTCCAAGAAAAGCAGACGCAGCCCCCAAAACTTTATACCGAGGCGACGCTCCTCCGCGCCATGGAGACGGCTGGCAAGCAGGTCGACGACGGTGAGCTTCGTGAGCTTATGAAGGAGAACGGCATCGGTCGCCCTTCAACACGCGCCGCCATTATCGAGACTCTCTTCCGCCGCAAGTATATCACCAAGGAGCGCAAGAATCTCCTTCCTACCGCCAACGGCATACGACTCATCGACACAATCAGCATCCCAATCCTCAAGTCCGTCGAACTGACGGGCCAATGGGAGCGCAAGCTCCGTCAAATCGAGGGGGGACAATATACCACAGGGCAGTTCATCGAAGAGATGCGCCAGATGGTAACGGAGGTTATTCACATCGTTGCGAGCGATTTCAGCTCCTCGCGCTTCCAAGCCCCCGAGGAGCGCAAGCCTGCCGCTAAGGAAAAGCCTCAACGCCCACAATCTACGTCTCCAATCTCCCTCATTTGCCCAAAGTGCAACCGCCCAATGCTGAAGGGTAAGTCCGCTTGGGGATGCTCTGGTTATAAGGATGGCTGCAATCTTACCATTCCATTCGTAGCCTACAATAAGACTCTGACAGAGAAGCAGTTGTCTTCGCTTTTGTCCAAGGGCGAAGTCGCCGTCAAGGGCGTCGAGGTCGATGGAGAGAAGCAGGACGGCAAGTTTTCTTTCGATTCTGATTTCCATGTCATTTTCCGTCCCACTGATGCCCCTAAACCGCTCGATGTCACGTCTCTATCGTGCCCTCTTTGTCGAGGCCATATCCTTGAGGGGCGTCAGGCGTGGGGATGCACGGGCTACAAGACGGGCTGCTCTTTCAAGGTTCCCTATGTTTTCATGTGCAAGAAACTTACACCGACACATCTAAAAGTCCTTATCACAAAACGCCAAACGGGCGTTATCAAAGGCTTTGTCGACGTCGCTGGTGTCAAGCACGATGGTCGCCTCATCCTTACCGATGCTGGCGAGGTCGCTTTGTCCGAAAAGTAGGCTCCCTGCCTACAATGCAACTTTTTATTGCCTCTTTTCCATGAGGCGATAACATTTCGCCCCCATTATTGACACATTAATAGCCTCTCAGTTAACAAATCGTCCGTCTTCCTTTTACCGCATTGTCTCCCTTTGGTGAACATAAACGTTAACTTTGCATAACGTTTCATAGGAAAACAAGTTAAACTTTTCACCATGATATTAAAGTCATTCATCAGAAAGGCCATGCGATGGCAATCGGGTGTATTCGCACTCTCTGCTCTCGCCCTCCTTGCATCATGCCAGGGTGGCTCAAATTCTAAAAATGGCGTCGTCATTCCTTTGGAGAATGGCCAGCAACTACGTCTCCAAGTCATTAACGACAAGATCATTAGAGTTTCTGCCAATCTCGATGGTGTCTTCGACAAGGATCAAAGTCTCATGATGGTGCCTCAAGCGCCATTCTCCAACTACGAGACCTCCGAGACCGACTCGTCTCTCGTAATAACAACCAAGGAGCTGAAGGCTGTCGTCTGCAAGAAGACTGGCAACGTCGCTTTCCTCAATCTCGACGGTTCTCCTATCCTCCGTGAGGATGGTCGCGTGATGCGCGATACCGTCATCACCCAGTCCGACGCCAAGAACACTAAGACCGACGAGGGCATCGTCTTCCGTCAAAAATGGATTCCTGGTGCCGACGATGCGATCTACGGTCTCGGTCAGCACCAGTCCGAAGAGTTCAACTATCGTGGAAAGAATGAGGATCTCTACCAGTACAACACCAAGGTCTCCATTCCTTTCTTCATCTCCAATAAGGGCTATGGCGTCCTTTGGGACAACAACTCACTCACTCGTTGGGGCGACCAGCGTGAGTACGCTCAGCTCAACGAGGCTTTCAAGGTCTACGATAAGAACGATGTCGAAGGCGGTCTCTCCAGCCACTGGACTCCCGCTCCAGGCTCCGACGTTAAGCCTCTTGACCGCACTGAGCCAATCCTCTACTTCGCCGACCTCCTCGCCAATAAGGAGTATCTTCCACAAGGATTCCCTCTCAACGGTGCCGATGTCGATTTCGACGGATACCTTGAGCCACAAGAGACTGGCACCTACCGTTTCCTCATCTACTATGCTGGCTACACCCGCATCTTCGTAGACGGCAAGGAACTGTTCCCCGAGATCTGGCGTAAGGCTTGGAACCCCAACAGCCGTAAGTTCCAACTCAACCTCGAGAAAGGCAAGAAGATTAAGCTCCATATCGACTGGAAGCCCGATGGCGGCGAGAGCTACTGCGCCCTCCGCGCCCTCACTCCCGTTCCTGATGAGGAGCAAAATAAGCTCGCCATGTGGAGTGAGATCGGTAGCCAAGAGGACTACTACTTCATCAAGGGCGACAACATGGACGATGTCATCAGTGGCTATCGCACCCTTACTGGCAAGAGCCAAGTCATGGCTAAATGGGTCATGGGCTTCTGGCAGAGCCGCGAGCGCTATGCTTCACAAGATGACATTCTCTCAACTGTCAAGTATTTCCGCGAGCATAATATCCCATTGGACAACATTGTCCAGGACTGGAACTATTGGGTAGAGGATCAGTGGGGTGCCCACGATTTCGATCCTGCTCGCTACGCAGACCCTAAGGCTATGCTCGACTCCGTCCATGCAATGCACGCGCGTTTCATGATCTCCGTATGGCCTAAGTTCTACACCAATACTGAGCACTTCAAGGAGTTCGACGCTAACGGCTGGATGTACCAACGCGCCGTCACCGATTCTCTCCGTGATTGGATCGCACAGGGCTACCACTACTCTTTCTACGACGCTTACTCCGCAGGTGCGCGCAAGCTCTTCTGGGACCAGATGAACGAGCATCTCTACAAGTTCGGTATCGATTCTTGGTGGATGGACGCTTCCGAACCCAATGTTCGCGACTGCACACCCACCCAATATCGTAAGGATCTCTGTGGACCTACTGAGCTTGGCACTTCCGCGAAGTATTTCAATGCCTACTCTATCGTCAACGCCGACGCTATCTACAATGGTCAACGTTCCGTCAACGATACGAGCCGTGTGTTCCTTCTCACTCGTTCTGGCTTCGCAGGTCTCCAGCGTTACAGCACCGCCTCTTGGAGCGGCGATATCGCAAGCCGTTGGGAGGACATGAGGGCACAGATCTACGCAGGTCTTAACTATTCTGTAGCTGGCGTCCCAATGTGGGGTCAGGATATCGGTGGCTTCTGTGTCGAGTCTCGCCATGAGAAGGCATTCGCCGAGTACCTCAAGACAGGTAAGGTCAATGAGGATCTCAAAGATTGGCGCGAGCTTCAGACACGTTGGCACCAGTGGGGTGTCTTCACTCCCCTCTACCGCACCCACGGTCAGTTCCCGACTCGTGAGATCTGGAACATCGCTCCCGAAGGCGATCCCGCCTACAACTCCATCCTCTACTGCCACAAGCTGCGCTACCGCCTGATGCCTTACATCTACTCCCTCGCTGGCGCAGTCCACTTCAACGACTACACAATCCTCCGTCCGCTCGTCATGGACTTCACTGCCGATACCAAGGTCAACAACATTGGCGACCAGTTCCTCTTCGGCCCGTCCATTATGGTTGCGCCCGTCACCACTTATGGTCAGCGTTCCCGCGAGGTCTACCTCCCTGCCGGTGCTAAGTGGTACGACTTCTACAACGGCAAGTGCTACGACGGCGGTCAGTCCATCAATGCCGATGCTCCTTACGAGCGCACTCCTGTCTTCGTCCCCGCAGGTGCTATCGTGACGACAGGTCCCGACATTCAGTGGTCCGACGAGAAGAAGCCTGAGAACATCACCGTCTACGTCTTCGCAGGTCGCGACGGCAAGTTCACTCTCTACGAGGATGAGGGCACCAACAACAACTACGAGAAGGGTAAGTGCGCATTCATCGACTTCAACTATGACGATGCCAGCCGCACCCTCACCATCGGTCAACGCCGTGGCGAGTTCAACGGAATGCTCCAAAACCGCAACTTCAACGTTGTTCTCGTATCCTCTGAGAACCCAGCCTCTATCGATACCGAGGTAGCCGGCAAGTCTGTCGCCTACGACGGCAACGAGGTTAAGCTCTCTCTCTAAGCAAAGAAGTTTTCAAGATTGCCCCCGAAGTTCTCCCTTCGGGGGCTTTTCAAAAAAGATATTATGAGGTATTCACTTCTATCTCTTACGGCTCTCGCCGCTGTAGCATGTTGTCCGCAAAATGGCTCCGACGTGCAGAACGACCAGTGGACTGATGCCGAGATTGAGGCTAAAATAGACACCATACTCCCGAAGCTTACGCTCGAGGAGAAGGTCGCCCTCTGCCACGCCCAGTCTAAGTTCAGCACCCCGGGTGTTGCTCGTCTCGGCATCCCTGAGTTCTGGTTCTCTGACGGTCCCCATGGTGTGCGCGCCGAGGTCAATTGGGACGATTGGGGCTATGCTGGCTGGACCAATGATTCCGTCACTGCATTCCCCGCTCTCACCGCTCTTGCGGCTTCCTTCAACCCCGATCTCTCTGCCGCCTACGGCAAGGCAGTCGCCGAGGAGGCTCTCTACCGTGGAAAGGATATGATGCTCGGACCTGGTGTCGAAATCTATCGTACACCTCTTTGCGGACGCAATTTCGAGTATATGGGCGAGGATCCTTTCCTCGCGTCTAAGATGGTAGTCCCCTACATCAAGGCCATGCAGGCACAGACGGTCTCTTGCTGTGTCAAGCATTTCGCCCTCAATAACCAAGAGCAGTGGCGTACGCTCGTCGATGTCCATGTCTCCGACCGCGCTCTCCGCGAGATCTATCTCCCCGCCTACGAGGCTGCTGTCAAGGAAGGTGGCGCATGGGCCATCATGGGCTCGTACAACCTTTACGACGGCCAGCACTGCTGCCATAATAAGAAGCTCAACGACATCCTTCGTGGCGAATGGGGCTTCGACGGCTGCGTCGTGACCGACTGGGGCGGTGCCACAAATACCATCGAGGCCGCTAACAATGGTCTCGACCTCGAGATGGGCACCTACACCAATGGTTTCACCGAGAGCGCCAAGTTCGCCTATGACGACTACTATCTCGCAAAACCCTATCTCAAGGCTCTGAAGGACGGCACCGTGCCAATGTCCACTATCGACCAGAAAGCGCGCAACATCCTTCGCCTCATGTTCCGCACCACCATGGCCAAGCATCGTCCTGCTGGCTGCAAGGGCAACAAGGAGCATTTCGAGACGGCTCTCAACGTCGCTCGCGAGGGCATCACCCTCCTCAAGAATGAAGGCAACATCCTTCCTCTCGATCCCAATACCACCAAGACCATCGCTGTCATCGGTGAGAATGCCACTCGCAGCATGCTCGGTGGCGGCTCTTCCGAGCTGAAAGGTCTTTTCGAGATTTCCCCACTTGAGGGCATCCGCAAGGCGTTCCCCAAAGCCAATGTCGTTTGGTCTATGGGCTACGGCAGCGGCCCTGAGGCCTATGGCTGCGTGGCTCCTTCCCCATATAATGCCGACAGTCTCTTTAAGGAGGCCGTCAAGGTAGCCGAGAAAGCCGACCTCGTCATCTACGTTGGCGGTCTCGTCAAGGCCCATGAGCAAGATATGGAGGGTGGCGATCGTGTCGATTTCGGTCTCCCGTTCGGTCAAGATAAGCTCATCAACAGCATCCTCGACGTAAACAAGAATTTCATCGGTGTCATGCTCAGCGGCAATGCTGCCGCCATGCCATGGATCGATCGCGTTCCTGCTCTCATCCAAGGCTGGTATCTCGGTTCCGAGGCTGGTGAGGCGCTCGCCGATGTAATCTCTGGCAAGGTCAATCCTTCTGGCAAACTCCCGTTCTCTTTCCCTGTCCGTCTTGAGGATAATGCGGCCCACAGCTTCGGCGAGGCAGTCGTGTACCCAGGTGTGGAGAGCGATTCCTACCGCGAGGAGTACAAGGAGGGCATCTTTGTCGGCTACCGTTGGCATGAGGCCAAGGGCATCAAGCCCCTCTTCCCATTCGGTTTCGGTCTCAGCTACACAACTTTCGAGATCTCCGACGCCAAGATCGCTTCCAATTCTCTCTCCGAGGATGCCGAGCTCAAAGTCTCAGCTACCGTCAAGAACACGGGTAGCCGCGACGGCAAGGAGGTTGTCGAGGTTTACGTCGGCAAGAAAGACAGCCGTGTAGAGCGCGCTCCCAAGGAGCTGAAGGGTTTCTCCAAAGTCGAGGTTCCTGTTGGCGCACAGAAGCAGGTCTCCATCTCCATCCCTGTCAAGTCTCTCGCCTTCTTCGACGAGGCTGCTCAAAAATGGGAGGTCGAGAAGGGCGATTACGTCCTCTATGTCGGCAACTCTTCCGACAACATCTCTTCCGAGATCGCATTCTCAGTCAAGTAGTCCTACTGCGTGACATCTACCTTTGAAAGTTCTCTCTTCATGTTGACGTCCATGTCAACTGGTTCATAATACTGATAGTATAAAAGGAATGGCGGCGGATCTTCGAATTTCTCTCCCGTCGCCACTCTCGAGAACTTAGTATTAGTTTGTTTGGTTGCCGGTCCAGCGATTTCTTCCTTCGCTGGGCCGGTTTTTATTTCCCGTGTTCCATAAATTCCACCCTCTCTCTTGCATTTCAAAAAAATCTCACTACCTTTGCATCGTCAAACAACGACACAATCTTCTTGGCCGATTCGTCTAACGGTTAGGACATCAGATTCTCAATCTGGCAATAAGAGTTCGATTCTCTTATCGGCTACATCTAAGCTGCCTCTCCGAGGTGGCTTTTTTTGTAAACAACAGCATCCCTATTTTTCCCATCATGGCAGACAACAGCCGCAGAGTAAGGGTCCGTTTCGCCCCCAGCCCCACCGGCGCTCTCCACATCGGTGGTGTGCGCACTGCCCTCTACAATTATCTCTTCGCTCGCCAGCATGGCGGCGATTTCATCCTCCGTATCGAGGACACCGATAGCCAACGTTTCGTCCCCGGCGCCGAGGCCTACATCATCGAGAGCCTCAAATGGTGCGGCATCATAACCGACGAGGGCGTCGAGCAAGGTGGGCCTCACGCTCCATACCGCCAGAGTGAGCGCAAGGAGATTTACCTCAAATACGCTCAGCAACTCGTAGAGAGCGGCAACGCATACTATGCTTTCGACTCCGCCGAGGCGCTCGACGCTCTCCGCAAGGAGGCCGAGGCTGCTGGCAAGACTTTCGCCTACGACTCTACTGTCCGCAATTCTCTCGAGACATCTCTCGCCCTCCCCGAGGCTGAGGTCAAGGCGCGTATCGAGCGTGGCGACAAATGGGTCATCCGCTTCAAGATGCCTGAGTCCGAGGATGTCGAGATGGACGACATCATCCGCGGTCACATCGTAATAAACACCAAGACGCTCGACGACAAGGTGCTCTATAAGAGTGCCGACCAGCTCCCAACATACCACCTCGCCAATATCGTCGACGACCACCTTATGGAGATCTCCCACGTCATCCGTGGCGAGGAGTGGTTGCCTTCCCTCCCTCTCCACTATCTCCTCTATCGCGCCTTCGGATGGCAACGTCCCGAGTTCGCCCACCTGCCTCTGCTTCTCAAGCCACAAGGTCAAGGCAAGCTCTCCAAGCGCGATGGCGATAAGTTCGGTTTCCCCGTCTTCCCTCTCCAGTGGAATGCTCCCGACGGCTCTTCCGCCATGGGCTACCGCGAGAGTGGCTACCTCCCCGAGGCGTTCATCAATATGCTCGCCCTCCTCGGATGGAATCCTGGCACCGAGCAGGAGATTTTCTCCATGGATGAGCTTATCAAGGCTTTCTCCCTCGACAAGGTCTCCAAGAGCGGTGCGCGTTTCAATCCCGACAAGGCAAAGTGGTTCAACGCCCAATACATCCGTATGGCCGACGATGCCCGTCTCGCCAAGCTCGCTGCCCCCATCTACGCCCAGCGCAACATCAATGTGACGCCCGAGCGCGCAGCGCAAGCCATCGCCCTCATCAAGGAGCGTGCGACGTTCCCTGTCGATCTCGTTGACCTCACCGAGAAGCTGTTCATTCGTCCGGCTTCCTACGACGAGAAGTCCGTAGCCAAGTTCTGGAAGGCCGACAATGTCGCACGCCTCGCCGAACTTCGCGCCATCATCGCTGCTGATCCTCTCACAGACCCTGCCGCTGCCGAGGCTCGCGTACACGATTGGATCCAGTCCAACAACTACAGCATGGGTCAACTCATGAATACGCTCCGACTTGCGATATGGGGCGTAAGTCAAGGTCCGAGCATCTTCCACATCATCGCCTTCATCGGCAAAGATGAGGCTCTCGCACGCATCGACGCGGCGGCGGCGTCCCTTGGTCAAGGGGCGTAGGTCGAGCCTTTACTCTTAGCTAAACCTCATAGCCCCACGAGCCCAATGGCTCCCGTGGGGCTTTTTTATTATCTTTGTATCCACACTCTCCCAGTCTTTCTCTTCAGTATCTCCAGCCATGCCATCAATATCACAACGCGGCATCATCATGCCGTCCTCACCAATCCGCAAGCTCGTCCCCTATTCCGACGACGCTAAGGCGCGAGGTCTCCATGTCTACCACCTCAATATCGGGCAGCCGGACATCCTCACGCCCGAGGTCGCGCTCTCCGCAATCAAGAACGCCAAGATCCCCATCGTCGAGTATACCAATTCGGCGGGCATGCCCGAGTACCGACGCAAGCTCTCCAAATATTACCAGTCCGTCGGCATCAATATCACGCCCGACCAGATGCTCGTGACCTGCGGCGGCTCCGAGGCCGTGCTCTTCGCCTTCATGAGCTGCCTCGACCCTCTCGACGAGATTATCGTCCCCGAGCCTTTCTACGCCAATTACGAGGCTTTCGCCGCTGCCGCTGGCGCGTGCGTCGTCCCCATAACTTCGACAATCGATAATGGTTTCACGCTCCCCAGCATCGAGGAGTTCGAGAAGGTCATAACCAACAAGACCAAGGCCATCATGATCTGTAACCCCAACAACCCGACGGGTTACCTATACTCCGAGCGCGAGATGAAGCAGCTCCGCGACCTCATCATCCGACACGATCTGTTCCTCATCTGCGACGAGGTCTATCGCGAGTTCTGCTACGACGGAGCAAAATATTACTCCTCAATGTACCTCGACGGCGTCGACGATAATGTCATCATGGTCGATTCCGTCTCCAAACGTTACAGTGAGTGCGGTCTCCGCATCGGTCTCCTCGCCACGCGCAATAAGGCGGTCATAAATTCTGCTCTTAAACTCGCGCAGGCGCGCCTCTGCCCACCGACTTTCGGTCAGATTGCCGCTATGGCGTCTCTCGACGTGCCCGACGAGTATTTCATCGAGATGAACCGTGAGTACTGCAAGCGCCGCAATTTCCTTCTCGATGGTCTCAATAAGATTCCGGGTGTCTACTCCCCCATGCCACGCGGCGCCTTCTACACCGTGGCACGTCTCCCTATCGACGATTCTGAGAAGTTCTGCAAATGGCTGCTCTCCGATTTCAGCTACAATAACCAGACGCTCATGGTCGCCCCCGCCGCAGGTTTCTATTCCAACCGCACCCTCGGACGTAATGAGGTGCGCATAGCCTATACGCTCAACTGCGACGATCTCGCCATAGCTCTCGACCTCCTCGCCCGAGCTCTCAAGCTCTATCCCGGTCGTACACCCGAGAGTGGTTCGCCTCTTTCCGAGAACGAGAAGCGTCTCCGCGATTCCAATGCCGACTAATCTGTTGTGCCAAACCTTAGTCTCTATATCGCGCGCCGACTGATGTCTGGCGGCCCTCGTGGTCACCAGTTCTCAGGTCCCGCCATTCGTGTCGCTACGGCCGCCGTGGCTCTCGGCATGGTCGTTATGATAATCTCCGTGGCCGTCGGTCTGGGCTTCAAGCGCGAGATTCGTGATAAGATTGTCGGTTTCGGTACGCACATTCAGCTTACAAGCCTTAATCTCAATAGCTCCCTTGAGACGCCTCCGCTGCCCTACGATTCCTCTCTTGTCGAGGCTGTCGCCCAGGTTCCCGGCGTCCGCTCCATTCAGCCTTTCGTCACGAAGCCCGGAATAATCAAGACCGATGACGCATTCCAAGGCATAGCCCTCAAGGGGGTCGATTCCGCTTTCAGTTGGTCGTTCATCTCCTCTTGTCTTGTCGAGGGCTGTGTCCTTTCCCTCCCCGATAGTGCCAAGTCCGATCAAATCGTTCTATCTCACTCCCTTGCGCAACTTCTGAAGCTCAATTTGGGCGACCCGGTGCGCATGTTTTTCGTCAATTCCGAGGGTGTCCGCGCTCGCCGTTTCACCATCTGCGGCATCTTTGATTCTCATTTTGACGAGTTCGACAAGAGCCTCGCGTATGTCGATATGCGCCACCTTGTCCAACTTAATGGTTGGCAACCAGGTACCGTCTCTGGCTACGAGGTTCTCCTCTCCAATTTCGATGATATGGATGCCGTGGCGGATAGTCTCGTCTCCATTGTCTCCACGCGTTTCACGTCTGAGGATGACATGATTCGTGTTCGAGACATACGCGACCTCCAACCACAAATTTTCGGTTGGCTTGCCCTCCTCGACCAGAATATTTTGGTCATCATCGTGCTGATTATCGCCGTCGCGGGGCTCAATATGGTCTCCGGTCTCCTCATCCTCATTCTCGAGCATACCAATGCGATCGGCATCTTCAAGGCTATAGGTGCGCAAAACTCCATGTTGCGCAACATTTTCATCCTCATGGCTCTCAGGATCGTCGGTCGTGGTCTCCTTATCGGCAATGTCGTTGGCGTCGGTCTCTGTCTCTTCCAATATTTTACGGGTGCCGTAGGTCTCGACCCCGAGAATTATTACCTCGATACTGTTCCCGTGCTGCTCTCTGTCCCACATCTCTTGTTGCTGAATGTCGGCACGGCAATTCTCTCTTTCCTTCTCCTTCTCGGTCCGTCAGGAATGGTCGCTCGCATCAGCCCTGTCAAGTCCATCCGTTTCAATTAGCCGAGGTGGATACTCTTGTCGTCATATCGGGTCCCACAGCCGTAGGTAAGACAGAAGTGTCTATCCGCGTCGCCGAACGTCTTGGCTGCGAAATCGTCTCTGCCGACAGCCGCCAAGTCTATTCCGAGATGCCCATCGGCACCGCCGCCCCGACAGAAGAGCAACTTGCCCGAGTCCCACACCATCTCGTCCGCTGCCGCTCTGTCCGTCAGCCTCTCAATGCTTTCGGTTTCGAGCATGAGGCATTGAACATCCTTCCGTCTGTTTTCAAAAAGGGTAGGGGATTTGCCATTCTCTCGGGCGGTTCCATGATGTATGTCGACGCCCTATGCCGTGGCATCGATCCCATGCCCGACATCCCCGACGAGCTTCGTGACGATCTCAAAGCACAACTCGCCTCCCATGGTCTCGCCCCTCTCGTCGAGCGTCTCCAGTCTCTCGATCCCCTCTATTGCCAGTCCGCCGATCTCCGTAATCCGCGCCGCGTGCTCCATGCCCTCGAGCTCTGTATCGTCAGCGGAGGTCCAGTCTCCGCGCTCCGCCTCGGCGAGCCTCATCCGCGCCCGTTCCGAATCCTCAAGTTCGCCATCCTGCGCCCTCGCGATGAGCTCTATGCTCGTATCGATGCCCGCGTCGACCAGATGTTTGCCGATGGTTTGGTCGACGAGGCTCGCGCTCTCTTCCCTCTCGCCGATTCTCTATCCTCCCTCAATACTGTCGGCTATCGTGAGCTTTTCTCCTTCTTCCGTGGTGATTATCCCCTCGACGAGGCCATACGGCTCATCAAGCGCAATACGCGCCACTACGCCAAGAAGCAAATAACGTGGCTGAAGGCTGATCCCGACTATGTCTTCCTCACGCCCGACAATGCTGAAGAAAATATTCTATCAGCTATTGCAAATCTCAATCTATTGCCATAATTTTGCATCGTCAAACAACGACACCATCTGGCCGATTCGTCTAACGGTTAGGACATCAGATTCTCAATCTGGCAATAAGAGTTCGATTCTCTTATCGGCTACCACTCGAAGCCCGAAGTTCCATGACTTCGGGCTTTTCTTTTTCCGCTTCGTCCGCCCTGTTCGCCGCTAAATAGAGCCTCTCCGCCTTGGTTTAACTGCCATATTTTCATAACTTTGTGCCAGTATGTTTGCCTGTAAAATCGCAGGAGCCAATAACACATTAACCTACCTATGCAGTACGACGAATTCAAAGCTCATCTCCGCCAATTACGTCAAGATTTTGAGGGTAAACTCCGCTCGACAGGTCGAGACGGCGTCGATGACTGCATCCAAGAACTCGACAACCTCGGCTTCTTCGCCGCTCCCGCTTCCACACGCTTCCACCTCAATTACGACGGCGGTCTCATGGAGCATTCCATGAATGTCTGCAACGTCGCCCTCCGTCTCCGTGAGGTCATGATCTCCATGGACGCCTCCCTCAAGCCTTTCCTCCCCGAGGATAGTGTCATCATCGCGTCTCTTCTCCACGATGTCTGCAAAGCCGACATCTATAAGCCCGTCGTCAAACGCCAAAAGGCTAAGGACGGCTCTTGGGAGGATGTCCCCGGCTTCGACTGCGATTTCTCCAATTTCCCCATGGGGCATGGCGAGAAGTCTGTCGTCGTGCTTCTCCTCTCGGGTCTCGCTCTCACCAACGATGAGATGCTCGCCATACGTTGGCACATGGCGGCATGGGAGCTGGCTTTCAACAGCCCAGATGCCCGCGCCAATCTCAATGCGGCTCGCGACGTCTGCCCTCTCTGCAGTCTCATCCAGTCCGCCGATACCCTCGCTGCCAACCTCATCGAGCGCAACAAGGACGAGGAGTAACTTTAATGTTCCTGTTACGTACAAGCCACTTGTAACAGAAAACCTACTAACACTACATTTCCAAAATATGAATAGCCTGTTCAAGATTTTCCTTTTCCTACTGTTCCTCTGCCCTCTATCCGCCACCGCCCAACTCTCAATGGAGAGCGGCAGCGATGGCCCATATCCCACTCCTGTTGAGGATGTCTGCTGCGCTAAGCCATATATCCATTTGACTTTCGATGGCACTGCTGTATATACCGATGCGGCTTGCGCCAATAAAGCTACCAACATGGCTCTTCGCAACGCTTCCACTTTCACCTACACCGTCGAAGGCTCTGATGAGGTTAAGTCTCCGAGTTTCTTTGTCAGCATCGAAAATGGCAAGCTCACATATTTCATCAACGACATGTCTTACCTCCCCGCAGGTTCCACTGTCACCATCACCACTCCGGCTTTCTACTCCAAGACCGATGGTGAGAATGCCGATATCACGCACTTTAGCGCACACTCCTACACTTTCCCTATAACTGGCATTGTCGAGCTCAATTCTTCTTGCAACTCTTCCGATCTGAACATCACTTCGCCAGAGACCAAGACCCTCGTCATTAAGGCTCCTAACGTCCTCACGGTGAATAGCAACCTCGACGTCGCTAATCTCGTAGTCGAGGCAGGTGACGAGTCTACCTATGCGGCTGGCGTCGTCGTCGAGACTGGCGGCTCCATCGCCATCGCCGATACCGCCTATTTCCTCTGCCACAACTATTTCCACCGCAATAACGCCTATCTCATCAACCACGGCTCCTATTCCGCCTCCGCCTCCATCTTCACCAAGTGTGTAGACAATAATCTAAACATCCCATATTCGAATAAGTACAAGGGCTCTTTTGTGTTGGAGTGCGCGAATGCTGTAAACCTTTCTTTCCCAGTTGAGTCGCCAAATAAAGTTTTTGGCTTCATGACAAAATCGAGCTCGCAATTTCTTATGGTTCTCCCTTATGCCGATGTGAATAAGACTTATCGTTACTATTTGGCAAAGGCACCTTACCTTGACGAGTATTCGGGAGAGAATCAATACAAATATGTTTATACTACAGACAAGAATAATGCTGTAGTATTTCGAGCAAATGGCACGATAAACGATGAAGGTGGGTATTGTGTTCCCGGCAGCTCTTTGTTTGACACAGGCAACTCGACTAATAGGGGAGGCAAAGAGCCTGTAACCCAGATGGATAACCCATATCAAGCTTGCATCGACTGGTCTGCGCTTATCGCGGATGAGGCAAATAATGCAGGTTTGGCAGATCTTCTGCGTTGCGTAAACTTCGGTTATGGTCGTGCGCATCTCTCTTGCGATTATAGTTTTGCGACTGGTCTTACGACGTATGATGGTCCAATGCAATTTGGTTACGTACAACCTGTAATGGAGCCTGCTCGCTTCTATCAGCTCGATACAGCCCAAAAAGATAACATCACGATTAACCTTGGTAAGAAATATCTTACTTCCTATGCCGAAATGGAAAAGGTTAAGCCCAATGTGACTGTTCCTTACGTCAGGTTCTATGTCGATGATGTAGATTGCCCCAAAGGTGTCGGTAACCGTAGCATCTATGTCGCTTATTTCATTCCTCAAGATGAATACGATGCACTTAAGAAATCCGAGTATAGTACCGTTTATGGTGTAAATCTTAAGAGTGAGGTCTTTTCTCCTGTGGAGTTGGGATATCATGATGGAAAGACTGCAGGTGCTGGTTACATGTTCCCGTTTATTGGCTGTATTCGTGATGGAAACTTTGTCAGTCGAATTAAGGCGTTCCCTTTACCAGAAAAGTCAGAATATGAGGAGACAGGGACCTTCAACATGGCGTTGTATCTCGATCCAAAACAAGAGAAAGTAAAGTTCGGCATCCTTGATTATGGCAACATGGATAGCATTCAGGTTCAATGCGCAGGTCTCTTGCTAAATTCCATTGATGGCAAAAGCCCTGATGTCCTTGAGGCTGAAGTCGATTTGAGTAACTACGATGAGGAGGTTTTCAAAGTAAACACTACTGGCTATAAATATCTTGAAGTTGATGCACAAAAGGTCGATCCAAATGTCATTGAAATAACTCGTTATGCACAGAAGAAGCCAACGAGCGACAAGAAGGTTGTAACTAACGAGTTTAGAGTTTCCTCTGTCCCAGGTGGTATCGTTGTGTATTCTGAGGAGCCAACCGATATTAGTGTCGTGAATGTCTCTGGTGTCCTTGTCAATAATTCGGCTGTTGAGGGAAGTACCTTTATGTCACTTCCTAATGGTCTTTACATAGTTAAAAACAATAACGGCAAGTCCTCAAAGGTTCTTGTCAAGTAAAAACATAAAGATATGAATGAAAAGAAAGATGATCTCTTCATCATCCCTGCATTCTCTCTGATGAAGAAACGTGACGATGCTGTGTGCGCAGGCAATGCGAGCACTGGCGGCAATACCGATAAGGAAGTAGACCCTTGGGAAGACGACGAGGAGTCCGATGACACGGGTTTCAATACCTCTTTTAGAAGTATGCATTAGTGCTTCATCTCTAACTAAAAAAGCCTGCATCCAACTGATGCAGGCTTTTTTGCACTGTAACCATGCGGTGTCTTCGTCTGTCTTAATGAGCCAAGGTCAATCCTTCTTATTCGTGCTTGCATGTGAATTTCTCTTACTTCCGAAACCATATACGTGACTATAAGGCTCGTTGTCGCCGGGAGCCGTGTGGTGCTCCAATATTCCCTCCCCGTTTTACCTCATCACATCCGCCCTTCCTCACCTTTCCCGCTTGCTAAAGGTGCCGCTCTGCCTGTCATGACGTTACTTCCTCCATGTGTGTGGCATAAAATAATCCGCCCACCAAGGTTCTATCCTCGGTGGGCGGATCTTAATCTTAGGTGGGTTAGTCCTAATCCTCGTTCACGCTCTTTGCGCGAATAACAAGGTATCTGGAGGTCTTCCAGAATGACGCCTTGTCCTTGATGATGAGGACTTTGTTCTCCTCGTCAATGGTGTAGCTGCTCTCAGGATGGCTCGTCAACACCACAAACTTGCGTCCCGTCAATGGTATTCTCTCAACCTCTGTGACATCAATCTTGGTGAAGAGGCTGTTGTCTACGTTGCCGCTAAGCACTTTCTTGTTGAAGAGGCCGCCGCTGAGCAAGCCCTTCTCTTTAAGTGTGCTCTTTTCGGCTATGAGGTAGAAGCCCTCGTTCTTCTCAGCCACGGTCTGGTTCAGCGTCTCTTGAGTGTTTGCGCTTACTGTTGCGAGTGAGTCTACAGAGTTGGAGAGGCGGATGACGGCGTTGTTCAGGTAGCCAATCTCTACGTCCTTCTCGTTCAGCATCTTGTTGAGCTTCTCAATCTCTGCGTTCTGCTGCTCAATCTGGGCATTCAATACGTCGATGATCTTCTTGTACTCGCTGTTCTTGCCGAGTGCCTTGTTCAGTTTAGATTGCAACTCCTTGACTTTGTTCTTGTTGTCAAGAAGCTTGGTGTATATGGCCTGGATGTCGTTGGTCAACTGGTCCTTGTCGCTCGACTCGCTGTTGGCCTGTACTGCTATGATGCCCTCTTTCTCCTTGATGTAGTTGAGGTTGCTGTGTACGTCTGCCAAGGTCGTGGCGATGAGCGACATGCTGCTGTCTTTCAACATCACGATGTTGTTCAGCGAGTCGATTGTCTTCTGCTGCTGGTCCAGTTGCTCCTGGTTGCAGCTTGCGAGTGCCATCAATGTAGCGGCGCCGCAAGTAAGAATAATCTTCTTCATTGTGCTTTTATTTTTGTTTTAGTAGTGTTATTCAGCTGTCTCGCGAGGCTCCCTGTGCTTCTTGCTCCTGCGCAATGCTTTCAGGTCTACCTCCTGTTCTTCGCCTTCTTCGTTCTCTTCCTCTGGCGTCTCGTTGCCGTTCTTGCGCCATCCCGTGCCACCAACAATGAGCACAATCTCGCCCTTCGCCGGTGTCTCTTCGAAATGCTCGCGCAGCTCCGACAACGTTCCGCGTACCGTCTCCTCAAATACCTTGCTTATCTCGCGTGATACAGATGCCAGACGGTCACTTCCGAACGCTTCGCTCATCTGTGCCAATGTCTTGGTCAGCCTGAATGGACTTTCATAAAATATCATCGTCCTCGGTTCTTCTGCCAGCCTTGTTAATACGGATTGCCTACCCTTTTTATTGGGTAGAAATCCTTCAAAACAAAATTTGTCGGCAGGAAGTCCGCTGTTCACAAGGGCAGGAACGAAGGCTGTCGCTCCAGGTAGGCAACTGACTTTTACTCCTTTGCTTATGCAACGGCTTACTATCAAGTACCCGGGGTCTGATATGGCTGGTGTGCCGGCGTCGCTCACCAATGCGGCGTTCTCGCCGGCCGCGATGCGGTCTGCGTATCGGTCGGCAACTTCGTGCTCGTTAAATTTGTGATAGCTGATTAGCGGTGTCGTGATGCCAAAGTGCTTGAAGAGGATGCTTGTCGTCCTCGTGTCTTCTGCCATCACAAATGCTGCCTCCCTTAGTGCCGTAAGGGCGCGGGCTGTTATGTCTTCCATGTTGCCGACGGGTGTCGGCACTATCGTAAGTTGGCTCATAAGAATCGACGATGCACGGCTTTCATGAACAACTCAACGGTGGCATCCGTCTCGTTCCATCCGTATGTCTGACGGAAGTACTCATGCGCCTGCTCAAATGAGTTGGCCATGTTGACGGTCTCGATAGCTGCGTCAAACGCCATTTTGTTGCCTCCGAAAAGCTCACGCATGAAAAGGAATCTGTCACTGATGCGGATTGCCTTGTTCAAGTCGTCTACGGGTGTTCCATAGTTCGCTATGTCTGCCGCTTTCTTCGCTGCCGATGCGACGTCTACTTGCTTCTCTACCGTCTGCTTGATTGGGGCTGCTTCCTCTTTTATTTCTGGCTCTATGGTCTCCTCTTTTGTCTCTTCTTTCTCCTCTGTCTCAGGCTCTTCCGCTCGCTGTGGCTCTGCTTTGGGCTCTTCGTTGTCGGATGTCAGAGGGTCCTCCATTTTCTCCAATTCGTCGGCAAAGTATTCTTTCGTTTCCTCCCTCTTGACTTCCGATTTTGGTGAGGTCTGTGGCACGCTTTTTGCTTCATTGTCAGCGGCTTGCTCTAACTTGCTCGCCTTTTCTGGGGCTCTCCTCTCTTGCGAACGCCCACAGACAGCTCCGCTAAGTGTCGATGTCGGCGCGCCTGCGGCGTTGTCCGTCGCCCAGTAGTCCAAAAGTCTTATCTCTTTTCCAAGGCTGTCGTGCTTCTGGCGTAATAATTCCAAGAATGCCGAGCCTATTCTCTCCGGCTCGCGAAACGTCTCTACCAAGGTCTCAATCTCCTTGAGGTCGTTCTCTAAGAGGTCTATGATGGCGTCTTTTTTCATCTGTTTTATGTCTCTCTGTGACGTGCCTCCTATTGCTTTATTTTGCAATGGTTTCGCCGTCTCGCGAATGTAGTTTTTTTCCCATTATCTTCGATTATTGTATTACCTTTGTTAGTGGAATCGTTTCTCAAAACCTCCTTACAACCCAGCAAGATGCGTCGCCTCGTGTCACTGATGTTAGCCCTCTTTCAGCTACTCGCGCTCCCTTCCCAGGATGCGTCCGCTGAGTGCGTTGGCTACTCGTCTTTTCAGTCCGACGACGACGGTTGGCCGCACAAGGTCCCCTATGCTGTGAAGCTTGCTCTTGATGGCGGCGACCATTCCGCCATCTCCCCATGCCTCGCCAACACCGTCGAGCTCCAACTCCCCGACTGCTCAGGCATCTTCAGCAAGAAACAGGCGGAAATGATTCTCTCTAAGTTCATGGCGGCACACCCCTCCATGACTTACTCCGTCAGCCGCGAAGAGAGCGTCTCGGGCGCAACCCTCACCATCGGCAAACTTTCTGGCAATGCCGTCTCCTTCGGCGTCTACGTCCTCTCTCAACCCGCTGCCGGCTCACAACAGATAAAACAACTTAGAATAGAGGAACAAAAATGACAGATTTCGACGCTTACCTCAACGACTTTATCGACCGTTGCGTCCGCGAGGATGTCGGCGATGGTGACCACACCTCGCTCTCTTGCATCCCTGCCGACGCTGTCGGACGTGCCCAACTCATCATCAAGGAGGACGGTGTCCTCGCCGGCGTAGACGTTGCTCGTAAGATTTTTGCGCACATAGATCCCAATTTCAAGTTCGACCAGATTCTCCATGACGGTGATCGCGTCAAGAAGGGCGATATCGCTTTCCGTGTCGAGGGTCGCACCCAGTCCCTCCTCCTCGCCGAGAGGCTCGTCCTCAACGTCATGCAACACATGAGCGGCATCGCCACAACAACTTCACGTTACGTCGCCAAGCTCCAAGGTCTCCACACGCAAGTTATCGACACTCGCAAGACGACCCCTGGCATGCGCCTTCTCGACAAGATGGCTGTCAAGATCGGCGGCGGCGGCAACCACCGCATCGGTCTCTTCGACATGATCCTCCTCAAGGATAACCACATCGACTTTGCTGGTGGCATCGATAAGGCCATCTCCCGCGTCCACCAGTATCTCAAGGAGAAAGGCAAGGATCTCCGCATAGAGATCGAGGTTCGCAACTTCGACGAGCTCAATCAGGTTCTCGCCATCGGCGGTGTCGACCGCATCATGCTCGACAATTTCACGCCCGCCCAAACTCGTGAGGCTGTCAAGTTGATCGACGGCAAGTATGAGACCGAGTCTTCTGGCGGCATCACCATGGATACTCTCCGCGACTATGCGGAGTGCGGTGTCGACTTCATCTCCGTCGGTGCCCTTACGCACCATGTCGGCAGTCTCGACATGAGCCTCAAAGCCTACTAAGTTGAGCCGTATCCTCGCCATAGATTACGGAAAGAAGAGGTGCGGCCTCGCTGTTAGCGACCCCGACCGCATCATCGCAGGTCCACTCGCCACGGTCGCCGCCCACGAGCTGCTCAAGTTCCTCCAAGACTATACCTCGCATGAGGACGTGGGCGTCATCGTCATGGGAGAGCCACACCGACTCGACGGTACAGACTCCGAGACTATGAGCTACATCCGCCCCTTCCTCCGTCAACTCAAAAAGGCTATGCCCGACATGCCAGTCGAGATGGTCGATGAACGTTTCACGACGCGCATCGCCCAACGTGCCATGATCGATGGCGGCGTCTCCAAGAAGGATCGCAACAACAAGAACGGTCTCGTCGACAGGGTGTCGGCAACCCTCATCCTCGAGACGTATATGGAAAAACTGAGGTTCCAATCCTCATTATAACCATGCCTTGGGCAAACCTTTTGCCCCGTCAAACGTAAAATATATAAACACAATATACCACCGATGCTACTGCCAGTCTATCTCTACGGTCATCCCGTGCTTCGCAAGATGGCAACCGACATACCCTCTGACTACCAAGGTCTCGACGATCTTATCGCCAATATGTACGAGACAATGTACAAGTCCGACGGTATCGGCATCGCCGCTCCACAGGTAGGTCTCCCAATCCGTCTCTTCGTCATCGATGCCTCGCCTCTCGCCTCCGACTACCCCGAGGTCAAAGGTTTCAAACGTATCTTCATCAACGCTCACATTACACGTATGTCCGACGAGCAGATGGAGACCGTCGAGGGCTGTCTTAGCCTCCCCGGCATAAGCGAATACGTCAAGCGCAGCACAGAGATTGAGATTGAGTACGATGACGAGAAGTTCGTCCACCATAAGGAGGTCATCAAGGGCTATGCCGCTGTCGTCGTGCAGCATGAGTACGACCACCTCGATGGCAAACTCTTCATCGACCATCTCGGCGCGCTCCGCAAGCGTCTCATAAAGTCAAAACTCACCAACATTGCAAAGGGCAAGATCCGTGTCGGATACCGCACCGTGACCGCCTAATTCACTAAAATCTCTAACGTAAATCACCATACACACATGAAGTTCAGTGTCCAAAGTGGCGAGCTCCTTTCACGCCTCCAGACTATGGGTAAGGTTGTCGATGACAAGGCTGCGCTCCCTGTCCTCGCCAATTTCCTCTTCACCATAAAGGGCAATCTCCTCATCCTTACGGCCGCCAATGCCGAGATGCGAATGACCTCTTCCCTCGAAATCAACAATATGGAGGGCGATGGCAAAATCTGTATCCCTGGCGTCAAGCTTACTGAATATATCAAGTATCTCCCCGAGCAACCAGTAACTTTCTCTATCCCAGACGGTTCGCTCGCTCTCGAAATATCCTCCCTCTCCGGCAAATCCGACCAGGTATGCGTCGCTGCCGATGACTATCCAGAGGAGAAGATCGACGAGCAGGATATCCGCAGCGTCAAGATCTCCGAGGATGCGCTCCTCTCTGGCATCTCCTCCACGCTCTTCGCTACCGCCAATGACGATCTCCACCCTGTCATGAACGGCATCTATTTCGACATCGAGCCGGGCAAGGTCTCTTTTGTCGCAACCGACAGCCACAAGATGGCGCGCTACATCCGCACAGACGTCGAGACCGGTGACCAGACTGCAAGTTTCGTTCTCAACAAGAAGCCTGCGAATGTCCTCAAGGGCATCCTCGGTCGCTCTGAGGATATGGTAAGCGTCTCTTTCGGTTCTCGCAACGTCATCTTCGAGACCCCGACATATCGCTACATCTGCCGCCTCACCGAAGGTCAGTATCCCCAATACCGTAGCGTCATCCCCGCCAACAATGAGTCTAAGATTCTCGTCAATCGTGCTGATCTCATCAAGGCTATGGCGCGCGTCTCCGTCTTCGTCGATGCTTCCCGACTCATCAAGTGCGAGCTTTTCTCCAACTCCATGAACATCAGCACGCAGGACCTTGACTTCTCTTGCTCCGCCAACGAGTCGCTCCCTTGCGAGTATGAGGGTAAGGAGATGGTTGTTGGCTTCGGCGGTCAGCACCTCGGCGACGCTCTCAACAACATCGCCTCCCAAGATGTTGAGATCCGACTCTCCGACCCTTCCAAACCAGGTCTCATAAGCCCCGTGGGCGCCGATGACAAGAGCGATATGCTCATCGTCATCATGCCCATGCGCATCTAATTAAGCATGATAGTTTTTCCCCACGCTAAAATCAACCTCGGCCTCAATATCGTGGGTGTCCGTCCCGACGGATACCACGATATTGAGACCGTTTTTGTCCCTATCGGCTACTCCGACGCTCTTGAGGTCATCCTTCCTCCCGAGCAAGTGGAGGGTGGTGTCATATGGCGTTCTGCGGGGCGTGAGATTAATGTCCCTTTAGAGAAAAACCTCTGCGTCCGTGCCCTTCGTGCCTTACAAGCCGAAATCTCACTTCCTACCGTCGGGCTGATGCTCAATAAGATAATCCCCGACGGAGCCGGTCTCGGTGGAGGTTCTTCCGATGCGGCTTTTGTCCTCACGACGCTCAATAGCCTCCTCAATCTCAACATCTCTTCCGACCGCCTACGCCAAATAGCCGCACGCATAGGTGCCGATTGCCCGTTTTTTATCGATGGGCGTCCTGTAATGGCGTCTGGCATCGGCGACGTCTTCACTCCTGTTGATGTGTCGCAGCTGAAAGGTCTAAGCGTTGTCGTTGTAGTTCCTCAAGGTAGCGTTTCAACTGCCGAGGCTTACAGCAACATTCCTTGCCGCAAGCCCGATCGTCATCTAAACGAGATAGTTAGCGAACCTATATCTTCTTGGCGATATTCCATACGTAACGATTTTGAGGATTTCGTAGCGTCTCGTTTGCCCGATGTCGCCGCCTTCAAGCAAAAGTTCTACGATATGGGTGCGCTCTATGCGCAAATGTCGGGTAGCGGTTCTTCCGTCTTCGCCTTCTTCCCTCATGGCGACGATCTCCCCAAGCCCGATGATTTCCCTAACGCTCGCGGGTTCTGGTCTGGTGAGTTAAAGCTCTAACAGCCTATCAAGCATACTGCCAATGAAAAAAGTTCCATCCCTCTCCATCCGTGCGATTGTCGCGATATTCGTGGTTATGCTGACCACGGACGCGGTCGCATTGGTGCGGAGGGTGGGGCTTCTTGAGGCTGTCGACTCCGCCGCGACCGCCATAATCGAGGAACGTACTCGCGACGCTGCAAGGTGGATATACTACACTGCCGAAATATCCGACAGCCCACATGCGCCGACCATGGCTTCCTGCCTCCGCGCCAGTGCCGATGTCTACAAAGGGCACTATGACGAGGCTCGCGCCACCATAAATGCCATCCTCAACCGCTACGCCACGGCTTCCGACACCATGTCGATAAACTGTCTCGCCCTTGCTTATTGCGCAAAGGGGCGACTCGAAGTCGAAACATCCAATGAGCCAAGCGACAGCTACTACATGAAGGCGGAGAGGCTTGCGCGAAGCATCGGCAACACGCGTCTCGAATTGCTCAGCCTGCGCAACAGGGCTCAACTCTACGTCGGTTCTCAACGTTTCGTCGAGGCTGCGCATTGTGCACGCCTGCTCCTCGCCCGATGTGCCGATGGCACTATGCCAGACATGCGCTTCTGGGCGCGCATCATCCTCATCCGTGTATATCTCGCAATCCATGTCGATGCTGTTATCGAGGATTGCGCCCATGACATTGAGCGAGAGGGTTATTTCCGCACTAACCCTGCCCTCCTCAAAGCCTATCTCGTCACAATGTCCGTCGTCCGCCTGTGCCAAGGTAAGACGGAGGCTGCGCTCACGTTCATTGAGAAAGCCGATGCCGTGGCCGACCAGACTTTCGTCTCCGATGTCGACAAGTGGCGTCTAACTGCCATCAAAGCCGAGACCTATCTCCGCTTGGGACGCATAAACGAGGCTAAAAAGCTCGCCGCCTATTGTCGTAACAATCTCGGTGTTGTCTCTCCGTCGCAGGTTAATCCCTATTTCTCCCGATACAGCTTCATCGTTATAGAAGCTGATATTGCTCTTTTTGACGGCAAACCAAGCGAGGCTCTAAGGCTATTGACCGAAACGGAGATTCCAAAGGTGATGTTCACCAAAAGTTCTTTCTCCAAGAGATACTACTCCAGTCTCGAGAGAGCCTATGTTGCACTGGGCGATTTCGCTTCCGCTCGCAATACGCTCAATGCCGCCAATGTCTCAAATCGTTACATCCTCTCACTCAACGCCCGTACCCGTGCCAAGGATATGGAGGTCGCTTTCCGAGAGGACACGACAATCCTTCGCCAGAGAACCGACATCAATATGCGCAAGGAGGTCGTCGGCAGCGTCAAACGTCAAGTCTTTGGGGCTACTGTCGTAATTCTGGTCGTCTTCATCGTTGTCGCCATCGTATGGATGCGAAACGTGTGGGGACGAAACGCCCGCAAGATGAAAGATGATGAGGCAATCAACCGCAAGATGGAAGAGGAGATGGATCGCCAGACAGCTGCATACTCCGTACGCAATAGGCTCATCATGGCTCGCAATGCCGATATGGCTGCCAGCCAGAGCTATGCCAAGCGTCTCCAGCGAGGCATCTTGCCCGACATGTCACACCTCATCAATCTTGGCTACAAGAACTCCTACGTCTTGCGTGGCCCTGCCGATGTGACGTCCAGTTGCTTCTTTTGGTACAGGAATGTCGGAGACTGTCTGCTTCTCTGCACCGCCAATGCAGATTGGGACGGTGTGCCGGGCGCCATGCTTTCCATGGTCGGCCTGACGCTCGTCGAGGAGGTCGCTTCCCGATATGAGGGACGTGAGACGGCTTCCGAGATCCTCTCCGATGTCGAGCACGGCTTCACTCGTCGCCTCCCCGATAAGAGATGGCGCAGCAATCTTTCAATGTCAGTTGCGCTCATCGATAGGGCGTCACACAGCATCCGTATATCCTCCGCTGGCGTAGATGTCATGCTCCGCCGTGGCGGCAATGTTGAGGTTATCCATGGCTCCGAACATAAGATCGGAGATGTCAAGGATATTCGCCGCCAAGAAGACGAGGTTCGCTCTTTCTCTTCTGGCGATGCCGTATATCTCTACTCAAGCACAATGACCAAGGTCTACGGCGGTAATGATGGCAGACAGCTTGGCGTGGTCGGGCTTCATGACATGCTTGTGCGATCCTCGCGCCTTCCTGCCGACCTCCAATACGATACGATGCTCAACGAGGTCATTCTGTGGAAGTCGGGCCGAACGATGGGCGATGATATTCTTCTCTTAGCTGTTTCAATGCCATGAGGTCCATAGTCTACATATTGGTCTTCACGGCTTTAGTCATAAGCATAGCCTGCCCTTCTTGCAGTCACGATAAGGCTGTAATGGAGAAGATTGGCGGCTATGACCGCAACATAGATCTTGCCAATCATGCTCTCGACGTCAACGACACGACCTTGGCTCGCTTCGCCATCGATAGTGCCGAACTCTTCGCTTTCGGCTTTGCGCGTCGCAATGAGTTGCTTGCATACAACATCTTGCTTGATCCGCATATTGCCCAGATAAATCTGCATGGTATTCTGACTGCGCTCGACTCCCTCTCCGACCATGACGAGATCGACGAGCGCATCTATATGCGACTACTTGAGCAATATGCCGTTCAGCTCTCCCGACGACACAGTCCTGCCGAGGCCGACAATGCGCTTGAGACGGCAGCCGCCCTCGCATACCGCCTCAACGAGAGCTTATCATATGTGCGCATAAAGGTAAATAGGCTGAAGAAGCAAGAGGTGCAAGGCAACTATATCGATGCTGTTAAAGGCTACCGACAGCTCCTCGACTATACTCGCAAGCGTGGTCTCCGTTCTTCAGAGGTTCTCGTCCTCTACCGACTACTCTGCTCTTTCGTCTCAATGGGCGACATCCCTTCCGCCCAGATTTACTTGAGCGAGATGGCTACAGCTGCCGATACTACCGCATACTCGCAAAGCCTTTTTCATCTTGCCTCCGCCAACATTAGCGTAAATGTCGGTGATTCTGTTGAATACGCACGCTCACTCCATGCCGTGGCTGAAGAGTTTGAGCGTGATTCTGTCGTAAAGAGTCAGCTCGACCTCACCTACTCGTCCATGTTGGCATACTATTATATCTCCAAAGATGAGCCCGATTCCGCACGTGAGGTTCTTGATAGCCTCAAGAGGCATTGGGATAATACCAACATCCTCGCATACAGGTATATAGATCTCCTCGAAAGCGAGATTCTCTTAGAGGAGCGACGCTACGATGAGGCTAAGATGATGCTCGACGCCATAGACGCTGCGCACCTTAGGGCAACGAGTGTCACGCTCTATGAGACCTACGCCGATGTGGTGACAGACTACTACACTCTCGTTGGCGATGATCGCATGGCGTATCTCTTCTTGCGTTCCAAGACATCACTCGCCGATTCCGTCAAGGACAAGTCCGCTTACCACGACCTCGCCTACCGAAGCATGGAGCACAAGCGCGACACGACGATTGTCTCACAAGGGTTCGAGCTCGACCAAATGGGTGACCAGCAACATCGTCTCGAGGTGGTGCGCACAGTCTGGATTTTCGTCGCAGCGGTCATCGTGATAGAGGCTTTGGGCCTCTACCTTATAATCTCTGTCCGACGAATCAAGAAGCGTAGGCGCGAAATTGAGTCTGCGTTCGCCAGCATGTCTCAGGAGATTAAGCGCAAGAAGGAACAGCTTCTTGCGCAAAAGGAGCAACTCGACGAGCAGAATGAGGCTCTCGCCTCCGAGCTCATGTTTGCAAACCATATCCAGTCCAATATTCTCCAGTCCGAGGATGCTCTCGACGTCCGAGGTATCGATGACCACTTCATCATTTTCAGCCCATGCAACATGGTGAGTGGCGACTTCTATTGGTTCTTTGACTGTGGCGACAAGCTCTTTGTCTGCGTGGCCGATGCTACTGGTCATGGTGTCCCGGGAGCCTTCATCTCAATGGTCGCCTCTACGCTTCTTAGCGACATAGCTACCGACCCCACCATGCGCGAGCCTTCACGTATGGTCGAGCGTCTAAGCGATGAGATTGTTCGTGTCATATGCAGTAATACGGATGTCGTGAACAAGGATAGTCTCGACATCTCGCTCTTCTGTCTGGACCGTGTCGTTGGTAAGGCTTCCATCTGCCTCGCAAGGCAAATAGCCTACATCGTTCATCAGAATGGTTCCGTCGAGATTGTGCAAGGAGTCCATCGCAGTGTCGGTGAAAGCGCAGACATCGGTGGAGGAAGACCTTTTGTCACGCAAGAGCTCAACATCAAACGAGGTGACATCATCTACATGTCGACCGACGGTTTCGCTTCTCAGTTCGGTGGGCCTCACAACCAAAAGTTCAAACGCCGACGCTTTGCCGATATGCTCCGCGAGAACTATCAGCAGCGAATGTCCATCCAGCGTGATGCCATAGTCCGACGTTTTGACGATTGGAGGGGAGACAACGATCAGACCGACGACGTCCTCATGGTGGGTCTGAAGATTGGCGACATGAAGTCGTCCCGCTTCTCCCGCTTCAATAACTATCCATACCACAAGCATCATGACGGCGAGACCGATGAGCAGGATAATGAAGTTCCGCCACAACTCGCAGCCGATGTCGCCATGTTACTCAATGGCGTAAAGTCAAAAATGGAGAGCAAGTATGGAGCCATGAACATACTTGACTTGCTCCCTCTTCTCGGCGACTGCTATATGGAGTGGATCGATGGTTGCGTCCGCATCTCCCCAGCTGAACGAGACGCCCCCGCTTTCATCCTCATCGAGGTGACTACAATCGGCAACTTCTCCGACTTCACCGAGCCTGTTGTCAAAGTCGTAGTGACAGTCCCCTATTGGGCCAAAGATTCTCAGCAATCGTCTTCTTCTGTTAAGGTATCTGTTGAGACCGAGAAAGAGACGGCCCGCATAACTTTCATGACAAAGAATTAATAAACACACACATACGCGTCGCTCAATAACATGAACATTACTTCCGCGCAGTTCCTTGTAAGCAGTGCCAAAGTCGGGCAATGCCCAAATTCCTCACAACCCGAGTTCGCTTTCATTGGTCGCTCCAATGTTGGCAAGTCCTCGCTGATCAACATGCTGTGCAACCAGAAAGGTCTCGCCAAAGTGTCCGCCACTCCCGGTAAGACCCAGCTTATCAACCATTTCAATATCAATAACGGAGAGTGGTATCTTGTCGACCTCCCAGGCTATGGTTACGCCAAAGTTCCTCTCGGCGAGAAAGCCAAGTTCCAATCTATCATAACGGACTACGCTCTCAAGCGCGAGCAGCTTACCTCCCTCTTTGTGCTCGTCGATGTTCGTCACCCGATGCAAACAATCGACCGCAACTTCATGGAGTTCCTTGGCATAAATGGTGTGCCTTTTGCCATCATCTTCACTAAGGCCGATAAGCTGTCCGAGACCCAAATAGACAAGCAGGTTGAGGCATATCGGCAAGAAATGCTCAAGACGTGGCAGTCCCTTCCCCCAATGTTTGTAACTTCGTCCGCCAAATTCAAGGGGCGAGAGCTTATCCTTGATTATATAGGCAGTGTTATAAAAAATTTGGCTGCAAATAAATGATTCGTCTCTTTCTGACGCTATTGTCGCTTTTGGCGTCAGCCATCCTTTGGGCGCAGAAGATGCCAGAGGAACTGATGGAGCGCGAGATGCGAGGCATCTGGGTCGCGTCGGTCGCCAATATCGACTGGCCTTCCGCTCCTGGGCTGTCTGAGGAAGCTCTGTGCCGTGAAGCCGATGCTATCCTCGACCGTTCAGTCGCCATGGGGCTTAATGTCGTCTTCCTTCAGGTTCGCCCTTCCAGCGACGCACTCTATCGCTCGTCCATCGAGCCGCCCTCTTACTATCTCGTGGGGACTAATTTCGATGCCCCCCTCTCTTTCGACCCCCTGACTTATTGGATAGAGGGCGCTCATCGTCGCGGGCTCGAGCTGCATGCTTGGATAAACCCCTTCCGTGTCACGCCAAAGGCCGATTTCCCCACAGCTCCAAGCCACATAGCGTCGCGCCATCCCGAGTGGATTATAAAGTACAATAATAAGCTCTATCTCGACCCCGGAATCCCCGAGGCGCGCCAATACGTCACCAAGGTCGTCATGGACATCGTATCCCGATATGACATCGACGGCATTCACTTCGACGACTATTTCTACCCATACCCAGCCAAAGGCGAGGTTTTCGATGACAGCAAGTCATTTGCTAAATTCAACCCTCTGCACTTGACGCAAGCTAATTGGCGACGCTCTAATGTCACTGCGGTAATAGCCTCAGTGTCAGAGGAAATCCGAAAAGAGAAGCCATGGGTTCAGTTCGGAATAAGCCCATTCGGCGTATGGCGCAATAAGCGTGATGATGCCAAAGGCTCAGATACGAAGGCTGGCGTCTCAGACTACGACGTCCTCTATGCCGACATTCTTAACTGGATTGACGATAGCCTCATAGACTATGTCGTCCCGCAAGTCTATTGGGAGCATGGAAACAAATGGTGCGATTTCGACGTGCTCCAACGATGGTGGGGTGAGCGAAGCACCGATGCTACCAAGGTCTTTATCGGTCATGCGGTATTCAAGATTAATGATGGCAAGGTTCCTAACGCAGGTTGGAATGCTAAGTCCGAGATGCCTGACCAAATTTCTAAGGTACGCAAGAATAGTAAGCTCGATGGAAGTGTCTATTTCAGCTTCCGACAGTTCAACCGCGATATCTTAGGTTTTGAAGATTACCTTTCCTCCGATTTCTATCGTGATAAGGCACTCCAAGTCCCTGTGACAAAAGGCCATGCCGACGAGATAACTATTACGCATCTTGAGCGCGATGGCCGCACCCTTACATGGGACGTTGAAGGCGACACTTCGCAAGTCCGCTTTTTCGTAGTCTACCGCACGCCGCGTGCCGAGTCCGAAAAGATAGGTGTCAATGAGACGATCTTATGTATCGTAGACCGCCCAAGTGTCAACCTCACTGTCTGCCAAGGCAAGCGTCAACGTTATGTCTATCGTGTGGCTGCCGTTGACAAGTATCGTGTCGTCCATGGTCTCTCGCGTCGTATCACAGTCCGAGAGGGAGGGGGAGAGTATTAATAGTTGATCCCATGCTGCGTCGCGACTACATTTTAAAGCTCATACAAGATCTTTTCGCCGCCATATCCAATCTTCTTGAGCGGGATGGCGATGAAGCCGTGCGCCAGAAAGAGGTAGAGGCTCTCTATGCAACGTTCGGAGGAGACAAGGATTTCTTCCGTAAGGCAGAGGATGACGAGATGATTTCCACCGTCGCAAAGGTGGCAGCCTCCGCACAAGGTGTGGATCCCGATCAACTATCAGCCGACGAGATGCTCCAGCGCATAGAGCTTCTTGCAGCACTTATGTATGCGGACTTCAAAGTGTCCAACATTTCTGATAACCTCCGTAGAGATGTCGCGGTCCGTGCGCTCTCGCTATACAATAGGGTTATAGATTCTTCCGACACTTATTCTCAAGAACGTTTCGACCGAGTGGACGAGTTGGAGCGTTTCTTGTCCAAGGGTAAATAATTTCTTTCAACAGTTCCTAAGTTGATTAAGCAGATTACTATGAATCTCGCTCCGGCTGACGCTGCCGACGAGACTTTCTGCCGTCGCAAGGCGGCGAATGATATTGATGTCAATGAGGCTTCCATTGTAGCAATGCGCCTTGTTAGACGTTCCATTGATGCTCGCCATAAGAGCGTTACAGTGACTCTGACCTTTGATGTCTTTGTCGATGAGGAACCGCAGCCAGAGAGACTGGAACTTCCTGGGTACAAGGATGTTCGCTCTGCTGACCCGGTCGTTGTCGTGGGTGCGGGTCCTGGAGGTCTCTTTGCCGCCCTACGTCTTATAGAGCTCGGTCTCCGTCCCATCGTCTTGGAGCGAGGCAAGGATGTGAGTGAGCGCAAGAAGGATCTTGCCCAGTTGAATCGTAATGTCACTCTCGATCCCGAGTCGAACTATGCTTTTGGCGAGGGTGGTGCAGGCACTTTCTCTGATGGCAAGCTGTTCACTCGCAGCACCAAGCGCGGCTCGGTCCGCAAGATTCTCGAAGTCTTCTGCCACCATGGCGCGCAGCACGATATCCTTATCGATGCGCACCCTCATATCGGTACCGACAAGCTCCCATACGTCATAAAGGCAATGCGCGAGACCATCATTGAGAATGGCGGCGATGTGCGTTTCGGAGCCAAGGTGACCGACCTCCTTACAGATGGAAAGAAGGCTACGGGTGTGCGCCTGTCTGATGGTACTACTGTCGAGGGGCGTGCGGTGATATTGGCGACAGGTCACTCTGCTCGCGATGTCTATGAGATGCTACTCCGTCAAGGCGTGGCTCTTGAGGCTAAGACGTGGGCCATGGGTGTACGTGTTGAGCATCCTCAAGATCTCATTGATGAAATCCAATACCATAGTCCAGATGGGCGTGGCGAGTATCTCCCACCAGCATCATATTCAATGGTTACGCAGGTCGAGGGACGTGGTGTTTACTCCTTCTGCATGTGCCCTGGTGGCTTCATCGTTCCAGCCATGACGGGCCCTAACCAACAGGTTGTCAATGGTATGTCACCATCTCATCGTGGTTCCCCATTTGCAAATAGTGGCATTGTCGTCGAGGTACGCCCAGAGGATATTGGTCAGTTTGCCGATGATGGCGTATTAGGCGGTCTCCATTACCAAGCGGAGTTGGAGCGTCTCGCCTACATCAATGGCGGTCACGGAGTTGTCGCTCCAGCTCAAGGTCTTGCAGATTTTGTTGATGGGCGACTTTCATACGAGCTGCCAGAGTGTTCTTATGTCCCTGGACTTGTGTCCTCGCCTTTGCATTTTTGGTTGCCAGACAATATAGGCATGCGCCTGCGCAAGGGTTTTGAGGATTTCGACCGTCATGCACGAGGTTTCGTGACCAACGAGGCTCTTGTTGTCGGAGTCGAGAGCCGCACCTCATCTCCTGTCCGCATTTCACGAAATACCGAGACTCTTGAGAGTTTGAGCCTCAGTGGTCTCTATCCGTGTGGTGAGGGGGCAGGCTATGCCGGAGGCATCGTCTCTTCCGCAATAGATGGAGAGCTTTGTGCCGAGATGGTTGCTCAATCGCTGCGTTAAGATATTGCGCTATGGCTGTGGATGATAAGGAATATCTCGCAATTCTCAAGAAGTATTGGGGGTACGACTCATTCCGATCCATCCAGTTAGATATTATACGTTCCATAGGCGAAGGTCGCGACACGTTAGGGCTTATGCCCACAGGTGGCGGAAAGTCGATAACCTTTCAAGTCCCTGCACTTGCGCAAGATGGGGTGTGCATAGTCGTCACGCCTCTTCTCGCACTGATGAAAGACCAGGTCTCATCGCTTCGGCGCAAAGGCATATTGGCTCATGCGGTGAACTCCATGATGAGCCATGAGCAGATGCTTGCAGCATATGACAACTGCATATTCCACGCTTGCAAGTTTCTGTACCTCTCGCCCGAGCGTCTATCTACGGACCTTTTTCAATTAAAGGTGGCGCAGATGGATGTCTCGATGCTCGTTGTTGATGAGGCGCACTGCATTTCTCAATGGGGGTATGACTTCCGTCCCTCGTATCTTAACATAGCAGAAGCCCGTCAGTTGTTGCCCGACGTTCCCGTGTTGGCATTGACTGCAACGGCAACGCCGAGAGTGGCAGACGACATTATGCTCCGCCTCAAATTCCGTCAGCCGAACCTCTTCTCAATGAGTTTCGCACGCACGAACCTGGCCTATGTGGTCAGGCAGGCGGAGGATAAGGAGCAGCAGATGGTACGCATATTACGCTCTGTTGAGGGCTCTGCCATTGTCTATGTCCGAAGCCGCAAGAGAACTCGTGACTATGCAGACCTATTGAAGGCGCAGGGTTTTTCTGCCGACTACTTTCATGCAGGTCTTGACGCCAAGGAGAAGGACAGACGGCAAGACGATTGGACAAAGGGTAAGACTCGTATCATTGTGTGTACCAATGCTTTCGGAATGGGCATTGACAAACCAGACGTTCGTGTAGTCATCCACATTGATTCACCAGAGTCGATAGAGGCGTACTTTCAAGAGGCGGGACGTGCTGGGCGAGATGGTCAAAAATCGTATGCCGTCCTGTTGTGGTCGAATGCCGATGCGACAAATCTGCGTCGGCACGTGACGTCAGCTTTCCCTCCGATGGATTTTGTAAAGGGCGTGTACAATAGCATCTGCAACCGGTATGAGATAGGGGTAGGAAGTGGGGACGGATACGTTGCAGAATTTAATATAGACAGATTTTGCCACGAGACGCATCGTCAGGTGGCGATGACGCTTGGAGCTTTGGCGATATTGGAGCGTGCAGGCTATATGGAGTACCAGCCCAATGTCGATTTGATGTCGCGTCTCATGTTTCTTGTTGAGCGCAACCGCCTATACCGAGTCGAAGAGGCATTCCCTCATTTAGCCCCCTTGATAAAGGCTGTTTTGCGAAGCTATACGGGGCTTTTCATGGAGTTTGCTACAATAAGCGAGGAGAAGATAGGCAAGATGTGCGGACTGGTTCAACAAGAGGTGTACGAGCGGCTGTTGGAATTGGACCGTTTGGGCATCGTGACATATAACCCACAGAAGCACACAGAGCTGATAACGTGGCTGCAAGAGCGTGAAGATGAGCGTCACATGGTATTTCCCAAGAGTGTCTATGAGGATAGGCAAGCTGACGCTACACGGCGAATTGAGAGCATGATAGCTTACGGGACGAGGAATGACGTGTGTCGGAGTAGGCTGTTGTTGGAGTACTTTGGTGATAAGGAGGCTGAAGATTGTGGGCAGTGCGACGTGTGCATTGAGCGTAAAAAAGACTCGCGCACAGCAAAGGCGATGCGCGAGAATATAGAGAAAATAGTCACAAGCAAATTGTCAGAGGGTCCGTTGCCATTCGACGTGGTCCGGTGTATTGACGGCTATGACCCACGCATTGTGACGGAGGTTATCCGCATGCTTATTGACGAGGAGGTCTTGAGCGTCGATGTCAAGAACACCTTGTCGCTCAACGATTAAGTAAGGTAACTTATTTATAGAGTGTCTTTTGGAAGGCGACTGTGTCTCGTCTTCTCATGATGATGCGCTCCCATGCATTATAAAGGAAACCTTGTCCATAACCGCAAATCTGGATGCAGCTTGCCCATACGCTGAGCAGAGCCACCTTGAGGCTATGGAACTTCTTCCAAGAGTCAAGCATTATAAGCGCCCCATACGCAACTATCGGCAGAAGGAATAGAGGGGTGACTGCAAGGCTCAGTATCAGCAGAGAGATAAGAGCCAATACGGCTACAGAGGGCAGCAGATGCACCATCTTCAACGCCCCCTTGTGGCGCATTGCCAAGTCGACACGAGCCGTGCCGGAGCAGAACGTCTGCTTGAAGAAAGAACGGAATGTGGAGCGTCGCTTGTGGTATACGAAAGTGTCGTCGACGAGGCAAAGTTTATAGCCTGCCTCTTTTACTCTCATGCAGAGGTCTAT
Organism: Bifidobacteriaceae bacterium; assembly: GCA_963607345.1. Classification (GTDB taxonomy): domain Bacteria; phylum Bacteroidota; class Bacteroidia; order Bacteroidales; family Marinilabiliaceae; genus W3P20-009. Next base: position 120,046 of record CAVDBL010000004.1, read on the forward strand.
ATCCTCACCATAGCGCATGGCGGAAAAGCCTCCGACAGCGTCGAACACGTCATGTCGGATTCCCATGCTGTAGCTGCGAGGGTAGAAAGAGTCCATCTTGCTTTTGCTGCCACCGCGTATGCCGCCAGTGGTGAAGAAAGAAGTCATGGAGTAGGATATGGCCTTTTGGATGGGGGAGAAGAAACGGTGAGCTTGGTCGCGCGTGCCGAAGCAGTCCATGACCTCGGTCTTTATGTGTTGCCCTATCTTGTCGAAGAAATCGGAAGGCAGGGTGCAGTCGGAATCGAAGAAAAAGAGATATTTGCCGGAAGCGTCTTGCGCCCCTCGGTTACGTGCCGCAGCCGGTCCAGCGTTGGGCTGGGTTATATACTTGATGTTGAGCTGGTTTCGGAATTGGTCAACAGCTTCCTCGCTTGTTATCGAAGAGCCGTCCTCGACCACTATGACCTCCGTCGCCTCCTTGAAGTGTTGGATTGTCAGAGAGTCTAAAAGTTCTTTGAGCTCTTCTGGTCGGTTATAGACCGGTACTATGACAGAAATGTTGATCATCTTGGGGTTTGTGTTCCCAAATATAGTCAATGTTAGCCTATATATGTAAGGTTTGTCCCTATTTAGTGACTCTTAACAAGTTGGCTTTGCTGGATATGGGGCATGAAAAAGCCGCGTCTCATAGGCCAAAGTGGCGAATGAGGCGCGGTGTCTTGTATGTTTATTGGCTTAAGCCTCTTTATTCTCTTTTTCGTCTTCCTCGTTCTCGCTTACGAGACCATGGGCGAGAAGAATGTTGTACCAAGAGACGAGCTTCTTGATGTCGGAGACGTAGATGCGCTCAGAGTCCCACTCGGGGAGGGCCTTGCCCATGAACTCTTTGAGCTCTTCGTTGGATGCTTTGGCGCTAATGCACTCTTTGCCGCCCGTGAGCTTGAAGATGTTTGCCATGACGTGAGCGAGTGTGACGTCTTCGCCAGTGGTGTACATGGAGATCTCGTGGAGAGAGCTTACGCGGGAAGTGCCGCTAACGGGGGTGCGCTTGCCGTCGGTGAGAGACTCGACGATGATGGCGTTTTTGCCTTGGGAGACGAGCTTGAAAAGCCCGCTTTTGCCTGATATTGAAAGAATACCTTCTAACATCTTTTTTGTTAGTTCGTTTATCTTGGTAGTTGTCGCCCATGGGGTGGAGGGGTGAGCCTCACAGCCACGTGGGCATGATTTTTTATTACGTCGCAAAGATAAATTCTTCGAGCCATACTCTGAAATTTTTTATTGGAAGCCCTCTTGCGAGTGACGTAAAAATATCTAATTTAGCGTCTATAAAATAAGCCCCAGTAAATAGCTGAATTACAGTAAGTTGCAAAATTTGCTTTTGAGCTTTATTGGCGTTTTTTGTTCTGATTTTCGGTATAAAATCCCCGATTTCATACCCCGAAAATGCAGACCTTTTCTACAGAAATCAAGTTGAGTTTCCTCTTGAGGAACACCAAGTCAACAAGTCCAACAGTTATTTATGCTTATTTAAGATTCAGAGGCAAGTTTAAAAAGTTTCCGACTGGAGTTAAGGTGTTACCTAAACACTGGAACAGGGACGCTCAATTTGCGGTCACAGGGGGTAAAATAACGGCTTTAGACAAGAGCGCCAATGTAAAGTGCAATGAAGTTTTAGAGTTGATTAGAAGGCGTTTCAAGGAGGTCGTAGAGGAGGTTGAGGGTAACGATATTCTTGACAAGGTTTACGGTCTCTTGACTGGTAAAGAAGACTGTAGCCTGCTTGACGCTTTAAACGAGGTTGTCAAGGATAAAGGCGCAATGTATCGTTTAGCTGTTGAGTGGTTAAGCAGGTACTTAAAGGAGAATCCTATTAACGTAAAAGAGCTTAATAAGATTTATCTTGAAGGTTTTAAGGAGTGGTTTTTGAGGAGCGGCAAACAGGCTATTTACATGAAGACTTTATGCTCCTGTTTAAAAACCTCATTCAAGGAGGCTAATCTAAAAGGGCTTATAGACGACGATACATACAGCAGAATAGCCTTTTATAAATTCAACATACAGGACAAGGCGAACAGGGTTAAACCGTTCCTTTACGACAATGAAGTAATACAGCTGTACAACGTAACAACAGAAACGGAGGACGAACGTACTGTTGTAGACCTCTTTATTCTTGAATGTACATTAGGTCAACGTGTTGGCGATACAGGGCGAATAGACGAATGTGTCAAGAAGGTAGGCGACAAGTGGATTCTGGAGCTTGTTCAGCAGAAGACGAAGAAAAGGGTCGTTTGTGATGTTCTTTTCAAGCTGCCAATAGAGATACTGGAGCGCAACAGGTTTAACATTCCCGAAATAGACATAAGCCGCTACAATAGGCTTATTAAGAAATTAGCTCAACGAGCTGGACTGAACAGGCTTTTTGAGGTTGAGAAGCACAGCGCCACGACAACGGTAGAGAAGAAACCTTTATACTCAATAATATCAAGTCATGTAGGCAGGCATACGTTTGACGCTTTATTAAGGATGCGAGGTTACACCCCAGCTCAAATAACTAAATACAGCGGTCATTCAGAAAAAGAGGTGTTAAGCTATACGGCTGCTTTTTACGAGGACCGTGATATAGCGTATTATGAGGCTTTAAAAGTCAAGCTTGAAATGATAAAATAAGGGATTAAAAAATCCACTGAGGCATTACTATTAAGTATTCAGTAAACTGAATACTATATAAAGGTTCGCCGCCTTGCAGGCTGCTTTACCAGGACGTTTAACATTTATTACTTTATAAAGAATAATACAACAGGTAGTATTACTAAAGAATCTCCCATGGTGTAAAGGCAAGCACACCGCTCTCTAAAAGCGAAGGTTTCAGTTCGAATCTGAATAGGAGGACTATTAATATGTAAAGTGTTGATTTATAATAGAATATAATGCAAGAAAAAATCCACTGATACATAACTACTAAATATAATACTACGTATTATATATATAAAGGTAGACCGTCCTACAGACGTTCAACCAAGAATCAAAAATTTTCTGTATATATAGTGAAAGGGAATTGTGAAGAGACAAATAATAAAGAACTGAATATATTAACGCAAACGTATTTTTTCATATTTAAGTGGGGTGTTACGAAACACCTTGCTTTTTTATGAAAATTCTTTATTATTTTTCTGCATTTTCTTTTGGAATATTCTTGAAAAAGAATATATTTATAATATAATAATTAAACAACATAACGTTATGAAAAAATACGTTTGTATAAACAAGAACATATTAGGGTTAAACCTTAACCAAGTACGAATCTACTTCACAATGAAGAAGTGGACGAATAAGCACGGTATTTGTGATTTAACCCAGCATCAAATAGCAGAAAGAAGTGGTGTGCCTTATGATACTGTAATTGACAATATGACTAAAGAGTTTTACGCAGCCGCCAATTGCAGGGTTAAGAAGGTACACGTTGATTCTTATATATTCCGTAACATTTATCATTTTACCGAGAAGAAGTTTGTGTTAATTAAAGAGGACTTCTTAAAGGTGAACGCTGACAAAAAGCTTAAAGCACTTGTTATTCTGCTCAAGCTCCTTTGTTTTAAAAATTCCAACAAGTTGGCTTATAATAAGGCTCAACTTTGCGAATTGCTTAATATGTCAAGACCTACTCTTAACAAGTACCTTAAAGCAGCTATTGAGGCTGGACTTATTAAGTATAATAAGAACTGTATTGAAATTACTTGTGCTGGCGTAACTGTCAGTGCAGTAAATTTCAACAAGTTAAGCGACGGTGATAAGGCTTATGCTGTTATTAGTAATTATTGTGAGGCACGTGGCGTTAAGGCTCCACGTTACAACAAAAGACTGGTCAACGAGCTTAACCTTGCTTGGAATGAAGGTAAAGACAATAATGTAAATTATGCTGTTGTCAATATTATTAAGAGGCTCAACCGCTGCAACATTAAAGTTGGCAAATCATATAGTCTTGCTTATTTTCTCAAGGTTCTGCTTAACACTAAACTTGACATTAGGCGCAACGCAACTGTTTATATGACAATGAATTAATATTACAAGTATGAACGAAGAGGAATTATTAAAGCAAGCAATGAGCGTCCCTGAAGAAAAAGCGAATAAATTAACGACGATACTTAATAATACACGTCGTAGCAGAAGGGATTCAGAATCTCTTATTGAGGAGTTAATAGAGAAAAGAAAACGAGTAGCCGAAAACAGGATTAACTTCAGCAGCTTAACGGAGGAGTGCAGACGTATAAATAAAATACTTGATAAAAATAAAAAATATGATATAGAATTTTCTTGATAAGCTTGAAAAATATTTAGAAAAAGCTTATTATTATAGAGCGGAAATAGCGACAACATTTTTAACAGCTGTAATACTGTACATGATATTCGGATAAGAATAAAAAAAACAATTATGACAACACAAGAACAAATTAATAAAATAACTGAAGAGCAAAATAAAATATAGAATGCTATATTAAAGCTGCAAAAAAATACTGAAAAGCTTCAGAATAATACGTAGAAATTAGAGAAGAGTATTCAAGAGACCAAACTTCAACAAGAACAGTTAATGAAAAACACTTACAGGTTAAGTTAGCGTTTAGAGGAATTGTTTTTTGAAATAGAGAAATTTAAATAGCAGGTAGGCTACACTTCATAATTCATGTCTATATTCAGCTTTAATTAGCTGGGTATAGACTTTATATGTTTATTTATATGCAATAGAAAACACAATTATTTTGCGCTATATTTTTAATAGTAGTTGGCGCAATATTACTTATCAGCGGCTTTATAGTTCCACCTGTAGGCATTATAGATTCAAGCGTCCTTGTAGCATTTGGCGAGATATTGACTTTTGTAGGTTCGCTTTTTGGAATAGATTATCATTATAGATATAAAAAATAATGTTATTTATTTTGTTTTATTAATTAGAATATTTATATTTATAATGTAAGAGAACAAAAGCTCTTGTATTATTAATTATGAAGTGCAATTTAATAGCAGAAAAGGCTTCACGCAACAGACTTGATTAGATGTTGGGATATGAAGCAGGCAAAGGTCCTATAGTCTGGGACGAAATAAAAACAGAAGAAGACATATATAATCATTACGACGGAGTTTACGGCGATTACCTTGTAGAGCTTAAACAGTTGAGTTATAAAGGTAAAGGCTTAATGGTAGACAAATAGAAGATAAATTGGTTACAGGAGGCTGTAAAAGAGTTGAAGAAAAACGATGCTTTAGTTATTTGGACTATAGAAGGGACTAAAGATATTTATGCAGTATCAGTTAAATAGCTTGATAAGTATATGAAGAACGGTACAGCTTGGATTCAATATTTGTCAACGGACAACGGTTATAAACCTGTAGTCTTTATTAATTTTGAAAAAGCTTGTTATAGGGAGGGAATATAATTATGAGACTGGACGCAAGGTATTACACATATACTGAACAATAGAGGCTGGAGCTTACAGATTTTTGTAAAGCCCACGGAATTAAGACGATTAACCACCTAACAGAATACCTGTTAGATTCAATATTAAACGGACATTATGTTATTAAACATGGAAAAGAGCTGTTACGACCAGATAAAAAGAGAATAGGGAATAGTGGAGAAGGCTGTAAGGAATGACGCTGTATTTACGCTGTATGAGCGTTTTAAAAGACTTCTTCCAAACTCAAATCATGAACTATTGAGCGATACGTTATTGAAGTTGACTGTTACTTATGATCCCAACAGGGATTTTATAGAGCAGTTCAAGGAGACTTGGGATTAGTTGGCTCAATGTTTTTAGAGGTCTAATTATTACTCGAAAGGTTATCACGTCTCATTGGAGGATATACCGAATCCTGAAGAGGAGGAGCGGAACGCGTATGATATTATTAATGATAAGGAGTTAATAAAAGATGCCGTGGTTGAAACAGCTGCAAAGGCGACCAAAAGCCGAAAGCGAAGAGAGAAAAAAGCGTAAAGAGATTTATAATACAGAACGTTGGCGCAAATTGAGGGGCGGCTATTTCATGTAGCACCCTTTATGCGAACTCTGTTATTAGAAGGGTATTATTAGAGAAGCGACGGACGTGCATCATGTCATTTCACCGTTCAGCAGTGAACAAGGGAAACAAAACCCTTTACTTTATGCTTATGACGCTGACAACTTGATAAGCTTATGTAAAGAATGTCATTCAGAATTGCACGGAAACAAACAAGAAGAATCATTATACGATATTTATTATGAACGAAAAATTAAGCAAACAACAATTACTGAAGAAGATACAGGACGTGACGAAATGCAGTGATACGACAACAGAATATGTATCACTTGTTATAGACGGTTTGGAGCAGCAGGGAAAACTTGACGCTGTAGATTAGGGGGCTTTAATACTATTGGCTAATTCTTATAATTTACAGCTTAAAGCAGTAGAGGAGCTTAACAAGTCAACCTTGCTGGTAATGAACGGAAACACGCCAATGAAGAATCCGCTTGTGCAGATAATAGTATCTTGTCAAGGTTTATGCGTAAGAATAATGCAGGATTTTGGTTTAACTGCACGTAGTCGAAAATACCTTAACAAGGGAGAAGAGAAAAAGGAAGTTGAAGAGAGCGCACTTGATTCATTTTTAAAGAGTTAACATTATGAAAGAGTATCTTAAATACGCTTAGGATACTGTTAGTAGTGAAAAAGCAGGCAACCTTATAAAGTTATCATGCAGCAGGTTTCTTAATGATTTAAGAAGAGAGGATTTAGAGTTTAGGGAAAATGAAGTAGACCGCTGCATAAACTTTATAGGGTTGTTCAAGCATTATACTGGTTCACATTCTGGAAAACAGTTCAAGCTTGAACCTTGGCAATAGTTTATAGCAGCCAACATTGTAGGGTTCTATTGGAAAGGGACAAACAGGAGGAGGTTTACTAATAGCTATATAGAGGTTGCTAGAAAAGCTGGCAAGAGCTAGCTGGCAGCAGCCTTATGCTTATACTTCTTAATTGCGGACAAGGAGGACGGTGCTGAAGTCCTTTTGGCGGCAAACAGTAAAGATTAGGCTAAAATAGCTTTTGAGATGTGCAGCGTTTTCGCCAAACAGCTTGACAAGACAGGTAAAAAGCTGATTTGTTACAGGGCTGATATACTTTTCAACACTACTAACAGCAAGCTTAAATGTTTAGCTGCTGACGATTCTAAACTTGACGGCTTTAACGCTTCATTTGGTCTTATTGATAAATATTTGTCAATGTAAAAGTACTTTAATTACGGGAAACTCCTAAAGTTCGCAATACCAACTTAATAAAGTGATTTATTAAGGGCTAAACTAATCATTTAGAGAAGGTAACAAGTTGCGAAATTGGAAAATCCGTAACCAAGCAACTTTTTTAAAAGTTGAAGGTTCAACGACTACCGAAAGCACATCTTTTAGGTGGAAGCAAGTAGGGTACAATGTAAGCTAATGACATTGGAAATGGGTGCAGTCTACATACGTGTATTTCATAATACTTTAATAATAAGCGAGATGAAAATATATGTATTAAAAGATCCTCGGAATGATTAGATTAGGTATGTAGGGGTGACAACGCAAGCTTTAAATCAAAGATTATCACAACATATAAACGCCGCTAAAAAGAACGAAATGAGACACGTTTGTAAGTGGATAAAAGTTTTGTTAAAGCTTGAATTACGACCTATTATTGAGCAAATAGATGAAGTTGATAATGAGCAGTGGTAGGAATGGGAGGTTTATTATATCTCATATTATCGGAAAATTGGGTGTGAACTTACAAACATTGATAAAGGAGGAAACGGTGTAGTTTCTGCTGAAAAGAGGTCAAAGGATTCAATGTTAAGAAGCTCCGAAAAACACAAGAAACCTGTTTATCAACTTAATAGGAACCTTGAAATAATAAAAGAGTGGAAATCTGTAACAGATGCCTGTAATGAGTTGGGGTATAAGCAAGCCAATATCGCCAACGCCTTACATAAAAAAATAGGAGCTTATGGGTATTTATGGTGCAGGGTTTCTGAATTTGCGAACTATAAACCTAAAAGTAATTATCTAAATCCAAGAGGATGTAAGTAGATTAAGATATAGTCTTAACTCTTGAGAAATCAAGAGCAGTTTGTGGGAAAATACCCACCGCTGTACTATATTTTGCGAATATAGTAAAAAATAATTGGAATTTCACTCGGCTAAAAACAGTAAAGTACGTGATGTTATCAAGAGTTCAATGGGTATGAGGTCAAGACCACATTTATGTACGATAACTACAGCAGGATTTAATAAGAACAGTCCTTGTTACGAGTTAAGGACAACTTGTTGTGAAGTGCTTAAAGGTATAAAGCAGGACGATTCTACTTTTGCCGCTATATATTCACTTGACGAGGGTGACGACTGGAAGAATCCTGAAGTTTGGGCAAAATCGAACCCTAATTTAGGTGTTACAGTATTTCCAGAATACTTAAAAGAGCAGGTTAATTTAGCTATTAATAATCCAAGCGAGGAGGTTGGGGTAAAGACTAAAAACCTTAATATGTGGTGTGATGTTTCCGACGTTTGGATTAATGATATATCACTGGTTCAAAACTCAAAACAACTTGATTTAAGCGTATTTAAAAACCGACAAGTTTATGTGGGCGTGGATTTAGCCGCAACAGGAGATTTGACCGCCGTATCATATATGACTGAAATTGACAATGTAAAATACTTTTATGTAAAGTACTATTTGCCAAGCTCTTGTCTGGACGGTAAAAAGAACTCTTATAATTACAGAAATTGGAAGAATAGCGGCTACTTGACAGTTACGGAGGGTAATGTTACAGACTACGACTACATTACTAAAGATATGCTGGAGGTTGCCCAAAATGCTCAAATATGCAATGTTGCTTATGACAATTGGAACAGTACGCAATGGGCTATAGACGCTGTTTCAAAAGGTCTGCCGCTAAATCCTTATAGTCAGTCTATTGGCAATTTTAACAGACCTACAAAAGAATTTGAGCGGCTTCTATACGGTGGAGGAATAGTAATAGATTCAAATCCGATTAACAGGTTCTGCTTTAAAAACGTCGTGTTAAAAACAGACCATAACGGAAACAGCAAACCGAGTAAAGAGAGTTATAATAATAAAATAGACGGTGTTATAGCGATGCTTATGAGTTTAGGAGGTTATCTGCAAACACCAAAATATAATAATCAAATTTTTTCTGTATAATAGAAAAGAAGATATGAAATTTATCGATTTTTTTAAACGAAATAGAAGTCCTTAGGAAACTGAAAAACGTTCATTGTTTGGTGACGCATTGACTTATGCGGGTTCACCAAACACTATTAGTGAGTATAAGTCGATGCTGTTGAGTACAGTTTACCGTTGTGTAGACTTGATAAGCAACAGTGTTGCCTCGCTGCCTTTTGAGCCTTATGAGGTTTCTTGTGACGGCTATAGAAAGAAGCTGCACGACCACCCTATATATCATGTACTTAATTATGAGCCAAATGAGCGAATGACAAGGTTTATATTCATGAAAGCACTTGTTACGAGCATGATATTGAGGGGTAACGGTTATGCTTATATAGAGCGTGATAAACTTGGTAATGTCATAAAGCTTGATTACCTTGATTCTGACAGGGTTAGCCCTATTATAGACTACACGAGCAACACTATTAAGTATTATGTAGTATCTGGTTACAAGGTACCACGAGTGGAGCCTATAAACATGATACACTTGATAAACTTTACTTATGACGGCATAACTGGAGTATCAACATTAAAGAGCGCAAGAGGTTGTCTTTCAGCTGCTTATAATGCAGAACAGACTGCTGCTGGATTCTTTACAGGAGGTTGTAATGTTGGCGGCATACTTAAAGTTCAAGGAATGCTTAATGAAGTGCAGAAACAACAGCTAAAGTCAAGTTGGCAACAGGCGTTCAGTCCTGCTACAGGTCAACCAAATGGTGTAGCTGTTTTGGAGGGAAATATGGACTTCAGTCCTATAACGGTGAATCCTGCTGACGCTCAACTGCTTGAGAGCAGGCAATATAACGTTATAGATATTTGCCGTTTTTTTGGAGTTAACCCTACAAAAGTATTTGACTTGACAAAAGCCTCTTATTCAACGGTGGAGGCTGAAAACCTGCAATTCTTGAACGATACGCTTCAACCGATAATAGAGAAAATAGAGCAGGAGTTTCAACGGAAACTATTTAAACCAAGTGAAAAAGCGCATACAATAGTACGATTCGATACCAGCTCAATGTTGAGGACTGATAAGAACAGTCAAGCTTCATATTACTCAACTTTATTCAATATGGGTGCAATGAGCATCAACGAAATACGAAAAGCACTTGATTTAGAGCCTATTGAAGGTGGTGATACTCATTATGTGCAGGTTAACATGGGTGCTACAAACAATAACGAAATAAATGAAGAAGGAAATAAGGAATTACAGGAGTGAAACCACCTTTAACGAAAGGCGTGTAACTGGTTACGCTGTTGTGTTTAATAGTTACTCGCATGATTTAGGCGGTTTTAAGGAGATAATAGAGCCTACTGCCTTGGACGGGATAATAGAGATTTCAGACGTGCTATGCTTAATGAACCACGACGAGGACAGGGGTGTTTTAGCACGCTCAAAATACGGAAAAGGGACGTTGGAGTTGACAATAGACGAACACGGCTTAAAATACAGTTTTGAGGCTCCACATACAGCTTTAGGAGACGAGCTTTTAGAGGGGCTTAACAGGGGCGATATTACGACCAGCTCTTTTGCCTTTACCGTCGCTGAAGAGCAGTGGGATAAAGACGAGACTGGAGTTGATATTAGAATCATAAAGAAAATAGACAGACTTTACGACGTTTCGCCAGTATATCAGGAGGCTTATCCTGATACGGACGTTGCGCAACGGAATCACAAGCAACATTTGGACAATTACTTTTTAAAACTCAGAAAATCAATAATTTAACATTATGAAGAACATAAATTCACTTCAAATTTTGGACAAGAAATTAAATTTACAGAAGAGGGCTACGGCTCTTTTCGATAAGGCTGAAGAGGAAGGACGTATGCTTACTGAAGACGAGCAAAAGCTTTACGAGGAAATTAAGGCTCAAATCGCTGAACTTGAAAAGCAGAAGAGTGAACTTGAGGCAAAACTGAACGAAGAAGCTTCCGACGAGGAAGAAGATAAAGAAGAGGCTTCCGACGACGAGGAAGACGACGAGGATAAAATTGAACAAAACAAACGAAACAAAAGGAATATGAAATTTAGTCTTTTAAAAGCTATTAATAGCGTAGTAAACAACCGTTCTCTTGATGAGGACGCTCAAAAAGTCATTACCCGTGGCGTAAACCAGATGCGTAATTCTGGACTTTCTTATGGTGGTCAAATATAGATCCCTATTGAGAACCGCGCGACGGACGGCACCTTGACTGGAGGCAATTTAAAGTCCACGACAACAAACGGAGGCAAGGAAGCTGTACCTACTGATACTCTTGATATTTTGACCGCCCTTCGCAACAAGCTTGTTTTAGTTCAAGCTGGTGCTACTTGCATGAACGGACTTGTAGGCAATGTTGAGATACCTGTTTATTCTGGTTCCACTGTAGGTTGGGAAGGTGAAGTAGACGCTGCTACAAACGGCACTGGTACAATGAGTTCTGTAGAGCTTTCTCCAAAACGCATCACCGCTTATGTTGACGTTTCCAAGCAGTTCCTTATCCAGACTTCCGACGCTGCTGAAGCAATGTTGAAGAATGATATTGTTGAGGCTATATCCAATAAGCTTGAGGAAACTATTTTAGGTACTGAAGCTGGTTCTAACAAGAAACCTGCTGGTATACTCAACGGTGTAACTGCTGATACTACTGCTGTTAAATATGCTGATATTGTCTCTATGGAGGCAAGTCTTGAGGCTGCAAACATTGACGGTGATTACAAGGTAATCGTCTCCCCTACAGCAAAGGCTAAACTCAAGACCACTTCTGTTGACGCTGGCTCTGGACGTTTCATTATGGAATCCAACGAGGTTGACGGCTATGAGGCTTTAACCACTAATGCAGTTCCTGCAAACGGTGTTATTTTCGGCAATTTCAACGAGCTTGTCATTGGTCAGTGGGGTGCTTTTGACGTAACTGTTGACCCTTATACTCAAGCTGCGAACGGAAAGGTTAGACTTGTCGTAAATGCTTATTTTGACGCTAAGCTTCGTCGTTCTGGAGCAGTTGTCGGTAAAATACTTGCTTAATTAATCTGGAGGGGCTGGAGTAGGCTTCAGCCCTTCTTTTTATACTTAATATCATGGTGACTTTAGAAGAGGTAAAAACACATTTAAATATTGATTCCGACTATACAGCGGACGATACTTATTTAAATTGGCTTATAGAAGTTGCCAGCGAATCTATACTAAATCAGCTTGACTGGAGTGAAACTGAAGACGCTGAAGTAGAATACCCTAAAGCGGTGAATCACGCAATATTGATGCGAATAGCAGAACTTTATAACAACAGGGAGGAGACTACTTCAAACAGTGTCAATTAGAGGACTAAAGCGGCTGATTTCCTTGTGAGCCAGCATAGACGTTATACAATAGCATAATTATGGAAGCAGGGCGTTTAGACAGTCTTATAAAGCTTTACAGGCTTGATAAGGACACGGTTGACAAATACGGGCGTAAAGACAGGGTGTATAGGCTTGTTGGAGAAAAAAGATGCAACATGAGAATTGAGAGCGGCAACCCTGTTGTCATACAGGACGCTTTAACATATTCATATACGGCTTCATTCTGGTTTAGGCGTTTTGTTGAAATTGGGGTTTATGATTTAATAGTTTACAGCCCTAATAAAGAGAATGACACCAAAAGCCTTTAGGAGGTTTTTCTGGTTGATACTGTTATCTACAACAGACAGGAGGACCGAAAAGAGGTGAAGGCGCACAGAATAGACTGGGAGGCTGTTAAATTCAAAATAGACAATGGGCAATAAATTTGAGTATAAAAAGCTCAAGCGTAAACTCCAAAAACTCTCAAGGGACTACTTTAAACCTGTTAGAAAATACCTTAATCAAGCAGGAAAGACAATATCAAGCGCAGCAAAAGCGAACTTTAAAGGAACAGGAATAAGCAAAGAACTTGCAAAAGGGATTTCGCACAAGGTTTGGAAAACAGGTACTGGTGTTTATATAGGCTTAAAAAAAGACTTTAGGTTGACATTTTTTGAAAAAGGAACCAAGGAGCGTTATCATAAGGATAAGCACTATACAGGTCAAATCCAGCCTTATTTCTTCTTTAAGAGTGCAGTGGACAATAACCTTGAGGCTGCTCAAAAAATCATACAGGACGGAGTAAACGAACAAATCAATGAGCTTAATAAAGACAATTAAACTGACACCAGAAATCTCTATATACTTGAAGAAGGTATGTGAAAATGCAAATTTAACATATTACCCTTTAATAGGCGATGCTGACGCTGAAGCCCCTTATGTTGTATATTAGAGACTTTCACAAGAATTAGATAACTCCAAGGACGGAGAATTTGGCATGAACGCTTCATTTATAGTGAAGTTTGTCGCTGCCACTTATTCGGAATCCCTTGAAATGTTGAAGAAGTTCGCTGAAAACCTTTTCATTGAGGACGGAATAGAGACGACAGAAGAGGACGGCACGACCACTGAAGCTCCTTTTGAGGAGTTCACTGTTGTTGACGTATCTATTACGGATAACGGTGAAGAGTGGTCCGAGAACTACTTTATCAATACAATAACAGTAAACATAACTTATAATTTAAAATAAAATGAACAGCACTTATAAAGGCAAAAACCTTCAAGTCCTTTTAAATAATAAATCTATTGCATTGGCAACCAGTCACAGTCTTGATATCAGCATATCTACTGTTGATATTACAACTAAAGACGATAACGGAATGTTCACCAATAGCGCAGCGTAGAGCGTTTCGTGGACAATGAGTTCTGATAACCTTGTCAGCTACGGAACCGACGGCGCAAGCACTGTAGACGTTATTGACATGGCACTTGTAGGAACCAAGGTTACACTTATTTTTGGACTGGTAACACCACTTGACGCTTCAGTACCAACTGGAGGGTTCACGAAGAACAGCACTGCTGAAGATGCTTTTGCTTATACTGGCGATGCTATTATCACAAGTGTTTCTGTTTCAGCTGCTAACGGTGAACGTGCTACCTACAGCATATCGTTCCAAGGTTGCGGAGAACTCAAAAAGGTTTCAAATAGCTGATAATTAATTATTTAGACATGAAGAGTGGTTGGTGGTCTTCACCACCACTCTATTTTTATTTGTATTTGTCAAGTCTTATCGTTATATTAGAAGAAAACAATAAGACTATGAATATCATATCAAAACTCATAAAGTATATAAAGGACAGAAAAGCAGCCAAGAAAGAGGCTGAATTTCAAAGAATGTTTAAAGCGGAACTTGAACGCCAAAAAGAAACAGAAGAGATTAGGAAGTACCTAAAAGACAATAACATAGATATAACTATAAATTATGTTAGTGAGAAACCTGTTAAAGAAGAGAAATCTATTTATGAGGAGTGCTGGGAATATCTTGGCATATATGGAATGAAAAACCCATTTGATTAAGCAATTATGAAAATATCGATTAAAAATTAGGAATTAGCTGTAAAGCATACTATTAGAACGACAATGACTTGGGAGGAGCTTAAAGGAGGAACTTTTAAGCTTGAGAATACTTCTGATGCTATTAAGTATATGTGGATATGTACAAAGTCTTATAATGATACAGATATTACGTTTGAGGATTTTTTGGACGGAATAACAAAACGAAATTTGGAGGACTTTTTGGAAGAGATAACGAATAAGGAGCAGCCAAAAAAAAAGAGCTTTCTGAGTAGACTGTTTCAACGGCTGAAGTGTTTGCTTGGTTCACGTTGAGTTTAGGGCTTGAACCAGAATATGTGTTAGACCGAATGACAAGACAAGAGGCGGCTGCTTTAATGAAGTATTCTTATTATAAGAATAAAGTAGACTGGGAGCGTACACGGTTTAACGCTTATTGTACAGTTCAGATTCAAAGTAAAAAGAGAATAAAACCTGAAGACTTAATAAAGTTCAACTGGGAAAAAGAATCAGAAGTGCATATACCAACAGACGAGGAAATTAAGCAAGTAGCAGAATGGGCTAAACAAATTCGTAAAAAATAGGAAAATGAGTGATATAAAAATAAATCTTGAACTTGATTCAAGTAAGTTCTCTAAATAGTTTGAATCTTTTGGAAAAACGTTTGAAAATGAGTTTTCCGCTTGTCAAAAGTCTATTACGGCTACAGAGGACGAGATTAAACAGTTGACAGAAGAATTAAGCAACTATACAAAAGAGAGCGAGAATTATAAGGAAATAGCCAAGTGGATTCAAGACGATAACAAGAAGCTTGAGGAGTAGAAAAAGTAGTTCACATCACTACAAAATTCAATAGGTGCTTACGCTCAAAAAATTGAGGAGGCATCAAAAAAACAGACAGCTTTAACTAACAAGCTTAGCAAGCTTGACGTAAATTCTGACGAGTACAAAAAAGTTGTCAAGGAAATAAAGAATTGTCAGGAGGAGCAGGAAAAGTTTAGGGGTAAAATAACAAAAGCTACAAAATCTTTAGGTGAACAAGTACCAGTCGTAAAGAGGGTTGGAAAGGCTATTACCAGTGCAGCTGGAATATTCAACCAAATATCGTGGGCTATACAGCAATTACAAGATTTATTTGAGGAGCTGTATGAGAGTTGTGAGCCTTTTGCTGAAATTGTAGACTATATTTCTGGAGCTGTTGCTGCTTGGTTTGCAATGGTAAAGAAATATATTGGAGCGTTAGTTAAGCTGTTTACAGGGGATTTTTCTGGGGCTATTAACGACTTCAAGGAAATTGTTACAGGCGTAGTTGATACTGTAGTGCGAGTAGCAAAAGCTACAGCATTATTAAAGAAACAAATACGTGAATTGGATAAGGCTTTACTTGACTTTTCAAATCAAACTTCCGTCTTGACCACTAATATTGAGGCTTATAAGAAAATCATAGAAGACAGCACGACGAGTGTTCAACAGAAAAAAGACGCTTTAACGGCTTTAAAGAACACATATGAGTAGCTTAATTCAGTTTTAAAGGATCAGAGAAAACAACAACAGGATATAATAAAGTCCACTATTAATGCGAAGTTAGCGACGACGAAATTAAACGACGTTACTGCTGAGCAAACACAGTCGTTTGTTGACCTCATGAGGACAGGGCAAACCTTATCCGAATCAATGAAGGAGGCTTTTGGTGAAGATGTGTACAAACAGCTCAGTCAGTCTGAACTAAAGGATATTAATGAACAATTCAATAAAATAAAAGAAACCGATAAACAAATCATTGATTCCAACAAGCAGATAAGAGAAAGTGAAAAATCAGTACAAAAAGCTATTAAAGAGGCTGCTGATAACAGTTACAAGCTTAAAGACAGTTATAAAGAATCCAGTGAATACCTTGAGGCTCAAAAGACTAAACTTGAAGAAGCGAAGAAGCGAGTTGAACTTTATTCTGAAGAGTGGAAACAAATTGACAAACAGATAAAAGACATAGACAACATTCTTAAATACGGCAAAAACACAATAGAGTTTAAAGTCAAGTTGAATATGTCTGATTAGGAGTTTACTGATTTTGAGAAGTATGTAAAAGACAACCTAAACAACACTCTTGAGGGGCTTAATACGGAGCAGATACAGGAGTTTTATGCTTAGTGGCTTGAAAGTCTTAGAATTGTCAATGATACAAATAACGACTTGAACGAATCTTTAATAACAGGAACTTCTTTAATTTAGAGAGAATCTAAAGGAACTGAAGATATAGCTCAAAACAAACAACAGGAGCAGGAGGCGCAACAGAATTTAGTATCAGCTTATAATGATACCGCTTCAGCTATTGGTGATGTTACAGGCGAAACGGAATTAGCGGCTCAAGCGCAACAGGCAATGAACCTTGCTTTACAGATCCAGGCAATGGCGCAAGCTATTTCAACAGCCGCTGAAGGAGATCCTTATACAGTGGCTTTACGTATAGCCGCCGCTTCCGCTGCTGTTGTTGCTGGCATGGCAAAATTCACCAAATTCGCTACAGGTGGTATTGTTGAGGGTCAATATCAGACTGGTGATATGAACCTTGTCGCAGTCAACGGAGGTGAAATGATACTTAACAAGAATCAGCAGGGCAATTTGTTCAGACTTATCCAAAACGGTACAATAGGCGGTCAAGGTGGAGATGTTCAGTTTAGAATTTCTGGTAAAGACCTTGTCGGTACACTTAACAACTACAATAAATACAACTCATTAACAAAATGACAACATACACAGGTTCATTCACGAACAGGAGCAATGATAAGTTTAGGCTGCAAATAAATTCCAGTTCTGGTAACGGTTCTAAAGAAATAACTATTACAGGGGTGACGATAAACAGCAACAGTGAAGCTACGAACATTTACGCTCCTATTAGATATACCTCATTGGATTTCAGTATATTAACCGACGATATAGATATTTATAAAGGAGCTTTTCTTAACGCTACTGTAATACTAAAACGAAAACAGAACGGTTCTACTACCACTCTTTGGACTGGTAAAATAATAGAAGTTCCTCAAAATCAAGCGTTTAATAATAGTGTTGAGGTTTTAAGCTTTACAGCGGTGGACAAGTTGACATTATTGAAGTCTGAACCTGTTGACGCTGATAAGACTGGTTATGAAAGTTTCATTGACTTCTTAACCGTGGAGTGTTTGCCCAATACATATGTTTATTGGGAGGACTTCATGTATACTACAGACATTAAAAGTCTGATTTACGCTAAATTCAATTACGCCAATTATATAGAATCTTCAGATTCAATAGTTTATAAGGCTGATATACTTGAATCTATTCTGGAATATTGTGGTCTTACATTGTACTATTTATATGACACGTATTTTGCTTTTAACCCTTTATCTTATGTGAATGGGTTTTATATTATACAGCAACTTTATAACGGTAAATTTGAAAACTACACGTATAACAGTTTAATATCAAGCGGTATAATAGACCAGTCCACAATAGCTCAAGCTGGCGTGCAATTCAATTGGCAACCACAAATAAACTCTATAACGTTGACTGGTACTTATAAAGCGCTTGATTCAAGTAGCAGCAGTTCAAGCAGCAGTGATACGAGTTGGCTTTATAACTACTATATAGCAAATAACACTCAACTGCTCTTCAACAAGAACGTTTCAGTAACAAGTAAACCTCAATTTTTGACTTATTCAAGATACTTGGTTTATGATAATAACAACAAGACGCTTTAGGCTAAATATTCAAATAGCGAGGTATCAACCTACGATAAGTATTATGTAAAATCAGGAGGAACAGCCTATACAGGACCAGTAACACCAGAAGAACCGTTAACCACAACTTCTGGTGAAGTAACAGGAATCCCTGAATACGTAATATTCTCAAGCACTAGTAAAGGCGTTTTCGCAAACGTGTATAACACCTTTTATAAAGCAGGGCAATTCTCTTATCAGAAGTACGGCTTTAAGAGTGATGCTGAATACTATTGTTATCCTGTTAACCGTTATGTCAACGACCACGGCTTTAGTAATGTTATCAACACGACATTGTTGACCGCTGTAGGCGATAAGAGTTTAAAGGAGTACATAACAGGCTTTACAGAGGGTGATTATAAAATATACTACTTCAACTCCAGTGTAGGTGAATACGACAAGTACAGGAGGATTCTTAACAATTATGAGAGCGTTACGGTAGGCGTGACTGATAATACCCCTACAGCTACGTATAGTCAAGACAACAACTCATTATATGTTTATAATTCAAAAAACGTTGACAATAGCGGCTTTATATCACTTTTTGGTTGTTTAGAGTTGAGCAGCGCAAACAATGTAGCCTCGCATTATGCTCAATGTGACAATACGGTTCATACAGACGGCAGTAAAGGATTTTATTACACTGGTGTTATAACAGATACTGATTATGCTCCAGAATCCAGCCCCAGTTTCGGTGAAAAGACTGTAGTTTACGGTACATACGGCTTGACGAGTATACTTAACAAAAGCGGAAAAGTTGGCGATGCTTCTATTAGCGACTTGACTAATTACACGGCTACTCTTAAAGAATCTAATTCAACTCTTGTAAAATATCCTCTTATCACTAAAAAGGTAGCAGTTGAATCATTGCCGTTGAAGAATGACGCAAACAGTACTAAAACATTGAGCTTCCTTATATCTGGTTCTGTTGACTTGAATCCTTATATGTACAGCTTGACGACTGATTCAAGTATGTTGAGTAAAACGGTTGAAGGTGCAGGAGCGGCAAAAATGCTTATTAAAATAGACCTGTACGATAAGACTGACAAGTTGATTTTCAGCTCATTCAAGAGCTTGAACCCTTCAACGAACCCTACAGGTCAAGTACAGAAAGCGGAATATTCTGGCATAACCCTTGAATGTTCAAGTGGCAATAGTGTATTCAATTGGAGCGTCAAGAACAATGTTGGCTGGAATAGTGGTATTAAAGGCTCTGGATATACATATACCCCTTGGCAGGAGTTTATCGTGGACGGTACCACATACAGCATTTATGACGTTGCTTATTATAAGTACACTATTTACCCTGTAGCTTATTTTGAGGTTCCTGCCTTAAAGGATTCAACTGATCCTCTTTTCCCAATTTACTCTTATACACAAGACATTAAGGTGGAAATAGTTGAGGGCTGGAATAAAGAGGACGAGGACGATACTGAGGAAGGTGATGCTGAAAACAGTGAAACGACTAATCAAGTCGTCTACTATTGGAAGAACACTGTAAACCCACTGGTTAACGGAACTGAAATAGCACTTGACAATAAGCTTGTAACGTACAACGAGAATATGTAGAGTATTTCAAGTCCTTCTTATGATAACACTTATATAAACAAGCTTTATTGTTTAGGGTATGCAGATAATAAACAAACCAGTGAAGTATTCAGATTTGGTCAACTTGTAGACCAGTACTCAACGCCCTCTATTGGTTGCGTAGTACCTTTAAAAGGTTATGAGGCGGCTTATAAGAGCTATAAATACCCCTTTATAAGCACTAATAACCTTATACCTTTAAGCTTCAGCTATGACGCTGTAAATGACATTAATACAGTAACTCTTATAGAGAAAAAAGCTTTAACTGACGTAGAATCTATAGAATTATGACGACGACAATATATAAACTTAACAGAAAAGCTTCAGACACCACTATTATAGCAGGCGGTTTAGGAGAAAAGAATAATGATATTCAGTTGAACGGTGAAACTATTTTACCTGTTAATAATGTAGTGAATATCAATGCGTTGACTACTGTTTAGGTTAATGAGGACGTTTATTAGGTTGATAAGGCAGGCAGCACAGACCTTGGCGACTTAACACGTAAAGTCAACATGAATAGTAAAACATATAATGTTGATAATGAGGGAGTTATAGACTTAGGAAGTCAAGTTTAGACAATTAAGTTTGGCGATACCACTTATACTCCTGACAGTCAAGGACTTGCGACTATTCCGCAGCCTAATTATTTTGGAACGATAAACATGAACAGCAGCCAGAATTATAAGGCTACAAAACCTAATGACACCGCTACTTTAGGCTATATAACTAAACAAGTAACATTGAACGGCACTACCTATAGCCCGAGCAGTGGTGGAGTAGTCGCTTTACCTAATTTAACCACTAAAGTAAAGGTTGACGGCACGGAATATTCTGTTAACAGTTCTGGACTGGTGACGCTCCCTAATTTGGCTAAAAGCGTTTACGACGGCACAAACACTTATACTGCTGACGCTTCAGGCAAAATAAATATAAGCACCCTTATAAGTGGTATGAACACTAAAATAACCAACAACACCACTTTAGCCAATACTGCATAGAGTACTGCTGACACCGCCAAGACAAACGCAGCGACTGCATAGAG
The DNA here is from genome assembly GCA_963607345.1 of Bifidobacteriaceae bacterium. GTDB lineage: Bacteria > Bacteroidota > Bacteroidia > Bacteroidales > Marinilabiliaceae > W3P20-009. The sequence continues at coordinate 141,034 of CAVDBL010000004.1, forward strand.
TACTGCTGAAGCCGCATAGAGTACTGCCAATGCAGCGTAGACTACAGCTAATGAGGCGAAGACAGCAGCAAATTCAGTAAAGGTCGCAGTAACCAAAACCTTAACTATACAGCGTGGAGGCACTTAGGTCGGGACGTATAACGGTACAGCTGATAAGACTATAACAATTCCTCTTCCTGCTTTTTCTGAAATAACAAGCAAACCGACAACATTAAGCGGTTACGGAATAACGGACGCATATACAAAAACTGAAACTGATTCAGCGATAAGCACTTCCTTAGAAACCGCCAAGACCTACACCAACGGTTACGCCACTCCCTTGACTTGCTTGAAGACGTGGCATGCGTTTAACAATGCCGAAAACATGATAGGCTGGAAGATATGCACGTTGACGCTGAATACAAATACAGGCTCCTCAAGGGCGGTATTAATGATAAGCGGAAAAACTGCTTGGAACGATTCACAAAGTGGAGCGATATATATGTTCCAGCTTTCGCAGAATTATTCAAAGTCAGACGGTCAATATTTAGGCATAAGCGGCTCAGTGCTGGTCAACACGGTATCTGCCACAAGCCCTTCAAAAAAACAGGCGACAACTGTAGGTTGGAGGCTTCTTGCGAAGAGAATAGCGTAGAGCAAATATGAGCTTTATTGGGTGGAATCTGCATATACCTATCAATATAAGAGGATGCACTTTCACTTTTTCCAGACGAACAACTGGACGGTTGACACCACCTGCACGAGCATAACGGCTGACGAGATCCCGACGGTGGACGGAAGCGTGACAGGGGTCATGGAGGCTTATATAGCGAGGACGCCAGACGCCAATAATTACGGCGCAATGACTGGGGCGAGTATTACTAATAGCGGGACGGTAAAAACAGCGACATTAAATGTTACTGGTAAATCAACACTAACTGGAGCTGTTACTGCTGGTAATTCATTAAGTGTGGCTGGGACTTCAACATTGACTGGAGCCGTTACTGCGGGGAGTACATTATATGTTGGCGGTATTACACGTTTAGGAACTTCAACGAGTACTTATAAACTTAATGTAGGCGGTGATATATACTCCAGTGCTACTATTAGGGGGACGACCTTGCAGTTGAGCGGTTTAGGCTATTCCTCTTCAGATAAAAGACTAAAGAACATTCACGGTGAATATAATATAGGTCTTGACGATATAAGTAAAATACCAATAGTCTCTTATGACATGAAGGAAGACGAGGAGCATAAGGAGACTATAGGCACAGTGGCTCAAGACGTGCAGGAGCTGGTTCCAGAAATAGTTACTGAAGACGACAAGGGTTATTTGGCTTTAGACTATTCAAGGTTGAGCTTGATAAGCCTAAAGGGCGTTCAGCTGCTTATTAAAGAGATACAGGAGCTGAAACAGGAAATAAAAGAACTTAAAGAAAAAGGAGGTGAATAATGTCTTACGTCGCTAATCAGATAATGACTATACAGGATATTTACGACAATTACGCCTTTAACGTCATTGGCATTGTTTCCTATTCAAGCCTATGCACAAGTTTTGCCTTTGAACAGCCTAAAACTCAAATGTTTACGAAGACGTTTAACGATAATAATAAGTACAAGTATTATTATACTCTTCTTCCGTAGAGTTCAGGAGATTCGTCCAGCAGTCATTTGGCGACTTTAAAGTTAAGGGAGGGTTGGAGCATACTTAATGACGAGACAAACAAACTTGTCCGCTACAAGGACCTCTATTTGACAATGACTATTGAGTTTATCGTCAAAATAGAAAATACAGGCGTTTCAGTTGGCTGGTAGCTTTATAACTATAGTCAAGTCTTTACTAAAAACATGAAAGGGCAGCTGAATTACTCTATTGTACTTAAGGATAATACCACAAACACAAAATACTATAATGACACCTTATACAGCATTAACGCAAGCAGTCTTTACAATTCCAGCGGCAATATAATAAGCTATAAGAGCGAGTCCGTTTCAAACTCTTGGTTCAAGCAGTTCATGAACGTTAACACTAATCACGACTTCACCGCTTGGGTTGTTATTGATTCTAATACTACAGGTGATTCTGGTCAAGTAAAGCTGAACGCAATTTGTCGGCTTGATAATAATGTAAAAGATACAAGTTCAACAACAGGTGCTGATACAAGTGGTACAAGTGTCAGCGGCTCAACTGGTGTTGACATTTATTATCTGCCAGACGGCAATACGACTTATGACCAACAGGAGTTCCTTGACGAATGGAACAGACAATATGAATAGTCAGACAGTCTGTATTAAATACATTATCTTATGCAGTACAAGAAGAGGACGCTGAAGCAGTTTGAACACGTTTTTGTAGATATAAAGCTGGACAATGAAGGGGTTAAACTTTCTTGTCCAGCACCTACAAACACCAGTGTTTATTACCAGATATACAATGAGGAGAACAGGCTTATTTGCGGTGAAGTATACAGGGAATAGTTCTTAAGGACTTTTACAAGTTGGGACGAGCTTCTTAAATATAATATCAAGCTCAAGGGAAAAGGGAATACTATAAAGCTCCTTTTCCTGTTTGAGCCATTGTGGAGTAAAAGAATAATATTAACAAACAGGACTTATGAATATTGTTTTCAATTTTAATGAGCAGGAGTTTAAGACTATTGACAAGCTGTTGAGAATGCAGGGCATCACGGAGTATGCTTATGGCGGTTCATTAAGCCTTATGATGCTTGGACTTATAAAGTACAGGGATCTGCACGATATAGATATATTCACCAGACAATATCCTACTGGCAGTGTTGTAGGTGAATCAGAGGAGCGCACTGGTGGTTTCAACGGCTGGAACTTTAAGCAGGTGAAGTGTATAGGCGGTATAGACCTTTTTGTTTTCAACACTCCTATACCAGTAACAGATATTGTTTGCGCTGGAACACCTATAAGGATTATCCACCCTGTGCATACTTTACAAGGTCAACAGAATAGTTACGGCTTCAAGGTCGGTGAACTTAAATAGGCGTACAATAATTTACCTTGGATAAACCTTAATGAGCAATATTATATTTAACTATTTAATTATTAATACAATACATTATGACAATTGAAATAATAAGAGAATGCTTGGACTACTGCACTATTGGCAAGCTATACGTGGACGGGTAGTTCTTCTGTAATACAATAGAGCCAGTCGCTTTAAAGGCTCCTGCTAAACCACGTGCAATAGATAAAGGTGAATATAAAGTTATTCTGGAGTATTCTCCACGCTTTAAAATGAAGCTGCCAACTCCTTTAGGGGTCAAGGGTTTTGAGGGCGTCAGATTTCATGCTGGTAATTCAGTAAAAGATACAGTCGGCTGCATACTTGTCGGTGAACAGGATAAGGACAATAAAGAGCTGCTGAAGAACAGCAGGGCTACGTTGAGCAGGCTGATAAAAATTATTGAACCTGTCGGCTATTGCACGTTGAGGATAAAGTGAATCGTTTTATTGTTTAGAATGATTTTAAAATAGTGAATTGAGTTGGTCGAGGGGGTAGGGGAGGTTAAAAGTTGTTAAGACCTTGCGAAACCCCCTGCCAACTTTCTTTTCCACGGACGGAAATTTTCAGTTTGTAACCCATTGATACTCAATACTATATAAATGTGAATATTTTAACATAATAGACTTGTAAATCATATTGAATTAATAACTATATTCGTCCAACAAAATAATCCCAAACTTAGAACCCTTGGGATTTGTAACATATTGAAAACCAGAGCATTATAGACGCTGACGTAAAAATATCTAATTTAGCGTCTATAAAATAAGCCCCACATAAGAGGCATAGCCCTGTAGGAGTCCGATGTCCAAGGATTGCTAATGGGGCGCAGAGAGAAAGACATACCGATACAAACACAGCAAAAAACGCAGGTCTCTTCACCCGAGGCAGGCGCCCAACTATAATCTATCCCTTTTTTAATCTATCTTTCAAAGAATGAACATCTTTGTAGCAAAGTTGAACTTCCGCACCAAAGAGGAGAAGCTCAACGAACTGTTCAGCCAGTATGGCGAGGTCTCGTCGGCCCGCATCATCACTGACCGCGTTACCGGTCGTAGCAAGGGCTTCGGCTTTGTCGAGATGCCTGATGACGAGGCTGCCCAGACGGCCATTCGCGAGCTCGACGGTTATGAGTTCGACGGCCGTAACATCGCCGTGTCTGAGGCTCACTCTCGTGAGGAGCGCGCACCCCGCGCACCTCGTCAGTAAGTATATATGGACGTTCTCGCGGTCGGGTGTCATGCCTGACGGCAAGAATTGTAAGAGATATACCTGCTAAGGCAAACAGAAGATGCCTCGCCCCGATTAAAAAGGGGCGGGGTTTTTTGTTTGTGGTTGATAATAACCATAAATTAGCGTCATCTACCGGCTTTAGGTTAGAATATTTAAAAACAACAAGAAGATGAAAGCAACTCTTTCAGCCATCATGGTGGCTGCCGCGATGTTCTTTGGCGCGGCAAATTCTCAGGCACAGAGCCAGTTTCGCAAAGGCGACGTCGGCATCAACCTGGACTATGCGCTCGGCTCGGATGGTTACAGCAATGGTGCAACGAACGGCTTCAGCATCATGGGCGAGTACGGTTTCATGAACGTCATCAATGAGAAGGGTACGATATCCGCAGGTCTCCTCCTTGGTGCTGGATTCAACAGTGGCGAATACTATGACTTCAGCCGCGTGCGCATTGGTACTCGTGGCGCATTGCACTACTCTTTCATTCCTCAGCTCGACACGTACGGTGGTCTTAACTTCCTTTTTGTTGACATTGAGAAGGTTAAGTGGAACGATGGGGAAAGGAATACAAGTAAGGACACGAAGTTCGTAGCTCCTGCGATCGTAGCTGGTTGCCGTTACATGTTCTGCCCTGCATTTGGTGTGAACTTTGAGACTACTTGGGATCGCTTCCAGCACATCAATGTTGGTTTGACCTTCAAGATTTAAAAGGTTGCGCTGATTAAGCAGCGCAAAGGTTAAACAAGCCGCCAGACACTGACTGTCTGGCGGCTTGTGTTTCTTATTGCGTTGTCGGTTCTTGCTATTTCTTAGCTGTCAACGTTATCTCGTTGGAGATGCCAGACTTAGGTTCTGTGACTTTGACTTTGATGTTGCCAGTTTGTCCGTTGGTGCGGACGATGGCGACCATCATGCCGTTGAAAAGTTCCATCTTGTTGCTTACGAATGGGGTGAGAGATGTGGCGTCGCCATTGCAAGCGGCTTGGTAGCGAGCGGCACCTGAGACCTCGATGGTGAGTGTGTCTGATGCTGTTGGAATGACGGTGCCACGATTATCGGTAAGGGCGATGGTGATGAAGGCGAGGTCGTCTGTGTTGGCGTCGAGAGTCGTCTTGTCTGCCGAGAGAGAGAGTTTTGCAGGCGTGCTGGCGGTCTGGACGGAGTCGCGACCAATCTCTTTGCCGTCGGCGTCGTAGGTTATGACAGCAATCTCGCCAGGCTCATAGGTCACGTCGTTCCAACGGAGGCGGTATCGGTCGAGTTTGCTATCCTTGTTCTTGCTGATTTTACCTTGGCTCTTGCCGTTGATGAAAAGCTCGGCCGTAGGTGCGTCGGTATAGCAGTATACGGGAGTTACGAGACCTTCGCGTCCTGGCCATGTCCAATGGGGAAGGAGGTGCGTCGTGTGGCTATTCTTGTTCCAAACGCTGCGGTATAGGTAGTAGCGATCTTTAGGGAGACCAGCGAGGTCGCATATTCCGAAATAGCTGCTGCGGCTTGGCCAGTAGGTGTCGTAGGGCGAAGGTTCGCCGAGGTAGTCGTAGCCAGTCCATACGAATTGTCCGATGGTGTATGGGAGGTCGTCTTGGGCGATGAAGTCATCCTCGGGGATGTTGCTCCAAGAGCAATACTCGACATCGTAGCTGGAGCATTGTCCGTCGGGGTAGGCTTTATCGTATACTGGTTCGGCGGGGAACTTGTAGACACCGCGGCTGCTGACGGTGGATGCGGTCTCGGAACCGAGGATTATGCCTTGCGGGAGTTTGCCGATGTTAGGCTCGTAGAGGTGGACACGGTAGTTCATGCCGACGACATCTTGGAGCTGTGCGTAGTTGTTGGCGATAGCCGCCTCGATGCGGTCCATGCCTTGCGTAACGGGGCGAGTCTCGTCGAGATTGTGGCATATGTTCTGAAGTCGAGTGAGGTTCTCGGGTCCTTCAGCCATGCCTTGTTCCGGGATCTCGTTGCCGATGCTCCACATGATGATGGATGGGTGGTTGCGGTGGCGGAGGACAAGGTTAGTGATGTCGCGGTCGCTCCACTCCTTGAAGAAACGAGCGTAGCCGTTCTTGCACTTAGGGTAGATCCACATGTCGAAGCTCTCGGCCATGACCATCATGCCGAGTGAGTCGCAGACCTCCATTTGCATGCGGCTGGGCATATTGTGGGCAGTGCGTATTGCATCGGCACCCATATCCTTCATAGTCTTGATTTGGCGGACGAATGCTGCGCGGTTTTCTGCTGCGCCGAGAGGGCCGAGGTCGTGGTGCAGGCAAACGCCTTGGATTTTACGGATTTTGCCGTTGAGTCTGAAGCCATGCTCACGGTCGACGCTGACGGTGCGGATGCCAGTCTTGAAAGAGTGGTGGTCGACGCTCTTGCCGTCAATAGCGAGGCATACGGTAGCGTTGTAGAGATATGGTGACTCTGGAGACCAGAGTTTGGGGTTCTCGACCTCGATTATGCCTTTGGAATTGCCGAGAGAGTCGATGCGGAAGATGGTTGAAGAGATGAAGTTGCCGGCATTGTCACGAAGATCGACGATCATGGCAACATCTGCCTGGCCTTGAAGCCCATCGACGTGGCTGTCGAAGGCGAGGGTGGCAGAGTTGTCGTTGAGGGTCTTAGTGCGGAGGAAAGTTTTCCAATCATCGATGCGTGCATTGCTGTTGGTGGTGACGAGGGTGACGGGGCGATAGAGACCTGCACCGGGGTACCATCGGCTGCTCTCCTCACGGTTATTGAGGCTCACGGAAATTTCGTTGCTGGCGCCGACTTGGATGAACGGGGTGATATTGATCTCGAAAGCGTTGTAGCCGTAGGCCCATCGACCTGCCTCTTTGCCATTGACGTAGACAACAGGCTCGCTCATAGCACCATCGAATACGAGACGGGCATCTGTCGTGCCCTTGTCGATAGTTATGGATGTACGATAGTAGCCCTTGCCTATCCAAGGGAGTGCGCCAGAGCGTCCGCTCTTCTCGGTTGCTTCGGTTTCGCCATTCTGCACGATTGCGACGGTTTGGAGATCCCACTTCTTATCGAAAGGACCTGCAATGGCCCAGTCGTGTGGAATGGTGACATCTTGCCACTGCGCGCTGTCGCGGCTGAACTGCCAAGACGAGATGCTATGTTCCTGCCTGTCTGGCGACGCTGAGCAGCTGGCGAGAGCCAAGGCGGCTAAGCATAGAGTTATGTGATTAAAGGTCATTTTGTTGTATATGTTGATGAATGTTGACTTCTTCTTGGCAGCAGGCGTCGGTGTCATGCTGGCAGTTATGTCTTTTAGCGCAGGCGTCGGCTAATGGGCAACCAGCGCATTTGCCATCTCTTTTAGCCCGTCGGAGAGTGCGGATTGTCCGTCGGACGGCGTATATCGTGGCGGCAAGGAGAATGATAGCCACGATGGCGTATTGGATGGCGTTGTCCATTTGGAAAGTTATTCCTCATCGACTGTCACGCCGTCGATATCGGTGAAGCGTGACACTATTTGGTTGTATTCGGCCTTGCGGACGCTGAGCTTTATTAGGCAGTTGGTGTCGAAAGATTGACTTTCTATTTTGGCGGAACTGTCTTTTAACGCTTTCATGACGCCATTCATGGCGAGATAAGGAAACGAGACAGCGAGACGGACATCGAAGGTGCGAGTCTCGATTTGCGCATTGGCGAGGCAGTCGGACGTTGCTGTCTTGTATGCCACGATGAGACCACCTGTGCCGAGCTTTATGCCGCCGAAGTATCGGACGACGACTACGACGATGTTGGTCAGCCCGGCTGAGAGTATTTGCCCGAGGATGGGGCGTCCGGCAGTGCCAGAGGGTTCTCCGTCGTCGCCGACTTTGGTTTCTCCGTCGCCAGGACCGAGCCTCCATGCGTAGCAATGGTGTCGGGCATCGTGGTACTCCTTTTGCTTCTCTCGCACCCTCTCTTTCGCCTCCTCGGGGGTGGTGACGTTGTAGGCGAAAGCGAGGAAACGGCTGCCCTTTTCCTTATATATTCCGGTGGCTTCGCCCGTGACTGTGCGATACTCGTCAGACTCCCGATTCATGTAGCTAATATAGCGAAAATTAGTGAGATAATAAAATAAAAGAGGCCCCGGCAAGTCGTTTTGAGGCGATGTCGGGGCTTATGAAATTTGTCAAGCGTTGTTACTTGTATCGGCCATTGTCGCGAGGGCTGTTATGCTGGTCGTATTTGAGATCTTGGAGCATGCTGCTGTTGACAGCGATGTTGAAAGAGTAGGACTTGTAGAGACCTGTCGGCACGATATTGAAGCCCATGCTCCAGCAGTGGAGGTCGCGAGTGATGCCGATGGAAGTTTGTGAGAGCTTGTGCTCGTCGAAGCTGTAGCCCGAGGAGACGGAGAACTTCCACTTTTGTGTGAGCGAAAGTGAGGCGTTGACGTTTATGGACTGCGAGATGTTGTATTTGTAGGTTGCCGTCTCGGGCTTAAACGTTCCTTGAGAGACTCGTAGGCTGTAGTTTATGGACAAGCTCCATGGCATGCTGAATGCCACGTATCCGTCGTCGGTGACGTTGGATACGGTCTCTTGCGCATTCTTGTCCATTTGCGCACCAGGCTCGGGAGTGTCGCTTTCGGCGGCGCGGAGAGACCAATCTTCGTCATAGTCGTCGTCCTCCTCGTTGCTGTTTTTCGAGTCTTTATCTTTCTTCTTGAAAGTATCTGGCGAGAGCTGGATGCCGAAACTGAGGCTTGCGCTCTTCATGTGGACGAGTTTGTTGTTGACCTTGATGGCTCCGCGGTTAATGCGTATGGCCTGTCCTTTAGGGGAAGCCACAACGCCGTAGGGGTCGAACTGGGCTGAGAAGCTGACACTTGTACCGAAGACCTTCGTGCGGCCGCTCATGGATATGTTGTCGAACTTCATGGAGTCCTTCATGAAATCGTAGCCGCTTGAGAGACTGAGGCTTTCGAGAAGAGCGATTTTCTTGAAGCCAGTAGTGTCCTTGTCAGTCTTGACCTTCATTTCGAGGGTGTTGCCGAGCGAGAAAGAGAGTTTTCCGCTCTTGGCAGAACCTGGAGTGCCGTAGAGGTATCCCTCGTAGAGGGAGTATTTGTAGTCTACAACGTTGTCGTTCTTGGCGTCGTAGTATTGGAAGTGGTCGTAGAAGCCATACTTAGCCTGCGAGAAATCGGGGGTGTAGGAGATGCTGACCGATGGGGTCATGACGTGGCGTATGGCATTTATCTTGTCGCCGAAGAGGGCGCGTATTGGGCGATAGAAAGTGTAGATTTTGGTGCTCGTGCCAACGGACATGCTGAAATCGTAGGCGCGGTTGAAGCCTTGTTCAGGATCGAGCTTGACGAGTTTTTGGTTGTCCTCGTCCCACACCTTACGCGTCTTGTTGAGATACCATCGTTCGGTATAGTTAAACGATGGGGTGAGGGAGAAGTATTTGAGCAGCTTGAAGTTGGTGGTGATGGGGATGGTGTGCTTCATGCCGTTCTTCCATGTCGTGGAGAAACTTTCTGGCGCGAAGGTGAGGTCTCGCTCTTTGCAGGAGATGCTGTTCTTCATTGAGAGCGAGTAGTTGAGGTTCACGTTATGGAAGAGGTTGTTGGAAGAACCAACGGACTTCTTGGGCTTGAAGGGGTAGAAACGTCGGGTGGACGTGATGGACAAATCTGGCAGCGTGAGGCTGATAGACGTATCGCGACTATTTTGCGAGTGGAGCAAAGAGGCTGTCAGTCGGAACGGGTTCCAAGACCACTTGCGGCTATACGAGATACTGGAGCTTTTCTGGTTGGTCGTGAGGGCTTGGGTGTTGACGACATTGCCCACGTTGTTCTTGTTGTAGGAACTTGTGGAGAAGTTTACCGAGGCTGTGAAAGTCTGGTCGGGATTGGCCTTGGAATCTTGGGAGTGGTTCCAGCGGATGGAGAAGTCGTTATTCTTTTGATAGTCAGGCAGGCTCTTTTCAGAATAGATGTTGGTGATGATGTCGCTGGAGAAACTACCGCTGAACTTGTACCTCTTCTTGTAGACCGAGGAGATGTGTAGACCCCATGAGCCCTTGGTGTAGATGTCGCCAAGGACTTTGAGGTCGAAATATTCGTTGGCAGCCCAATAGTAGCCACCTTGTTTTAGATAGAAACCGCGCGTGCTCTCATCGCCATAGCTTGGAATGATGACGCCCGAGCTGTATGACTTGGTGTTGGGGATTATGGCAAATGGGATGGCGATAGGGAGAGGAACGTCGAGCAAGACGAGGTAGGCGGGACCCGTGACAGTCTTCTTGCCGGGAATTACTTTTGCCTTTGTGAGATTGAGGTAGAAGTGTGGGTGTTCGTGATTGTCACAGGTCGTGTACTTGGCATCCTTCATGAAGTAGACCTTCTCGCTGACGCGTTTCGCACGTGAGCCAACGACGAAGCCTTCGCCCTGCTCGGTGACTATATGGTTGATAATTGCCTTTTTTGTGTCGAAGTTGTACTTCATGGTGCGCATGGTGTACTCACCGCTCTTGTCTTTGAAGACTGGGAGGCCGGACTCGACACCAGTGGAATCGACTATGCCGTGGGCGTAGGCGAGAGAGCTATCCATGTCAAGCTCAATGGCATAGGCGGTGAGGGAGATGTCGCCGTAGTCGATTTTGGCATCGCCATATAGGTACATCTTCTTCTTTTCAAAGTCGAAGCGCATAGAGTCTTTGGCCTCGTACTTGACCTCGGCGTCGATCATCATGGAGCTGCCGCTCTTACCATCCTTTTTTTGCGTGGTGTCTGGCGCAGCTGTGGGCATGGATGCCGTGTCAGACGCTGGCGCATGGGCGGGCGTCTGTAGCTTTCGGAACAAAGAGTCGGCGTGGATGGAAAGAGTTGCGCTGTCGGTTGGCAGCGGACGCAAAGAAGCGGCGGCCCGGCTGATGCCTGGCTGCGCTATAAGTAATGCCATTAAAATGGGCGTGAAGAGGAGAATCGCCCGCTGTATATTGTTGGTGCGGTTAGCCAATCGAAAAGTTATTTGCGTGTGGCCGTCCGCTTCTGTCTGTCGCTATCATTATGAAGTGACGATAATCTACTGCAAATTTAGTCGCTTTTATCGTGTTTAACAAAGGCAAAGGCGGCGAGTTGCGTGTTGTCGCTACTCGTCGCCCATGATAATTATGTGAAGGAAAAACCTTTAAGCGTTCTGCTTGAGGTACTCGTCGATAGAAGCGGCAGCCTTACGACCATCGCCCATGGCGAGAATTACGGTTGCGCCACCACGGACGATGTCGCCGCCTGCGAAGACATCGGGTACGGAAGTCTGGAGGGAATCGTTGGCTTCGAGGGTGCCGCGCTCGGTGGTCTTGATGTCGGGGTGTGAGCTGGAAATCAGAGGGTTGGGGGATACGCCGACACTGACGATGACGAGGTCGACAGGGATCTCTTCGATGGCTCCCTCGACAGGAACAGGCTTGCGGCGGCCGCGCTCGTCGGGCTCACCAAGCTCCATGCGCTGGACTCTCATGGCGCGGACGCGACCTTTGTCATCGGCGAGGTACTCAACGGGGTTGTGGAGAGTCATGAACTCGACGCCTTCCTCCTTGGCGTGGTGGATCTCTTCAAGGCGTGCTGGCATCTCGACTTCGGAACGACGGTAGATGAGCATCACCTTATCAGCGCCGAGGCGACGGGCCGTGCGGACGGAGTCCATCGCGGTGTTGCCGCCACCGATGACGGCGACGTTCTTACCGAAGATGATAGGCGTATCGTAGTTCTTGTCGGCGGCGTGCATGAGGTTCACGCGGGTGAGGTACTCGTTGGAGCTCATGATGCCGTTGCAGTTCTCGCCAGGAATGCCCATGAAACGTGGGAGACCAGCGCCACTGCCTACGAAGAACGCTTTGAAGCCCTCTTTGCGGAGGTCGTCCATGGTCGCAGTCTTGCCGACGATGAAGTCGGGCTCGAACTTGACGCCCATCTTGCTGAGGTTGTTGATCTCGAAATCGACGATATTGTTCGGGAGACGGAACTCAGGAATGCCATATTTGAGGACGCCACCGATCTCGTGGAGAGCCTCGAAGATCGTCACGTCGTAACCTTTCTTTGCGAGTTCGCCAGAGCATGTGAGGCCAGCAGGACCAGAGCCGATGACGGCGACCTTGATGCCATTAGGCTTCGCAGTCTCAGGAGTTGCGGCCTTGCCGGAAGTACGCTCGTAGTCGGCAGCGAAACGCTCGAGGTAGCCGATGGCGACGGCCTTCTTCTTGCTCTTGACGTAGATGCACTTGCTCTCGCACTGCTTCTCTTGTGGGCAGACACGTCCGCAGACTGCGGGAAGCGTGCTGGTCTCCTTGATGACGCGTGCGGCCTCGAGGATCTCACCGCGCTCGATGTTCTTGATGAAAGTAGGGATGTTGATTTCGACTGGGCAGCCCGTCACGCATGAGGGGCTTGGGCAGTCGAGGCATCTCTTAGCCTCGTTCATGGCCTGCTCGAGGTCGAGACCCATGTTGACCTCGATGTAGGAGCGCGAGCGTTCGTTGGCATCGGCTTCGGGCATCACGACGCGCTCTTGCGCCATTCGGTCTTTTGGTTTGATGCTGTCCCTGACGGCTTTGCGCCACTCTTCGTCGCGTTGAGCCTTGCGTATATCTTGAATGTCAGACATTTTCAATTACTGTTCTCTGGTTGGTTGTTGTTAATTCATGCCGCATGCCTCTTTGTAGGCAGCGAAAGCGGCTTGCTCCTCGGCTTTGAAGCCACCCATGCGTTTGAGCATCTCGTCGAAGTCGACCTCGTGGGCGTTGAACTCAGGTCCGTCGACACATACGAAGCGCGTCTTGCCGCCGACGCTGACGCGGCATGCGCCGCACATGCCTGTGCCGTCGACCATTATGGTGTTGAGGCTCACCCATGTGGGGATGTTGTACTTCTTTGTGGTGAGGGCTCCGAATTTCATCATTATGGCAGGACCGATGACAACAGCCTCGGCGACCTTCTCGCGGTTGATGACCTCTTCCATGCCTGTCGTGACGAGGCCTTTGGTGCCGTAAGAGCCGTCGTCGGTCATGATGACGACGTCGTCGGCATATTTGCGAACCTGATCTTCGAGGATGATGAGCTCTTTCGTGCGGCCTGCGAGTACGGCAACGACGCGGTTGCCAGCCTCATGGTGCGCCTGAATGATTGGGAGGAGTGGTGCTACGCCAACGCCGCCGCCGGCGCAGAGGACTGTGCCATCTTGCTTCTCAATTTGTGTGGCGCGACCGAGCGGGCCGACGATGTCCTCGACGTAATCGCCTACGTTGAGGTTTGTGAGCTTCCATGTGGAAACGCCGATACGCTGGACAACGAGAGTAATTGTGCCTTTCTCAATGTTTGAGCCTGCGATGGTGAGAGGAACGCGCTCGCCATTTTTGTCAACCCTGACAATGACGAAGTGCCCAGCCTTTCTTGCTTTGGCAATGCGTGGAGCCTCAATCTCGAGCATGATAACGTTCTCGGAGAAATGCTCCTTTGCAACGATCAGATTCATTTGTCTTGTTTTTTATTGTCGTCTTCGGTTTCTGACTTGAGCCGTTTTCTTTCATCAGAAAAGGCGGTCGTCTTACACACGCGTTGCAAAATTCTAAAAAAAATCTCTTTTTTGCACATGTACGATGTTGTTTATAACAGTTTTTCGTTGCGGTGACATGAAAAAAGATACTTCGTGTTACATTTTTAAGGGAAGAGGGCTGGTTTGGTGCCACATTTGGCTACCATAATGGAAAATAAGTAATTTTGCGACAGATAACTATATATAGAATAGTAATATAAAGATGTTCAAGGCTGCTTTTTTCGACATTGACGGAACCCTTGTAAGCTTCAAAACGCACTCAGTACCCGACAGCACGCGACGGGCGATAGATAAACTTAAGTCTCACGGAATCAAGTGTTTCATCTCGTCTGGGCGTCACCTGCTCAGTATCGACAACCTTGGCGACTTGCAGTTTGACGGCTATGTGACCGTCAATGGAGGCATCAACTATTACGACGGCAAGACCATCGACACGAACCCCATCGACAAGGCCGACGTCAAGAGGGCATTGGACATCATTTACGCAAAAGAGGAGGGAGCCCAGGCAAACGGGTTCGCTCCATTTCCAGTGTGCTTCGTGCTGCTCAACGGTTTGAAAATGAACTACTACACGGAGACGACTGAGGTGATGTTCAAGCAGCTCAATTTCCAGCGACCCGAGCTTGTTGACCTGCGAGAGTTGGCAGAGGAGGACATATTTCAGATGATTTCATTCTTTGGCACTGACGAAGAGCCTCGCATGATGACGAATTTTCCACATTGCGAGTCAGAGCGTTGGAGCCCGTTGTTCACCGACCTTGTCCCCAAAGGGCAGAGCAAGGTGCGCGGCATGAAGAAATTGTGTGAGATAATCGGCGCGTCACCATCAGAGATAATGGCCTTTGGCGATGGTGGCAACGACAAAGAGATGCTGCGATTTGCTGGGACTGGCATCGCTATGGGTAATGCCGTCGACGAGGTGAAGGCGTGTGCTGACATCGTGTGCCCTTCTGTGGATGACAATGGCATCGAGTGGGCGGTAGATAAACTTTTGGCACTTTAGTTAATAAATTCAAGTAATGATATTTTCCCGAACGGCACGTCTTCTCGTCACTGCGGCATTGTTTGCCGCTATGACCTTAGCCTCTCAGGCTCAACAGATTGTCACTGATGGAGGTCGTGGTTACAAGCTCCATACGGTTGCTAAGGGCGAAAGCTTTTACCGCTTGTGCCTGGACTACGGCGTCTCGCAAGAAGACATCGTATCGGCAAACCCCAATCTGAAAAACACTGGTCTTGTCGAGGGTGTCGTGCTGCGAATACCATTGACATCCAAGACAATGGCGCAGGAGACGTCGGCAACGTATACGGTCAAGAAAGGCGATACGGCGTACAGCATTGCCAAGCAACATGGAATGACCGTAGATAAGTTGCTGAGCCTCAACCCATCAGCAAAGACGGGAGTGCGCGAGGGCGAGGTGTTGCGTGTCGAGAGTGCTCAGGGCAAGGCGGTAGCGAAAGAGATGGTCGAGTACACTGTCGAGCGGGGCGAGACGATGTATAGCATTGCCCAAAGCCATGGACTAACGGTGGCGCAGTTGTTGGCTCTCAACCCGTCGGCCATGTCGGGAATAAAGGCTGGTGACATTATCAAGATACCATCTGACGCCGCACAAGCGTACGCCATCCACGTCATATCTGCCGGTGAGACGTTGTATTCCATTAGCTTGCGTTATGGCGTCAAGGCGCAACAAATCATAGACGCAAATGTGGCGTTGAACCCATCAAGTTTGCCTGTAGGAACGGCGATAAGAATACCGCAATCGCGGATTCCGAACGAGGATGCTGGCTTTTACTATCACCGTATAGTGCAGGGCGAGACACTCTACTCGTTGTGCATAAAATATAACGTCTCGCAAGAGAAGATACAGTCCGTCAACAAAGGGGCGGATTGGAATGCATTGCGGATTGGGCAGGTGATAGCAATTCCCAAGGAGCTCCAGACGAAGACCGAATATTCAAATTATGAGGTTGGTCGTAAGGAGACATTATACTCCATTGCCAAGGCTGAGGGCGTCTCTGTTGACGACATATTGAATGCCAATAGTGGGTTGACGGCTGACAACTTGAAGCGCGGCATGACGATAAAGATACCACGCACTGTGGTGATTAACAACGTGTTGCCTGCTACGGTGGACACCTCGTATGTCGGAAATGCGTCGAATGAGGGACAATGGGGGCAAGGCTACAACTACTCGAAGGCTGGTTGCCCGACCTTGAACATCTTCTTGATGCTGCCGTTCAACGCGTATGCCGAGATGAAGGAGCTTCGCGAAAGTGGCGTAAACACTCAAAAGCAGAGTTACGCATTCAAGAGTCGCAGATATATTGAGTTCTACGAGGGCGTCAGGATGGCACTCGACAGCCTTTCTGAGGCGGGAACCAATATAAACCTCAAAGTCCTCGACACGAACAATCGCCTTCAGGCCATCAACCAGTTGAACAATGCGACCGTGAAGCCTGACCTCATAATCGGTCCCGCCCACCGCGACGAGATGGCCGACGTCATGCGCTACGCCAACGATAAGCGCGTACCTGTGGTATTGCCATTTGCCCAGTGTGACAGCACGATATTGGAGAACCCGTATATTTTCCAAGCAAGCGTGATCGACTCTATCAGTGGAAAGGAAATACTTACGCAGATGGTGAGCCAGCTTGGTGGGCATAACGTGATAATGATAAAATCGAACAACAAGACGTCGCAATATAAGATGCGCACTCAGACCATGAGATCCTTGTGTTCGAATGCAGGAGTGAAACTTACTGAGCATGAGTATAGTACGGCATCGCCAACAAATTTCTTGCCATGCCTAAGTGAGGAATTGCCGAACGTCATAATCATCCCCTCGAATAACGAGGCGTATGTCAATAGCGTCTTGACCTCATTGGCCGGTGTCATTGAGCAGAAGCCAACGGCAAAGGTGGAATTGTGGACCACGAGCGAGTGGCTCTCATTCCAAACCATCGAGATTAGCGTTTTCCATAAGCTCAATACGCGAGTGTATTCGACATTTGCAGTCGATGAGACCGATGCGCAGACTCGTTATGGGCTGAACAAGTATCGCAGATTGTACTTTACTGAGCCGATAGCGTTCACCCCTTATTTCCAGCGTCTTAAGCCGATGTCGGGATTCTCTGAGTACGGACTTTGGGGTTATGACATAGCGATGAAGTTTGTCGGGGCATTGGCTACGAAGGGCCCAGGCTTCGTGCGCGATATAAACTCGTACCGTCCCCACGCCTTGCAGTCTAACTTCAATTTCAGAAGTTTGACCAACTGGGGCGGAGCTGTGAATGTGGGTCTGAAAACTATAACGTTCACAACCGATGGGAAAGTCGAGATAGCGAACGTGCATCAGTAAGGCAGACAATTGATAACCAACAAGATAAGACAACAACAATAACGTGATAGCGATAAACAACCTGTCGGTAGCCTTTGGCGGCTTCAAACTATTTGACGGCATAACGTTCAACGTCGGCGACAAAGACAGGATAGGACTTGCAGGCAAGAACGGAGCTGGCAAATCGACGATGCTCAAAGTGATTTGCGGAATCCAGCCACCAACCGAAGGCTCTGTGTCGATTCCTAAGGACTGCACAATAGGCTACCTGCCACAGCACATGACGTATGGCGACGACAAGACAGTTTTCGCCGAGGCGGAGAGTGCGCTCAAGGAGCTTAAAGACTTGCAGGCACGAGTTGAGGAGATGAATGAGGAGTTGGCCGTCAGGACAGACTACGAGTCAGACGACTACATGAAATTCCTTACCGAGTTGTCTGAAAAAACGGAGCGACTCTCGATGATGGGAGGTGACAATTATAAGGCCGAAATAGAGACAACACTCAAAGGCTTGGGATTCGAACGGACTGATTTTGAGCGTCCGACGAAAGAGTTCTCTGGCGGATGGCGTATGCGAATCGAGCTGGCAAAGATCCTTCTGTCGCATCCTGACGTCATATTGCTCGACGAGCCTACAAACCACTTGGATATCGAGTCTATCCAATGGCTCGAAGACTTCCTTAAAGATTATTCCGGAGCTGTCGTCGTCATCTCGCACGACCGTGCGTTCTTGGACAACGTGACGACTCGCACCGTCGAGATTGTCCTTGGCAAAATCTACGACTACAAGGCGAATTACTCTAAGTACTTGATTTTGCGTCAAGAGCGATTCGAGCAGCAGATGAACGCCTACCGCAACCAGCAAAAGATGATTGCCGACACCGAGAAGTTCATCGAGAGGTTCCGTTATAAGGCCACGAAGTCTGTCCAGGTGCAGAGCCGCATAAAGCAACTCGAGAAAGTTGAGCGCATCCAAGTTGACGACTTCGACAAGAGCGCATTGAATATCAAGTTCCCTCCCGCTCCGCATTCTGGTGTCATAACAGTCCAGGGTAAGCACGTGTCCAAGGCCTTTGGCGATCACGTAGTTATCAACGATGTGGACTTCGAGATTGAGCGTGGCGAGAAAGTCGCTTTCGTCGGTCGAAATGGCGAGGGTAAGACGACAATGGCGCGTATGATAATGCGCGAGCTCGATCATCAAGGCGAGATTGTTTTGGGTCATGGTGTCAAGATCGGGTATTTTGCTCAGAACCAAGCAGATATGCTCAATCCCGAGGACACTGTGTTTGACACGGTAGACCGTGTGGCAGTAGGCGACATCCGACTCAAGATTCGTGATATGCTGGGCGCATTCATGTTCAGCGGTGAGGATATTGACAAAAAGGTAGGCGTCTTGTCCGGTGGTGAGCGTACACGATTGGCTATGATCAAGTTGCTTCTTGAACCCGTCAACCTTCTGATCCTCGACGAGCCGACCAACCACCTCGATATTAGGTCAAAAGAGATACTCAAACAAGCCATTAAGGACTTTGGCGGAACGGCTATAATCGTATCTCACGACCGCGAGTTCCTTGATGGTCTCGTGTCGAAGACCTACGAGTTCCGTGGAGGCAAGATGAAGCTCCACCTTGGCGGCATATATGACTTCCTGCGCGACCGAAAGTTGGAGTCGTTGCGTGAGTTGGAGGCTGAAAAGGCAAAGGCGGCAGCCGCTCAGACGAAGTCGCAGCCCAAGGTCGTGGCTCCAGTCCAGCAGCCGAAGGAGGAAGCACCGAAACCAGCTAAGCCACAGATGACGTATGAGCAGAAGCGCGAATACGACCGCAAAGTCAATAAATTGACCAAAGGCGTAAAGAGTGCGGAAGACGACATCGCCAAGACCGAAGCCGAGATTGCCGACATCGAGAAGCAGCTTGAGAATTGCTCTGGAAACGAGCAGGCTACTGAACTCGCTGCCAAGCATACCGAGGCGAATGCTAAATTGGAGAGTCTGATGACGCAATGGGAAGACCTTCAGGCTCAGTTGGAAGAACTGACCAAATAACGGACATAAAACAACAACACGATAATGAAAAAGGTAGTCACCTTTGGAGAGATATTGCTCCGGTTGACGCCTCCCGGCTACTTGAAATTTGCGCAGACGCACGAGTATTGCGCATCATTCGGTGGCTCTGAGACAAATGTAGCGGTCTCTCTTGCCCACATGGGCATGCAAAGCGAGTTCGTCACCAAGTTGCCCGACAATGACATTGCACGTGCGGCGATGGCTGAGCTTCGCTCTCATAACGTCGAGGTGGGCCACATAGCGATAGGTGGCGAGCGACTTGGACTTTACTACTATGAGAACACGTCATCGTTCCGTGCGTCGAAAGTTGTGTACGACAGAGCCAACTCGTCATTCTCGACGTCTGTGAAGGACGATTACGACTGGGCGCACATATTCAGTGGGGCTCAGTGGTTCCATTGGTCGGGCATCGGACCTGCATTGTCAGAAGACGCTGCGGAAGTCGTAGGAGAAGCTATTGACGAAGCAGAGAAGAACGGACTGACGATATCCGCCGACCTCAATTACCGTAAGAACCTTTGGAAATATGGCAAGACGCCTGAAGAGGTGATGCCAGCCTTGGCGAAACGATGCGACGTGCTGTTTGGCACGGAAGGTGAGTACGAGAAGACATTCGGAGTCAAGGCGTTGCCTTTTACGCTCACGTCGGATAAGGAAACGTATGACTTAGAGCCTCATAAGCGTTTTTGCCAAGAGGTGATGGCCATGGCTCCAAAGTGCAAATATATGTTTGTTGCCCAACGCAATGTGATTGACGCTAAGCGTCATGTGTTCCATGGACTATTGTATACGGCCGATGGCAAATTCTTCCAATCGAAGGTCTACTTTATGGACAATATCGTGGACTGCGTTGGTTGCGGAGACGCTTTTGCGGCCGGAATGATATATGGTCTTGACCAATATGGTGGCGATTGTCAGAAGGCACTCGACTACGCTACTGCAGCAGCCATATTGAAAAACAGCATAAGCGGAGACTTTAACCTCTCGACAGCCGATGAGGTTAAGGCTCTAATGGGTGGAGACGGAAGCGGAAGGATATCCCGTTAGGAACTCTACTCAGGTAAAAAGGAATCGCCTCGGCATCATTGGATGCAGGGGCGATTTCTTTTATCTCATCTCCCTGTGCGCCATGCGCTTGGCGATTTTGATATTCTCTTCGAGACGCCCTCGCTCATTGTCGGGCAATGCGAAATCCATGAAGCGGTCGAAGACATACGTCTCGGCCAGGAGGGTGGGGTGGACCATGTCGTCGGCGTAGAAACGATAGTCGCGCAGCTCATCGTTCATGATCTCGAACGAAGGGAAATAGGCAGTATGGTCGGGATGGTTGGCAATGACGGAGTCTGCACTCAACAATAGTGTCGACTTGCTTAGTTGGTTGCCATTGGCACCATCGGCAAGGTGGCGTATGGGGCTGACGGTGAAAATTACGTCTCGCCCATTGGCTATGGCGATGATACGATTTAGCGCATCTACGCACTCTGACATTGAGAGCCTAAAACGAGTGAACTCGGCAGCTGGGCGTTTGAGGCAATTCGAAACCACTTCGCCCGTGGTGTTGTGGCGAAAGCACCATGCAGTGCCGAGGGTGACTATGAGCAGATCGGTACGGAGCCAGTGGTCGTGTGCCTTTGCGAGACCGTCGTTGGCGGCAGAAAGAAACTCTTCTGCCGTCTTGCGGGCATGGCTGGTATGGTGGCTGAAAGAGCAAATGCGCCCATCGCCTGCTCCTATCGCTTCGCAATCGGAGGACGTGAATGGTGTGCCGAAGTCGATGCGACTGAGGCTGTTGGCAATGGAGAGAGGGTTGTATGTAGTCCCGAGAGGGTTGACGATGGTGTCGAAACCGCATTGTACCATGCGTTTGCCGATATTGTCGGCGAAGCAGCTGCCAAGCAAGAGCGTCGGCTTGTCGAGCGAGACGGAGATCTTGCTCTTGCCCGTTTCGACAGGGGTCGTGAGTTTTAATGTTGAATGGGTCGCCATGTTATGCTTAAAGAAAAAGTCTCGCGACTGTCGGCTTGATGCCGCATGAGTCGCGAGACCTAATTTATAAATCATGCGGCACGAGAGCCGTCATGAAGGTCTAAATCTACTTTTCTGCGTAAACCTTAACCCATTCGACGTTCATGTCTGCGTTGGCAATGTCGCCTTCGCCTACGACGTTGGAGCTGATGCCGATGTACATTGGCTCCTGTGGGACGTTGGCGTTGGTGGAGTACACCTCAACGCCGTTGATGCTCCAAGTGAGCTTGTTGGCGGTCCACTCGAGAGTGTAGATGAAGTAGTCGGAAGCGTACTTGACGTCGTCGACCTCGCTAACCTTGTTGAGACCGGCGTGGCTGACGCCCACAGTTACGCCCTTACCTACGCCGAAAGTTGCGATGTTAATCTCGAGATTGCGGTCGGAGCGGAGCCAAATGTTGTCGGTGACAGGGCTCTTGACGCCATTGACTTTAACCTTGAACTCGAACTTGCCGAACTTCTGGCTGAAGCTGTCGCCAGTGTTGATGAGAGCTGCGGTAGCGTCGAAAGAGGCTTTGATGAAGCCGCCTGCTTGAGGTGCCCATGCCGTGCCCTCGGCTTTGCCTGCGCGGGTTGAGATGGTGAGACCATTAGAGCCTACAACGGCATTGCCGTCTTCGAACTTCTGACGCTCGTCGGCGAGGCTGTAGGTGACGCCTGCGGTCTTCTTGCCCCAGTAGTAACCAGTGAGCCACTTGCTGCTGTCGAGTTTTGAACCCTTGAACTCATCGGAGAAGGTGAGCTGCCACTTGTCAGCATCGGCAAAGGCGTTGGTCTTCAAGCACTCTCTGTACCACTTGAGATCCTTGTTGGCTTCCAATTGCGCGAAAGCCTGAAGATCCTTGTATTGCTGGCTCTCCTTGAAACGATTCTTATTCTCGAGATCCTTCTTCTTCGAAAGGAAGGCGGCGGTCTTGACGTATTCGCTAAGGGCCTCGTATTTCTTGAGCCTGTCGGAGCCTTTGACCTTTTGGTAGTTGGTGAAAGCAGACGAGCCTACCATCTTGACGGCCGTCTTGACATTCTTATTGCCTTTAAGTTCCTTGAAACGCTTGACCTTTTCGGGGTCGGAGGCGTTCTTGAGAGAGAGGAACTCTTTGTACTCGTCAGAATTTATGGCGTTTTCGGCAACCTTGTCGTTACCTGCGGCTACGAATTTGAAGTATCCCTTGATGTCAGAGCTTTTGGCTAAAGCCTTGTATTCCTGCTCTTTCTTGTACTCCTCGGTCTGGTTGAAACGATCGTTCTTGAGGTGGTCGACCGCGCCCTTAAATTCGCTCGAGGAGGTTTTGCTCTTCAGCTCCTCATATTTCTTCAGTTCGGCACTCTCGGCAATACGCTTGAACTTTTCAAAGTCCGCTTTCTTCTGCTCAAGTTGAGCCTCATACTTGCTGGTAGTGGGGTATTTGCCGCCACCGAACAAAAAGCTGAATATTCCCATAATGAAACTATCTCATTTATACTATTATAAATGCGAAATTAAAGATTTCCAATAGAAGAGTAAAGGAAACGGAGTGCCATTTTTTTACGAATGGCGCAAATATTCTAAGCTTTTAGTGAAACATTACGGAGCAATGGGTGTTCATCCTCTTGTCATTAGCTCGCGCGCCAACCTCTTGCCGACCGATGTGCCAACCTGTCGCCAGCTTTTCATCTTGCGATAGCCGCTACGGAACAGCGGGACTTTGTAGATAAGGAGAGCGAAGCCAACGAATAGGCAATCATATGCCGCCCACCCGTATATCTGCTTGATTGTCATTATCATAAGCCCATGACTGAACAGCTCCATTTTCTCACCGAAGGCGATGGTGTCACTACTTAGCGTGACATGGTCGAAGAATTCGGCATAGCGGCTGAAGTAGTCCGCCATGTAATAATCCATCCCATAGGAGTAGACAGCAGAGCCAAGGACGCCGCCTACAATCATGTGGAACATGTTGAAGACAGACAGTGCCATGAAAAAGGTCTCGAACGTCATGAGATCCTCCAAAATAACCATAAGTGATGCGCTTATGATGGCATAGGAGAACGTGCGGAGCAGCAGCAGGGGACGCAAAGTGCGGAAGTCGAAGTCGGCGGACAAGTTGTTGTAGAACAAGATGAGATACGCGCCAAGGGCGATGAATCCGATTGTTGTGAGACGGAAAGCGTTGAGGTTTAGACCCTTCATCCATGCGAGGGCGAAGAGGCAACCTGCCACGACGCCAATGAAAGTCCAAAAGTCATTGGCAGCCGTCGTGACGTTGCTGTAACCCATGCCCTCCTCATAGAACACCTCCTCAAGGACGCGCTCCGTAGCCAAGAGGAATTCCGCCAACACCACAATCACCATGACGGGGACAAGCCGTTTGACCTTCCAAATGTCTGGCGATATGAAGGGATGAGTGGCGACGAACGACCTTGCAATCGCCAAAGTCAATGAGACCAAAGCGGCTATGCCCACAAGCCGAAGAGTTGCGGAATGGAGCCAGTCGAGCACATGCCCGTAGCAAAAGAAATAGGCTGTAAGCAGTAGCGTCGAGAGCCATAAGATGCCGCCCAACCAATCGATTCCCATGAGAGACATGACGGGCATCAGGTGGATGCGTTTGGTGAATACGGCTAATAAGAGGCTAATTGTCAAGAAGATACCAGCCATCAGCCAGTGCATAAGCTCCCAATTCCAAGCATAAGCGATTTGGGCGGCGAGATAGTCGCTCACTTGCATTGCGCCGAGGATGAAAATATGGAGGACGGGGAAGAAGACACGGAAGTCGCGCTTGGGCGTTATCCACAATTGAATGGTACTCATGCACTCGAACGTTCCTTGAATCTTGCAGAAGCCGCTGATGACGCATATCGTCCACAGCGTAGGTAAGTTAGGCGCATAGGCGGCAGCTAAAGAGCAGAATGCGAGCCCGAAAGCCGCACCGAAAAGAAGCACTTTGTTCGAGTGCCTGAACTTCATGCGGAACAAAATGGGGAAGTAGACTGCCATGCCTGCGAGATTGCAGTAGAGGCACATCAGCACATCCTCGCGCAGTAGCTGGCGGGAGCTGACAATCTCGTTGAGCGCGCCCATATAGACGCCGCCCGACATCTGGAAGCAAAAGGCGAAAAGGACATATACCCAAGGACGGATGCTCTTGGGCACGTAGCTGCGAAACATGGGCAGCCAGTCGAATTTCATTGGTGGCATGAATCGACCCTCCTCGTTCTTAGTACTTAACCTCGCACTCGACGTTTAACCCGGCGCGGAGCTGCTCCCACGCCTCGTCGTCATGGTCAATGACGATTTTTACAGGGATGCGTTGCTCTACTTTGACGAAATTGCCTGTGGCGTTGTCTTGTGGGAGGACAGAGAATGCGGCTCCCGTGCCGCCGGCTATTGCGCTGACGTGGCCGTGGAACGTGACGTCGGGGATGGCGTCTGCCTTAATGTCGACCTCCGCGCCGATCTTGATGTTGCTCATTTGGGTCTCGCGGTAGTTGGCCACGATCCACTTGTCGGCATTATCAACTACATCGACGACGGTCTGACCCGGTTGGATAAGTTGACCTGCCACGATGTCCTTGCGTCCTGTCGTGCCGTCGCATGGCGCGGTGATGACGGTGTAAGAGAGATTGAGCATGGCAAGCTCCAGTCTCGCTTGGGCGAGGTTGATCATGGCGTCATTCTGCCCGAGGCGCACCTCTTGCTCTTGCTTGACGAGGGCTGTTGAGTTCTTCTGCCTTGTAAGCTGGTCGTAGCGTGCTTTTGTGGCGTTATATTCCGTCTCTGCTCGCTCGAACTGCTGTTGCGTCGCAGCCCCGTTCTTGCGGAGCTCGGTGTAGCGGTTAAGCTCGTTCTCGGCGTTTTTAAGTCGGATGGCAACCTCTTGGATGCCGGCATCGGTGACGGTAATGTTGTTGGCTGTCGTCGAGATGCTGGTGTTCATGGCAGCCTTACCCGTTGTGGCGTTTTTGCAGTCGGCTTGAGCCTGCGCGACGGCGAGGCGGAACTCTGTATCCTCGATGATGACGAGCGTGTCGCCCTTGTGGACGGGAGCGTACTCGTCAAAGAGAACGTATTTCACGAAGCCTTGGACGCGGCTGTTGACGGGTGTCACAAGCTGGCGAACTTGTGCGTTGTCGGTGTACTCGATGTCGCCAAGGTGGATGAAGCGTGAGCATACGACGCATACGCCAATTATGAGGGCCACGACGACTATGACGTTAAATGCCAAGCGGGCATTCTTTAAATTCTGCATTGTGTGTTGTATTTGAGGAGGTTATGGATTCTTAAAGTGTGCCTGTTACGGCTTTGAGGGCAATGTTGCGATAGACGATATCGATGTCCGAGTTTGCGAGTTGCAGTTCAGCATTGAGCTGTTGGTTCGAGGCGTCGAGCATGTCGGTGATGAGGGCCATGCCGTTAAGGTAGCGGTAGTGGACGACTTCATAGTTCTCGTGAGCCAACTGGACGCTCTTCTCGTGAGTGGCGTGATCGGTCATGGCCTCTTGCAGTTTGACGTAGGCGGCGTGCGTGTCGGCTTCTGACTTGCTGGTCTGTTGCGCAAGGCGAGCCTGTGCGGTGTTGACGGCAATGCGGCTTTCGGAGACCTTGCGCTTCTGCTTATATAGGCAGCCTAAATTGTAGCTGATGTTGACGCCTGCGTACCAGAAGTTTACGTTCTTGTCTAATACCGGGACCTCGTATGTTATCGGGCCGTCGAGTTTATCTTCGACTCTCAATGCGACGGTCGGGCGCATGCCAGCACGTGTTGCCGATACTGCCGTTTCTGCGAGCTCGGTGCCTTTGCTGGCAATCATGACGTCGGGGCTCTTGCTGCTCATTTTGAGCCACTCTTCTTCGCTCGCCACATCGTGGTTTTTGCTCGTGACGGTCGTGTCGGGCAGCGTTTGGGCGTCGGGTGCGAGGCCGAGAGCGGTGTTGAGGTACCTGGTCGTGATGTTTGTTGCGTTTTCTACCTGTGTGAGGCTGAGGTTAAGGCTCTGAAGCTGAAGCTCGTAGCGAGTGATGTCGCTCTTGAGGGCTGTGCCTGCCGAGTAGTTGGCTTCAATATCGTCTACGAGTCGTTGCGTCTGGTCGATATTTTTCAGGAGGATGGTCTTTTGATTGGTCAACTTGCAGAGATCAAGGTAGTAACCGGCAATCATGAGCCTCACACCTTGGCGAGTGGCCACGTGCGTCAATTCTGCCATCTCCTTTTTCAGCCCGGCAATTTCTATGCTGCGCTTTATTGCGCCACCAGCATAGAGCATTTGCGTGATGGCTATGGAGTACGTGTTGCCGAAGTGTGGGGTCTCGGCGTTCATGCCGTTTGAGAAGTCGCGGTCGCTAATCCAAGCGTTGCCGATGACGGATAGCGAGACGTTGATGTCGATGTCGGGCGTCATTGCCGTGCGTGCGGACGATACGGCTGCCGTTGCTTCCTCGACGGAGCTTGACGAGACGACAAGTTGAGGGTTGTTCTCTTCCGCGATTTTAAACATCTCGTCGAGCGTCATAACCCGCCCTTGCGCGGAGGCTGAAGCCGACCATATTGCCATTGCGATCATGGCGGCTGTTAGAGGTGAGTGTTTCATCATGATTATTTTGCACCGCAAAGTTCGCCATAAGAACTCGTCTCCGTTGTGTCGCTTTTTTGCCAAAATTGGTTTCAATTGAAACTAAAAGGCTATTTTTGTCAATATGAGCGAAGTAAAAGTAATCTGTATTTCAGATATTGAGCGTAGCCATCGCGGCTCCTCTGTCGGTGAGGACTTGTCAGTTTTTCATGGCAAAGGTGTCGATGATGTCTTCGGCAGTGAGAGCGGTGCGGCATTCTATTTCCGAGCATTCAGTTACTTGCTCGTGTTGCGTGGTGTTGCGTCGGTCAAGTTGGACCAGCGCGTCTATGAGGTCACCCCGCGTACGATTATTACTCAATCACCCATGCACCTTGCGCAATATTGTTCCGTCTCGCCCGATTTCGAGTTCAAGGTTATGGCCGTGACCCTCAAGATGATAGATGGTCTGAAGATGGTTAATATCCGCCCGCGAATTGTCGAGGGCGTGAGAACCCACCTACGCCCGGTTTCGGAACTCACGGAGAGTGAGGCGCATATTGTCGAGACTTGTTTTGACGACATTGCAGAATGTGTCGAGAGGGTAGGGCACCGCTACCAGCTCGAGCTTATCGAAAATTCCATGTGCCGTTTCTTCTTGGAATATGACAACATATTCTCCGCCAAAGATGACGATGGTGACGTTGCGCAAGTGAGTCCTCGTCGGCAATCCATTGTGGATAAATTCATTGAGCTCGTGACGGATGGTATGTTGGAGCATGCCGACGTAAGTTACTATTGCGGCAAAATGGGAATTACGCCGCAATATCTCAATAA
Organism: Bifidobacteriaceae bacterium; assembly: GCA_963607345.1. Classification (GTDB taxonomy): domain Bacteria; phylum Bacteroidota; class Bacteroidia; order Bacteroidales; family Marinilabiliaceae; genus W3P20-009. Next base: position 168,641 of record CAVDBL010000004.1, read on the forward strand.
GGTCATGACGTCGCAGACGGGGATGCGCCCCTCTGATTTTATAAGTGAGATGCTCTATGCCGAGGCTCGTAACATGCTGGCAACGGGGCGAGTGACGGTTCAGGATGTCGCAAGCCGTCTGGGTTTTGCCGACCAGTCGTCTTTCGGGAAGTTCTTTAAGCGATGCTCGGGCGTCTCGCCAAGTCATTTTGCCAAGAGCAATGTGGCGTATCCGATGTCAGAAGCCCACTATTCTTGATAAATAACGCGCCCGTCTGTTATTTTTTGTATATTGGGGCAATATTTAATAACAGACATGATATGATTAGATCATCTGTCGCACTCGGCATTGTGGCTCTGTCGCTTAGCTCGTGTGCGTCTTCATCTCTGTCGAGCAATTTTGATGAAATTCGTCTCGACCAATGCGGCTACATGCCAGGCTCTGAGAAAATGGCGTTGCTCGCCATGCCAGGAACGGATTTCGCTGTCTACGATGGCGATTTCAATGTCGTATATCGTGGCAAGGTCTCCGACCCCATGTATTGGGCTGAGGCGGGCGACACCATTCGCCAAATCGTATTCTCTGACGTCACGGCACCAGGCGAGTACATGATTGCCGTCGACGACTCGATTTTCTCCTATCCCTTCGTAATAGCCGATACGGTGTATTCCAACGCCCTTGCCTCCGCGCTCAAGGCCTATTACTATAACCGTGCGTCGATGCCCATCGACTCTGTTTATGGAGGCAAGTGGGCGCGAGCAGAGGGACACCCAGACAATAGAGTCCTTGTCCATAAGTCGGCGGCTTCAGCATTGCGCCCCGAAGGAACCGTCTTGTCGCTCCCCGGCGGATGGTATGACGCTGGCGATTACAACAAGTACATTGTCAACAGCTCAATAACGACATACACCCTCATGCTCGCCGCTCATCTCTATCCCGAAGTGGCTAAGGAGCTGACTGTCAATATTCCCGAGAGTGGCAATGGACTTCCTGACATTATCAACGAGACGCTCTACAACCTCCGTTGGATGCTCACTATGCAAGACCCCAACGACGGCGGCGTATACCATAAGCTGACGACTCTCTCTTTCGAGGGTTTCATCATGCCTGCCGATTGCCATAAGACACGATATGTCGTGAGCAAGAGCACCGCCGCCGCTCTCGACCTTGCAGCTACGGCAGCCTTCGCAAGCCGCACGTTGCCTGCTGTGTCTGAGAGCCTTAAACCATTGGCAGACAGCTGCCGAGAGGTGGCACTGAAGGCTTACGCATGGGCGGAGAAGAACCCTAACGTCATTTTCCACAACCCACAGGACGTGTCGACGGGCGAATATGGCGACGGCGACCTCAATGACGAGTGGCTGTGGGCTTCTACCGAGATGTTCCTTACCTTCGGCGATGACAAGTATCAAGCTGAGGCTCAAAAACATAAGGGCGACTATGGTGTCCCGTCGTGGGGCAACGTCGGCACCCTTGCCTATTACTCTATGCTTGCCGAAGACTGTTGCGTGGCAGGCTTCGACCCAATGAAGACTGTTGGTTCTATCGCCGATTCGCTCCTCGATATTGAGGCCAAGTCGCCTGTTGACCTCAGCCTCATAGACTACGATTGGGGTAGCAACTCTTTCATCGCCAACAATGGCATGCTGAAACTCATCATGGCGAAGTGCAGCAGCTCTAAGGCGGATAAGCTGAAGGCATCGGCACTGAATGACCTCCATTACATCCTTGGTCGCAACGCCGTAGGCTACTCCTTCGTTACGGGCGTAGGCTCTAATCCGGCAATGCATATTCACCATCGCCCATCGGCCGCCGACGGCATTTATGACCCTGTGCCGGGCTTCCTGGCTGGAGGTCCTAATACGATCGTCCCGACTGATTGCGGACCCGAGTCTGGACGCAGCAACTATCCTGCCGCAGCCTATGCGGACCAGGAGTGCAGCTACTCCACCAACGAGGTAGCTATAAATTGGAACGCTCCACTCGTATTTCTCCTGATGGGAGTCTCCGAGTAACTCATTGGTAGACAAATAAGCGACCGCCATGGTGACAATCACCATGACGGTCGCTTATTATTATGTTCCCCTTCTCTATTCAGGCTTCAAGAAGGTGTCGAAGTACCTCTTGATGTAGCCAATCAGATGGGTACGGTCGTGACCCGACACGTTGTGGGGATGGTTGGGATATACGCAATAGTCGATGTATTTGCCCTTCTCGATTGCGCTGTTCACAAGAGCTTGGCTGTTTTGCCAAACTACGGTGCTGTCCATTGCGCCATGAATCACGAGCAGGCGTGCGTCGAGGTTCCCAATCTTGTTGAGGAGGCTCGTCGATGCGTAGCCCTCTGGGTTCTGCTGTGGCGTGTCCATATAATGCTCGCCATACATGACCTCGTAATATTTCCAGTCGCAAACAGGGCCGCCAGCCACGCCGACCTTGAAGACGTCGGGATAGGTGGTGAGGAGGCTTATTGTCATGAAGCCGCCGAAGCTCCATCCGTGAACGCCAAGGCGGTTTTGGTCGACGTAAGGAAGAGAACGCAGATATTCTACGCCAACTAACTGATCTTCCATCTCATGGACGCCAAGCTGGCGATGGATGACTTGCTCGTATGCCGAGCCGCGCATCTCTGTTCCTCGGTTGTCCATGGTGAAGACGATGTAGCCCTCTTGCGCGAAGTAGAGCATCCATTGCGATGCGCCGTAGAGCCAGCTGCCATCGACAAGCTGAGAGTGGGGACCACCATAGACGTAGACGATCGTCGGGTATTTCTTCGTGGGGTCGAAGTTGGTCGGGAGGATGAGGCGACCGGTCAATGGGAAGAGTCCGTCTGCGCTCTTGAGGTCCACAAGGCGAATCTCTGGCTTCTCGAAATCCTTATACGGGTCGACATTGACGTTCTTTACGACAAAGTCGCCAGCTGTCGTATAGATGCGCGACTCCTTGGCAATCTTCTGGCTGCTGCTGTTGATGACCAGTCGGCTCTTGCCGCTTCTGTAAGATGCTGTGCTTACGGTGTTCTCGGGGCTCAGACGCGTCAGGTTGCCCTTGAGGTCTATGGAGCAGACGTCGCGGTAGAGGTAGCCCTCGCTATTTGTTTGGGCAATGACCTTCTTCGCCTTGTTGTCGAAACCGTAAATCTTGGTGACGCACCATTGCCCGTTGGTCAGTTGCTTGGCTTTGCCGTTCTTGGTGTCGTAGTAGTAGAGGTGGCGGAAGCCGTCGCGGTAGCTTGCCCAGACGAAGTGGCTGTTGTCAGTCCACAGGGCAGGCTCGCAAGGCTCAATCCAGTGTGGGTCGGTCTCCTCAAAAAGGGTCTTGATGAGGGCGCCGGATTTGCTGTCGTAGATGTTGTACCATACGTGGTCTTGGTCGCGGTTGATCTCCGCAACGCCAATTTGGCTGCAATCGGGGCTCCAGCTGATGTTGGTGAAGTAGCGGTCGACGGGCGACGCCGTCTTGAGGTATATGGTCTTGCCACTCTTGGTGTCGTAGATGCCGATAGAGACTTCTTCACTTTGCTCGCCCGCCATGGGGTAGCGCGTGTTGACGACTTTGCCTTCGCGAGCCCTGACGTCTACAAGGGGGTAGTTGGCTACCATGCGCTCGTCTTTGCGGTAGAAGCACAATTTCGAGCCGTCGGGACTCCAGAACATGCCTCCGTCAATGCCAAACTCGTTGCGCGCTACGGCCGAACCATATCTGATGCCGTCAACCGACTCCTCGTTGATGCGGATCTTCTTGTCTCCGTTGCTGACGTAGAGGTCGACGCCCGATGTGTATGAAACCCATCCCGTGTTGTTGGCAATCTCCACGTCGTCATACGGACCAGCGATTTTCACTGTTTGGGCGCCACTCTTAACATGGAGCTTTACAATGTCTGCTCCGTCGGTAATCCACAGGTCCTCTGCAGTCTCGGCAGCCAGGATTCTGACGTAGCCGCCACTTAAGAGCTCTGAGAGCTCATTGTAGCTCGAGATGTCTGTCTCCGAGCCGTCGGTGTGGTACGCCGTGAGCGTGTAGTCTGGTTTGTAGTAAAGGATGTCGTCGGTCTGCCTGCAAGCCCAAGAGCTAAGGCTGTAGGGGTAGAGGTTGCTAAGCTCCTTGCCGCCGTACACGCTGTTCTCCAAGTCGAACTTGCGCAGCTCTTGCGCCATGGCGTCGATGGCCGACGCTGTCGTAAGGATGGCGGTCATGGCAATAAGTGCTTTTTTTGTCATTGTTCTATGGGATAGGTTGTTGGTCAACTTGTTATTCGTTTTGCGAATTTACTGCAATTGTGTGAAATATCTTCCGTGGTAACAGTGCACCTTGGCGGTGCATACCCCTATTTTTAAGGGGGAGAGTGGGGAATTACGTGTATTGCTTATTGCTTAGCGTTTGTGTAAATATTTTTGTAACGTTTGTTTAATGTTATTGCAATAACACTTTGTGCATAAAAATGTTATGTTTGCAACACACTAAAAAACGAATATTTATGAAGCAATCACTACTCAGTTTCCTCTTGGCCATTGTCTCTATTCTGACTTTTGGCACAACCCTCAATGCTGCGGTGACTACCGTGACATTCACATCCAGCGACTTCACTACTTTCACAGAAGCAGGAAAGATATCTGTTGAAAAGGATGGTGTTTCCATCGAAATTTCTCAAGGGGCATATAACTCTGCTGGTCAGATCCGTATCTATAAAAATCAAACCCTCACTGTAAGTTCTGAGACTACTATTACCGGCATTGCGTTCACTTGCTCTGAATCTAAATATGGTCCAAGTAACTTCTCTTTGAAGACCACAGGAACGTATAACGGAAGCAAAGGAACGTGGACTGATGCCGCAAATACAGTCACCTTCTGTGCAAAAGAGGGCAGGTCCGTGCGACCAAGATTGTAGTAACTCTCAACAGCGACGCCGAGGCATCCACTCTCAAGGCCGCAGGCCTCAGCTGGAGCAAATCTTCTTACAGCGTCGAGGTAGGTTCTGAGTTCACCTCTCCCACCTTCACCAAGGAGACCACGGCAGCCGTAGCTTTCGCTTCTGACAACGAGAGTGTTGCAACTGTCGATGCCGACGGCGTAATCTCCCTCGCAGGTGGTGTCGGCACGGCAACCATCACCGCTTCAAGCGAGAAGAACGACACTTATGATGCTGGCACTGCATCTGTCAAAATCACTACTTATTCTGTTGAGACCTATTCTCTCGCTTCAAAGGTTGCCAGTGGTAAAAAGTATATCCTTGTCGCAAATGTCGAAGATGTATACTATTACGCTAAAACAGTAGCCGAAGGCTCTGCATATGGATACTTGGACGTAAATAAGGCAACAGTCGACGGTGATGACCTTAAGGCTATCACAGGTAATGAGATAACCATCACAGGTGAGGATGACGCATACACTCTTACAGATGCGCTCGGTCGTAAGATCTGGATGGACTCTAAGTACAACTCTTTCCAGCTCGGTGGCACTAACTCCGACGGACTTGGTGAGACTTGGAGCATCGGTATTGCAGCTGATGGAACTGTCACCATCACCAATGTAGACCGCCAGAAATACATTCAGTACAGCACAACGTACAATTCTTTCGGCTCTTATAGTACTGAGAGCGGCGTCCTCCCTTACCTCTATGAGGTCAAGAGCGAGACTGCTATCAAGGATGTCAAGAAAGCAGACGACGCTACAGACGGCGTCAAGTACAACATTCTCGGTCAGAAGGTTGGCGAGAACTACAATGGTCTCGTCATCTCCAATGGCAAACTCCAGATTGTTAAGTAAGCCAACCTGTTCTCACTCATAGTTTGAGATAAAAAGACAATGCGCAGACCATACGCCAGTCGTAATACTGGCAAAACGTCTGCGCATTTCTTGTTTTCTGTAAATCAGCAAGATATGCGATTATCCACAATATCTTTAGCCGTAGCGTCGCTCCTCGTCGCCTCTTCAGCGCAGGCTGTAACACGCGAGAAATTGGCGAGCTACTACCAGTCTGCCGATGGACTAAAAAAGGAGGCTCTCAAGACGGCCCTCTACAATATCGTTGTAGATCACACCCAAATTCCCTATGGCTCAGGCTCTTCCAAATCCACATGGTGGGCGTTCTACGTCACCGACCAGACGTCCGACGGCAAGGTCTTGAACCGTTACAGCAATGCGGAGTTCAGCTTCGGAACCCGCGGCTCTGCCGTCTCTGGCATGAACATCGAGCACTCTTTCCCCAAAAGTTGGTGGGGAAAGACGACAAATGCCGCATATAAGGATCTTTTCAACCTCTATCCCAGCCCATCGACCGACAATAGCCAAAAAAGCAACTACCCGATGGCGAAGGTCGTCAACGTCAAGTACGATAGCGGCGACGGCTACGACAAGGTGGGCACAGGTTCCGTAAACGGCTCTACCCAAAGTTGTTGGGAGCCGGGCGATGGTTGGAAAGGCGACTTCGCGCGCGCCTATATGTATATGGCCGTATGCTATCAGGATTTTACGTGGACGGGCACAGGTCTCCAGACCCTCGAGTCCGACACGTGGCCTACCCTCCGCCAGTGGGCCTACGAGCTTTATCGCCAATGGTCCGCATCTGATAAGGTCGACAATATCGAGACCACGCGAGTCGATGCCGTCTATGGCATCCAAGGCAACCGCAACCCGTTCGTCGACTACCCATTCCTTTGCGAGTACATCTGGGGCGACAGCATCGACGTGGTTTTCGACCCCGCCAATGCGATATCCACAGCTTCCGACGACTCCCGCTACGGCTCTTACGAACCGACGCCTACGCCCGAGCCTGAACCCTCGCCCTACATCTTCTACGCCGACTGCTCATCCTACTTTGGCGACATGACCGAAACTCTCGTCTCACCAACCGACGGGACTCTCTCGTCCGTATGGCAGCAGTCCACATCGTACGGATGGAAGGCCTCCGCCTACGTCAAGCCCACGAACTACGCTTCTGAGGCAACACTTGAGACTCCAGAGCTCGACCTAACCGACTACTCGTCTGCCACCCTCACATTCAAGCATGCAGCCAACTATGTAAGTGGCGATATAACCGACGTCTTGAGCGTCGAAGTCGAGTGCGACGGTGACGTTACAGTCCTTACTGTCCCCACATGGCCATCGGGCAGCAGCTGGACGTATGTCGAGTCCGGCGACGTAAGCCTCGACGCTTTCGCAGGCAAGAAGATAAAGGTCATCTTCCGTTACACGAGCACCTCTTCTTCCGCATGCACATGGGAGCTGAAGACCATCAAGGTCGACGGTGTGAAGAGCTCCACAGCGATAACTGACATCGAGTCTACGCCGCAGTGCGCACCCGATTTCACCCAACCCTATGAGGCATATCTGCTTAACGGCATGAAAGTCAAGGACGTCAATTCAGTCCGTGGCATAGTCGTGGTCCGTCAAGGTGGTAATTCTTGGCTGATACGTAGGCCGTAGGCCCTGCGTCATTACGCGATACAAAACAAGGTCGTGCGTCGGGAAACTTGCCCGTCGCACGACCTTTTTTTGTTATGAATGTTACCTTGCGTTTGTTTTTAACCACTATATTCTATATTTTTATGCACAAGAAAATCAACTGGTATGAAGATCAGAAACATCATTGCGGCATTGGCACTTGCATCCCTCTGTATTCCACAAGAGGTCAACAGCCAAGCAGAGGCTATTGAGAATTCATGTAAAGCATGCTTCCCGCACCCATATATCATCTCAGGTCGTCCTTTCCGCTCCATCCTCACGGGCGATGAGGTAGCTGAGTTCCATGCGACCCTCTTCTCCGGCACCACCTATCGTATAGCCGTGGGCAACGCTGAGAAGAACAGTGTCATCTTTACAGTCTTCGATTCTGACCATAACTTGCTGTTCACCAGCAAGGACTACGGCAACGTCCCCTATTGGGATTTCTCCGTCGATGGCTATCTCGATTGCATCATTGAGGCAAGGCTCGACAACACTGTCGCCACGTCTGGTTTCGCAATCGTCATGACCGGTTTCCGCCTCAACGAGGGCGTGGAGTAGCATATCCACTTCCCCCCTCGCCCCTCAAGCTCCGCCAACCTAACAGAATTTAGTCATGAGTGACAGCATTCTTGAGGCTCTCGTTCAGCTTTTTGCAGTCGTGGCTTCCGTCCGCGGCGCAAAAGACATGAGCGAGAGGCGGCTTGTCGTGTACAACTTTCTCGTCTCGCAGCTCAATACGGAGTTGGCTAACAAGTACATAGGCAAGTTCGATGAGTATTACAGGAATAATGTCCAGTTAGGTCTGCGCAGCGAGAACCAATATAAGGTTATCTCCCGTGTGGCGTCCAAGGTGATGCGAATCACCGTCGGCATGAACAAGGAGATGTCTCTTTTCCCAAAATGCATCGTCCTCGTCCAGCTCTACGAGTATCTGAACACTGGTCAGATATCCTATGTTGAGCAGGGGCTCGTAAATGATGTCATAGCCGATAAGCTCAATATCAATAGCGACGAGTTGGAGCTTATACGCAATTTCATCCTCGACACGCAGAATGTCCCCGAGCGCGTGGTCTTCTGCGGCAAGAGCAATTGTGAGGATATCGTCGAGCCAAAACACGTTTTCTGGGAAGACCTCGACGGCGAGATAGATTTCATCTACCTGCCCATTGTCAACATCTTCCTGTTCAAGTACTTCGGCGAGCAGCATCTCGACATGAACGGCTCACGGCTCGTAAGCGGTCGAACCTACATAATGAAGGCGGGAAGCTCTATCCGCAACGGCGTCAGCTCCCCAATCTTCTACTACGACATGATGCGACAGGTCGTCACGAACGATACCGACGTGCCAATCACCATCGAGGCTCGCAATGTCGTCTACAATTTCAACAAGAACACTGTCGGTCTCCACAAGCTGTCTTTCGAGTCCCATTCGGGTAGGCTTGTGGGCATAATGGGCATTTCGGGCTCGGGCAAGAGTACTTTCGCTAATGTCATTTCGGGCAAGGCTCGTCCAACGTCGGGAAGCGTATATGTCAATAACATAGATATTTACGAAAACCCCGATGCCGTCAAGGGTCTTATCGGTTTCGTCTCACAAGATGACATTCTCATAGAGGATCTGTCGGTCTACGACAATCTCTATTTCAGTGCGCGAATGAGCTACGACAATCTGCCGTTGCCAATCATTCATGAGCGTATCGATAAGATGCTCCGCCTCTTGGGTCTCTACGAGGTCAAAGACATTAAGGTCGGCAGCCCTCTGAACAAGAAGATTAGTGGTGGTCAGCGCAAGCGTCTGAGTATAGCCCTTGAGCTTATCCGCGAGCCGTCAATCCTCATTCTCGACGAGCCTACGTCGGGTCTCTCCTCCCACGATTCCGAGAATATCATAGAGCTGCTTAAGGACCTCTCCATCAACGGCAAGCTCATCTTCGTTGTCATCCACCAGCCATCGTCAGACATCTTCAAGATGTTCGACCAGTTGCTCATTCTCGACACTGGCGGCTACCTCATCTATGACGGCAACCCCATCGAGAGCCTCAGCTATTTCCGTCTCAGCCTGCACATGCTTTCTTCCAACGAGGTCGAGTGCCGCCGTTGCGGAAATATCAATGTCGAGCAGATCCTCGACATCATAAGCCAGCCCATCATTGACGAGTACGGAAACAATACGCAGGTGCGTAAGGTGACGCCAGCCGAGTGGTATGAAAAATTTAGTTGGGGAGCCATCGACACCAGTTATGTCGGCGATCCAGAACCTCTGCCTCCTATCCTGTTCCGTACGCCTAACCGACTGAAGCAGTGGTGGCTATATTTGGCGCGCGACGTCAAGTCAAAGTGTGCCAATGCGCAATATATGTTCCTCAACCTCTTTGAGGCGCCCACAATGGCTCTTGTCGTCTCGCTGCTCTTGCGATACTACAACGTCTCCTCGCACAGCGGATACGTCTTTGCGGACAATATAAACATGCCGGTCTTCATCATCGTGTCGGTCATCATAGCTTTCTTCTTGGGGCTGACTGTCAGTGCCGAGGAAATCATCCAAGACCGCCAAATTCTCAAGAGGGAGACGTTTCTCAACCTAAGCCGTAGCAGCTACATAATGTCCAAATGTGCGCAGGTGACATTCTTGTCTGCCGTGCAGATGTTCTTCTATGTCCTGATTTCCAATAGTATACTGGGCATAAAAGGGATGTTTATAGATTATTGGCTGGTGCTTTTCTCGACCGCCGTGTCTGCCAATATGTTGGGACTCAACCTGTCGGATATGATGAAGAAGACAATCAACATCTACATCATAATCCCGTTCTTGGTCATTCCGCAACTTATCCTTAGCGGCGTCTTTGTCAAGTTTGACAAGATGAATCCTGACGTCAGCTCAGTGACAAGCGTCCCTGCTTACGGACACATCATAACCGCGCGCTGGGCTTTTGAGGCATTGGCTGTCAATCAGTTCTGCTATAATAAGTACGAGACCCTCTTCTATAAGTACGACAAGTCAAAGAGCCAAAGTTCCTATTATAAAGACTTTTGGGTGCCGACAATGAAGGCGTACCTCGATCGTGTCTCCATAAATTCAGGCAAGGCGGAATCAGACCCCAATGAGATAAAAAGGGTGTTGACCCTTTTGTCTGATGAGATTGAGCGTAATGCCGACTTTTTCCCCGACGTTAATCCACCTCGCAGTGAGATATTCAATGCAGGTCTCTTCGGTCAAGCGGCTTACGGGATTGTATATCAATATCTTGAGGACGTGCGCCTCTTCAATGTCCTGCGCTATAACAATGCGGATGTAGCACTCGATAAGTTCAAGCAGCAATTCTCTTCTTCTGAACTTGACAGCCTGCGCCGAAACTTCCACAATACGAGCGTAGCAGACCTCGTGACAAGCCCGTCGGGCATTTTGTCAGAGGTCATCACGGAATATGATGGTCGCTTGTGGCAAAAGAATGACCAAGTGTTCCAGAATACGGAGAAGGCGTTCAAGGCTCCACTCTATTCCGCATATAAGAAAATTGGCGGTGTGATGATCGATACCTACATCTTCGACCTCATCGTCATCTGGCTAATCAATATAGCGTTGCTGATAGTGCTGCTCGACGGGCACTTGGCGAGCTGGTTGAGAAAGTAGTGGGCGCAGCGTGCAGACGCCCTATTCCACGATTTTAAATCTTATCCTGAGTATTTGCCTCTCCGCGTCATAGTCATGGCTAATGAACTTGACGTGCCCAATCTCTGACGTGTTGTCCACATGCTGACCGATGCATAGGCAACGGTCGTAGTCGCCTATGCTGACGACTCTCACCGTCTCTGACGCCCCCTCGGGCAATCGCTGTAAGTCAAACTCTGCCGCCGCCTCAGATTGCGTGATGAAACTGAAAGATACGTCAAGATGACGATCTATGGTCTCATTCACAATGTGTTCTACATTGGCAACCTCTTCATCTGTCGGAGCTGCTGGGAGAGCGTAGTCCAATTTCGATTTCTTGCGCTCGATGTGTGCCTCGACAGATCTGCCACAATGGAACACGTTGTCCATCGTGCGGTTTATTATGTGTTCTGCCGTGTGGGCAGGGCGGTATTCTTCCTTGTTGTGAGCGTTAAGCTCGCCTGGCATGTCAGTTTGTGGCATTGTCTGTGCTTTGTTGTTGAGGGTCGCTGTTATACTTTGACGGCAAGACGCCAAATTCTTCCTTGAAGTACTTTGAGAAATATTTGGGGTTGTTGAAGCCCACGGCATACGCCACGTCCGACACGTTTTGTGCAGGGTCTTTGAGCATTTGCGCTGCGCGTTTGAGGCGTATTACGCGTATGAACTCGATGGGTGGGCGACCCGTTATGGACAGCAGTTTCTTATAGAGGTGGACGCGGCTCATGCCAAGGTGGCGGCTGAGGTCTTCGACCGACAGGTTGGGGCTGGCTATATTCTCCTCGACGTAGGTTATAGCTTTTTGGATGAGCTGCTCGTCCAGTGGTGTGATGGTTATTTGGCTTGGCTCGGGGTCTATCTGCGTTTTGAATGTTTGTTGACGTTTTTGTCCTAACTCTATGAGTTTCTTTACTTTGAGGCGTAAAATCTGAGGGTTGAAAGGCTTCGTCAGATAATCGTCAGCCCCGTTTGCAAGTCCCTCGATGTTATGTTCCTCGGCAGTCTTGGCCGTCAGCATGATGAGAGGGATGTGGCTTGTGCGGATGTCGTTCTTTACCTTGGCGCAAAGCTCGTTACCATCCATGATTGGCATCATGATGTCCGTGATAATGAGGTTAGGCTCGTCCGCTATGATTTTATCAAAGGCCTCGGCTCCGTTATGTGCCTCTATGATGTCATATTCTGATTTCAGCGTGTCGTGCAACAGCGTCAGGAAGTCGTCATTGTCATCTACAATGGCAATCTTCATGCGCCCGTCATCCTTTTCTGCCTCTTCGCTATCCTCTTTTATATCAGCATGTTCGCCAGTCGTGGAGGGTTCTGCCGAAGCTCCAAGCGACGTAGGTATCTCGACGGTGAATATTGTGCCTCCTGTAGGGTTGTCCTCCACACGTATGTCGCCACTATGCATGCCGACAAATTCTTTGACGAGGTGCAGTCCTATGCCGCTGCCAACGAGCGACGTGTCTTCCTGCGGAACTTGGTAAAACCGCTCAAAAACGTGTGCCTTATGTTCGTCGGCTATGCCTATTCCACTGTCGCTCACGCTGATAATAGCCTTCTTGTGGTCGTCTGACAAACCTACGCTCAACGTCACGTTGCCTCCCGCGGGTGTGAATTTGTATGCGTTGGACAGCAGGTTGTCAATGACTTTGCCCATCTTGTCCTTGTCGAACTTCATGTAGATGTTCTGCTCGGAGGCGTTGAACGTGAACTTGATGTCCTTGCCAGAGAGCTTGACAAAGGTGTCAGAGAGATCGGAGGCGAAGCTTACCATGTCGCCTTCTGATAGATTTAGCGTCATGCCGCCCTTGTCTGCCTTGCGGAAATCCAGGAGCTGGTTGACCATGTTGAGCAACTTGAGCGCATTGCGATGGATAAGCTCAATTTGCGGGCGGTTGGGGTCTGCGCTCGGCATGGTCTCCAATATGTTCTCCAGTGGCGATATTATGAGGCTTAGTGGGGTTCGAAGCTCGTGAGATATGTTGGTGAAGAATCGGAGCTTCATGTCGTCGAGTTGCTTCTGCTTCTCCACCTCGCTTATCATCTGCCTCATGCGGAATTTAGCCTTGTCGCGGTCGCGTATCCACTTGATAGAGAAGAAGATGATAGATAGTACGGCAATGACGTATATAGCGTATGCCCATCCCGTGCGCCATAGTGGAGGCAGGATTGAAATGTCGAGTGCCGCCTCGGTCTCCGATGGCAGCCCGTCGCAATTAGCGGCTTTGACAATCAATTTGTATTGCCCTGGCGCAAGGTTGGTGTACGTGGCGTAGTTGTCATGCGTAGTTATCCAACTGTTGTTGAACCCTTCGAGCTTGTAAGTGTATGTGACCTTTTCTGGCAATACGTTGCTAAGCGTCGAGAACGAGATGGTGAACATGTTGACGCTATATGGCATCTCGATGCCGTCGCAGAAGGGCAATGCCTTCGGCAAGCTGAACTCTTTTTTCCCGTCGCCACCAATTTTGGCTTTGCGTCCGAAGGTGCTTAGCGATGTGAAATGTACGAACGGCTTCTCCTTGTTGTAGCTGATGTCTGAAGGGTTGAATATGTTCACGCCATTGGCACCGCCTACGATTATTGAGCCGTCGGATGTGCAGGCTATCGCTCTCTCGTTGACCGAGTTACCAAGGAATCCATCTTGGTCGTTGTAGTTGTAAAGCTTTGTGCTGATGACGCCATTGCGCTCATCTTTCAAGACATCGATGCTCGTCATGCCGCTGGCTGTAGCCACCCATATACCGCGGTTCTTGTCTTCTATGACGCTGAGGGTGGCGTCGGTGGGCAACCCGTCTTGTCGACCAATATGGCTAAGCAACTTAAGCGTCTTGCCGTCGATGACGTTTATACCGTCATTACCGCAGACCCACAGAAGGTCGCGTGAGTCATAATATATGTCGGTTACGGCACTGTTAGCCAACGTGTTGCTATCGAGGGTCGTTATCTCGTTGTCTTTTCGCGAGTCGAGGATGCAAAGCCCATTGGCTGTGCCTATTGCCATCCGACCGTCGCGCATCGAGACGACCTTACGCACGTAGTTGTTTGCGAGCCCCTCTTTTTCGCCGATCTGTGTCCACTTGCCGCTTTTTAAATCCAGCATGGCAAGACCTTTGGCGAGAGAACCCACCCACAGCTTGTCATCCTCTTTGCAGATTGTCCATACATTATCGGCAGCTGCGGCTTCCGCCACATTGGGGTTTTTGTTGTAGCGTGTGAATCTGTGACCGTCGTAATGGCACAATCCGCCGAGGAACGTGCCAATCCACATTCCTCCGTCGCCATCGGGGCAGAGCGATACGACAATGTCGCTTGACAATGAGTTAGCGTCTTGCGCAGATGTGCGGAACAGCTTCTTTTGCCCTGTCGAGTTGTCGACCCTTAAAAGTCCACTCTCGTTTGTGCCATACCACGTCACGCCGTGCCCATCGTCGGCAATGGCATTCACCTGGGCCACAAAATCTGGGTCTATGTTGTCAATCTGCAAGTTGTCGATGCCGAACTTGAACATTGGTTCAGCAAAGTACGAGACACCCATGCTGACGTCGCCTACCCATACGCACCCTTGCTTGTCAGCATATATGCAGCTGATTCCGTTGCTCATCAGTCCGCGTGGGCTGCTCTTTTGGCTGCGCACCTCGATGGTCTTGCCCTTCCGGCGGTCTATGACGTTGATGCCGCCATGGTCGCTCGCCACCCATATTCGTCCCTCCGTGTCTTCCACGACGCCGCAAATGACAAATTCCGGAGCCCTGTAAAGGTCAGACGTCTTGCTGTTCAGCCTTGACCATCTGCCCGTTTGCGCAGATTTGTGCCATACCTCAAGCCTTTTCCTAAGGACTACCCAATAGTCGCCACCGCTATCGACGAACAGGCGCGGATCGTCATCGCCAAGAGGCGTAGACTCTGTGTTTTTCACTTGCCACGTTCCTGCTGCATCTTTGGTGCAAATGGCTATCGTTCCGTCTGCATGGATGATGTATACGCCTCCTGTCCCTTCACAGATTGATGTTATCTGCGTTGCCGAGCCTCCAGTAAGCCCTCGTTGCGTGACGGTCTCTTTCTCAGTGGAATAGACGGAGCAAGTTGAGCCGTCGGACATCCATATGTCGCCATATTGGTCGGCGTAGACCACGGCATCCCACGTTTTAACGTGTGCGGCGTAGAAAATATTATCTGCGGAGTGAAATGTCTCGCTACGTTTATCGAAGATTGAGAAGGCGTGAGTAGTGCGGACAAGAAGTTTGTCATCTGCCAAGTCGCTGACCCACAATACCGTATTGTCTACAATGCTGGTGCTGTCGGTTTCGGAATGGAGGAATACAGTCATGGAGTAGCCGTCGTAACGGTTCAGTCCGCATGAGGTGGAGAACCATACGAAGCCCATATTGTCGCGGTAGACATCGTTGACCTTATTGTTCGACAGCCCGTCGTGCATTGACAGGTGCTTGAACGAGATGCTGTTAGAGCTGGCTAATGCGCTTGCGGTCAAAAGTACCAACAGCAGTATGGTCGTAAGGGCTTGCTTCATGACATTGATGGTGTTTGGCGATTGGCTTTATGGAGCGTCTACAAGTTATTGAGGATGTAGTTGAGCTTCATTGTGTAGAGATGGCTGCGGCATTTGCCTCCATAGATGCCGTGGTTTCGGTTGGGGTAGGTGAACATGTCGAACTGTTTGCCGTTCTGGACAAGGGCGTCGACCATCTCCAACTGGTTTTGGCAGTGCACGTTATCGTCGGCTGTGCCGGCTATGATGAGATATTTGCCTGTCAAAGTGGCGGCATGGCTCAGTGGGCTGTTGTCATCATATCCGCTGGCGTTCTCCTCGGGCGTGCGCATGAAACGCTCGGTGTATACCGAATCGTAGTATCGCCAGTTGGTGACAGGCGCAACGGCTATGCCTACCTTGAAAGCGTCGCTCTTGCCAAGGCACAAGGTGCTCATGAAACCGCCGAAGCTCCACCCCCAAATGCCTATGCGTGAGGCGTTTACGTATGGGAGAGTTCCAAAGTATCGAGCTGCCGAAATCTGGTCGTCGCTCTCGTAGCGGCCCAATTGCAGGTATGTGCATTTACGGAACTCCGCGCCGCGTGCGCCTGTGCCGCGAGGGTCTACGCAAGCGACGATGTAGCCGCGTGCGGCGAGCGTCTGGCACCAGTCGATGCCCCATGAGTTGAGAACCTCTTGCGAGTTAGGGCCACTGTATTGGACCATAAGGACAGGGTATTCTTTTTTAGGGTCGAAATCCCTGGGCTTCATCATCCATGCGTTCAGCTGTGTGCCGTCGGCGGCGGGAACTGTGATGAACTCTTTTTCAGCGATGAAGTAGCCTTTCATGCGGGACTGGAGGTCGTCGTTGGTGATAATGGTGCGCAACTCTTTGCCCTTGGCGTCGCATACCGTGTAGGTCGGGACTTCCTTGGTCGACGAGTGCTTACGGGTGAAATATTTGCACCCCTCCGAGAATACTGCCGAGTTGGTGCCTGCCGCATTGGCAATGGCTGTCGTGATGCTCTTCTTCAAATTGATGGCATAAACTTCGCGCTCCATAGGTGTGCGCTTGGCTGCCTGATAGAAGATGTTGTTGCCTGTGGCATCGATGCCGTAGAAGTCGGTGACGTCAAAGTCGCCCTCGGTGAGCTTCTTTTTGAGCGTGCCGTTCGTCTCGTAGAGGAACAGGTGACTCCATCCGTCGCGGTCGCTGCGGATGATGAACTGGGTGCCGCCATTGATGAAAGTCAAGTCGTTGTAAGCAGGTTCGTCGACATAGCGGTCGTCTGTCTCCGTGAGGATTGTTGACGTTACCATCGAACGAGAGTTGACAGCCACGATGTCCATCTTGTTTTGCAACCTATTGAGTTTCAATACGGCGAGCTGGTTCTCCTGCCCTGTCCAAAGGATGCGTGGAATGTAGAAATCGCCCTTGCTGAGATTTACTTGCTTTGTCGTGCGGCTGTCGAGGTCGAAGACGTGGACAGAGACTTTTGAGTTTTTCTCACCTGCCTTGGGGTATTTGTAGGTATATGCGCCAGGGTAGAGAGCCGCCTCATCGTGGCGCGGGTGGCTGGCTGCGTAGATAGGGAACGAAAACTCAGGGACTTCCGTCTCGTCGTACTTGATGTAGGCGATCTGTTTGCTGTCTGGGCTCCATGCGTAAGAGCGTGCGGTGGCGAACTCCTCTTCGTTTACCCAATCGGGGATGCCGTTGATGATCTTATTCTTCTCTCCGTCGGTCGTCACGTCGCTCGTGCTACGATATTTCAACTTCATCAAGTGGATGTCGTTGTTCTTCACGTAGCTGATAATGAAGCCATTGGGGGAGAACGCTGCCTCTTGTTCTGCGCCTGTCTCCGACAATGGGAAAATCTCGTTGTGCGCAACGTCAATGACGTAGTGGTCGGCCGTGTAAGAACGGCGGTATATGGGTTCTACGTTGCCCCAAACGATGATGAAGTCGCCAGTCGAGGAAAGCTCATATCCGCTTATCCTATCCAACTTGTTGTCTCCCTTTACTTTAGTGAGGTCAACAATGGTAGCCTCCTTTTTGCCTGTGGAATATGAATATTGCTCGATGCTCTTTCCGTCAGGTGATATTATGGTGTAACTGTTGCCGTCAGGAGTAGACGACAAGACATCAGGACGTTCGGGATAGAATGCCCATTTCTCGCACAAGTCTTCAATAGATACCTCTGGTAATTGCGCATTGGCCATAGAAGCTGCGCTCAGAGCCGCTATCATCGCAATAGATATTTTCATTATGACTGTTGTTAAATGTGTTACGATGTTGATTATCAAAGTTTCTTAGGCATCTCCAATGTGTCTTGCCTTTTGGGCTCCTCGACATGTGACATTGGCTTGCTCAAGTATTGTTGCGAGTCGGTGTCCACAATCGGCTCTGGCAGTTTCTCGCCGCGGCTCCAACTGTGTAACGTGATGATTATCACCTCGCTTGGGGCGAAGAATCTCACGGCGCGCCTCGACGTGCCAATGCCCGTCGTCGTTATGACTGGCTGCCCTGCCGTGTTGTAGTTCAATCCTTTAAGGAACCTTTGCCCATAATGTGATGAGGTCACAGGTGCATAGGCTCCCAAGAGCGTTACCTGCCCTCCGTGGGTGTGACCGGCAAGGACGAGGTCGGAGTTTGTGACGTCTTGATCTTCAGCATAATCGGGGGTATGCGTAAGAAGGATGACAAACTCACTTGGTGAGAGAGACAACGTAGGGCTTGGTGTCATCTCCTTGCCGCTAAAGGTGTTGACTGCTCCTGCGACGGTGATGTGCGAGTGACCCTTGTTTATCATGACTGCCGTATCCTCGATAAAAGAGATGCCATGAACTGTCATGAGGTTCTTTATGGAGTCTGTGCAACGCTCTTTGTCGTTATTGCCAAGTATGGCATACGTTCCATATTTCGGTGCATGTCGCATCATCGTGGCGAAGAGGGGTTCAACGTAGTCGCAGCCCTCCTGATAATCGCCGCCAAGCATCATGGCGTCGGGCGCAATCTCTTCTATGAGCTCCCCCAACCCCTCTAATGTCTTGTCGGTGAAGAGGCTTGGGTAGTGAGTATCAGCGACAAACAAGATTCTGAAGCCTTCAAAAGCTCGCGGTATGTCGACCGATGAGACGGAATATGTCCGTACGCGGCGTATTCCAGGGTGTTGGCAATTTGTCGTGATGCGTCCTTTAACAATCTGTTGGGCAACACCCGATGCGTCTTGTGCAACAGTGCAAATGCAAGATGCCAGAAAGAGCGTCGTGCCAATAATTATTTTCTTCAAGCCCATCTCTCGCTGATTAATAGGCTATTGGACCAGAACATACAACTTCGTCACCATCATATAGGGCGGCAAACTGACCAGGCGTGATGCCTCGTTGCGCTTCATCGAAAACGAAGAAAAGACCATTGGGTGTCCTTATTGCTCGACCACCTTGCAACGGTTGGCGATACCTAATGCGGCAAGAGAATCGACGTTTCTCACCGACGGACATAGCGTTGCGAGGGTTGAGCCAGTGAATCTCTTCTGCCTTTATCTTCAAAACGTTACGATGCAAACCAGGGTGCGAGTCACTCATGCCGACGAACACTTGGTTGTGCTCGATGTTTGTGCCTATGACAAACAATGGCTCAGGAAAACCTCCGATGTAAAGACCCTTACGTTGACCGATGGTGTAGAATTGGGCTCCTTGGTGAGTGCCGACCTTCTCGCCATACTTGGGATGGAGAGGGTAGGGGAGCGCCAATGTCTCGAGGTCTTCTTCTTTCGGGGCGTCGACATAGGCTGGCGACCAGTCGCGTGAGAAAATCTCTGCTTTGGGGTCTATCAAGAAGACTTTGCCCTCTTGCGCCTTGAGCTTCTGCTGCAAGAAGACAGGAAGGTCTACCTTGCCGACGAAGCAGATGCCCTGCGAGTCTTTCTTGTGGGCCGTCACCAAGTTCAGTTCCGTGGCAATCTTGCGGACTTCGGGTTTTGTAAGGTCGCCTATTGGGAACATGGCTGCGGAGAGTTGCTCTTGGTTCAGTTGGCAAAGGAAATAGCTTTGGTCTTTGTTGCCGTCGCTTCCTGCCAAAAGTCCGTAAGTCGTTGTGCCATCGGCTTCTTGGGTTGTCGTCTTCCTGCAATAGTGCCCAGTGGCCACGTATTCCGCCCCTAATTGCCTTGCTGCTTTCAAGAAGCTGTCGAACTTAATCTCCCTGTTGCAAAGCACGTCGGGATTGGGAGTCCGCCCTGCCGCATACTCGGCAAACATATAATCGACGACCCTGTGGCGATATTCTTCACTGAGGTCTACAAATTCAAATGGGATGCCCAATTTGCGGGCCACGGCCTCGGCATCAAACTTGTCGTCCATCCATGGACAATCACCTTTCAGGACACCGGTTGTGTCTGTCCAGTTGCGCATGAAAAGCCCGACGACATCGTAACCTTGCTCGCGCAGCACGTATGCCGCGACGCTCGAGTCGACGCCGCCCGACAGACCTACAACGACCCTTGTCTTTTTATCCATCATATAGGCAAAGATAGCAAAATGCCGTCGCCTTTCGTCTTGCCGAATAGTCAATATTGCTTTAGGCAGTCCTTGGATAATAGAAAAATCGCCCCACAGGCGTTAAAGACCTGTGGGGCGATATATAATGATGACTTTATTAGTCTCTTAGTGTTGGGCAACCTCGTTGGCGATGGCCATCTTCTTGTTGAGCTGCTCCAATTCTTGGCGTGCCTTGGCAATCTTGGCATTGAACTCGCCAACAATCTTGTCCGAAGTCTTGGACTTGGCAAAGAACAGGATGTTATTCTCCAGAGTCTCAATGGCTTGCTCGGCCTGACGAACCTGAGTCTGCATACGGATGCGCTCTTTTCGGAGCCTGTCGCCGCCCTCGGCTGCCATGGCTTCCAACTTGCCGCGATACTGCTCAAGTTCAGCGTCGGCGCGGTCGATGTGCAGTGCGTCATACTGCTTGCCGATAAGGGTCGCAAACTCCTTATTTACAGCACCCTTGTCACTCGAAGGCACGAGACCGATGGCATTCCAACGAGCTACTATTTCTTTAAGCTCTTTGAGATGCTCCTCTTCGTTTTCGGGAGCTTGGTATGCTTTAAGCTCTTCGATGATAGCACGTTTCTTTGCGAGGTTCTCTGTTTGGACAGTGAGCTCGCCTTGATGCTGGTTCTGCTTGTTGTCGAAGAACGTGTCGCACGCCTTGCGGAAGCGTTTCCAAATGGCGTCGGAATTGCGATGGGAGACGGGACCAACCTCTTTCCACTCTTTCTGGAGGGCGATGAGGAAGTCGGACGTCTGGCGCCAATCTGTGCTGTTCATGACAGACTCGGCCTTCTCGCAGAGAGCCTCTTTAAGGCGCAGGTTGCTCTCGTAACGCTCGCTCTGCTCTTTGCGGAAAGCGTGGCTGAGGTCGTACATCTTGTCAAGGCTTTGGCGGAAACGCTTGTAGATCTCATCGTTGACGTTTTTGGGCGCAAAGCCGATGGCCCTCCAGCGGGCGGTGAAGTCTTGAGCCTTCTTTGAGAGGTTTTCAATCTCTTTGGGTGTCATCTCCTTGGCGAGAAGAGCCTCGACCTCTTCGCAGATGGCGAGTTTGAGTTTGTAGTTCTCCTTCTCTTGCTCGTGGAGCTCGTCATTGGACTTGCGGAAGTTCTCTGTGATGGTCTTGCTTGCGGCTTTGAACCTCTCCCAGATGGCGTCGCTCTCGGCGCGTGGAACTGGGCCAATTGTCTTCCATGTGTCGCGCAGCTTCTGCAACTGGTTGAATGCCTTGCGAGTGGTGTCGACATTGGTCAGAGCCTCGGCTTGCTCACAGAGCTTGACTTTCCCTGCCAAGTTGTGTTTCATGTCGAGGTTGCGAAGCTCGCGGTCTATATTCAGCTTGCTGAAGTATTCCTCCGTAAGGGTGTGGAACAACTTGTTGAGTTGCTTGCGGTTAGAAGGAATGTGTCCGATTGACTTCCACTTGGCTATGATATCTTTGACGGTGCTGAGGAGCTTAGATGGATTGTTGGTTTGCGTCTCAGCAACGACTTGTTTCATCTGCTCGAGGAGTGCGCTCTTGGCGTCGGCGTTCTCCTCCATCTTTTTGCGCGCCTCTTTTTTCTCTGCGTCTACGGCAGCGTCATATTGGGCGAGCATGTCGCGCAGGGCTTTCTCCTCAGCTGTTGGCTCTTGTTGAGGGGCTTCGGGTGCGGTCTCGCTCTCTTTGGCGGCTTCGGGCTGTGGCTCTGTGGCAGCCTCGGGTTCTGTGGGCATGGGGAAGCGGACGGCAACTTCGGCTCTGATGCTGTCGACTGCGCTGCGTACTTTGCGCACTGGCGTTATTTGCGCCACCTCTTTGAGATATGCCAGCAACTCCTCGTTGGTCAGTGCTTTAAGCTCGTCGGGCGTCTTGCCCTCAAAAGCGTCCTGCTCTGTCTCGTTCTCGGCGTCGGCAGACTCGGCGTTTTCGTCGTCTACCTCGACATTCTCGGGTTCAACGGGTTTCTCGTCTTCGGTGACGGGCTCTGCTGCATGAGCTGTCGCCTCGGCTGCGCTTTGCGCAAGCTCGTTTTCGGGTTCTTGCTGGTTTCCCTGCAATGAGGTTTGGTTCTCTTCCATATTTTCAGAAGGTTGCGCCCCGACGGCAAAGGCTGTCACCCGTCGTGACGGGGCTTAGAAACATTTCCGGCATCGCCTTTTCAGGTTCTTTAATATGGGCAATGTCAGAGGGTCAGATGCTTTGGCACAATTTGTTGGCGTGTGTCCGCCACGATTTCATGACGGAACCGTCAGGTTTAATGTGTCAAAGATATATAATATTATTTTTTATCTCGTAGGTTAATTAACGCATTATGAGAAAATTAGGCGAGATTGCCCTTGACGACGCTCACCATGTCGGCAAGTCGACGAGCCTCGTCTTTCAATGTCTCGGGAGCGTCTCCATTTTTTCCCCATTTAAGGACAACGCCCATCCTGCGACCAGGCTTGGCAACAGGCTTGCCAAAGATTCTCACGTCGGCATTGATGTCGTTGAGGACTTTGTCTACGCCTACGTAGTCAGGGTTTTCGAACGTGTCATTGGGGGCGAGGATAACTGCCGATGCTCCAGGACGTTGCAGCTCTATTCCTGCAATTGGCAAATGGAGGACGGCGCGAGCGTGCAGCTCAAATTCTGACAGGTTGAGCGTATGTCCGAGGGTTACCATGCCGGTGTCGTGCGGGCGTGGCGAGAGTTCGGAGAACACGACGCCATTGGGGCAAACGAAAAATTCTACTCCGAAAAGACCGGCTCCGCCAAGCGCATCCGTGACCTTCTTGGCCATCTCTTGTGCGTCTTTCAGGAAATCCTCTCTCATCTTGGCAGGAATCCAGCTCTCGTGGTAGTCGCCATTTACCTGTCTATGGCTGATTGGCGGGCAAAATAGTGTAGGCCCATTGGCCTGTTTTACAGTGAGAAGCGTTATCTCATAGTCGAACTTTACGAAGCCCTCGACGATGACCTCTTTCGAGTCGCCGCGTCCACCTTGGGCGGCTATCCATGCGTCGTGAATTTGGCTTTCGGTCTTGACGTACGACTGCCCTTTGCCAGACGATGACATCAAAGGTTTTACAACGCAAGGGATGCCGATTTGGGCTACTGCCTTTTGCAGCTCCTCTTCCGTGCTGGCATACTGATATTTGGCAGTGCGGAGGCCCAGCTCTTTGGCAGCGAGGTCGCGGATGGCGCGTCGGTTCATCGTGATGTTTGTAGCCTTTGCCGAGGGGACGACTTGAATGCCTTGGCGCTCATAGTCAATCAGTCGCTCGGTGCGGATGGCCTCAATCTCTGGAACGATGATGTCTGGCTTATGCTTTGCCACGATGGCGTCAAGCTCGTCGCCATGGAGCATGCTCGACAGGACTTCAAACTCGTCTGCCACTTGCATTGCCGGTGCGCCAGCATAGGTATCTACTGCTATGACGTGGCATCCAAGTCGTTTTACTGCGATGACGAACTCTTTACCAAGCTCGCCGGAACCCAAGAGCATTATTTTCTTTATCATATCTCGTCTGGTCTTTTGTTTTTCTGTTATTTAGTGTAGACGGCTCGGATGCACAAACCCAATGAAGGGTTGCAAGTGTGGAGTGGCGTTTTGTTGCCGTCTGATGTCATGCCGCTGCGGAAGTACATGTCCGTAACCTGTCCTAAGCCGTTTGAGCCTTCGCCTCGTTGCGACGTCCAGTAATACCCGATTTCGCCATAGTCCTCGACCGTGTCACGCAGTTTGAAACCACTGGCAGGCAGGAATATGCTGTTTTCGTTGTCGCTTGTTATTTCATACCCGTATATGTCGCCCGACTTCACCCATTTCCATGTGCAGTTGCTAAAAAGCTCCTTTACCTCGTCTGGTGTTGGCATGCGCCACCCTGCGCCTAATTTTATAGTCGCGGCGTCGTACTCTGTACCGCCTATCTCTTTGATAGTCAAGCCCGCACCGACAAATGTCTCTTCGTCGTAATAGTCTTTCTGGCTCACTTCGCCCCATGAATAATAGGCTCCGGCGACAGATTTGCTCCAAGAACCCACGTTTCTGTCAGCCCACTTGACCGATAATCCAAGGTCTACAGCCAATGGCGTGTAGTCCTTAGTCGTGAATGTATATATGGTTTGAGAACAGACGGTTAGACCTCGTACAACGACATAGGCTCGGTAGAAGTATTTGGTTTTTAGGTCAAGTCCCGTAGCTGCCGTCTTATAGTGGTTGCCTGCCCATAGCTGGTCGGTCGACGCATATTTGCGGAAGGTGGTGAACTCTTCGTCGGTCGATATCTGCACACCATATTCTGAAGCGTCCAAAGTGTCTGAGGGTAACGAGAAGTAGCTGTCGCTTAAGGTTATTTTGTCATAATCGAGCACATATTTCTCCGTCGTGAACGAGCGGACGCCACTCAATGCGTTGGCAGTCAGACTTATAGTGTTCGATTTATATTTGTCTGTCGCCACATCTTCCGCCTTCGCCCCATACTTAAATCCCATAGCGTCTTGTGGGTTGTCGGTTGCGTAGTCGTAGAAGTCAGAGGTTACCTCCATGAACGCCAAAGCATTGTAGCGTTTCCCTGGCGTGAGATTGGCAACGTTTGCCGTATATTTCCATTCGCTTGATGTCACGGCTTGGGCATCTTTCGTCTCGTCGTAGATTGCCTCTTCGGCTGGCACTGTGGGAGATACGATCTCTCCGTCCGAGCAGCGGAATTTTAGGCGTGCGGTTGTTCCGTAATCGCCAGATGACAAGCCGCCAATTTTTGCAGTGAGGTCGGCGTCGAAAAGTCCTATGCGCTCGGGAGGGTCGGTCATCGTGATCGTCAGGTTCAGCGTCATGAAGGTCTTGACAACTCCGTAGACCGTCTCGCCGTTGCTCAAGATGGCGTATGTCCTGAAGTAGAATTTTGTGAATGGCAATAGACCGTAGACCCTGGTTTTCATCGAGTTGTCGTCGGCGACCTCGTACATCTGGATGCATTTGACGTATCCTGCGCCGTCGTTGTCGTCATCAGCGTCTTTGCGTGCGGGATTGGCCTTGTCTCGAGAGATGAGGAATCCAATCTCTTTGGTGGCGACTTTGTAGCCTTCGCTCGTGTTGATATATCCTTTCAGGTCGGCTGCAATTGCCGATACCATGCTTGCGCTGCCCGTTACGGCCGTGTATGACAAGTCGTTATATGCGGAGTCGACGTCCTCTCTGTCTACGTATTCTGGCACAGGCTCGCCTTTCCATCCGCATCCCGTGGCCAGGATGACGGCGCAGATGAGTGCCGCAACATTAAGCAGCGTCTTTGTCGTTAAGCGAGACATTTTCAATGCTTTCAACGCAAATATAACTACAAAATCGTATTTTTACACTCCGTGAAATGACTCAACAATTTATATTATATGCTGAAATTCAACACTCAAGTTCGCGTCCGTTATGCCGACACTGACAAGATGGGTGTAGTCTACTATTCCAATTACGCCGTTTTCTACGAGGTGGGTCGCACCGAGATGTTCCGCAGCCTTGGAGTGCCATATTCCTCACTTGAGGAGCAAGGCATCGCGCTCCCGGTCGTCGAGCTCGTGTGCCACTACCACCGTTCCGCCCACTATGATGAACTTCTTAATGTCGAAGTCACAATCCCTGAGCGTCCGACGGCAAAAATCAAGATTGACTACAAGATCTTCAATGAGGAGGGCGTCCTGCTTAATGATGGCAGCACGACTCTCGTGTTCCTCGACATCAAATCTGGCAGACCCGTTCGCGCCCCCAAGGAAGTTCTTGACCGCATCGATGCGACTGAAGCGTCACAGACCCTTTAATTTAGAAATGGCGCCAATCGGGTCAGCATTGGCGAATACGTAACTGCCAGCCACGAGGACGTCCGCACCTGCCGCGATGCATTGTGCGCCGGTCTCTGCGTTTACGCCACCATCTATCTCGATCAAAGCATTGGCTCCGCGACTGTCAATCAGTTTGCGGAGTCTTTTTATTTTGTCAAGTGTATTGACAATGAATTTCTGTCCGCCAAAACCAGGGTTTACCGACATGAGCAACACCATGTCGACATCGCAAATAATGTCTTCAAGTACGCTGACTGGTGTCGCGGGGTTGAGAGTGACGGCTGGCTTCATCCCTGCGTCGCGTATCTGTTGAATTACGCGGTGGAGGTGTGTACATGCCTCATAATGAACGTTCAACACGTGTGCGCCAAGTTCCTTGAACATGCCAACGTAACGCCCGGGGTCGACTATCATCAGGTGTACGTCCATCGGCTTTTTCAATCCCTTGCCGATGCTCTTTATGACCGGTGAGCCAAATGAGATGTTCGGCACGAAGACGCCGTCCATCACGTCGACGTGGAGCCAGTCGGCGTCACTGGCGTTGATCATCTCGATTTCTTTGTCCAAATGAAGAAAGTCCGCCGCCAATACCGATGGCGAGACCATCACTTTCCTGTTGCTGTTTGACATCTGATTAGATATTCGTGTCCAATTCTCCTTTTCCTTGACGGATGATTTCCCAATCGTCTGTGGTACAATCAACTACCGTAGAGCCATCTGTTCCGCCTATGCCTGCGTCTATGACGATATTCGCAAGGTAGCCGAGGCTCTCTTGTATGAGCGACGGGTCGGTTATATATTCTATTTCTTCGTTTTCCTGCGCAGGGTTTTTGACCGAGGCCGACAATATGGGGTTGCCGAGCTTCTCCACAAGTGCGCGGACAATCGTGTTGTCTGGGACTCGCACGCCCACGGTTTTCTTGTTCGCCTTAAATAGCTTAGGGACGTTGCTGTTCGATTCCAAAATGAATGTAAACGGCCCTGGGGTGTTCTTTTTCAGCAACTTGAACGTGCGGCTGTCGATGGGACGAAGGTATTGTGCCGCATGGCTTAGGTCGTAGCAGATGAACGAGAGGCTGTTCTTTTTCAGGTTGACATCCTTGAACCTCAATACTTTCTGCACGGCGGCTTGGTTCGTGATGTCGCACCCTATGCCGTATACAGTGTCAGTAGGGTAGACAACAATCCCGCCGCGCTGGAGGCAGGCTACGACCTGCTCTATCTTCCGCTCCTCGGGCGATTCTGGGTGTATCGTTATGAGCATGTCTACTACTTATTTATCAAGTCCAGCAATTTCTGCATCTGGTCGTTGTCACCATATACAACGATACGGTCGCCTTCGCTGAATTTGAAGTCGTCGAAGTATCGCGTCACCTGCCATGCGCTCTTGTTCCCCGAGTACATTTTGCCACCTGTCGCCTGTTGATACTTGATCGCTATGAGCGTAAGTCCGAAGTTCTTGGCGAGGTCGATCTCCTGGACCGTCTGGTTGGCAAAATATTTAGGTACGGTAATCTCGTTGATGGCAATGCGCGAGGTTATGTTATACGTGTGGACCACACTGCGCGACACGATGCTGTTGGCAATCTCCAAGGCGGCGGTATACTCAGGGTTGATAATCTCTTTGATGCCCAATCCCGTCAATACTGTCTCGTGAAGCTTTGATAATGAGCGACCTATGACGCGTTTCACGTGCATCTGCTGCAGGAGTGCGGCCGTCTGTATCGATGCCGCCCAATCCTCGCCGATGGCCACGATGACGGCGTCGACCTCCAGCACCGATTGGCTCCTCAGCGACGCCTCGTCAACCGAGTTCATGCACACCGTGCCTGTCAGCTTGTCCTTAAATTCCTCGACTATCGACTCGCGGGAGTCGATGCCAATGACCTCGTGACCAAGGTCGCAAAGGCGCAAGCCGAGGCTCGTGCCGAAGTTTCCAAGTCCTATTATAATGTATTTCATGTCGTTCGTTTTCTATATCATGATGTTCTCCGACGGATACTTGTATCGCTGTGGCGTCCCTGGCGTTATGAATATCAGCAGGAATGCCATGACGCCAATGCGCCCGATGAACATGTCGACTATTATCACCAGTTGCGCCGCCACGCTGAGGCTGGGCGTCAGGTCCATTGTCAAACCAACGGTGCTGATTGCCGATAGCGATTCGAAGAACAAGCGCAACGTCTCGACCTCTGGCATTAAAAGTTTCAATATTATCGTGCTGAGCAATATCGCGCCAATCGATAATGCCATGGTTGCGAATGCCTTCTGTACCGACGTCTGAGATATTCGCCTGCCAAAAATCTCTATGCTATCCTTGCCAATCAGCACGTTACGCAGGTTGAGTATGCAAACCGCAAATGTCGTAACCTTGATGCCGCCACCCGTCGACATTGGCGCGCAACCAATCCATACCAGCAGTATCATGACCACCATCGACGCCCCAGACGCATTCGTCAGGTCTGTGTACATGAATCCTGCCGTCCTCGAGCTTGCCGAGAGGAAGAGGGAGTCTACTGCCCTGTCGACGATAGGCTCGCCTGATTGGGTCATCCCCGCCTCCAAAGCCATGAATATCAATGCGCCTACAAGAAGCAAAATGATGTGGGTGTAGAATGTCAAGCGGTTGCTCGCATTTATCATACGATGGCTGCTCGACCCGATTTGCTGCCGGCGACCAATGATTCTCATGCCAAGCCTGCGCAATCGCTCTTTAACCCAATTGATCGCGGCAGATTGCAACGGGAAGCCCAATCCGCCAAAGACGACGGTCAGTGCTATGGTCAGGTGTAGCAGGCGACTGTGGATAAGCGTAGGGTTGGATAGTCCACCTGGTATGTTGGAGTATCCAGCATTGCAAAACGCTGATATTGAGTGAAATATCGATGTGAAGATGACATCGCGCAAAGATGCCCCAGGCAATGTCTCTCGGAAGTAATAGAATAATACCCATGCGGCGATTCCTTCGATAAGGAAGGTCACGTACATGATGTGTTTCAAGGTCTGGAAGATATCCGACATGTTATCCGCCGATATTAAGTCCTTGATAAACATGCGGTTCTGCAACGATCCCTTGCCTGTTATCGAAAGTGCGAAGAAGCACGTGAACGTCATCACTCCCAATCCGCCAATCTGTACGAGTGCTATTATTATGACATGGCCGAATGGCGTGAATTGAGTGGCAACATCCAATACCGATAGTCCCGTAACGCAAATCGACGATGTCGATGTGAACAACGCCTGCAAGAATGTCAAGTCGTCATAGTGGCAGCGCGGCATGAGCAACAGTCCCGTACCTATGGCGATGAATATCACGAAGCTTCCTGCGAAGAGCATCGTAGGGCTCGATTTCTTTGTCAAGAACGATATGCTCAACGATGACAACTCGTACGCCGATATGACGACAAGCACCGTGTCGACAACGTAACGATGTGACAGCCAACTCATTCCGCTGCCTTTGTCCACGCCAAGGATATACGCCCACACGGCGATCATATACGCCACCTGCCACAGCCCGACCCTCCTGTCGGCAATCAGTCCGTTCAAGAAGCGGTATATCTGCACACAACCAAACCATGCAATCAGCATGCTGTTGATGCTCAATAGTATAGATGCAGCGTCGCTCGATGTTATGAACCCTATCTGCCAGATGACGTCGCCTATGCCTATGATTGAAAGTGCGATGGTTATGCTGTTTACGACGTTGCGAACCCTCGTGCCGAATTTCTGCATGAACAGCAGCAATCGGTATTGAACGGGACGCATCGCGTTGACCGCGTACTCCAACAATAGGCTAATGAGTTCTCTCACTCTCTAAAAATGCATCATGTAGTCCTGGATCGAGCGATACGCCTTCTCCATCCGTATCATGTTGTCAATCATGAATCTCAGCATCTCGGGCCACTTCTCTTTGTCGTATATGTCGCCCTCCGTAGCCGTGTATACGCGCTTAACTACGTTGCCAGCCTCGCGCACAAATGCGCTGTTCCATATCAAAGGCTCTTCAAAGTTCTTTTCTATCAAGACTTTGCACTCTTCCAGTTTCTCCCACAGCTTTTGGTCTTTGGCTTCCGAGTGTGTGTTGATCTCTATCGCCACCATCACTCTTCCACCGCTGAGGTCGAATCGCAGGTCGAGTCCCCTGACGCCTGTTTTGTCTAACATCCAATGTATTGGCTTCCCATTTTGACCTGGTACGCGACGGGATTTGCTCTCCAGCTTGTGCCAAAACTCGTGTCGGATGGCCTGAGCCTCTTCTTTGCTGTACATTGTGTTATGATGCTGTCTGTTTGTAGTTACACTCCGTAAGTTGGGCTACAACCTCCCAATTACGATTTCAAATGTAGTCCAAAAAGCTCTCTGGAGCAAAAAAATGCTTTCTCTTTGCGTTTTCAGCTCCCAATTATTCTCCATCGAGTCCTCCACCTCCAGCCTATTTTACTATTTTTCATCCTCGTCCCCCCCCCCCTTCTCCCGACGACATAATGGCTTCTTAATGCCATAATGTGTTGGCTTTTTTCCGTTCCCTGCTTATTCCTACTGCCCGCAAGGTCAAATTTTTTTTGCTCTTAACTTTCTATCTTTCACGTGTTTCACTTGTGTCGTGCAAAACCAATGGCTAAAAAATATCGGCAGTCCCTTGCATTTCCAAATTCTATGCCTAACTTTGCATCGCTTTCGACAAGGAGAGGTGCTCGAGTGGTTGAAGAGGCACGCCTGGAAAGCGTGTAAACGCCCAAAGCGTTTCACGAGTTCGAATCTCGTCCTCTCCGCAAAAGTCAAGGCTTGAAGTCCATTGGATTTCAAGCCTTTTTTATTTGCCATATCTACCGATGAACCAACCTACTACCAACGCCTCCTTCAGGGCCATGTTGCCGATTGTCGCCACCTTGGCGACGCTCCACTTCCTCAACGACCTCATGCAGTCGGTCATTGCCGCTTCATATCCGCTCATGAAGTCCGATCTCGCCCTTTCGTTTACTGAGGTTGGCATCATTTCGCTTGTCTATCAGCTCGCTTCGTCAGTATTCCAGCCAGTCGTGGGCGTCATTTTTGACAAGCACCCGTTTGCTCGTTCCCTCCCGCTCGCTTCTTGTTTCACGATGTTTGGACTCGCCATGGTCGCCGTCTCCAATTCCGTACCTATGTTGTGCGTGTCCGTCTTCTTCATCGGTATCGGTTCCTCAATTCTTCATCCCGAGGCAAGTCGTGTGACGTCCCTTGCGTCGAGTGGGCATCGCGGAGCTGCGCAGTCAATTTTTCAGGTCGGTGGCAATTTCGGTTCTTCTCTCGGTCCCCTCCTCGTAGCAGCCATCGTGGCTCCCTTCGGACGTTCTAATATGGCGTGGTTCTGTCTTATCGCATTGATTGCCATTATAATAAGCCGTCCTGTGTGCCGATGGTATGGTAGCTACCTTGCGTCGGTTCGCCAGCAACATACTACTCTTACCCCCCATCGCGACCGTCCCCTTTCTCTCGCCATGACTATTTTCGCTATTGGGGTGATCACTATCCTCATCTTCTCCAAGTACATCTACATGGCGTCGCTGACCAACTATTTCACTTTCTACCTCATGGAGAAGTTCGGTGTCTCGGTTTCCGTGTCGCAAGTCTCTCTGTTCGTGTTCCTTTTCGCCACGGCAGCCGGCACCCTCGTTGGCGGACCCGTGGGCGACAAGATAGGTCGTAAGTACGTCATCTGGATTTCGATTCTCGGCACGGCTCCGTTCAGTCTCCTGCTGCCGCACCTTGGCTTCGCTGGTGCGTTGACAATGGCGTTCTTCGCTGGTTTCATGCTCTCGTCTGCCTTCCCCTCCATCTTGCTCTATGCGCAAGAGATGCTGCCTAATCGCCTTGGCCTGATAAGCGGAATTTTCTATGGCTTTGCCTTCGGTGTGGCAGGTATAGCTGCCGCCATCCTTGGCCATTTTGTCGATGTCTATGGGCTTGAGGCTGTATTCCACTTTTGCTCCTTTACCCCGCTTGCCGGTCTCGTGGCGGCCTTCCTGCCAAACTTGCATGTGGTCAAAAGGGCATGATGCTTTGCTGTTAAATTTTTTGGTTAGGGGAAACCCTTAATAGGGAAATTTTTCAGTAATTTTGACCCGTTTAAGAACCTAATTTTTGTGACCCCTCTTCCGTCTCTTTTGCGACGTTAGGTGGTACTATCATTATTGAAAAAATGGATTTTTTAGTTGACCTGTTCACGGGTAGCGGCATAGCCTCGTCCCTGCTGTTCATCAGCTTGACGTGCGTCGTCGGTACTTTAGTCGGCAAACTCAAGATTGCCGGTGTGAAGCTCGGCATCGCCGGCGTTCTCTTCACAGGCATTATTCTCGCCCACTTTGGGGCAAAGGTGAATCCCGAAATGCTTCATTTCGCGCAGGAGTTCGGACTCATCCTCTTCGTTTACGCGGTCGGTCTCTCTGTCGGACCTCGTTTCTTCAGCGCATTCCGTAGCGATGGTCTCCTGCTCAATGGTCTCGCCATGGGCATCATTTTCATGGGCTTCGGCATCGCCCTCTGTTTCCACTATTTCGGTGGTGTCGACGCCAACGTAATGGCTGGTGTCATGTGTGGTGCGGTAACCAACACGCCTGGCCTCGGTGCCGCTAAGCAGGTCATTTCCGATTTCAACGCTACCAACCCTGGTGCCATGATCGACGGCTCCGTCCTCGGCTCCGCCTATGCGATGGCTTACCCCCTTGGTGTCGTCGGCATCCTGCTTACCATGATTTTTATTCGCCTCATCTTCCGCATCAAGATCGATAACGAGGTCGAGACTTATAAGAAGGATATCAGCAAGGGTGGCAGGCTCGAGAGCGTCGTCATCAAGATCACCAATAAGAACCTCTTTAATAGGACTGTTGAGTATATCAGCAAGTTCGTTGATAAGGAATTCACCTTCTCTCGTGTCGAGCGTGATGGCGAGATTCTCGTCCCAACAGCAAGTTTCGAAATTAAGGATGGCGACATTATCCATGGCGTAGCCAGCAGCGACAATCTCGACGATCTTCGCCTCAAGCTCGGCGATATCGAGATTGGTCAGAAGCGCGAAGTCGATGGCGACCTTGTCATGCAGCGTTTCCTGATTACAAATTCCCGCGTGGCAGGTCACTCTATCGACCAGATCGGCATCTTCCGCCGCTATCCCGCAAATATCACCCGCGTCTATCGTGCTGGTATCGAGATTCTTCCTACCAAGGAGACGACCCTTGAGGTAGGTGACGCAGTCCGCGTCGTAGGTCGCAAAGAGGTCATGAAGGAAATCAAGGCCGAGCTCGGTGACTCGATCCACGAGTGGTCGCACCCCAATATCATCGCCCTTTTCCTCGGCATCACCCTTGGCCTCCTCGTAGGTTCCATACCTGTGTTCCTCCCTGGCCTCCCCGCCCCTGCTAAGCTCGGTCTCGCAGGCGGTCCTCTTCTCGTTGCAATCCTTCTCGGATGGAAGGGTCGTGTAGGTCAGTTCTCTTTCTACATGAATACCGCTTCCAACATGATGCTACGTGAGCTTGGCATCTGCATGTTCCTCGGATGTGTCGGTCTCGGTGCAGGCGGAACTTTCGTCGAGACTTTCCTCAATGGTGGTTACATGTGGGTACTCTATGGTTTTGCAATCACTGTGATTCCTATCCTTACAATCGGTATCATAGCGCATTTCCTCAAGGTCAATTACCTCAAGATCTGCGGCTTCATCGCAGGCTCCATGACAGATCCCCCAGCCCTCGAGTTTGCCAACAGCCTTTCCCCCGTACAGGCTCAGTCTACTGCCTATGCGACGGTTTACCCCCTTACAATGTTCCTCCGAATACTATTGGGGCAAACATTAATTCTTATAACTTTGTAGCCTAATAACCCACGTCCAATCACTTCAATCCTCCATAAAACGAGGGTTGGAGTGTTGGCTGTCAAAAGGGGTTTGCCCCTCAAAAACAGTCAGAACTATCACAGATATTAAATGGGAGTAGCATACGACAACTTTTTGGCTCGCCAGAAAAAACTGGAAGAGCAGTACAACGACCAATACTACGAAAAGCAACACAACCGCGGTAAGCTCACGGCCCGTGAGCGCATCCTGATGCTTTTTGACGAGGGCACTTTCGAGGAGTTCGACGCTTTCGTCCCCTCCGCAGGTTCTTCTTTCGGTAAGAGCAAGTCCGCCATGGGCGACGGCGTTATCGTCGGCTATGGTACGGTTGGCGGACGTCAAGTCTTCGCCTACTCGCAGGATTTCAACATGATGGGCGGATCTCTCGGCGCCATCCATGCTCAAAAGATCGTCAAGGTGCATGACATGGCGCTCAAGACTGGTTGCCCTGTCATTGGTCTCATTGACTCTGGCGGTGCGCGTATCCAGGAGGGTGTCTCCAGCCTCAATGGCTATGCCAACATCTTCCGTCGTAATGTCCTCTCTTCCGGCGTCATCCCGCAGATTTCCGCCATTATGGGTCCAGCTGCTGGTGGCGCAGTCTACTCCCCGGCGATGACAGACTTTATCTTCATGACCGAAGGCACGAGCTACATGTTCGTCACTGGTCCAGATGTCGTCAAGCAAGTCCTCAACGAGCAAGTCACAACCGACCAGCTCGGCGGCGCAAAGGTTCACACCTCCAAGTCGGGTGTCGCCCAGTTTGTCTACTCCGACGATGCCAACCTCATCCTCGGCATCAAGAAGCTCCTCACCTATATTCCCTCCAACAATATTGAGAACGCCCCATTTGTTCCCAATGACGACCCTACCGATCGTGTTGAGCCAAGCCTTCGCGACATTGTCCCGGAGGATCCCGATAAACCCTATGACGTCCGCGATGTCGTTAAGCTCGTCGTCGACAAAGGTCGTTTCTTCGAGGTCGCCGAGAATTACGCGCAAAACATCGTTGTCGGTTTCGCTCGACTTGGCGGTTACACAATCGGTGTAATTGCTAACCAGCCTAAGGTGATGGCAGGTTCTCTCGACATCGATTCAAGTGTCAAGGGTGCACGTTTCATCAATTTCTGCGACTCTTTCAACATCCCCATTGTAACTTTCGAGGATGTTCCTGGCTTCCTCCCCGGTACCGATCAGGAGCACCTCGGCATCATCCGTAATGGTGCTAAGCTCCTCTACGCATACACCCGTGCCACTGTTCCTAAGATCACTGTCATTCTCCGTAAGAGCTACGGCGGTGCCTATATCGTCATGAACTCCAAGGGCATCGGCGGCGACTACAGCTTTGCATGGCCTACTGCTGAGATCGCTGTCATGGGGCCCGACGGAGCAATCGCAATCCTCTATCGTAAGGAGCTTGCCGAGGCTGCCGACCCTGTCGCTCTCAAGAAGGAGCTTGTGGCTAAGTATCGTAATGAGGTTACAAATCCATATATTGCCGACGAGAAGGGCTTCGTCGATGAAGTTATCGACCCCGCCCTCACGCGTGTCAAACTCTATCGTGCGCTCAAGAGTCTCGACAAGAAATCTGTCAGCCTCCCACGCCGTAAGCATGGCAATATCCCTCTCTAAAAAACTTACCTTTAGATGATTAAGTCTCTACTCATAGCAAACCGTGGCGAGATCGCCATCCGCATTGCGCGCACCGCAAAAAGGATGGGCATCAAGACCTTCGCCATACGTACTAAGAAGGAGCCGAACGCGGTCTACCTCCAAAAAGTCGATCAAGTAGTCGATTTCCCCGATACTGACGGCTCTGTCCCTGAGTTCCTTGACATCAAGAATCTTGTCAAGCTGGCTGTCGATAACAATATCGAGGCCATGCACCCAGGCTACGGCTACCTCTCCGAGAACCCCGATTTCGCAGCTGCTTGCCGCGACGCTGGCGTTATCTTCGTCGGCCCGTCCCCCGAGATTATCCATGCGATGGGTGATAAGATCGTCGCTAAGGAGATTGCCAAGAGGAGCAATGTTCCAATGCTCGGTGGCACGCTCGGTGGCATTCCCACTGCTGAGGAGGCGATTGCCGAGGCTAACCGAATTGGCTACCCTGTCATCATCAAGGCAGCCACAGGCGGTGGCGGACGTGGCATGCGTATCTGCCGCAAGGAGGACGAGGTTCGCACCAACTACGAGCTTTGCACCCAAGAGGCAAGAACCGCTTTCAATGACCCTACTGTCTTCATTGAGAAGTACCTTGAGAACCCTAAGCATATCGAGGTTCAGATTGTTGCCGATAAGTATGGCAATGTAATCCATCTCGGCGAGCGCGAGTGCTCCATTCAGCGTAAGCACCAAAAGCTCCTTGAGGAGGCTCCTTCTCCAGCACTTGACGAGGCTCTTCGTGAGAAGATCACGGGCGCGGCCGTACGTCTCGCTAAGGAGGCCAAGTACGAGAGCCTCGGAACAGTTGAGTTCCTTCTCGACAAGGATCACAACTTCTTTTTCATGGAGATGAATACCCGTATTCAGGTCGAGCACCCTGTTACCGAGATGATCACGGGTCTCAACCTTGTCGAGCTGCAGCTCCTCATCGCCTCAGGCGAGAAGCTCCATGTCACCCAAGATGACGTTAAGCTCAACGGTTGGGCAATCGAGTGCCGCATCAATGCCGAGGATGTACAGTCTGGCTTCACCCCCAGCATCGGCATGATCAAGAATCTCCGTCTCCCGTCCGACAACAATATTCGCATCGATTCTGGTGTCCGCGTCGGTACCGAGATCACCCCATTCTTCGACTCCATGATCGCCAAGCTCATCGTCCATGGTGAGACGCGCGACGAGGCCATCAAGAGGGCTCTCCACTCCCTCGGTCACTTCGTCGTAACAGGCGTAAAGACTACTATCCCCTTCGACAAGGCTGTTCTCCACAACGAGGTATACCGTAAGGGCGATTTCAATACTTCCTTCATCGAGACTTGCATGGATAGTCTCGTTTGGCGTGAGGAACACGAGGAACTCATTGCGGCTCTCCTCGCAGTTTCCAACTACAACCACGACAGCGACTTTTCCGGTGACGCAGCCGAGCAGCCTGAGGCAAATGTCGACCCGTGGGTTCTCCAAAAGCGTATACGCCACCTCTAAACCTCTAAGACCATCATGGACAATAATAGCGAAAACGTTCAAAACCGCACCCTTATCGCCGTTGGCGAGAACGGTGAACAGAACTATGAGTTCCAAGTAAAGAACCAGTACGAGTTCAGCTCTAAAGGCCGTAAGCTCAAGGTCGAGATGATCGAGGAGGCCGACGGCATCAACCTCTTCTCTTGTGAGGGTGTCCGTTATCCGGTCGAGGTCGTTTCTGTCAAGCAGAACACCTATGAGGTCGTGGTCAATGGCGTCAGCTACCGCTACACGGTCGAGACCCCATTCTCGCTCAAACGCCGTCAGATTCTTGCTGCCCAGAAGCCCGTCAATGAGAACGAGGAGCTGAGGGCTCCGATGCCTGGCAAGATTAACGCTGTCCACGTCAAGGTCGGGCAGGAGGTCAACCCTGGCGATGCTCTTCTCGTCCTTGAGGCCATGAAGATGCAGAACACACTCACTTCGACTTCCAAAGGCAAGGTAGTGTCTGTCAGCGTCCGTGAGGGACAGAACGTAAGCAAGGACGATCTCCTGGTAGAGATCAAGAAGGCGTAACCGTCATCTAATCCTCAAGATACCAATACGCTCGGGTGATCTTTCATCCGGGCTTTTTTATCCCTCTATATCTACAGTCTCCCATGGCAAAGAAAAATGTAGGTGCTCCAAATCCATCCGACTCAGTAGCGGCTATGGCTGCCCTGGGCGGCAAACTACCGCCACAAGCCCCCGATTTCGAGGAAGCCGTCCTTGGCGCAATCCTTCTCGATAAGGATGCGCTTCAGAATGTCGTCGAGATTCTACAGCCCGAGCATTTCTACTCTGAGGCCAACCAGCGTATCTATGCTGCAATGCTCCGCCTTAATGGTCAGATGGCCCCTATCGACATGCTTACCATGTGCGAGGAGCTCAAGCGTACAGGCGAATTGGAGACTGTCGGTGGGCGAGTCTACATTGCCAAACTAACCAGTCTCGTCGGTGCTGCAGTCAATATCGAGTACCACGCCCGCATAATCTTCCAGAAATATCTCCAGAGGTCCTTGATCCACCTCGGCGGTAACATGATTACCAGCGGCTACGACGAGTCAAAGGATGTCGACGAGCTCCTTGAGGAGGCCGAGAACGATCTCTTCACGTTGTCGCAAGGAAGCATGAAACGCGACGTGATTCAGATCAGCTCCACTATCGACGAGGCTATTCAACAAATGGAGGCCGCCGCTAAGCGCGAGGATCAGCTCAGCGGCATCGCAAGCGGTTTCCGCAAGATCGACCAGATAACAATGGGTTGGCAACCCGCCACAATGGTTGTCATAGCCGCTCGACCAGCCATGGGCAAGACGGCCTTCGTGCTTTCCATGGCGCGCAAGATGGCTATCGACCATAATATCCCAATCGCCATGTTCTCCCTCGAGATGAGCAACGTCGAGCTTGTCAAGCGTCTCATGACGGCCGAAACGGAGATCCCTTCCGAAAAGATCAAGAGCGGACGCCTTACCGAGGAGGAGTGGCAGCACTTCAACGACCGCATCGGGCGTCTCCGCAATGCACCTTTCTACATCGACGACACCCCCGGTCTCTCTGTCTTCGATCTCCGCTCCAAAGCTCGCATCTTGAAGAAGAAGCACGATATAAAGTGCATCATAATAGACTACCTTCAGCTGATGACCGCCTCCGCCATGAAGCCTGGCAGCCGACAAGAGGAGGTCTCCATGATTTCGCGCTCTCTCAAAGGTCTCGCCAAGGAGCTCAATATCCCTGTCATCGCACTTAGCCAGCTGAACCGTAATGTCGAGGGACGTACTTCCGAGAAAGGCGGCATCGACAGCAAACGCCCACAGCTCTCCGACCTTCGCGAGTCTGGTGCGATCGAGCAAGATGCCGATATGGTCTGCTTCATCCACCGCCCTGAATATTATCACATTCTCGACGACGGTAAGGGCAACTCACTTGTCGGAATGGCGCAATTCATCATCGCCAAGCACCGTAGCGGTCGCATCGACGATGTCCTTCTGCGCTTCCAGGCGGAACTCATCAGGTTCGAGGAGCTCGAGGCTGGTGCCGACCTCCTCAACCGCGACGAGCCGACGTCTTCTTCGCAGGTCATAATCTCTAAGGCAAACTCCGATTCCGATACTGCTTACATGCCCGACATGTCCTCTATCCCAGAGGGTGATGTTCCCTTCTAATGCCATTTTCAGTAGGTGACCTACTGAATGCATTAAGTGTTTCACGTAAAAATGGTTCTTTTATTCTTCACATGATGTTTAGTTGTGTAAATTAGCATTGACAAAAGAAACAGGTAGCCTCGGGCTCTAACAGGTCAAGGGGCTTAACAAAACAATAAAAGAACAGTTATGGCAAACATTGAAGCAGAAGTCGAGGAGTTCATGGGCAAGATCATTGCCAAGAATCCCAACGAGCCCGAGTTCCATCAGGCTGTACGCGAGGTCGTCACCTCCCTCATGCCCTACATCGATGAGAACCCTCAGTACAAGACCGCTAAGATCCTCGAGCGCATGGCAGAGCCCGAGCGCACCATCATCTTCCGCGTGCCCTGGCTCGATGACAAGGGCAACATCCAGATCAACCGCGGCTTCCGCGTTGAGATGAACTCCGCTATCGGTCCCTACAAAGGTGGCCTCCGTTTCCACCCCACCGTCAACCTCGGTGTCCTCAAATTCCTCGCTTTCGAGCAAGTTCTCAAGAATAGCCTCACTACTCTCCCTATGGGCGGTGGCAAGGGCGGTTCCGATTTCGACCCCAAAGGCAAGTCCGATGCTGAGGTCATGCGTTTCTGCCAAAGCTTCATGACCGAGCTCCAGCGCCACATCGGTCCCGATACTGACGTTCCTGCTGGCGACATCGGTGTAGGTGGTCGTGAGATCGGCTACCTCTTCGGCCAATACAAGCGTCTCCGCAACGAGTTCACCGGTGTCCTCACGGGCAAGGGTCTCGGCTGGGGCGGCTCTCTCATCCGTCCCGAGGCTACTGGCTACGGTGTCGTATATTTCTGCACCGAGATGCTCGCTACCCAAGGCAAGGATTTCAAGGGCAAGAATGTTCTCATCTCTGGTTCCGGCAATGTCGCGCAGTTCGCTGCCGAGAAGGCTCTCCAGATGGGTGCCAAGGTTCTCACCCTCTCCGATTCCAACGGCTACATCCTCGATGAGGACGGCATCGATGCCGAGAAGCTCGCCTACGTCATGGAGCTCAAGAACGTCAAGCGCGGTCGCATCAAGGAGTACGCCACCAAGTACCCCAATGCCAAGTACTTCGAGGGCGAGCGTCCTTGGGGCGTAAAGGCCGACATCGCTCTTCCTTGCGCTACCCAAAACGAGATCAACGAGGATGACGCTAAGAAGCTCGTCGCTAACGGCGTATATTGTGTCTGCGAGGGTGCCAACATGCCTTCCACCAACGAGGCTATCAACGTCTTCCAGGCTGCCCACATCCTCTACTCTCCTGGCAAGGCTTCCAACGCCGGCGGCGTAGCTACTTCTGGTCTCGAGATGACCCAGAACAGCGAGCGTCTCTCTTGGACCCGCGAGGAGGTCGATGCCAAGCTCCATCAGATCATGGTCGGCATCCACGCAACCTGCGCCAAATACGGCAAGGAGAAGGATGGTCACATCAACTACGTCAAGGGTGCAAACATCGGTGGCTTCGTCAAGGTCGCTGACGCCATGCTCGCACAAGGCCTCGTATAATTAGACTTTCCCGAGCGGCATTATCCGCTCTGTGATAATATCTTATGGTCCGTCGCAGTACATTCTGCGACGGACTTTTTGTTTTTCTCCTTTTCCCGCAACTCGCAAAGCGCATCAGCTTTAGTCCCCGCACACGCCCATTTTTATTTGCTAATCTCCGCCAAAGTGAGTAAATTAGAGAACGTAAAAATCGAAAAACCAACCTGTAATGAAATACCTCAGCCTACTCGCAAT
Organism: Bifidobacteriaceae bacterium; assembly: GCA_963607345.1. Taxonomy (GTDB): domain Bacteria; phylum Bacteroidota; class Bacteroidia; order Bacteroidales; family Marinilabiliaceae; genus W3P20-009. The sequence goes on from CAVDBL010000004.1 coordinate 209,513, forward strand.
GTTGGCGGTCGTCACTCCTTGTCTCCTTGTGGCTTGTAATGACGACGACAACTCATCTGTGGTCAATCCCAATGTGACTCCCGACGAGAAGACTTTGTCAATCACGCCCGATAACGTCTCCACGTCCAAGACCGGCGGTGTCTATACCGTAAGCTACGAGACTGCCGATGCCGACGAGGTCGTCACCACGGTCTCTGCCGATTGGGTGGTTGCCGAGGTTAGTGCCTCTTCCGACACGACTGGCGTTATCAACATTACCATCGCCGAATACAAGGTCGAAAACACCACGACTGACTACGATCCTCGTTCCGCATCCATTACCGTCCATGCTGGCGACATCACTAAGGAGATTTCTATCTCTCAGTCCCCTGTCGACCTCCTCGAACCCGACGAGTCCTCTAAAATAAACTCCATTCTTCAGGAGTACAATATCAACTACGAGGGGCTCACCAGCTACAAGGTGACTTTCAATACCAACGGCGAGTTCACTGTCTCCTCTCCATGGTGGATTTATCTGAAAGATACTCCAGCGAAGAAGCTCGTCGAAGGTACAACTTCCCAATACGAGGTTGAAGCCGACATCGTCGTCCTCGCCAATTATGCCGATGAGTCTCGTCTTGATAGCATCTCATTCGATCTCGGCGAAGCCCACTTCGCTTGCAAGTTCAACCAAGAGAAGACAGGTTGGGACTTTACGGGTGTCGACCGCTCAGCTCTCGAGATCGCCCAAGACATGAAGCTCGGCTGGAATATGCTCGACGCCTACAAGACCGATGCCGCAATAGCTGCCAACACTGCCGCCCTCTCTGATTGGATGGTCGATTCCGTAGCTACCTACAATGTCAATGTGGTCCGTTTCCCAGTCCTCGCCTACGACACTGTCGCCAAAACCCCTAACAGCTATTGGATCAATGGCGTCAATTCCATGGCGCAAGCCGTTGCCGCTAAAGGCAAATACGCTGTAATCTCCCTCGCTGACAATGGTTGGATTCTCCGCGCCGTCCAAAACTCCGACACGACCGAGTTCTTCAACCTTTTCGTCAATACTTGGCGTGAGATAGCTACTCTCTTCGACGAGAACGACGACCACATCATCTTCGAATCCTACGACAATTACTCGCTCTCCGAACTTGGCGAGTCCGCTTCGCCAATAATGAAGCGCCTCAACGAGCTTTTCGTCCAGACCATCCGTCGCTCAGGCAAGAACAATTACAAGCGTTGCCTCATAATCCCATTCGATGCACAAAGTGGCGAGACCGTCACGATGCCAACCAACGAGGTTGTCGAGGGGCGTCTCTTCACATCTTGCAAGTTCTTCAAGCCTGAGGAGTTCGTATATGCCGACGGAGGCAAAAAACTTTGGGGTGCGCCATTCTCCTCTGCGAGCGAGGATTGGTCGTCCTCTTTTGACGAGGATGCCGTCAACCAATATTTCTCCGACGTCTACGCCAAGCTGAACCGCGAGGCTCACAACGTGCCTGCCATCCTCTCTGCCTTTGGTGCGGTCTCCCACAGCTCCGAAGCCATCTATGGCAGTTCCGAGGGCTACTACGCAAATCAAGTCGCTCTCGCCGCAAAAGCCAATGGTTTCGTCCCCTTCGTCTGGGATGATGCCGACACTTCCATCGGGCACTTCGGCATCTTCAACTATGCCAACCAAAACTCTTTCGTCGCCCGTCGTGAGTACATATCCGCTCTTGCTCAGGCTGCGCAAGGTGAGAAATATGACACTGGCAGCGAAGAGGAGGAGGGGGAGGAATAACCTCATAACCCTATAGTCATCAAGAGCGCGACGGATGTACAAAAGCAAAGTCTCCGCCGCGCTCTCATTTCAAAAGATTGACTTGTCAAAATCTTCAATTTGGTAATTTTGTAAACAGTTATATACCACAATCCTAAATGATCAACACAGAAAACGAGAAGCCTCTTATAATGATAACCAACGACGACGGTGTCGCTGCCCCGGGCATTAAAGCCCTCGCCGACGTCGCTCTCCGTTATGCCGACGTAGTCATTGTTGCCCCCGATGGCAGCAACTCAGGTAAGAGCCACTCCTTCACTGTCTGTGATGAGCTGCGCACTCGTCGCTGCGCTGGTTTCGGAAAGGCTACGTGCTACGCTGTTAAGGGGACTCCCGTCGATTGTGTCAAGCTCGGTTTCTATGGACTCGTCCCGCGCAAGCCGGTGCTGATTCTTTCGGGCATAAACCATGGTAGCAATATCGGTGTCAGTGTCCATTATTCTGGTACGCTCGGCGCGGCTCGCGAAGCCGCCATGGTCGGCGTCCCTGGTATCGGTTTCTCTTTCGCCAATAGTGACGAGTCGGCCGATGTGGCCGAAGCTGCGCGTGTCGCTGATGCCGTCATCGATGCATTCTTCCACGACCAACTCCCAAAGTCCAATTTCTTGAGTGTCAACATTCCCCGAGGCTCTGTCCAAGGCATCCGTATCGCTCGCATGGCAATGGGGCATTGGGTAGAACGCCCTACGCACTACCACTCTCCCGTAGGACAAGACATCTACTGGCTCGACGGAACTTTCGTCGGAGAGAAAGCCGACGATACCGACGATGCCGTTATTGCCTCTGGCTGGGCTTCTATCACGCCTCTCATGCTCGATGTGACCGATTACTCTGTCTTCAATTCTGACCCAGATTTCCATATCAACCTATAATCAAATATCAATGTCTATCAATAAGACTTGGCTCGGCTTCCTTATCGGACTTGTCTTGCCCGTCATCACGACGCTCCTCTTTTTCAAGTTCGCCTACGCTGGTATGCTCCCCTTTTTCGATTTTCTTACGCAAATGATGGAAATCCGAGGCGTCGGCATGCTCCTCGCCGTCAGCTGCCTCCCCAATCTTGCCGTCTTCACCATCTTCACCTATATCGATAGGCTCAACATTTCTCGCGGCATCTTCCTTGCTACTCTCATCTATGCTTTCGCAATCGTCGTCGTCAAGTTCATCTGCTGACCATGAAGTATTATATCATTGCTGGTGAACCATCTGGAGACCTCCACGGCTCCAATCTGATGAAGTCGCTCCTCCATGAGGATCCTCAAGCTGATTTCCGCTTTTGGGGTGGCGACCTCATGGCGGCTGTCGGTGGTTCTCTCGTCAGGCATTACCGCGATACTGCTGTCATGGGTGTATGGGATGTGCTGACTCACCTTGGCAAGATCCGTAAGAATTTCTCTTTCTGCCGTCAAGATATTGCTGCCAATGTCCCCGACGTGCTGATTCTAATAGACTATCCGGGCTTCAACCTCCCTATCGCCGAATGGGCGCATGCCCGTGGCATCAAGGTCTTCTACTATATCTCTCCAAAAGTTTGGGCATCCAAGGAGTATAGAATTAAGAAGATGCGCACTTGCATCGACCGCCTTTACTCCATCATGCCCTTTGAGCCCGACTATTTCGCACGCAAGGAGCTCCACAATGTCTTCTATTGCGGAAATCCCGTTATGGATGCCATCGCTCAACGTCCTCATGCCGATGAGTCTCCCGAGGCGTTCCGCTCGCGCTGCGGGCTCTCCTCAAAGCCTATCATTGCGCTTCTTCCGGGCAGTAGGGTAGCCGAGCTTAAATATAATCTCCCAGAGATGATGCGACTGCCTGCCGAGTTCCCCGACTTTCAGTTTGTCATCGCCGGTGCGCCCTCTTTCAAGGCTCCCGATTATGATAAATATATCAAAGGCAACGATATAAAGGTTCTTTTCAACGAGACCTACGAGCTTGTCCGTTTTGCGCAGGCTGCTGTCGTCACTTCTGGCACGGCGACTCTCGAGACCGCTCTCTTCCGCTGCCCGCAGATTGTCATGTATCTCATGTGGGGCGGCGGCTTCAGCGACTGGATCGCCCACCTCTTCATCAAGGTGCCGTATATCAGTCTCGTAAACCTTATTCTCGGTCGCGAGTCCGTAACCGAACTCTTCCAAAAGAAATATTCCTACGGTCAACTGAAGTCCGAGCTTGCCGAGCTTGCTACAGACTCTCCCCGTCGACGCAAGATGCTTGAAGATTACGAAGAGCTCGCCTCTCGTGTTGGCGATGCGGGATGTAGCGGACGTGCCGCTGCCGATATGGTTGCCTATCTAAAAGGTAAGATCTAATGTTCGAGTTGTACAAAAAAGAGATTGCCACTTTCTTCGGCTCTGCGACAGGCTACCTTGTCGTGGGGGTATTCCTTCTCCTCACGTGGCTGTTGCTCTGGGTCATCCCCTCCGATTTCAATATCATATACGGAGGCTATGCCACTCTGACACCATTGTTCGACATTGCGCCGTGGATTTACCTCTTTCTTGTACCCGCCATCGCAATGCGCCTTATTGCCGATGAGCGTCGTGCTGGCACGATTGAGTTGCTCCTCATTCGTCCGCTCCAGCCGTGGCGCATCGTAATGGCAAAATATCTCGCTGGCTTTTCGCTTGTATGTCTCTCCATCCTCCCGACGCTCGTTTATGTGGCTGTCGTCTGTGCGCTCGGTTCGCCACAAGGAAATATCGATATGGGAGGAACCATAGGTTCATACATCGCTCTCCTTTTCCTTGCGGCGACCTATATGGCGGTAGGTGTTTTCGCCTCGTCCATCACTGATAATCAGATTGTCGCTTTCGTGACGGGTGCTGCTCTCTGTGCGCTTCTCTACGTAGGTTGCGACATGATCTCCTCTCTCGCCCCACAATCCGATTGGGCGGCTTTCACAATGGATTTAGGCATTGCTCAACACTACTCCTCAATCAGCCGAGGGGTTGTCGATAGCCGCGATGTCATATATTTTCTCGCCGTTTGCGTCATCTTCTTGACCCTCACGTCAGCTCTCATAAGCCGATCGAGTGGTCGTTTCCGCCGTCCTCTTGTCTGCGTTGTTGTCTGCCTGACTGTCGTTCCGTTCCTCTCGTCGCTCACCCATTTCCGTGCCGATCTGACTTCAGAAGGTCGCTACACGCTGTCTCCTGTCACTCGCTCCTATGCCGACAGTCTCAAAGCGACTGTAATTGTAAACCTCTATCTCGATGGCGATCTCAATCCTGGGTTCCGCCGCCTACGCCGTCAAGCGGTCGATATTTGCCAAGAGATAAATTCCTTCTCTTCCAAGGGCATCCGTCTCATAAGTACCGACCCTGCGGAGCTGAAACCAGATGCGGCAAAGTCTTTTGCCCAAGAGCTCGAACGTGCGGGGCTCGCTGGCGTTCCTGTCTTTGAGACGAAGGAGGATGGTCAGAAAACACGCTCCATCGTTTATCCCTATGCCCGTGTCCAATTGAGCGACAAGAGTGTTTGGGTAAGCCTTCTTGAAAATGTGCCGGGTCTCTCGGGTGAGGAGTCTTTAAATCGCTCCGTCGAGGGCATAGAGTATAAGTTTACCGACGCTATCTCACGGCTTACGCGCACCGAGGTGCCAAAGGTCGCTTTCCTTGAGGGGCATGGCGAACTGGATGAGCTCGATGTCAATGGTGCCACTGAGGCCCTTGCGCAACATTTCGATGTCGATCGAGGACAGATTGGTTCCGACCCGTCAATCCTTAACCCCTACAAGGTTCTCATCATCGCCAAGCCAACTGAGCGGTTCCCCGAGAAGGACAAGTACGCCATCGACCAATACATCATGCGAGGCGGTCGTGTCCTTTGGCTTATCGATGCGATTAACATGACGCTCGATTCCCTCCGCCAAAGTTCACAGACGGTCGGCATCCATGCCGATGTTAATCTCTCCGACCAACTCTTCGTCTATGGTGTCAGAATCCGTCAGTCCGTCATCGAGGATATGAGTTGTGGCATGATTCCAATAAGCGTCCCGACACGCGACGGGCAAACTTCCATTGTCCCTATGCCATGGCTCTTCGGTCCGCTCATGGCGACTAATATGCTCAGCCCCGTAACGCGCAACGTCAGTTTTGTGCATGGCGACTTCGCAAGCCCCATCGATACGGTCGGTGAGGAGCTGCCTCTTGTCAGGACGCCTCTTCTCCGCTCTTCCGCCATGACGCGTGTAAGCGAGGTTCCTGTCGTCGCCCGACTCTCCACGATACACCAGGAGCCTCGCCCCGAAGATTTTCCACAACGTTATCTGACAATGGCTCTTCTCGAAGAGGGCTCTTTCCGTTCGCTTTTCTCGCATCGCCCAATCCCGCAAGGCGTAACGGCTAAGTCCGGCAAGCGGTCGGAGATGAGCGTCCCCACAAAGATGATTTTCGTTGGCGATGGCGACGTGATCCGCAACGATGTCCGCTTCCGTCACTCTTCAAATCCTACGATCGTCCCTCTCGGCTATGACGATATCACGCGTCAGACCTATGGCAATAAAGATTTCATAGTCAATGCCGTGCAATACCTTGCCGATGATGATGGTCTCATGGCGCTCCGCAATCGTACTTTCTCCCTTCGCCTGCTCGATCGCCAACTGATAGCGGCAGGAACGACGGTCTACAAAGTTGTTGCGCTCTTCATCCCACTCATTCTTGTGGCTGCTATTGGTGTTGTTGTGACACTCTTGCGCCGACGTCTCTTCGCTCGCCACCCAAAATCAGAATAGCAAAACCAAATAACACAATACATGAACAAGAAGATCTCTACCCCCAATGCCCCTGCGGCCATCGGGCCATACAGCCAGGCCATTCAAGCAGGCGACATTCTCTACGTTTCTGGCCAGCTCGGGCTTATTCCTTCAACAGGTCAGTTCCCCGAGGGCGGAATTGAGGCGCAAGCCCGTCAGTCGCTCAATAATATTAAGTCCATCCTCGAAGCTGCTGGGTTCCAACTCTCCGATGTCGTCAAGACAACATGTCTACTCGCCGACATCGCCGATTTCGCAGCATTCAACAGCGTTTATGCAGAGTTCCTTGGCGATGTTGCCCCTGCTCGTTCCGCTTTCGCCGCTAAGGCTCTCCCCAAGGGAGCTCTCGTCGAGATAGAGGCCATTGCCGTCCGACACTAAGGTCCGAATCCTACATAAAATCAGCCCGTCGTTCAATGTCTATTGAACGACGGGCTGATTTATTTAAGCAACACGCTATATGGTAGGAAATAATCCCTCTTCTGGGTGGGCTGCGACAGCCTCACCTGCCTTTAGCGATGCTTTGACGTCTAAAATCCTTTGGTTTGAACTGCCGCGGAATAAGAGGTCCGTGTCTCTGAGTGCCAATACGAACCTCCCGTCAACCAACGTGTCCACTTGCTCCAGCAAACTGCGCTTGGCGTCGTCAGTCATGCACTCCTCAAAAGTGTATCCGGTATAGCACCAGATGTCCTTGCCCGTCTCACTTTTGATTCGCTTAGCCAATTTCGCAAATGCTGTCGCCTGATACATGGGGTCTCCACCAGTAAAGGTGACGTTACAGAAGTCCTCTGCCACAATTTTGCCCATTATCTCGTCAATGCTCATCAACGTCCCGTTCTTGATGTCCCAACTCTGTGGGTTGTGGCATCCGGGGCAGGCGTTGACGCATCCGGCGCAGTAGACCGATGTGCGAAGTCCAGGACCATCGACTGTGGTTGACTCCACAATCTTTAAGACGCTAATCTTAGTCATGGGTGACGCGGTCACGCAGCTCCGCAAGTTTTGCCCTGTTCCATCTGTCCGTTGTGCCGACAAGGTAGCCGGTGATGCGCTGGAGGCGGTCAAGATGTGTGCTGCCACACTTGGGGCATTTCTCCAAGTCGGCCTCAGCACTCTCATACCCGCAGTCCATGCAACGGTTTCTGTTGTGGTTGACCGAGCCGTAGCCCATGTTGTACTTGTCCATCAGGTCGACAAAGTTCATGACAGCCTGAGGGTTGTGCGTGGCGTCGCCATCAATCTCGATGTAGAAGATGTGGCCACCGCGCGTCAACTCGTGGTATGGAGCCTCAACTCGTGCCTTATGCGCTGCGCTGCACTTGTAGTATACAGGCACGTGGTTTGAGTTGGTGTAATACTCGCGGTCGGTGATGCCGGGCAATACGCCAAAGCTCTTCTTGTCTTTCGATGTGAACTTGCCGGACAAACCCTCTGCGGGAGTGGCAAGGACGCTATAGTTGTGGTGGTATTTCTCGCTATACTCGTTGGCCTTGTCGCGCATGTGGCTGATGATGCTGATGCCCAAGTTCTGTGCTTCCTCACTCTCGCCATGGTGGTGACCTGTCAACGCTACGAGGCACTCTGCCAAACCGATGAAGCCAATGCCAAGCGTGCCTTGGTTGATTACGCTCTCGATGGTGTCCTCTGGCTTCAGCTTCTCACATCCGTTCCAAAGAGCCGACATGAGCAGAGGGAACTGCTTGGCGCGAGCCATCTTCTGGAAGTTGAAACGCTGGTCAAGCTGGAGGGCGGTGACATCCAATATCTCGTCAAGACGCTTGAAGAAGTGGGCTATGCGCTCCTTCTGATCGACGAAGCCCATGCTCTCGATGGCAATGCGGACAATGTTGACTGTCGTGAATGACAAGTTGCCGCGACCTATCGAGGTCTTTTCGCCAAACCTGTTCTCGAATACGCGTGTGCGGCAGCCCATTGTGGCAATCTCCCACTTATAACGCTCTGGGTCGTCTGCCTTCCACTTCTCGTTTTGGTTGAAGGTGGCGTCGAGGTTCAGGAAGTTGGGGAAGAATCGGCGTGCCGAGACCTTGCATGCCAAGGTGTAGAGGTCGTAGTTACGATCTGTCGGCAGGTAGCTGACGCCGCGCTTCTTTTTCCAAATCTGGATCGGGAAGATGGCGGTGGAGCCGTTGCCTACGCCCTGATATGTAGATTTAAGAATCTCTCTGATGATGCAACGTCCCTCAGCCGAGGTGTCGGTGCCATAGTTGATGGAGCTGAACACGACTTGGTTGCCGCCGCGTGAGTGGATGGTGTTCATGTTGTGGATGAACGCCTCCATAGATTGGTGGACGCGCCCTACGGTACGATTGATGGCATGCTGGCGGACGCGCTCCTTGCCCTTCAATCCGTCGAGTGGCTTGTTCTCGTAGTCGTCAATGGGCGAATTGTAAAGGTCTGAGTAATCCTCACCATTCATCTCTTCCATAATCTTGACCTCCTCAATGTAGCTGTTGCGTACAAAGGGGGCAAGGTAGAAGTCGAATGCTGGGATGGCCTGTCCTCCGTGCATCTCGTTCTGTGCCGTCTCCATTGAGATGCAGCCTAAGATGCTTGCCGTCTCGATGCGTTTTGCTGGGCGAGACTCGCCATGTCCTGCTGAAAATCCATATTTGAGGATTTTGTCCAACGGGTGCTGCACGCAAGTGAGGCTGCGGGTAGGGTAGTAGTCCTTGTCGTGGATGTGGATGTAGCCATGCTCTACTGCTGCGCGCACGCTCTCGTCAAGGATGAAGTCGTCGACGAATGGCTTTGTGGTCTCCGATGCGAATTTCATCATCATGCCGGCAGGGGTGTCGGCATTCATGTTGGCGTTCTCGCGGGTGACGTCGTTGTTCTTCGCCTCGATGATTTCAATGAAGACGTCGCGTGTCTTTGCCTTACGCGCGATGCTGCGCTGGTTGCGGTAGGCAATGTAGCGTTTCGCTACCTCTTGGCGAGGGCTGTTCATGAGTTCCGTCTCGACGCAATCCTGAATAGCCTCGACAGTCATCTTCTCTTTTCCTGAGACCTCAATACGGTCCGCAATCTTACATATCAGTGCCTCGTCTTCGCCTTTCTCCGTGTGGAGCATGGCTCGACGTATTGCTGCGCATATCTTCTCCTTGTTAAAGCCGACAACTCGGCCGTCTCTCTTGATGACTGTCTGTATCATGGTCTTCTTTTTGTTTAGCAAGACGAAGATAGGTAAAAAGAAGACGGTGGGAATGCACCCTTTTTATGGTCTGTTGGCTATTTCTCTTCCTCAGATGCTGTAGGTGCTGATTGTCTAAACCTTAGCGATGGATGATAGTTTTCGACAATATTTGAACAAAAGCGTGATGGGTGTCAGAATGGGTAAATCTGAGTGTCTGGAGAATGCGTATTGCCTCGTCGTCTGCGCCAAGTCGCTGATTTGCACTCATACTTCTTGCTTTGGCGCATTGTGGCAATTCGCCACGATGCTCTGCCACTATGTTAATTTTTGTCTCCGAAGGAAATTGTCAAACCTGTCAGTTTCCTTTGCTGAAGCCGTATGTGGCGTTTTCATCAGTCGATGTCTGCCAGCTGCTGATCAGATGGTACATGTCCTGTTGAGCTCGTATCGATTTTTCTCCTTGTTTGTGAGGAACTGCCACGTTTTGTTGGTTTTCGTCGATTATCTTGGCCCTTGTGTTGTCACTCATCAGAAGGTTCATTATCTGCATGAGCTCCTGCCGCAATGCCGCATTGATAATAGGGGCGGCAACCTCTATCCTGTTCCGCATGTTGCGGTTGAGCCAGTCGGACGACGTAATGTAGACACCTCGCTCTCCGTCTGGTCCAAAGGTCCATACGCGCCCATGCTCAAGATAGTCGTCAACAAGTCGAGTGAGCCTGATGTTTTGGCTGTAGCTCTGGTTCGGCACGATGCAGCATATCCCCCTCGCCATGATTTCTATCTTGACACCCGCAAGGCTGGCTTCGTACAAGTCGTTTATAAGTGGGCGGTATTGGATGCCGTTCATTTTTAGCATGATGCGACCTTCTCCTCCGTGGCTCGCAATGTCAGTCTCTCTCGCTATTAGCTTATGCAGCTCGTCCTCCATGTTGAGCCTTGAGACAAGAAGTTTTTTTAGTGTAGGAATCGGTTCGTCTTTCGGGATGGCTTTCCCTTGGTGGGTCTCAAGAAAGTTGAATACAATGCGCAGGTCGGATATGATGTCGGGGTCGGCAGTGAAAAGCCCATGGTCCGTGTATGTTTTTGCCGTCTGCTCGTTGAAATTGCCTGTGCTGACGTATGCAACAGACCTTTTGCCACTGTCGCCTCCGCGCTCTATGAGTGCCACTTTTGCGTGGACTTTCAGACCTGGGATGCTATATATGATCTTGATGCCGGCAGCTTTCATGCGGTCGGCCATCTCAAGGTTGTTCTTCTCGTCAAAACGGGCTTTTAGCTCTACAAAAACGGTTACCCTCTTGTTGGCCGCTGCCGCTGCTATAAGTGAGTTGACGACAGCTGAGTTCGTGGCGACTCGGTATTGCGTAACCTTGATTTCTGTGACGTATGGGTCCTGTGCCGCCTCGTTGATAAGGCGGATGACGTAGTTGAACGACTGGTACGGGTAGTGGAGCATGAAGTCTCCCCGCGTTATGTCATCCAACATCGAAGCGCAGACAATCAGGCGGCGAGGGACGACAAGCCCGAAAGCTTTAAGGTTCTGCCCGCGGTCTACTGGCAGGTGCGATAGGTCTTGCAGGTTGAGGTACGAGCCGCAAACCGCCATCTCGCTCTCCGCAAAATTGAAGTTGTCCTTTAAACATTTGAGGACGTCATGCGGCATGGTGGAGTCGTGGTAGAAACCAGCCGGCGCACCAGTCTTGCGGAGTACAAGGTTGTCGCGTATCTCTTCCGCTATATCGCACCCAAGTGTCTCACTAATTGCGAGGTCGGCGTCGCGTGATATCTTTATTCCCCACGCCCCGTCGACGGAGTATCCGGGGAATAGGGTGGGGAGGTTCATTCTGATGATGTCGTCAATGAAGACTATGTGCGTGAGTCCGTCTCCATTGTCGGGCAGCGTCACGAATCTCGGCACGCCACTCGTTGGTAGCTTGACAAGCGAGTAGTCGGCTTTGTTTGATAGCTTCCCGTGCCTTTTTTTAGCGAAGAGGCGCACTGCGAAGTATGGCATGTTGTCTCGTAGGAAGACGAGTGTCCCCTTCCCTAAAAGAACCGGCTGCACGTATGGGATGACTTCTCGCTCGAAGTAATTGCGCATGAAGGCGACATGAGTCTCGTCGGTCGGCATGTTGTCAAAGTGCAGCATGACGCCCTGCTCCAATAGTTTAGGAACTAAGGTGCGTGACACGATGTCGGCCGCCTCAAGCATCTGGCGTGAGACGATGGCATTGATGTGGTGCAACATGGCGGAGGGGTTCGACACCTCGTCCATGCGGATGTCGCGACTGGCCGAACGTCTATACTCGGCAACGCGCACGGCATAAAACTCGTCAAGGTTCGAAGAGTGAAACGAGATAAAATTCAGTGCCTCGCCCACGCTCACGTCGTCAGCCTCGGCTGATTCCAATACGAGCCTGTCGTATGAGAGCCAGCTGATGTCTCTGTTGAAGTATTTGTAGTACCCCTTGGCCATCTGTTATGCACTTTTACTTTTCTTAAAGTTAGTCTATTTTGCCATAGTTGTATGGGTCGGGTGGTATAAAGTTTAATCTTCTTTGTCGGATTCTTAATCGCCGTTTGCCGTAAATATCTGCCTTTTCGTCGTGCCTGTTGTGCTATTTGCCATGAATAGTCTTTTTGTAGTGGTTGAAATGGCTTATTTGTGTAAAAAATGTTTTACTTTGCGTTCTGTATTAAATAAAAATTAAATGCCATAGAGCATGGAGGATTGTACTGTAAAAGGGATCCGTGGTTTGGTAGACGGTTCGTTTTTTGACGATAGGCTTGCCATAATTGATAATGTCACCGCATTTTCGCCAACTAAGGCGTCATACAAGATTTGCATGTTCGCCATCGTTTTCGTGAGGACCGGAAAGATTGAGATGACGGTCAATAGCATTGACTATGTTCTTGGTGAGAACGACATTTTCGTCTTTTCCCCCAACTTTATACTCGACAGGTTCAACGCAAGCATGCTGACCGATGTGAGTGGTCTGTGCATAGCGATAGATTACGCCACGACGTCTTCTTCCAACTACGCCAATCGAGCGGACGTGCTCCTCAATCTGAGCGTCAATCCGCATATACAAGCGACGCATGCCGTAATCGAGAATCTGACGGGCTACATCGATATTCTTCGTCGGAAGTTCATGGAGAAAACGACACCCCTAAACGAAAGGATTATAAACTCGCTCGTCGGTGCCGCCTTCAACGAGATGGTCGGCGCAATGTCGCAAGAGGCGGATGATATGGTCGGAGGCTACTCGTCGGCCGATGCCATTTTCCGCAATTTTCTAAAACTCCTCGATAGTACCATCCCGCGAGGCAGAAGGGTTGACGAATATGCTCACAAGCTCAATATCACGCCAAAATACCTCTCCGCAATATGTCGTCGCAAGAGTGGTATGACTGCCATTCAGGTGATAAACAAGGCTGTCTTGAGCGACGCCCTGAAGATTTTGCATGACGACACAAAGAGCATCCATGACGTGGCAGAGGAACTTGGATTTCCAAATCAGTCTTTCTTCGGGACGTTTATGAAGAAGCATACTGGTCTCTCGCCATTGCAGTTCCGCAATAGAAATTTGAAAAAGGAGGGGCGAAAGAGAAGAAGGAAAGACGACGAATGAGACGAGCCCAGTAAAGGGTATATAGTAAAAAAGGAGTCGGAGGGTGTGAAGTTTTTATTCTCGCCCTCCGACTCCTTTATACGTTGTGTCTCAACTTGTTACTCGAATGTGTCCATCGATATTTTCATGCCACCTATGTGGAATGGCATGGCAAGTGAGGTGGATGGGGAGGCAATGTATAGGCGTATAAGCATCGTCTGTCCTGGGGTCAGATGTATTGATGTCTTAAAAGTGTCTGTGCGTAATGAGTTGTCCGATGTCTCGTCGTTTACCTCTCGTTGCCCTACTGTCAAGTTGCGGAAGAAGTCATTGCCCAAGGCGCAGGAAATCTTGTACGTCTGGCTGGATGTTGTCGAGAGGCTAATCTCGTTAATGCGGACGGCTTTGTCCTTATTTGTGAGTTTCAATTGGACATACTCTCCTATGGTAGGGTCGGGCGACCATATACCGCCAATCGGCATGACGCCAGTGTGCGTGAGCTCAAGCCCCCTTATGGCAGACAGCTTTAGGTTGATTGTCCTATTGTCAAGTGTGGTTGTGACGTCCTTCCATTCGAATGTCTCCTTGTCGCGACGGTCTGACATTTTGCCTTGACCAACCAACTTGATGCGGGCGACGCTGTTAGGAGTGCGGATGTCGAGGCTTCCGACGTCTGGCGTCGTTCCCTTAGGAGCATAGCATATGACTACTTGGGCTGCTCCGTCTGTGAAGAACAGGAGCGAATCTTTGCTCTCGGCTCCAGGTGAGCGCGACAACTTGTATCCGGCGGGCGCCGTGACTGTTATTAGCTGTTTGTGGTTGAGTACTCGCCTTGTCGTGATGCCGTCAATGTTGACGATATCAATCACTTTCCACAATGTGTCGCCTACAAAGACTTTGCCGAGGTCGATGTTGCGTTGCGAAGCGACTATGGCTGGTGTGTTGCGGTTACCAACCCATATGTTCATCGAGTCGAGAGCTTCTGCTACAGCAATTGCCATCAGGGCTGCGCCTTTGGCGTTAGTGTTCGTGTTGTCAGAATTGACGAAAAGTTGCTCTTTCGAGCCAATGATGCCGTACGATTCAATGATTTGTTTGCTCTTTGTGCACAGGTCGATTATAGGAACGCCTAAACTGTCTGCCAGTGAGTGTATGGCAGCGGTGTAATCCAGACTTTTGTTGTCGGGTGTGCGCCCAAAATTGTGAGCTCCGCGGGGGGCGATTGAGTTGCCGTCAAATATTCTGCGAGCAATCGGCTGTACAAGTATGGGTCGTGCGCCTGCCTGTCGTGTCTCGTCAATAAAATGGGCAAGCCCTTCTTGAAATGTGCCCCATGGGGAGTTTGCGCCTTTGCCGTCGGGGTTCACAGCCTTCTCGTCGTCATGGGCGAATTGGATAAGGACCACGTCGCCCGGGCGGATTGTTTTTTTCGTCTCAGCCCAGCTTCCGTCTGTATAATAAGATTGGCTTGTGCTCCATGCTTTGGCATGGTTTAAGACTTCTACTCCTGGAGGCACGATCTGCCCCAGCATCTGCCCCCATCCGCAGGCTTGTGTGGTGTTGGCGTCTGACTCACATACTGTCGTCCCGCCGATTATATGGATGCGTGGTCGGTCGCTTGAGCAACTGGTTAGGGCTATTGTGGTGGCAATAACGGCGATTGCCTTTAATATTTTCATCTGCTAATATTCCTTGTTGCGTCGTTTCTGGTATCTATTCTTTTGTCACAATCCGGGATTAGAGACAATAGAGGAGCCACCCAGACGGCATTTCCGAGTTTAAATTTAGGAATTTTTGGGGTACTAATCAGTTATACGCAGCAACAAAGTCGGTCGAATGGTCTTTTGTTGTACGTTGAGGCGTTGCGAAAAGCTTCTAAGAAGCGTAATGTCAACTGGAAGGTAAAAGAAAAAAGGCATCTCGACGTGGACTTCCATCCTATATGTCGTAGATGCCTTCTATAAACCATTGCCCGCATGGAGTCCACGCTTGCAAGTTGCGTCCTCTAATGCGTTTGCAAGTAAATGCAACCTGGACGTGAGCCGTAACCACCCTATATGCCACAGGTGCTTTTACAAATGCTTGCAAGTTGAGTCTGCATGATGCGATTGAAAGTAAACGCATCTGGACGTGGGTCGATACGCCCTATATGCCACAGATGCCTTTACTTTTATGACGCAAAGTAACGTATTAAAATTCTAAGTGCCAAATATTTTCGTAATTATTTTCGAAAATGGCGTTGGCTGGGTTCAACTCCTTCAGCGACGACGAGCGTTGGCGGTCGCATAACGGCTTTTAACCTGCACTCCGTCTAAATAACGCCCGAAGGCGAAAAAACTCCCGACCTTTAACAATAAAACTCAGCCACGTACGTATAACTAAGAAAAAAGAATGAAGTCATGAAAAAGATTATTGTTTCACTTTTGGCATTATTTCTCCCTTTCCTTCTTTTTAATGTTGACGCACGCAACAGGAGAAAGAACGCAAAAGATTGTCCCGTAAGATATTATATCGAGACCACGG
>CAVDBL010000005.1:0-198504 GCA_963607345.1 Bifidobacteriaceae bacterium
TCTTCCCATCCCGAACAGAGAAGTTAAGCCCGCCCGCGCCGATGGTACTGCGCACTCGCGTGGGAGAGTAGGTAGCCGCCACTTAAAACAAGAAGTTACCCGACTTGGCAACCGCCAGGTCGGGTAACTTTTTTCTGTATCTCGCCCCCAAAGAGAAAGGCCCCCATCCCCGTAAGCCTCTCCAACGAAACCTGCTTCACTTTTGCTCATGTCTTCAAATACCGTAAATCAGCTGCATCTGACCCTCTTTGTCAGTACCTGTTTTTTTCGTATCTTTATAAGGGGCAAGTGTGTGTAAGTCCTGAAAGTCGCCACTACAGTGAGTATTGCGCATAATTACTCCACTCTTTCTAAATGTAAATTCAGCTATGTTCCCATTCCGCCAATCTATTACCTCTGTTACTATTCCCGAAGGTGTTGAAACTATAGAGGCAGAAGCCTTCGAGGGGTGTACCTCCCTTTCTTCCGTCACTCTTCCGAAAAGCCTTAAGTCGATAGGCGATCGTGCTTTCAGCGGTTGCGAATCCCTTGTCTCTGTCTCCTTCCCTGAAGGCCTTAAGTCGATAGGCGATTGTGCTTTCAGCGGTTGCGAATCCCTTGTCTCCGTCTCCCTTCCCGACGGTCTTGAGTCAATAGGCGATCGTGCTTTCAGCGGTTGCGAATCCCTTGTCTCCGTCTCCTTTCCCGAAGGGCTTAAGAAAATAGGCGTTGGTGCCTTTAGCGATTGCTCCCTTGTCTCCGTCACCCTCCACGAAGGTCTTGAGTCAATAGGCGATAGCGCTTTCATCGAATGCCCCTCCCTTGTCTCCGTCACCCTTCACGAAGGTCTTGAGTCAATAGGCGATAGTGCTTTCAGCTATTGCCACTCCCTTGTCTCCGTCTACTTTCCCGAAGGGCTTAAGAAAATTGGCGATAGCGCTTTCTACGACTGCCCCTCCCTTGTCTCCGCCACCCTCCACGACGGTCTTGAGTCAATAGGCGATAGTGCTTTCAGCGGTTGCGAATCCCTTGTCTCTGTCACCCTCCCTGAAGGGCTTAAGAAAATTGGCAGAAGAGCGTTCGTGGACTGCTTCTCCCTTGTCTCCGTCAACCTCCCGCAAAGTCTTAAGTCGATAGGCGGTTGTGCTTTCTACGACTGCACCTCCCTTACCTCCATTACCATTCCCAAAGAGCTCAAGAAAATTGGCGTTGGTGTGTTCGCAGAATGCACATCCCTTGCCTCCGTCACATTTCACGAAGACCTCCAGTCAATAGGTGAGGCTGCATTCTTCAACTGCTCCTCTCTTGCTTGCTTCACTCTCCCCAAAAATCTCACGCAAATAGGCGAAGTGGCGTTCGCAGGCTGTACCTCACTTAATTCCATAACCCTTCCCAATTGTCTCATGTTCATAGGCAAATATACATTCACAGGCTGCACCTCCCTTGTGTCCGTCACCTTTCCCTATGCGTTAAGGGCGATAGGCAAAGAAGCGTTCTGCGACTGCACCTCCCTTAATTCCATAACCCTCCCCGAATATCTCGAGTCCATAGGCTGCAATGCGTTCCGCAACTGCACCTCCCTTAATTCCATAACCCTCCCCGAACGTCTCGAGTCCATAGGATACAGTGCGTTTTGCGGCTGTTCATCCCTAAATACAGTAGAAATCCTTTCCGACAGAATGTACTTCAACACACATCAGCACGTTATCTATTTATGTCATAACATATTTAGGAGAGATATAAGGTATGAATTGTTGTACATGGATCTTGATCATATTGAATATTGGAGAGACCATGAAAAGATGGTAGAAGAGAATGAATATGAGGAATATCTGGAATATATTGAAGAAGGAATAGAATGGATAAAAGATGACAAGACCTCAACAGGCGACGATGTTTTCCCCTGCCACCAAGCCACCCTCATCTACGACCCCGAAACCACATGGATCGGCGATAACGATACCCAGAACCTCTGCTACTACTTCGACGAGTTCATAACCCGAAATAGCACGAACTCGTCACGCTGATGCCCCCAAAACATGAGAGCCGCCCCGCAAGTATCGGACACTTGCGGGGCGGCTCTGTGTTCTGGCTCTTAGGTGACTAATAGTTCGTCGCCTTGAGCTCAAAGCGGCTAACGGTAATCTATCTATCTCCGCCTAAAACCTTTAAGCTCCATAAAGCAACATTCCCCTCCTCCTCCACCTGTTTTCACGCCAAAATCACTACCTTTATCTGTGTAAGACTTCAACAAATGAGCGACTTCAACAAATGGGTCGGATGCTGGGGCAACGCCACCTCCATTACCGACCGCAAAGAGGCTGTCTACGCCAAGAACATCACGCTGCGCTACCCGATACGCATGGTCTTCAGCGGAGACCGATTGCGACTCCGTTTCTCAAACCTGACAGGCACTGAGCCCGTCACGCTCTCCAAAATCATCGTTGCTCATATCGCTTCTGATCGTCAAAACCACAACCTCCTTTTCGACGGCAACGCCTCCGTGACCATCCAACCAGGCTGCGAGGTCACGTCCGACGACCTGCCAATAAGCATCACCGCAGGCGACACCATCGAGGTCAGTATCTATCTCGCCTCCTTCACCCAGATGAACGCCGGGACGCTCATCACAGGTCCCTTGTCCCATGGTCAATATGCCTATGGCGATTTCACCGATGCCGACAATTTCCCCCTCGACCTCTCACGCAAGACCAACTGGTTCTATTTCCTCAATACCGTCGAGATCCGAACTCTTGCGACCAACCGAGCCCTCGTCTGCTACGGCGATTCTATAACCGCCCAGAGCTGGCCAGACTATCTCGCCATCCGAGCTTGGGATGCGGGCTTGCGCAATGTCGCCATCATCCGCCGCGCCGTGAGCGGGACGCGTATCCTCCGCCAATATGACTGCATAACATACCAAGCCTATGGGCTGAAGGGCGAGACCCGTTTCCCCATCGAGATGAACGTGGCAGGTGCCGATACCGTCATCATCCAGCATGGCATCAACGACATCATCCACCCCGTTGGCGTAGATGTCAATCCTTTCCGCCCGTGGAGCGACATGCCGACAGCCGACGACCTCAAGGCAGGCGTGAGGGATATCTACGTGGCTCATGCCCGAAAGCTCAACATGAAGGTCTGGAGCGGCACTCTTTTGCCCATCGAGGGCTGGCGCACATACAATGGTCAACGCGAGGCGATAAGGCAAGATTTCAACGAATGGTTGCGCCACGACCCTATGTTCGACGGCTGCGTCGATTTCGACTGTGCGGTGCGCGATGCCGATCGTCCCTCACGCTTCAAGTCCGGCTACGATAGCGGCGACCACCTCCACCCAAGCGAGGCGGCGTACAAGGCCATGGCCGATGCCGTGCCCGATCTGCTCCTCTCCGCTTCGGCTAACAATTCTTAAATCACCTCCTCTGCGTGCCTGTGCCACGAACAAACAATGGCGCTCTGCGTAGATATGGACACGTTTCAACCTTTAAGTAACACTTGTCAATTAGAGTAGATGAATACCAAGTTGTCCATTCTTTTGTCCGCAATCCTCCTGTCCCTATCGTCTGTCGCCTCTGCCCAGTTCTACGCCTATAAGGACGGCAAGCTGATTTTCTCTTCTGCCGACCTCACGCCCGATAGCATAACTTTCGAGTCTCCAATCCACGACTCTGTCGGTGGTCTGCTTGGCAAGTCTGTCGACCTCGGGCTCTCTGTGCGGTGGGCAAGCTGGAATGTTGGCGCAAGTTCCGCCACCGAGGCTGGTGCCTATTTCGGATGGGGCGAGACGACTGTCGGCAAGGCGACCAACGATTGGTCGTCATACAAGTATGGTCTCAAAGGGAATCAGACAAAATATAATTCCACTGATGGGCTGACCTCCCTTCTGCCGTCTGACGATGCCGCCTCTTCCAACTGGGGTACGGCATGGCGGACGCCAACACACGATGAGTGGCAAGAGCTTGTGGACAATTGCACGTGGGTGTGGAAAGCCGTTGGCGAGTATGATGATAATGCCATCCCCGGCTTCCTCGTGACGAGTAATGTCGACGGCTATTCCGATGCCTCCATTTTCATACCTGCGGCTGGTGGCAGGTGGGAGACCAATATTGATTACCTTGGCGAGATGGCCGATTATTGGACGTCCGATTTCTACTCTTCCGACTACGACTATGCCCTCGGTTTCAAGATGTCACAATCGCAAAAGGATGTGGCTCAATTCTACCGCTGCGGAGGGCATAACGTCCGAGCTGTCATAGCATCTAAGTCAAAGTAGCTGTTCTTTCATAGCATAAAAAACGAAGAGCCGCGACCACTACACAAGTGGTCGCGGCTCTTCTTTCGATTGTTGTAGCCGTCTACATCAACTCGCCAAGCATCTCTTTTATCTCGCCGACGGTCTCTGCTCGCAACAGCTTTATCCTCTTCTCCTTGAAATTCGGAACGCCTTTAAAGCTGACGGCTATGTGCCTGCGTATGTGCAATATTCCGCGTCGCTCGTCGCCAATCCACGCCACCGTCTCGTCCAACTGCTTCATAAGCCTGCTGGCCACTTCCGCAAGGCTCGCCTCGGGCAATTCCTCGCCAGTCTTGAGGTAATGTTTCACCTCCTCAAAAATCCAAGGCTTCCCAATCGACGCGCGGCCAATCATGATGGCGTCGACTCCATATTTGTCAAAAGCCTCTTTCGCCTTCACCGCGCTGTCTATGTCGCCATTGCCGATGACCGGGATCTTCATCCTCGGGTTGCTCTTCACCTCGCCGATGAGCGTCCAGTCAGCCTCGCCCGTGTACATCTGCGACCGCGTGCGACCATGTATCGTTATCGCGCTTATGCCTACGTCCTGAAGCCGCTCGGCCGTGTCGACCACGAATTTCGTGTTCTCGTCCCACCCGAGTCGCGTCTTGACCGTCACGGGCGTGTGGTCTACGGCTTGCACTATCTGGCGCGTCATCTCCACCATCTTGGGGATGTCGCGCAACATGCCAGCGCCAGCCCCCTTGCCCGCCACTTTCTTGACTGGGCAGCCAAAGTTGATGTCTATGATGTCAGGTCCGCTCGCCTCGACAATCTTTGCCGCCTCGACCATGGGTTCGATCTCCCGACCGTATATCTGGATGCCGACAGGTCTCTCCTGCTCGTCGATGTCGAGTTTCTTCATCGAGCTCTTTATGTCGCGTATTATGGCGTCCGCACTGACAAACTCAGTGTACATCAGGTCCGCGCCGTAGCCTTTGCACAGCTTGCGAAATGGCATGTCGGTGACGTCCTCCATCGGCGCCAGCAGCACCGGACGTTCGCCAAGGTCAAGTTCGCCTATCTTCATCGTCTTTTTTCTTTATAATCCGCAAATGTAGTCATTCGTCTCCAACGCCTTGCCTCATGGCTCTCGCATGACGTCGACGTGAAGACGCAAAAAAACATCCCGACCTCCTCTTTGGAAGCCGGGATGTCTGTGGTACCACCAGGAATCGAACCGGGGACACACGGATTTTCAGTCCGTTGCTCTACCAACTGAGCTATGGTACCATCGTTTTGCGTTGCAAAGGTAGGCCAATTATTTTATTTTACAAGAACGATAGGCAAAAATTTTCTCTTCTCGCCCTCCCTCTGCCTTTTCTCCCGTTTTTGCATTATCTTTATGAACTTAATTGAGCATAACTAACATAGCACAATTTTTAGCAGATGAAGAAAGGTTACATAGCGGCTGCCTTTGCCGCCATCGCAATCGCCGCCGTGACAACCGCCGCCTTTAAGACCGACGACCGCGATTTCCAAATCACCAAGAATCTTGACATCTTCTTCTCCATTTTCAAAGAGCTGAATCTCAACTACGTCGAGGCTCCAGACCCTGACCGCATAATCCCGACGGCCATAAACGCCATGCTCGCCGACCTCGACCCCTATACCGTATACATCCCCGAAGACAGCAAGGAGGCCTACAAGTTCCAGGTCGACGGCGAGTACGCTGGCGTGGGCGCCGTTATCTCCCGATGCTTCACAGACACTTCGCTTATCCACGTCAAGGAGGTCTACGAGGGCTCGCCATCCTATAAGGTCGGTCTCCGCCCAGGCGACCGTTTCCTTGCCATTGATGGCGAGAGCATGAGGGGGCACGACGTGAGCGATGTCAGCGGTCGCCTCCGCGGCAAGGCTGGCACCTCTTTCAAGGTCGAAATCGAACGTCCAGGTGTCGCCAAGCACCTCTTTGTCGAAATAAAGCGCGAGTCCATCAAGATTCCCGCCATGGACTATTACGGCATGGTCGATTCCGAAACAGGCTACATCAGCCTCCGCGGATTTGAGACTGGTTGCGCCGAGGCAATCCGTAAGGCGTTCCTCGATCTTCGTGACAATAAGGGTGCCAAGCGTTTCATCCTCGATCTCCGTGGCAACGTCGGCGGTCTCCTCGATGAGAGCCTCCAAATCGTCAATTTCTTTGTCCCCGAGGGCGTGCAGACTCTCTCGACAAAGGGAAGACGCAAGATCATGGACCGCGTCTATACCGCTTTCCGCCAACCCCTCGATACCGTCATGCCAATGGCCGTCCTCATAAACCGTGGCTCAGCCTCCGCCTCCGAGATTGTCTCCGGTGCTCTGCAAGATCTTGACCGCGCCGTAATCCTCGGTCAACGCTCCTTCGGCAAGGGTCTCGTCCAGGCCACTCGCGAGGTCGCCTACGACGGCTACCTGAAGCTCACGACCGCAAAATATTACACGCCTTCCGGTCGTTGCATCCAGGCCATCGACTACAGCACGCGCGACGAGAACGGGGCCGTCGACTATGTCCCCGACTCCCTCATCTCCGAGTTCCACACGCGCCATGGTCGTAAGGTCTACGACGGCGGCGGCATCTCTCCCGACATCAACCTCAAAAACGTCGAGTACAAGCCCGTTTGCCTCTCCGTCGTCATGGGCGACTATCCCTTCCGCTATGCCATGAAGTTCCAAGCCGAGGGCAAGCCAATGCCCGTCGACGCCAATGGCAATATCTCCGACGAGACCTATAATGACTTCGTGGCTTTCATGAAGTCCCAAGACAAGTTCACATATAAGACCGCGTCCCAAGAGGCCTACGAGCGTCTCGTGCGCACAGCCAAGGCCGAGGGTCTATACGATGCGCAGAAAGCCGCCATCGACGCCCTTGCCGCCCCTCTCGCCGCGGATGTCGACCGCGATATGGCCGACGCCAAGGAGCAGGTTAAGCCTCTCGTCGAGGACGAGATGGTACGTGCCGTCGGCTACCGCAAGGCCGCCCTCGCCCATGCTGTCCAATACGATGAGCAGATCAAGGAGGCGGTTGCCCTGCTCGCCGATTCCGCCCGTTACTACGGCATCCTCGACGGCTCCGTCCCCAGCCATGCTGGCGACAAGAGGGCTTCTCTCTCTCGCAAGAAGAAGTAAGTAGCTGATGCGGCTATTCCCTAAGCTCTCCACAAACCGCCACCGCCCGCTCTCGCCAGGCAATGCCGTGGCGGCTTTTGCGGTGTGTGCGGTAGTCGGGTTGGTGCTCGCTGCTGTCGTGGCGGCTCTGGCTGTCGATTGTGGTCTTGGCATGGATGCCGTTTTCGCCCTCTCGTCTATTATTGCTTTTGGCATCCCGGGGCTTGTCGTGCGCCCCCTCGCCGTGGGGCGGATTAAGGCCGGCTCTTTTAGTGTGCCCCTGTTACTGTCGATTGTCGTTTTGGCGTTTGTCTGCCAGCCCGTCGTGCAGTGGGCGTCGGCTGTCGACTACTCTTGTTATTCAAGAATTTGGGGAGGCAATGCTTCCTCGGTGCGTCAAAATGCCGAACTCGTTCTCTCTGTCTGTCATTTCGACTCCATCGGCGGTTTTCTTCTGACGACTCTTGTCGTTGCCGCACTCCCTGCTCTGTGCGAAGAGCTTCTGTTTCGTGGCGCGTTGGTTCCCGTCGTCCGCCGTCTTACTGGTGGGGGGGTCTCTGCCGTCATCATCTCCGCTGTCGTCTTCAGCCTCGTCCATGCCGACATGACAGGGTTCCTTGCGCGGACTGTTTTGGGCATCTTCATGGGGGCGGTTTTTGTCATAACCCGCTCGATATGGTCGTCCGTCGTCTTCCATTTCACCAATAATTTCGCCGTCGTCTACAATCTTTATCTGGCGGATGACAAGTTGTCTCTCCTGACGAGCCCGACCGAGATGCCTTTCGTCCTCGTGACTCTTGCGTCGCTTGCTTTGTCCGTCGGGATGGTCTTCTCTATTTATCTCTCCGTTTCACGGCAGCGTTCCCGCCACTCAGCAGGGCGTAACTAACGACCGCTTTTCTGTCTTTTTGTCAGATAAAATGGCGCAATTTTGCAAGCGTCTGCCATTTTGTCGCATAGTCAACATTTCCCTCTTTTCTTCTGTTTTTGTTGTAATTCGTTGTAATAGTGATGGTTGCGAGACTTTCAAGCTCCCGCTTCGTCTAATCTGGCACGCCCATTGCAAATACCATAGCCGAACGCCGCAAGGCGCTCAAGAACTTCTAAAACAATAACTTAAAAACATAATTGGAGGTAACTACTATGGTACCAGCAAGCAACAACAATACCAACGTCAGCAACTACAACAACAGAAGAAACGACAATTGGCTCCCGAGCTTCTTCAACGATTTCTTCAACGACGACTTCAATTGGCTGGGTCGCACTAACAAGTCAACTCCTGCCATCAATGTAGTCGAGTCCGACAAAGACTACAAGGTCGAGGTCGCAGTCCCTGGCGTAAAGAAGGAAGATTGCAAGATTCGCCTCAACGACGACATCATGACAATCTCCGTCGAGAAGGAGCAAAAACCCGAAGAGGAGAAGGATAAGCACTATCTGCGTCAGGAATTCTCCTATTCCAAGTTCGAGCAGAGCTTTACACTCCCCGAGGATGTCAACCAGAAAGAGATCCGCGCCGAGGTCAAGGATGGTGTCCTCAATATCTCCCTTCCTAAGCAAGAGCCTAAGAAAGAGGAAGATAAGTGGCAGACCGTCGAAGTCCAGTAACTCATCAATCCTTCAGCTCGCAACTAAAGGATGAAAAATCTTCTCAAAACGGTTGCACGGCTTGGATAATTAACTAACTTTGCACTCGCAATCAGAAGCAATCTGGTTGCGAGTGCTTTTTTTATTGGTACCATAGCTCAGTTGGTAGAGCAACGGACTGAAAATCCGTGTGTCCCCGGTTCGATTCCTGGTGGTACCACATCTCATGTTAAGTGTTTTGGCCTCGCCCTTTTTTAGGGGTGAGGCTTTTTTCTTCCCCCATGCCGAATACGCCTCCGCACGAATGGAAACAAAAAAGAGCGGGGCGCTTCACAGCGCCCCGCTCCCGTGAAATTAATCACCAAACACACTTATCAACTAATCAACGAAAAACTATTCTCTGTTTCTGTTCTCTATTACGGCAGCTCCTTTCCTAAGGTTGCAAAAAATAATATTTTACCCTATCTTGCTCTCACAACCATAGTTTCCTTTTCATCTTTCCTGCCATGCAAAATAACTCCGGCTCCGCTCCCTCGGCTATATTAGTCGACGGCTACGCCATGATATACCGCGCCTACTTCGCTTTCATGCGCAGCCCGCGCATCAACTCCAAAGGTGTCAACACCTCGGCCGTCTATGGGTTCATGTCCTCTTTCGTCGACCTCGTCCTAAAACGCCGACCCGACTACGCAGCCGTCGCTTTCGACCTCCACGGACCCACTTTCCGCCACGACCTCTTCCCCGACTACAAGGCCAACCGACAAGCCCAACCGGAGGACATTGCCGCCGCTGTCCCTTTCGTCCATCGTTTCGTCCGTGCCGTAGGCGTTGCCGAGGCGTCCGCTCCTTCCTACGAGGCCGACGATGTCATCGGGACCCTCTCGCGCCATTTCGCTGCCGACGGATGCCAAGTCCTCATGGTCACGCCCGATAAGGATTATGCCCAGCTCATCGCCCCTTCTGTATCCATGCTCCGTCCGCATACCGGTTCCGACCCCGACCTCATAACGCTCGACGATGTCAAGTCCCATTTCGGCGTCGACCGTCCCGATCAGGTGATCGACCTCCTCGGTCTGTGGGGCGACTCGTCCGACAACATCCCAGGTTGCCCAGGCGTGGGCGAGAAGCGCGCCAAGGAGCTTATCGCCTCCTATGGCTCCATCGACGGCATCTATGCCCATCTCGACGGCATAAAGGGCAAGATGCGCGAGCGTCTCGCCGAGAGCCGCGACCAAGTCCTCCTCTCCCGACGCCTCGCAACGATTGTAACCGACGCCCCCGTTTCGTTGCCGCTCGACGATGCCCGTCTCAAGACGCCCGATTGGGATGCCCTTGAGGATATTTTCCGTGAGCTCGAGATTCGTTCCATTGCCGACCGCATCCGTTCCGCCCTCGGCACCTCCACGCCAGTCTCCCAACAGCCGACGCTTTTCAATTTCGCCGATTCGTCGTCTGCCGACTCGCCATCCGAGCCGGCCCATGAGCCGACCTACGCCACGGCTGCGACAACGCCCCACGCCTACCACCTCGTCAACGATGACGCTGGTCTCGTCGCCCTGCGCGACAAACTTCTCTCGTCCAAGCTCTTCTGTTTCGATACCGAGACCACGTCCGTCGAGACGGCATCGGCCTCCATCGTCGGTTTCTCTGTCGCCGTCGAGCCTTCCGAGGCGTGGTTCGTGCGCCTCCCGTCCGATGCCGCCGAGGCGCGCCGAATGCTCGCCATTGTCGCCCCCGCATTCGCCAATCCCGACATCGCCAAGGTGGGGCAGAATATGAAGTTCGACATCTCAATCCTCTCACGCTACGGGGCCGAGGTTCGCGGACGACAGTTCGATACCATGATCGCCCACTTCCTCCTGCGCCCCGACGCTCGTCACAATATGGACGCCATGGCAATGGAGCTGCTCTCCTACCGCCCCATTCCCATTGAGGAGCTGATAGGCTCTGGTGCAAAGCAGCTTTCTATGTCCGATGTCCCCGATGCCAAGCTCGTAGAGTACGCTGCCGAGGATGCCGACATAACGCTCCAGCTCTACAACGCCTTGGAGCCCAAGCTCCACGCCGATCCCGAGTTGGAGCGTCTGTTCGAGACCATCGAGATGCCGCTCGTCCCCGTCCTTGCCGATATGGAGCTCCAGGGTGTCGCCATCGACAGCGAGGCTCTTCGCCGCTACGCCGACTTCCTCCGTTCGCGCATCAAGGAGTGCCAGGAAAAGATTTTCTCCTTAGCGGGTTCCGAGTTCAATGTCGCAAGCCCCAAGCAGGTTGGCGAGGTTCTCTTCGAGAAGCTGAAGATCGACCCCAATGCCAAAAAGACCAAGTCGGGCGGCTATTCCACCAACGAGGAGACGCTCCAGAAACTCGCCAACGAGAACCCTATCGTCGCCGAGATTCTCACCTACCGCGGTCTTGTCAAGTTGCTTGGCACCTATGCCGAGGCGCTGCCTAAGCTCGTTAATCCCCTAACGGGGCGCATCCATACGTCTTTCAACCAGACTGTCGTTGTGACGGGTCGCCTCAGCAGCTCCAACCCCAATCTCCAAAACATTCCTGTCCGTGACGAGGATGGTCGCCGTGTGAGGGAGTGCTTCGTGGCGAAGCCTGATTGTAAAATCGTCTCTGCTGACTATTCGCAAGTCGAATTGCGTATTATGGCGCATTTTAGCCAGGATGAGCATCTGCTCGCGGCTTTCCGCAATGGCGATGACATCCATGCTGCCACGGCGGCACGCATCTTCGGTTGCGACATCTGCGACGTGACATCCGACATGCGCCGAAAGGCTAAGACTGCCAACTTCGGCATCATATACGGCATCTCGGCTTTCGGTCTCGCGGAGCGTCTCGATATCTCGCGCCGTGAGGCCAAGGAGCTCATCGACGGCTATTTCGCCAAGTTCCCCGGCGTGAAGGACTATATGGATAAGTCTATCGAGCAAGCCCGTCAGTCCGGTGTCGTCAAAACGCTTTTCGGTAGGCGACGCTATTTGCCAGACATCTCTTCGCGCAACCAGACCGTCCGTGGCATGGCGGAACGCAACGCCATAAATGCCCCAATTCAGGGAACGGCTGCCGACATCATCAAGCTCGCCATGATTGCCGTCCACGACGCTCTCATTGCTCGTTCCCTTCGCTCCCGAATGATCTTGCAAGTTCATGACGAACTTGTTCTTGAGGTTCCCGAGGAGGAGCTCGAGGTCGTCTCCGCTCTCGTAAAGGAGAAGATGGAAGCCGCATGCCAACTGTCAGTCCCGCTGACTGCCGAGGTCGGTGTCGGCGACAACTGGCTCCAGGCGCATTAACCTCTCCTCCCTTTTCCCTACCTTTGTAGTAAAGTTTTTTCCTATTGTGAATAACGGCATGAATTCCAGGGGCTTCACCCCTCCTCAAAAAAATAAGCACTACCACCCGGCAAATGGCATGCTCGACAGGGCGTCAGCCTCCGTCGAGAGGGTGGTCCTCTTTTCCATCCGAACCCCGTCAACTTCCATCCAGCAAGCCAAGGATTATCTTGACGAGCTCGCTTTCCTCGCCGAGACCGCTGGCGCCGAGACCGTCGGACGTTTCACGCAAAATCTCCCGATGCCCGATTCCCGCACCTATATCGGAACGGGTAAGATCCAAGAAATAAAGGCTTTTGCCGAGGAGAATGAGATCGAGACAGCTATTTGCGACGACGAGCTAAGCCCCTCCCAACAAAAGAATCTTGAGGAAGGTCTCGGCATCGCCGTCCTCGACCGTACCTCCCTCATCCTCGACATCTTCGCCAGCCGTGCGCGCACTGCGCACGCCAAGGCGCAAGTCGAACTGGCGCAATATCAGTACCTCCTTCCGCGACTCACGCGCCTCTGGACGCACCTTGAGCGTCAGAAGGGTGGCATCGGCATGCGCGGTCCTGGTGAGAAGCAGATCGAGACCGACCGACGTATCGTCCTCGACCGCATTTCCCTTCTCAAGGAGGAGCTCCGACACATCGACCGTCAGATGACGACACAGCGCCAAAACCGCGGCAAGCTCGTCCGCGTCGCGCTCGTCGGCTACACCAACGTCGGCAAGAGCACTCTCATGAATGCGCTCGCCAAGAGCGACGTCTTCGCCGAAAATAAGCTCTTCGCTACGCTCGACACTACCGTCCGCAAGGTCGTCGTCGGCAACATTCCGTTCCTTCTCGCCGATACCGTCGGCTTCATCCGCAAACTCCCTACCTTCCTCGTCGAGAGTTTCAAGTCGACGCTCGATGAGGTGCGCGAGGCCGACATCCTCCTCCACGTCGTCGATATCTCTCACCCCGCCTTCGAGCAGCAAGTCGAGATTGTCGACAAGACTCTCAAGGAGCTCGACTGCGCCGACAATACCTCAATCATCATCTTCAATAAGGTCGACGCTTTCTCCTATACCCCTAAGGATGAGGACGATCTCACGCCAGCCACGCGTGAGAATGTCTCTCTCGACGATCTTAAGAAAACATGGATGGCGAAGCAGCGGAAGTGCGTTTTCATCTCCGCTCGTGAGAAGACCAATTTCGACGAGCTGCGAAAGGTCGTCTACGCGGAGGTCCGTAAGGTCCATACCCAACGGTTCCCCTACAACGACTTCCTCTACGACGACCTCCCCACAACCGACGAGGAGGCTCAATAATTTCATTTTGTCCCATGGTGTGTCACTAAGTGGCATGCCTGCGTCGTACCTTTGTGATGTCCAACAAAAGGGAAGTGGCGGACGTTATAATTAACAGATAAAAAATCATCTCAATATGGCAGAATCTACGGAAGATCTCAAAGCCAAGAAGCTTGCTGCGCTCAAGCTGACTATGGATAAAATCGACAAGGCGTACGGCAAGGGCGCCATCATGCGAATGGGCGACCGTCAAGTAGAGAAGGTCCCCGTCATCCCGACAGGATCCCTTGGTCTCGACATGGCGCTCGGCGTCGGCGGATACCCGCGCGGCCGCATAGTCGAGATCTTCGGCCCCGAGTCGTCTGGTAAGACGACACTCGCCATCCACGCCATCGCCGAGGCACAAAAGGCTGGCGGCATTGCCGCCTTCATCGATGCCGAGCACGCTTTCGACCCCGCCTACGCCGAGAAGCTGGGCGTCGACATGAACGCACTCTACATGAGCCAACCCGACAATGGCGAGCAAGCTCTCGAGATCGCCGAGCAGCTCATCCGCTCATCCGCAATCGACATCATCGTCGTCGACTCCGTTGCCGCTTTAACCCCTAAAGCCGAGATTGAGGGCGAGATGGGCGAGGCTAAGATGGGTCTCCACGCTCGCCTCATGAGCCAAGCACTCCGTAAGCTCACTGGCGCGCTCTCCAAGACCAACACCACCTGCATCTTCATCAATCAGCTCCGCGAGAAGATTGGCGTCATGTTCGGAAACCCCGAGACGACGACTGGTGGCAACGCACTGAAGTTCTACGCCTCCATCCGCATCGATGTCCGCAAGGTAAGCCCCATCAAGAGCGGCGACGAGGTTCTCGGCTCTCTCACCCGAGCCAAGGTCGTAAAGAACAAGGT
Organism: Bifidobacteriaceae bacterium; assembly: GCA_963607345.1. GTDB lineage: Bacteria > Bacteroidota > Bacteroidia > Bacteroidales > Marinilabiliaceae > W3P20-009. The sequence goes on from CAVDBL010000005.1 coordinate 14,474, forward strand.
CGCTCCCCCATTCCGCAAGACCGAGTTCGAGATCCGCTTCGGCGAGGGCATCTCCAAAGTAGGCGAGATACTTGATCTCGCAACGAACCTTGACATAGTGAAAAAGTCCGGCTCCTGGTTCAGCTACGCCGGTTCCAAACTGGCGCAAGGCCGCGAGGGCGCACTCCGAATCCTGAAGGACAATCCCGAGCTCCAAGAAGAGCTTGAGGCTAAGGTGCGCGCGGCATTCCAACAAGGCCAAGAACCCGAAGATTCTATCGGCGAGGAGGAGGTCGACCCCGAGGAGTCTATCGAGCCAACAGAATAACACGCAACAACATATCATGCGCAAGAAGAAGGTGGTGAGTCCCCGTGGCTCACCACTTTCTCCGTATCTTTGCCACACCTTTCAATGGTGCCATAATGTTAGTAACACCTCTCTCCAACGGCATCCGTGTCGTTGTCCTTTTCGCCCCAGGCCCCGTCGCCCGATGCGCGCTCGTCATCAACGCTGGCAGCCGCGACGAGAATGACGATGAGCATGGTCTCGCGCACTTCGTCGAGCATACCATCTTCAAAGGGACGCGCAAACGACGCGCCTCGCACATCCTCAACCGCCTCGATGAGGTCGGCGGAGAGCTGAACGCCTACACCACAAAGGACGAGACCGCCATACACGCCACTTTCCTTGAGGGCGACCTCAACCGAGCTGCCGAGCTGATTGCCGACATGGCGTTCAATTCCACCTTCCCCGAGCGTGAGCTCCAAAAGGAGCGCGAGGTCATCATCGACGAGATAACAAGCTACGAGGATACGCCTTCTGAACTGGTGTTCGACGAGTTCGAGGATCTTGCTTTCGCCAACACTCCGCTCGGTCACAATATTCTTGGCACGCCCGATTCCGTCTCCTCTTTCTCTGGCGATGATGCCCGACGTTTCATCGAGCGGACCCACGCCACCGACAAGATGACCTTCGTCTACATAGGTCCGCAAGATTATAAGCACGTCCTCCACGTCGCCCAACGCTTTTTCGGCAACGTCGAGCCACGCTCTCCCCGCCCACAACGAGCGCAAGTCTCCTCATTCGCCCATTTCGACAAGTCCGTCGACAAGGGTACCAGCCAAGCCCACGTCGTCCTCGGATGCCCTGCGCCACATAATCATGATGCCCAACGTCTTGAGATGAATGTTCTCTCCAACATCCTCGGCGGTCCTTCGATGAACTCCCGTCTCAGTGTCGCTCTCCGCGAGCGAAACGGCATCGCCTATAATGTCGAGACCACCTACACCTCGTTTGACGATACTGGTCTCTTCTGCATATATTTCGGCACCGACCCGCAGAATATCGAGCGTTCCATGCGCATCGTGCGCCGCGAGGTCGATAAGCTGCTCCAGTCCCCACTCTCCCCAACGGCCTTCAACAAGGTCATCCGCCAATATGTCAGCCAGACGCTCATGGCTGCCGACGATAGCGAGAGCCTGATGCTCGCGGCTGGGCGTTCCTCCGTCATCTATGGCGAGGTGCTATCCGTCTACGAGATTGCCGATCTCATCCGTGAGAATGTCACGCCCGAGTCTCTCCTCGCTGCGGCGCGCCAATTCCTCGCCCCCGACAATATGTCACGACTCATCTATAGCTAATTCCTTTCCGCACTATGGGTCAATTCGGCTCTATCGAGATGGAGCGCTACCTCATCGACCACTCCGACCCCGAAGATCAGCTCCTCCACGAGCTTGACCGTCAGACGCATCTTCGGACAATCCAACCCCGTATGGTCTCCGGTCACCTCCAAGGCTCGCTCCTCAAGATGCTCGTCCGCATGTCCCGACCTAAGACCATCCTCGAGGTCGGAACCTTCACAGGCTACTCTGCCCTATGCATGGCTGCTGGGCTTTCCGACCCCGACGCGCGTCTCCATACCGTCGAGGTAAATGACGAGCTCGAACCGCTCATACGCTCTTTCTTCGCGCGCTCGCCCTTCTCCAGCCAGCTTGTCCTCCACATCGGCTCTCTCACCGATGCCCTCGCCTCCATCTCCGCCCCTCTCGATTTCGTCTTTATCGATGCCGATAAGCGAGAGTATATCGATTACTACGAGACGATTCTCCCTCACGTGCGCCCTGGCGGATTTCTCTTGGCGGATAATGTGCTGTGGGACGGTCACGTTCTCGAGACCCCCAAACCCTCCGACCATCACACGCAAGCAGTAAAGGCGTTCAACGACCATGTGGCTGCCGACTCTCGCGTCGAGAAGGTCATCGTCCCTATTCGCGATGGTCTGACAATCATGATGAAGAAGTAGGGTAGGGGCGCCCCCCCCTTTCTTAATTGCAAATCCGCGCCCCTTTTGCTAAATTAGCCCCTCATTAACGGAAACTCTCATTAAATGAAGCCGGAGTACAAGCCATACGTCATCGGGTTCTGGGCCATCTTCGCGGCCGTCATCCTGTGCGTCGTCATTTTCTTCACCCTCCTTTCTCAAGGTGCTCTCGGCTATATGCCCTCTTTTGCGGAACTCGAGAACCCTAAGAGCAATATAGCGACCGAGATTATCTCTGCGGACGGCAAGCCCATCGGGCGTTTCTATGTCGAAAACCGCAGCTATGTCGATTTCGAAGATCTCTCGCCATACATCGTCAAAGCCCTCGTAGCAACCGAGGACGAGCGTTTCTACGAACACTCTGGCATCGATGTCCGAAGCCTCTTCCGCGTTCTTGTCAAGACCGTCGTCTTCCGTAACTCCAGTTCTGGTGGCGGCAGCACCATAACGCAGCAGCTCGCCAAGATGCTCTTCCACGAGCAGGCCCACAGCCTATCCGAGCGTTTCATTCAGAAAATAAACGAGTGGGTCATCGCCGTCAAGCTCGAACGCAGCTACACCAAGAACGAGATTCTTGCAATGTACCTCAACAAGGTTGGCTACGTCTATGACGCTTACGGTATCGAGAGTGCCGCCTACACCTTCTTCGGCGTCAAGGCCAAAGACCTCAAAATCGAGCAAGCCGCCGTCCTCGTTGGCATGCTCAAGAATCCTGCCCTCTACAACCCAATGCGCCGCCCCGAGCTCGTCCTGCAACGCCGCAATGTCGTCTTCGCGCAGATGCTCAAGCAACGCTACATCTCCACCACCCAGTGCGACTCCCTCTCCGCTCTCCCGCTCGATCTCTCCAACTTCCGACGCTCCGACCATAAGGACGGCTCCGCGCCATACTTCCGAGAGTTCCTCCGCCTCCAGCTCAAAGCCCATAAGCCCGTCCGCTCCGCCTACGCCTCTTGGCAGACTCAAGAGTTCATCGACGACAGCATCCAGTGGGCGACAAACCCTCTCTACGGTTGGATCGACAAGAACCCTAAAGCCGACGGATCTCTCTACGACATCTATCGCGACGGTCTGAAGATCTTCACCACCATCGACAGCCGAATGCAGTCCTATGCCGAGGCCGCCGTGACCGAGCACATCGGACATAATCTCCAGCCGCAATTCTTCAAAGGCAAGAAGGGAGCCAAGTTCGCCCCCTACTCCAACGATATTACCCAAGAGCAGTTCGACGCCATGATCCGCAAGTCGCTCCGCAACTCCGAGCGATGGCGAGTCCTCAAGTCCAATGGCATGAAAGAGGATAAGATCATGGAGGTCATGAAGCAAAAGGTCGAGATGAGGGTCTTCGATTGGGACGCCCAAGACCTCGAACGCGACACCGTAATGACCCCCTACGATTCTGTCGTCTACCATAAGCACTTCCTCCGATGCTCCTTTATGGCAATGGACCCTCGCTCCGGCAACGTCCGTGCCTATGTCGGCGGACCCAACTTCCGATATTTCCAATACGACATGGCCACCAAGGGGCGCCGACAGGTAGGCTCCACCATCAAGCCATTCGTCTACACCACCATATTCCGCGATGGTCACACCCCATGCGACCTCGTCCCCAATGTCCCGCAGACGTTCACCATTCCTGCCGAGGGCAACACCACAAAGACGTGGACGCCTCGCAACGCTGGCGATGCCCGTCTCGGCGAGATGGTCTCCCTCAAATGGGGTCTCGCCAATTCCAATAACAACGTCACAGGTTGGGCCATGAAGCAGACCTCCCCCGAGCAGGTGACCAACCTCATCCACGCCCTCGGTGTCGACAGTCCAATCGACCCCGTCCCCTCCCTATTCCTCGGCACCAGCGATGTCAAGCTCGCCGAGATGGTTGGAGCCTATGGCACCTACGTCAACAAGGGTGTCCATATCGATCCCGTCTACGTCACTGAGATCCAAGACCGCTACGGTAATGTCATCAGCCGCTTCGGGCGACGGGAGCGCGAGGTCATCGACGAGCAGACTGCCTACATGATGATCAGCCTCCTCCAAGGTGTCGTCGACCAAGGTACGGCGCGCCGTCTCCGCGGTCCATCCTATCGCCTCACTTGTCAGATGGGCGGCAAGACGGGAACGACACAAAACCAAAGCGACGGATGGTTCATGGCCGTCATGCCACACCTCGTCGCAGGCGTATGGGTCGGTGGCGAGGAGCGTGCCATCCACTTCAACAGCATGTCCATCGGTCAGGCCTCCAATGCCGCCATCCCTGTCTTCGGACGCTTCATCCTCAAGGTCTATGACGACGCCTCCATAACCGACGTCCGACCAGAAGATACTTTCGACGCTCCACAGGTCATCAACTTCTCGCTCGACTGCTCCGATAAAGGCATAAACGCCGACGGCGAGGAGTCCGAAGCCTCCTCCGACGCTCCGCAGCAAGATGCCGTCGACCCGACCGACTGCGGAGAGTCCGACATTTTCAATTTCTAATCCCTGCCCCTTGCGTCTCTCCCGACGCATCTCGCGGCTTTAGTCTTTAAAATGTGAACAATGGCACAACAACAGCAATCTGAAGAGACGGTTCTCGATAGCGTGAAGTCTTGGAAAATAATCCTGCCCATAGTCATCGGCTTGGGTGTGACGGTTTGGCTTTTCGCCCGCGAGTACCAGCCTGGGGCTTTCGACGCTTTCTCCTTCGGCCCTATGACGATTGTCTTCCTCGTGGCGGCAATCCTGTTCATGATGGGACGCGATGTTGGCTATATGATCCGCATCCGACTTCTCAGCGATGGCGATCTCAGCTGGACGGCTGCTTTCCGAATCATCATGCTTTGGGAGTTCTCGTCGGCTGTCACCCCGTCCGCTGTCGGCGGCACGAGTGTAGCCCTCTTCTTCATAAATCGCGAGGGCATCACGGCAGGTCGCTCAACGGGCATCGTCATGATAACGTCTTTCCTCGACGAGCTATATTTCGCCATCTTCTTCCCGCTTGTCGTTTACCTTATCGGCTACGATAATATCTTCGGTTTCGACGAGGGGCTTGCCCGCGACCTGGCAGCCGTCGCTTGGACTGGCTATGGCATCAAAGTCGCCTACATCCTCCTCCTCAGCTATGGCCTCTTCGTCAACCCCCGAGGGCTTAAATGGCTTCTCCTCAAAATATTCAAACTCCCATTCCTGCGCCGATGGAGGCTTGCCATAGGCGATGTTGGTGACGACATCGTGCAGACTGCGCGCTATTTTCGTCACTGGCCTGCGCGCAAGTGGGCAAAGTCCTTCCTTGCGACTGCGCTTAGCTGGACGTCGCGCTATTGGGTCGTCAACGCTCTCATCCTCGCTTTCTTCGGATTCCATCACCTCGGCTTGCTCGACCACTTTATCGTCTTCGGCAAGCAATTGGCAATGTGGATCATGATGCTTGTGAGCCCGACTCCTGGCGGCAGCGGCTTTGCCGAGTACGTCTTCAAAGAGTTCCTCGCCTCCTACATTCCTGCTGGTGCGATAGCTCTCGCCCTGTGCTGGCGTCTCGTCAGCTACTACCCCTACCTCATCGCGGGAGCGATTCTCTTCCCTCGCTGGGTGGGTGGTTGTTTCAACAAGAAAAAAGAAACTAAGGACTGATCAGATGAGTTTGCGCATCATTCTTTTGCCTCTCGCCATCGTCTACTGGGTCGTGACTTCAATCCGCTCTTGGCTATACGATGTCGGTGCGCTCCGCTCCCGTTCGTTCTCCAAGCCGGTCATCTGCGTTGGCAATATCACCGTCGGCGGCACAGGTAAGACCCCAGTCATAGAGCGCATAGCGTCACTGCTCATCGACCAAGGGTTCCACGTCGCTGTCGTAAGCCGCGGCTACCGACGCAACACCAAGGGGCAGGTCATCGTCTCCTCCGACGATTCCGCCAATTCCGTCGGCGACGAGCCACGACAGATTAAGACCCATTTCCCACAAGTCGACGTCATTGTCGATGTCAACCGTGCTGCGGCAATCGACACGGCCATCTCCCGAAAGGCCGATGTCGTCCTCATGGACGACGGCATGCAGCATCGCTCCGTCAACCCCTCAGCCCTCATCCTCGTCTGCGACTACGCCCGCCCACTATGGCGCGACCTCCCTCTCCCCGCAGGCGATAAGCGTGAGTCCATGTATGCGCGCCTTCGTGCCGATGTCGTGATCATCAACAAGTGCCCTCCCTCCCTCTCGCGTGCCGAAGCCGAGTCCATCTTCTCAAGGCTCAGCCTCAACGATGGTCAGAAGATTTTCTTCACAGCCATAGCCTATGCCGATTTCCGCGACTCCAACGGCAATAGCGTCCACGACTCGATAATTTCAACTCTCGGCGCAGTCGCCGTGGCTGGCATCGGACGACCCGCGCCATTCTTCGAAGAAGTCCACCGACGCATATCCCCTGCCGTCCAGACGGTCTCCTACAACGACCACCATACCTACACCTCGCAAGACCTCAAGGATCTCGAGTCCCGTCTCGGTGTCGCAGGTCCCAATAGCTTCCTCGTCACGACAGAGAAGGACGCTACGCGCCTACCAGCCAAAGTCGGACGACATCCCGTCCTCTCGCTCCCCATACGCCTGCAGGTTCTCCTCGGCGACGAGAAGAGGTTCAACCTCGCCATGACGTCCTTGGCCCGTTAACCCGACAACACGAATTTTCTTATCCACAAATAGCATATCAACATAATGATACCAAACGAAATCAAAGAGGCGGCAGCCTACCTCCAGTCTCGCATCATCGACGGCACACGTGTCGGCATCGTTCTCGGCACAGGTCTCGGTGGTCTTGTCCATAAGATCGAAATTCAAGAGAGCATCGACTATAAGGATATCCCCCATTTCCCAGTCTCTACCGTCCAAGGTCACTCTGGCCGCCTCATCGTCGGACGAATCTGCGGCGTCCCCGTCCTCGCCATGCAGGGTCGTTTCCACTTCTATGAGGGATGGTCTATGGCGCAAGTCACTTTCCCTGCGCGCGTCATGTGTCTCCTCGGCATCAAGACCCTTTTCGTCTCCAATGCCTCTGGCGGTCTCAACCCAGGTTTCAAGGTCGGCGACGTCATGATTATTACCGACCATATCAATATGTTCGGCACCAACCCTCTCATCGGTCCTAATATGGACGAGTTCGGCCCCCGTTTCCCGGATATGAGCCAAACCTACAGCCCTCGTCTCACGGCTCGCGCTCTCGAGATCGGCAAGGCCGAGGGGCTCGACCTCAAGACTGGTGTCTATGTCGGCACGACAGGTCCTACTTTTGAGACACCTGCCGAGTACAAGATGTTCCGAGCTCTTGGTGGCGACGCTGTCGGCATGAGCACCGTCCCCGAAGTCATCGTCGCTCGCCATTGCGGCATCGAGGTCTTCGGTGTCTCCATCATCACCGACTCGGGTGTCCCCGGCGAGATTGTCGAGGTCTCCCACGAGGAGGTTCAGCGTGTGGCTGCTGCTGCCGAACCTCGCATGACGCGTGTCATCGAGGCTCTCATAGCTGCCGAAGGCAAATAAAAACAACCTAAGCCGCCAGCCACGTCCAATGGATTCGCTCCTCTCGCTGCTCTTCCGCCTCTGCTCCTTCGAACGTGACGGGTTCAACCCTCCCGACATCACGAAGAAGACGACTTCGCGGTTGGCTCTTCTGGCTGCGCAAAATGGCGTGGCTGGCTGGCTTCTCGATAGGCTTCTGGTCAATTATCCCGACTGGCCGCCTACCTCTTTGATGCGAAAGCGTCTGCTCTCCTCCGCCCACGACGCCCTTGTCCGCAATGCCGCCATGATTGGCGTCGTAAGTCGAATGTCTTCTGCGCTCCGTGCCGGAGGCGTCGAGCCCGTCCTCCTCAAGGGGCTCTCTCTCACGCGAGGCTACTATCCTGACCCCGCCATGCGCTCCGCCTCCGACATCGACATCCTGATTCTCAATGGCGATGAGGCTAAGGCTTCTACTCTCCTCCAATCCGATGGCGCCCAACCCACGCGCCAACGCGTCTCGACGCTCAACGCCATCCGCAACCACCTCCCCCCGCTCCTCTATCGCGGTCTCCTTCTCGAGATTCATCGCAATCTCGCTCGCCACGATGTCGGGCGTTCTGCCATTAACGACATCGCCTCACATCTCACCTCTTCTCCCTACGGATACAGTGTCCTCGATACCGAGGCTCTCTTCTGCCATCTCGCCATACACGCCGCAAGCCACTACCGACGGGGTGCCACGCAAGTAAAGTATTTTGTCGACATCGCCATGGTGATGAACTCCGTGCCCGATCCCTCCAGCTTCATGGCGACATGCCAATCCATAGCACCATCCGCCAAGTCAGACATCCGTTGGGCTGCAGGGCTGGCGGTCAATCTTCTCCCTCCCGTCAAGGCGCAGGCGTTCATCTCCGCAGGCGTTAATTCTCTGAAGATCACTGCCGCCAATATCGACGGTCGTTACCGACGGTTCGCGCTCTTCCACATCGCGCTCTATGCCGCCTACGTCAACTTCCTCACCATCTTCGCCATCATCCGAGGCGGTCTCGGGATTTTCCCGACAATCCGCTACGTCTTTAGCGGTCGTATGGCACGCTCCAATTCCGGAAACAAGTAACATAGCATAAATGAATCCTACTCTCAAGAAGATTGTCTCGCTCTGGCCGCACCTCCTCGTGTTGGTCTGCTTCGCAATTCTGAGCTTCGTCTATTTCTTTCCCGTTCTTCAGGGTAAGACGCTCCCGCAAATGGATAACATCCACGCCGAGGGCGCCGCGCACGAACTCGTCGAATACCAGCACCAGACTGGCGAGAAGGCGCAGTGGACCGACTCCATGTTCGGCGGCATGCCGGCCTATCAAATCAAGTCCGACTCCAGCCACAACATCTTCTACCGCCTCTCCCACGCCATCCGCCTCGGTCTCCCATACACCACCGTGGCCATCGTGTTCCTCTATCTCGTAGGCTTCTACATCATGCTGCTCAGCCTCGGCGTCGGACGCAATATCGCCATCATAGGTTCGCTCGCCTTCGCCCTCGGCTCCTATAACATAATCATCATCGCTGCAGGGCATATCACCAAGTGCTACGCCATTGCCATGATGCCGCTCGTCATCGGAGGCGTGCTCATGACTTTCGGTGGCAAGCGAATCCTCGGTGCCGTATACACCATGGTGGCCCTCGGTCTCGAGTTGGCATACAACCATGTCCAGATAACCTACTATCTCGCTCTCGCCATCGCCCTTCTCGTCATAATCGAGCTAATCTTCGCCATACGTTCCCACGCCCTCCGCAGTTTTGGTGTCAGCATCGCGTTCTTAGCCGTTGCCGCCATCCTCGCCATTCTCCCAAGTGCCACGAACCTTTGGACGACCTACGAGTATGGAGCCTATTCCATCCGCGGCAAGAGTGAGCTGAAGGCGGTCGACGGGCAAAAGGAGAGTTCCGGTCTCGACAAGGACTACGCGCTCGGCTGGAGCTACGGAGTCGGTGAGACCCCGACGCTCCTCGTCCCCAATGTCGTCGGCGGAGCAAGCGAGGCAATCGGCAATAAGGTGAAGGCAGTCCGTGAGGCCGATCCGCAAATAGGTCAGATCGTCGCCCAGCAGTCAAGCTACTGGGGAGGACGCAGCTTCACTTCAGGCCCTGTCTACGTGGGTGCGATCGTCTGCTTCCTCTTCTTCGTCGGATGTTTCTACTACAAGGGTCGTGTCAAATGGTGGCTCATTGCCGCAACAGTTCTCTCCATTTTCCTCGCATGGGGCAAGAATTTCCCGCTCCTGACGGATTTCATGTTCTACCATTTCCCCCTGTATAATAAGTTCCGAACTGTCGAGATGGCTCTCGTCATTGCCACGGTCACAATCCCCCTCCTCGGCATGCTCGGCCTCAAGGCCATCTACGATAATCCAGAGGACATCAAATACCAGCCAGGCAAGTTCTTCGGAGCTCTCGGTCTGTCTGCAGGCGTCGCTCTTCTTCTCGCTGCCGTCCCGACGCTGTTCTACGATTTCCTCAGCCCCCAAGAGGCTGCACAGTTTGTCCAGCTCAAAGCGCAAAACCCAATCTACGCCACTCTTGAGCAGACGCTCGTCGATGCCCGTGTCGAACTGACGCGCTCCGATGCGCTCCGCTCGGCCGTTCTCATCCTGCTCGCCTCTTCCGCCCTGTGGTTCTGCTCCGTCCGCAAGATTAATTCCAAGATCATGCTCGCCACGGTGGCTGTCCTCACTCTCATCGACCTCTGGGGCGTCGATCGTCGCTACCTCTCGTCCGACAATTTCGTTCCTCGTTCCGAGAGCCGCAACTTCGCTATCTCCGAAGCCGACAAGGCCATTCTCGCCGACAAGACGCCACACCGCGTCATGTCTCTCTACACCAACCCCTTCAACGAGGTCTTCACATCCTATTACCACCACTCTGTCGGCGGCTACCATGGTGCTAAGCTCCGTCGCTACCAAGATCTCATCGACGCCCATCTCATGCCAGAGTGGCAGTCGCTCCTCGCCGCGCTCCAAAAGCAGGACTACGCCGCCATCGATGCCGCCATGTCCGCCTCCCCTGCGCTCAACATGCTCGGCTGCCGATACATGATCTATAATCCTAAGCAAGCCCCGCTCGTCAACCACTACGCCTTCCCCGAGGCTTGGTTCGTCTCCGAGGTTCAGCCCGTCTCGTCGCCCGATGATGCCCTCGCCGCCATCTCCTCCGCCGACCTCAAGCGTGTCGCTATACTCGAGGATTCCGAGGCTGCCACCTTCACGACTGACTCTTCAGCGTCAATCCGACAGACGGCTTATGCTCCCGACTGCGTGACCTATCAGAGCAATTCCTCAGCCGATGGTCTTGCCGTCTTCAGCGAGATTTACTACCCTGCCGGTTGGGTCGCCACAATCGACGGCGCCGAATCTCCAATTCTCCGCGCCGACTATACCCTCCGCGCTCTCCGCATCCCTGCTGGCAACCATACCATCGAGTTCTCTTTCCGTCCAAAGAGTTTCATCATCGGCAACAACATCTCCACTGTGGCGTCCATCGTCGTTGTGCTGCTGATCATCGCTGCCGTCGTCATGTCTCTCCGCGAGGCGAGGAAGGCTTAAAAACAAGTTACTATGGAAATCGAAAACGACTATCGCCAACTTTCTGAGGCAGAGGTCAGGCAACTCAAGAGCCAAGGTTGCCTGGCAGAAGACTGGGCTGCGGTGCAAGTCCGCGGGCAGTTCAACGCCGACCGCGTCGTCGGTGTCAATTTCCTTGGCAATGTCCGCCTTGGCGACATGAGCGGATCCGTCCATGCCACCTCCTCTGGTCACGACATGGGCAACCTCCCTTCGTCAATCATCCGTACGACGCTCCGAAATGTCAACATAGCTGATTGGTTCTACATCCAAGATGTCGCTCTCATCGACGGCTACGATGTCGGTGGTCGATTCGTGGCGGTCGACTGCGGTCGCATCGTAGCAGGCGATGGCAATTTTGGCATCGGCACAAGGGTATGCGTAGTCAACGAGGGCGGTGGACGCGAAGTCGCGCTCTCTGCTTCACTTACGTCCAATGTCGCTTACTGTGTCGCCATGCACCGCTACGAGTCTGGTCTCGTCGAGGGCTACGAGCGTCTTGTCCGTGCCGAAGCGGCAGACCTGACGGCTCAGATAGCAAAGGATGTACACATCTTTTCCACTCGTCTCATCGAGAATGTCCGCATCGGACGACGCGCCGTTATCGATGGCGCATCCTCCCTGCGCCACGGCTCCATCGTCTCACATCCAGAGCAACCAACCTTCGTAGGCTCCAATGTCGAGGCCGACTCTTTTGTCTTCGCCGAGGGTGCCGAGGTCAATTCGGGCGCGAAGCTCCACAATTGCCTCGTTGGTCAGTGTGCCACCATTGCCGAGGGCTTCGTGGCGCAAGATGTTCTCGCTTTTGCCAACACCCAACTCCTATGTGGCGAGGCGGTTGCAGTTTTCGCCGGTCCATATACTGTCAGCCACCACAAGTCTTCTCTCCTCATTGCGGGAGCCTACTCGTTCTTCAATGCGGGAAGTTCCACCAATGGCAGCAACCACCAGTACCGTCTCGGCCCTATCGAGCAGGCGGTATATAATCGCGGCGTCAAGACTGGCTCCGGCTCCTATCTCCTCTATCCTGCCCACATAGGCGATTTCACGATGGTTGTCGGCCATCATAAGACAAATCCCGACACCACCGCCTTCCCGTTCTCCGTCCTCGCCGAGAAGGATGGCGAGAGCCACCTCATAGTGGCGCAAAATCTCCGAACCATGGGGCTTTTCCGCGACTGGAAGAAATGGCGTTCCCGCGACCGACGGACTCTCAAAGCCGACGCCATAAGCTACGATGTCCTCAATCCCATAACGGTCAGCAAGATGATGACTGCCGTCCGACGCATCGAGGGCGAGCTGTCACAAAGCAAGGCTGAGCACCTTATCGAGGGCGGTCTCCGCATCAAGCGCGCCCTTCTTCCCCGGGCTGCCGTCGCCTACCGTCAGGCAATCGACCTCTACCTCGCCAAAGCCTACTCCCACGACCGCGGTCAGAGCGAGAGCCTCGACTGCGAATGGGTCGACGCCGGAGGTCTCATAGCCCCTCTCGATGAGGTCCGCTCCATCGAGCGCAAGATTGCCGAAGGGTCTTACTCTTCTGTTGCCCAAGCGGCTGACGATTTCCGCTCTTTGGCAGAACGTGCGCCTTCGCTCGCCATCCGATGGAGTGTCGGTCAAGCCCGCCAATGGTACGGATATAATGACACCGAGGATGACTTCAAAGATGCTGTACAGCACCTCGCTGAGGCCTGCCGCGCCATCAAGGATGCAACCCTTGCCGATGCCTCCCGTGAGTGGGGGCCTAAGATGAAAACAAGCTATGGTCTCGACACCGACCTCGCCGGTCAAGATGCCGACTTCACCATCCTGCGTGGCGACTTCGACTCCAACGCCGACATCCGAGACCTCCGCAAGTATTATGATGAGACATGGTAGCCTGTCTACCTATCTGAAAATTAATTTATAACTTTGCTCCCCAACGAGGACATCTCGTCTCATTCGAAAAACAAATCACCATTAGATAATAATGTCAAAGATAAACGCTGTAATTACGGGCGTCGGCGCCTTCACGCCCGAGTACCGCCTCACCAACGACGAGCTCAGCCGCATGGTCGACACCAACGACGAATGGATCATGACGCGTGTCGGCATCAAGGAGCGACGAATCCTCAAAGGCGAGGGCCTCGGAGCTTCCGATATGGGTGCCAAAGCCGTCGAGGATCTTGTCCGTAAGACGGGTCTCGACCTCCAGACCGTCGACCTCGTCGTCTGTACCACCGTCACCGGCGACATGGTTCTCCCCGCCACTGCAGCCATCATCTGCGACAAGGTCGGCATCCACAAGACCATTGCTTTCGACATCAACGCCGCATGCTCTGGCTTCCTCTACGGTCTCGACCTCGTCAGCCAATACATCAAGTCTGGCTCCAAGAAGAAGGCCATCCTCATCAGCACCGAGAAGATGTCCTCCATCGTCGACTATACCGACCGCACCACCTGCGTCCTCTTCGGCGACGCCGCGACAGCCGTCCTCGTCGAGCCCACTGAAGAGGAGCTCGGACTCATGGACAGCAACCTCCACGCCGACGGCTTCGGCCGCGAGTGGCTCAAGATTCCTGCTGGCGGCTCCGTCATGCCCGCAAGCCACGAGACTGTCGACCAGCATAAGCATTTCGTATACCAGGAAGGCAAGCAGGTCTTCAAATACGCTGTCACCTACATGGCCGACGCCACTGTCGAGGTCATGAAACGCAACAACCTCAAGGCCGACGACATCGCATGGCTCGTCCCTCACCAGGCTAACCTCCGCATCATTGCGGCTACCGCTGAGCGCATGGAGCTCCCTTCCGAAAAGGTCATGATTAACATCCAACGCTACGGCAACACCACCTCCGCAACAATCCCCCTCTGCCTCTACGAGTGGGAGAAGCAGCTCCACAAGGGCGACAACATCATCCTTGCGGCTTTCGGCGGCGGCTTCACCTGGGGTGCGCAATACATCAAGTGGGGCTACGACACCAAGTAGTTTTCCAACTCGCAATACCACTGAATGCCGCGGCCCTAAAACCTCCGCGGCATTCCTTTTTTTACTATCTTTGATAGCTATACGCCGCCACTGAAACCTGCGGTCGGCGCCAAGTCTTCTAAAGTAAAACTAACTTCTCCTCTCCATATTCTTATGTGTGGCATCGTAGGATATATCGGCGGACGCTCCGCCTGGCCGATCGTCATTAAAGGTCTTCAACGTCTCGAATACCGCGGCTACGACTCCGCTGGTGTCGCCATCCTCAATGATGGTGAGTTCAAGATCCGCAAGTGTCGTGGCAAGGTGGCAGACCTCCTCCAGATGGTCAAAGGTCAAGACCTCACCGGCACCATAGGCATCGGCCATACCCGTTGGGCGACGCATGGCGAGCCTAACGACACCAACGCCCATCCTCACGCCTCCATGAACGGCAAGTTCATCGTTGTCCACAACGGCATCATCGAGAACTACCGTGAGATAAAGGCCCGCCTCGCCGAGAAAGGATATACTTTCAAGAGCCAGACCGACACCGAGGTTCTCGCCAACCTCATCGAGAATCTCTATCTCGAAGATGGTCTCACCGCCGAGCAAGCCGTCAAAGCGGCTCTCCGTCGCGTCGTCGGAGCCTATGGCCTCGCCATTATCTGCACCGACGAGCCCGACATCCTCATCGGCGCGCGCAAGGGCAGCCCACTCGCCATTGGCGTGGGCGAAGGGGAGTATTTCATCGCGTCCGATGCCACGCCCATAATCGAGTACACCGACCGTCTCATATATCTTGACGACGAGCAGGTAGCCGTCCTCTCACGCAACGGCTACAATGTCTCCAACCTCAACGACGTCCACCTCGATCCCGTCATTACCCATGTCGACTTCGACCTCGACAACATTAGCAAGGGCGGCTTCGACCACTTCATGCTCAAGGAGATCCACGAGCAGCCGCAGTCCATCGCCGACACCATGCGCGGACGCGTCCTCCCCGACTCCCACACCATAACCCTTGGCGGCATAGCCGACGCCATGCCACGTCTCGTAACTGCCCGCCGAATCATAGTCGTCGCCTGTGGCACCTCTTTCCACGCAGGTCTCGTCGGCGAATACCTCTTCGAGCAATTCGCGCGTATCCCCGTCGAGGTCGAATACGCCTCCGAATTCCGCTACCGCGACCCAATCATCAATAGCGACGATGTCATAATCGCAATCTCCCAAAGTGGCGAGACGGCCGACACCCTCGCCGCCATACGCATGGCGCATCAGCAAGGCGCGCTTGTCCTCGGCATCTGCAACGTCGTAGGTTCTTCCATAGCCCGCGAGACCGATGCCGGCATCTACACCCATGCGGGTCCAGAGATAGGAGTCGCCTCCACTAAGGCTTTCACCTCCCAAGTCGTCGTGCTCGCCATGATGGCATTCGCTCTCGGTCGCAAGCGAGGAACGCTCGATGAAGACCGCTTCACCAAGCTAATCGATGGGCTCGTCGCGGTGCCAAGCCTCATTTCGCAGGTTCTCGACTCCGAGGCCCACATCCGCGAAGTCTCTCGCGCCTACCAGCTCGCTCAAAATGCCATATACCTCGGACGCGGATACCTCTATCCCGTCGCTCTTGAGGGTGCCCTGAAGCTGAAGGAGATTTCCTATATACATGCCGAGGGCTATCCCGCTGCCGAGATGAAGCATGGCCCTATCGCCCTCATCGACAATTGTATGCCAGTCTTCGTTCTTGCAACCCATGACAAGTTCTACGATAAGATTGTAAACAACATTCAAGAGGTCAAGGCGCGCCACGGGCAGGTCATCGCCATCGTCACCAAGGGCGATACCGAAATCAGCAAAATGGCAGATTACGTTATCGAAATCCCCGAATGCGACGAGGCTCTCCTCCCGCTCGTCTCCGTCGTCCCGCTCCAGCTCATCAGCTACTATGTCGCCGTCATGCGCGGTTGCAACGTCGACCAGCCCCGCAATCTCGCCAAGTCCGTCACGGTCGAATAAGACCCTTTTGTTTGAATCATTTTAAATAAAGAACTATATTCGCGCCATCCCCTGCCACCCCTATTCGGCAAGGAATGGCGCGTCTTCGCCCCAATAATCTCTCATCATGGAATCTACAAGGCAAAAGAAAATATCACGCCTCCTCCAAAAAGAGGTAGCTGAAATGTTCCAACGCGAGCTCGCCGAGGTGACTCTCGGAACCATGCTCTCCGTCACTATCGCACGCGTCTCGTCCGACCTCTCCGTCGCAAAGTTCTATATCTCCGTTTTCCCCGAGTCCAAAGCCCAGGAGGTTCTCGACAACATCAACAAGAACAAGGTCTCTGTCCGCTACGCACTCGGCAAGCGAATTGGCAAGCAACTGCGCATCGTCCCCGAGCCCGCCTTCTTCATCGACGACAGTCTCGGCTACCTTGAGAATATCGACGGTCTCCTCGCCGACGAGACCAAGGCTATGACTCGCCCCGAAGGCTGGCAGGCGCAAGACGTAAACCCCGACGAGGAGAAGTAATCAACGCCACGCCACAAGACAAAATCGTTCACTTACGCCCCTATGCACTACGATCCCATAAAGCGGTCGCTCGGCAGTTTCTTCAACTCTACGCCTAACCTCCGCATCCTCTTCTACAAGCTCCTCGACCTGCTCCTGCTCCGCTCGTGGCATATTCGCAAGGCTCTCCGCAAATGGGCTAAGGCTCGTGGTGGAAAGCAAGCCGATGCCCTCGATGCCGGTAGCGGCTTCGGTCAATATTCCTACCGCCTCGCAAGTCTATGCAATGGTGGGACGGTCACGGGCGTGGATGTAAAAGAGGAGCAGATCGCCGATTGCAACGGGTTCTTCGCCAAGCTCGGTCTCGCCGACAAGGTCAAGTTCGAAGAGGCGGATCTCACGACGTTCTCCCGCCCAGACTCCTACGACCTCATCCTCTCTGTCGATGTCATGGAGCATATCGAGGCCGACGAGGCGGTCTTTGCCAATTTTCATGCTTCTCTCCGCCCTGACGGCATGCTCCTCATCTCGACGCCCTCCGACAAGGGAGGCTCCGATGCCGACGAGCACGATCATCACGATGGCGAGGTGCACGGCTTCATCGACGAGCACGTACGCGACGGCTACAATATCGACGACATTGACGCCAAGCTTCGTCGAGCCGGCTTCTCTCGTGTCGAGGCTGCCTACTCCTACGGCACGCCGGGGCACATCTCTTGGGTGCTCTCCATGAAGTGGCCAATCTCCCTCCTCAATGTGACGAAAGCGTTCTTCGTAATTCTCCCATTCTATTACATCCTGACTTTCCCCTTCTGCCTTCTCCTCAACTGGGCTGATGTCGCACGCACGCATAAGAGCGGCACGGGTCTCATCGTCAAGGCTTTCAAGTAAAAAGGGGCTTACCAACTTCCTCCATTGAGTCGCCACCTCCTTCCGTTGCTCATAGCGAGGCGATATCTCTTCGCCCATAAAAGCCAAAACGCCATAAACATCATATCGGCGATTTCGGCTCTCGGTGTCTTAGTCGCTACGGCAGCCATCATCTTGGTTCTCAGCGTATTCAATGGTCTCAATGGTTTGGTCTCAAGGCTCTTCGGCTCTTTCGACCCCGATCTCCGTATCGAGGCTGCCGAGGGCAAGGTCTTCGAGCTCGACTCGCTTACACGTGCCGCTATCGATGGTTGCCCTGGCGTCGCCGCATGGTCCGAGGTCGTTGAGGATAACGCCCTGCTGCGCTATGGCAAACGCCAAGTCCCAGCAACGATTATGGGCGTCGGGGCTAACTACAATGAGGTCACGAGCATTGACTCCATAACCGTCGAGGGTCATTTTGCCCCGGGGCGATGCCTCCTTGGCGAGGCTCTGGCCACGCAGCTCTCCGTCTCTTCCGTCTCTTTTGTCCCCAATGTCGTATTCTACGCTCCAAAGCGTCTCGGCAAAATCAACATGTCCCGTCCCGAGACCTCTTTCGTCGAGCGTGTCGAGAGGGTAGGGGGGCTCTTCTCTGTCCAACAAGCCGACTATGATGCGTCCCTCGTCCTCGCCTCAATCTCGATGGCGCGCTCTCTCTTTGACTATTCTGACTCCCAAGTCACCAGCATCTCCCTCCGCGCCGACTCTCTGACCTCGCCGACCGACCTCGCCGACGTCCTCCGCTCGCGCCTGCCCGACGGTCTCGTTGTAAAAGACAAGTGGCTCCAGCACGAGAGCTTCTTCAAAATGATGGAAGTCGAGAAGCTTATGGCTTTTGCCATCCTTCTCTTCATCGCCCTAATCGCCGCTTTCAATATCATAGGTTCCATGTCTATGCTCATCTTCGAGAAGAAAGAGAGCATCTCAGTCCTCCGTTCGCTCGGTGCCGACGAGAGCCTTGTGACTCGTGTCTTCCTCTATGAGGGATGGTTGCTCTCTGTCGGCGGTGCCATCCTTGGGCTGATTCTCGGCATCGCGCTGACGCTCGCCCAACAAAAATGGGGCATCGTAGGCTTCGGCGGCGACGAGAGTTATATCATCGACGCCTACCCCGTCGAGCTCTGGTTCTCCGATGTCGTGGCGGTTCTCTTTGCCGTCGTCACGCTCGCTGCCATCGCCGCTTGGTATCCTGTGAAGGTGATTGTCAGACGCTACTACAGTAAGGCGTGATTTTTTTCAAATTCCTCTTCTTTTTCTCCGTCTGCCCTTAAATATCAATTGCCACTTCTTTACAAATTCGCTATTTTTGCGCATTATAGAATTTTTTAAGGACATGTCGAACTCGAAGAAAATCAAGTCAGCGCTCATCTCCGTCTTCCATAAGGACGGTCTCGACGAAATAGTCACTGCCCTCGGCAAACTTGGCGTCAAAATTTACTCCACCGGAGGCACGCAGAAATTCGTTGAGAGCCTCGGCGTCCCAGTAACTGCCGTAGAAGATGTCACCGGCTACCCAAGCATCCTCGGCGGTCGAGTTAAGACTCTCCACCCGGGCGTGTTCGGCGGCATCCTCGCTCGCCGCGATAACGCTCAAGACCTCCAGCAGCTCCAGCAATTCAATATCAACGAGATCGACCTCGTCATTGTCGACCTCTACCCATTCGAGGATACCGTCGCAAGCGGTGCCGACAATCAGGCCATCATCGAGAAAATCGACATCGGCGGCATCTCCCTCATCCGCGCCGCGGCTAAAAACTATAAGGACGTTGTCATCGTAGCTTCCAAGGCTCAATACGCTCAACTCGCAGAGCTCCTCAAAACAAATAACGGCGAGACCGACGAAGAGGATCGCTACGACCTCGCTCGCCAAGCCTTCGGCGTCTCCAGCCACTACGACTCCGCCATCTTCTCATACTTCGACCGCGACAAGCAAGATGGTCTCCGCGTCACCGCCGACGGTCGTATGCATCTCCGTTATGGTGAGAACCCTCATCAGCAAGGTGCCTTTTATGGAGATTTCGCCAAGATGTTCGACCAGCTCCACGGCAAGGAGATCTCCTACAACAACCTCCTCGACATCGATGCCGCTGTCGGCCTCATCAACGACTTCTCCGACACCACCGTCGCCATCCTCAAGCACAATAACGCTTGCGGCGTAGCCGTCCGCCCGACGCTCCTCCAAGCATGGCAAGACGCTCTCGCAGGCGATCCAGAGTCCGCTTTCGGCGGCATCGTCATAACAAACCGCACCATCGACAAGGCGACAGCCGACGAGATGAACAAGATCTTCTTCGAGGTCGTCATCGCTCCTGCCTATGATGCCGACGCTCTTGAGGTTCTCAAGCAAAAGAAGAACCGCATCATCCTCGTACGCAAAGATTGCGCCCTCAACAATAAGACCGTCCGCTCCTGCCTCAACGGCTACCTCGTCCAAGATCGCGACAACGCCACCGAGACTCCCGCATCCCTTGAGAACAAGGGCGCGCGCCCTGCTACTGAGGCTGAGATTGCAGACCTCATCTTCGCACAGAAGATCGTCAAGCACACCAAGAGCAACGCCATCGTCCTCGCCAAGAATCAGCAGCTCCTCGGCAGTGGCATGGGTCAGACCAGCCGCGTCAACGCCCTCAAGCACGCAATCGAGAAGGCCCACCACTTCGGTCTCGACCTCAAGGGCGCGGTCATGGGCTCCGACGCTTTCTTCCCCTTCGGCGACAGCGTGCAGATCGCACATGCCGAAGGCATCAATGCGGTAATCGAGCCGGGCGGCTCCATCCGCGACAATGAGACAATCGACTTCTGCAAGGAGAACGGCATGGCTCTCGTCTTCTCAGGAACACGCCACTTCAAGCATTAGTCCAGACATACCACCACACCTCACACTTTTTAAGGAACCATGGGACTTTTCTCATTCCTCACTCAAGAACTGGCAATGGACCTTGGTACGGCCAACACCATCATCATCCACGATGACAAAATCGTGGTCGATGAGCCGTCCATCGTCTCTCTCGACAAACATACCGACCGTACCATAGCCATCGGCCAAAAGGCAAGGCAGATGCACGGCAAGACACACGAGAACATCTACACCATCCGACCTCTCCGCGACGGCGTCATTGCCGACTTCAACGCTGCGGAGAAGATGATCCGCGGCATGATTAAGCTCCTCCCGCAGCCGCGCTTCTTCACACCGTCTCTCACAATGGTGATATGCGTCCCCTCCGGTTCTACCGAGGTCGAGCTTCGCGCCGTCCGCGACTCCGCCGAGCACGCTGGCGGTCGTGAGATTTACCTCATCTACGAGCCTATGGCTGCGGCTCTCGGCATCGGCATCGACGTCGAGGCTCCACAGGGCAACATGATCGTCGACATCGGCGGCGGCACGACAGAGATCGCTGTCATCTCCCTTGGCGGCATCGTGACCAACAAGAGCATCCGTATCGCAGGCGACGACCTCACCCTCGACATCCAAGAGCACATGCGTCGCCAGCACAATATCAAGGTCGGCGAGATTATGGCCGAGCGCATCAAGATTGGCGTAGGCTCCGCCCTCCCAGAGCTTGAGACCCCTCCCGACGATTTCGTCGTTCAGGGTCCAAGCATGTCAACGGCTCTCCCTCTCGAAGTCCCCGTCTCCTACCAGGAGATTTCCCACGCTCTCGAGCGCAGCGTTGCAAAAATCGAGGCAGCCGTCATGTCCGCTCTTGAGCAGACGCCCCCAGAGCTCTACGCCGACATCGTAAACAACGGCATCTACCTCACTGGCGGTGGCGCTCTCCTCCGCGGTCTTGACAAACGTTTGACCGACAAGATCCATATCCCGTTCCACATCGCCGAGAACCCTCTCCACAGTGTGGCAATCGGAACAGGCATCGCTCTCAAGAACCGCCATCGCGGTCTTCCCTACCTGCTCCGCTAATAAGAAAAGCGTCAGCGCAAGGCAGACAATCTTTAAAAAGTCCATCTCTGGCCCCGCCCCGGCCCGCTGCCCATACAGGAGACTTCAACAACCCCCTTGTCAAGGCCGCAGCCCGGTTGGCGGGGCTTCAGAATACTGACCAGACAACTCCCCTCGTCACATTGCCCAGCCGATGAACAACTTCTTCCAATTCCTACAACGGCATACAACGACCATCCTGTTCCTCATCCTTGAGGCCTTAGCTGCGGCGCTTATCCTGACATGTAACGACTACCATAGGGCAGCTTACCTCTCGTCGGCAAACGCCATTTCCGGCAATGTCTTCCGACTTACAAGCTCCGTAGGGCGATACTTCGCTCTCGCCGATGCCAATAGTGCGCTGACAGCCCAAAACCTTGCGCTCCAACAAGAGGTGGCTTCTCTGCGCGCCCAGCTCGACGCCATGCCCGACTCCCTTCTCGCCGACATCCCCCTTGCGCGCCAATTGCCCGACTTCCGCTTCCGTACGGCTCACGTCGTAGGCTCCACGACAAACCGCAGCCGCAACATGCTCACCATCGACCGTGGTGCTTCTGATGGCATTCGTCAAGACATGGCTGTCATCAATGCCCAAGGCGTCGTAGGTCTCGTGGCTGCCGTAAGTGATCGCTTCGCTCTCGTGCTGCCAATCATCAACACGTCGTCGCGCCTCTCCGTCAAGGTGAAAGGCAGCAACTACCGTGGTCAAATGTTGTGGGACGGGCTGTCCCCCCTTCGCGCCCAGGTGTCTGACATCCCCGAGCATGCCAATGTCGAGATTGGCGACACGATCGTGACGAGCGGCGCGTCCGCCTTCTTCCCCGAAGGTCTTATGGTCGGATCCGTAAGCTCCATCGAGCCCGACCGCAATGGTGGCTTCCTCGACATCGATGCCGACCTCGCTGTAGATTACAACTCCGTCTACGATGTCTACATCATCGAGGATCTTACTGCCGCCGAACGTCTCAAATTAGAAAACTCTGTGGATCATGAGTAATACAGCCAACCTCATACGCCTGGCCATCATCTTCGTCGTGGTCCTATTGCTGCAAGTCGTGGTATTCGACAATCTCGACTTCCTCGGTCTCTGCAACCCGTTCATTTACATTATCTTCATCCTCCTCGCCCCTTTCGGAACGCCAACGTGGATTCTTATGCTGATGGCTGCCGTGGCAGGTCTCGTTGTTGACCTCTCCGCCAACACCCCTGGCATGCATACTGCCGCCTGCATCCTCATAGCATACCTGCGTCCCCATGTCTTGCGCCTCATTGCCTTCCGCAATGCGACGTACAAGGAGGGCGACATGCCAAGCTCCAAGAGCTACGGCACGCTCTGGTTCGCCAGCTACACCATCATCATGGTGGCTGTCCACCACGTTGCCTTGTTCCTCATTGAGCAGTTCGATTCTTTCTATCTCTACCCGACGCTCATCCGTATCGTGCTGAGCATCATCGCCTCGACAGTCCTGATTGTCCTGCTCGAGAACTTTGCGCCCAACTCCGTGACGGGAGCTTCCGACGACTAAATATATCTTCCCCTTAGATGTTCGAGAACCGAAAACTTGTGGTCGGAGGATTGATGATCCTCTTTGGTCTGATCATCATCGCAAGACTCCTCTATGTGCAGATCCTGACGGACGACTATCGTGAGGCCGCCGACATGAACTCGCGCCGCAAGGTTGTCCAGTACCCCTCGCGCGGACTCATCTACGACCGCACGGGCAAGCTCCTCGTCTCCAACCAGCCTGTCTACGACATTGTCATCGTCCCCAAGGAGGTTGCTCCTTTTGATAGTGTCGATTTCTGCCAGACTGTTGGCATCGACATGCCCACGCTCCGCAAGCTCTTCGACAATGTCCGTCTACAAATCCGTCGACGCCGCGCCTCGCAGCATAAGCCCGTCATCTTCCTCCGACAGATTTCTGACGAGACTTACGCCGCACTCCAAGAGAAGCTCTACCGCCTCAAAGGTTTCTACGCCCAACGTCGTACCCTCCGCAAATACGAGTACCCGGTGGCGGCTAATGTCCTCGGCTATGTTGGTGAGGCGAGCGACAAGTTCATCGAGAAGAACCCCTACTACGCCCCAGGCGACTATGTCGGCATCTCTGGCATCGAGAGCTCCTTTGAGGAAGACCTTCGTGGCAAAAAGGGCGTCAACTACATTATGGTCGACGTGCTTGGTCGTACGAAGGGCGAACTCTATGAGGGTAAGTATGATACGGCAGCAGTCTCGGGTCGCGACTTGACTCTCTCGCTCGACATCGACCTCCAAGCCTACGGCGAGAAACTCATGCAAGGCAAGACAGGCAGCATCGTGGCCATCCGACCCCAGACGGGCGAGATTCTCGCCATGGTCTCCGCACCAACTTACGACCCAAGCCTCCTCGTCGGTCGCCAACGCTCTGTCAACTTCCCGATCCTCTCGACCGACCCCACAAAGCCGCTCTTCAACCGTGCCATCCAAGCATGGTATCCACCTGGCTCTACTTTCAAGACAATCAACGCCCTCATAGGTCTCGCCGAAGGAACTGTGACGCCCAACACGCGCTACCCGTGCAGCCATGGCTACACCATCGGCTCTTTCCACCTCGGGTGCCACGGCCACGCCTCGCCCCTCGACCTCCGACAGTCGATACAGAACTCCTGCAACGCCTACTATTGCTATGAGTTCCGCGAGCTGATAGACAATAAGAAGTTCGGCAGCGTCAAGGTGGGTCTCGACTGTTGGAAAGACCACCTTGTCAAGTTCGGTCTCGGCTACAAGCTCGGCATCGACATTGCCAACGAGAATCGTGGTTTCATTCCCAACTCCGCATACTACGATAAGGTGAAGGGCAAAAACTGGAACTCCCTCGGTGTCGTCTCTCTCTCCATCGGCCAGGGTGAGTTGCTTCTGACCCCAATCCAGATGGCAAATGTTGCTGCTACGATAGCCAATAAGGGATGGTTCATAACGCCTCACGTGGTTCACAAGATTTCAGGAGGTCATATCGACAGCCTCTACACGCAACGTCGTGAGACGGGTATCGATACCGCGGCTTTCACAGTCGTGCAAGACGGCATGGAGGCTGCCGTGTGGAGCCCATTCGGCGGCACAGCGCGAGCTGCCCAGATTCCAGGCATCAAGGTGTGTGGCAAGACAGGAACGGCTCAGAACCCACATGGTCGCGACCACTCCATCTTCATGGCCTTCGCTCCTCGTGAGAATCCGCAAATCGCAATCTCCGTTTATGTTGAGAATGCAGGTTTCGGCGCAACATGGGCTGCGCCAATTGCCGCCCTCATGATAGAGAAATACATCAATGGCTCTATCGACCCCGAGCGCAAATGGAAGGAGGATCGCATCTTGGCAATGAGCACCATCAACCTTCCCCCGACGCAAGACAAGCAAAAGCCCAAGACGCAGCCAAAGCAGCAGAAGCAGCAACAGCCAGCCGAGGGCGGTACGCCTGCGCCATCAGCAACCGTGCCACAAGAGACCGAACCCTCAGAACCTAAAACCCAACAGCAAGATGCTCAGTGACAATAGCTCCATGGCCTCATACCGAAAGGGTATAGACTGGCTGGCCGTCTTCCTCTACGTCCTGCTTGTAGGTTTCGGGTGGGCAAACCTCTATGCCGCCAACTACAATCCTGAAGTAGGAGCCCAGTTCTCGTTCGGGACTGAATATTCCAAGCAGCTCGTCTGGATAATTCTCTCTATCGGCTGCGCCGGTATCATCATGCTCTCCGATAGCAAGATTTTCGTCGAGATGTCGTGGGCTGTATACATAGTCTCGTTGTTGCTGCTGACCGTCGTGCTCTTTGTCGGCAAGGAGGTCTATGGTGCCAAGTCGTGGCTCATGCTCGGTCCCGTGGCCTTTCAGCCTGCCGAGTTCACCAAGATAGGCACGGCTCTCGTGCTTGCGCGAGTCATGAGTCGCTACGGTTTCCAGTTCAATTTCAAGAACTACGTCAAGCTCTTCACCATCATACTGATCCCCGTAGCCTACATCCTTCTTCAGAATGACACAGGTTCCGCCCTCGTCTATTTTGTCTTCTTGCTGGCAATGTTCCGTGAGGGCATGACGCCCCACATCCTTATCATCGGCTCGCTCTGCATAGCCGTCGCCATCGCGGCACTTCTTCTCGATGCCACGCCCGTAATCATCTTCATAACCGTCGTCGCCATCGTCGCCATGCATATTCTCATGGCTCGGCAGCAATTGCCGTGGGGTGCCGCTCTCGCCCTTGGCATAGGTGCTGTTGTCGGTGTCGGCTTGTGGGCTGTCATGACATACGTCCTCAAACGTCAGATTATGGAGGACCTCTATTTCCTCGCTGGTATGGGGGCTGCCACCTTGACGGCACTGCTTCTGTCTCTGTCTCATCGCCTGCGCGGTCTGTTGTGGCTGTTGGCGTATGTGTGGATTGCACTCTCTACGGCTTTTGCGACGAGCTATGTCTTTGAGAATGTCCTTGGCGACCACCAGCGCACTCGTATCAACGTGCTGTTCGGCATCGAGGACGACCCTCTCGGTGCGGGCTACAACGTCAACCAGAGCCTCATTGCGATAGGCTCTGGAGGCGTGGCAGGCAAGGGTTATCTCGCCGGCACGCAGACTAAGTTGGATTTCGTGCCTAAGCAGACTACCGACTTCATCTTCTGTACGGTAGGTGAGGAGTGGGGCTTTCTCGGCAGTGCGGCTCTCGTCATCGTCTATGTCGTCTTCTTCCTTAGGATACTCCATTTGGCAGAAAAGCAACATTCCGTCTTCAGCCGCGTATACGGATATTGTGTGGCGGGGGTCTTCTTCTTCCACTTCACCATAAACATCTGCATGACAACAGGTCTTATGCCCGTCATCGGAATCCCGTTGCCGTTCTTCTCCTATGGAGGCTCGTCCCTATGGGGGTTCTCTGTCATGTTGTTCATATTCTTAAAGTTAGACACCGACCGTAACTTCCTTATCCGATGAAGCAAATTCTCTCCTACTTCTTCAAGGGACTTCTCTACGTCGTCCCTGTCGCGGTGACTGTCTATGTCCTTGTAACGCTCGTCACTCTCGCCGACTCTCTTTTTGCCGTCGTCCCGTTTGTCAGGAGGGTGCCAGGCTCGGGGCTTATCCTCGTCCTTGTGCTCGTGACGCTCATAGGGTGGCTTGGCGGCAAGCTCCTGACGCCGAGCATCGTGTCGCTTTTTGACAACACGATGTCGCGCATGCCGTTCATCAAGCTTATCTACACCTCGGTTCGCGACCTGATGAAAGCTTTCGTGGGTGAGAAGCGCAAGTTCGACCACCCTGTCATGGTCAAGATGGATGAGGCTGGGATGAACAACCGCCTCGGGTTCATAACGCAGTCCGACCTCTCGACCATAGGTCTCAACGGGATGGTTGCCGTCTACTGCCCATTCCCTTACAGCGTCATGGGTGACCTCATCGTTGTCCCTGCCGCCAACGTACGTCCCCTTGAGGGCGTCAACTCCGTCGAGCTTATGAAACTCGTCGTGTCGGGTGGCGTCGCAGGCTCTGATGACAACGCGTCTTCTGGTTGCGAAACGTCAGATTCTGATAAAAAGCAAGCCGAATAGCAAGCTTTTTGCCTGCTCCCTATTGCAAATCAGAATTCTTTGCCATAATTTTGCAGCGTCAAAGGGAGACGCCCTTGGCGATATTTGACATCTTGGGGGTATAGCTCAGTTGGCTAGAGCGTTTGAATGGCATTCAAAAGGTCACGGGTTCGACTCCCGTTATCTCCACCACCTCTCGAAAGCAGAGACAAGGACATCACGAGTGGAACGATTTGCTACTTGCAACCACGTTAAAAAAGTGCTAAAAAGCCAACTTTTCATTTTGCTTTAGCATCCGTTCGAACTCGTATCCTTCTCGGTAATCAGCCAAGATGGGTGCGATTTTCCTTTATGCCCTTACCGCAAAGAGGCAAGTCGTTTTCTCCTTCTGTAACAATAAATTAGCGCATTAAGCAAAATGTCTTACTTCTTCACTTCCGAGTCTGTCTCCGAAGGACACCCCGATAAAGTAGCCGACCAGATTTCTGACGCCATGCTCGACGCCATCCTCATTCAAGACGAGGAGAGCAAGGTGGCATGCGAGACCCTTGTGACGACAGGTCTCACCGTCGTTGCTGGCGAGCTCAGCACCAACGGCTACGTATCCGTCCAGGATGTCGCGCGCCGAGTCATCGACTCCATCGGATACAATAAGTCTGAGTACCAGTTCGACGCAATCTCCTGCGGTGTCATCTCCGCTCTCCACGGCCAGAGCCGCGACATCAACCAGGGTGTCGTCCGCGCCAACAAGGAGAAGCAGGGCGCAGGCGACCAGGGCATGATGTTCGGCTACGCATGCCGCGATACTGAGGAGTTCATGCCTCTCCCTATCTTCCTTGCCCATCGCCTCCTTGAGGAGCTCTCCAAGATCCGTCGTGAGGGAATGCTCATGACCTACCTCCGTCCCGACTCCAAGAGCCAGGTTACCGTAGAGTATTCTGACGACAACCGCCCTCTCCGCATCGACACCATCGTCATCTCCACTCAGCATGACGATTTCGCTCCCGAGGCGCAGATGCTCGCCACCATCAGCCGCGACGTCAAGGAGATCCTCATTCCGCGCGTCACCAAGAACCTCCCTGCCAACATAGCAGCCCTCTTCGAGGACGAGATCGTCATCCTCGACAACGCCACGGCTGGCAACCCTGCCGACGCCAACAAGCTCAAGCTCTTTGTCAACCCGACTGGCAAGTTCGTCATCGGTGGTCCTCATGGCGACACGGGTCTCACAGGTCGTAAGATTATTGTCGACACCTATGGCGGTAAGGGCGCGCATGGAGGCGGAGCGTTCTCTGGCAAGGACCCCTCCAAGGTCGACCGCTCGGCAGCCTACGCAGCGCGCCACGTGGCAAAGAACCTTGTAGCGGCAGGCGTGGCCGACGAGGTGCTCGTCGAGGTGGCATACGCCATCGGTATCGCTGAGCCCGTAGGTCTGTATGTCAACACCTATGGCACAAGCCATGTTGGTCTCACCGATGGTGAGATTGCCGAGAAGGTCCTCAAGATTTTCGACATGCGCCCCTACGCCATCATCGAGCGTTTCAAGCTGAAGAATCCTATCTACGAGCCCACCGCTTCCTATGGTCACTTCGGTCGCAAGCCCGAGGTGCGCGAGGTCTCCATCTTCGTCAATGGGCGCACCTATACCAAGACTGTCGAGCTCTTCACGTGGGAGAAACTCGACTATGTCGATAAGGTGAAGAAAGAGTTCGGTCTCTAAAAAGAGCGTGCTTCGTATAAATATATCAAGCCACGTTTGGACATCATGCTCCAGACGTGGCTTGACTGCGTAAAAAACTTAGGCTGTCAAGGCGCAAGTTCTTTTGCCGCAGATTGCCTTTTGATAATTGTTTTCGTAACTTTGCGCCCTGAAATCGCATAGTCCGAAAGATGGAAAAGGGAGATTACAGCATACCATTGAGGCAATTGCCCAACGGAAAGCACAGCTTCAGTTTCGACTGCGGCGACGACCTTTTCAGCCGTGTCGAAGGGGCTCTCGCCGAGCATGGCAACCTCCATGTCGATGTCGACGTAAGCAAGACCGACGAAATGATGGTTCTCGACTTCGACATAAACGGCACGATCGAGCAGCAATGCTCCGTGTGCCTTGGCAAGTTCGACTATCCGGTTGAAGACTGCGGCGAGCGCATAACAGTGAAGCTTGGCGACAAGTACGAGGAGCTCGACGACGACCTCTATGAGGTTGACGCAGTATACGAGCGACTCGACCTTGCGCAGTGGATCTACGAGCAAGCGTGCGTCGTCCTGCCGATCAGACCGGAGCACCCTCTTGACGAGGACGGCAACCCCACTTGCGACGAGCAAATGCTCGACGAACTTGACAAGTACGTCGTCCATAGCGAGGAGGACGTGCGCCGAAAGTCCCGCGAGGCGCAAGGTCAACAGACCGACCCGAGGTGGGACGCCCTCAAGAAGCTGGCAGACAAAGAATAACAAAAGAATTCTACTCCGCCCTCCCATGGCGAGACAAGAATAGTAAACTGATTAATTAACTAACAAACAAAAAAAGAAATGGCACATCCTAAGCGAAACCATTCCAAGACCCGTCGCGACAAGCGCAGGACTCACTACAAGGCAGTCGCTCCTGCAATCGGCGTATGCTCCAACTGCGGCGCTCCTATCAAGCTCCACACTGTCTGTGGTGAGTGCGGCTACTACCGTGGCAAGCTGGCCATCGAGAAAGAGGTTAACGCATAGTGCAAGACCGTCTTTTGACATGCGGAGCCCCAGCCGCAGTTAAATAATCTGGGGACAGGACCGTCGGTGGCGGATTCGCCAAGCCGACGATGATTTGCCCTCGTCAGACTCGTGTCTGACGGGGGCAAATTGTTTATGTGTATGATTATTCACTAAAAGTGGAGCGTTTGTATAAAATGCAATGTTGGTCGATACAATAAGTCTGTTCATCCGCATTTTTAACCGATAAGAGATAAATAAAGACAAAAAAAGCATTATATTTGCTTTATACGTGCGAATAGCGCAGACGTGCTGTTTGTGAAAGTTCACTCGACCCCCAATAAACATATCTATATAATCAACTATGCAGACAACTGACGTGTCGTGTGCCGTAATCGTGCGGGAAGGCATGATATTGGCGGCCAGCAGGAACGATACCGTCTCGAATAGTGGCCAATGGGAATTTCCCGGAGGCAAGCCTCAGGAGGGGGAGACTCCGAGCGACTGCGTTGTGCGCCGCGTGAAGGAGGAGCTAAATGTCGACATCAGCGTCGTCGATAAGATGGAGCCATTCCACGTTGACGCCGATGGCAAGAAGAGCTATAACATCCATCCGTTCCTTGCCGAGATCGTAGAGGGCAATTTCGAGATGACCAACCACTCCAAAGCCGAGTGGTTCATGCCTATGCAGCTCATGAGCCTCGCATGGCCGGAGACCGACCTCCCCATCATCGACGAGATTGTCAACCGCATCTTCAAGAACGGCAAGCTTTTTTAGAGGAGCGGCATAGAAGTAAAGCGAAGCGTCGGCAGGTGAAAAGACATCTGCCGACGCTTCTGCTTTTGTGCGTCCAGAAGGCTTGGACGGGGCGAAAGGCGCCGAGCCCGAAGTATGGTTGGAGAAAAACAAATCGGCAACGAGGGAGGCTCTTGTGCCACCCCGTCGCCGATAGGACGTATCGTTTAAGGTTCTATGGTTGCATCAGTAGACCTGAGTGCCTAACTGGTAAAGCTTTGGTGTCACCTTCAGTCCCTGTTTTGTGATGTTGCCTTCGTGGATCTCGTAGTTGAGCTTTCCCTTGTCGGGGGCGAAGGCTATGCTGGCGCCTTGGGCGCATTGCCCCTTCGTGCCGCTTACGATTAGGACCTTGTTGCCGGCTTGGGCGGACACGAGCTGCCCGATCTGTGAGGATTTTGCCTCTCCCAGATAGATGATGTCGCTCTTAGGAATGCCAGTAGCTGTTGCCGACTCGGAGACTTGTATGTTGCGGTCGCCTACTTTCTTGTTGTTAACGACTGTGCGCATCTCAGAGGTGAGGGCGTTGTCTCCGATGACAGTGATGATGAATGGTTTGCCGTTATCCTCCTGCGGCCAAGAGGTGTTGCGTGCGAAATTCAAGATGTACAAGGCCTGGAATTTGGCCATCTGCGCCCCGCATACCTGTGCGAGTGTCATGGTGAGCAGCAGGAGTAATAGTCTTTTCATTTTTACTTATAGCTGTTTTAAGTGAGGTGTTTACTGATACGGCATGACGTGATATTTGTTGCGGTTTTACTGTTAAAAAGCGGTCGTGAGGTTCTTTACTGCAAAATGTGGCGGAGTTTTTCTATCTCATTATCCCACGTCAGTTTAGTTGACAATGTCGCCATGTTTTTTCTCCACAGCGTCAGCCGCTCCCTGTTGTCCTTAATGTCATTTATCGCTTGGGCTATCGCCTCGGGCGTGAGGTCATCAATGCAGGTGCCGACATTCTCGCCCTCGACGATGCGTCCTATTTCCGGGAGCCTGTTGGCAAGGATAGGCAGTCGAGCCTGTACGAAGTCGAAAACTCGGTTTGGCAACGCATAGTAATAATTCAGGCAGAGGTTGCGCATGAAGACAAGCCCCATGTCGGCCGCCGCCATATAGGGCGGAAGTTGTGAGAAAGGAACCCGACCGACGAAATCGACCCTGTCGCTGACGCCCGTCTTGGCTGCCAAATCCTTAACTTCTTCAAGGACGTCGCCTCCGCCCACGACGACCAGCCGTACGCCGGGCATCGAAGGCAAGGCTTGTATCGTCTCCTCGATGCCGCGCCCTACGTTTACCGCACCCTGGTAGAGCAACGTGAAAGGTCGGTTGGCGTCGGGCGACGCATCTGCGATCTGCATGGCGCGAGAAGCCAGCGGGGCGTTGCGCACCACGAGAAACTGCCGACCATACCTCTCTTTGAAAATATCGGCGATAGATTGACAGACCGTGACTGCGACGTCGGTCTTGCGGAGCTTCGGGACGCAGAAATTTTGGACGGCCCACCATACTCTCTTGACAAACGGCTTGCCTGCAATCTCGGGAACCTCGGGAAACAGCTCGTGGCTGTCCCATAGGAGGCGAATGCGTCGCAGCTGGGCGGCGGCTTGGCATCCGGCGAGGGTGTCAAGGTCGATTGACACGATAAGGTCTGCACGCTTGCCGAAGACGAGATCGAGGAAAAGGCGTATGTTGAGTTCGGCGTAGAAGAGTGGGCCATGCCAAAAGAGGAGGCGCATGTAGCGGATGCCAGGGGCGTTGGCGCGGTCTTCATGAGGGTGGCTACGCCCGAGAAGCGTCACGTCATAGCCCAATGAGACGAGCGTCTGGCGCATCTTCTCGACGCGGTAGTCTGTGGTGAAATTGCTCTGCGAGCAAATGACGGCTCTGCGCATTGTCATAAACTCCAAATATTAAAACCGTTGACGGATCGGAATAGGTTGTAGACGTCGGTCAGCACGCCGCCTTTGCGGAGGTGGGCGTCAAAGAACTCTTGCCCCAGCGTGCGAAACTGCGCGTGCGAAACTGCCACGACGATGGCGTCATATACGCCAACCGCCTCATCGTGAGGCTCGATGCCATATAAAGACTTTGCGTCGGTCTTGCTCGCCACGGGGTCTACAATGTCGATTTCGCCGATGCCGAAGGAGCGAAGCTCATTGACAATGTCGACCGACCTCGTGTTGCGCACGTCTTGCACGTTCTCCTTGTATGTCAGTCCCATGACGAGGATGCGCATTTGCGAGACGTCGCCGCCACCGTCAAGTAGTCGTTTGATGGTCTCTTTGGCCGCGTAGCAGCCCATAGAGTCGTTTACGTATCGCCCTTTGTTGATTATTTGAGTGTGGTAGCCAATCTCTTTTGCCTTGTAGTCGAGGTAGTAGGGGTCGACGCCTATGCAGTGTCCACCGACGAGCCCGGGGTGGAATGGGAGAAAGTTCCATTTCGTCGATGCCGCCTCAAGCACGTCGCTCGTCTCGATGCCCATGCGGTTGAATATGAGCGACATCTCGTTCATCAGCGCGATGTTGACGTCGCGTTGCGTGTTTTCAATAATCTTTGCCGCCTCGGCGACCTTGATGCTTGAGGCTCGGAACACCTCGGCGGATATGACCGACTGGTAGGCTCTCGCCACGAGGTCGAGGGCTTCGGGAGTGCGTGCGGCAACGACTTTGCGGACTGTCGTAAATGTGTGTCGTGGGTCGCCAGGGTTGATGCGCTCGGGGCTGTAGCCGAGGTGGAAGTCGGAATCTACGTGGAGACCAGACTCCTCCTCAAGGATGGGCAGCAGATCCTCCTCCACGCAACCGGGGTAGACGGTGCTCTCGACCACGACGGCGTCGCCTCGCTTGATCCGTTTGCCAATGGTGCGCATCGCGTCCTTCAGCAGCGAGAGGTCTGGCACCTTGCTGGAGTCGACGGGCGTAGGGGTGGCTACTATGTGGAAATTTGCTTTGGCTATTGCGTCGGGTGAGGAGGTGAACTCGACATTCGCGCCGGTGAACGCCTTGGGATCTATGGCTCCGCTGGGGTCTTTGCGATTGCGCAGCATGGCGACTCGCTCTGCGCTATGGTCATAGCCGATGACATGATACCTGCTTGCAAAAGCCAAGGCGGCTGGCAGCCCGACATAGCCAAGCCCTGTGACAGACACCGTGAGGTTGGGTACTGGCTCAGAGCGGAAATCTGTCATGGTCGGTAGGATAGTGGGGTGGGCGATTTGAAGTCGCCCTTGCGGAAGGCGAGGACTCGCTCTATGACGCTGATTACGGCAGCCCCGTCATTGTAGTCGGCTGTCGGGGTGGCGTTGCGAAGAAGGACGTCGGCCACGTTGTCGTAGACGAAGCAATGGTTGGCTGCCGAACCCTTGTATGCGCCGTAGTCGTTGGGTGGGTTGGGTGCTGGAAGTTGAGGCATCTCGTAGCCCGGAATCTTACATTGGATGACGTCGCTCATGTATTGCCCGCCCACCTTGACGCTGCCATGCGTGCCGATGAGAATGATGGACGACTCGAAATTTTCGGCTGGGACTGCCGTTGTGTAGTTGAACGTACCTATCGCCCCGTCGCGTCGGGTCTTGAAGGTGAAAGCTCCCGTGTCTTCAAAGTCTGTAGTTTCCTTGTGCGCGTAGTCGGCGAATGTGGCGTAAAGGATGTCGATGTCGCCCACAAGCCAAAGCATGATGTCGATGAAGTGCGAGAATTGGGTGAATAGCGTGCCGCCGTCGAGATCTGCGGTGCCATGCCATGACCCTGGCTTATAATACCTGCCGTCGCGGTTCCATTGGCAATTTATGACGACGGAAGTAAGAGGTCCGAGTGTGCCGTCGTTCACGATGCCTTTGAGCCACTGGGAGGTCGGTGTGAAGCGGTTTTGGAAGACGCTTATGACTTGTGCGCCCGAAGCCTTGGCTGCGTCGCCAATGCGCTTGGTGTCTATCGTGTTGAGGGCCAATGGTTTCTCCATCAAGATGTTGACGCCATGGTTCAGGGCTTTGACGGCGATGTCGGCATGGTAGCCGTTGGGCGTACAAATAGACAAGACGTCGATATCTGTCATGGCGTCGAGCATCTCGTCGACGGAAGAGAAGAAAGGAACGCCCGTTGGAGCGTCGCATGCTGAAGGTGTCTTGACGTCGGCCACAGCTACGAGCTGCATCTCTTTGTTCGCGTCGATCATCGCTAAGTGGCGATGACCAATATAGCCAAGGCCGATGACGGCCATTCGCAAGGGGGCTTTATATTTTGTTGGCATTGTCTTTTATCAAGGTAACTGTTTTGCCGTCAAGGAAGTAGACTTCTCCACTTCCAGAGAGGCGTGCATATCCGTCGATGTCGAAAGTCAGTTTCTCACCGCTGCGAGACACCCATCCTCTTTGCCGAGCAGGGTTGCCTGTCATGAGCGCGAAAGCCGGCACGTCGCGCGTCACGACACTCCCGGCTCCGACAAGGGCGTACTCGCCTATAGTGACACCGCATACGACAGTGACGTTAGCTCCGATCGACGCCCCTCGGCACAGTAGGGTCGGTCGGTACTCGTTTTTTCGGCTGATGAATGCGCGCGGGTTTATGACGTTGGTGAACACGGCCGACGGACCGACGAAGACATCGTCTTCGAGAGTCACGCCATCGTATATCGAGACGTTGTTTTGGATTCTACACCCATTGCCGATACGCGCTGTCGGCAAGACGACGACATTCTGCCCTAAAGAGCAGCGGCTGCCTACGTGGCATCCCGACACGAGGTGGCAGAAATGCCATATTCGCGTGTCGTCGCCTATGTGGCATCCTTCGTCGATGATGGCTGATGGGTGGATTTGGGGACTCGCCATTAGCGTCTACTTTTCAAGGTGCGCGCCTATGTGCCAGGCGTTCAGCGTGTCTGCCACGACGCGAATGTCGTCTGGCGTTATCTCACTGTGTATCGGTATGGACAGAACCTCGCGGCACGCTCGTTCCGTCTCGGGAAGCGACAGGCTGTCTTGGGCAAAGACGGGTTGTCGGTGGATTGGGGTGGGGTAGTAGACCATCGAGTCGATGGAATGGTTCGAGAGATATTGACGTACGTCGTCACGGCAACCATAGTTGACGCGGATTGTGAACTGGTTGAACGTATGACCGTCGGTGTAGTCGGGAAGGACGAAGAAGTCGTTGCCCTTCAATGCGTTGCGATATGCCATGGCTGCCGAGCGTCGGCGTGACAGAATCTCGTCGATGTGGCGCAACTTTACTCGCAGCACGGCGGCCTGCATTTCGTCGAGGCGGCTGTTCATCCCTGTGGCCTCGCTGTTGTACTTGACGACGCTCCCGTGACTGGCAAACATGCGTATGCGGGCGGCCAATTCGTCGGAGCTGGTGAAGAGGGCACCGCCGTCGCCCATGCAGGCGAGGTTTTTCGTGGGGAAGAACGACGTGCACCCAATGTGGCCCACAGAGCAAGCCATTTTCTTTTGCCCACGTATCGTCTGCGTCGCCCCGAACGACTGGGCGGCGTCCTCGACGACAAAGAGGTTGTGGCGGGCGGCAATGTCCATGATAGGCTCCATGTCGGCCATCCGCCCGTAGAGGTGGACGGGTATTATGGCTCGCGTCCGTGGCGTTATCTTGCGCTCAACGTCTTGGGGCGAGATGTTGAAAGATTTGGGGTCTATGTCTGCGAATATGACGTTAATCCCTATCAGGGTGGCGGCTTCGGCTGTGGCGATGAAAGAATGGGACGGCACGATGACCTCGTCGCCGCCTTTCACGCCTAATGCCATGAGAGCCAGTGTGATGGCCTCTGTGCCGTTGGCGCACGTTATGGCGTGGGACGTCCCTACGTAGGATGCGAGTTCCGCCTCAAGTTGACGGACGTTTTCGCCTCGGATATATCGTCCGCTGGCTGCTACTGTGTTTATGGCTTTTGACAGTTCGGTCTCGTAACGCAAGTAGACTGCATGGAGGTCGACCATGTCGATTTTTCTGTCGGAAGTTTCGTTCACTGTCTGTATGTAAACGGTGCGATGCTCAAAGTGTTGCGGCGCACGCTCAGAATATAAAGTTATGCAAAAAGATGAAAAGTAGAGGAATGTAAAGATTTGTTGTGGGGGCGGCGTCGCCATTGTGAAAAGCAGGAAAGGAACTTTAACATGGCACCTTGGATGGGCAAAACATTGAAATAGTTACCTTTGCGCTTTCTGATAAGAGAGAATACAGAATATCAAGATATAAAATGTCAGTAGCTGATAATAGCGCAAAGATTAGAAACGTGGCGATCATTGCCCACGTCGACCACGGTAAGACGACCCTTGTGGACAAGATGCTTAAGGCCGCCAAGACCTTCAGGGAGAACCAGCAGGTTGGCGACTTGCTCATGGACAACAACGAGCTCGAGCGCGAGCGCGGCATCACCATCCTCGCCAAGAACTGCGCCGTCAACTGGGGCGGCTACAAGATCAACATCATCGACACCCCGGGTCACTCCGATTTCGGCGGTGAGGTCGAGCGCGTCCTCAACATGGCCGACGGTTGCCTCCTTCTCGTCGACGCCTTCGAGGGCCCTATGCCTCAGACTCGTTTCGTCCTCGAGAAGGCCATCAAGATAGGTCTTAAGCCCATCGTCGTCATCAACAAGGTCGACAAGCCCAACTGCCGCCCCGAGGAGGTCAACGAGGCCGTCTTCGACCTCATGTTCACTCTCGGCGCAACAGAGGATCAGCTCGACTTCCCCACCATCTACGGCTCTGCCAAGGAGAATTGGATGAGCACCGACTGGAAGCAGAAGACCGACAACATCGACGCCGTTTTCGACGCCATCATCAATACCATCCCCGCCCCTAAGGTTAACGACGGCACGACCCAGCTGCTCATAACCTCTATGGAGTACTCTTCCTACACTGGTCGTATCGCCGTCGGCCGCGTCCATCGTGGCGAGCTCAAGGCTGGTCAGGACGTCAGCCTCTGCAAGCGCGACGGCTCGGTCGTCCGTCAGAGGATCAAGGAGCTCTACGTCTACGACGGCATGGGCAAGAACAAGGTCGACAGCGTAGGCTGTGGCGACATCTGCGCCATCGTAGGCTTCGACGGCTTCGACATCGGCGACACCGTTGCCGACCGCGACAATCCAGAGCCTCTCCCCACCATCGCCATCGACGAGCCGACCATGTCGATGCTCTTCACCATCAACAACTCGCCGTTCTTCGGCAAGGACGGTAAGTTCGTCACGAGCCGCCACATCAAGGACCGCCTCTACAAGGAGCTCGAGAAAAACCTCGCCCTCCGTGTCGAGGAGACCGACCGCGCCGACGCTTGGAACGTCTATGGTCGTGGCGTCCTCCACTTGTCCGTCCTCATCGAGACCATGCGCCGCGAGGGCTACGAGCTTCAAGTCGGTCAGCCGCAGGTCATCATCAAGGAGATTGACGGCCAGAAGTGCGAGCCTATCGAGGAGCTGACCATCGACCTCCCGGAGGATTGCTCCGGTAAGGCCATCGAGATGGTCACCCAGCGCAAGGGCGAGCTGGTCAACATGGAGCGCCATGGCGACCGCATCCATCAGGACTTCAAGATTCCGAGCCGCGGCATCATCGGTCTCCGCACCAACCTCATGACGGCGACTGCCGGCGAGGCTGTCATGGCGCACCGACTCCTTGGCTTCGAGCCATGGAAGGGCCCCATCGACAAGCGTACCAACGGCTCCCTCATCGCTCTTGAGGGCGGCACGGCCTATGCCTATTCGCTCGACAAGCTTCAGGACCACGGCAAGTTCTTCATCAACCCTGGCGACGAGGTCTACGCTGGTCAGGTTGTTGGCGAGAACACTCGTGAGGGCGATATCGTCATCAACGTATGCAAGAGCAAGAAACTCACCAACATGCGTTCCAAGAGTGCCGACGACGCCGTCCACTTGGCTCCTCCCACCATCTTTAGCCTTGAGGAGGCTTTGGAGTACATCCAAGGCGACGAGTATGTCGAGGTCACGCCCCACTCCATGCGTCTCCGCAAGATCCTCCTCAACGAGGCGGACCGCAAGCGCGAGGCCAAGAATGCGCAATAGGGCTTAATGCTTCAAAGATAGAGGCGCCAACCCTCATTCGGAGACTTTCTTCCGAGGAGGGTTGGCGCCTCACTATTTGTGGGCAAATGAATTAGGGGTCGCGTAATTTCCCAAATTATACCTATTTTTGAATTGCCATGTCCAATAGTCAAAAGAAAGAGAGCAAGCTGCACCGCATGTTGCGGATGACAGTTTTCGTTGACAAATCGTTCGAGCAGCTTTTCACTATTCGCTTCACCCCCATTGCCCTGGGTGTGGGAATCGGTGCGCTCGCCATTCTCCTCATAGCTGGTGTGACGGTACTCATCGCTTTCACTGGCTTGCGCGAGTATATCCCCGGCTACCCGACGGGCGAGGAGCGCGCCATGATCCTCCACAATCTCCAGCGTGCCGACTCTCTTGCGAGCGAGCTCGCCCTGCGCGACAATATGCTCAACAACCTCCGTATCGTGCTGCGCGGCGACGACCAGCCGGCAAGCGTCGACCATGCGGGGCAGGAAGGCACGTCGCCCGTAACCAAACAGTTGCTCGCCAACCTCAACCAGGCGAAGAGCGACGAGGAGTCCGCATTCCTCACCGACATAGAAAATCAAGACAAGTACGACGTCGCCGACGACTCCGAACCCGATGCGACCATAAACTCCGAACTCGAGTCCACTTTCTTCTTCAGCCCACTCAAAGGCATTGTGACCGACCGATTCGGTGTCCGCAATGGGCATCTTGGCGTCGACATCGCCGCCTCCGACGGCACGCCAGTCATGAGCACCCTCGCCGGCACGGTCATCTTCTCCGAATGGACGCTCCAGACGGGATACGTCATAGCCGTGCAGCATGACAATCAGCTCGTCTCCATCTACAAGCATAACGCCCAACTCCTTAAATCGCAAGGCTCCCGCGTCAAGGCAGGCGAGGCCATAGCCATGGTCGGCAACTCTGGTGAGCTCTCATCGGGTCCCCATCTCCATTTTGAGCTGTGGTATAAAGGTGCGCCTCTCAATCCTGAGAACTACATAGAGTTTGAGCCCAAGACGCAAGAATAAAAGGCTCGCTCACCTCCATCTTTACAGAAGAACATCATGGCTAAAGCAAACGTGCAAGGTCGACAGCGTATCGCCATCCTCGGCAGTACCGGATCTATTGGAACCCAAACAGTTGACGTCATAAGGATGCATTCCGACGTGATGCAGGCTACGCTGCTCGTGGCCCGTCGCAACGTCGAGCTGCTGGCCAAGCAGGCCCTTGAGCTGCGACCCGAGCGTGTCGTCATTGCCGACGAGTCGCTCCGCGACAGGCTCGCCGCCCTTCTCGCCGACACTGATATCGAGGTTCTCGCAGGTGCCGCCGCCATCGAGGATGCCGTCCAAGCCGACAGCGTCGATGTCGTCGTGGCGGCCATGGTCGGCTTCAGCGGTTTTGGTCCGACAATGGCGGCCATCCGAGCGCGCAAGACCATAGCTCTCGCAAATAAGGAGACGCTCGTCGTCGCAGGTCAGATCGTCATGAAAGCCGCGCAAGATGCTGGCGTGCCAATACTCCCCGTCGATTCCGAACACTCCGCAATTTTCCAATGCCTCCAAGGCGAGGGCAACCCTCCGCGACGCAAGATCATCCTGACCGCCAGTGGTGGCCCTTTCCGAGGCATGAGCCGAGAGCAACTCGCCAACGTCACGCCCCAGATGGCGCTCCGTCATCCAAACTGGGATATGGGAGCCAAGGTCACTATCGACTCCGCATCCATGATGAACAAAGGTCTCGAGGCCATCGAGGCGCGCTGGCTGTTTAACGTCCCCGCCTCGCAGATCGACATTCTTGTCCATCCCCAAAGCATCGTACATTCGCTCGTTGAGTTTGCCGACGGCTCCATAAAGGCCCAGCTCGCCATGCCCGACATGCGCCTCCCAATCCAATATGCGCTGACCTATCCGCAGCGTCTCCCGTCTCCCGTCGAGCATCTCGACCTCGCGACCTGCGGACCTCTCACGTTCGAGAAGCCCGACACCTCTGTCTTCCGCAATCTCGCCATCGCTCTCGAAGCTCTCGACCGCGGAGGCAACGCCCCATGCGTCATGAACGGAGCCAACGAGATAGCCGTCGCACGCTTCCTCGACGGCAAGATAGGTTTCCTCCAGATGACCGATGTCGTCGCCGAGACCATGAGCCAAGTGCCTTTCTCCGCCAAACCGACGATGGACGACCTCTACGCAACCGACGC
Source organism: Bifidobacteriaceae bacterium (assembly GCA_963607345.1). Classification (GTDB taxonomy): domain Bacteria; phylum Bacteroidota; class Bacteroidia; order Bacteroidales; family Marinilabiliaceae; genus W3P20-009. Next base: position 55,447 of record CAVDBL010000005.1, read on the forward strand.
CGAGGCTCGCGAAAAGGCGACTGAAATATGCTCCAGAATCCAAAGGATTTTGTAGTGTTGACCTCCACAACTTTTTGATTATCTTTGAGGGACGACAAATCACCTTCAGGCACAGTGACGCTCAGCTGCCATAACGCCGCGACTTCATCACGAAGTCTCTCGTCGAGGCTAAAAGCCGCGACCCGGGTTGTTGCGTTCGTCGTAGCCGTGCTGACTTCCGTCGTCTCCCGAGCTCAATATATCGACCTCGACGCCGAAGTCACTCGCCTCACCGCTGTCTCTATAAGCAACTACGAGCAGATCGGTGCCGACGATGGTCTCTGTAGCAATACCGTCAATCTCACATACCGCGACGAGTCGGGCCTCGTATGGATTGGCACCGACGATGGTCTCAATACCTACGACGGCTACTCTATCCACAGCTACAAACCCGACATCCAAGACTCTACCTCCATCGATGGCAAGCGGGTTCTCGGCCTTGGCGAGTACACCCCACTCAATATCACCATCGCCCTCGGCGACGCTGGCATAAACATATACAACAAGCGCACAGGCACTTTCCGTCAGGGCAGTCAGCAAAAGTTCCTCAAGTCTGATAGCGACGACTCCAGTGCCTTTGGCGTATACCTCTACGGCAACGAGATTTATGCCATCTTCCCCGAGTGCGTCATCAAGCGCAACCGCATCACGGGTCGCACCGTCCGAATCGAGTTGCCTCACAAACTCACGCTCGACGGCATCCGCCGTGGGCGTATGAAGATGATGGCCATGCCAGGCACGCAGGGACATATCGTCATCCGCACGGGCATAACCTCTCTTTGCGTCCTCGACACCCGCTACGAGTCGACCTACATGATCAGTCTCGAAGGACTCGTCATATACGACATCGCCCCACTCGACGAGAACCGACTCCTTCTCGCCACCCGTACGGGTCTCTACGTCTACGACTTTCGCAATTCCGACCTCAACCAGCTCGAGTTCATGCGTGGCGAGCTTGTCCACTGCATGACGCGTAACTCCGATGGCGATTTCTGGATCGCTTTCGGCGGCAACAAGATTCTCAAATGGAGCCCGTCGCGCGCCGTCTCCTGCCGCATAGCTAACTGCTACCAGTTCCTCAACCGACAGACGCGCATCAACGACCTACGCGAGGATGAGAATGGCATTCTTTGGCTATCGACAAACAATATCGGCATCGTCAAGCTCGACACCAAGAAGCCAAAGCTCACCACCACTTTCATCAATGTCGACCTCCCCATGGACCATACCACGCGCGACATATCCGCGACTTCCGGTGGTATCTTGTGGGCTGCGTGCGGAACCAATGGGCTTGTCCGCGTCGACATGAATGCTCGCTCTTCACAGACAATCCGCATCCCCCACGAGAACGTCCTTAGCGTCTTGGCGCGCAAGGAAGGTTCCGTCATGCTCGGCACGACGAGGCGTCTCGTGCGCTACACCCCCTCCGACGGCTCGATAGAACCTGTCAATTTCACGGGCGAGGCTGCCGACTCTGCCCAACGCGTACTTGTGCGCGACATGTCGGAAGATTGCCTTGGAAACATTTGGGTCTCAACGCATACCGGACTCTACAAGTACAATGGCGTCACGTTCACTCGAATGTCTACCGACGAGGGGGATCATTTTGTCTTCAACTGCTCGATGGAGGACAGCGACGGACGCATATGGGCTGGCTCTTGCTCCGGCGCCATGGTGCGCCCTTCCGAAGGCGACAATTTCCGACGTGTCGGACGCAGCTGGAATGGGCGCAACGACGAGGGCGTGTTGTGCATCATCGAGTACAACGGCAAGATCATCATGGGAACCTCCGACGGTGTCAAGGTCTTCAACAAGGATACCTACCAAGAGGAAAACGCGGAGATCTTCAAGCCTTTCAACGGCAAGGTCGTATATAGCGTCATGAGCGACTCCAACGGCATCATATGGCTCAACACGAGCTCTGGTGTCGGCTACGTCGATTTCTACTACGGCAATGTCTATACCTTCGGTCATGACGATGGTCTTTACAACGAGGGCAACGAGTGCCATAAGTTCACAGCTTCGGGCGACAAGATCTTCTTCGGGCAAGTGACGGCCGTCAACGTCATCGACACGCGCCACATAACTTTCAATACGCGAATGCCCCAGACGTTCGTCTCCGACGTCCTCTACTGCCATGGTGGACAAGATGTGGCCATGACCATGATCAACGACACCACCTATACATGCAAATACGCCCCTAATGCGTCGATCCGTCTCCATGTGGCGTCGTCCGACTTCACCGACCCCATCCGCAACCGGTTCATGTATAAGATCGACAAAGGCGAATGGATTCAGCTAAGCGGCAACAACGAGATCCTCATCTCCAACCTTCTCCCCGGTACATACCGCGTACGCCTGCGCTCCTCCAATGCCGACAAAACGTGGAGCTACGACATCAAGACCGTATACATCGCCATCGAGTCGCCTCTCTGGCTCTCCCGACCCGCCCTGATCTTTTACACAATATGGCTGATGGGTCTCGTATGGCTATTCCTCAACATGCGTTTCCGCAAGATTAACCGGCGCATGAAACAAGCCGAAGCGGAGAGCCGGTCCAAAAACGCCATTGAGGAGCAGCGCAACCAGTTCGCCAACGTCATCAACGAGCAGAGGGCCAGCTTCAACTACGCCAAGCGTATACAAGACGCTCTCATGCCGACAACGCAAAGCATCGAAGGCTACTTCGCCAAGCTCTTTATCCTTTACAGACCCAAGGACATCGTAAGCGGCGACTTCTACACCTTCTACCACCGCGACGGCAAGTCCTTCGTCGTCTCGGCCGACTGTACTGGCCACGGAGTCCCTGGTGCTTTTATCTCCATCCTTGGCATCGACCACCTCAACAGCATCATCATGCAGCAGAAGGTCGACGACGCAGGCGAGATTCTCACCATCCTCCAAACCGAGCTGCACAAGGCTTTCACCAAGATCGGCAACGAGGAGGTCAAGGACGGCATGGATGTCACGGTCTGCGTAATTCATCATGCTGAGCGACGCCTCAACTTCGCCGGCGCAATGAACGATATGTACATCATCCGCTCCAACGAGGTTCTCGAGTTCCATGGCGAGCGTATGTCAATCGGTGCCGACAACTCCATGGACGGCACGCCACGCGACATCGTCTTCCACAGCCAAAATGTCGAATGCCAGTCGGGCGACATGATGTATATCTTCTCCGATGGCTACTGCGACCAGTTCGGCGGTCCCGAGATGAAGAAATTCAAGGTGCGACGTTTCAAGAACCTTCTCCTCAACATCCATAAGCTCCCTGCCAACGACCAGCGTCTCCTCCTCAACCAGAAACTTATCGAGTGGATGGGAGGTGGCGAGCAGACCGACGACATCTCCATCATCGGTTTCCAGCCTTGGGAGTAAAAAAGAGCAGCCCCTCCATTCTTACACACATATACCTTATAAAAAGCAACGTTCCTACGATGAAAATTGTATCGTGCGTCTACCTGCTCGGCATCTGGGCGTATAGCCTCTGCCTGACAATTGCCGCGCTGTTCAATGAGAAAGCACGCCTCCTGCGCAACGGCCGTAAAGAGACTTGGCGTAAACTTGAAAATTTCGACTCTACTGGCGGGACTATATGGGTCCATGCCGCCTCCCTCGGCGAGTTCGAGCAGGGTCGCCCCCTCATCGAGGCCATAAAGGCCAAAAATCCCGGTCAGAAAGTCGTACTCACATTCTATTCCCCATCGGGCTATGAAGTTCGTAAGAACTACGCCATGGCCGACCTCGTCTGCTACCTCCCGGCCGACGGCCCCTCCAACGCGCGCCGTTTCATCAAGGCTATAAACCCAACGAGGGTCTACTTCGTCAAATACGAGTTCTGGCACTTCTTCCTCAAGGAGGTTCATAGGTGCGGCATCCCTCTCTACGGAATCTCCATGATCTTCCGCCATTCCCAGCCTTTCTTCTCCATGTGGGGTGACTGGTTCTGCGACATGCTCCACATGTTCTCCCACATCTACGTCCAAGACCAAGAGTCCGCACGCCTCCTCGACACCATCAAGGTCCATCAATACACAGTCGCTGGCGACACGCGCTTCGACCGAGTACGTCAGATAGCCTCCAACGCTGCCGATGTCCCTGCCGTCAGCCAATTCGCTCAAGGCGCCCATCAGGTCATCGTGGCTGGCAGCACCTGGCCACCCGATGAGGATATCCTCGTCGATTATATCAACAATGCTCCTCAAGACGTCAAGCTCGTCATCGCCCCCCACGAGATCGGCAAGGCGCGCGTCGACGCTCTCTGCGCGCGCTTCACCGTCCCCTATGCGCGTTTCACTGCCCTCGATGGTGTAGATCTCGCCGCTGCTCGTGTCTTCGTAGTCGATACCATCGGCATCCTCTCCGCCATCTACCGTTATGGCACCATGACCTACGTCGGTGGTGGTTTCGGTGTCGGCATTCACAATACTCTTGAGCCCGCCATCTATGGTCTCCCCGTCCTCTTCGGCCCCAACCACAAGCGTTTCAAGGAGGCTATCGACCTCATCGATTGCGGTGGCGGCTTCTGCATAACCGATAAGAAGTCCTTTAACGACAAGGTTTACGAGCTCTTCTCCGATTCCGACAAGCTCGCCAAGGCTGGCAAGGCAGCTGGCGACTACTGCCAAAGCATGCTCGGCGCTACCGAGAAGATTATGGCGGACACCTGTTGTTAGTGTTAAAATCGATAATAAAACTCCCCCAAACGCTCTTTGACTTATAAAATCTGTTAACTTAGGCAAGCAAACATAAAAATCGCTTTGCTGGTCATCTTCCATAAAGTGTCAGCAAGGCGACTTTAACATTTAAAATTGCCTATGGAAACAAACCGACTGGTGAAACTGCTCATCTGCATAGCAGTTTTCCTCCTCTTGTGGTTCTTGCCCGCCAGCATCTTCTGCATCGATGGTCTGACGGTGATTGAGCACCGCGTAATTGCGCTCTTCGTCTTTGGCGCACTAATGTGGATTCTCGAAGCCATCCCGATATGGACGACCTCGATCCTCATAATCGTCATGATGATCGTCACCGTTTCAGACAGCATGTTCCTTCCACTCAACCACTCTGGCGAAGAGGGCTTCGGGACGCTCATCAGCCACAGTGCCATCATGTCGTCGTTTGCCCACCCCATAGTCATGCTCTTCATGGGAGGCTTCGCCCTCGCCATTGCCGCCACAAAATGCGGTCTCGACGTCAACCTCGCGCGCGTCCTCCTCAAGCCGTTCGGCAACCGTAGCGAGATAGTCCTCCTCGGCTTCATGATCGTCACGGGAATATTCTCCATGTTCATGAGCAACACCGCGACGGCCGCAATGATGCTCGCCATCATCACTCCCGTCGTGGCGCAGCTCCCAGGCAAGGGACGCATCGCAATGGCAATGGGCATCCCCGTCGCAGCCAATGTCGGCGGCGTAGGTACCCCCATCGGCACCCCGCCAAACGCCATCGCACTCGGCTACCTTACCCAAAATCCCGACCTTGGCATAAGCATCTCGTTCGGGCAATGGATGATGGTCATGGTGCCTTTCGTCATCATTCTTCTCGCCTTCTCCTGGTTCTTGCTCATCAAGTTGTTCCCATTCTCCAAGAAGAGGGTCGAGATAACCATCAACGGCAGCTTCCGCAAAGATCGCGAGGCCATCATCGTCTACGTCACTTTCATTGCGACGGTTCTCCTTTGGGTGACCGACCGTTACACTGGCATCGATAGCAACTCAGTCGCCATGATTCCTCTCGCCGTCTTCGCCGTGACAGGCATCATGGGCAAGGAGGAGCTCAAGCAAATCAACTGGGATGTCCTCTGGCTCGTGGCGGGCGGCTTTGCGCTCGGCGTAGGTCTCAACCAGAGTGGTCTCGCCAAGAGCCTCGTGGCTTCCATCCCATTCGACACTTGGCCTCCCGTCGCCGTCATCGCAGGTTCCGGTCTCATCTGCTTCACAATGTCGACCTTCATGAGCAACACCGCCTCGACGGCGCTCCTCGTCCCCATCCTCGCCGCCATGGCCACGGGCATGACCGACGTCCTCGCTCCTTTCGGCGGTGCCGTCACGATGATTCTCGGTGTCGCCGTATGCGCCTCAATGGCAATGGCTCTCCCCATCTCGACGCCGCCTAACGCACTCGCTTATGGCACTGGTCTCGTCACTCAAGGTCAGATGGCAAAGAGCGGTCTCATCATTGGCGCCGTGGGCATGATTCTCGGCTACGCCACCCTCGTTCTCGCGGTGAAATTAGGTCTACTCTGACCCCCAAAAGCGGCATACAATAGCGGCGGACAAGATTTGCTTATTAAAAAATGAACAAATCGTCATTTAGTTGTTGTAATATATCACACAATAGGTTACTTTTGCGCCCTGAAATAACAACAACCTGATAACCTACACCTCCACTCGACACGAGTGGTCATGAAAAACAACAACTTGCGATGAACTTCAACATTCGAGAGATTTTGTCCGCCGCCATTGTCCTTGCGGCTGTCATGGATATCATCGGTTCTCTGCCTATCGTACTCGCCATGCGTGAGCGCGGTCTGAAGGTCAACCCCCTCCAGACAACGGTGGTCACGATATCACTCCTTATCGCGTTCCTCTTCCTCGGGCAGTCGTTCCTCGGCTTCTTCGGAGTGGACATCAACTCTTTCGCCGTAGCTGGCGCAATAGTCCTCTTCGTCATTAGCCTTGAGATGGTCATGGGCGTCGAGATCATGAAGCAGGATGGGCCTAAGGGCGCGTCCATCGTCCCCTTGGCATTCCCTCTCCTCGCCGGTCCGGGCTCTTTCACCACGCTCCTCTCCCTCCGAGCTGAGTACGGTCTCGAGAACATTATCGCCGCCGTCCTCCTCAATGCGCTCTTCGTCTATTTCGTCCTCAGGGCGTCTTCTTGGATTCAGCGCATCGCGGGAGCCAACGGCATCTACGTACTTAAAAAGTTATTCGGTATCATCTTGCTGGCAATGTCCGTAAAGCTCTTCACCAGCAACCTGTCCGTCATCGTCCATACCTTCACCAGCACCGCAAACTAAGGTCGTCAGCGAGACATCGCTCCCTTGCCGACCATAGCCGAGGGCGCAATGTCTAAATGGCACAAAAACATTATGTGGTCTGGAAAGGCCGCACCCCTGGCGTCTACGCCGACTGGGCTTCTGCTAAAGCCCAAATCGACAATTTCGAAGGCGCGCGTTATAAAGGTTTCGCCTCCCGCGAGGAGGCAGAAGCGGCTTATGCCCAAGGGCCTAAGCCGCTTCCCGCGTACCTGAAACACTCGTTCAAAACAGAGCTTCCGCCAACCGAGGCTCCTGACCCAAACGCCATCGCTGTCGACGCCGCATGCTCCGGCAACCCCGGCGTCATGGAATATCGCGGTGTCTCGTTGTGGGACAATAAGGTCTTCTTCCACCACAAGCACGACCTCGGGACCAACAACATCGGTGAGTTCCTGGCCATCGTCGAGGGGCTCGCAAGGCTCAAGGCCGCCAATGCCGACAACGTCACAATATACTCCGACTCCATGATTGCCATCACATGGGTCAGGGCGAAAAAGTGCCGCACGAAGCTCGAGCTCACGCCTCGAACAGCAGAATTGCTCTCCATCGTCCAACGTGCGGAGAAGTGGCTGCATGACAACACATTCTCCAACCCCATCGTCAAATGGTCAACCGACATCTGGGGCGAGATTCCTGCAGATTTCGGACGTAAGAAATAAGCAAACTCCCCTACGCCTATGCCAACCTCCTCCTTCCCGTTTAACGACCCTTTCTATCAGCTCCATAAGCAGATAAGCAAGAACGACATCTTGCATGCCGTCGATTCGCTCCGAAAGGCCGTGAACCCCGACAAGCCCGACGGCTTCCCCGACCTCCTCGACAGCATCGCCAACGACTACTCCCTAATGCTCGACTTCATGGCGTCAGGCGGCTCCGACCCCCAACGCGCCAAGATTCTCGCAAGCCTCCGCTTCCGTCTTCACGACATAGCCGACTCCATTGAGCTCGCCTCTCATCTCAACAAAGGCGAAGTCAGCAAGCGCCATTACGAAGAGGCTCATCGCGACCATGCACGCGATAATGTTTCAAGCCTCGTCGCCGACTATAAGCAGCAGTCGCTCACCACCCCTTGTGGGCTTGACGCGATGGACGTCCTCTGCCGAACCCTCGACATTCAACGTCTCTCCGAGTCCGAAGCAAGTCTCATCTTCGACTACATAATCCGCGACGCCTACACGCCCGATGCCGAGCGCACCTACGCCGTGGGTGTCTTGGCGCATAGCATCGTCTTCCGCCACAACATCCATCTCACGCGCCTCTTCGTCAAGGCCTTTGTCGATGATGTCCTCACGGGGCAGACTGCCGCGCGTGCTGCGGTGACCATCGTCGCTAGCATCCTCTCACATCCCTACCGATGGCAGGAAGACGACGAGCTTCTCGCCTTGCTGAAACAAGCCGCCTCCTCCAACCCCCGCTTCAACCTTCTGGCCAAGGCGAGTTTCTCCATGTTCGCCAAGACCAACATAACGGGCGAGATCGAGCGTTTCTTCGCCGAAGACATGGCGCAAGAGATAAGCCGCCTCGCCGAGAACATCATGGAGCACAAGGACAAGGTGACGTCCAAAATTGACCCCGAGGAGATTGAAGCCATCTTCGGACCCGACAACAATCCCTCCATCATCGACAAGTTCTCCCAACTCGCCAAATGGCAAGAGGATGGTGCCGACGTCAATTTCGCCACCCATAGCGCAATGAAGACGTCCGATTTCTTCCGCCTGGCCGCAAACTGGTTCCGCCCCTTCGACCCCAATTCTTCTTCCGTCGAGGACGCACTGCGGAACATCGACCCGGCGTTCCGCCAACGCCTCGCCAGCGCCATCGCGCAAATGCCAATGCCCGACTCCGACAAGTACTCTACGGCATACGTCCTCGGCCTCATGTCGCTCCCCAATGTAGGCGACATCTGCCAAACTTTCGAGGAGGAGGGACGACGAGCCGCCGATGCACGAGCCGCAAACGCTAATATTCCGACCGACACCGCCGCCGAACTCCTTGCCGCCGACAACTTCGTGAAAGATCTTTACCGCGCCTTCATCATCAAACCCGATCTGATGGGGCAGTCGATTCTCTTCTCACAAGACATTTGGCAAGTCCAGTTCGATGCCGTCTCCGTTTTCTTCCCCACGCCCTCCGATGCCGACTCTCTGGGACGCACCCTCGTGAAGTACAATTGCTGGGGCGCGGCCGCGCGCATCTACGAAAAACTGCTTGGCGATCCTCCATCGTCCGATGTCACCACGATGCGCAAACTCGCCCTCTGCCTCAAGCGAAAAGGCGATGACGTTGATTCGCTCGACCTCCTCATACACGCCGACAGCATCGACGGCTCCGACGCCTGGACCAAACAGACCATCGCGCAATGGCAATTCGAGAACTGCGAATACGCCCGATGCCTCTCCAGCCTCATCGGGGCCGAGCAGATTAAACCTCTCTCTCCGCGGCTCGCCACCATCAAGGGGCGTTGCCAAATGTCCCTTCACAAGACGTCCGAAGCTCTCAACACTTTCCTCGGACTTACCTTCACTGCACCCGACCAAGGAGCTGGCTATCAAGGAGCTGCGCAATGCCAGTTCTTGCTTGGTCGCCCGGATGAGGCGGTGAAATATGTCGGCATGCTCCGCGAGAACAATGTAGTCGAGTCGACCGACTTCCCGGCATGCGAGGCCATCCTTGGACTTGTCTCTCTCGCCGCCTCCAACATCCCCGATGCCATAGCCCACTTCAGCCATGTCGACGGAGTGGAAGTCGAGAGCCTAATCTGCAACTCCAATGCGGTCCTGCTGACCTATGGTCTCAAGCAATCCGACATCGATCTTTTTACCGAGATTGTCCGCCGAGGCTGCTAAGCTCGGCTGTTTTATAATATTAGATTTATTCATTAGCTTTGTAAGTTGAAATATAAAAGCATAGCGGAATTATGGAGTTCACAGCCCAACAGATAGCTGAAATGCTCGGCGGCGTCGTAGTAGGCGACCCTCTGACAACGGTCAATGACGTGTCTAAAATCGAAGAAGGACGTCCCAAGACGCTCACTTTCTTCGCAAACCCCAAATACGAGCACTACGTCTACACCACCGAGGCTTCTGTCGTCATCGTGAATTCCGATTTCGAGCCACAGCACCCCGTCAAGGCGACGATGATCAAGGTCGCCAACGCCTACGAGAGCCTCGCAAAGCTCCTCGCCCTCTACGAGCAGATGCAACCCAAGAAAGTCGGCATCGAGCAGCCATCCCACATCAGCGAGACGGCCTCTGTCGGCAAGGATGTCTACGTCGGCGCATTCGCCTACATTGGCGACAAGGCAAAGATCGCCGACGGTGCCAAGATATATCCGCAAACCTACATCGGCGACGGTGTCACCATCGGTGAGGGAACTGTCATCTATGCAGGTGCCAAAATCTATAAAGGCTGCAAGATCGGTAACCGATGCGTCATCCACTCTGGTGCCGTCATCGGAGCCGACGGCTTCGGCTTCGCCCCCGACAAGGATGGCGTATACCATAAGATCGAGCAAGTAGGCGTCGTCGTCATTGAAGACGATGTCGAGATAGGTGCCAACACCTGCATCGACCGTTCCACCATGGGCTGCACGCGTGTCGAGCATGGCGTCAAGCTCGACGACCTCGTAATGGTCGCCCACAATGTCGTGATTGGTCACGATACTGTCATCGCCTCACAATCTGGCGTAGCCGGCTCCACCAAGGTTGGACCTCATTGCGTCCTCGGCGGACAGGTAGGCGTGGCAGGTCACATCGAGCTCGCAGAGCGCACCACCATCGCAGCACAGAGCGGCATCCAAGGCTCCATACGCAAGCCCGGTCAGACCCTCTTCGGCTCGCCTGCCTTCGACTACATGAGCTTCACCCGCGCCTTCGTCGTTTTCCGCCGCCTCCCCGAACTCAAGCGTCAAATAGACCTCCTCATGAAGGAGCGCGACGACAAATAAGAAGCCGCATATCCACGACACATGGAAAACCAGACAACTCTTAATGGCAGTGCCAAGTTCGAAGGCAAAGGCCTTCACACTGGCGCATTTGTCCACCTCTCCATAAACCCTGCGCCTGCCAACTACGGATTCCGCTTCAAGCGCATCGACCTCGACGGGCAACCAGAGATTCCTGCCGTCGCTACGCGAGTCTCTTTCACGCAGCGTGGCACCGTCCTCACGGGCGACAATAAGGATACCGTCTCCACAATTGAGCACCTCATGTCCGCTCTCCGCGCCCGTGGTGTCGACAATTGTCAGATTCAACTCGACGGTCCCGAAGTCCCTATCCTCGACGGCAGTGCGAAGCCTTTCGTCGACGCCATCGACAGCCTCGGTCTCAAATCTCAAGATGCCGAGCGACGCTACCTCACCATCACCCACAAGGTGGTCTATGAGGAGAAAGAAAAGGGTCTGCGCATCATCGCCCTCCCCGAAGACTACTTTGCGGCTGAGGTCTGCATCGCCTTCGACGGCACAAAATGCCTCCCCAACCAATGGGCGCAAATCGAGGATCTCGCAACAGAATACAATCAGGTCTACGACTGCCGCACCTTCGTTTTCCTCCACGAGATAGCCCCCCTCCTCAACATGGGGCTCATCAAGGGTGGCGACCTCGACAACGCCATCGTCTTCGTCGAGGGACAGATAACCCCCGAGCAGAAAGCCGAGCTGGCTAAAAAACTCGGACGAGACGACATCACAATCCACCCCTCAGGCGTCCTCAACGACCGCGACCTCAAATATGCCAATGAGGCGGCGCGCCACAAGCTCCTCGACCTCATCGGCGACCTCGCCCTCGTCGGGCTCCCCATCAAGGGAAGGATCCTCGCCACGCGCTCTGGTCATGGTTCCAATACCGCCTTCGCTCGCCAACTCATGCAAGAGTTCCTGCATTAGAATTTACTTAAGCACACACCGATACATTTTCTGAGAGAGAATAATGAACTTCCCTGAAGACTGCAAAATAAGCCCACTCGCCTCCGTATCCCCCGAGGCGCAACTCGGCCACGGCGTCGAGGTCGGTCCCTTCGCCACCATCGAGGCCAATGTCGTCATCGGCGACGGCTGCAAGATCATGAATGGTGCCACCATCTGCTGGGGCACGCGCATGGGCAAGAACAACCGCGTTTTCCAAAATGCCGTGGTCGGCGGAATCCCGCAGGACCTCAAGTTCCACGGCGAGGAGACGACCTGCGAGATTGGCGACAACAACTCCATCCGCGAGTGCGCCACCATAAACCGCGGCACGGCTTCGCGCAATAAGACCGTCGTCGGCAGCAACAACCTCATCATGGCATACTGCCACATCGGTCACGATTGCGTCTTCGGCAATAACATCATCATCTCCAACGCCTGCCAGTTCGCTGGCGAGGTCGAGGTGAGCGACTTTGCTGTCGTCGGTGGCGGCTCCCTCTGCCACCAGTTCACGCGCATCGGCCGATACGTCATGATTCAGGGCGGCACCCGCTTCGGCAAGGATGTTCCTCCTTTCTCCATGATCGGTCGCGAGCCTGCTGCCTACGAGGGTCTCAACATCGTCGGTCTCCGCCGCCATGGCTACACCCCCGAGCAAATCGCCGAGGCGCAAGAGGTCTACCGCCGCATCTACCTCAGCAAGATGAACACCACCCAGGCCCTCGAGTCCATTGCCGCCGAGATGACCCCCTCCCCAATCGTCAACGAGATCGTCGACTTCGTCAAGGCATCCAAGCGTGGCATCATCAAATAGACCCGCTCCATTCTGATACTAAAGCCGCCACCGTCAGACATGCATCTGACGGCGGCGGCTTTTTTAGGCATGCTGTCGTGCAGTCCTATCGCCACACGGCATTTCTCAATACGACACCGACACCTCTCCGACAATCTCTCTCGCCCTCTCCGCTATTGCGTCCATCTTCGCCCTCTCTGCTTTCTTCATCGTCTTCAAAGGTGTCTCGCGGTCAATGGTGTATATCATCAGTCGTGGTGGAGCAAGCCTGCGCAATATCTCCAGCCACGGCAATACGTCTTCCTCTCTCGTGTTGTCATGCTCCACTCCGTTCTCGTCTGTCCAGCTGACGAACATCGTCTGTATCGTCAACGCCTGTCCGAGCCTGTCGTGCAAGCCCTCCATCCGCTCCACGGTCTTCATGAGCGAATATCCAGGAGCCGGTCTGTCTAATAGTCTGACGGTCTCCTCAAGTCCCGAGTCAATCTTCAATATCGCCTCGTCCGTAAGGCACAATGCGTCTGCTACTTTCGGGTCTCCAATTCTCGTGGCGTTCGTCAGCACGCATACTTTTGCTTTCGGGGCATATTTGTCCCTCAAAGCCACCGTGTCGCAAATCACCTCCGCAAAATGGGGGTGCAACGTCGGCTCGCCATTCCCTGCGAAGGTTATGACGTCGGGCAATTCTCCATCCGCCACCATCTTGCGCAAGACCTCATCAAGCTGACTCGCCACTTCCTCGCGGGTCGGCAGTGGCGACATCTTCTTCCCGTGCGGATTATATCCGCACTCGCAATATAGGCAGTCGAAAGAGCATACCTTCCCGTCAACAGGCAGAAGGTTAATCCCCAGCGAGACGCCCAGTCGCCGGCTATGAACAGGCCCGAATACGGCCTTGTCAAATAATATCGTGGACATGGTGGCAAAGTTCGCGCTTTTTCTCTTCGCCTCCCATCCCACACATGCGCCATTCTCTCCCAGCAGCGTGGAAAAAATCACTATCTTTGAACATATTTTGCGCTCATTGCGCCCACCTTCTCCATGCGATTCGCCGACGTCATAGGCCAGCAGGCCGTTAAGGAGCGTCTCTTGGCAATGTCTGCCGAGGGACGAATCCCCCACGCCATGCTCTTCATGGGTGCCGAAGGTGTTGGCGCGCTCCCTCTCGCCCTCGCCCTTGCGCAATACATCGACTGCACGGGCGACAAGTCCAATGGCGACAGTTGCGGACAATGCCCTGCCTGCCAGAAGAACGCACGCCTCGTCCACCCCGACGTCCACTACATCTTCCCCATAGCGAAAAACAGCCAAGGCGACGATACCGACACCTACCTCCCCGAGTGGCGACAGATCGTGACGCGCTCACCCTATTTCGGGCAGCCCGAATGGACGGCCGCCATGTCAGCCCACAAAGCCTCCTCGTCCAAGACCTCCGACGACGACTCCTCTTCCGCAACGACGGCAGGCAAGCAAGCCCTCATCGCCAAGGATGCCGCGCAAGCCATCCACGCCAAGCTCAGCATGAAGCCCTACGAGGCCGACAAGCAGATCATGATTGTATGGAAGCCAGAGCTGATGAACGAGACCACCAGCAACAGCCTCCTCAAGATCCTCGAAGAGCCACCGACCGACACCATCTTCATCATGGTGAGTGAGGACCCGCAGAAGATTCTCCCCACCATCATGAGCCGCACGCAGACCTTCCGCATCCCGCCAATCGACGAGGCGAGCCTCCAATCCGCCATATCCCGTATGGCAGGCATCGTGGGAGACGAGGCCAGGCGTGTCGCCCATATCGCCCAAGGCAGTTTCGTCGCCGCCATGCGCCAAATCTCCCACTCCGACGCCGACGCTGCCAACCTCGCAACGTTCCAAGAGATGATGAGAGCCGCATGGGCTGGCAACGTCATCAAGATGAACAATGTCGCCGAGACCTGCCGAGCCATGTCGCGAGAGCAAGTCAAGGCCTATCTCGAATACTGCCAGCGCATGATACGCGAGAGCTTCGTCTTGAACCTCGCGACCCAGCAACTCAATTTCCTCACCCAGCCCGAGGAGGCGTTCCTCGTAAAGTTCGCACCCTTCATCCATGTCGGCAACGTCGAGAGGCTATCCGCCCTCATCGACGACACTGCCGCCCGCATCGAGCAAAACGGCAACGTCCGAATGGTCATGAAGAGCATGATTTTGAGCCTCACCGCGCTAATCCGCCGTGCCAAGCGACCAACGTCGGAGTCCTGACCCCTCAGCCGACTCCGCGACCAACATATATTTTCATACCCACAGACACCCCATACAAAATGGAAGACGAGATAAAAAGAGCCGACGAGCAGATACCTGACCTCAAAACAGATGACGATCAGGCAGAGGACTTCATCCCCTCCGTCAGCTACCGACCAGAGGACAGCGTCAGCTGCCCAGGCACACGTGCCATCCGTGGCGGAAAACTCCACGCCTACGACTGGATGGACGACCTCCCTACGCCACCCAATGCTTCTGACCTCGTCGAGGTTCAGTTCAAGAATACACGCAAGGCTTATTATCGCAATTCGACAGGGCTCCAACTGAAAGCGGGCGACATCGTGGCGGTCGAGTCCTCGCCGGGTCATGACATCGGAACCGTGACCCTTCAGGGTCGACTGGTCTACCTCCAGATGCACAAGAACCACGTCAACCCCGCGACCTACGAGTTCAAGCGCGTCTATCGCGTCGCTCGCCCGACCGACATCGAGAAATGGGAGGAGGCCAAAGGTCTTGAGCATCAGACAATGCTCGAAGCGCGACAAATAGCACAAGACCTCCGCCTCAATATGAAGATTGGCGACGTCGAGTACCAAGGCGACCGTACAAAGGCCATCTTCTACTACATTGCCGACGAGCGCGTCGATTTCCGCGAGCTCATCAAGGTTCTCGCCGACCGCTTCCACGTCCGCATAGAGATGCGTCAGATCGGCGCGCGCCAAGAGGCTGGTCGCATCGGCGGCATTGGCCCTTGCGGTCGCGAGATGTGCTGCGCCTCCTGGATGACGAGTTTCGTCTCCGTCTCCACCCACTCGGCCCGCATACAAGACCTCTCGCTCAACCCTGTCAAGCTCGCTGGCCAGTGTGGCAAGCTCAAGTGCTGCCTCAACTACGAGCTTAGCGCGTACGTCGACGCCATCAAGAGTTTCCCGCCAACCGACAAACCCCTCGAGACCGCCGAAGGCTCGTTCTACTTCTACAAGTACGACATCTTCAAGCGCCTCATGTGGTACTCGCCAACCAAGGACTCCCCAACAAATATAGTGGCCGTCGAGGCCGACCATGTGGCAGAGATTCAGGCAATGAATGCCGAAGGCAAGAAGCCCGACACCCTCGGTGCTACGCAAACTTCCGTCGGCAATGAGGATGACGGCTACTCTGGAACCGTCGATCTCAATGACGACCTCACGCGTTTCGACTCTAAGGGTGGCAACCGCCGTGGCGGACGTGACCGCGACCGCCGTGGAGGGCGTGATGACCGTGGTCGTGGTGGTCGTGGAGACCGCAACAACAACCGATCCGACCGACGACCCGACCGTCGCCAAGCCGATGCGGCTCAGTCTGACCAGCCTCGCCAACCTGAGACCGACAATGCCTCCCAACAGCCATCTGCCGACGCTCAGCAACAGCAGCAACGCCCCGAGCGTCGCGACAATCGTGGACCTCGCCGTGACAACCGCAGTCCCCGTCCGCAGCGCGACAATCGTCCTGAGGGTCAAGAGCAGCGCGACAACCGAGGCCCTCGCCGTGATAATCGTGGTCGTGGCCCGCGTCGCGACAATCCTAATGGTGGCAACCGAGGCCCTCGCCCTTCCGACTCCAACAACAATGATGGCGGTGGCAACAACAATGCCCCGCAATCCAATGCAGAATAGTTCCGCACGATGAGACATCTCTTTTTCATCCTCACGGCACTCCTCCTGACGATCCTCCCAAGCTGCTCAAACAAGGTGGCTTATGATGAGTTCGTCTCTCTTGCCGACGCCAATTGGGATAAGGACACGCTCGCTGTCTTCCGCGCCGACATCCAAGACTCTGTCAGCGTCTACGATATTTTCATCCAAGTGCGTAACGACAACGACTACTCGTTCTCCAACCTCTGGCTCTTCGTCGACGTCATCTCTCCCGATGGACGCATGCGTCGCGACACTGTCGAGTGCACTCTCGCCAACCCCGACGGCTCTTGGCTCGGGGGAGGGTGGGGGAGCCTCTACACCCTCTGCTGCCCCTATATGAGTGAAATAAAATTCGCCAAGTCTGGACCCTACACGTTCCGTATGACCCAAGGAATGCGGAAGGACCAGCTCAAGGGCATTCACGACATAGGTCTCCTTATCGAGACCCATCAAGAGGAAAACAAATAACGCCCATGGGAAAGAACAAGCTAAAAAAGTTTGCCGACATGGCCTCCTACGACCATGTCTTCGAAGCCGATTTCGAGGCTCTGAGCCAAGGTGAGTTCCAGCAAAGAGGACATTGGCACGAGTGGTTCGGCAACGATAATCCCATCGTCATCGAGCTCGGATGCGGACGCGGTGAATATACCGTGGGGCTTGCGCGCCGCGACCCTGCCAAGAATTATATTGGTGTCGACATCAAGGGCGCGCGTATGCATGCAGGTGCAACAGAGGCTGCCAACGAAGGTCTCAAAAACGTTGCATTCCTCCGCACGCGCATCGAGTTCATCGAGCGTTTCTTCGCCCCAGGCGAGGTGAGCGAGATCTGGGTCACGTTCCCCGACCCTCAGATGCGTAAGCCGCGCAAGCGTCTCGTCGGGACTCTCATGCTCTCTCGCTACCGCACCTTCCTTCGTCCCGACGGTCCCGTGCATCTCAAGACCGACAGCCCTTTCCTCCTTGAGTACACGCGGCTCATGATGGAGCATAACAACATCACTCCACAGGCTTTCACATCCGACCTCTATGCCCAAGGCGAGCCGGATCCCGCTCTCGGCATCCGCACATACTATGAGCAGAAGTGGATCGATGCCGGCATGACTATCAAGTACATTCGTTTCCTCATCCCGCAAGGCGTCGACCTCATCGAGCCTGATGTCGACATCGAGCGAGACAACTACCACAATGTCGGGCGCAACGTCGTTATCCGCAAGACCGACAATAACAATTAGCTCTTAATCAACAAGATGGCATTCTATCCAGCACAAGTCATACAGGCGCTACGCCGTGTCATTCACCCCGAGAAGGGAGTCAACATCGTCGACCTCGGAATGCTCGAGGACGATATCCGCATCAATGGCAACCGCGTCAGCTTCTCCCTCATCTTCGACCGACCCAACGATCCCCTCATGGCCTCCATCAAGCAGCGCGCCACGCAGGCCATAAAAGATGAGATGGGTCCCGATGTCGAGATTGACGACAACATCTTCATCAAGATACGTCAACGCCCCAAAGCTCCCGAGAAGCCCGTCCTCCCCGAGGTGAAAAACGTCATAGCTGTCGCCTCCGGCAAGGGCGGCGTCGGCAAGTCCACCGTCACAAGCAATCTCGCCATCGCACTTACGAAACTTGGCTACAAGGTAGGTCTCCTCGATGCCGACATTTTCGGCCCCTCTGTCCCCATCATGCTCGGCACTGAGGACGCTCGTCCGACCCTCTCCGACAATTCCACCGAGGGGCACGATCTCATACAACCTGTTGAGAAATATGGCGTAAAAATGCTCAGCATCGGCTTCTTCGTCGACCCGGGGCAGGCGGTCGTTTGGCGCGGTGCCATGGCCACCAATGCCATAAAGCAACTCGTCACCGAGGCCGACTGGGGGCAACTTGACTATCTCCTCATCGACATGCCTCCTGGCACGTCCGATATCCACATCTCTCTCGTCGGGCTCGTCCATCTCACGGGTGCCATCGTCGTCTCCACGCCTCAGAAGGTCGCTCTCGCCGATGCCCGCAAGGGGTGCGACATGTTCCTCAACCCCAAAGTCAACGTCCCCGTCCTCGGCATCGTCGAGAATATGGCGTGGTTCACGCCCGCCGAGCTGCCTGAGAACAAGTACTACATCTTCGGTCAGGGTGGCGCAGCCGCCCTCGCCGATGAGCTTAAAGTCCCACTGCTGGGTCAAATCCCCATCGTCCAGTCCATCCGCGAGTGTGGCGATGCAGGCTCTCCCGCTGCGCTCGACTCCGATAGCGTGGCAGGCAAGGCCTTCACCGATTTGGCCCGTCGCGTGGCGTCAATCACAAACAAATAGTTTTTAATGAGTCTCAAATCTTCGGGCATTTCTCTCCTCGCAGCGGCTTCGCTTGTCGTCATGGGTTGCCACCGTGGCGAGATCCTCTCTGTCGATCCCATCGTGTCGACAGGGGCGGTTCTTCAACAGCAAAGTCTCGTGACGCTCGGAGGCAAAGCCACGCCTGGCACTCACGTCAAGATTACGACCGATTGGGATTTTTCGGTTACAGCTTCAACAGGCGCCGATAGCCTTTGGAAAGCACAAATCCGAACCCCTGTCGCCGACACCCTCCGCCACAAGATAAATGTCGAGGCTGCCGAGAGCAATTTCGTCATCTCCGATCTCCTCATCGGCGATGTGTGGCTCGCCGCTGGCCAGTCTGGCACGTCTCCCATCCCTTACGACTTTGGGGCGCGCACGTCAGATTCCATCCCCTCACCCGAGGAGGTGTCGTGGCTCGCCGACAGCCTTGTACGCATCTTTGTCGAGACGCCGGGCGTCGCCACTGCCCCCCATGTGATGACCGAGGGTAAATGGCTGTTCCTCACGCCCGATAATCAGCAGGCTCTCAACCTCACTTCTGCCTCTTTGGCAAAGACTCTCCACGACAGCCTCAATATCCCTATCGGCATCGTACTCTCTTCCATGACGGGAGCCCCCGTGCGCTCATGGTGTTCACCTGTCCTCGCAGGTAAAGAGAGCCAAGATGTTGCCGACAAGGAGCTATCCGATTGGAAGACACGCCATCAGGCCATGCTCGATTGGCTTCAGACGCTCCAGACTCTCGACATCCGAAACAGCGACGGCTCCGACGCTCTCCCCTCCGCAAGCGTCTATGACGAGTTCGTCAATATCTCGCGTGTCGACGGGTCGATGATGCCCACAATGACCCTCCCCGGTCTATGGGGTCGACAAGGTCTGCCCGGCTTCGACGGAGTCTTATGGCTCTTCAAGACAATCGAGCTCCCTTCCTATGCCCATAAGACCAAGGCGCGCATTGTCCTTGGCGATCTTGCCGACAACGACCTCACATACGTCAACCAAGCCCTCGTAGGCTCCAAGTCCGACACCTCATCATGGCGCAAGCCGGGAACATATCACATCTCGCGCGGCACCCTAAGTGAGCGTACCATCTTGGCCATAAGGCTCAATGGCAGCGCAGTAAACGCTGGTGTCTACGGTCCTTCCGATGGCTCCAGGATGAGAATTGAGCTGGCAGACTACCCCGATGTCTCTTTCCCAATCGACGGCGAGTGGTCTTACGTCGCTGCCGCAAGGTTCACCACCGATGGCGACAAGCTCTACCTTATGGGCATTCCCGACAATCGATACATGTCAGAGTTCCGCAGGGTCGACCGTCTGCCTAAGTCGCTTCATGGCGTGGCATACAATAAGATGATCGCCCCACTGAGAGGGTTCCCCGTCAAAGGAGCTGCTTGCCATTTCGGCGAGGCTGATATGGTCTCTCCTCTCTATGCCAACGAGTTCGCTTCTTGTGTCGAGCAGCTTGTCGCTTCCTTGCGCAGTGCCTTTGACAACGCCTCAATGCCTGTCTTCCTTAACCAGATTCCTCCAGTCCCGTCCTCTATAAAGGTGTCGGGAGGCAAGGTGCGCTCCGCTCTCGTCGATGCGGTCAATAACGCTGGCAGTAACGTCTACGTCACGTCGCTTGCCGACATGGGCGAAGGTGGCAAGTTCACCACGACGGCTCTCCGCCAGCTGGAGGAGGGGCGACGTTGCGCCGCTTCTATCCTCGATGCCGTATACCACTTCAAGGGAATGGAACACCGTCTATCCCCAGCGCCGCGCAAAGCCTTGACCGACTACCAAGTAGTAAATGTCGAGTTCGACAATGTCGATACTCTTGTTATAAACACCTCACTCCCAACAGCCTTCGAGGTGGCAGGTGCCGATTCGGTCTTCTACCCCGCCCGAGCGCTCGCCTCTGGCCGATGGATCACTATGTTTAGCCACATGGTGCAAGACCCGCGCTACGCACGCTACGCCTTCTGCGATTCTGTCGCCCCGACGCTCTCCAGTGCCCATGGGCAGCTCGCCCCAGCTTTCTGCCTCACCTGCTCCCCCATGCCCCACGACGACGATTAATTTTCTTTCCAGCCTAACCCTAATAACCTCTTTCCCAACCACCTGACCAATGTTCTGGTTCGTCTTAGCCCTCCTCTCGGCTCTCTGCCTGGGTTTCTACGACGTTCTGCGAAAATACTCCCTCAAGAGCAACGCCGTCCTCCCCGTCCTCTGCGTAAGCACACTTACTTCTTCTGTCGTCCTCCTGCCGCTATGCGTCGCCTCGGCCGGCGGTGCCATATCGCCAGACAACTGGGCCTTCATACCTGCCATCTCCCTCCACGACCACCTGCTCCTCGTCATAAAGGCTGCGATAGTCCTCGGCTCGTGGGTCTTCGTCTACTATGGCATGAAGAATCTGCCACTCAGCATCGTGGCTCCAATCAGGGCTACTGCGCCCCTATGGACGCTCCTCGGTGCCCTTGTCATTTTTGCCGAGCGACCCAATGACATCCAGTGGATTGGTCTCTGCGTAGCTTTCCTCTTCTTCTTCCTCTTCAGCATGGCAGGAAAGCGCGAGGGCATCAGCTTCAAGGCCAATAAATGGGTGTGGTGCGTCATCGTCGGAACGCTCATCGGCTCTTGCTCCGCACTCTTCGATAAGCACATTATCAGCGAGGCGCACATCAACCGCATGGCCGTCCTCTTCTACTATTCGGTCTACCAGTTCCTCATGACCATCCCACTTCTCTTCATCATCTGGTGGCCGCAGCGCAAACAAGAGCCTTTCAAGTGGGTATGGACAATCCCCATGATCGGCATCATCATCATCATCGCAGATTTCTTCTATTACGGCGCGCTCAACTTCCCCGACAGCATGATCTCCCTCATCTCCCCAATAAGGCGCAGCAACTCCATAGTCTCGTTCACGCTCGCCGCTCTCATCTTCCATGAGCGCAACATGCTCCGCAAAGGGCTTTGCCTCATTGGCATTCTTGCTGGTATAGCCATTATCATCTGGGGTTCAATAGGTTGAGCGATAAGTCAAATTATAAGGTAGACATCATCGGTGCCGGCATCGCAGGTCTGTGCCTCGGCATACGGCTCAGGCGCGACGGCTACGCCACCACCATCTACGAGCAGTCCGACCGCCCAGGTGGGCTATGCACGGGGTGGCGACGCTCTGACTACGATTTCAACGGCTGCCTCCACTGGCTCTTAGGTTCCGCCCAAGGCTCCTCATTCCACGATATGTGGCTCGACGTGGCCAATATCGACTCCCTCGATTTCAAATATTTCGATGAGCGCGTCGACATCGAGGTTCCTTCTCCCGACGGCTCATCCTGGCATTTCCACTTCTACAACGATCCCGACCGACTCGAGTCCTACCTCCTCTCCATCGCTCCACAAGACCATCGTCCCATCACCCAATGGATGCGGGCCATACGCCTTGTCTCACGTTTCCTCCCCGACCTTCCACCCTATCCCAAAGAGCCGACCTCTGTCGGGCGACTGCTCCACTACATGCGCCTCGCCCCCATGTGGCGACTCCTACCTCTCATGCGACGATGGAGCCGCCTCACAAACCGCACTTTCGCCCAGCAGTTCCAAAGCCCGCTCCTCCGCGAAGCCCTTTCTCGCCTCTATATGGACGAGACGCGCATGACGGTCGTCATCTTCGGGCAAGCCTATATGGCCTCACGTGTAGCAGGCTATCCCGTCGGCGGCTCCGAGGCTCTCACCAACCTTCTCGTGCATACCTACAGCGACCTCGGTGGCGAGCTGTGTCTCTCCACTCCTGTCAAGTCCATCCGTGTCGACGGCTCACGAGCTGTAGGTCTTACTCTCGCCGATGGCTCACAGACGTCTGCCAATTTCGTATGTTCCGCAGCCGACTGGCGTTGGACGGTGACCCAAGCCCTCTCACCCAAGTGGCTATCCCAAGCCCAACGTGCCTTGCTCTCCGCACCCAAGGAGTCCATCTTTTTCTCCTATTGCCGAGTGCATATAGGCTATGCCGCCCCTCTCGATGACCTCCCACATTTCCTCCGCCTCGCATGCGGTCTCTCCCTCCCCGACGGCACCCGCTTTGAACAACTTGAGGTCGAGGTCTCCAATTTCGACCCGACTCTTGCGCCGCAAGGTCATGTCACGCTGACTGTCAATTTCACCACTCGCGAGGGACAATGGTGGATCGACCTCCGCAAAAACGATTATGCCGCCTACCGACAGGCTAAGATGTCCGTCCAATCCATGGTCATCGACGAGCTCTCTCGACGGCTACCCTCTTTCGACCCTTCGCTCGTCGAGGTCGTCGATGTCACCACCCCCGCCACCTTCCATCGCTATACGTCAAATTTCCTCGGAAGCTCCCAAGGCTGGATGCCTCTCCCCAACCAAGTCCATCGGCTCCCCGTTAAGCCAACTCTTTGTGGTTTAGGCTCTTTCGCCATGGCAGGTCATTGGCAGGAGGCAGGCGGCGGAGTCCCGATTGCGCTAATTTCTGCTCTGTTCGTCGAAAAACTGGTAAAACGTAATGCTGAATTGCTTAACTTCAAGTGATTTCCAAAAGCACAACAACATGATCAACGTTAAACACACACACCTGTTCGCCCTCGCCATGTTGGCGATTCTCGCCGCTTGCGACGACAAGGACAACACCACAGTCCCCCACGCCCAAGGCGGCTCTTCCACCACCACGACCGACTCCACGACGACAATATCCTCAACCACCATCGAGGCCAACCGCTTCGTCTACGAGGTCATGTCAACCTACTACTATTGGAATACCGAACTGCCAAGCAACGACACGCTCGACTACCGCAAGCAACCCGATACTGAGGAGTATTTCTACACTCTCCTCTCCTCAAAAGACCGATTCAGCTACATAACCGGCGACGCTGATGAATACGAGCAGGAGGATCAAGGCAACTATACCGCCCTCGGCTGGGAGTTCACCCTCTCCTACATCAGCTCCACTTCCGATAACATCGTTGCCATCATCAATCAGGTCTACGACGACACCCCAGCCTCACGGGCTGGCGCAAAGCGTGGCGACATCATCTACACCGTCAACGGCACTCAGCTCACCAAGGATAACTACTATTCGCTCCTCTACACCGGCACGACATTCACCTTCGCCGGCTACCACTGCGACGAGAAAATTTCTTACTCCATGACCAAGGAGGCCATCACCATCAACCCCGTCGCCTGCACCAAGGTGTTCGACCTCGAAGATGGTCGCCGATGCGGTTACCTCCTCTTCAACGAATATAAGGCCGCTTTCGATGACGATCTCCTCTCCGCCCTCTCAGAACTGAAGTCCGAGGGCATATCCGAGATGATCCTCGACCTCCGCTACAACAATGGCGGTTACGTCTCGACAGAGATAAAGCTCAACTGCGCTCTCGCGCCCGAAGAGGTCGTGACGGGTCACAAGCCGATGATGTACTATGATTTCAACAAGACTCTCCAACGCGCCTATCCCGACGCCTACTCCCATGATGCCTCAACCGAGTACTTCACCGACACGACAGACGTTAATCTCGACCTCGACCGCGTCGTCATCCTCTGTAGCGGCAACACCTATTCCGCCGCCGAAGCCACTATCTGGTGCCTCAAGCCCTATATGGATGTCGTGACTATCGGACAGACCACCGGTGGCAAGAACTCCATGATGTTCGGCTTCCAACCCTCCGATTTCACCAACTCCTATACCGGCGAAGCCTATTTCTCCTCTTCCATCGACAACTGGCTCATGTACCCCATCGTTGCTGTCTATATGAACGCCACTGGCGAGACTTTCGACACCTCCGACGGCACAGGCATCGATCCTGACTACACCGTGAGCGAATACACCAACCTGCTCACCACAGGTCTTAAAGAGCTCGGCGATCCCGAGGAGACGCTCACCGCCGCAGCCCTCGAGTATCTGAATACGGGCTCCGTCTCCTCGTCCAACAAGGCGCTCTCCATCGAGCCTGAGATTCAGACTTCCTCCATCGCCAATAAACGACACCTCTTCGTCAAGCCTTTCAACCTCAATAAGTAACGTCTCTCCACGACGCTCACGCCATAAGCCGCGGCAGGTATTCGACTCCCTGCCGCGGCTTTCTTTGCTCTTTTAGCCTTCTTTCTTGATTATTAAGCCAATGCATGCCGTCAGTATGACCAAAAAGCACTAACTTCACGATGCGAAAAACATCACTGTAAGCACTCACATGTCCAGGCTAATCATCTTTTCCGTCGCCACGCTACTCACCATAGTGTGCACCTCCGTCGCCAGCGCGCAATCTTCCATGTCCTCCGCCGACAAGAAGATCTTTAATAACGCTATCAATCTGGCCGACCATTCCAACAACCGCGCGGCGATAGGGCTGCTCCGCTCTCTCTACGAGAAGTACCCCGACGACCCCACCATAGCCTACAACCTCGGCATCTGCTATATCAATGCGAGCGGCAATCCCGACTCCACTCTCTTCTTCCTTAACCGTGTCCAAGAGCTCGCCCCACAAACCGAATGGTCCGAGCAGCGCATCACCATGCTCCTCGCTACAGGGCGCGCCCAGCAGCTCTGCGCTCACCCCGATGAGGCTCTCAAAATCTATGACGAGATCGATGCCAACGACCCGCAAGGCCTCTTCTCCGAAGTGACGACAGCCGAGAGGCAGACATGCCAAACCGCGCAGATCCTCATGTCCAATCCAGTCCGCCTCACCATGCGCACGGCTGGAGAGGGTGTCAACTCCCCTTGGAACGACTACCGTCCCGTCCTCTCCGCATCCGAGGATACGATGTTTTTCACCTCCCGACGCCCTAAGAAGACCGCCGACAAGGATCTCATCTTCGAGGATGGTCAATTTGAGGAGGGCGTCTACATGTCCGTCCGCAATGGCAATAAATGGGACGGCGGCAACTGGGGCGACGCAACCCCTGTCAACGGCCTCATCCCTGGTCGCCGCGGCAAGATAGGTCAGGAGACCGCTACTTCTCTCTCCGCCGACGGCAACGAGATGTACCTCTGCCACGATGGCGACATCTACGTCTCCAAGCGCGACGCTAAAGGCAAATGGCAACCTGCCGAGCCACTCCCTTATCCCGTCAACACTGGTTTCAACGAGAATTGGGCTTGCATCTCTCCCGACGGTCAGGAACTCTTCATCTCTTCCGACCGTCCCGAAGGCTACGGCGGAATGGATATCTGGCTCGCTCGCCGCCTCCCCGACGGCTCCTGGGCCATCCCCGTCAACCTCGGCCCCGGTGTCAATACTGAGGAGGATGAGGACGCCCCCTTCTTCCACGCTCCCACCAACGTCCTCTATTTCAGCTCCACTGGCCACGATGGCATGGGCGGTTTCGACATCTTCTACTCGCCTCGCAACGCCAATGGCGAGTTCGTAGCCTCCAAAAACATGGGCTACCCCATCAACTCCGCCGACGACGATCTCTACTTCTCCCCCTCTGCCGACCACGACCGCGGCTACTACGCCAGCATCCGTTGGAACCAAGAGGGCAAAGCCCCTTCCTACGACATCTACGAGGTCGAATTCGAGCAGCCTGAGCAGAACACCATGGCAATCCTCGCCTCCAACGTCAAGGGCGCAGACCTCTCCGACGTGCGCATCTACACCATATCCGACGGCAACATCATCGGTGTCTGCCGTCCAAACAGCAAGACTGGTCACTTCGTCTCTATCGTTACAGCTGGTCAAGACGTTGAGCTGATGGCCGTCTGCGATGCCGACACCATCCGACGCGAAGTCAGAACCCACAAGTCGCAAAGCTTCTACGTCACCCAACAGCCCATCGCCATCGACGATTTCGTCTTCGAGACCCATGTCTCTACGACCTCCGACGATGCCGCTACGCCCGCCTCCAACGGATGCCCTGTCGACGAGACGCACCCCTACACCGTCCAGATCATGAGCCTCCGCAAGCATATCGACCCGTCAGAGCTCGGCAGCACCTTCAACAGCGACAGCCTCAAGGTCTACGACTACCGCGATGGTTGGCACGTCTACACCTTCGGCAATTACTCCTCTCTCTCCGAGGCCCGCAAGTCGCAAGAGCAAATCCGTAAGTCCACATATTGCAAGGACGCCTTCCCGCGCGCCAAGAAGCAATACGAGAAGTTCGTCAAGTAACCACCAAGTGGTCAAGATTCGTCTCCGAGCCCTTGAACCGTCCGACGCCCAAGTCCTCTACGACTGGGAGAACGACCCTGAGACGTGGAACGCAGGCTCGCGCCAATGGCCCGTCTCGCTCGCCGACATAAAAGCCCTCATCGAGCACTCCGACCTCGACATCTGGCAAACGCGCCAGACAAGGCTCATGATTGAGTCGGTCGACGATGCCGACACCGTCGGCTGCATCGACATCTTCGACTTCGACCCGCTCAACATGCACTGCTCCCTCGGCGTCCTCATCCGACCCGACGCCCGACGCAAGGGTTTCGCCACGCAAGCCGTGACGGAGATATGCGCTTTTGCGGCGCGTACGCTCCTCGCCCACACTATCATGGTCTCCGTGGCAGCCGACAATGAGCCGAGCCTCGCGCTCTTCCGTGCCGCAGGCTTCTCCGAGAGCGGACGACTCCGTGGGTGGGTCCGCCGCGGCGACATCTTCGTCGACGAGGTTCTCCTTCAAAAATCATTACCCTAAAAAGCAAACCTGACAACAAGATGAACTACCTCTCGGTAGAAGACGTCCGATACCGTTGGGGCGACACCATTCTCTTCGACGGCGTCAGCTTCGGCATCTCTCAAGGCGAGAAAGTCGCACTCGTAGCGCGCAACGGCGCAGGCAAAAGCACACTCCTCGGCATGCTCGCTGGCGCACGCCCCGACTGTACTGAGGATTTTTTAGCCCCCGATAGCGGCAAAATAACTTGGAACGAGCATATCCGCATAGGATGGCTGAGCCAAGACCCGCAAATGGATCCCGACCACTCCGTCCTCGAGCAAGTCTTTGCCGCTGGTACCGAGACGGCACAAGCCGTCCGTGACTACGAGGCCGCCCTGGCGCGACATGACGAGGCTGCGATTCCTGCACTCATCGAGCGTATGGATGCCCTCAAGGCGTGGGACTACGAGAGCCGAGCCAAGCAAACTCTCGCACGCCTCGAAATACACGACTTCGACAAGAAGATATGCCAACTCTCTGGCGGTCAGAGGAAGAGGATCGCCATCGCCGCCATGCTCCTCGCCGAGCCCGACTTCCTAATCCTCGATGAGCCTACAAACCACCTCGACGTCGAGGTCATCGAATGGCTCGAAGAATATCTCTCACGCTCCTCGGCGACGCTTCTCATGGTGACGCACGACCGCTACTTCCTCGATCGCGTCTGCACCAAGATAATTGAGCTCGACAACCACCAAGTCTTCAGCTACGACGGCAACTACGCCTACTACCTCGCCAAGAGGCAGGAACGCCTCGACTCCCGACAAGCCGAAGCCGCCAAGGCGCGCAACCTCCTCCGCCGCGAACAAGAGTGGATGAACCGTCAGCCGCAAGCGCGCGGAACCAAAGCTCAATACCGCATCGACGCCTTCGCCGATCTCCAAGAGCGCGCAAAGAAGATTCGCGACGAGCGTAGCTTCGCGCTCGAGTTCGGCAGCGCGCGCCTCGGGCGCAAGGTCGTCGACGCCTACGATCTCCATAAGGAGTTCGCAGGCAAAACCGTCATCTCCGACTTCTCATACAAGTTCGCGCGTGGCGAGCGTGTCGCAATAGTTGGTCCCAACGGAAGCGGCAAGTCCACCATGCTCAACATGCTGACCGGCAACCTCGCTCCAGACAGCGGACGTATCGAGACTGGCGATACCGTCGTGACTGGCTACTATCGTCAAGGCGGCATAAGCGTCGCCCCAGGCAAGACAGTCCTTGAGGTCATTGAGGATATCGCTGACCAGATAGAGAAAGAGGGTGGGCACACAGTCCCGGCGGCGCAGTTCCTCCGCCAATTCCTCTTCCCCAACGAGATGCATCATGTCCGCGTCGACTCTCTCTCGGGCGGCGAGCGCAAACGCCTCTACCTCGTCACGGTGCTCATGAAGAACCCCAACTTCCTCCTCCTCGACGAGCCTACCAACGATCTCGACATCCTATCTCTCAACGTCCTCGAAGATTATCTCACCTCTTTCGGCGGAACGGTCATCATCGTCTCCCACGACCGCTTCTTTGTCGATAAGGTTGCCGACCATCTTTTCGTCCTCGACGGCAAGGGCGGTGTGAAGGATTTTCCAGGCAATTACAGCGAGTTCCTCATCTGGAATCGCGAGATGGAAAAACAAAAGCGAGAGGCGGAAGCCGAGGCCAAGTCTGCCACCAAAGCAGCAGCCGCACCGACACAGGAAAAGCGACAGTCCCGACCGCCCAAACTCACCTACGCTCAGAAAAAAGAACTCGAAAAGATTGATTCTGAGCTGCCTAAGCTCAATGCCCGCAAGGCGGAGATCGAGGCTCTGCTCTCTGGTGGAGAGTCCGACCCACAAAAGGTAGCCGACCTCTCTGCCGAATACCAGCAAGTCCAATCGCAAGTCGACGACATGGAGATGCGGTGGCTCGAGCTCCAAGAGATCATCGAAGGCTGACCTCCTTCCTCGCCCGCGCCCTACTTAGCGCAATAATTACTACTTTTGCCACAAGAATAACAATAAGAGCAACATACATCAAAAAATGACTGCCAACGAAGTTCGTCAAAGCTTCTTGGACTTCTTCCGTTCGAAGGGTCACAAGATCGTCCCATCGGCACCGATGGTCATTAAAGGCGACCCCACGCTGATGTTTACCAACGCGGGCATGAACCAGTTCAAGGACATCATCCTCGGCAACGTCCCCATTACCGACAGCCGCGTAAGCGACAGCCAAAAGTGCCTCCGCGTCTCAGGTAAGCACAACGACCTCGAAGAGGTAGGACATGACACCTACCACCATACAATGTTCGAGATGCTCGGCAACTGGTCCTTTGGCGACTACTTCAAGAAAGAGGCCATAGCCTATGCGTGGGAGTTCCTCACCGACGTCATCGGTCTCGATAAGGACCGCCTCTACGTCACCATCTTCGAGGGTGCTGACGAGGACGGTGTGCCCAGCGACACCGAGGCCTTCGACGCCTGGGCGCAGCACGTTGCTAAAGACCGTATCATCGACGGCAACAAGCATGACAACTTCTGGGAGATGGGCGATACCGGTCCATGCGGTCCATGCTCCGAGATCCATATCGACATGCGCCCCGACGAGGAGCGCAAGAAGGTCAGCGGTCGCGACCTTGTCAATAAGGACAACCCACAGGTCATCGAGATCTGGAACCTCGTCTTTATGCAGTATAACCGCAAGGCGAATGGCGAACTCGAACCGCTCCCAAATCACCACGTCGACACTGGCATGGGCTTCGAGCGTCTCGTCCGTGCCGTACAGCACAAGACTTCCAACTACGATACCGACGTCTTCACCCCCCTCCTCGACAAGATCGCCGAGATCTCTGGCGTCAAATATGGCCAGTCCGAGAAGACCGATATCGCCATGCGCGTCATGGCCGACCATATCCGCACCATCGCCTTCTCCATAACCGACGGCCAGCTCCCAAGCAACAATAAGGCTGGCTACGTAATCCGTCGTATCCTCCGCCGCGCTGTCCGCTACAACTACACCTTCCTCGGCGGCAAAGAGGCAACCCTCTACAAGCTCGTTCCGACGCTCGTCGAGACCATGGGCGGCGCATATCCCGAGCTCCGCTCTCAACAGGAGCTTGTGACGAAGGTTATCAAGGAGGAGGAGGAGAGCTTCCTCAAGACCCTCGCAACTGGCATCAACATGCTTGGCTCCATCATGGAGCAGGCTAAGAAGAACAAGCAGAAGAAGATAAGCGGCAAGATCGCCTTCGAGCTTTATGATACCTACGGCTTCCCTCTCGACCTCACCGAGCTTATCCTCCGTGAGAACGACCTCGAAGCCGACACAGCCGAGTTCGATCGTGAGATGGCAGCTCAGAAGGATCGCGCCCGCAATGCTACTGCCATCGAGGCTGGCGACTGGATCGTCCTCGACGAGTCCGCTGTAAAGGAAGATTTCATCGGCTACGACCAGATTGAGGCCGATGTCCATATCGTTCGCTATCGTACCGTCAAGGCAAAGAATAAGGAGCAGTACCAGATCATCTTTGACCGCACCCCATTCTACGGCGAGAGCGGTGGCCAGGTAGGCGATACCGGCGTCATCGTCGACAAGAGCGGCAAGCAAGTCCGCATCATCGACACCATTAAGGAGAATAACCTCATCACCCATATCACGACTGAGCTCCCGGCAGCCCTCGACTCCGAGGTTCACGTCGCCGTCGACAAGCATCGCCGTGAGCTGATTGCCAACAACCACTCCGCAACCCACCTCATGCAAGAGGCTCTCCGCGAGGTTCTTGGTAAGCATGTCGAGCAGAAAGGCTCTCTCGTGACGCCCGACGCCCTCCGTTTCGACTTCAGCCACTTCCAGAAGGTCACCGACGAGGAGCTCGCGCGCGTCGAGCATCTCGTCAACCTCAAGATCCGCGCCAACATTCCTCTTGAGGAACAACGAGCAATGCCTATCGAAGAGGCGCGCAAGCTTGGCGCAATGTCTCTCTTCGGTGAGAAGTACGGTGATAAAGTCCGTGTCGTCAAGTTCGGCGATTCCGTCGAGTTCTGCGGCGGTACCCACGTCCCCGCAACTGGCTGCATCGGCTTCTTCAAGATAATCGCCGAGTCCTCCGTCTCCGCTGGCGTCCGTCGTATCGAGGCCGTAACAGCCGATAAGGCTGAGGAGATGGTCTCCACTCTCGTACAGACACTTAAAGACCTCGGCGAGGCTCTCAAGGGCGCAAAAGATGTCCGCAAGAGCATCGAGCAGCTCATCATGAACAACGCAAAACTCCAAGAGCGCGCCGAGAAGATGATGACCAGCATGGTCGCCGTCGAGAAGCAGAACCTCAAGGAGAAAGCCGAGGCATTCGACAATCGCCACCTCGTCGTAGCGGAGGTCAAATCCATCTTCGCCGACAAGCTCAAGGATCTCGCCTTCCAGCTCCGTGGTGAATACGATGAGGCTGTCATCGTTCTCGGCTGCGTAGCCGACGACAAGCCACAGCTCCTCATCATCATTACCGACAATCTCGTCAAGGAGCTCGGGCTCAACGCGGGCGCCACAATCCGTGACGTCGCCAAGTTCATCCAAGGCGGTGGCGGCGGTCAGCCCTTCCTCGCTACCGCAGGTGGTAAGAATGCCGCCGGCATGGAGGCAGCACTCCGTGAGGCCAAATACTTCTTCACCTCCAAGCTAAACGCTTAAAGGTTCAACCACACACATATCCTAAAGGTCGGACGCTCGTCTCTCGGGCGTCCGACCTTTTCTCTCTCCCCCCCTCCAACTTAACCATCAGTTAGCACCCTTGTAACGCCACCTTAATATCGTGAGTCTACTTTCGCATTGTCAACATTAAGGAACAATAAGAATTTATGAACTCACATCTAATGGCATCCTCCTTCCGACGCCTTCTGATGATCCCCGCCCTCGCAACTTCCTGTCTCATGGCAAGTGCGCAATCCGTACGCTTCGCCATAATCTCCGATGTCCACGTCATGGCTCCAGAGCTTCTTGAGCAAGATGGCCCCGCTTTTGAGGAATATCTCCGCAACGACCGCAAGATGCTTAGCGAGTCCGTCGCGCTCGCTGCTAAGCTCCGTGATAGGCTCATCGCCCAACACCCACAATACGTCCTCCTCACTGGCGACCTCACCAAAGATGGTGAGACAGCATCCCACAACGAGCTTCGCCGCATCATCCTCGACCCCCTTACCGAGGCCGGCATCAAGACGCTTGTCATCCCAGGCAACCACGACGTCCGCAATCCACATGCAGTCCGCTTCGTCGGCGACACCACATACCGCGTCCCGACGCTCACGCGCGACGAGTTCGCCTCTTTCTACCAAGATTTCGGCTATGGCGATGCCCTGAGCCGCGACACCGCCTCACTCTCCTATGTCTACCAACTCGTCCCTGGCCTCCGCATCCTCGCGCTCGACGCCTGCCGCTACGACGATAACGATTTCGCCACCAACAAGTGCTACCACGAGGGTCGACTCAAACCCGAGACGTGGAATTTCGCCCTCCGAGAGCTCGACAAGGCTAAAGCCGATGGGCAGAAAGTTATCTGCATGATCCACCACGGCATCGTTGAGCACTGGAAATATCAAGACGAGATGGTTCCCGGCTACACCGTCGATGGTTGGAAGTCCTACGCCCGTGAGCTTCAACGCCGCGGTGTCCATATCGTCTTCACCGGTCACTCCCACACGCAAGACATCGTCTCCTTCGGTGGTCGCATCGAGATGGAGTCCCTCTCCGTCTCTGGCGACAGGATGGAATGCCCCGAGGAGTCCACTGCCGCACTCTATGATGTCGAGACGGGTTCCGCCGTCACCGCACCCTGCCCATACCGCATCGTCTCCATCAACGACGGTTGCGCTGAGATATGTTCCTATTCGCTGATTGACGACGACTCCGACCTCAAAAAGCACGCCGAGAAGGCAAGATTTGACGGCTTGGAGTCCGTCATCCGCGATATGATGCAAGCCCGAATCCCCGAGCCCCTGCTCTCCGAAGTTTCGAAAGAGATGGCAGCCGACATGGCGCGCAACTACTCTGGCAACGAGAAGCTTACGACCGAGGATAATGAGCGCATCGCCGCCATCGCAAAGCGTGTCAAGAAATTGTGCTCCGTCAAGATGAGCATAATTTTCAAGAAGGTTGCAGAAGCCTGCCTGACCGACGATGGTGTCGATGACGATAATATCTCCATCCGTCTCTGGAAATAATGCGGTCAACTTATAGTCACAACATCTTATCACTCAACCTCTCATGATTTTCTGTCCACAACGTCTGCTCGCCTCTGTCGCGATGTTGCTAACCCCAATAGCCATGCTGGCGCAAGACATCAGCGTCTCCGGACGCGTAGTCTCCGCCTCGGGCGAGCCGCTTCCTG
The DNA here is from genome assembly GCA_963607345.1 of Bifidobacteriaceae bacterium. Taxonomy (GTDB): domain Bacteria; phylum Bacteroidota; class Bacteroidia; order Bacteroidales; family Marinilabiliaceae; genus W3P20-009. The sequence continues at coordinate 89,472 of CAVDBL010000005.1, forward strand.
GCGCCACGGTGATTGTCAAAGGCACGACTAAGGGCGTCGCCACCGACATCGACGGACGTTTCGTCATGCCTGCCGTCCCGACGGGCGCCACACTGGTCTTCTCCTGCGTCGGTTTCGCCGATGCCGAGGTGCCCGCCAAGCAAAATGTCTCCGTCTCGCTCAATGACGATACCGAGATGCTCGGCGAGGTCATCGTCTCCACCCAAAAACGCCAACAGACCTCCATCGATGTCCCTGTAGCTGTCAGTGCGATGTCGGGAAAGGATGTCTCACTCCTCGGCGCAAAGCAGATTGACGACATGGCCGATTTCATTCCCGGTCTCCAAGTCCAAATCCAAAGCCCCAACAACCCGGGCTACGTCATCCGTGGCGTCACGTCCGACGATGGAGCCGCCTATTCCCAACCGCGCATCTCGGTCTTCCAAGACGAGGTCTCCATCTCGCGCAGCCGTGCGTCCGTCGTCGAGCTGTTCGACCTTGAGCGCGTCGAGGTTGTCAAAGGTCCGCAGGGCACTCTCTTCGGCCGCGGTGCGGAAATCGGTGCAATCCATTTTGTGCGCCATCGTCCTACCGACAAGTTCGGTGCCGAGCTGAGTGTCAATTTCGGCACTCGTGGGCAGTTTGGCGTGAATGGTTTCCTCAACACCCCTATCGTAAAAGGCAAGGCAGCCAATCGTTTCGCTTTCTCCTACGACTCCCACGACGGCTATGTCGATAATGTCCTCGGCGGCGACCTCAACGGCAAAAAGGCCATCGCGCTCCGCAACTCCACACGCCTTTTCGCTGGCGATAATTGCGTGCTCGACCTCATCCTCGACTATCAGCATGACGATTATCCAGGCACATCTTTCAAGAGCCAACGCATCGCTCCCGAGGGTGGCGACACTAAGTTCTGGACAGCCGCTGCCCTCAACCGAGGCTCCGAGCTCGGCATCGTGCGCGACCTTGGCGGTGCCACCTTCCTTGTCGATGCCACTCTTTCGCCTACCTTCAAGATGTCCAGCATCACTGGCTTCCGCGCTTTCAAGTCAGATGAGGAGTTCGATGCCGACGGCACCTACCTCCCCCTCCTCGATTGCGGCGAATACGCCAAGGGTAAGCAGTTCAGCCAAGAGTTCCGCTTCAATTTCGACCCCTCCGAGCGTGTCAATGGTTTCTTCGGCGGCAGCTATTTCTACGAGAACTCCAATCAGGAGGTGAGCATCAACACCAACCTCCAATATCTCTACCCAGCCTACGCCTACCAAGGTTTCGCTGCACAAGCAAAGCCCCAGTTTGAGCAATACGCCGCCCTCCTCCCCGAGATGCTCCCAGCCTCCATGGCTGCCTATAAGCCTGCTCTCACTGCCATGCTCAACCAGCTCATGACCAAGTGGTTCCCCGAGTCCTACGACCCCACCGTCCCCGTCGAGACGACACCCGATTTCTACGGCGACATCAATACCGCCCTCACCGCACAATTGGGCTTCGGTCTCGACCAGATTGCAGCCATGCTCGGCGAGAGCGCGCAGTCCACTCTCGCGACCCTCAAGGCCATGAGTGCGCTTCCGCTCAACAGCGACTATCATGAGGCGTCCACCAACTACGGCATCAATCAGGCTGCCGAGGTCTTCGGCGATGTCACTGTCGGTCTCGTAGGCGGTCTCTCCCTCTCCGCTGGTCTTCGTGGCTCCTATGAGCATCAAAAGACTGAATATGAGAGCAATACTGTTCCCGACCCCGTCTTTGGCGCAGTCATGTACAAGCCTTCCGACCGTGTCTCCGCTTCCGACGACTACCTCTCTTGGGTCGGTCGTGCTGCCCTTCAATACGTGTTCGGTCGTAACGACGCCTACGTCAGTGTCTCCCGTGGTCGTCGCCCTGGTGTCATCGCTTTCAATAATGGTCCTGACGACATCAGCAAGCTCCGTCCCGAGATTATCGTCAGCTACGAGGCCGGCGTTAAGGGCATCGTCATGCGCGGCCACCTCGCCTACGACCTCAGTGTCTATTACTATGATTGGAGCCACTTCCAGACCACGCGTCTCGACGAGTCTTCTTCTTCCGCCGCACGCATCTATGTGGCCGACGATGCTGGCAAGGCTCACAGCTTCGGTGTCGAGGCGGGTCTCAAATGGTCGCCCATCCGCAGCCTCGTCCTCTTTGGCAACTACGCCTACATCGACGGCAAGTTCAATGACAATGACGGCAATGGTCAGCCGCAGCAATACGCTGGCAACCGATTCCGCCTGACGCCCGAGCACTCTTTCTCTCTCGGTGCCGATGTCATGTTTGCGCTCCGCAACAAGATGGGTCTCTTCGTCCGCCCAAGCTACGCCTACAAGAGCAAGGTCTATTTCGAGGATTCCAACGAGGAGGAACTCACCCAAGATGGCTACGGCCTCCTCAATTTCGTAGCAGGTTGGCAGTTCAAGCCCCGTAAGACGCGCTTTGAGGCAAGCGTCTATGGCAAGAACATCCTCAACGAGCATTTCCTTGTCGACGCCGGCAATAGCGGCAGGCAGATCGGCTTCCCGACTTTCGTCCCTGGCGCTCCAAGCGTCTTCGGCATCACCCTAAAGGCCGGTTTCTAACCACCTTATTTGCTTCCTTTTTAGTCCCAGCCCGGGTGGCTCCCACGCCACTCGGGCTCGTTGTTTTTTCTTCTTCCGAATGCTTGCTCCTCTCCGACATTTTTCGTATATTTGTAGATGTAAAAGTCCTTAATAATCAAGCGTATAAACAATTTCTCGCTCGCTCTTTAGGGTCTCTTTTTAATCTTAAAAACACTATGCTTTTTCACCCAACATACCCTTAGTCTGCCCACTGCGCGACGGCTCTCTGCCAATGTGTGCGCTCCTTTCCACCGTCTCTCCCTTTTTCCTCCTATCTTTGCGCCGTAAATCCACAAAATGTCAATCTTCCGCACCAGCACTACCGACCACCTCATGGCCATGCTTCGCAATGGCGAGCCGCTCGGTCTGCGTCAGCAAGTGACGCTCACCGCACTCCTCGCCCTGCCCTCCATGTTGGCCATGGTCTCCCACGTCATGATGGAGTACATCGATGCCGCGATGGTTGGAAGCCTCGGTGCCGATGCTTCAGCATCTGTCGGTCTCGTGGCTACAAGCGCATGGATGGTATGGGGTCTGTGCAGCTCAGCGGCTGCCGGCTTCTCTGTCCAAGTGGCTCATCTCGTCGGTGCGAAGAATAATGCCGGTGCGCGCCAAGTCGTTCGCCAAGGCATCGTCACGACCGTCATTTTCAGTCTCCTCGTCTTGTCCGTCGCCACTTCCGTAAGTGCGTCGCTCCCTCATTGGCTCGGCGGGGCTGATGAGATTTGCGACGATGCCACGTCCTATTTCCGCATCGTGGCTCTCACCCTCCCTTTTTCACAGATGGTCATGCTCTTCAGCGGTGCGCTCCGCAGCAGCGGTAATGTTGTCGTCCCGAGTCTCTCCAATGCCGCCATGTGTGGTCTCGACGTGCTTTTCAATTTCTTCTTCATCTTCCCAACCCGCCACGTCGATCTCCTCGGGCTCTCTCTCGTCATCCCTGGCGCAGGCTTGGGTGTGCGCGGTGCCGCTTTGGGAACCATGGCTGCCGAGTTCTCCATCGCCATGTTCCTCCTCTGGTTCGTCTCCCGGCGCTCTTCCGTCTTGCGCCTCTCCTCCGAGCGTGGCTCTTTCCTCCCTCGCCGTCAGTGTCTCTCCAAGGCTGCGCGCATCTCCCTCCCCATGGGTGTTCAGCATCTTGTTATGACGGGTGCTCAGGTTGTTGGTACGGGCATCGTCGCCCCTCTCGGCAAGATGTCCATTGCCGCCAACTCTTTCGGCGTGACGGCCGAGAGTGTCTGCTACATGCCTGGCTACGGCATCGCCGATGCCGCTCAGACGCTCGTCGGTCAAAGTCTCGGTGCCGGGCGCAAGGAGCTCATGCGTGGTTTCGCTCGTGTCTCTGTCGTCATGGGGATGATTGTCATGGGGCTCATGGGGCTCTTCATGTATTTCGGTGCACCGCTCATGATGGCAATCCTCACTCCCGTCGATGAGATCCGCTCTCTTGGTGTCGAGGCTCTGCGGATTGAGGCGTTTGCCGAGCCTATGTTCGCCGCCTCCATCGTCTGCTACGGCATATTTGTCGGTGCTGGCGACACCCTAAAGCCTTGCATCATGAATCTCGCCAGCATCTGGGCTGTGCGCCTTTCGCTCGCATGGTTCCTCGCTCCTTCTTTCGGGCTCGCTGGTGTTTGGACTGCCATGTGCATTGAGCTTTGTTTCCGCGGTCTCATATTCCTTGTGCGCCTCAAGTGGGGACGTTGGGAAAATGCCATGATAAAATGATTTTTCTGAAGTAATATGGGTACGCCCGGTTTCTCGGGTGTCAATATCTTTGGGTCGTCAAAACCAATAAAAACAACAGGTATGCAGATAATAAAAGATATGGAGTTCGGCGGCGAACGCCCTCTCTACCGTTCTCAAAACCTCCGTCTCGAGAATGTCACCATCCATACTGGTGAGAGCTCTCTCAAGGAGACGCGCAACATCGAGGCCGTCAACTGCCGTTTCGAGGGCAAGTATCCATTCTGGTGCACTGATGGCTTCACCATCTCCAATTGCCATTTCACCGAGGGCGGACGTGCCGCTCTGTGGTACTCTCGCAATCTCGTCATGTCCGATACCATTGTCGAGGCTCCAAAGATGTTCCGTGAGATGGATGGTGTGACCCTCCGTCGCGTCAAGCTCCTCCATGCCGCCGAGACTCTCTGGCACTGCAAGAATATCGAGCTCGAGGATGTCGAGGTCAACGAGGGCGACTATCTTTTCATGCATTGTGAGAACATCAAAATTTCCAATCTCCACCTCAACGGCAACTATTCGTTCCAATATTGCAAGAATGTAGAGATCCGAAACTCTGTTCTCAACACCAAGGATGCTTTCTGGAACTCCGAGAATGTCACGGTCATCGATTCCGTCCTCAATGGCGAATATCTCGCTTGGTATTCCAATCGCCTGACTCTCATAAACTGCAAGATCATCGAGACCCAGCCGCTCTGCTATGCCGACAATCTCAAGCTCCGTGGCTGCGTCATGGCTCCCGATGCCGATCTCGCCTTTGAGTACAGCGAGGTAGATGCCGAGGTCATCGGCAACATCACTTCCGTCAAGAACCCGCGCACGGGGCGTATCGTTGCCGACAGCATTGGCGAGGTTATTATAGACGGAAATATCAAATCACCTGCCGATTGTAGTGTGACTATTCGTAAATAGATATATATTTGCAGAATATTCATCCATAACAATGACATACAACTTCGATAAACTTACCCGTCGCGAGGGATCCAACTGTTTTAAATGGGATATTGACGATAAGGACGACCATATCATCCCACTTTGGGTGGCAGATATGGATTTCGAGGCCGATCCCAAGATTGTCGACGCTCTCCACAAGCGTGTCGACCACGCCATCTTCGGCTATACCAAAGTCCCTACCTCTTTCTATGATGCCATCCGCAACTGGTATTCCCGACGTTATAACTGGCAAATCCAAAACGATTGGATTCTCTATACCACGGGTGTCGTCCCAGCCGTCTCTTCCATCATTAAGGCCATCTCCGGAGGTAAACCCTGTGGAGTCCTCGCACAGACTCCAGCCTACAACCACTTTTTCTCCTCAATAAACAATAACGGATGCCATCTCGTCGAGAATAAGCTTGTACAAGTTGGCGATTCCTACAATATCGATTTCGAGGATTTTGAGCGCAAGGCGGCACTGCCCGACACCAAGATTTTCCTCCTCTGTAGCCCGCATAACCCTGTCGGTCGCATATGGAAGGTCGACGAGCTTCGCAAGATGGCCGACATCTGCCGCCGTCACGATGTCAAGATTATTGCCGACGAGATTCATAGCGGCATCATCATGCCCGGCAACTCTTTCACTCCGTTCGGCAATATCGGTGCCGAATATCAAGAGGATGCCGTCGTGACAGCCTCCTGTACCAAGAATTTCAATATCGCTGGTCTCGGCATCAGCTACATAATAACGAAGAACGACAAGCTCCGTGCGGCAATAAATCGTGCGCTGAACGTCAATGAGGTCTGCGATGTTAATCCCTTTGGTGTCATCGCCCTCCAAGTGGCATTCAATGAGTGCGAGGATTGGCTCTCCGAGATGTGCAAATATGTCTATGGCAACTACGAGGCTCTCGTCGATTTCCTTGCGCGTCGTGTGCCTGGGTGGAAGGTCACTCGTCTTCAGGCAACATATCTCGCTTGGGTTGACTGCCGTGCCTCAGGTCTCAATTCCGAGGATTTAGGGCGAAAACTCTTGTCCGATGCCAAGGTGCGTGTCTCTTCTGGCGACATCTACGGCGAGCCCGATGGCTTTATCCGAGTAAATCTCGCCTGCCCCCGAGCTCGCCTCCTTGAGGCGCTTGAGCGCATAGCAAAAACTTTCGGAGAATGACAACTGTATGCGCTGATGATCTCTTAGCCTTGGCTCTCAAGGCAGCCGCCGCGGCGTCCGATGCGATAATGAATATCTATCGCGCGGATGCCGATTTCGGCGTCGTGCAGAAAGAGGATAATACGCCCGTGACCCGTGCCGATATGGCGAGCAACAACGCCATAATCAGCATTCTTCGCCAATCCTCCATCCCCATCCTCAGCGAGGAGACAGCCCATGAAGACTATTCCGTCCGCCGCGACTATCCTCGTCTCTGGGTCGTCGACCCTCTCGACGGCACCAAGGAGTTCATCAAGCGCAACGACATGTTCTCCGTCTGTATCGCCCTTGTCGAGAATCATCGCCCAACGCTTGGCGTCATAGCTCTCCCCACGACTTCCCAAGTCTATTTCACCCGAGCCGCCCACGCCTTCCGTGCAACACTCTCTCCTCAAGGCGAAGCTCTCTCCCCCGTCCAACTGCCGATCTCGTTCGCCCCTGTTCCCCACTCCGTACTCGGCAGTGTCAGCCATCCCGGAGCCGCTACCGAGCGTGTCGTCTCTGCCGTCCGCTCTTTCAAGGGATGGGAGGATACACGTCTCGTCCCTATGGGCAGCAGCATCAAGCAGTGCATGATCGCCGAGGGCAGTGCGGCTCTCTATCCCCGCCAAGGCACAACCATGGAGTGGGATACTGCCGCAGGGCAAGCCATAATGGAGGCGGCAGGCGCACAGCTGCTGCGAGCCTCCGACGCTCTCCCCATGACCTACAACCGTCCCGATCTCCGTAACCCCGACTTCTTAGCCTCCGCCGCAGGCGTCCCTCCCGAAATTGTGGACCTCGCCCTCCAGGCGGTGAGAAGATAACGCCACAACAATCCACATCAGCTAACATAAACCCCGACAAACGTGAATAATTTCACCCCCCCCCGAAGAAAGCGTTACAAACGTAACAGCGGTCGCCGCCGCTCCATCCAAGAAAAGAATAACATGGCTTGACAGCCTCAAGGGCTTCGCTATAATTTGTGTCGTGATAGGACATGTTGTTGCTGGCTACATAAATGGTGGTTTATATACATCCTCAATGGTTGCAGAATACAGCATATACCAGTTCCTATACGCATTCCACATGCCGCTCTTCTTCCTCATAAGTGGGTTCACCTTCTCGCTTGCCTATATTGATAGGGGAGGTTGCGTCAAGTCTTCTAAGCTTAAGACACAATTGTTAGACATATTAGTACTGTATGTCGTCTTTTCTGTAATCTTGATCATATTTAAAGTCTTATGCTCCGGATTTGCAAATCAAAAGGCATCTTTTGATGACTTGCTATGTATCGTATGGAAGCCTGTGGCTCCATATTGGTATCTCTATCTTCTTGCAATTTTTTACCTCATTCATATCCTGCTGGTTAAATGCAAGCGGACAATCTTACTCACGATAGTTCTTCTCTGTCTGAGCGCATGTGCGGGAGAGATTGTGCCAGCGTCTAAAGCGTATACTTTCTACCAATTATTCCTCACTCTTCCTTTCTTCTTCATTGGCACGTTGATGCAACGAAGTGGGCGTATGCCAACATGGGGAATGACAATTGTGTGGTTTGTTGTCGCCAGTGTGCTCTGCTTCTTGTTTTGGAGTAAGAGTACAGACTCTTATTTCCATTTGGTGCCGTTGACTCCAGTTGTCAACACCTTTATCGCCCTCGGTTTCTGCCTTTTCTTTTGGAAGGCTTTCTCCTCTGTGAAGTGGCTTGACAATAAGGCGTTAGAGATATGCGGTCGCTATTGCTTGGAAATATATGTGACGCACTGCTTCCTCACCGCTGGCTTCCGTTCCGTTTTCACTGCGTTAGGAATGACGAACTTTTGGCTGAGCCTTGTGCTTAACACCGTCCTCTCTACTATCATCCCCATCCTTTTCGCAATGGCTCTCGAGCGCATCGGGCTCCACGATCTCCTGTTCCGCCCTGTCCACTATCTGAGGCGTCTTCGCTCCGCCAAGGAGCATGCATAGTGTTGCTTTTGATTAATTTAATCTGCCATTCTTGCAAAATTTGCGTAGGCTGAGTAATTTTAATGCTGTCTGACCACAGACCGCGCCACGCTTCACTCCGTGTGCGCCAACATTGACAAAATTATTCAATCATAAAGTCACGATTAAGATCGACGATTTCAATTTCAAAGGCAGGAAGGCCATCATCCGTGTGGACTTCAATGTGCCCCTCAACAAAGAGACTGGCGAAGTAAGCGACGACACCCGCATCCGCGGCGCACTCCCCACCATCAAGAAGGTCATCGCTGACGGTGGCGCTGCCATCCTCATGAGCTACATGGGCAAGCCTAAGAACGTCAACCCCCAGGAAGGCGATCCTAAGTTCTCCCTTAAGCAGATCATCCCTGCTATAGAGAAGTATCTCGGCAAGATCAGTTCGCTGCTGGCGCACAGCTGCTGCGAGCCTCCGACTCTCTCCCCATGACCTACAACCGTCCCGATCTCCGTAACCCCGACTTCTTAGCCTCCGCCGCAGGCGTCCCTCCCGAAATTGTGGACCTCGCCCTCCAGGCGGTGAGAAGATAACGCCACAACAATCCACATCAGCTAACATAAACCCCGACAAACGTGAATAATTTCACCCCCCCCCGAAGAAAGCGTTACAAACGTAACAGCGGTCGCCGCCGCTCCATCCAAGAAAAGAATAACATGGCTTGACAGCCTCAAGGGCTTCGCTATAATTTGTGTCGTGATAGGACATGTAGTGGATGGCTACATAAATGGAGACTCATATCCATCCTCCGTAGTTGCAGAGTACAGCATATACCAGTTCATTTACACTTTCCACATGCCGCTCTTCTTTCTTGTAAGCGGCTTCCTGTTCTCACTCGCCTATGTCGATAAGGAAGGTGTGGTCAAGTCTTCTAAGCTTAAGACGCAATTGTTAGACATCGTCGTGATCTATATTGTCTTTTCCATAATCATGGTCACGTTTAAAGTCTTCTGTTCTGGGTTTGTAAATCACCAAGCTTCCTTTAGTGAGTTGCTAAGTATTGGGTGGAAACCTATTGCCCAATATTGGTATCTATACGTCCTTGCAATTTTTTACCTCATTCATATCCTACTGGTTAAATGCAAGCGGACAATCTTACTTGCGGTTATTCTCTTCTGCCTAAGTGCATGTGCTGCTGCAATGGTGCCGGCTTCTAAAGCCTTTACTCTTTATCAATCGCTCTTCACCATTCCATTCTTCTTCCTTGGCACGTTGATGCAACGAAGTGGACGTGAGCCAAACTGGAGAGTTGCTTTTATTGGGGTTTTTGTCGCCGCTTTACTATGCTTGCTATTTTGGAAGCACGGCACAGAATCTCTATTCCAAGTGGTGTCCTTGACTCCAGTTGTCAACACCTTTATCGCCCTCGGGTTTTGCCTTTTCTTCTGGAAGTCGTTCTCCTCAGTGAAGTGGCTTGACAATAAGGCGTTAGAGATATGCGGTCGCTATTGCTTGGAGATATATGTGACGCACTGCTTCCTCACAGCTGGCTTTCGTTCCGTTTTCACAGCCATAGGCGTGACGAACTTTTGGCTGAGCCTGGTGCTTAACACCGTCCTCTCTACTATCATCCCCATTCTTTTCGCAATGGCTCTCGAGCGCATCGGGCTCCACGATCTCCTGTTTCGCCCTGTCCACTATCTGTGGCGTCTTCGCTCCGCCAAGGAGCATGCATAGTGTTGCTTTTGATTAATTTAATCTGCCATTCTTGCAAAATTTGCGTAGGCTGAGTAATTTTAATGCTGTCTGACCACAGACCGCGCCACGCTTCACTCCGTGTGCGCCAACATTGACAAAATTATTCAATCATAAAGTCACGATTAAGATCGACGATTTCAATTTCAAAGGCAGGAAGGCCATCATCCGTGTGGACTTCAATGTGCCCCTCAACAAAGAGACTGGCGAAGTAAGCGACGACACCCGCATCCGCGGCGCACTCCCCACCATCAAGAAGGTCATCGCTGACGGTGGCGCTGCCATCCTCATGAGCCACATGGGCAAGCCTAAGAACGTCAACCCTCAGGAAGGCGATCCTAAGTTCTCCCTCAAGCAGATCATCCCTGCTATCGAGAAGTATCTCGGCAAGATCCAGTTCGCTGAGGACTGCGCTGCTGCCGACGAGCAGGCTAAGAACCTCAAGCCAGGCGAGATCCTTCTTCTCCAGAACCTCCGCTACTACGCTGAGGAGGAGGGCAAGCCCCGCGGCATCGAGAAGGACGATCCTAAGTTCGAGGACGCTAAGAAGGAGATCAAGGCTAAGCAGAAGGAGTTCGCCAAGAAGCTCGCTTCCTACGCCGATGTTTACGTAAACGACGCCTTCGGCACCGCTCACCGTAAGCACGCCTCTACCGCCGTCATCGCCGACTTCTTCCCCGAGGACAGCAAAATGTTCGGCTTCCTCATCAACAAGGAGGTCGCTGCTATGGACAAGGTCCTCAACAACGCCGAGAAGCCTTTCACCGCTATCATGGGCGGCGCCAAGGTATCCGACAAGATCAATATCATCAAGAACCTCCTCAACCGCGTCGACAACCTCATCATCGGTGGCGGCATGACCTACACCTTCGTTAAGGCCATGGGCGGCAAGATCGGTGCTTCCCTCTGCGAGGAGGACAAGCTCGACCTCGCTAAGGAGATCCTCGCCGAGGCTAAGGCCAAGGGCGTCAAGGTTCACCTCCCTAAGGACGGTCTCAACGCCGACAAGTTCGACAAGGACGCTAACACCAACGTCTCCAAGATCGACGAGACCCCCGATGGTTGGATGGGTCTCGACATCGCCGACCAGACCATCGCCGAGTTCAGCAAGGTCATCGCTTCCAGCAAGACCGTCATCTGGAACGGCCCGATGGGTGTCTTCGAGTTCGACAAGTTCGCCAAGGGTACCTCCGCTGTAGCTCACGCTGTCGCTAAGGCTACTCAGGAGAACGGCGCCTTCACCCTAATCGGTGGTGGTGACTCCGTTGCCGCTATCAACAAGAACGGCCTCGCAGACAAGGTCTCCTACGTCTCCACTGGCGGTGGCGCCATGCTCGAGTACATGGAAGGCAAGATCCTCCCAGGTATCGCTGCAATCCGTGGCGACAAGTAAGCCTTAGGGCCTACTAAGCCATAAACATAAAGCCCTTGGCAAGAACTCCTTCTTCGCCAAGGGCTTTCTCTTTCCCCTCCAAGGAAAAATGACTACATTTGGATGCTCGCATAACACGTTTATGGTATGCGATATCGCCCTATGGCGTTATCTCCATGCTCGTCGCTCTAACTTACATTCGCGCTAAAAAAGCAATAGAAATGTCCCAACTTTCAGAAGACGAGAAGAAAAGATTTGGTCGCAACCTCCTCCTCGCTGGCTTTGGCGAAGAGGCTCAATTAAAACTGCGTGACTCCAAGGTGCTTGTCGTCGGGGCAGGCGGTCTCGGCTCCCCTGTGGCATATTATCTGACGGCGGCCGGCGTCGGTCATATAGGCATAATGGACTACGACGTAGTCGACCTCTCTAACCTCCAACGCCAAATCCTCCATCGCACCGAAGACCTCGGGCGACCCAAGGTGCAGAGTGCGCTCGAGAAGCTCAAGGCTCTCAACCCTGCCGTCGACATCCACCCCTACCAAGAGCCGCTGACCAAGCAAAACGCTCTCGACATCATCTCGGGCTACGATTTCGTCATCGACGCTACCGACAACATGGACGCCAAATACCTCATCAACGACGCTTGCGTCCTCGCAGGTAAGCCCTTCTCCCACGGCGGCATCCTCGGCTACGAAGGTCAGTCTCTCACACATACCCCAGGCCACGCCTGTCTCCGATGCCTCTACGGCGACAAGCCTGCGCCAGGCACCTACCAGACGACAGCACAAGTCGGCGTCCTCGGTGCCGTGGCTGGCAATATCGGAACCATCCAAGCCATCGAGGCCGTCAAGTACCTCACTGGCGTTGGCGACCTCTTGACCGACAAGCTCCTGCGCTTCGACGCCCTCTCCCTCTCTTACTTCAAGATGAACATACGCCGGTCGCCACATTGCCCACTCTGTGGCGACAATCCCACAATAACCTCCCTCGCCTAAGGTGAGGGGCTAACACCTCCACCACAACCATGCAAACAGCGCAAAACGAACGTCTCCATGCCGCCATAGCCAAGCTCTCCGAAGTCTCGGAAGGCGAGGAGTCCGTGGCCGTCAATGCGGCTGCGACGCTTCCATCCGTTGAGGCAATCAAGCGCATCGTCACTTTGGTAAAGGACATCGTCTTCCCCGGCTTCTTCGACAAACGACAGACCGTCGGAGACATCCGTACATGCTACATCGGCATGAATATCGAGCAACTCGGATCGCTCCTTCAAGCCCAGATAGCACGCGGGTTGGCTTTTGACACCCAAGTGAGTGAAGACGAGATGTCCGCACGAGCAGCCGAGCTGACTCTCGCTTTCATCGAGAGGCTCTGCTACATAAAGGAGATGCTCTATACCGATGTCGACGCCATGGTACATAACGACCCTGCCGTCAAGAGTTGTGGCGAGGTGATCTTTTGCTACCCTATGGTGCAGGCCATGATCCATTACCGCGTGGCCCACGAGCTGCTTGTTATGGGCGTCCCCATCATCCCGCGCATCATATCCGAGCAGGCGCACTCTCAGACGGGTATCGACATCCACCCTGGTGCGCAGATTGGCGACCATTTCTGCATTGACCATGGCACGGGCATCGTCATCGGCGAGACCTGCATAATCGGTTCGCACGTCATGCTCTATCAAGGCGTGACCCTTGGAGCCAAGAGCTTCAGCCGCGGTGAGGACGGCATGCTCCTCAATGTCCCGCGCCACCCGATCATCGAGGACAATGTCACCATCTATTCCAACACGTCAATCCTCGGGCGCGTGACGATAGGTCACGACACCATCATTGGCGGTAACGTCTGGCTCACCCATGGTGTCGAGCCTCATTCCGTCATCCTCCAACGCAAGGCGGTCAACACCTCCTTCACCGACGGGGCTGGCATATAAAAAGTTGACGATGTACCCTTAAAGAGCGAGGAGCGCAACCTCAATGGTCGCGCTCCTCGCTCTTTTCATGCCTTATGCCGGAAATTCTGGTTTTGGGTGGAACCAAAGGCTCTCCCACACTCCGCGAGCCAAAGCCCCAAAGTGACCAAAGTCCAGTTTCAACAGCAGTGTCGCCATGGTCTTCAAGTCAAAAAGGAATGTCTTTGTAGCCGAGCCGCTCTCTTCCCACCTGCGCTTATAGACATAACGGTTGCGGAAGAGGTAATGGTAGTTTGCCAGTCGCCGTGGGTCTTTCTCGTCCATGAACGACAGCCGCCCTTGATTGGCGCGACGGTGGGTCACTATGCTGCGGCATGCGATGTAGCATGGGGCGGTTGCCGAAAGTCGCATTGTAAATTCCGTGTCGTCGCACCACAAGAAGAATTGTCGCAATGGCAACCCGCGCTCTCGTATCTTGCTGATTGGCACCAGTATGGAGACGAACGTTGCGGACAGAACCTTCACCATTCCGTTACTCAAGACGAGGTCGTACGTGTCAGGATATGTCGTGCCCGATGCCCTGTTGTCTGCCGACGGCACGTTCATCGCCGTTCCGCTCTCGCTTACGACTCGGCTGCAAATGAAACCAGCATTGGGTCGCACCTCCATGGCCGCCATGAGCTCACTCAATGCGTCGGGACGGCACACCACGTCGTCGTCCATGACCCAGCAATAATCATAACCATGCTCGGCCGCATATTTCATGCCCGTAAAGAAGCCTCCTGCGCCACCGACGTTCTCTTGGTTGACGATCTCCATGTCGCCCTGCTCCCCGAGCCACTCGGTGGTGCCGTCGGTCGAGCCGTTGTTTATGACGACGATACGATGGTCGGCATACGTCTGCCGACGCAACGACTCTATGAGGTCTTTCAGGTACGATAGTCGGTTATATGTCACCACCACTGTTGCCACCATAGTTTCTCTCTTTATTATTTTCCTCTTTTGCCAATCTTGCTCATGACGAATGCCGTAAGGTCTGTCAGCACCTCATCGTTCGTCATTCGAGCCATGCCTATATATGCCGCTCCGCCAGCGACAGTGCCTATTATCAATTGTGCCAATGGGCTGTCGGTCAACGTCGTGCAGATGTAGCACACGACGCCCATCAACGCTGCCCTCAAGAACGTCGGCAGGCAGAACCCCATCTGACGCCAGAAGCCCAAGTTAATGAATTTGCCTGTGTAGTAGCAGTTGAACGCATAGGCTATAAGGTTGTAAAGCGCGCGTCCGGCGCATAGCCACCAAAGCCCGAAGTTCATCGTCGTGAAGAGTATCAAGAAGGCTATAGGTTTCTTGATGAGCTCCAATTTCAGCACGAGGTCCGTACGTCCCTTGACATACAATATGTTAAGGTTAATGTGCGTCAACGGATTGAACAATGCGCCGATGCAAAGTATCTGAAGCAAAGGCACGGCTGGCAACCATTTCTCGCCAAGCAGCACGAGCACCATGGGCTCTGCCAATGTCGCCATCCCTATAAGAATGGGGCTAAGGACAAAGAGCGGAAAGTTCAGGAATTTCTTATACGACGCGCGCAGCCGTTCGGGGGCGTCTTGCACCTTCGCCATCAGTGGATACGCCACCTTCATCACAACTTGCAGAAGCGAGTTGGTCGGCAGGTCGGCAAACTGGTTGGCGCGGTTGTAATGCCCCACGTCGCCTGCCGAGAATACACGACCAATGATGAGGGTGTAAAGATTGTTGTATATTGTGTTTATAAGACTGGAACACAATATCTTAGACCCGAATCCGAATAGGTGCTTGAATGATTTTGTAGAGAACTCCCACCTCGGCAGCCACTTTAGGTAGATTTCCATTCCCAACAGCCTGATTGCGCAGCTGGACAACTGTTGGAAGACCAAGGCCCATACGCCAAATCCCGTCATTGCCATGACAAGACCTACCGCACCTGTGACAAGCTGTGCCGCGATGGTTATAATGGACATCTCGCGAAACAGCATCTCCGACGTCATCCTCGCCGTCTGAGATATGCTCAGCGAGTTGATTATGAAGGTGATGCCCAAGACGCGCGTCACGTCTGTGAGTATCGGAGTGCGATAAAAGTCGGCTATGAAAGGGGCTGCTATCCAAAGTGCCGCATACATCACCACGCCGACAATCAGGTTGAAGTAGAAACATGTCGAGTAGTCGGCCTCCGTCTTCTCCTTTTTCTGGATGAGTGCCGACCCGAACCCGCTGTCGACAACCGTGTTGGCAATCGCCATGAATATGGCCGTCATGCCGACGATGCCAAACTCCTCTGGCGACAAGATCCGCGCGATGATGATGCCGATGACGAACTGAATGACCTGCTGGGTCACCTTCTCAAACGACGTCCACGCCAATCCCGAGGCCGCCTTGCCTTTCAAGTCTCCGTCACTCATCAGCTCCGGTCTTCTTCCTTGTTGAGTTCCTTTTGTTTAGGCAAATATACCCACTTTCACCGATTAAGACCCACGTGCATAAAAAGGAAAACTCCCCGCCCGAGCCTGCCATTTCCAAGTAAGCACCCAGAAATGCATGGCGCACGGGTCAGGGGAGTCATGGCCGCGCTACTCTACGATATTGCGCGGCCGCTCCTGTATTGTTGTCCCTATGCCGCTGTTGCCGACATGGCTTTATTCTCACATATTGCCATCGTCTCGCCCATCGTCAGGGCTTTCTCGTTGGCTGGCAGTAGTTTATGGTATCGCTCGGGAAGGGTCTTGAGCAAGCTCTCCATGATGGCCTGATTGTCCATCATGTGGTTGATGCCCAACATCGCGCCAAGCACCATGATGCCAGTCATCTTCTGAAGGTTGTTGGCGTTGGCCGTGCGTGTGGCGTCGACGCTGAAGATGTTGATGTCGTGGCGCATCGGCTTGTCTTGGATTCCGTAACTGTCGTAAATCAAGATGCCACCAGGCTTGACGCTCTTCTCGAACTTGCTGAGGCTCTGTTGGTTGAGGGCTATGACAATGTCGTACGAGTCTACGATAGGCGAGCTTATGCGCTCGTCAGATACGACGACGGTGACGTTGCTCGTGCCGCCGCGCTGCTCTGGTCCGTAGCTCGGGAGCCATGTGACCTCTTTGCCGCGAAGTACGCCGGCGTATGCCAAGGTCTTGCCCATCGACAGGACGCCCTGTCCGCCAAATCCGGCAATCAATATCTCGCTTGTCATATTCTTCTTGTGTTTATGTGGTTGATTATGAGGAGCTTTTTAGTCTTTCGACTTCAATGTCCCCATTTTCATGCTTTTCATTCTCTCGTCGAGCCATGCGTTGGCGTCGTGGGGCGTCATCTTCCATCCTGAGCAGCATGTGCCCATGAACTCGATGACCGACGTGCCTTTCTTCGCCAGTGTGTTCTCAAATGCCCTGCGAACGGCTTTCTTCGCCCTCATGACGGCCGAGTAGCTCGTGACGCACTGGCGGGTCACGTAGCACGTGCCTTCCGCCTTGCACAGCATGTCGGTTATGGGCAGTGGGTAGCCGTCGAGCTCCACGGTGCGCCCGTCGGGACAGGTGACGGTCTTCATGCCTAATGGCGTCGTCGGGGCCATCTGTCCGCCCGTCATGCCATAGACGGCGTTGTTGATGAAGATGATGGTTATGTTCTCGCCGCGGTTGCAGGCGTGGATGACCTCCGTCGTGCCGATTGCTGCAAGCTCGCCGTCGCCTTGGTACGTGAAGACCATTTTGTCGGGGTTCATGCGGCTGGCTGCCGTGGCCACCGCTGGCGCGCGACCATGAGCCGCCTCAATCCAGTCGATGTCGATATAATTGTAGATGAAGACCGAGCAGCCTACGGGGCTGACGCCTATCACCTTGTCGTCCAAGTTCATCTCGCCAAGCACGTCGGCGACGATCTTATGTATCGTCGCATGGCTGCATCCTGGGCAGTAGTGCATGTTGGCACTCGTCAGCAGGCGCGGGCGGCTGTATACTATGTTCTCTTCTTTTCGAAGGTCTATCTCGCTCATATCTTATCTCCGAAAATTCGCTGTGCTGCCGTCACGATGTCGTTAGGCGTCAATATCACGCCGCTTCCCATCGTGCCGAAATGCTCAACAGGCTTTGCGCCATTAACGGCGAGGCGCACGTCCTCTATCATCTGCCCGGCGTTAAGCTCGACGACCAAGAATCCTTTTACTCTCTCGGCCGCTGCAGCCAAGGCTTTCTTGGGGAATGGCCATAGCGTTATGGGGCGTATGAGTCCCATCTTTATTCCGCGCTCGCGAGCCACGTCTACTGCTTTGGTGCATACGCGCGCTGCCGATCCGAAGGCCACGACGATGATGTCGGCATCCTCCGTCCTGTATTCTTCGTGCCTGGCGTCTTCTTCCTCCGCTTGGCGATACCTGTCGGCCCGCTCCTGGTTCTTTATCTCCATCTGGGCGGGGTCCAACTCCAAGCTGGTGATTCTGTTCTTCGGCATGCGGTGGCGCATTGTGCCGGTGCATGCCCAAGGGTATTGCTCCTCAATCTCACTGGGCGTCAGCCTGCGGCGCGGCTCTGGCAAGACGACTTTCTCCATCATCTGCCCGATAGTGCCGTCGGCGAGTATCATTGCGGGGTTGCGGTGCTTAAAGGCCCAGTCGAATGCGAGGTACACGAAGTCGGCCATCTCTTGGACGCTCGCCGGGGCGAGGACGAAGAGCTTATAGTCTCCATGTCCGCCTCCTTTGACGGCTTGGAAGTAGTCCGCTTGGCTGGGTTGGATGGTGCCGAGGCCTGGACCACCGCGCATGACGTTGACAATCAGGCACGGAAGGTTTGCTCCGCACAAATATGAGATGCCGCCCTGCATGAGGCTTATGCCAGGTCCCGATGACGATGTCATGGCCCTATGGCCTGTGGCGGCGGCTCCGTATACCATGTGGATGGCGCCCACCTCACTCTCGACCTGCATGACAGTCATGCCCGTGGTCTTCCATGGACGCTCGCCTTTCAGTGTCTCAAGTATCTCGCTCTGAGGGGTTATAGGGTATCCAAAATATGCGTCGACGCCGTAGCGGATGGCAGCATGCGCCAGGGCCTCATTGCCCTTCATTAATCTTACTTCGTCGCTCATCGTTTCTGAAGCTCCTCCCTTAGCGCGTCTGGGATTATTGTTGTGCGGTATACCGTTATGCATCCGTCGGGGCAGACAAGCGCGCAACTGCCGCAACCAATGCAATGGTCGGGGCGCACTTGCTCTGAGTGCCTGAAGCCGCGGAGATTGACTCCGTCGCTGAGGCGCAACGTGTGGGCGGGGCACTCATAGACGCACAGCTCGCAGCCCTTGCAACGCTCGGCGTCAATGTCGATGACACCTTGCTGCAGTGTCGCCCTGACGGCTCGCAACACCACTTGGTGCGCTCCGTCGGCAAGGCCGCCGCTCTTGTTTGTCTTGTTTTCTGCCATTTTATAGTTTCGTCTGTGGTAGTGTGTAGCGACCTTTTTCGGAGGTCGATATTGCAAAGTAAATGTTGCAAAACGTCCATGTCAATTGTTTAGGTATGCTGCGCCCCCAAATGTGGCGTCTATGGCTGTTTTTGGGGTGAACGACGTTTATTTGGGGCAATAGCGACTTATCCGCGCCTCTTCTGGGACGAAATCATGCACCTTTATATTTCATTCTGTGCCATCTTTTAGCCTTATCTTGCAACCCTCCAACCGCCATCTTTAATATATTTGTAAGTTTGTTCTATACCACAACTCTTCCAATAGCTACGACAACAGAACTATGATGCGCTACCTTTTGTCTCTGGCCGCCTTGCTTTGCCTTGCGACCTCGGCTTATGCTGATGGCTCCATAACAGGCAACGTCTCCGACCCTTCCGGCGAGCCTCTCCCATTTGCAAATGTGATCGCCTATCAAGGACAGACGCTCGTTAAGGGCACCGTGACCGATGCCTCTGGCGATTTCGTCCTCACTGTCAAGGACGGCAGCTACTCCATATCTTTCCAGATGATGGGTTACCAGACTGTCTCTCGCGACGTGACAATCTCTAAAGGCAAGCGCGACATAAAGCTCGGCAAAATAACTCTCTCCGAGGAGACCCATCAGGTCGAGGAGGTCGCCGTCGTAGCGCAAAAGAGCACCATGAAGCTCGACATCGACAAGAAGGTCTTCAACGTCGATCAGGATATCGCCTCCGCTGGCGGATCCGCTTCCGACGTCCTCGAGAATATCCCGAGCGTCGAGGTCGATTCCGAAGGCAACGTCTCCCTCCGTGGCTCATCATCCGTGACGGTCTGGATTAACGGCAAGGCCCAAGGCATGACGTCCGACAACCGTGGCGACATTCTCCAGCAGCTCCCGAGCGAGAGCATCGACCATATCGAGGTCATCACCAATCCCTCTTCCAAATACTCCGCCGAAGGCTCTGCTGGCATCATCAACATTGTCCTCAAACGCGACCGCAAGGCTGGCTACTACGGCGGCGTCCAAGTAAGCGTCAATGACCAGGGCGGCGGGCGTGCCGGTGGCAACATCAATTTCAGCAGCCCCAAGATCGATGCCTACCTCAATATCGGCTATGGTCGTCGAGTCCACAAGAATGGCGGATGGACAAACCGCGATTACATGAACGGCGACACCGCTTACGGCTTCCTCAACCAGACGTCCAATGGCAAGCACACTGGCAACAACATCTTCTTCCGCACTGGTCTGACATGGCACATCACCGAGAAGGATGAGGTCTCCGCAGGCTATATGGGTATGTTCGGCTCTGGTGACAACAAGACGACCTACCGCTACGACTCTGCCCCCTACGAAACCTACGACAATCCACGAGCCTTCTGGCGCGACCGCATAAATAAGGACGACGATAAGATGCGCCTCAACAATGTCGAGCTCTCCTACCGCCACGATTGGGCGACAGGTCATTTCCTCGAAGCGACATTCTCAAGGTTCAATTGGAAGATGAATGGCGACACCTATTATAATCAGGACACCTATTATTACGACCTCCTCCCATATTGCGAATGGACGCAAGAGCACCTCGATTCCGTGGCTGTCAATGCCTACCAAAGCCAAAAGACCACACTCAAGACTGGCGACGTCGAGACCCGATTAGACTACGAGTCCCCAATAGGCGACAATGCCAAGCTCCAAGTAGGCTACGAAGGCACTTTCTCCCGAGAGAATAGCCCCACCGAGACGTTCGCCGACGAGGAGCGTACGCAAAGCATCCGCTCCCTCTTCAACCGCTTCAAGTACGATACCGACATCCATGCCGCCTATTTCAATTGGAACCATCGTCCTGCAGGCAAGGCTTTCGGCTACCAAGTTGGTCTCCGTGGCGAATGGTGGACTGTCAACGCAACGAGCTACGACTACGAGCAAGAGTACGAGGGCAAGAGCCCCGAGACGTTCAAACGCGACTATTTTGAGCTTTTCCCGACGGCCTACCTCTCCTTCAAGATTACAGAGACGCAAGAGTTGCAACTTAACTACACTCGTCGTCTCCAACGTCCATGGGGCGGACAGCTCAACTCTTTCAAGAACATCTCCGATTCCACCAACATCTCATACGGCAATCCCGAGCTGACTCCTGAGTTCACCAACTCTCTCGAACTCAATTACATCAAGACGTGGGATAACCACACGCTCTCTTTTTCTGCCTACTATCGACCGACGTCCGACGTCATCCAGCAGATTGCCTACATGGACAATGGCGTCCGCTACTCCACGAACCGCAATATTGCCAAGAGCCAACGTTCCGGTCTCGAGATTATCGGCAAGAATAAGCTCTTCACGCGACTCGACCTCACGTCGACGCTCAACGTCTACTACTATACTCTCGACGGCGGCACTTTCCACATCAATACCGATCAGGGCGGCGAGGCGGATGTCGTAATCGACGACGATAGCGATTTCTCTTGGAATCTCCGCGAGATGGCCTCTGTCATGCTCCCAAAGGAGTTCACCTATCAGGCCACCTTCAACTTCGAGTCCCCTACCGTGATCTCGCAAGGCACCCGTAAGGCGTCCTATTTCCTCGACATGGGTCTCCGTAAGCAGTTTTTCGACCGCAAGCTCAATGTCGCGCTCAACTGCCGCGACGTGCTCGACAGCCGAGCTTGGCACACCAACACCAGCGGCGAAGGCTTCCGCCAAGAAAGCTACAACTGGAGGGGTGGGCGCAGGTTCGTCCTCCAAGCCAGCTGGAGTTTCGGAAACATGAAGGGTCGCGATAAGGCTCCGCAAGGTAGCAACCGTTCAATGACCGGAGGCTACGGCGATGCCGGCGGTGGCGAAGACTAAATAACGACGCTTCACATATTTAAGGCCGACGCAAAAAGCTAAAGCCGCGTTTTTTTAGTACCTTTGGTTACCAAACCATTGGCACACAGAAAAACGTATGTTCATCCTCTCGCGAGTTTTCAACCTCTTCCGCGACTCCGCCGATTCCGACGTGTCCGAAGAGTCCAGCTTCAAGGCGGCATTCTCCAATGTCACCAACGTGCTCATGCTCGCGCAGAGCCTCATCCTCGGTGTCAATTCCCTTATAAACGAGGATGCTGTCCTCTCCTCCATAAATCTCCTCTTCTCCCTCTTCTTCATCACATATTTCGTCATCCTCTATGTGGTGAAAGGCGACAAGTATGTCAACATGCTCGACCGCTTGGCCATATTCGCCTATTTCATCATCGTATATGTCTCCTGCACCCGCTATAAGGTCGAGGGCGTGACCCTCACAATCTACCCCTTCATCGCCATGATCCTACACGGAAGGCACGTGGGGGCAATTCTTGCAGGCATACAGCTCGCCATCATCGTCGCCTACTATCTCGTGGCCGTACGCCTCTTCGGCTTCGGTGCCGATGTCGCCCCGACGTTCACCACGACACTCACGACGGCGGTCATGCAGCTGATTTCCATCTTCATCTTCTACGTCGCCATCCGATGGTTCACCAGCCTCGTCTACGAGAAGAACCGTGAGGTCGCCATTCTCTCCGAGGAGCGCAACATGACCGCCGATACCATCAACCGTCTCTTCCGATGCGTCGACCGCCCGCTCCGCGACATCTCAGCCGTCTCGGCCGTCCTCGTGACCGAGCATCTCAACCCCAAGCAAACCGACCT
The DNA here is from genome assembly GCA_963607345.1 of Bifidobacteriaceae bacterium. Lineage (GTDB taxonomy): Bacteria > Bacteroidota > Bacteroidia > Bacteroidales > Marinilabiliaceae > W3P20-009. Next base: position 112,029 of record CAVDBL010000005.1, read on the forward strand.
CTGCTCCATTGTCAACGCCTCGGTGCTCAATGCCATAAACAACGTCAATGCGGTTCGTAAGGCCTCGAAGCTCACAATCCCCATAATCCCTTCCGAGGTCAAGAAGTTCAACATCTACCAGACGATGGGTGCCATGCTCCGCCTCCACCGCTCCGTCGATCCGCAGAACAAGCCCCACTCTTTCTCGCTCGGCAGCGGCGTACCCGAGGTCATCCGCGGCAACAGCATCCTCACGCGCCGTGTGGTTCTCAGCATTCTTGACGCTCTCGAACGATGTATTGGCCTCTCGCAGAGCGGCATGAAAGTCCTCGTCACGCGAGAGAACGTCATAACAAAAGATATCCTCCTCCACTTCAGTTTCGATATTCTCTATAATCTTGATGTCGACCGTCGTGAAATCTCAGTCAGCGAAGACCACTTGGTCGATTTCCTCGGTCTGGGTGTCACGAAACGTGTGATAGAGAGCGAAGGAGGACACTTCAACGTCGCCTCCGAGGGCGGCGGCATCAAAATCGACTTCACCATCCGTTATCGCTCTGCCGAAAGCGCAGACGACGAGGTCGACCTCAATTTCATCAACAAGGCCAAGGCTGCTTTGTCCGTCAACGTCCCTCTCTCCGATGCCACGTTCCTCATCATGACAGACAGCGACCTCATGTGGGGTAAGGTAAGTGCGGCGTTCGATGGTTTTTGCGCACAGACGCTCAGGGCGCGCACCGCTCGAGAGGCCGTCAGCATCTTCTCCAACGCCAAGGTCGATGCCGTCATAACCGACCTCACGTCCGATGACGGACAGGGACAACGACTCGTCTCCATGATCCGCGATGCCGAATGCGGTCTCCGCCGCAGCGTTCCTGTCGTCGACATTGCGGATATGACCTCCGAAGAGCAAATGTCAGCCAGCCTGCACGCCTGTTTCGACTCTACGATTCCTCTCCCGTTCGAGCCCGATAAGGCGCGCGATGCTCTCCGACCCTATTTCTCATAACACTTTTGCTCTAAAACAGCTACTTTTGCCCCCATGGAAAACAATAACAGCTTGAAAATATACAATACCCTCACAAGGCATAAAGAGGAGTTCAAACCTCTCCACCCAGGTCACGTGGGAATGTACGTCTGCGGCCCTACCGTCTATGGCGATGCCCACCTCGGTCATGCGCGTCCAGCCATAACCTTCGACGTCCTCTTTCGCTACCTCACACATCTTGGCTACAAAGTCCGTTACGTACGCAATATCACCGACGTTGGTCACCTTGAGCATGATGCCGACGAGGGCGAGGATAAGATCCAAAAGAAAGCGCGCCTCGAGCAACTTGAGCCTATGGAAGTCGTCCAGTATTATGTCACTCGCTACCATAAGGCAATGGACGCGCTCGGTGTCCTTCCCCCATCCATCGAGCCCCACGCAAGCGGCCACATAATCGAGCAGATCGAGTTCGTCAAGAAGATTTTCGATGCGGGCTTCGCCTACATCAGCGACGGCTCCGTCTATTTCGATGTCGAGAAGTATAACAAGCGTTACCACTACGGCGTCCTCTCTGGTCGCGATCTCGAGAATACTCTCGAGAACACCCGCACCCTCGACGGCCAGTCCGAGAAGCATAATCCCTTCGACTTCGCCCTTTGGAAAAAGGCGCAACCCGAGCACATCATGCACTGGCCGTCCCCTTGGAGCGAAGGTTTCCCTGGTTGGCACCTTGAGTGCTCCACAATGGGAACAAAATACCTCGGCGAGGAGTTCGATATCCACGGTGGCGGCATGGATCTCATCTTCCCACACCATGAGTGCGAAATTGCGCAAAGTCAGGCAGCCCTCGGGCACCCGTCCGTACACTACTGGATGCACAACAACATGATCACCATCAATGGTCAGAAGATGGGCAAGAGCCTCGGCAACTTCATCACTCTCGATGAGTTCTTCCACGGCAGCCACAAGAATGCCCAGGGCGAGGAGATGCTCTCCCAGCCCTACGACCCGATGACCATACGCTTCTTCATCCTCCAGGCACACTATCGCAGCACCGTCGACTTCAGCAACGAGGCTCTCCAAGCTGCCGAGAAGGGTCTGCTCAGAATGCGCGACGTCGTGGCCCGCCTCGCCAAAATTCAGCCTGCCGACAAGACAACTGTCGACGTGGCAGGTCTTCGCCAAAAGTGCGAGGAGGCTATGTCCGACGATCTTAACACACCGATTGTCATCTCCCATCTCTTCGATGCGGCAAAAGCCATCAACACCGTCGCCGACGGCAAGGCTACGCTCTCCGCTGCCGACCTCGCTGAGCTTCGCGACGTGTACAAGACTTTCGGCGAGGATATCATGGGTCTCCGCCTCTCCGAGGCAGGTGGTCAAAACACCAAAGCCTATGCCGGTGCCGTAGATCTGCTCCTCGAACTGAGGGCAAAGGCCAAAGCCGACAAGGATTGGGCCACAAGCGACAAGATCCGCGACAACCTCACCGCGCTCGGCTTCGCCATCAAAGACACCAAGGATGGTGCCGAGTGGTCTCTCAACTGATAAACAAAACTCCCCATCTCTTCCCCTAATGTCTACACCTGTCCATACAGCAATACTCAACCTCCTCCACGAGCACGATTGCGTCATCGTCCCGTCGCTCGGCGCGTTCCTGACGCGCCCCGTGTCGTCGTCTTTCGATGAACGTCGCGGCATCATGACCCCTCCATCCAAGGAGGTCGCTTTCAATGCCGATATCCGTCACTCCGATGGTGTCCTCGCCGACTACCTCGCCACGACCGATAGCGTCGATTTCGCAACTGCGCAAGCCTCAATAGACGCCTTCGCGGCCGATGTCCAGAGGCGTCTCGACCTCGGTGAGATTGTCATGCTCCCGACCCTCGGCTCACTCTCAGTAATCGACGGACGCACGGTCTTCGAGCCAGTCCAAGGACTCAATGTCCTTGTCGACAGCTATGGTCTCTCTCCCATATCGGCTGTCTCTTTGCGCTCCAACCGAATCGGCAAAGCCGTATTCCATGAGACCCGCAAGGTTGCCGCCTCCGCAATAGCTGTAGTGGCTCTCCTTTGCGTCTCCCCGCGTACTGCTGACCCCGATTTCGCCCGAGCCGATATGTCTGCGCTGCTTGCGCCCTCAAATGTCGTCATCACTCCCGCCGCCGAGGTCGTTGCCGAGCCTGCTCCTGTCGAGTCCGTCGAGTCTGTCCAGTCTCGCCAAGATAATTTCTGCCTCGTCGTAGCATCTTTCCTGACGCGTCAGGAGGCGCAAGACTACATAGCTTCAATGCGCGCCCGAGGTGTCGACGATCTCTCGATTCTTGAGTATGAGGGTCGCTGCCGCGTCATCGCAGCCTCCTTCGACAATGAGGACAGGGCAAAGGCTGCCGCTCGCGACATCCGCTCGCTCCAAGGCTTCGAGAAGGCGTGGGTTCTCCGCGTCGATTAGCAGTTTTAAAGGTCTATGCTCATGAATAACAATCCATTGCGCCTCAGCCTTATAGCACTCTCCTGCGCCGCCATCAGCCTGACGCTTACAGGCTGCGCCGCAACGTCTGGCTCTTCCGTCTCGTCCATTCTCTCACAAGCCAAGTCCGCGTCTTCTTCCCTTACGCAGGCTGAAATATCTTCGGGTCTAAAAGAGGCTCTCAACATTGGAGTGAAGACTGGTGTCAAGGTGCTTTCTGCGAATAATGGTTACTATAATGATCTCGCAACGCGCATAGGTCTCCCCTCCGAGGCGGTCATCATAACTAAGAATGTCGCCAAGCTCCCTGGCGGTCAGGCTCTCGTGACCAAGGTCATCAAGAACATCAACGCCGCAGCGTCCGATGCCGCCACGCAAGCCGTCCCCATCTTCGCCTCCGCCATAACGGACATGACCATCACCGACGCCAAGACGATTCTCAAGAGCAAAGGTCAAGCCGCTACCGACTATTTCAAGACCAAGACCAAAACTCCCCTAAAGAAGCTTTTCGGTACGTACATCTCCAAGTCTGTCAATAAGAAGCTCCTCGGCGACGTCTCCGCGCAATCGTGTTGGGACTCCATGACCTCCGAGTGGAATGAGGTGGCAACCTCAACCGTCGGACGCGTCGCTGGCTTCACGACCGTCAAGACCGACCTCACCGACTACCTCACCGATAAGGCTGTCGACGGCATCTACTATAAGGTCGGCGAGCAGGAGAAGAAAATCCGCACCGACGTGAGCCAGCGTACCACAGCCCTCCTCAAGAAAGTCTTCGCTCACCAGTCTTAGCCTTCGCCCACCTGCGAAATGTCACTCCGCCACCTTATCACCTCCGCAATCTTGGCAGCACTCCCTGTGTCCCTCATGGCGCAGGCCGATGGAGTGTTCGATGACCATGTGGCTCCCGAGCGCTACTGGGTCGAAGATTCTTCATGGTGCGGTCTTGGTGTCAATGTCGATGCCAATTTCTTCTTCAAGAACAACGAGTATTTCGCTCCCTACATCGAGGGCTACACTCTCATCGGCTACCAGCTCCGCCCTACTGTCGGGTGGCGTGTTCATCCCAAGATTGTCCTCACGGGTGGTCTCCAAGCCATGATGTACGGCGGTCTCGATAATGCCCACTACGTTCGCCCACATTTTGCAGCTCTGTGGAAAGCCAACGATTGGCTATCAGTCCAGATGGGATCTCTCCCTGGTGTGGCGTCCCATCCCGCCCACGAGGCCATGCAAGACCCTGAAGGACAGCTTACCGAGAAGCCCGAGCTCGGTCTTCAACTCTGGATCAGCCGACCAAAGCTCAGGGGCTCCGTGTGGCTCAACTGGCGGCAGTTCATCTTTATTGGCGATACCATCCCCGAGCGTTTCACTGCCGGCGCGTCAATGCTCTTCGCCCCGACGCCTGCCAAGTCGGGTGCCTCGTTCGAGATGCCTTTCGCCCTCATTTTCAACCATATCGGCGGTCAGATAAGCGACTATCCCCAGAAGATGCAGAGCCTTGCCAACATCTCTGTCGCCCCGTCGCTCGTCGTGCGTTCCTCATCATGGTCTTTCGTCCAACGTCTCGCCCTGACTGTCCACGCCCTTGGGTTCCACACCATGGCAGGCTCTGAGGTTCGACCTTTTGCCGACGGCTACGCCCTGAGCCCCGAGCTTAGCCTCGCGACGTCATATCTACAAGCGGCACTCGCCTTCTATCACGCTCACAACTACTACGCCCCACACGGCAACCCCCTTCTCTCCTCCCTCTCCAACTATGACGACGACTGCTATTCTGAGAACCGCAACATGCTGACGTTCAGTGCGTCTTTCGTCAAGGCGATAGGCAAGGTAGCGCGTTTCTCCGTCGACGCTAAAGGCTATCTCGACACCGACGACTCGCGCCTCGACTACTCCTACGGCATGACGATGGTTCTCACCCCGGGTCTCGCTCGCCGCCACGCCCCAATACGCCACGAGTACGCTCCGAGCCTCTGATTTGGCAATGCGTACCACTTTTGCTAACTTCGCCCTTGCGGCTCCGTCCGCATCTTTCTAATAACTAATTTTTTAACCAACACCAACTAGCCCGAGGGCAACCAGTGTTTTCCCGCAAGGCTAATTGATTAATTACTTCGATGAATTTTGTTGAGGAGTTAAAATGGCGCGGCATGGTTCACTCCATGATGCCGGGCACAGAAGAACAACTTCAAAAAGAGATGACGACCGCATACGTCGGCATCGACCCAACAGCCGATTCCCTCCATATCGGTCACCTCGTCAGCATCATGCTGCTCAAACATCTCCAAGCCGCTGGCCATAAACCCATCGCACTCGTCGGTGGAGCCACTGGCATGATCGGAGACCCGTCAATGAAGAGCGCAGAGCGCAACCTCCTTGACGAGCAGACTCTTAACCACAACGTCGCTTGCATCAAGAAGCAACTCGAACGCTTCCTCGATTTCAACTCCGACGCCCCCAATGCCGCACTCCTCGTCAATAACTATGACTGGATGAAGAACTACTCCTTCATCAACTTCATCCGCGACATAGGCAAGCACATCACCGTCAACTACATGATGGCAAAGGACTCTGTCAAGAAGCGTCTCAGCTCCGAGAGCCGAGAGGGCATGTCCTTCACAGAGTTCTCCTACCAGCTCATGCAGGGCTACGACTTCCTCTACCTCAACCAACATTACGGCTGCAAGCTCCAGCTCGGCGGCTCCGACCAGTGGGGCAACATCACCACGGGCGCAGAGCTTATCCGCCGCACCACAGATGGCGAGGCCTACGCTCTCGTGTGCCCCCTCATCACCAAGGCCGATGGTGGCAAATTCGGTAAGACCGAGAGTGGCAACATCTGGCTCGATCCTGAGAAGACAAGCCCCTACAAGTTCTACCAGTTCTGGCTCAACACATCCGACGCCGACGCTGAGCGATACATCAAGATTTTCACCCTCCTCACCATCGACGAGATTGAGGCTCTTGTCCGCCAGCAGGCAGAGGATCCGGGTCTCCGCCCACTCCAGAAGCGTCTCGCTGAGGAGATGACCATCATGGTTCATGGCCGTGAGGCTCTCGACACAGCCATCGAGGCTTCACAAATCCTCTTCGGCAAGGGTTCCACAGAGACCCTCCGCAAGATGGACGAGCAGACTTTCCTCTCCGTCTTCGAGGGCGTCCCGACGTTCAACATCTCCCGCTCGCTCATCGACGCAGGTGTCCCCGTTGCCGATCTCCTCACGACGCATGCCGCCGTCTTCCCCTCTAAGAGCGAGCTCCGCCGCAATGTTGCTGGTCTCCAGATCAACAAGCAGAAGGTGGCAGCCCCTGAGGATGTCATCGACGCTTCTGCTCTCCTCGACGGCAAGTACATCCTTGTCCAAAAAGGCAAGAAGAACTTCTACATCCTCGTAGTGGCATAACGACAGCCTCTCAACAAGGAAAATACCATCAAGGTGGCGCAGAACTCATCCCGCGCCGCCTTTTGATTTCTATTTAAGCCAACATTTCATTTTTTTGCCGTAAACATATACTATTGAGTTGTAACTTCGCGGCGGAAATATATATTCAAGATGGAAGTAATAAGCACAGTAGCCGAACTTAAAGCACGCGTTGCCGCCGCTCGTCAAGACGGCAAGTCAGTCGGTCTCGTGCCAACAATGGGAGCCCTCCACATCGGGCACCTCTCTCTCGTAACCCGCGCGTGCAATGAGTGCGACTTCGTCGTCGTCAGCGTATTTGTCAACCCCACGCAGTTCAACAACCCCGACGACCTCCGTACATACCCCCGAACCCTCGACGCTGATGTCAAGCTGTTGAGCGACAACACCAAAGCCAACATCGTCTTCGCCCCCTCTGTCCAAGAGGTATACCCGACCCCAGACACCCGACAGTTCGACCTCGGTCCAGTAGCCCAAGTCATGGAAGGTGCGCATCGCCCAGGTCACTTCAACGGCGTATGCCAGGTCGTCTCCAAGCTCTTCGCCTACGTGTCGCCCGACAAGGCATATTTCGGCGAGAAGGATTTTCAGCAAATCGCTGTCATCCGACAGATGGTCAGCCAGTGCGACTTCAAACTCGAAATCGTCGACTGCCCGATAGTACGTGAGTCCGACGGTCTCGCCGTAAGCTCACGCAACACGCTCCTCACGGCCGAGCACCGAGCCGCGGCTCCTCACATCCATGAGGTTCTCGCAGCCTCCGTCGCCAAGGTCTCTTCCATGACGCCAGCCCAGCTCACCCAATGGACAATCGAGCAGGTCAACGCCAACCCCCTCCTCGTCGTCGAGTACTACGAGATAGTCGACGCCCTCACTCTCCAGCCCATCAGCCAATGGTCCGACACCAAGAGCGCGGTAGGCTGCATCACTGTCCAGGCAGGAGCTGTCCGCCTCATCGATAACATCCGTCTCACCAAATAATCCCAAATACCGCTAAGCCATGCTCATAACGGTAATGAAGTCCAAGATCCACGACGTCTCCGTCACGCAGAGCGACCTCAACTACGTAGGTAGCATCACCATCGACGAGGACCTCATGGATGCTGCAGGCATCTTCGTAGGCGAGAAAGTACAGATCGTCGATAACAATAACGGAGAGCGTTTCGAGACCTACACCATCCCTGGTCAACGAGGCTCGGGCGTCATCTGTCTCAATGGCGCCGCGGCGCGCAAGGTAGCCGTAGGCGACGTCGTCATCATCATCTCCTACGCCATGATGACCCCCGAGGAGGCGCAATCTTTCAAGCCGAAAGTCATTTTCCCCGATACCATTACAAATAAGCTTGTGCGTTGACACTTCCACGTAGGCTATCTAACCTCATAAAGAGCTGGGCAGGTTGCGAGTCTCTCGTCTTCTGCCTGGCTCTTTTCGTTTATGCACTGACGCTCCGTCCCGACGTCGCCTTGTGGGATTCGGGCGAGTTCGTCTGTGCGGCGGCAGGTCTTGATGTCGGTCATCCTCCCGGAGCCCCTCTCTACTGGCTTGTGCTGCGGCTTTTCACAATGCTCTTCCCTGCAGGTTGTGAGGCTCTTGCTTGCAATGTCGTCTCCGCTCTGACGTGCGCTGCCGCGTCTGCCTTTTTGTGCCGATGCGTCCGCATGCTCCTGTCTCTCTACGTCTCGTCTCTTTCCTCCATTGCAAGGCGCGTGGCTGGCGTATGTGCTGGTCTGACATGGGCTGTGACGGGTAGCGTGTGGGGTGTGGCTGTCGAGACAGAGGTCTATGGTGCCGCCGCGCTGATGTCTTTCTTCACGCTTTGGTGCGCCTTGCGATGGCGGGCGGGTGGCGGATCTTTCCGTTTCCTTGCTCTTCTTGCGTTCTCTATTGGGCTCACGTCGGGAGTCCATTGGCTCGGGTGGCTTTTGCTTCCGGTCTCTTCCATTGTCGTAGGTTCGGCATGGCGTCGGCGTGGAATGCTCATAGGTCTTCTTGCAGGATGTCTGGCTGTGCCTGTTCTTGTATTCATGGCGTCGGGACACGTGTTCGATGCTGCCGTCTTGGTTGACGAGCTGTGTGTCAATGTCTTGAGGATGCCTGTCATGGTGGGGTGGGGGATAGCCGTCGTCCTTGCGCTCAGTCTGCTTCTCTTCGTCGCAGCTAAATCGACAGGGCTTTTGAGCCGCGCCGCGCTCTTGGTTTTCCTCGTCCTCATAGGCTTCACGCCCTACGCCCTACCCATGCTGCGTTCCGCAAGCGGTGTTTCGCTTGCCGTATCTTGCCCCTCCGACCCTGTGCGCCTGACCGACTATATGGCACGACGCCAATATGCCAGCCGTCCATTAGTCTACGGTCCTACCTACGCTTCTGTTCCATATGGCATCGAGCATGAAGCCCGAATGGACTACGAGGCCGACTTGAAAGCCTACCTCCCCCGAGATGTCCGCGCAAGATATGACTACCCGTCCGACCAGAAGTCAGTATTTCCTCGAATGACCGAGCGTGACGAGGCTGCCATGTGGGCTTACCGCCAATGGGCGAATCCCGATGGATGGCCAGACTCCATCCCCTCCTTCGCCTCAAACGTCCGTTTCTTCTTGCGCTACCAAGTGGGGCACATGATGCTTCGCTACGTCCTTTGGAATTTCAGCGGACGGCAGAACGGCGCGTTAGGAGATGGCGGCTACGATGCGGGCAATGCCATAACGGGGATTCCAATTCTCGACCGCCATACTCTTGGACTTGTTGACTATGACGAACCTTCTTCAGGGCGAGTCTCTCTCTTTGCTATTCCACTAATCCTCAGCGTCGTAGGGGGTTGTCTTCTTGCCCGTAAGGGTAGGCGCAAGATGTTGTTTGCTCTTGGCGTATGGATTCTAATCTGTGGCCCTGCTTTGGCTTTCTATGTCAACATGCCACCCTTTGAGCCTCGTGAACGAGATTATATTTTCCTTCCACTCTATGCGGCTTTTGCCATAGGCGTAGGCGTAAGCGTGGCATACCTTTTCGAGTCCGTAGTTCGCCACGAGCCCCGTTTCCGCTATCTGATAGCAGTTGTATTCGCTCTTGCCATCCCCTCCTTCATGGCGGCTCAAGCATGGGCGTCGTCCACTCGCCATTCCGACACCATTCCTGCCCAACTTGCCACCTCAATTCTCAACCTTTGCCCACCCGACGCCATCATCGTGACAGGTGGCGATAACGACACATATCCACTATGGTATGCGCAGCAGGTTCTTGCGCATCGCCGCGACGTCCGTGTGGTCAACTACTCCCTGCTCAACGCCCCATGGCATCTCGCCTCCCTCGTCCGCAGCGGTCGAGCCGACGCTCCACTCGTCATACCCCATGCCCATTCGGCTCTTGCCGACTCCCTCTCGGCAACCTACCTCCTCCCCGGCGACGGAGATACGCTCTCGTTGTCCGACATCCACAAAGTCAACCTGTTTCAAGGCTATTCGGATTTCTGCATTCCATCCTACCATATCCGCATCCCGTTAGCCGACACATCGGTGGTCATCGCCCCACACTCCGCCGTCCTTACACCCAACGCCCTGCTCCTTCTCGAGATTATGGCGTTCAACCCGTCACGTCCTGTGTGCCTGATGCCGGGAGCGGTGACAGACAGCCTCGGTCTTGAGCCATTCCTTCAAGATGTTGGTCCGCTCGCCTATCTGACGGCTAACCATTCCGCAGACGTGCGCCCCCTCTTCCGAACGTTCTTCCTCCCCGATGCCGACCAATTCTCCCCGACCGACGACGAGGTTGCCCAGCTCTCTCGCCTCTCCATCCGCAAGTTCTGTCTTGATGCGGCAAATGCCTATGTCGCCAATTCCGACGGCAAGTCGGCACTCCGTGCGCTTCGCTCATCATTGTCATGGCAGCCTGCCGCCTATGCGTCGTCCGACACTACGCTCCTCTCGACGGCGTTGCTCCTCTGCCGCCTTGGCGACACCCAACTTTGCCGCCAGACGCTGTCAACCATTGCCGACTATTGCAGCCTCCGCCTACGTTGGGCTGCAAATATTGAGCCAAACGCACCTGTCGCCGCAAGGAGAATGCGTGATTATGTAACACCCCTGCTCTTAGATTTGATAACGACGCTACGCCAGACAGGCAATGCCGATATCGCCACCGCCCTTGCAGATATTGCGACGGCGACAACAAACTCCACGACACCATGAAACAACGTATTCTCTCGCCAGGCGGCACAATAGCCATAGTCTCTCCCTCAGGTTCCATAGCCCCAGAGTTTATGGATGGCGGTGTCGATGCCCTTCGCTCCCTCGGCTACAATGTAGAGCTCATGCCCAACGCCAGCGGACGGGCTACGAGTGTCTTTTCCGCCACCGATGCAGAGCGTGCGTCCGACCTCGCACTTGCGCTCTCGCGCCCCGATATTGATGCCGTGTGGTGCTCGCGCGGAGGCTATGGTGCCATGCGCACCCTCATGGCTCTTGAGCCGTATGGCGGATGGCGCAACATATTCTCCCAAACCGACAAGCTTATTGTAGGCTTTAGCGACATCACCGCCCTCCATTCCGCATCTGTCGTGACGGGCGGCGTCGGCATCCTTGGCCCTATGCTCAAGCATCTTGCCACGCATGGCATCTCATCCCCCGATGTTGTGGAGACCCTTCGTGCCGTGACGGAGGGACGGGCTGTTGTCTCATGCTCTCCCCGTGAGGGCAGCACGGCAGGTCATGCCGAGGGACGCCTCATTGGTGGCAACCTCTCCATCCTCTACTCACTCCTCTCCACGCCTATATGCCCCGATCCGGAGGGGGCTATCCTCTTCATTGAGGACCTCTCTGAATACCGATACCATGTCGACCGCATGGTGCAGGCTCTCCGTTTTTCGGGGTTCCTTTCCAAGCTTGCAGGTGTCGTCGTAGGGCAGATGACGGGAATGCGCGACGGGGCGACGGCTTTCGGTCGCGACGCCTATCAGATTGTAGCCGATGCTGTGGCGGAATACGGCTATCCCGTCCTCCTTGGTTTCCCGTCTGGGCACGCTCCCGAGGAGAACTACCCCCTCATTCTCGGTTCCCATGCCGTGCTTGACGTCCAAGTCGATGCCGCTACGCTCTCCATGAACGGCGAGCGTTAAAAATTTGCGGTTTTCCTATTGCGAATGAGAAAATAACAGCTAATTTTGCATCGTTATTCCGACGGGGATAGCGTCAAGGCGTGCGTAACGCCACAATTCTTGTTTCTTGCCCTATAGTATAAAGGTAGTACAGAAGATTCTGGTTCTTTTAGTCTGGGTTCGAATCCTGGTGGGGCAACGATTTCTCTTGAGGCGGAAGACGCTTCGTGAGGAACTTTTTTCAAGGATTGTCCCGTAGTATAATGGCAGTACAGGAGATTTTGGTTCTCTTAGACAGGGTTCGAATCCTTGCGGGACAACAATTTATTTTACATCTTGCCCTATAGTATAAAGGTAGTACAGAAGATTCTGGTTCTTTTAGTCTGGGTTCGAATCCTGGTGGGGCAACATTCAGAAGGCGAAGAGGTTCATATCTCTTCGCCTTTCTTGTTTTATGCCCTCACGTCACCTTATATAAGGTGGTATTGGGTCAAAAGGTCTCACGTCGTCGCTCCGCAGAGTGGTCTTTCGGTCAAAAAGCAAGCGTCCGCCCGACGTGTCTTGTTGGGCGGACGCCTTATGTTGACTACTTGGCGTATTGCTGGTACAGCTTGTTTATGACGCCGTCGGCGAGACCAAGGCGAGGGACGAAGGTCTGGTCGATGTCGCATATCTGTGCCACGGTGTAGAATATCTGGAGGGCTGGGACGATGACCTCGGCGCGGCTCTGGTTGAGGTATAGCTTTTCCATCCGCTCGGCAACGGTCATGTTGTTCGTCTGGTTGAACAACTCTTTGATCTCTTTGGTCTTGATGGCCTCCTTGCGCTTTTTCTCCAGCATCTTGTGGACCTTGTTGATGTTGCCGCCCGAGCCTATGATGGCCGAGGGTTTCCACTTTGCTCCTATCCGAGCGAGCCACATCTCGAAGCGTGTCCATTCCGACGGGTCTGCCGCTCCCGATATGATGCGCACCGTCCCGAGGCGGAACGACCGTTCCTCGGCTTTTTGCCCACGGGCGTAGACCACGACTTCAGTGCTGCCGCCACCAACGTCTACGTACAGGTAGTTCTTCTTCTTGTCCAATATGTCTTTTAGACCCCCAGCCGCGAATACAGTGTCCGCCTCCTCCTCTCCGGATATTGTCTCGATTCGGATTCCCGACCTGAGGCGCACGAGGTCTACCACGTCTTGCCCGTTGACGGCCTCGCGCATGGCGCTTGTGGCGCAGGCTCGGTAGTCGCGGACGCCGTAGGCGCGCATCAAGGCGGCGAAGCCCGACATGGCGTCGCACAACGCCTCACTCCGTTCGCTGCTTATGTGTCCGCGCTTGAAGACGTCGGTCCCCAACCTGATGGGGATGCGGACGAAGCATGCCTTCTTGCACTCGACAGCGTCGTCGTCATATTGCTCGACGTAGCTGATGACGAGTCGGATGGCGTTGGAGCCTATATCTATAGCCCCGAGGGTCTCACGATTTTTCAGCATCTCTCCTTGTTACTTTTTGTCGATGAAGCTCTTGTAGAAATCGTAGAGGGCAGTCTGGCTGCGGATGGGCTCTATGCCATCTATGCGGTTGGCGTAGCTGTTGCCCTCCTGGTCGGCAAGGTCGCGTGCCTTGACGTTGTCGGACCATTGTATGTCGAAGACCTGCTGGAGGACGTGGGCTATCTTCTTCTCCATTATCGGGGTGAGGACCTCGACGCGCCTGTCGAGGTTGCGCGCCATCCAGTCTGCCGAGCCGATGAACGTCTTGGGTTGTCCGCTGTTGCAGAAGATGTAGACGCGCGCATGCTCCAAGTATTTGTCCACGATGCTTATGGCGCTGATGTTGTCGCTCATGCCCTTGACGCCAGGCACGAGGCAGCACGCCCCGCGCACAATGAGGCGGATCTCGACGCCTGCCTGGCTCGCCTCGTATAGTTTGGAGATGAGCTTCTCGTCGGTAAGCGAGTTGCACTTGGCGTAGATGTAGGCGGGGCGTCCTTTCTCGGCGTTCTTCCGCTCACGGTCTATGAGGTCGGCAAGCTCGTCGCGCATGTAGTATGGCGAGACGAGGAGGTGCTTATACTTAAACCTTTTGTGGCTGTTCATGAGGAAGAGGAAGACGTTGCGCACGTCGTCGACAATACCCTTATGGCTGGTCAGAAGACCATAGTCTCCATAGATTTGCGCGGTATTCTCATTGAAATTGCCAGTGCCGACGTAGGCGTAGCCCCTGAGGTGGTTGCCCTCCTTGCGCTCTACAAGGACAATCTTGCTGTGCACCTTGAGGTCTTCGATGGCGTAGATGACCTTGACGCCGTTACGCTGGAGCTGGTCGGTGTTCTCGATATTCTGCTCCTCATCGAAACGGGCTTTAAGTTCTACGAGGACGGAGACCTGCTTGCCGTTGCGGGCGGCATTGGTGAGGGCGTTGATGACCTTGGAGTGTTCGGCTGTGCGATATAGGGTGATGAATATGTTCTCTACCGCAGGGTCTATGGCGGCCTCGCGGAGGAAGTCTATGAAGTGCTGGAACGAGTGGTAAGGGTAGTTGAAGAAGATGTCCTTGCGCTGGACGACGTTTATGATGCTCTGGAAAGGGATTACGTCTGGATGTTGGAGGGGCAGGGGATTGACGGTAAGGAGGTCTTTGCGCACCTTGGGGAACTTCGTGAGGTCCTTCATCAGGTGGTACTTGCCGCCTGGGGCGAGCATCTCGCCCTTCAGTTTGAGGCGAGAGGCGAGAAGGTCGCGCAGGTCATGTGGCATTTCGGCATCGTAGATAAGGCGAATGGGCGAGCCGTAGCGGCGGCTCTCGACGCCCTCGGCAATGCGCTCAAAGAGGCTCTTGGAGACATCCTCGTCGATAGAAAGCTCGGCGTCGCGCATGATTTTGAAGGCATGGGCGGAGATGTCGTCATAGTTGAACATGAAGAAAATCTCGTCGATCATGAGGCGTATGATGTCGTCGAGGAAGATGACGTCTTTACGCCCTTCGGCAGAAGGAAGTACTACGAAGCGTGGACAAGCAGAGCTGACTGGGATGCGGACAATGGCGTAGCGCGGGGCTTTGTCTTTCTTCGATGTCATCTTGACGCCAAGGTAGATGTTGCCGTCGGGGAGGAACGGCATCTTGTCTTGCTTGCGGAGGATGAGCGGCACGAGGCGTTGTGAGACGACAGAGGCGAAATATTCTCGGCAGAAGTCTTTCTGCTCGTCGGAGATTTTCTTCTCGTCGACGACGAAGATGCCCTCGCTCTCCATCTGCCCGAGAATCTGCTCGTATGTGCGGTCGAAGGCCTCACGCCCCTTGTCGGTACGCTCTTTGACGGCGGCGAGCAGTTCCGACGGGGTGTAACCACCTAACAGCCGAGTCTGTTTCTGTCGCCTATTGGATATTAGTCGCAGGAGATTGGCGACGCGCACTTTATAGAACTCGTCTTGGTTGTTGGAGAATATGCCTAAGAACTGGAGGCGAGAGAGAAGAGGAACCGACTGGTCCTTAGCCTCTTGGAGGACGCGCTCGTTGAAAGAGAGCCAGCTGAGCTCGCGGTTATTGAAGATGAAGTCCATTGCTTGTCGCTTAGTGTCTGTAATGCAAAGCAATGAAGCGTAGTTTTCAACGTGGCGACATGGGTGTTACAATTGTGTTGCAGAGTCGGAAGGAAGACGTCGGAGCATAAAAAAGTGCGGGAGCTACAATGTTGTAGCTCCCGCACTGTGACTATACTTTATTTCAGTCGTGCGACTTAATACTCCTCCCAGCTCTTTATCTGGAGGTCTTCTGCGCCCTTCTTGCAGAAGGCCTTGATGAAGGCGCTCGCAAGACGTGCGTTGGTGATGAGGGGCACGTTGAAGTCGATGGCGTCGCGGCGAATCTTGTAGCCGTTGGCCAACTCGTTGTGGGTGAGGTCTTTGGGGATGTTGATGACGAGGTCGATCTTCTTCTCGCGAATGTAGTCGACGACGTTGGGCTGCTGGTTCTCGTCGGGCCAGTAGAGCAGGGTGCTCTCGACACCATTGTCTTGCAGGTACTTCTGCGTGCCATGGGTGGCGTAGAGGTTGTAGCCCTTGCCTTTGAGGAGGCGTGCGGCGTCGAGAAGCTCGAGCTTGGCGCGCGCTCCACCAGAGGAGATGAGGACATTCTTCTTCGGGATGCGGTAGCCGACGGAGAGCATGGACTCGAGGATTGCGTCGTCGAAGGTGTCGCCGATGCAACCGACCTCGCCAGTGGACGACATGTCGACGCCGAGGACTGGGTCTGCCTTCTGAAGGCGCGCGAAGGAGAATTGCGGAGCCTTGATGCCGACGTAGTCGATGTCGAAGAGGTTCTTAGAAGGCTTCTCGACTGGAAGGCCGAGCATGACGCGGGTGGCAAGCTCGATGAGGTTGACCTTGAGGACCTTGCTGACGAATGGGAACGAGCGAGAGGCGCGGAGGTTGACCTCGATGACCATGATCTCGTTGTTCTTGGCCATGAGCTGCATGTTGAACGGGCCGCTGATCTCGAGTGCCTTGGCGATCTTGCGGGCGACCTTCTTGATGCGCTTGACGGTCTCGACGTAGAGCTTCTGTGGGGGGAATACGATGGTTGCGTCGCCAGAGTGGACTCCGGCGAACTCGACGTGCTCGGAGATGGCGTAGGCGATAATCTCGCCACCTTGAGCTACTGCGTCAAGCTCGATCTCCTTGGCCTGCTCGATGAACTGCGACACGACGACGGGGAATTCCTTGGAGACGTTGGCAGCAAGGTTGAGGAAGTAGCTGAGCTCCTCGCGGTTGGAGACGACGTTCATGGCAGCGCCAGAAAGCACGTAGCTCGGGCGGACGAGGACTGGGAAGCCCACCTCGTCGACGAACTTGTAGATGTCGTCGATGGTTGTAAGCTCGCTCCAACGAGGCTGGTCGACGCCAAGCTCGTCGAGGAGGCTTGAGAACTTGGATCGGTTCTCCGCGCGGTCGATGTTGATAGGCGAGGTGCCAAGGATCGGGACGTCGCGACGGAAGAGCTTCATGGCCAGATTGTTAGGAATCTGACCACCCACGGAGACGATTACACCCTTCGGGTTCTCGAGGTCGATGATGTCGAGGACGCGCTCTTCGGTGAGCTCATCGAAGTAGAGTCGGTCGCAGACGTCGTAGTCGGTCGAGACGGTCTCGGGGTTGTAGTTGATCATGACGGAGCGGAGACCCTGGCTCTTGATGGTGTTGATGGCGTTGACCGAGCACCAGTCGAACTCGACGGACGAGCCGATGCGGTATGCGCCAGAGCCGAGGACTATTACCGAACGATGGTCGCCAAGATACTTGACGTCGTTCTCCGTCCCGCAATATGTGAGGTAGAGGTAGTTGATCTGAGCGGGGAACTCGCCTGCCATGGTGTCGATCTGCTTGACGACGGGCACGATGCCGCGACCCTTGCGGTACTCGCGGACTTCGAGGAGCTGATCTTCCATCTTGCGGCTGGAGTCTTTGCCTACGAGGCGGGCAATCTGGAAGTCGGAGAAGCCGCAGCGCTTTGCCTCGCGGAGGAGGTCGTCGTCGACATCCTGGACCTTGTTCTTCTCAGTCAGCTTACGGCGGATCTGGTCGAGGTGCTGAAGCTTGTAGAGGAACCACTTGTCGATCTTGGTGATGTTGTGGATCTCATCGACTGTCATGCCGTTGGCCATTGCCTCGCTTATGGCGAAGACGCGCTTGTCGGTCGGGTTTGCGAGTTCCTGGAGGATGTCGATGCCCTTGAGGGGCTGGTTGGCGCAGAAGCCGTGCATGCCTTGACCCACCATGCGGAGACCTTTCTGGATGACCTCCTCGAAGCAACGTCCGATTGCCATGATCTCACCGACGGACTTCATGCTTGAGCCTATCTGCTTGGAGACGCCGGCGAACTTGCCAAGGTCCCAACGCGGGATCTTGCATACGATGTAGTCGAGGGCAGGCTCGAAGAAGGCTGGTGTTGTCTTGGTGACGGAGTTCTTGAGTTCCCAAAGTCCGTAGCCGAGTCCGAGCTTGGCGGCCACGAAGGCGAGAGGGTAGCCGGTGGCTTTAGAAGCCAGAGCGGAGGAGCGGCTGAGGCGGGCGTTGATCTCGATGACGCGGTAGTCCTCGGAATTGGGGTCGAGGGCGTACTGGACGTTGCACTCGCCGACGATGCCTACGTGGCGGACAATCTTGATGGCGAGCTCGCGGAGCTTGTGGTACTCGCTGTTGGTGAGGGTCTGCGATGGAGCGACGACGATGCTCTCGCCGGTGTGGATGCCGAGCGGGTCGAAGTTCTCCATGTTGCAGACGGTGATGCAGTTGTCGTAGGCGTCGCGGACGACCTCGTACTCCACCTCTTTCCAGCCTTTGAGGCTCTCCTCGACGAGGATCTGGTTGGAGTAGCTAAGCGCGTTCTCGGCGCGCTGGACGAGCTCCTCGCGGTTTTGACAGAAGCCGGAGCCCATGCCGCCGAGGGTGTATGCCGCACGGACGATGATAGGGAATCCGATCTTGTCGGAGGCTGCGAGAGCCTCCTCGACGGTATTGACGGCGATGCTGTGCGGGGTCTTGACGTCGATGCTCTTGAGCATGTTGGCGAAGATCTCGCGGTCCTCGGTGTCGATGATGGCCTCGACGGGCGTGCCGAGAACCCTGACTCCATAATCCTTTAAGACGCCGCTCTTAAAAAGGGCGACGCCGCAGTTGAGGGCGGTCTGGCCGCCGAAAGAGAGAAGAATGCCGTCGGGACGTTCTTTCTTGATGACCTGCTCCACGAAGTAGGGCGTGACTGGCAGGAAATAAATCTTGTCCGCGATGTTCTCCGACGTTTGGATTGTCGCGATGTTTGGGTTGATGAGGACGGTTCTGACGCCCTCTTCCTTGAGAGCCTTGAGAGCCTGCGATCCCGAATAGTCAAACTCGCCGGCCTCGCCAATCTTGAGGGCGCCGGAACCAAGGATGACCACTTTCCTTACTTCGTGTACCATTATATATGTATGTGATGAGATGCTTATCGCATTACGGGGCGCAATCGTGGGCTGTCTAAACGCCGCACTTGCACATTTGGGGCAAAAATACATAAAATCCCGTTACTCGCCCCCACGAAGTTGGCATAAGTCACTATTTGTGAAATATTAGTGTTTGGCGATGATGTATATACGTTGTGTATAAGTGAATATGATGGGGGAGAGATGGGCGCAGTTGCGAGTGGTGCGGTGTGATATGTTACTTGAATGGTGGCAAAATGTTGCATCGTGAATTTACGGATGGATGATTTTTGTTGAGGATTAATGTGTTAAAATTAGCATAGGCTATTGCGTAGTATTTAATAAACTAATAGTTTTGCGTAACGAACAGAACAGAATAGTGGACGGCAATGCAAAGATGGTGGCACCCATCGGAGTCGGACGTTAAGGCTGGTCTGGCGTGATTGTAGGAACCTCTAAGTGCTGCGAGACAATAATAAAGACGAAAAACTTCTCTTGAAATAAAGTACCACCTAAATCGCAGAGGCGAGATTTCTCAATCGTTCCAAGTATTAAAAAGTCCAACATCTCTAATTCTTTAAAACCTTTAAAAAGAAGCAGGATATAAGAGCGAACAGAAAACGAACAGTACAGACTGCTAAACCTAGCAACCAAACAAACTAAACACAGGATAGCAATAAAAACTAATGGCAAAATGAAAAGACTAACAACCAACATCGTGGGCTGCCTCGTGGTCATGCTGATGCTCTTGATTGGGCAGACGGCGTGGGCGCAAAGCGTGCGCACAATCTCGGGCTCCGTGCTCGACCATGCGGGCCAGCCGGTCGTCGGCGCGGCCATCGTCGAGCAAGGTACAACAAACGGCACCGTGGCTGACATCGACGGTAAGTTCTCGCTCCGCGTGGCGGGCAACGCCCTGTCGGTCTCCTTCATCGGCTACGAGAGCCAGACCATCGACATCACTGGCAAGTCGGCCATCGACATCGTCCTTAAGGAGGATAACGTCGAGCTTGAGGATGTCGTCGTCGTCGGTTACGGCACCATGAAGCGTGCCGACGTGACCGGCTCCGTCGTCTCTGTCGGCGACGAGGCCATCAAGGAGTCTGTCTCAACCAGTATCGACCAGGTGCTCCAAGGTCGTGCGGCAGGTGTCCAGATTCAGGCGAACACAGGTACCCCTGGCGGTTCTTCGTCTATCCGCATTCGTGGTACTAACTCCCTCAACGCCACGTCGCAGCCTATCTTCGTCATCGACGGTGTCATCGTCGACGCGGCGAATGGCGACGACAGCGGCAACTCCAACCCTCTGGCTGCCATCAACCCTGCCGACATCGTCTCCATGGACGTCCTCAAGGATGCCTCCGCGACGGCCATCTACGGCTCTCGCGCATCTAACGGCGTCATCATGATCACCACCAAGCGAGGCAAGGCTGGCGAGGCTACCATCACCTACGACGGCTACGTCGGTATGCAGCAGATGCCTAAGAAGATCGACGTCCTCAACCTCCGCGAGTATGCTGCCCACCACAACACCATTGCCGACTATGGCGTAACGAGCGCAAGCAGCTCCTATTATCGCGCCGACCTCCTCGGCGAAGGTACTGACTGGCAGGATGAGCTTTTCCGCAAGGCCATCATGTCGAGCCACAACATCTCACTCTCTGGCGGCTCTGACAAGGTGACCTACGCCCTCTCGGCCGGCTACCTCAATCAAGACGGTATCGCAATCGGTTCTGACTACCGTCGTCTCTCCCTCCGCGGTAACTTCGACGCCCAAATCAAGAAGTACCTCAAGGCTGGTCTGAGCGTCACCCTTGCCGACAGCAAGCAGACGACGGCTACCAGCAACTCCATCATCATGAACGCTCTCCAGTCGCAGCCTTCCATCCCTGTCCGCGACCCGGACGGCAACTATGGCGGCCCTACTGAGAACTACCAGCCGAGCAACCCTGTGGCTATGGCGCTCATCGTCGACAACTACAACAAGAAGCAGAACTTCCGCTACAACGCCTACATCGAGGGCGCATTCCTCGACGGCTTCACCTTCAAGACGGAGCTCTCTGCTGACTACAACCTCAACCGTTACTACACCTACACTCCTGACTACTACTTCAGTGAGTGGAACCAGAACGACACCCGCACCTCCACTTGGAATAAGTCGAACACTAAGTACTGGTCTTGGCGTAACATCTTGACTTACAACAAGATCTTCAACGAGATGCACAACGTCAACGTCATGGTCGGTCAGGAAATGAGCGACTCTTACTACGAGAACCAGACCTCAACCACCACCGGCTTCCTCTCCAACACCGCTACCGACATCTCCGCTGGTAGCTATGACGACAGCCGCACGACGGGCTACAAGAACGAGAACTCCCTCTTCTCTTACTTCGGCCGTGCGTTCTACTCTTTCGACGACCGTTACCTCCTCACCTTCACCATCCGTCGAGACGGCTCCTCTAAGTTCGCCGACGGAAACCGTTGGGGCTGGTTCCCATCTGCCGCATTCGCATGGAAGGTCAGCAACGAGGGCTTCTTCGACAACATCCGTTACGTTGTCAACAACGCCAAGCTTCGTGTAGGCTGGGGTACCACTGGTAACCAGAACATCTCCGACTGGTCTTACATGTCCATGCTGAGCAACAAGTCCACCTGGGCTGGCGTCGGTGTTCTCAACGGCAACATCGCAAATCCTGACCTCAAGTGGGAGACCACCTACTCCACCAACGTAGGTCTCGACCTCAACTTCCTCAACAACCGCATCGAGCTTATCGCCGACTTCTACTACAAGAAGACCAAGGACCTCTTGATGCAGGTCGACATGCCAGCCTTCCTCGGCTCTAACGGACCAGGTGCGGCAACCAACCCATGGACCAACATCGGCTCTTTGGAGAACAAGGGTTTCGAGCTTACCCTCAACACCGTCAACATCGACAAGGGTGGCTTCATGTGGCGCTCCAACGTCGTCTTCTCTCTCAACCGCAACAAGATCAAGAGCCTCGACACCGAGACTGGCACACTGCCTAAGACTTTCCAGGTCGGCTCTGACGTGACGACCGTAACGAACACCGTCGTCGGCAAGTCCATCGGCCAATTCTGGGGCTATAAGGTCATCGGTCGCTTCGAGAAGGCTTCCGACTTCTACTACAGGGATTCCGCCACTGGAGAGATCAAGCAAGTCGCCCTCCCCGAGGGTACCTCAATCAACATGAGCGACGGTCAGCAGGCAAATAACGATGGTGGCGGTGTCAAGATTGGCGACTACATCTTCGCCGACCTCAACGACGATGGCGTCATCGACAACAACGACCAGACCTTCATCGGCAACCCTGAACCCAAGTTCACTTGGGGCTTCGGCAACAGCTTCTCTTACAAGGGCTTCGACCTCAGCCTCCAGTTCAGCGGCTCTTACGGCAACGACGTTGTCAACTACAACCGCCGCTTCATCGAGCAGACCGGCTCGACGGGTAACATCACCACCGACGCAGCCAACTACGCGCAGATCGGTCAGATCGACCCGAACGCTATCGGCGCGGAGAACTGGCGTAACTACTACGTCATCAACACCGACACCGACCAGCCTCGCATCTCGACCTCTTCCGCCTCCAACGCCAACTACCGTATGAGCGACAAGTACGTCGAGGACGGCTCTTACATCCGCCTCCAGAATGTATCGTTCTCATACAGCCTGCCACAGAGCATCCTCCAGAAGACCAACTTCTTCACCAACGTCAAGGTCTACATCAACCTCCAGAACGTCTACACCTGGACCAAGTACAAAGGCTACGATCCTGAAGTCGGCTCCCTCTACGGTGATGCGCTCAAGAACGGCATCGACTATGGTCGTTACCCCTCGCCAAAGATCTATACCGTCGGACTTAACTTCTCTTTCTAAGAAATCATGAGCATCAGAAAATATATAGGCGCGGCCATGATAACGGCCGCAGCCATGGCCCAGACCGGTTGCGCAGACGACTTCCTTGAGCAGGAGAATTCTTACCAGCTCAACCAGAAGACCTATTTCGACTCCGACGAGGCCGTCAACTCTGCCGTCCTGCCTCTCTACAACTTCGTGTGGTACAACTTCAACGACAAGTTCTACTACGGCATGGGCGATGGGCGTGCCAACAACATCACGGCACAATACTCCAACTACATCTACCCCTACACCAACTTCACCGAGACGAGCCTCTCCGCCGGCCTTAACGACGCATGGAGCTCCTTCTACTCTGTCGTGGCGCAGGCCGATAATACCATCTCCAACATCCGCGACAACTCCGGCTCCGGTGTCTCCGAGACCGCCAAGACGCAATGCATCGCCGAGGCGCGCTTCATGAGAGGCCTCGCCTACTGGTACATCGGCTCCCTCTGGGGCGTAGGCATCGTCTACGAGAGCACCGATGCCCTTGTCAACAACTACGTCGTCAAGCCACAGCCTCTGACCGATGTCATGGAGTTCGCAATCCGCGACATGGAGTACGCTGCCGCCAACCTGCCAGCTTCGGCTGCCACCCTCGGACGCGTCGACAAGTATTCCGCCTATGGCATGCTTAGCCGCTTCTACCTCTCCATGGCAGGCCTCGTCTCTGGCAATGAGGCGTACAACCAGAACAATGCCGTAAGCGAGAGCGACTTCAACCGCGGTACCCGCAACACCTATTACCTCGACCTCGCCAAGAAGGCCGCCCTCAAGGTCATCAACGAGAGCAAGTACAGCCTGACCGCCACCTACGACGAGCTCTTCGCTGCGTCTACTTTCAACAACAACTCCGAGAGCCTCTTCCAGCTCCAGTGGACCCCCGGCACCGCAGTCAACGGCAATGCGCAGTCGATGACACGCTTCCTCGCATGGTCCGCCCTCGTGGCCGACCAGAACGCATGGGGTGGCGCAACATACTGCTCCTACGACCTATGGGAGGAATTTAAGGAGTATGAGGACAAGAACCTCGGCGTAACCGTCGACGACGCTGTCCGCCGCCACGCTTGCGTAGCCTCCTATGGCGAGTCTTACCCCGAGCTCTCTGCCGACGCTACCGACCCATACGTCTACGGCGTCACCGAGAGCGCAGGCGACCAAGGCGCCAACATCAAGAAGTACGTCATCGGCACCAAGAAGGTCAACGGCTTCAGCGAGCCTAACAACGCAGGCGTCAACACCTACATGCTCCGCCTCGCCGAGGTCTACCTCAACTATACCGAGGCCGCCCTTGGCAACGCCGACAAGACCTCCGACGTCGAATACTTCAACCTCGTCCGCCAGCGCGCCAAGATGGCCACTAAGAGCTCCGTCACCTACGAGGATCTCCGCCACGAGCGCCGCGTAGAGTTCGCCTTCGAGGGCCTCTACTGGTACGACCTCGTCCGCCGCTCCTACTACCAGGAGCAGGAGGTCATCAACTACTGCAACAGCCAGCATCGCAACGCCTCCTATTACAGCGACAAGGAGTATAAGCTCAGCGACTCATGGTCTTACCCCGGTCCTTCCGTCTCCATCGCCACGGCAATCAACATGACCCTGCCAATGGACGATACCGACCAGACCAAGAACCCAGAGCTCAAGCCAACCTCCGCCGACGTCAGCCACCGCAGGCAGTACAACACCGAGCCTCTCACCTTTGGCGAGCGCGAGGTTTCCGTCGACCAATTGTTCAACTAATTAGAAGATCTGAATCATGTCAATGACCAAATATCTATCCATGGCATTCGTGGCCTTGGCTGCGCTCGGCTTCACGGCTTGTGAGGACGATGACGACGACCAGACCACTGTCATGACCATCAACAAGGTATACCTCGAGGACGTCAAGTCTACTGTCCCCGACCGCGAGGTCGACTTCGCGCGCCTCGGACAGCTCATCCGTGTTGAGGGCTCCGGCTTCACCGGACTCAAGAAGATCTACATCAATGGCTACCAGACTGAGTTCAACAACGCCCTCATGACGGATAACAACGTGTGGGTCACACTCAGTGGCAACACTCCTGTCGACAAGGCCGACGATGCCGTCCGCAACACCATCCGTTTCGTCAAGGAAGGCACCGAGACCATCTACCCCTTCACCATCCGCGCAGCGGCTCCTTCCATCAGCGGCATCTCCCGCACACTGCCTAAGGCAGGCGAGGTAGTCGTCGTCAGTGGCGCCAACCTCCAGGAGACCACCAAGATAACCCTCCCCGGCGGCATCGAGATTACCGATGTCATCTCCGACGAAGACGGCAAATGGTACTCCTTCGTAATGCCCGACGGCGTGACCGAGGGCGGCAGCATCACCAGCGAGGGCGCCAACGGCACAGCCATCACCCCCGCCATGTTCAACGAGAAGCGCGGCATCATCCTCGACTTCGACGGCAACGGCGACCAAGGCTCTTGGAGCGCAACCTACTCTGCCGACCAGCTCGCCGACGACCCCCTCGGCCAGAACGGCAAGTGCTGCCCAGCCGTACCTGCAGAGGTATTGGCAGAGGGCTCTATCAAGAATGGAGCCCACGGCAACGGATGGTTCACAGCTGGCAACGACAACGAGTATGACGAGTGGAGCCGTTTCTACGACCTCATCCCCGCCACTACGCCCGTCGAGGACATCGCATTCCAGTTCGACGTCTACGTCCCAGAGCCATGGAGCGGCGCAGGCTACCTCGAGTTCACCTTCCAGAACAACCTTTCCGGCTACGGCTGGGGCTCGTCTAACACCAAAGCAACCGAGAGCACCGAGAATGGCTACATGACTGCCGTATGCTGGGTTCCTTGGCTCGCCTCTGACGGCTCCATCGTCCCCTACCAGACCGATGGCTGGCAGACTGTCACGATTCCCGTCTCCGAAGTCGGTCGCTACCAGATTGCCAACACCTTCACCTTCGCCGACGTCGTCTCCGATCGTAACAACGGCTCATACCGCAACTTCGGCATGTTGCTCGTCAACAGCGACATCGAGTTCTCCGACGACCTCACCATCACCACTGGCGACTTCAATCAGGCGGTCTACACTGACAACTGGCGCATCGTTCCCAACGCCTCGGTCACCGTCTCCGACTTCAATGACTAATCTTCTTCCCCTTAAGAACGTAATCTTATGCTACATAACAAGATAATCATCCCCATGGCCGCTCTGGCCGTCATCTGCGCCGCCTGCGACGACGATAAGATGGAATGGGGCACGCCCGAAGGCCACGAGAAGGTCGACATCTCCGACATCCCCCTCACCGATGCCGAGATCATGGCCAACTACGACTACATCAAGAGCTATGCTCAGCAATATTGGCCCAATTCGCTCGTAGGTCTCGGTCTCGGTGCCGACCTCTATACCGGCAATGCCGACTATAAGAAGGTCGCCGACGACAACTATCAGATGTTCACCACCGGCAACGCCATGAAGATGGGCTCCATGGTCAAGAGCAACGGCTCGATCGACTTCACGACCGTCGACGCCTTCCTCGACCAGGTCCCTGACAACATCAAGATCTACGGCCATAACTTCATCTGGCATACCCAGCAACCGCAAGACTACCTCAAGAGCCTTATCGCTCCCGAGATGAAAGTCGTCAGCGACAGCGAGAGCGGCATTGCCAACCTCCTCTCTGGCGACGCAAGCGACTTCGAGGGCGGCTCGACTGGCGGTTGGGGCTCTTGGGGCTCCAACAAGGAGAGTGCCGGTGTCGTTGACGGCGAGGGTGCCGATGGCTCTAAGGGCCTCGTCCTCGTAGCCGCTGCCGACGGCAACTTCTGGGATGCTCAATGCGCCTACACTTTCGACGAGCCTCTCGACTCCACCAAGACCTATGTCATCAAGTTCCAAGCCAAGTCCTCTACCGGCGCAGGTCAGCTCCAGTTCCAATATCAGAACGGAACGACCTACGGCAGCCAAGGTGCATACACCACTTTCGAGGTCGGCACCAGCTGGACAACTTGTGAGAAAGAGTTCAAGCCCGCCTATGACGACGTCAACCGAATCATCATCAACTTCGGCAAGGTCGGCGGCTCATACTACATCGACAATATAGAGTTCGGCGAGAAGATCGAGAACTCCGACCCGATGACCAACGTCCTCACTGGCGACAATAGCGACTTCGAGGGCGGCACCAAGGGCAACTGGGGAAGCTGGGGCAACAGCTCCACCTCCGCAGTCAGCGAGCAAGGCCAAGGTCGCAACAGCGACTACTGCCTCGTCCTCTCCAATCCTTCCGACGGCTCCGACTACTACGTAGCCCAGTGCGCCTACACCTTCGACGACCCACTGACCGTCGATGAGACCTACGTCATCCAGTTCTACGCCAAGACCGACGTCGCAGGTGCTGGTCTCCAGTTCTGCGTCCAGAACAGCTCAACCTACTCTGGTGAGGGCTACGCCAACCTTGAGGTCGGCACCGACTGGACCCTTGTCGAGCATGAGTACACCTGCTCCAAAGAGGGCATGAACCGAATCCTCATCAACTTCGGTAAGTACACCGCCAACTTCTACATCGACGACATCAAGTGGGGTGTCAAGAAGTCCGACACCAAGGGTCTCAAGGCTACCACCATCACCTACGTCATCAAGTCTGCCGAGCAGAAGAAAGCCCTCCTCGACAACGCCATGGAGCAGTGGATCAAGGCCATGTTCGAGCACGTCAACGGCGACCAGCGCTTCGTAGCTTGGGATGTCGTCAACGAGCCTATCAGCGACGGTGGCGGCTACCGCGGCATCAATGGTGTCTTCGGCGGCACATGGACTGAGGACGACGTCGTCAACTACGATGCCGAGCCTACCGAGACCGAGACCGAGGGCCTCA
This sequence comes from Bifidobacteriaceae bacterium, assembly GCA_963607345.1. Taxonomy (GTDB): domain Bacteria; phylum Bacteroidota; class Bacteroidia; order Bacteroidales; family Marinilabiliaceae; genus W3P20-009. Next base: position 139,689 of record CAVDBL010000005.1, read on the forward strand.
AGCTCAACTGGGCTACCTCTACTGGCAACAAGCACTTCTACTGGGGCTACTACATGGGCTTCGACTACGCCGTCAAGGCCTTCCAGTACTCCCGTAAGTATGCCGACGAGAACGGTCTCTCCGGCGTCAAGCTCTTCGTCAACGACTACAACCTCGAGACCAACCCGACCAAGTGCGCCGAGCTCGTCCAGTTCGTCAACGACATCGACGCCGCCAACGGCTCGCCAATCGTCGACGGTATCGGCACCCAGATGCACATCACCGTAGCCGAGAGCGACGAGGCACTCGCTACGCTCAAGGAGAAAGTCGACGCTCAGTTCAAGACTCTCGCCGCCTCTGGCAAGCTCATCCGCATAACCGAGTTCGACGCCGCCTTCAGCAAGGCTACCACCAACCCGTCCTCTTCGCAGCTCAAGTGGCAGTCCGAGACCTACAAGATGGTCATCTCCTCCTACGTCGAGAATGTCCCTGAGGCACAACGCCACGGCGTCACCCTCTGGACCCTCTCTGACAACGAGGATGAGCACGAGTACTGGCTCAACGGCGACAGCCCCAACATCTTCGACTCCAGCTACAACCGCAAGGAGGCTTACCGCGGCGTCTGCGACGCTATCGCAGGCTTCGACATCAGCACCACCTTCTCCGGCGACGACTGGATCAACGCCTACAAGAACAACGACACCACGACCGACGAGTCAAGCTCCGAGTCCGACTCGCAAGAGTAACCTCCGGCTTCTAATAGGTTAAGTGTCAATAATTAAGTGCCGTCCCGCCTTTTTTCGACGGGACGGCACTTTTTATCTTAAATTTACTATCTTTGATACTTAGTTAGCGAACAGAGCATAATAGCAACAAACGCACTATGACCCAATACTCTAATCCTTGTCTCTTAGCAACTTACAGATGAATAAATACATAAAGACATTAATGATGGCGGTCGCGCTCGCTGCCGTGCCAATCTTCACGATGGCGCAGTCTGAGGTTGTTGGCGCAGGAGCCGATCGTCAGCTCCGCGTCGATGGGCGTCCGTTCATCATCTTAGGCGGAGAGCTTGGCAACTCGTCTGCCTCCTCAGAAGCCGACGTGCAACGCATCTTCCCAAAACTCAACAAGATGGGGCTTAATACGGTCCTCGTGCCAGCCTATTGGGATCTTATCGAGCAGCAGGAGGGGACGTTCGACTTCTCGCTCATCGATGCCGCCATAAGCAATGCCGAGGCCAACAACCTCAAAGTCGTTTTCCTATGGTTCGGTGCATGGAAGAACTCCATGAGCTGCTACGCCCCCGAATGGTTCAAGCGTGACACCCGACGTTTCCCACGCGCCCATACCGCCCAAGGCAAGCCCCTCGAAATCGCCAGCCCATTCTCCGAGAATGTCTTCAAGGCCGACGCCCGAGCCTTCGAGGCCCTCGTCTCCCACATCGTCGAGACCGATACCCGACATACGGTCATCATGCTCCAGATAGAGAACGAGATAGGGATGCTCGAGAATGCGCGCGACTACTCTGCCGATGCTTCGCGACTCTTCAACGCTGCCGTCCCCGAACGCCTAACCTCATATCTCTCGCGCAACCGCAAGATGCTCCATCCCGACCTCTTAGCCCGTTGGGAGTCCAATGGCGCGAAGACCAAAGGCTCGTGGGTCGACCTCTTCGGCGAAGGTCTTGAGACAGAGGAGATATTCATGGCCTACAGCTACGCCCTCTACGTCGGTCGCCTTGCCGACATCGCGCGCCGTCATACCACGATGCCCCTCTACGTCAATGCGGCCATGAACAGCCGCGGACGTCGCCCAGGACAATATCCGTCTGCCGGCCCTCTCGCCCACCTTATCGACATCTGGCGATGCGGAGCCCCGGCTCTCGATTTCTTCTCGCCCGACATCTACGACGCAGGTTTCGCGCAGTGGGTCGCGCGCTACGCTACGTGCGGCAACGCCCTCTTCATTCCCGAGATGAGGCTCTCAGAGGACAACGGGGCGCAGGCTTTCTACGTCTTCGGCGAGCATAAGGCACTGGGGGTCAGCCCTTTCTCCATCGAGAATGGAAATGAGGATGGCAAGCTCCGCAAGGCATACGAAAAACTCACTCTCCTCACGCCTCTTCTCGCCAAAGAGCAAAACCGCCACGGCATGCTCTTCGAGAATAAAGACGAGGAGAAGGTGTGGAACGAGGACGGGCTCCGCATCACGGCTCGCCACTTCTTCACCCTCCCATGGGACAGCCGCGCGACCGACGGCTCCACATGGCCTCTCGCAGGTGCCATGCTCATCCGCATCGCCGAATACGAGTATATCCTTGCAGGCTCGGGCGTCGTCTTGACCTTCCAATGCGAAGACGAGGTGGCTGCCTCCGCCAAGGCGCAAGCCAAGCTGGGCGAGGACGGGTTCGCCGCCTCAGGCTCCGACGCCAATGCCGACAATGCCAAGTGGTCTGCCAAGTATCGTGTCGGCATCGCGAGTGTCGATGAGGTCGAACCACAGCCCGACGGCTCTTTCCTTCGCATCCGACGCCTCAACGGCGACGAGGACCACCAAGGTCGCCACGTCCGCATAGGTGTTGACAATTTCCAAATTCTCCACGTCAAACTATACCAGTACAAATGATTAGCTCCAAGATTTTGAGACCATTGGCAGCAATGCTGATGACGTGTTCCGCCACCATGGCGGTCGCCCAACTCCAATCTTTCCAAATAATCAAGGACGGTGCGCCAGCCGAGCTGTGCGTCTCCGCCAATGCCGACAAGGGCGTTGTCCGCGCGGTCAACAGTCTCGCTGCAGACATCGAGGCCGTGTGTGGCACACGCCCCGCCATCGTCAATGCCGTCGATGCCTCTCATCCGCAGGTCGTCATCGGTCAACTCGACGACGAGATGTTCCGCGCCGCTGCCGTCGACGCCTCCCAACTGCGCGACTCCACCGAGAAGCATCTCATCATAACCGAGCCGCAGAGGCTCACCATCGCCGGTGCCGACAAGCGCGGCGTCATCTACGGCATCTACACTCTCAGCGAGCGTCTCGGCGTCTCGCCATGGACATGGTGGGCCGACGTCCCCGTGGCGCACCGGTCCAACGTCGCCCTGCCCGTCGGCACGACGACCGAGGGCTGCCCGAAGGTCAAATACCGCGGCATATTCATCAACGACGAGTGGCCCTCTTTCGGATGGTGGTGCATCGACAAGTTCGGTGGCGTCAACCATAAGGCCTACGAGCACGTCTTCGAGCTCCTCCTTCGCCTGAAGGCCAATTTCATGTGGCCTGCCATGTGGGCGTCGGCGTTCTATGATGATGATAAGGAGAACGGTCCTCTCGCCAACGAGATGGGTATCGTCATGGGCACGAGCCACCACGAGCCAATGGCACTCGCCCAGCAAGACTGGAAGCGTCGCGGCACGGGGGCTTGGAACTACAAGACCAATGCCGAGGGACTTGAGAAATTCTGGCGCACTGGCATCGAGCGTTGCAAGAATTGGGAGACGGTGGTCACCGTCGGCATGCGCGGCGATGGCGACGAGCCTATGGGCGCAAGCACCGAGATCGACCTCCTCACCAAGATTGTCAAACGCCAACGCAAGATTATTGCCGACGTCACTGGCAAGAAAGCAAGCCAGACGCCGCAGGTCTGGGCTCTCTATAAGGAGGTTCTCGACTATTACGAGAAGGGCATGAAAGTCCCCGACGACGTGACCCTCCTCCTCTGCGATGACAACTGGGGCAACGTGCGCCGCCTGCCCGACATCGGCTCCAAGCCTCGCAAGGGCGGCTATGGCATGTACTACCACGTCGACTATGTCGGTGACCCTCGCAACTACAAGTGGCTCAACGTATCCCAGGTCGAGAGAATCTGGGATCAGATGGAGCTCTGCTATCAGCATGGTGTCCGTGAGCTGTGGATCCTCAACGTGGGCGACCTCAAGCCAATGGAATACCCCATCCAGTTCTTCCTCGACCTCGCTTGGAACCCCGAGGCCATGAAAGCCTCCGACATCCGCCAGCATACTGTCGATTTCTGCAAGACGCAGTTCGGTCCCGACCATGCCGAGCAGATTGCCGACATGATCGCACGCTACACCAAGTACAACAGCCGACGCACCCCCGAGATGCTCGACGACCAGACCTACAGCCTTGAGAATTATGACGAGTGGCAGCGCGTCCGCGACGACTATCGCGACCTCGAGTCCGATGCCATGCGCATGGCTTACCTCCTCCCTCGCAATATGCAAGACGCTTTCGACGAGCTTGTCCTCTTCCCCATCACGGCATGCGCCAACCTCTACGATATGTACTACTCCGTGGCCGTCAATAAGAAGCTCGCCGCCCAAGGCGACGTCGCCGCCAACCACTGGGCAGACCGCGTCAAGAACCTCTACGAGAGAGACTCCCTCCTCACGCGCCACTATAACCACGACATAGCCGGCGGCAAGTGGAACCACCTCATGGACCAGACCCACATCGGCTACACCTATTGGCAGCAGCCCGAGGCGCAGGTCATGCCCGCCGTGGCGTACGTCAAGTCCGACGCCGACTCCCGCGACGGCACAATGCTCTTCATCGAGGGCGACGGCTACGTCTCCATCGACGCCGAGCACCCCTCACGACAGAGTGGCGACTGGACGCTCGTCCCCAACCTCGGGCGCACGGCCTCTTCGCTCACGGCACGCTCCGTCACGCCCGACACGTGGCTCGAGTACGATGTCGAATTCTCGTCCAACGGCGAGCCTAAGCTCCAAGTCGTCCTCTCGCCGACGCTCAACTACGGAGGCAAGGGTCATACCCTGGCAGTCTCTATCGACGGCGGAGCCGAGAGCCTTATCGACGTCCACCAGACGGGCGACGCATGGGGCTCGGGTGAGCAGAAGACCATCAACGCCGGAATGGGCGAGGGTTGGGTACCCATCAACGGCTCGCTCGATGAGAACACATGGCGCAAGTGGGCTGGCGAGAATGCCATAATCGTCGGTCAGAAGCTCCAGTCCGTCAGCGCGGGCAAGCACACCATCCGCATCCGCCCTGCCGACAACGCCATGGTCATCCAGAAGGTCATGATCGACATGGGCGGCCTCAAGCCATCCTACCTCGGTGCGCCTCCAACGCCTACGCAGGTGACGCCCGCCGAATAATCAGTTTGCTGAAGTCTAAAAATTTAAGAGATATGTGCACATATAAGTCTTGTCTCGCCGTGGCGGTCGCAATGCTCGCCGCCACGGCAGCCCAAGCCAAGGTGATGCCCTCCGCTTGGGTCGCTTCGGGAATGGTTCTCCAGCGTGGCCAGGTCGTCACGCTGACTGGCACGGCAGATGCTGGCGAGACCGTGACAGCCCATTTCGAGGGCAAGCGCCCACTCCTCGCCAACGGTAAGGCCGCCAAGGGCGAGTTCTCCACCACGGCCGATGCCGACGGCAAATGGTCGCTACCCCTGCCTGCCATGCGCCCCGGTGGCCCTTATGAGCTCCAACTGACCGACAATAAGTTGACCGACGTCCTCATCGGCGATGTCTACCTCTGCTCCGGTCAGAGCAACATGGAGCTGCCGGTAGTGCGCATCATGGATAAGTACGCCGACGAGGTCAATGCCGTCGTCGAGGAGAACATCCGAATGTTCAAGGTTCGCACGACCTCGGCTTTCGATGGGCCTCAGTCCGATGTGGTCTCCGATGGTTGGAAGTCCCTCAACAAGGAGAACTCCAAAGATTTCTCCGCCCTCGGCTATTTCTTCGCTCGCGAGATGTATGTGGCTACCAATGTTCCCATAGGTGTCATCGAGGCTGCCGTCGGCGGCTCGCCCATCGAGGCGTGGATCAGCCGTGACCAGCTCCAGGAGTGCGGCGCCGTCAGCCAAGTCGCCAAAGCCGACATCAATGCCGACCCTCAATACCGCGCCACGGTTGAGGAGTACTCCAAGGTGACGGGCGACCGCTGGGAAGCCATCCTTGCACAGAAGGAGGCTGCCCTCGCACAAGACTGGAAGGCGGAGAAATATGACGATTTCGCTTGGCAGCAGGTCGACGCCCTCTCCGATGGTTGGGCGAAAGATGACACTCGCCCCCTCAATGGCGCACACTGGTTCCGCAAGACGGTCAACGTCTCCGCAACCCAAGCGTCGCAAAACGCCACGCTACGTCTCGGCATGCTCATCGATGCCGACGAGGTGTGGGTCAATGGCGTCAAGGTCGGTCAGACCTACTATCAGTACCCCCCTCGCGTCTATGACATCCCCGTCGGCACGCTCCACGAGGGCGACAACACCATTGCCATCCGCCTCACAAGCCAAAACGGGCAGCCCCGTTTCGTGGCCGACATGTACCGCGGCATCTTCTTCGGCGGCAGCCGATGGCTCTGTGGCAGGCACGACAGCCAAATCGACCTCGACAACCAGTGGCGCCACCTCTATGCCGCAGCCATGCCGCAAAAGGGTGGGGTAGAGCCTTTCATCTATACCCCCTCCGCTCTCTACAACGCCATGGTCGCGCCCCTCAAGGGCGTCGCTTTTTCCGGCGCGCTGTGGTATCAGGGCGAGAGCAATGTGGGTCGCGATGTCGAGTACCGCAGGCTCCTCAACGGCCTTTTCGCCAACTGGCGACAGCTCTTTAGCCAGCCCGACCTCAATTTCGTCGTCATAGGCCTTGCCGACTACGAGAAGCCTGTAACACCTTGGTGGCGTGCCATGCAAAAGGCGCAACAAGAGGTGGCTGAGGCCGACCCTCATGCCGGTTTCGCCCCCGCTGCCGATCTTGGCGTGTGGTATGACGTCCACCCTCTCGACAAGAAGACGGTCGCCGTCCGTGCCGCAAACGCCATGAAGACGCTCAACAATGCCCAATAATCAACCTCAAACTTTCTCATGTCACAACCCGATTCCGCCAACGGCTTCTATAAGCTCGGATGGCTTCAGCGTATAGGCTTCGGCTCTGGAGATCTGGCTCAAAACCTTATCTACCAGACAATAAGCATGTACCTGCTCTTCTTCTATACCAATGTCTATGGTCTCGACCCCAAAGTCGCCGCGTTCATGTTCCTCGTCGTGCGTCTCATCGACGTCCTCTGGGATCCCCTCGTCGGCACTTTCGTCGATAAGCATACACCACGGCTCGGCAAGTACCGCAGCTACCTCGTCTTCGGAGGCATCCCGCTTACGGCTTTCGCCATCCTCTGCTTCTGGAATGGTTTCCACGGCTCGCTCGTCTACGCCTACGTCACCTACGTCGGCATGTCGATGTGCTACACCCTCATCAACGTCCCCTACGGTGCGCTCAACGCATCGCTCACGCGCGACACCAACGAGATAACCATCCTCACCTCCGTCCGCATGTTCATGGCCAACGTCGGCGGTCTCGCCGTGGCGTCTGGCGTTCCTCTCCTCGTCGCCTACCTCTCGCCCGACGGCAAGACCAATACCGCTGATAGCGCAAACGCCTGGTTCTTCACCATGGCAGCCTATTCCATCATCGGTCTACTGCTCCTCGTCTTCTGTTTCTCGCAGTGCCGCGAGCGCGTCGTCATGGATCGTTCCGAGTCAGCCAACGTCAAGGTCTCCGACCTCTGGATGGAGTTCGTCCACAACCGCCCGCTCCGCATCATTGCTTTCTTCTTCATCACGGCCTTCGCCATGATGTCCGTCGGCAACTCCGCTGGCTCATACTACATGGTCTATAATGTCCATGCCGAGCAATATATGGCTCTCTTCATGGGTCTCGGCTCCGTCCCGGCGTTCATCTTCATGCCTCTCGTCCCTGCCATCAAGAAGCTCGTCGGCAAGAAGAATATGTTCTACATCTTCCTCTCCGTAGCCATCTTCGGCATGGCAATCCTCTACGTCGTCTCGATGGTCGACGCCCTCAAAGATCAGATATGGCTCATCATGGTCGCCCAGTTCGTCAAGTCTACTGGCGTCATCGTCGCCACGGGCTACATGTGGGCTCTCGTCCCCGAGGTCATCTCCTATGGCGAGTGGAAGAGCGGCAAGCGCATCGCCGGCATCGTCAACGCCCTCACAGGCATATTCTTCAAGGCTGGCATGGCTCTCGGCGGCGTCGTCCCGGGTCTCGTCCTCGCCTTCGTTGGTTTCGATGGCTCTAACGCCACCACCCAGTCCCCCTTCGCCGAGCAGGGCATCCTCTGGCTCGTATGCGTAATTCCTGCCGCCCTCCTCATCCTCGCCATGGTCATCATCTCGCGCTACGAGCTTGAGGACGATGTCATTGACCGCATCAATGCTGAGGTCGAGGCTCGCCACATGTCAACGATTAAGAAAACAGAATAATATGATTTGTAGCAAACTCATTCCCGCTGCCGTAGTGGCTTCGGCGCTCTTGGCTTCTTGCTCTCCAAGCCATGCTCCGCAGCCGTCGCTCAAGGCTGCCGTCGGCGACCGTTTCACCATTGGTGCCGCTGTCACTGGTGAGCAGATGGCTGGTCGCGACTCTTTCGCAGTCGAGGTCATCAAGCGCAATTTCAACTCCATCGTCTCAGAGAATCGCATGAAGTGCGAGACCATACACCCCTTCGAGGATGTATATTACTTCGATGGAGCCGACAGTCTCATGGCTTTTGCGCAAGCCAACAATATGGAGGTCATCGGTCACTGCCTCGTTTGGCACTCCCAGATGGCCCCGTGGTTCTGCGTCGACTCGCTCGGCAACCTTGTCTCGCCCGACGTGCTCCGCCAGCGCATCAAGGATCATATCTATACCATCATGGGTCGCTACAAGGGCAAGGTCCACGGGTGGGACGTATGCAACGAGATGATTGTCGAGGACGGCTCTTTCCGCCAAAGTCCCCTCTACCAGATTTTAGGTTCCGAGGTCATCTACTGCTCCCTCCAGTACGCCCACGAGGCCGATCCCGATGCCGAGCTCTACCTCAACGACTATGGCATGAGCGTCCCCGGTCGTTGCGACGCCTATCTGGCTCTCATCGACTCCATACGTGCGCGTGGTCTCCGTCTCGATGCCATCGGCATGCAAGGCCACATGGGTGTCGACTATCCTAAGATCGACGAGTTCGAGAAAAGCCTCAACGCCTTCGCTGCCAAGGGGCTCGGTGTCATGATCACCGAATGGGATATGTCTGCGCTCCCGACAGTCTCGCAGTCCGCCAACGTCTCCGACACCGTCAAGGCGACACCCGAGACCGACCCCTATTGGCCTAACCCTCTGCCCGACAGCGTCTCCACTTTTTGGAATAAACGCATGGGCGATTTCTGGAATCTCTTCATCCGTAATTCCGACAAGATTAAGCGTGTCACCGCATGGGGTGTCTTGGACAATAACTCGTGGAAAAACGATTTCCCCGTCGTCGGGCGACATGACTATCCCCTCCTCTTCGATCGCGATGGTCAGCCAAAGCCTTTCCTGAAGGAGTTCATCGATAAGGAATTGAATAAGTAATTAGCTCACTTCAAACTCATTAGCGTAAAAACATGACAAAGAAAAGATACCTCGTCCCTAACGACTATATGGCCGACCCCTCTGTCCACGTGTGGGACGGCAAACTATACATCTACCCGTCGCACGACTGGGAGAGCGGTGTGCCAGAGAATGACAACGGCGACCACTTCAACATGAAGGACTACCACGTCTTCACCATCGACGGCGACCCCATGACGGCTCCCGTCGTCGACCATGGCGTAATCCTCAAGGTCGAGGACATCCCATGGGCTGGTCGCCAGCTGTGGGACTGCGACATCGCGCGCAAGGATGGCAAGTACTATCTCTACTTCCCCCTCAAGGATCGTAACGACATCTTCCGCATGGGCGTTGCCGTGGCCGACAGCCCCGTAGGACCCTTCGTCCCACAGCCCGACCCGATCCGCGGCAGCTACTCCATCGACTACTGCGTCTTCGAGGATGGCGGACGCCACTACGTCTATTTCGGTGGCATCTGGGGTGGCCAGCTCCAACGCTATCGCGACAACAAGGCCCTTGAGAGCGCAATCCTCCCCGAGGGCGACCAGCCTGCCCTGTGCCCCAAGGTGACGACCCTCTCCGACGATATGCTCCAGTTCGCCTCCGACCCCGTCGACATCCAGATCCTCAACCCCGACGGCACTCCAATGAAAGCCAACGATCCCCACAGGTTCTTCGAGGCCTCCTGGATTCATAAGTACAACGGCAAGTACTATTTCTCCTACTCGACAGGTGACACCCACTTCCTCTGCTACGCCGTCGGCGACAGCCCCATGGGCCCGTTCACCTACCGTGGCGTGATCCTCACCCCCGTCGTTGGATGGACAACCCACCACTCCATCGTCGAGTACCAGGGCAAATGGTACCTCTTCCACCACGACAGCGTCCCCTCTGGTGGTCGCACGTGGCTCCGAAGCCTCAAGGTCTGCCCCCTCGAATATGACAAGGATGGTAACATCATCACCATCGAGGGACAAGACTGATTGTTAACATTAACCTCTCAAATGGGCAAAAACAACCCGTTTGAGAGGTCAAAATGAAAAAAACATCAAGAGGGCAATATTCATCTGAAGATTTATTGCTACCTTGGCATCCGATTTCTGACGCCTTCTCGCATTGCGCGTCACCAATCAACGCATTTGCTTGGTAATTAGCCCAACAATTATGGAAGTCAAGAAAAACCCTAAAGCCGACCTCGACTCGAAGAAACTTATCTTCTCCGAGATTGGACTTGTTGTGGCTCTCGGTTTGACGTTGGCAGCCTTCGAGTGGACATCGGAGGACGTCACCATCAAAGATCTCGAGGTGCAGCAGCAAGAGGTGGTTGAGGAGGAGATGGTCCCCGTCACCACCCAAGATCAGATAAAGCCTCCCCCACCACCACCTCCCCCACCACCAGTGGCCGACGCCATCACTATCGTTGACAACGAGACCGAGATTAACGAGGACTTCGAGCTCAACGATACCGAGGCCGACGACAACACCGAGTTCGAGATCCGCGACCTCGAGCCCGCCGTCGTCGAAGAGGAGGAGCCCGCCGAGCAGGAGGTCTTCATCATCGTCGAGCAGATGCCTGTATTCCCTGGCGGCGACGCCGAACTCCGCAAGTTCCTCGCCACTTCCGTCAAGTATCCTACCATCGCGCAGGAGAACGGCATCCAGGGCCGCGTCTTCGTCAAGTTCGTCATCATGCCCGACGGCTCCGTCTCCAATGTCGAAGTCGCTCGCCCATTCGACCCGAACCTCGACCGTGAGGCCGTCCGCGTCGTCAAGTCCATGCCTAAATGGACCCCTGGCAAGCAGCGTGGCAAGGCCGTCCGAGTCTCCTACACCGTGCCTATCAACTTCGTCCTCCAGTAAGCCGAAGTTCCTGATACAAGCATAACCGCGAAGGTCGCTGAGAACATCTCTCGGCGACCTTCGCTTTTTTACGCAGCTCCCTCCCCAATTTTCATTACCTTTACGTAATCCCATTCAGCCAACGCCATCCGCCACACACATGCCAACGTTCTCCATCATCATCCCCCACCACAACCTTCCTCGCCTCCTCGACCGATGCCTCGCGTCCATTCCCTCACGAGACGATGTCGAGATCATCGTCGTCGACGACAACAGCGACCCCGCCATTGTCGATTTCGACAACTTCCCGGGCCACGACCGTCCCGACGTTAAACTCATCTTCAGCAAAGAGGGGCATTGGGCTGGCAACGCTCGCAACAAAGGCATAAAGGTCGCGACAGGCAAATGGCTCATCTTCGCCGACTCCGACGATTTCTTCAACTTCTGTTTCCCCGACCTCCTCGACAAATATGCCGACGCCGACGCCGACATCGTCTTCTTCCGCGCCAACAGCCTCGATAGTGAGACCTACTCCGTCTCCGACCGCGAGTGCAACATCAACCGATATTTCGACACTTACCTCAACGGCGACAAGCAATATGGCGACTACCTCCTCCGCTATGCGTGGGGTGAGCCATGGGCTAAGTTCTATCGTGCGAGCCTGATTCGCAACAACAATATCCTCTTCGACAACACCCCCATCCACGAGGACACCATCTTCACCTACTCGGCTGGCCATCTCGCACGCACCGTCGTCGCAGACCCCCATTGCATATATTGCGTGACGACCCGCCAAGGCTCACTCAGCAAATCACAAAGCGACGAGAAGCTGCTCACCAAGGTCGCCGTCTTCGCACGTAAGGAAAAGTTCAACCGCGACAACAACATCCTCTATACCGACCCCATCGACAATTTCCACTACGACGCCCTCGTCGACGCATGGCGCAGGGACAAGGCTCTCTACCGCAAAGGGCTCTCTGTAGCTGCGCAATACATCCCCGTCGACCGCCACTTCCGCCTCATGCTCCTCAAGACGCTCATCCGCCACTACCGATTCTCTTTCTACCTCTTCCGCCAACGCGTCAAGAAATCATTGGGTCTGAAGAAGTAGAAGCTCCCGCGCCAACGATAAAAGGCAGCTGCCGACTCTTGCCGACAGCTGCCTCTCTCGAAATTCTTTATATCGTTAGGCTAAATCAGTCCGCGACGCCTCAACTCCTCAAGATCCTCGGGAGTGTCGATGCTCAGGCTCTCGATTTTGGTCTCTAAGACCTTTATGCCGTAGCCGTTCTCCAGCCAACGCAACTGCTCAAGGCTCTCGCATTTCTCCAATGTGCCAGGTGCCAATTTCGTCAGCTCGTGCAGCGTCGCCGAGCGATATGCGTAAAGACCTATGTGGTTCCAATATTTGTGGCTCTTGGTCCAGTCGTGTTCCGCCACTCCGCGCAAGTATGGGATGGGGCTCCTGCTGAAATACATGGCGAAGCCCTTGGCGCTCACGACAACTTTGGGCTTGTTGGGGTTGAAGACGTCCTCCTCGTTCTCCGCATGCTTCACGAGGGTCGCAATCTCGACGCTCGCGTCGTCAAATGCACCAGCGAGAAGCTCCACCTGGACGGGGCTGATAAATGGCTCGTCGCCCTGGATGTTCATGACGACTTCATACCGACGTCCATCCTCGGCCTCCACCTTGCTGGCCGCCTCGGCGCAACGGTCGGTGCCGCTCCGGTGGCTCGTCGATGTCATCACGACGCGCCCGCCAAATGCCTCGACGGCGTTGGCAATTCTCAGGTCGTCCGTCGCCACGGCCACGTGGTCCAACGCCTTGCTGACGTTCTCATAAACTCTCTGTATCATCGGCTTACCGCCAATGTCGGCCAACGGCTTGCCAGGAAAGCGCGTCGATGCGTAACGGGCTGGGATAAGTCCCAATATCTCGTCTTTATTCATCTTCTCTTGTCGTTTTACTCTTTTTATCTTACGCCAAAAATAGCTATTTTTGACGTTCGCTATCGCTCTGCGACTACTTCTTCCCCCTCATCCCCAACATTCTAACAGCCACACATGGACACTTCCGACATAAAGGCCCGCTTCGGCATCGTAGGCAACGACCCCGAGCTCCTCCGTGCCATCGACATGGCAGTGCAAGTCGCGCCAATCCAGCTCTCCGTCCTCATCATCGGCGAGAGCGGCACCGGTAAGGAGGTCTTCCCGCAAATAATCCACGCCTTCAGCGCGCGCAAGCATTGCCCCTACGTCGCCGTCAACTGTGGCGCAATTCCCGAGGGCACCATCGATTCCGAGCTCTTCGGCCACGAGAAGGGTGCGTTCACTGGCGCCCTCAACGAGCGTAAGGGCTACTTCGAGGAGGCGAACACAGGCACTATCTTCCTCGACGAGATTGGCGAGCTCCCACTCGCCACCCAAGCCAAGTTGCTCCGCGTCCTCGAAAAAGGAGAGTATATGCGCGTCGGCTCCTCACAAGTCAAGAAGACCGATGTCCGCATCGTCGCCGCCACCAATGTCGACCTTGAAAAGGCCATAACCGACGGGCGTTTCCGCGAAGATCTATTCTACCGCCTCAATGGCGTCTTGATCCGCATCCCACCCCTCCGCAAACGACCTGCCGACATCCGCGAGCTTTTCCATAAGTTCACCAACGATTTCGCCGACAAGAACCATATCCCACCCATCCGCCTTACACCCGACGCCGCCGAGCTCCTCGCCTCCTATTCCTGGCCAGGCAATGTCCGACAGCTCAAAAACATGGCGGAGCAGGTGACGGTTCTCGCCCCCGACCGCACCGTCACGTCCGAAGTCTTGGCGCGTTTCATCCCGCAGCCGCAGTCCCCGCGCCAGCCCCTCCTCCCACAGACAGGCGCCGCCGCCTCCGAGGCGTTCAATTCCGACCGCGAGATCCTCTATAAGGTGCTTTTCGACATGCGGCAGGATGTCAACGACCTCAAACGTCTCGTCCTCGCCCTCCTCAACGGTCAAGGCTCCAACCTCAGTCCCGATGAGATGAAGCTCGCCCAAAAGCTCTTCCCAGTGTCGAAACCCGAGGGCGGCTCCGACAACGTCCCGCGGCCCATCAGCACCCCCGACGGCCACCACGACTCCATCGACCGCATCTCCACCTCCTCGCTCCAAAACGGCATCGTCGACATCCTCCCCGTCCGAGCCCAAGAGCCGCAAGAGGTGCAGGAGGTCCACTCCGTCGAACCCGAGATAACATCTCTCGCCGAGAGCGAGAAAAACCTCATCATCAGGGCTTTAGCCAAATTCAAAAACAACAGGCGCCGCGTCGCCAAGGAGCTCCAGATTTCCGAACGCACGCTCTATCGCAAAATCCACGATTATGGCCTCGACGACTAAATATGCCATCGCGCTCACCTTCGCCATCCTGTCCAGCCTCCTCTTCGGCGGCTGCACCATCTCCATTACCATGAGCGGCGCCTCAATTCCCGAGAATCTCAACACCTTCTCCGTTCAGTACATCAACAACCGCGCCCCGCTCGTCAACCCGGACCTCAGCTCCACGCTCACCGAGGGACTCAAAGACCGCATCCAAAATGAGTCTCGCCTCTCCATGGTCAACGAGAACGGCGATGTCGATTTCTCCGGCGACATCACTTCCTACTCCACCAAGCCAATGGCCGTCCAGGCCGATGCCGTCTCCGCGCAGACTCGCCTGACAGTCTCAGTCAAGATCCGCTGCCGCAACTCCAAAGACCCCAAGAAAGATTGGGAGCAATCTTTCTCCGCATACCAGGACTACGACTCCGAGAACAACCTCTCCGACGTCGAGTCCGACCTCGTCACCCTCATCGTCGAGGAGCTGACCGAAAACATCTTCAACAAAGCATTCGCCGACTGGTAAGCCGACTGCCATGAATAAGGACGCCTTCTACGCCGCGCTCGACGATCCCGCCGCGATAACACCCCAATTCGTCGACCAATTGGCCACGACGCTCCGCCAGTTCCCCTACTTCCACGCTGGCTGGATGCTTCTCGCCAAGGGGCTCAGCGTGACCGGAAGCGTCCATTTCCCAACGACCCTCCGGCAGGCGTCCGTACACGTTTGGGATCGTGGCTCTCTCTATTGGCTCGTCCACAACCGCTTCGACAAGCTTCCTCTCCCTCGCCGCCAACGGCAGCCACTCCCCGACAGGGTCGATGCCTCAGACCCCGACCCTATTGAGCCGTCAGAACCAGTCCAACCCGCACGCACCCCGATCGCAACGGTTCAGCCTATCGCCTCCGCCGCCACCGATGAAGACTACGAGCTTGATCTCGAGACTCCGTCTCCAGCTGCGGACTCTTACAATATTGAGGAGCTCGGCCCCCAGCTCTGCCGCCCCGACGAGAGATACTCGTTCTCCGACTGGCTCGAATACGCCAGCCAGCTCCAGACCGTCACCCGACAAGAGGCGCAGCCCAAGAAGAGAGGCATGGACCTTATCGACAAGTTCCTCAGCGAGGACGACGAGCATATCATACCAGCAGCGACCCGACCAACTGCCGTCGACGCCTACAAAATCGAGGAGGAGAGCGTCCGCGAAAACGACGACATCCTCACCGAGACTCTCGCCTCCATTTACATAAAGCAAAAGCAATACGCCAAGGCAATTAACATATTTAAAAAGTTAAGTTTGAAATATCCCGAAAAAAGTGGTTACTTTGCCGCTCGAATATCGGATATAGAAAATCGTAACTCATAATTATTAAGATGTTCCTAACTATCGTATGGCTGATGATCATCGTCAGCGTCTTCATGGTCATCATAGTCCTCGTACAACGCTCCAAGGGCGGCGGCCTCAACCAGAGCTTCGCAAGCCAGCAGCAAATCATGGGCGTCCGCAAGTCTACTGATTTCGTCGAGAAAGCCACATGGGTGCTCGCAGTTCTCATGCTCGTCTTCTCCCTCGTCTCAGTTGCGTTCAAGCCCGCTGCAGTTCAGGGCGTCATAAATGACTCTGGCCTCGATCAGATCCTCGAGAACCGCAGCGTAAATACCCAACAGGCTGCGCCTTCCTTCGACGCGCAGCCAGCGCAGCAGGAGTCCGCCCCCGAGTCCCAACCCGAGCCCGCCGAGTAATTTACCGACGAAATCCTGGCGGCTCCCCGCTGCCACACTCTCTATAAAAACACAAAGGGGCGGATGCACATTTTTATGCGCAACCGCCCCTCCTTTCTTTCCCCTGCCACACCTTCACCTAACCAATGGCCACCAAATCCAACTACCAACTCGTCATCGTCGAGTCCCCTACCAAGGCCAAGACGATAGGCCAGTTCTTGGGAGCCGACTTCGTCGTAACCTCCAGCCAGGGACACATCCGAGACCTTCAGAAAAACAATTTCGGCGTCGATGTAGAGAACAATTTCCAACCCATCTACGTCATCCCCGACGACAAGAAGGAGAAAGTTGCAGAACTTAAGCAACTGGCCAAAGGTGCGCAGCAAGTGTGGCTCGCGTCCGATGAAGACCGCGAGGGAGAAGCCATCTCTTGGCACCTCGCCGAGGTGCTCAACCTCGACAAGCAGACGACGCCTCGCATCGTCTTCCACGAAATCACCAAAGGCGCGATTCTCAACGCCATCAAGAATCCGCGCCACATCAACATGAATCTCGTCGACGCACAACAAGCCCGACGCGTCCTCGACCGCCTCGTTGGCTTCGAGCTCTCCCCTGTCCTCTGGCACAAGGTGATGCCTAAACTCTCCGCCGGTCGAGTACAATCCGTAGCCGTTCGGCTTCTCGTCGACCGCGAACGTGAGATTATCGCCTTCAACGCCAAATCCCTTTTCTCCACCTCAGCCACTTTCTCCCTAACCTCCGAAGCCGGCAAAGCCTACTCTTTCAAAGCCGAACTCAAACCCCGTTTCGACAATATCGACGACGTCGACGACTTCATGGCGAAGTGCGCCAACGCCAATTTCGAAATATCCAAGGTCGAGAGCAAGACTGCTCGACGCCACGCCGCTCCCCCCTTCACCACCTCCACGCTCCAGCAGGAAGCCGGGCGAAGCCTCGGTCTCCCCGTCAAGGTGACAATGCAAGCCGCCCAGAAGCTCTACGAGGACGGTCACATAACCTACATGCGTACCGACTCCGTCAACCTCTCCGAGACGGCTCTCAACGCAGCGCAAGACTACATCCTCTCCGAGTGGGGCGACAAGTACTACAACCGCCACCAGTACACCACCAAGTCCAAAGGCGCCCAGGAAGCCCACGAGGCAATCCGCCCAACCAATTTCGCCAACCTCTCCGCTGGCTCTTCCGCTGCCGAGCAGAAGCTCTACGCTCTCATCTGGAAACGAGCCGTAGCCTCCCAAATGGCCGACGCCCAAATCGAGCAGACCTCAATCTCCATAGCTACGCCAGTCCCCGCCCACGATTTCGCCGCAACAGCCGAGGTCGTCAAGTTCGACGGCTTCATGAGGCTCTACATCGAGGCGACCGACGACGACGAGGCCGAAGGCCCAAAGACTGTCCTCCCCTCCGTCCGCCCTGGCGACCCTCTCACGCTTACCGACCTTAGCAGCCGTGAGCGATGGACGCAACGCCCTCCGCGCTTCAACGAGGCTACGCTTGTCAGCGAGCTCGAAAAACGTGGCATCGGTCGACCTTCCACCTACGCGCCCACAATCTCCACCATCCAAGACCGCGGCTACGTCGTCAAGGAGACCCGCGAGGGCCAGCAGCGCACGTATCGGACCTTGACGCTCCGCGACGGTAAAGTCCTCCGCGACGTAGCTACCGAGACCGCCGGCACCGAGCGCAATAAGCTCTTCCCGACAGATGTCGCCATGGTCGTCACCGACTTCCTCCTCCACCAGTTCACCAACGTCATGGACTACAACTTCACCGCCAATGTCGAGAAGCAGTTCGACGAGGTGGCCGACGGTGAACTCAAGTGGCAGAAGATGATAGCCGACTTCTACACCCCCTTCCACCACCAGGTCGACGTCACGATGCAGCAGTCCGAGAAAAACACTGGCGAGCGTCATCTCGGCACCGACCCCAAGACAGGCGAGCCTGTCTCCGTCCGCATCGGCCGCTTCGGCCCTATGGCGCAAATTGGCGAGACCACCGACGACGGCCCTAAGCCTCGCTTCGCCTCCCTCCGCAAAGATCAGCACATCGAGACAATAACCCTCGCCGACGCTCTCCGACTCTTCGACCTCCCACGCCACATCGGCTCCTACGAGGATAAGGAGGTCGTCATCGGCACGGGACGCTTCGGTCCTTACATCCGCCACGACGGCAAGTTCGTCTCCCTCAAAAAGGACGACGACCCCTACACCATAACACTCGACGAGGCCATAACCCGTATCGAGGACAAACGCGAGGCCGACCGCAACAAGCTCATCAAAGAGTTCCCCGAGAATGCCGACATCCGCATCCTCAATGGTCGATGGGGCCCCTACATCGCCTACGGCAAGGCGAATGTCAAAATCCCCAAGGGTACCGATGCCGCGGCTCTCTCGCTCGACGACTGCCTCAAACTCTGCCAGGAGCAAGATGCCGACCCAACAAAAAAGAAGTTCCGCTCAGCCAAGTCAGCTCCAATAAAATCAACCACCCAACAGGCTGATTCTCAGGAGGAAAAGACAACTAAGGCCAAATCTGCGGTCAAAACTTCAAAGGCAAACGCAACAACAAAAAAGAAATAATCGTACCAATGACAGGCAATAAAAGCTGCGAGTGTGCGTAATACATCTGTAAAGGTCAATGAACACACGCGCCGACATGACTGCCATATCTCCGCGCCGCATGACGCCAAGGCGACAAAACGCCCACTTGACGACCGAAAATCGCCAATGTGAAAAGCATTTAAAAGTCACCTTTTGCTCCACAAAGCGCGTATTATCGGTAATTTTTAGCTTAATTTGCAACCTATTAGGCGGAGTAGCCTTAGCGCAAAGCGAGCCTCAATTCACCGGTAGCTTCCTCCTGCCTTCAGTGGTCAACCCGGCTGCGGCCGGCGCCTCTGGGCAAGCGGCAGTAACAGCGGCTTTCCGCCAACAATGGGTCGGCTTCGACGGCGCGCCAAGGCAAATGCTCATCGCCGCCGACATGGAGCTCGCCTTCCTCAAGAACTTCCACGGCGTGGGTGTCGCGGTCGTTCAAGACAAGATAGGGGCGATGACAAACCTCCAAATGTCCGCCGCCTACAGCTTCCACATCTACCTCGACAAAGGTCTCCTCGGCCTCGGGGCAAGATTCGGAGCCTACAACGTCAAGTTCGACGCGTCCGACCTCCATACGGCGCCATCCGAACTCTCCGACGGCTACCACCAAGAGAGCGATGAACTCCTAAGTGGTGCCGACGACAGCCAGACGGCTTTCGATGCTGCGCTCGGCGCTTTCTACCAATCCCAGAAAGCCTTCGCAAGCCTCTCCGTCTCTCACCTCACGGCTCCAAGCCTTAGGCTCAAAAGCGATGCCGTCATCAACGTCCGACCGGTCCTCAACCTCAGTGCGGGATACCTGCTCGGAAAAAACTTCAAGCAACGGTCCTTCGAGCCGCGCTTCGCGCTCATGACCGACTTCGCGTCCTGGCAACTTGAAATGACTGCAACAGTCAATTTCAACAAGGTCTTCTGGGCTGCACTCGGTGCCCGACTCCAAGACGCGCTCCTCGCGCAAGCAGGTGTCAAACTCCGCAACGGTCTCGACATCTCCTACGCCTACGACCTCAGCCTCTCGAAGCTCAAAAGGTACAACACTGGCTCCCACGAAATCGTAGCCCGATACTCCTTCGACCTCGACAGGCAAAAACCTGACAAGCGATATAAAAGCGTCCGAATACTCTAATTGCGATACACACACTTCAATCCTATGATAAGAAACGTAGCGTTTTATGCTGTAGCCTTGATGACCATCACCGGATGTGCTGGTACTACCGGCGGCGAACTCGTCGGCGTCGAGCGTAATGCGCAGTTCTATGAGCCTGATCCCTATGGCATGGTCTTCATCCCTCAGGGAAGTTTCAACATGGGCCAAAACGAGGAAGACGTCGCAGGCCTCTCCAACGCCCTCACTAAGACCGTCACCGTGCGCTCTTTCTGGATGGACAACACCGAGATCACCAACTCCGAGTACCGACAGTTCGTCAACTGGGTAAGAGACTCTCTCGCCCGCAGGTCCTTGGGTGAAGGAAACGAGGATTTCGTCATCACTGAAGACAAGGAGGGCAACACCTTGGATGAGCCTCTGATCAACTGGGATACCGAATTGGATTGGAAGGATCCTGATAATCAGGAGGCCCTCGCTTCCTTGTACTATCAAGAAGACGAGCGCATCTTCGGCATGAAGCAGTTCGATAATCGCCAGTGGGTATATCAGTACTATTGGGTAGATCTCCAGCAAGCTGCCAAATACGAGAACCGTTACGATTTTGACCCTAAAGCCGAAAACGATAAGGAGAATGGCAAGTACCATGGCACCGTCTACGACATTGATGGCGAGGCGCAGGATCTTGAGGAAGTCGGCAGAAAAGGCTTCATCATGAAAGACAGGGTTCTTGTCTACCCCGACACCCTCTGCTGGATCCGCGACTTCTCCTACTCCTACAATGAGCCCCAGGCTCGTATGTACTTCTGGCACCCTGGCTATGACACCTACCCAGTCGTCGGTGTCAACTGGAAGCAAGCAACGGCTTTCTGCATCTGGCGCTCCAACCTCCTCAACAACTACCTCAAGAAGGAACACCAGCCAATGGCAATGGACTACCGCCTCCCGACAGAGGCTGAGTGGGAATACGCCTCCCGCGGCGGTCTTGAGAGCGGCATCTACCCCTGGGGCGGCTACTACACCCGCAACAACCGTGGCTGTCTCGTAGCTAACTTCAAGGTCATGCGTGGCCGCTACACCGACGACGGCGCTGTCACAACATCCGCCGTCTCCTCCTACGCTCCAAACGAGTACGGCCTCTTCGACATGGCAGGCAACGTTTCTGAGTGGACCTCATCCGCCTACGACGAGTCCTCCTACCTCTACACCCACGACCTCAACCCCGATTACAAGTACAACGCGCTCCCCGACGACCCCATCGTCATGAAACGTAAGGTTGTCCGCGGCGGCTCTTGGAAAGACGTGGCTTACTACCTCCAGTGCGGAACGCGTAGCTACGAGTATCAAGACAGCGCAGCTTCCTTCATCGGTTTCCGTTGCGTCCGTGACTACATCGGAGAATAATAAAAAAATAAGTATGGCCCGAGGCTCCTTCAGCCTACGCCAAGTTTGTTGAAACATTAACTCTATATCTTAAAGATCTTATGACTCTAACTGAATTTGTCACCAGCCCGGCCTACAAAAAGTTCATGGGTTATGTCTACGGTTTCGGCGCTGCCGTCGCAATCCTTGGTGCTCTCTTCAAGATTCTTCACCTCCCCGGCGCTTCCGTCATGCTTGTCGCTGGTCTGGGTGTCGAGGCCATCATCTTTGCTCTCTCCTCCTTCGAGCCACCTCATGAGACCCCAGACTGGAGCCTCGTCTACCCTGAGCTCGCTGGTCTCGAGCCTATCGATGGCGGTCGTCATGGCAACAATGGTGGCAATGGTGCCGACTCTCTCGGCTCTCTCGTAGCCGCTGGCGCAATCGACCAGAGCACTGTCGACAAACTCTCTGATGGAGTCAAGAAACTCGCTAATACCGCATCCAGCCTCTCCGACCTCTCTGGAGCTTCCTCTGCTACCGAGTCCTACATCAAGAATGTCAAGACCGCTTCCGACCAGCTCAACAAGTTCTCCGCGGCTCAAAGCAGCGTAGCCGAGGCTGGCAATAAGTTCGCAGCTACCATGGAGACCGAGGGCGACAAGTTCGCTTCCTCTTTCTCTAAGCTCAACTCCGCTTTCGCAAACCAGGCAGAGCAGTCCTCTAAGCTCGGCTCCAACATGCAAGCCGTAACCGAGGCCTACAACAAGCAGCTCGACGGCCTCAAGTCTCAGCTCGACTCCTCCAAGAGCGTTGCCGCTGGTCTCTCCTCCATCTCACAAGAGATCGCTGCATCCGTCGAGGGTGTCAAAGAGTACCGCCAGCAAATCGCAAGCCTCAGCAAGACTGTCGGCGAACTCAACAACATCTACGGCAACATGCTTAGCGCCATCCGCCGCTAATGCGTTGAGATCCGATTACTTTCTGACTTTTGTTGAACCAGTTTAATACCCATAGATAAATGAGTGGTGGTAACTGCCCGGAAACCCCGAGACAGAAAATGATCGGCATGATGTACCTCATGCTGACCGCCATGCTCGCCCTCAACGTCTCCGGTGACCTGCTCAACGCGTTCGACCTCGTCGACCAGAGCATCCGCAACCAGAAACGTTCCACTGAGGAGAAGCTTGGACTGTCCTACTACAATTTCGAATCCAAAGCCGAACAAAACGCCGCTAAGGTTAAGCCCAAATACGAGCTTGCTCTCGACGTTAAGGCAAAATCTGACTCCCTCGTCAACTACGTCCAGTCCCTCAAGCAGACAATCATCAACGTAGCCGACGGCAAAGACTCCGGCTCCACGCCTGAGAACTATGTCAACAAGTCCGACCAGGACAAGGCTTCCCAAGTCATGATGGTCGAGCAGGGCGGCAACCGCCTCCGCGAGTTCCGCACAGCACTCGTCAACTACCGCGAGGCTATGCTCGCAGCAGCTCAAGCCGACACCTCCCTCCCCGTCGACTCCATGCTCATCCACACCATCAACAGCTCCATCGAGGCTCCTGCTATCGACGCTTCCCAACTTGAGCTCAACCAGTGGGGCAGCAAGATGTTCGAGCACCTCCCAATCGCTGCTACGATGGGTCTCCTCTCCGCCGTTCAGAGCAACATCCGTAACGTCGAGACCGATGTCGTAAACTACCTCTACAAGTCCATCGACGCTGCATCCTTCAAGTTCAACGTCCTTGTCCCTCTCGTAATCCCTGAGTCTCAATACGTCATCCAGGGCGGTCAGTACAAGGCCGACATCATGCTCGCTGCATACGACGACACCATGCAGCCTGTCGTCTCCGTCGGTGGTCAAAACCTCCCAGTCGAGGGTGGTCGTGGCAAGTACGTCGCTTCCGCTTCCTCCGTCGGTATGAAGGAGTACACTGCGAAGCTCCAAGTCCCTGACCCTGTCACTGGCAACCTCATCGACTACGATGTCAAGGCCTCCTATGAGGTCGGTGCTCCAAGCCTCGTTGTCTCCGCAACCAAGATGAACGCCATGTACCGTGGTCTTGACAACCCAATCGAAGTTTCCGTCGCCGGCGTCTCTCCTTCCGACCTTATCGCTTCTTGCCAAGGCGGCACGATGACCCGCAGCGGTGCTGGCTACAACGTTCGCCCAGGCGCGGCAAAGGAGATCAACATCAGCGTCTCCGCTAAGGCTGAGGGTGGCAAGACTCAGAGCTTCGGCTCCAAGAAGTTCCGCGTCTACGACGTCCCTGACCCTGTCGTAACGGTCGAGGGCTCCAAGAATGGTAACTTCACCAGGGGTGCCATCGGCAACTTCGAGGTCAAGGCCGAACTCAAGGACTTCGTCTTCGACGTTAGCTTCAAAGTCACCTCCTTCACTGTCTCCACCACGAAGAATGGCTTCCTCGTCTCCGAGAACGTCAAGGGCGGTAGCAAGCTCAATAACGCTGCCAAGCAGCTTATGCAGGGTGTCGCCCGCAACAACCGTGTCTACGTCGAGTCCGTCAAAGCTGTCGGTCCTGACGGTCGTGAGCGCTCGCTCAACGGCATTACTCTCAAAATGCAGTAATCAATCTACTTTTACCTAAGGTATGAAGAAGTTGTTTTTGCTTCTGGCCGTGCTCTTCACAATGCCGGTATTCGCTCAAGATGACGTCGACTCCAACGCCGTCCTCGAGGGTGAGTCCGATGGCGTCGTAGACGGCATCGTAGCCAAGCAACATATTAAGAACAAGAGGCCTATGCAGCCCGCCTACGTCCGCGAGGCAAACGTGCTATGGTCAAAAACCATCTGGCGCATCATCGACCTCCGCGAGAAGCAGAACCTCTACCTTTACTACCCGATCAACACCAAGAGTGCAATCGATGAGCGTCGCTCCCTACTCCGCACAATCCTCGATGCACTCAGCACTGGCGAGATTAAGGCGTACTCCGCTAACTCCGACAACGAGTTCGAGGAGCCTCTCGACATCCGCGAGGCGTTCAGCAAGTTCGAGCAGGAGCCAACAGACTCTGTAACGACTGTCGACCCCGAGACTGGCGAGAACGTCACCAAGTATGTCTACGACATGGCTACCCTCCCTCTCGACTACGTCAAGAAGTTCATGCTCAAAGAGGTCTGGTTCTTCGACAACAAGTACTCCTGCCTCAAAGTCAAGCTCCTCGGTCTCTGCCCTATCATGGTCAAGCCTAATGAGGATGGCGACCGCCTCGACCAAAAGCTCCTCTTCTGGGTCTACTACCCGGCCGTCGAGCCCTACCTCGAGATGCAAGAGGCTTTCTCTTTCAGCAACGATGCCGCACGCAGCTCCCTCAACGACTGCTTGACGAAGCGCCAATTCGGCAGCTACGTCTACAAGGAGTCCAATGTCTACAACAACCGTATCATCACAAGCTACGCTAAAGGTATGGCAAGCAACATCGAGGCTCAGCGCATCGAGAACTCTATCTCCCAAAAAGAGCATGACATGTGGTCCTTCTAACCGCATAGCATAAAACCTTATACCGAAGGGGAATCGTCTCACCACAATGGCGGTTCCCCTTCTTCTATCCTCAGGCGTCACACACACCTACTTACTACAAAATGACAAACACCTTACGCCGTCTTCTCCTACTCCCTATTCTCCCCATCGCCCTCTTCTCCTCCTATTCCTGCTCCTCAGAATCCTCCGACCCCGAACCAGATCCCGTAACACCCACCGACTCCACCTCGACGGAGTCTACCATTACACGCAAGGACGCCGTCAACGCCCTTAAAGCCAACTCCTCCGACCTCGTCGTCACGGGACAGGCTTTCGAGATAACGTCAACCTCAGCCTCAGTCGCATTCCGCGTCAACGCTACCTCCTCCAAGCTCTCAAGTGCCCATGTCGCAATCGTCTTCTCCGACTATCCCGATGAGCAACTCGACTACGGTGTCGGCTGCCAAGAGCTCTACGTCAATTCCTCTAACTTCGACAGCTTCGGCATAGCCGTCGTCACCCTCCCCGACCTCACGCCAGGTGCGACCTACCGCTACCGAGCCTACTACTATTACAGCGACTCCGACACAGCCTACGGCGAGGAGATGTCCTTCACCACAGCTGCGCCCGAGTCCTTCACGGCAGAAGCCGTCGAGCTCGGACTCTCCGTCAAATGGGCCAATGCCAACCTCGGTGCCGCACGATACTACCAGACAGGCATATACTACCACTACGGCGACGTCACACGCGACGCAAGCCAAACCTCCCTTCCCCCTCAAGACATCTGGGGCACCTCCTACGACCCCGCAACCGTCGAGCTCGGTTCCGATTGGGCAAGCCCCACGACAGACCAGATCCTCGAGCTCATCAACAAAGGCTCATGGATCCCCTCCACCGAGCATGGCTACGAAGGGTTCCGCGTCTATGGCGTGGGTAACTATAGCCAGTCCTACATCTTCATCCCTTCAGCGGGCTACTACAATGCGTCCGGAGTGCTCACCCAAAACCGCCTCGGTGTAATGCTCTGGTCCGGTCAATTGGGCGGCTCTAACGACGGCAAGGCCCTCTGCCTCCAACTCCTCTCCACCGACATCTCTTCCGCCTCCACCGGCCGCGTTAACAAACTTTATCGGATGCCCATCCGACCCGTCAAGAAGTAAACACTTTTTACTATATTTGCCATGGTGTCGCACAACGATTCATCTTCAAGCAAATGATAGACAATTCCTTTTGTGTTATACTTGCCGGCGGTACGGGTTCCCGATTATGGCCCCTAAGCCAACCCGACAAGCCTAAACAATTCCTCGATATCGTCGGCGTCGGACTCTCCATGCTCCAACTGACCTACGACCGTTTCTCTTCAATCTGCCCACCAGAACGCTTCATCGTCGTCACGCTCGAAGACTACGTACCCCTCGTCCACGAGCAGCTCCCCCTCGTCCCGAAGGCCAACATCCTCCCCGAGCCCTTCAAGCGCAACACCGCACCTGCCATAGCCTACGCCGTAGCCTACCTCAAACAGGTCGCTCCCGACGCCACTATGGTCGTGACCCCTGCCGACCACCTCATCCTCAACAATGAGGTCTTCACATCCTCCGTCGAGCAGGCCATTCGCCACGTCCAGTCCCACGACACCCTCATGACCATTGGCATCAAGGCCTTCCGACCCGAGACAGCCTATGGCTACATACAAGTTGGCGACCAGATCGACAACTCCGATCCCGACAGCCCAATCCACGCCGTCCGCACCTTCACCGAGAAGCCCGACGCCGAAATGGCAAACACCTTCTTCGAATGCGGTGATTTCTGCTGGAACTCTGGTGTCTTCATATGGCGACGCCAAACTATCGAGGATGCCCTCCGTGCCTGCGTCCCGACGCTCCAGCAATGCTTCGACGTCCTCGATACCATCCCCATCTCACGATGGGAGGAGGTCCTGCCAAGTGCCTACGAGCAAGTCGAGACCATTTCCATCGACTACGCCGTCCTCGAAAAGGCGCGCAACGAGGCCGTATGCCTCACCCAAGCCGCCTGGAGCGACGTCGGCGCATGGAAAGCAGTCTACGAGCAAAGCGGCAAGGATGCCAACGCCAACGCCGTAATAAACGGCAACGCCTACATGAAAAACTCCTCAGGATGCCTCGTCCATGCCGACAATAGCCAAGTCGTCATCGTCGACGGTCTCAAGGACTATATGGTTATCGAGCACGACGGCGTGACGCTCATCTGCCCACGCTCCAAATGCGACACCCCTTGGCGATACTCCTCAGAGATAAAAGCCGAAATGGGCGGCTAACAATCGCAACTCCCTAAACCACAAGCCCCGATGTTTATCCGTCGGGGCTTCCTTTTTGAAACATACACACCCCTCAGATTTAGACCTTTCCCCCATTTTTCGTACCTTTGTATGTTAATAAAAAAGGAGAGGATCATCTTAAAATCCCATGGCAGAAGAAACTAAAAAATACAAGCGCACCCTCGTCACTACCGCGCTCCCCTACGCCAACGGCCCTGTCCATATCGGACACCTCGCAGGCGTCTACGTCCCAGCCGACATCTACGTCCGCTACCTCCGCTCCAAGGGCGAGGATGTCATCATGATCGGCGGCTCCGACGAGCACGGTGTCCCCATCACCATCCGTGCCCGCAAAGAGGGCGTCACCCCTCAAGATGTCGTAGACCGCTACCATGCCATCATCAAGAAATCTTTCGAGGATTTCGGCATAACAATGGACATCTACAGCCGCACCACAAGCCAGACGCACCAAAAAGTAGCGTCCGACTTCTTCCGTACACTCTACGACAAAGGCGAGTTCGTTCAGAAAACTTCCCAACAATACTACGACCCCGAGGCCAAGCAGTTCCTCGCCGACCGCTACATCACCGGCACCTGCCCCCACTGCGGCAATGAGCACGCCTATGGCGACCAGTGCGAGAAGTGCGGCACGAGCCTCTCCGCGCTCGACCTCATCAACCCTAAGTCCGCAATCAGCGGCTCCAAACCTATCCTCAAGGAGACCACCCACTGGTACCTCCCGCTCGACAAGCACGAGCCTTGGCTCCGCCACTGGATTCTCGACGAGCACAAGGAGTGGCGTTCCAACGTCTATGGTCAGTGCAAGAGCTGGCTCGACATGGGTCTCCAACCC
Source organism: Bifidobacteriaceae bacterium (assembly GCA_963607345.1). Lineage (GTDB taxonomy): Bacteria > Bacteroidota > Bacteroidia > Bacteroidales > Marinilabiliaceae > W3P20-009. The sequence goes on from CAVDBL010000005.1 coordinate 167,725, forward strand.
CGCGCCGTAAGCCGCGACCTCGATTGGGGCATCCCCGTGCCTGTCGAAGGAGCAGAGGGCAAAGTCCTCTACGTATGGTTCGACGCCCCCATCGGCTACATCTCCAACACCAAGGAGCTCCTCCCTGATAGCTGGGAGAAATGGTGGAAAGACCCTGAGACTCGACTCATCCACTTCATCGGAAAAGACAACATCGTCTTCCACTGCATCGTCTTCCCCGCCATGCTCAAGGCGCACGGCGGATACATCCTCCCAGACAATGTCCCTGCCAACGAGTTCATGAACCTCGAAGGCGACAAGATATCCACCTCCCGCAACTGGGCCATCTGGCTCCACGAATATCTCGAGGAGTTCCCTGGCAAACAAGACGTCCTTCGCTACGTCCTTACCGCCAACGCCCCCGAGACCAAGGACAACGACTTCACGTGGCGCGACTTCCAAGCCCGCAACAACAACGAGCTCGTCGCCATCCTCGGCAACTTCGTCAACCGCGTCGTCGTCCTCACCCACAAATACTTCGGTGGCAAAGTTCCTCAAGCCTCCGACCTCCAACCCATCGACAACGAGGCCATAGCTGCCTTCCAAGCCGAGAGGACTGAGGTCGAGAACCTCCTCGACAACTTCCGCTTCCGCGACGCTCAGAAGGAGGCAATGAACATGGCGCGCATCGGCAACAAGTATCTCGCCGATACCGAGCCTTGGAAACTCGCCAAGACCGACATGAACCGTGTCGCCACCATCCTCAACATCGGTCTCCAGATAACCGCCAACCTCGCTACCGTCATGGATCCCTTCCTCCCGTTCTCTGCCCAGAAGATGCTCAACCAGCTCAATGTGCAGAAGCAACCATGGGAGACGATCGGCAAGATGGACCTTCTCCCTGCAGGCCACGAGATCGGGCAGCCCGTGCTGCTCTTCGAGAAGATCGAGGACAGCGTCGTCGAGGCGCAACTAGAGAAGCTCGCCAAGACCAAGGAGGCCAACAAGCAAAACGAGTGGAAGCCACAGCCTATAGCCGAGACTATAGACTTCTCCGCCTTCGAGAAGCTCGACATCCGCGTAGGTCTCGTGACCGAATGCACCAAAGTCCCCAAAGCCGATAAGCTCCTCCAGTTCAAGATCGACGACGGGCTCGGTGGTAGGACCATCGTCAGCGGCATCGCCAAATACTACAAGCCCGAAGACCTCGTCGGCAAGCGTGTCCTCTTCATCGCCAACCTCGCGCCTCGAAAACTCAAGGGCATCGAGAGCCAGGGCATGATTCTCTCCGCCGAGGATGCCGACGGCAACCTCTCCGTTGTGACGACAAGCGCCGACGTCCATCCCGGCTGCCAAGTGAAGTAATGGCATGAGACCCTCTCGTCTCATCGCCTCCCGATAACCCTTGGGGGCGGCGCCGAGCATCTTTCCATTCAGATGCCGCCGCCGCCCCTTTCTCAAGCCCCTTAGCCAAGCGACCTATGGATCAAGACCAACACGACACTCTCTATGAGGAGAAGCCCGAAAACCCAAACGGGCTGACCCTCCACGAGGCTGTGCAGCCCGAAGAGATGCCTCGTGAGAAGCTCAAGAAGTACGGCGCTAAGGCTCTCTCCGATGTCGAGCTCATCGCCATCATGCTCCGCACAGGTGTCCATGGGCTCAATGTCATGGAGGTGGCGCGAGCCCTCCATAAGGCCTACCGCGGCAATCTGGTCAAAATGGGCGATGCCTCGCTCGATGAGATCCAAAACTGCGTCAAAGGCATAGGCGAGGCTAAAGCCATAGCCTTCCTCGCAGCCCTTGAGCTCGGTCGCCGCCGACAGCTCCATCAGGTTAAGGACTCTCCACTCACCTCTTCCCATGCGGCATACGAGTTCTTCGCGGCAGAGATGGGAATGAACTGCGTCGAGGAGTTCCACGTGGCTGTCCTCGACAACGGCTGCAACGTCATCCACTCTGAGACGATAACGCGCGGTGGTCTCGCCTCGACGGTCGTCGATATCCGAATAGTCCTCGCCACTGTCATCCGATGGGGCGGGACGCGCTTCATGATCGCCCACAACCACCCTGCCGGCAACGCATCCCCAAGCCAGAGCGACATCGACCTCACTTCCCGCATCAGCTGCGGGGCGCAAACCCTCGGGCTGACGCTCCTCGACCATATAATCGTCGTTCAAGGTCGTGGCGACTGCTTTTACAGCTTCCACGACAACGGCAAACTCTAATAACACCCCGACACCCACTTCCCCAACAACCTCTTAATGATGGATATCCACGTTCTCGACCAGACAAACAGTGTCATCAACTGCTACCTCGCACAAATGAGGTCCGTAAGCGTTCAAAATGACCGCCTACGCTTCCGCCACAACATCCAGCGCATCGGTCAACTCATGGCCTACGAGGTCAGCAAGACTCTATCCTACAAACCTCAGGATGTCACGACGCCCCTCGGCACAGCCTCCGTCCAGCTCCCACAAGACGACATCGTCGTCGGGACAATCCTCCGCGCGGGTCTCCCGATGCACCAAGGCGTCCTCGATGTCTTCGATGGCGCCGACAACTGCTTCGTCTCAGCATTCCGTGCCTACGACGAGAATCATGGTGTCGAGATCCATCTCGGCTATGCCGCCACTCCACGTCTCGACGGCAAGACGCTCATCGTCGCCGACCCGATGCTCGCCACAGGCAAGAGCATGGTAAGCACGCTCCAGCAGCTCCTCCGCTACGGCACCCCAGCCCATATCCACATCCTCGCCATCATCGGCGCGCAGCCCGGTGTAGACTATCTCGTCAATAACCCCATCGGCGCCCCCACGACGCTCTGGGTCGCCACGGTCGACAAGCAACTCAATGCCGACAGCTACATCGTCCCAGGTCTCGGCGACGCTGGCGACCTCGCCTACGGCAACAAAGAATAACAAAAGCACACTATCCCTATGGCGGCAAAGACCAAGACTGTCTACGTCTGTTCCGAGTGCGGTGCCGAAAGCCCCAAATGGCTCGGACGATGCCCTCAGTGCGGTGAGTGGAATACCTATCAGGAGGAGCATATCGTCGTCGACAAGAAGGCGACGTCGCTCGCTCCGACGGGTCTGCTCACCGAGGCTCGCGCCGTCCCTCTCAATACTGTCGAGCAGCGCGATGTTGTGCGCCTCACAACCGCCAACGCCGAACTCGACCGAGTCCTCGGTGGTGGCATAGTCCCCGGTGCCCTTATCCTCATAGGCGGTGAACCGGGCATCGGCAAGTCTACCCTCGTCCTCCAAATGGCAATGCAGCTGCCACGCCGCGTCCTCTACGTCTCGGGCGAGGAGAGCATACAGCAGATAAAGTTACGCGCCGACCGCATCTCCCGAGCCTCTGCCGACAACTGCCTCGTCGTCTCCGACACGCGCATCGATGTCCTCCAGCAGCATATCGACCAGACGCGCCCCGACATCGTCATTGTCGACTCCATACAAACCATGCAGACCGAGCGCACCGACTCCCTCCCCGGCTCCATTAGCCAAATCAAGGAGTGCACCGCCGTCCTCATGCGTCTCGCCAAGACTCTCAACATCCCCATTATCCTCATCGGGCATATCAATAAGGACGGGCAACTCGCTGGCCCTAAGGTGCTTGAGCACATGGTCGACGTCGTCCTCCAGTTCGAGGGCGACCGCAACCACATCTACCGAATCCTCCGCTCCATCAAGAACCGCTTCGGCTCCACCAACGAGATTGGCATCTTCGAGATGATGGGCGACGGTCTCCGCGAAGTCTCCAACCCGAGCGAGATGCTCCTCGGCGAGTACGCTGCCGACCTCAGCGGTGTAGCCATAGCGTCAGCCATAGAGGGCGCGCGCCCCTTCCTTATCGAGACGCAAGCCCTCGTCTCCACCGCCGCCTATGGCACGCCCCAACGCTCCGCCATGGGCTTCGATGTCCGACGCATGAACATGCTCCTTGCGGTTCTTGAGAAGCGTGCTGGCTTCAAGATTGCCGCTAAAGATGTATTCCTCAATTTGGCAGGCGGCATCAAGGTGACAGATACAGCCCTCGACCTCCCCGTCGCCGCGGCGATTCTCTCCTCCTCTACCGACATGGCCATAGCGCGTGGCGTATGCATGGCAGGCGAGATTGGTCTCTCTGGCGAGCTGCGCCCCGTAGCGCGCACCGAGAGCCGCGTCCGCGAGGCCGCAAAGCTCGGTTTCTCTAAAATCATAATCCCCAACGGGACGCGCATGCCTGCGCCGCCCGACACCATAGAGGTCTGCCGTGTAAGCAGGCTCAGCGAGGCCTTCCGCCTCCTCTTCCAGTAACATGCCTCTCACGCAATGAAGAAGTTCTTCCCTATATATGACATCAAGGCCATCGACCGACGGACGACGGAGCTTCAAGGCATAGAGTACATTCAGCTCATCGACCGCGCCGCACGAGCCCTATGCGACTGGGTCACCGACCACTATACGCGCCGCAAGGTCGTCGTCCTCGCAGGCCCGGGCAACAATGGTGCCGACGGCATAGGTCTCGCAATCCTCCTCCGCGAGCGAGAGTGGATGGTCGACGTCCATACCTACACCGGCTACAAAGGTCGACGGGGTGAGAATAATGAGGCCTACATCCGTCAGCTCTGCGATACAGATATAGAGTACGACGAGAATGAGCCGACCCCAGCCCTCGCCCCGGGCTGCATCGTCGTCGACGCGCTCTTCGGGACTGGTCTCAAGCGCGACCTCGAAGGCCCTGCCGCCGATGTCTGCAAGTTCATAAATGAGAGCCATTGCGAGGTCGTCAGCATCGACATCCCCTCTGGCCTGGGCAATGAGGACAGCTACCTCCAAGCTCCTGGCCGCCAAATAATCCGTGCCACACACACCGTCACCTTCCAATTTCCCAAGATGGCGTTCTTCCTCCCCGAGCTCTCCCGCTACATCGGGAAGTGGCACGTGCTCGACATCAAGCTCGACCCTCGCGCCATAGCCGAGGCCCCGACCTTCATGTTCTATTCCGACAATGCCGAGGCGGCAGCCCTTGTGCGCCACCGCGACCGCTTCGCCCATAAGGGGACGATGGGTCACGCGCTCCTCTTCGCAGGCTCCGAAGGCATGTCGGGTGCCGCCATTCTTGCGTCACGCGCCACCCTCCGCAGCGGTGCGGGACTTCTCACAACCGCCACGGCCCGACAGTGTTACGTCCCTCTTCAGACCGCTGTCCCCGAGGCAATGACCCTCACCGCCCATGCCGACCGCGACGACATCGTCCAGTGGGATCCGCGCATGGACATCGAGCGCGTCACGGCCGTTGGAATAGGTCCTGGACTTGGGCGCGACACCGCCTCGCGAGAGCTCCTCCGCACCGTCATCGAGACCTATGGAGGGCGTGTCCCGATGGTCATCGATGCCGATGGGCTCTACGCCCTCCGCTCCCTCCTTGATGCTGGTCTCGAACTGCCGTCGGGCGTCATCCTGACCCCGCATCCAGGCGAGCTCGACCGATTGTCAGAGCCTCACAAGGAGACCGTCGAGCGTGTCGACGCCGCATGCCTCCTCGCCATACGCCATCATGTAGTGGTCATCCTCAAGGGAGCCTTCTCCATGACAGCCCTCCCCGATGGCCGACGCATCTTCAACACCACAGGCAACAGCGGCATGGCGACAGCAGGCTCTGGCGACGTCCTCACGGGCATCATCCTCGGTCTCCTCGCCCAAGGCTATAATACCGAGACGGCAGCCCTCCTTGGCGTTGCCATCCATGCCGCCGCTGGCGATTGCGCCGCTGCCGACCTTACGGAGGAGTCTATGACCTCTGCCGACATCGTCTCCCACCTCTCCTCCGCCTATAAGCTCTTGCGTGGCAAAGGCAAGGCTGCGCAGCAAGCCTGACGAAGTAATACGTCTCGCACCCGCGTCGTCCATACGTATTTCACTCAAATCACCGAGTCCTCCAGCCAAAAGACCCCGTGTAAATGACAACCAGACAATAAAAATTGTAGCTTTGTGAAATATAGAACGATTCAGGTATAAAGGATAATAAGACACATAAAATACAATGGAGAATAATAGCATTGACTGGGGTAAGCTCGGCTTCGGTTACATGAAAGCCGACTACAACGTACGTTGTTATTACCGCGATGGCAAATGGGGAGAGATAGAGGTCTCCTCCGAAGAGAATGTTACTATCCACATGGCGTCAACCTGCCTCCACTACGGACAAGAGGCTTTCGAGGGCATGAAAGCCTTCCGCGGCAAGGACGGCAAGATCCGCGTCTTCCGCATGGACGAGAACGCCAAGCGACTTCAGCATACCAGCGACGGCATCATGCTCGCCAAGCTCCCTATCGAGAAGTTCGAGGAGGCCGTCCGCAAGGTCGTCAAGCTCAATGAGCGTTTCGTGCCCCCCTATGAGAGCGGCTGCTCACTCTATATCCGCCCTCTGCTCATCGGCATCTCCCCCAAGATCGGTGTAGGTCCATCCTCCGAATACCTCTTCCTCATCTTCGTACAGCCCGTAGGCCCATATTTCAAGGACGGCTTCAAGGCGACTCCAGTCGTCATCCTTCGCCAATATGACCGCGCCGCTCCTCTCGGAACTGGCACCTACAAGGTAGGCGGCAACTACGCTGCGAGCCTCGTCCCTGGCGACCTCGGTCACAAGATGGGCTACGCTGCCGTCCTCTACCTCGACGCCAAGCAGAAGAAATACGTCGACGAGTGCGGTCCCGCCAACTTCTTCGCAATCAAAGACAACACCTATATCACCCCCAAGAGCACATCTATCCTCCCATCCATCACCAACATGAGCCTTCAGCAGCTCGCCGAGGACATGGGTCTCAAGGTAGAGCGTCGCCAGATTCCCGAGGAGGAGCTCGCCACCTTCGAGGAGGCTGCCGAGTGCGGCACAGCTGCCGTCATCAGCCCAATCTCCAAGATTGACGACGTCGACCTCAACAAGAGCTACGAGTACTGCAAGGACGGCAAGCCCGGCCCTGTATGCACCGCCCTCTACCACAAGCTCCGCGCCATCCAGTATGGCGACGAGCCCGACACTCACAACTGGGTATCTATTATCGACTAATAGTCAATGAATATGGGCTCCCGAGCCCGACAGAGACCGCTCGCCGCAAGGCAGGGCGGTCTCTTTTTTAGGGGGCTGCTGTGCTTTTATAGTGAATGCTTATATGCCCCCTGTGTTGTGGTGACATGAAAAGCCAAGCCCCGGCACGATGGTGTTCGTGTCGGGGCTTGGCGTGTGCGCTTTTGAAGGGATGGGGGATTAGACAGTCATGATGTCTTTCTCCTTGATGGCGTAGAGTTCGTCGATCTTCTTGATGTGGATATCGTGAACTTTCTGGACTTCTGCCTCCTTGTCTTTCTGGACGTCTTCGCCGAGGCCGTCTTTCTTGAGCTTCTTGATGCCTTCGATGGCGTCGCGGCGGATGTTGCGGATGGCTACCTTGGCGTCCTCGGCGGTCTTCTTGGCCATTTTGGCGAGGTCGCGGCGTCGTTCCTCGGTGAGGGGCGGGATCATGATGCGGATCATCTCGCCGTTGTTGTCGGGGTTGAGGCCGAGGTTGGCTGCCATGATGGCTTTCTCGATTGGGGCGATCATGCTCTTCTCCCATGGGCGCACGGCGATTGTGCGCGGGTCGGGCACGGAGACGTTGGCGACTTGGTTGAGTGGCGTGGGTGAGCCGAAGTAGTCGACCTTTATGTCGTCGAGGACGTGTGGATTGGCCTTGCCGGCCCTGATCTTGCCAAGCTCATAGTCGAGGTGCTCAAGGGTCTTGCCCATTTGCTCGTTGGCGTCTTCAAGGATGAGCTCAAGTTCTTCCTCCATGATGGTTTTGCTATTGTGTATGTTGGGTTATTTGTTTTTGCTTAAGAGATGCCCATGAGAAAGTCGCGTTGGCGCTCCTGTGGGCGGAAGAAGTATACGAGTCCGTATTGCTGGCAGGTGTCGCGTTTCTCGTCGGAGTCGACGGGTCCAACGGCTGCCTCGACCTCGTTCCAGACTTTGAGGATTATCTCGTCGGCCCGCACACGGGTCTCGTCGAGTTTGTCTTTGAACTTCTGGACTGTTTGCAGGATGTCGCGGTGGGCGTTGTAGTGTGTCTCGAAGATTTCGAGTTTCGCCCTTACGACGGCTATCGAGGGGTTGTATATCCTGCATCGTCCGCCTTCTGCCATTCTGCGCTCTTCGCCTTCGACTATGGCGTGTCCCCATTCCATGAGGGCTTTGTCGGTCGAGAGGTCGGGCACGGCCGTGCCGCATTCTTGGAGTCCGAGCGTGGCTCGCGCTTCAGGCTTTATCTCTCCGCGCGCTATGCACATGTTGAAGACTTGGACGAAGTGGGATATGAAGAGGCGTAGGACTTTGCCCGACTCGGCTACCTGTCGGCTTGCCGCCACTTGGCGGTCTTTGCTGTCGAGGCATTGTTGCAGGGCCTGGTCGAAGAGGGGGGTGAAGGATGCGGCTTCGAGGGCTGTCTTTTGCGAGAAGAGGAGGTCGGCGGGTTGGACTTTGTCCACCTGCTCTACTGCGGCTTTGAGGGCTCTCAGTCTTGCTTGGTCTGTATTTGGCAACCGACGGTAAGGCATCCTAATCGTTAACGTTAGGCAAAGATAGTCAAATGTATAGAAAAAGCAAAGTGGAGAAGAATGGGTGTGACTTGAAGTTTGGGTTGTGGCGTTCGCAGGCGGTGGCGCGGTGGTGGGCGAGGGGGCGTTTGGCGTGTCGGGAGGAGTGGGGCTGGTGGTCTCGGCAAGGGTACTTTTAAATCATTTAGTTGCGGAAAAGTTGTGTTTATTAGTGGTTTGCATTATCTTTGCACCGCTAAAACGCACGGGCGGCCCGTTCGTCTATCGGTTAGGACGAGAGATTTTCATTCTCTAAAGAGGAGTTCGACTCTCCTACGGGCTACACTTGGCGACTTGTTCAGATGAGTCTTGCGGCTATTCTTACTTGTTGCCAATCAATGAATTAGAAACAAGAACATAATAAATCAACATCAAAGCAATGGCAAATCATCAGTCTGCAATAAAGAGGACGCGCCAGATTGCCGCTCGTCGCGAGCACAATCGCTACTACGCTAAGACCACCCGCAACGCAGTCAAGGCTCTCCGTCTTGCAACCAGCAAGGACGAGGCTGCGGCTATGCTTCCTAAGGTCTCTTCTTTGCTTGACAAGCTCGCTAAGGTTAATATCATCCACAAGAACAAGGCTGCCAACCTTAAGAGCAAGCTCGCTAAGCACGTCAACAAGCTCGCCCAGGCTTAATTAGGCGATTTACCGTCTTGCCCCCGAAGGGGGTAGGGGAGGATGAGGCGAAGAGCTGCTCTCCCCGCCAATTCATGGCCCGTTCGTCTATCGGTTAGGACGAGAGATTTTCATTCTCTAAAGAGGAGTTCGACTCTCCTACGGGCTACGGCTTGCCCCGGTTACTCTATGAGTAGCCGGGGCAGGTCGGTTTATATGGGTTGGTGTGCTTGTGGCGTGGAGTCGGGAGCGAAGGATATAAAGAGCCGCGGCTGCATGGGGAGTACTCTATGCGGCCGCGGCTTTATGTTGTGGCTCTTATCGCCGCTATTTGGCGAGGTTGAGGGTGGCGGTCTGTCCGCCTTGGAGGGTGACGTTGAGTGTGACGGGCGTCTTGCCTGCCGTGCCGCGGAGGATTATCTGGGCGTGGCCCATGAAGGCGTTGAGCTCGGCGCGGGTCTTGTCGGCTGTCTGCGGACGCTCGTCGACCTTATAGCCTGGGTCGCCGTTGCCCCATCCGAGGATTTCGGCGTCGCCGGAGAGGGAGAGCGTGAGCTTGTCGCAAGCGTCGGGGACGTAGCGTCCTTTCTTGTCGCGGAGGGTGACGTCGATTATTACGCAGTCTTGCGTGCCGCCGATGGTGTTGCGGCTTGCGTCGAGGGAGAGTGATGTGGCAGCTCCCGTGGTCTCGTTCTTGGTGACGATTTTGCGTTTGCCGTTTTGGAAGCCGCGAGCCTCAAGTCGACCGGGTTTGTAGGTGGTCTTCCATGACAGGTATCCGTCTTTCTCTATTTTCTGGCGACCGAGGCTCTTGCCGTCTTGGAGGAGCTCGACCTCGTCCATGTTGGTGTATACCCAGACGTCGACCTCTTTGCCTTCATTGTCTTTGCCGAGGTTCCAGTGTGGGAGGATGTGGAGGACGGGCTGTGAAGTCCATGCGGCTTGGAGGTAGAAGGCTTCATCTTTGGGGAAGCCGCAGTAGTCGAGGATTCCGAATTGGGAGCCTGTGGCGGGCCACTTCATGGGGTTGGGCTCGCCTCGGTAGTCGAAGCCCGTCCAGTAGAAGATGCCGGCCGCCCATTTGTTGTCGCGGTAGAATTTCCATCCGCGGGCGATGACGTTTTTCTCGCCGTCGGAGCGTTTCTCGCCAGCTTGGTTTATGCTTTCCATCCAGCCGCGGACGCTGTCGGTCTGGTAGACGTTGCGGGTTCCGCATCCGCTTGTCTCCTCGGTTCCGATGACGACCCAGTCGGGGTAGTCGCGGTGGCGGTTCCATACGTCGTTTTGGACGATGTAGTTATAGCCGTGGATGTCGACTTGCTTGGTGAGTCCGAAGCCGCCTGAGTTGCCGTAGGTGTAGAGTCGGGTGTCGTCGATGGTTCGCGCGTAGTCGATCATGGTTCGGGCTATCTTCTCGCCCTTGTCGGAGCTCTCGATCCACCACTCCTCGTTGCCGATGCTCCAGAGGATGACGGATGGGTGGTTGCGGTCGCGCTCGATCATGGTGCGGAGGAGGCGGAGGTGCTCATCGTTGGTGCCCATGAGTCGGTTCTCGTCGATGACGTACATGCCGAGGGAGTCGCATACGTCGAGCATGGCTGGGGTGCCGGGGTTGTGGCTGAGGCGTATGGCGTTCATGCCGAGGGCTTTGAGCTTTTTGACCTTGTAGGCCCAAAGCTCTTTGAGGACGGCTACGCCGACGCCGGCGTGGTCGAGGTGAAGGTCGGAGCCGAGCAGCTCGACTTCCTTGCCATTGACTTTAAGACCGCTCTCGACAGACCAGTCGAGGGTTCGGAGTCCGACCTTGGTGGTCACTGCGTCGTGGTTGGCGATGGATGATTTGAGGGTGTAGAGGTATGGGGTGTCGGCATCCCAAAGGTGTGGGGTGGGGACGGAGAGGTCGCCATCGGGACCTTGGGCAACGACGTTGCCGTTGGCGTCGATGAGTTGATGGAGGACGTGGTCTGTGGCTACGGACTTGATGGAGAGTTTATTGCCGTCCCACGTGGCGAAGACATCGTCGATGTGATGGTTCTTGTCGCGGATGGTGAGCCACACGTCGCGGTAGATGCCTGCGCCCTCGTAGTACCATCCTTCTTCGGTCATGGCGTCGCAGCGGACGGTGAGGACGTTGTCGGCTCCGTAGTTGAGGTATTCGGAGAGGTTGTAGATCTGTCGGGCGTAGCCGCTGGGCTCGTGCCCAAGGTAGAAGCCGTTGCAGAATACTTGTGCGTTGCGGAAGATGCCTTCGAAGGTGACGTAGATGTCGCGACCCTCGTCTTCCTTATTTATAGAGAAGTGGTGGCGGTACCATCCGATGCTGGTGTGTGGATATCGCCATCCAACTTGCTTGTAGCCGTGGGAGTGGCTGGCTTCGGCGGCGTAGGGTAGGTCGACGACCCAGTCGTGGGGGAGTGTGACGTTTTGCCAGGTGGAGTCGTTGAACTCGGGGTTGGCGGGACCTTGGTTTTGACCGATGGCTTTGGTGAGGTAGGTGAAATATTCGGTGCCGTGGGTGAAGTCGGCCTCCATGCTTGCGGCATCGCCGAGGTGGAAGGTCCAGTCGTCGTTGATGAGCGTCGTTTGGCGTTGCGCCGTGGCAAGTGCAGACGTCATGGCGAGCGTTGCGAGCGTCAGCAGTCGAAGGTGTTTTATCGTCATGTCTTGTCTTTTTTTTGTTTTTATGGCGCAAGTTTAACTCTTTTTTACCATGAAGAGGGGGCGCGGATGTTAACAAGAAGTGGCGCGGCGCAATTATTTGCCGAGGTTCATGAGGCGGACGGCAGATGCCATGAAAGCTTGGAGCTCGGGACAGTCGGAGTTGAGGATTGTGTCTTTGTCTCCGTCCCACAGTTTGCGTCCGCCCTCGATGAAGGCGATATGCTGTCCGATGGTGAAGACGGAGTTCATGTCGTGGGTGTTGATGATGGTCGTTATGCCGCTCTCGTGGGTGATTTCGGAGATGAGGGAGTCTATGACGCTGGCGGTTGTCGGGTCGAGACCGGAGTTGGGCTCGTCGCAGAAGAGGTAGCGCGGGTTTTGGACTATGGCGCGCGCTATGGCGACACGTTTCTGCATGCCACCGGATATTTCGGCGGGGAAGAGATTGTCGGCCGAGGCGTCGAGATTGACCCTGCGGAGGCATTGTTGGGCTCGGTGTTTGCGCTCGGCGGGGGTGAGGGTGGTGAACATGTCGAGCGGGAAGCGGACGTTCTCGAGGACTGTCATGTAGTCGAAGAGGGCCGAGCCTTGGAAGATCATTCCGATTTCTTGTCGGAGTTGCTGACGGTCGCGGCGTGACATTCGCGTGACGTCGCGTCCGTCGTAGAGGATGGAGCCGCGGTCGACATTGTAGAGTCCGACGAGGCTTTTGAGTAGTACGGTCTTGCCGCTGCCGCTCTTGCCTATTATGAGGTTGGTCTTGCCGTTCTCGAAGGTGCAAGAGACGCCGTGCATGACGGTCTTGTCTCCGAAGGACTTGTATATCTCGCAGGCCTGTATCATGGTGTGTCAGAGAAGGATTTGAGTGACGAGCAGGTTGACCATGAGAATGACGACGCAGCTTATGACGACGCTCTTGGTACTGGCACGTCCGACGTCGAGGGCTCCGCCATGGACGTAGTAGCCGAAGAAAGAGGAGACGGAGGCTATGATGAAGGCGAAGAGTGCGCTTTTGAAGATGGAGTAGAAGATGTAGTATTGTTTGAAGGCGAAGTGGAGGCCTCGGATGAAGTCGTCGGAGGGAACCATTCCTGTTGAGAAGCCGGAGACCCATCCGCCGGTGATGCCGATGCACATGCTGTACATGACGAGGAGGGGGACGCTGATGACCATGGCTATGACCTTTGGGGCGGCGAGGTAGGCGGCGGAGTTGATGCCCATGATGTCGAGGGCGTCGATCTGCTCTGTTATCCTCATTGTCCCGATCTCGGAGGATATGTTGCTGCCCACTTTGCCGGCGAGGATGAGGCACACTATGGTGCTGGAGAATTCGAGGACGATGGTCTCGCGGGCGGCGTAGCCGATGGTGTATGTTGGGATGAAGGGGTTGTCGAGGTTGTTGGCGAGCTGGATTGTGACGACGGCTCCGACGAAGAAGGAGATTATGGTGACGATGCCGAGGGAGTCGACACCGAGCTTGTATATTTCTTGAAGGATTCTTTTGCCGAAGACGTTCCACTTCTCGGGCTTGCCTGCGACGAGGGCCATGAAGCGGCAGTATCGTCCGATGAGGGCGAAGCCAGAACCGAGGATCATGCGTCGCCTCCTTTCTGGATGGCTGTCGGTGCTTCGGGCAGGGCTTTGAACTCGGTGGAGACGGGTCGTGCGGGGTTGACGGCGGCGGTGTGCCCGTTGGCGACCTGGTAGGGGCGGAGCCCGAAGATGGCGAGCGAGGCTACCATGTGGTCGACGAGTTGTGAGATTACGACTTCGTGCTCGACCCACACTTTAGTTTTCGTGAAGCAGTACATCTCGACGGGGAGGCCGTATTGTGTTGGCTGGAGGTATCGTACCATGACTTTCATGCCTGTGGTCTCGTCGGGATCTTGGATGAGCGGGTTGCGGAGCAGGTAGGCGAGGATGTATTCGCGGAAGAGGGTGAGGTTTGTCAGCTCGTCTTTGGTCTGGTCGGTATTGTTTTGTCGGCGTTCGAAGAAGTAGTAGAGCTCGGGCATCTCTTTGAAGCGCTGGGCGTCCTCGTCGGATATGAAGTGGATGGTTGTCATGTCGATGAGGATGGAGCGGTTGAGTCGTCGGCCTGCGCCTTCGCTCATTCCTTTCCAGTTGGTGAAGGCGTCGCCGAGGAGGGTGGAGGGGGGAACTGTGGTTATGGTGTTGTCCCAGTTTCGGATTTTGACGGTGTTGAGGTTCATCTCGACGACTACGCCGTTGGCGCTGGCTTTAGGGACGACGATCCAGTCGCCGACGGAGACCATGTTGTTGGCGGAGAGCTGGATGCCTGATACGAGGCTCTGTATGGTCTCTTTGAAGACGAGGGACATGATGGCGGCTGAGGCTCCGAGGCCAGCGAGGAGGGTGGATGGGCTGCGGTCGATGACGATGGAGATCATCACGATGGCGATGAGGATGAAGATGACGTAGGTGATGAGCTGTTTGATGCTCTTGACGGACTTGATCTTCGGGTAGTTGTGCGTGAGGAGGTCGAAGATGGCGTCGACGATGGCCATGACGAAGCGTCCGATGCTGAAGGTCATGTAGAGGTAGACGACCTTCATGTAGATGGTGTTGAGCCAGTTGTCGGTGTGCATGGCGAGACCGAAGGCCATCATGGAGAAGATGGATGGGAGGAAGGCGGCTCGCTTGAGGACACGGTCGTTGAGGATGAAGTCGTCCCATTTGACTGTTGTCCTCTCGACGATGGGCTTGACGATTCGGAAGAGGATGGCTTTTGCTATCCAGTAGAAGGAGATGGATATGACGGTGGAGAGGATGATCATGATGAGCGTGGCGACGATCTCGGAGGTGTTGTCGACGCCGCACATCTTGAGTAGCCATCGGGCGATGTCGATAAACATGCCGTTGGCGTCTTGAACCGCTTTTGCAGTGTGCTCGTTCATTGGTGTTTGAGGTGGAAAGGGGGTGTTGTTATAGTGTTTTTAGTGTGGTTGTCAGGGTTGGCTGATGACTTCCATGGTGCAGTTTATGACTCCGGCCGTTATCATGTCGAGTTTTTCGGCTGCGGCGCGGCTGACGTCGACAATGCGTCCGGCTTTGAAGGGACCGCGGTCGTTGATCCTGACGTCGACGCTTTTGCCGTTGGCGGTGTTGGTAACTCGGACGATGGTTCCGAAGGGGAGTGTCCGGTGCGCGCCCGTGAGTTTTTTCTTGTCGTATTTCTCGCCGCTGGCTGTGGCTCGTCCGTGGAATTTGTCGGCGTAGTAGGAGGCTTGGCCTTTTTCGGTTTTGCCCGTGGTCTTCTTGGCGGACGTCTTGCCGCTGTTGGTGTTTGTTGTGGTCTTGGAGGTGGTGTTGCTTTTGGTTGTCGTGCTGGTCTTTTTGGATGACTGCGCGGCACTGGTCACTGCCCTGTGGGTTGTCTGCTTAGAGGTGCTTTTTTCGGAGGAGCATCCTGTGGCGAGGGATAGGGCGGCGATGGCGAGCGCGGTGAGGATGATGTTTTTGCATCGGCTTGGTTTCATGTGTCAGTCTTTGAAGCTGTTCATTTTGCAGATGTACTTGCCGATGATGTCGAACTCGATGTTGACGACAGAGCCTTTGGCGATGTGGGCGAAGTTGGTGTGGTCGTGAGTGAAGGGGATTATGGCTACGGAGAAGGCGTCGGGCTGGCTGTTGACGACGGTGAGGCTGACGCCGTTGACGCAAACGGAGCCTTTTTCGACGGTGAAGTAGCCTTTGCGGGCGAGTTGTGCGGGGACTTCGTATTTGAAGGTGTAGTACCAGCTGCCGTCGGCTTGTTGGACGTCTTGGCAGACGGCTGTGCAGTCGACGTGTCCTTGGACGATGTGGCCGTCGAGTCTTCCGTTCATTATCATGCTGCGCTCGACGTTGACGGAGTCGCCTGGTTTGAGGAGTCCGAGGTTGCTGCGTCGGAGGGTCTCCTCGACGGCAGTGACTTCGTAGTTGTCGCCGTCGATGGCTACGACGGTGAGGCATACACCGTTGTGTGCGACGCTCTGGTCTATTTTGAGTTCGTGGCCGAACGAGCAGTTGAGTCGGAGGGTGACGTTGGAGCCTTCGGGTCGTACGGCTACGACGGTGGCGGCGTCTTCTACTATACCTGAGAACATGTGGTGTTTTTTGCTATTGTTGTATGATAAGCAAATATACGGATTTTTCGGGGGATGGGCAATATTTAAAGCCCGGCACGGCGATAGTGGTCGTCGTGTCGGGCTTGGATGGTTTCTGTGTTTGTGGCTGTCGTGGTTATTTGATGCCTCGGCAGCGTTTTTCCCAGTTCCAGGCGTTGAGGAGTGTTTGCTCGATGGGGACTTCGGCTTTCCATCCGAGCTCGGTGTTGGCGAGTGTGGTGTCGGCCCAGATCTTGACGATGTCGCCAGCGCGTCGGCCTACGATCTTGTAGGGGAGGTTGACGCCTGTGGCTTTCTTGAAGGCGTTGACGAGTTCGAGGACGCTGAGGCCTTTGCCTGTGCCGATGTTGAAGAACTCGTAGTTGGACTTGTTCTTGCCTTCGAGGAGACGTTGGATGGCTACGACGTGGGCTTTGGAGAGGTCGACGACGTCGATGTAGTCGCGGATGGGTGTGCCGTCGGGGGTGTCGTAGTCGTCACCGAAGATGCTGAGTTCTTTGCGGAGCCCGGCTGCGGTCTGGGTGATGTAGGGGACCAGGTTGTTGGGAATGCCGACTGGGCTCTCGCCGATGAGGGAGCTTGGGTGTGCGCCGATGGGGTTGAAGTATCTGAGCGCGAGACCGTTGATTTCTTTCTCGGCGTGGCAGAAGTCGCGTATGATGTCTTCGTTGACGGTCTTGGTGTTGCCGTATGGGCTTTCGGCTGGGCGGCGCGGGGTGGCCTCGGTGACTGGGAGTTTGTCGGGCTGGCCGTAGACGGTGCAGCTTGATGAGAAGACGAGGTTTTTGACGCCTGTGAACTTCATGCTTTCGAGGATGTTCATCAGGCTGTTGAGGTTGTTGCGGTAGTACTCGAGAGGCTTGTAGACGCTCTCGCCGACGGCTTTGAAGGCGGCGAAGTGGATGACGGCGTCGATGTCCTTGTGACGGAGGAAGAAGTTGAGAACGTCGGCGCGGTTGGAGAGGTCGAAGTTCTCGAAGTCGGGTCGTTTGCCGGTTATTTTCTCGATGTTGTCGACGACTTCGGCTTTGGAGTTGGAGAGGTCGTCGACGATGATGACGTCGTAGCCGGCTTGCTGTAGCTCGACGACGGTGTGGGATCCGATGAATCCGGTGCCGCCTGTTACAAGTATTTTGCTCATCCTGTTGTGATGTTTTTGTTTGTTTCTGTGAGACAAATATACGTTTTCCGCCGTTCGGGTGTTACAGAGAGTGTGGTGTCGAGTTGTTGTTCTCCCGATTTGTGTCGCGTTATTTCCGGAAAATGGCACTGAGGAGGGAACTTAATGGTTCTTCTTCGACTTTGGTTCGTTGACAAACTCAGGTATGGTCACTTCATCGGACTCCACGCCTGATCCGTCGTTCTTGTATCTCGTTATGGAGTAGGTGACCATCGCCACCAGACGCCCCGTCTCGTCTCGCCCCTCTATGAGAGCTTCAACGATTGAAGACCGGCTCCATGTGGTCGACGTATGTGCCGCGGTCGGGCTGTCGACCAACATTATTCCGTAGGGCATGACGTCGCCAACCTTCGGGTGGAGTGCGTTGGTGACGTCGACAATTATGTTTTTCAGGGCGAAGAGCAAAATGTTGCGTGTGGAGCCGTCGCGCCCCATAACTGTTCGGAGGACGGGTAGCTCGGCAGACCTTATGCCAATAAGGTCGCATCTCTCTCCCTCGTGCAGCATCTCATAAGATTGCCCACAAGGAATGCGCAGCCACGATTTGGTGGCGCAAAGCTCCATGCCGTTTTCTGTATGGCATGTTTCCTCCTCATAGGGCAGGTAGATGTAGCTGCTGTTGTATGTCGCCTCTTTCTGAGATGTGGGGAAATCGCAGTCTCCACTGGGTGAGTAGCCTACGTATTTGTCGCTAAGGTCGCAATATTGTCGCGTCAGTTCTTCTGTGCCTAAGAATCCGCGCATAGTTTTGTTGGGGGTCTGGATGGAAAACCTCATGTATGCCGTTTTGATGTTCGGCTTCCCCACGTCGACCATGTAACGTCCGTTGGGGTCTTTGATGTTGAGGATGGCGTATGCCACGGTGTCGTCGGGATTCTCGTGGTCGAAGAGTCGTTGCGCCATTTCTGGCTTCTCTATGTAGGCCAGCAGCGAGCCGTCAATATCTCTTGTTATGATGCAGACGAACCTGTTGAACGTCTTGTTTCTCCTGTTGAAAAGAGTCATCAGCATTGAGCTGCCCATGTCTCTGATTTCCCAGTCATTCATGAAGTCATCTTTCCACCATGAGATAGGCGGTAGTCCCAGACTGACGTAGTTTTCCATGGATTCCGCGTTTGCCAGGCTCATGGCTATGCTGCTTGCCCCGAGTCGGATGTCTTTTAGGCACCCGGCCACGTAGTTTATCACGTCCATGCGTACGCACCCGTCTCTCATGATGGTCATCATATCGGAGTACCTCTTGTCTCGCATTGGCGTGAAGTGTGACAGATAGTCGTCACCTTTGAGCCTTCCTATGATGGAGTTGAGATGCACGATGGAGTCTTCGGTCAGCGAGTTGCTGCTCTCGTCGCTTGGCGTCGTGCCGTACTTCAACATGAATTTGGGCGATGAGCTGTCGGCTGAGACGAACTGCAACAATGTGACGGCAGGGTCGACTTTCTCCATGGTGCTGAGAGATTTCCTCCACTTGCCGACGCTCAGCGACTTGTCGACGGCCTCCTTGCCCACCATCCCGAGAAGGTAGCGCATCAGGGATTTTAGAGCGATGTTGTCACCGCATTTCTCGGACAGCTTTGCGCCGGTGATGTTGCGCTTTCCGCATTGCAAGATGCTGTGAAGTCCATTCTCTTTGGCATGTTCTGGTCCGAAAAGGGCGTACGACTCCATTATCCTGTCTATGTCGACCTCCGGCCAGCGGTGGGCGCAATTCTCTTGAATCAAGTCCCATATCTGCATCTCATCTTTCAGATATCCATACTCTTTCTCCCAATCTTTAGCCGTCCAGGTCAGCAGGTGCTTTAGTTTTATGTCCCTGACCTTGGCTATTATTTCGGTTCTCTCTTGGTTTGTGCGTGTCATGCCGCCTCCTTTGTCGATTGTTTTTGCTTTCTCTCCAAAATTAATAAAAGTCAGCAGTCTTGGCAATGAGGGTCGCCAAGCCCCTTTTTGCGACATTCTGCCTTCTGCGGGGGGTGGGGTTGCGAGTGGTGGGGGGGGGGTCAGTTTTGCGTAAAGGCGGAAAAATTTCATGTCTTTTGCTTCTGTGGCAGCTTTTTGTTTCTGTTTTTTGTGGGGAAAACGAGAAGTCATAAGAAGCAGAGCATGTCAATACCGCAAGATCTGATGTCGTCTTTGTTGTCAGCGATTACCAAGAATTTGGAGGAGTTGGCAGAACAAGGTTCGAGTGTGGCGGCTGATGACGCTTTGGTTTGCGAACTCTTGTCAAGAGTAAAAGAGTCTGCCGCATGCTGTTTCGACATGGTCAGGCTGGACAGTTTGCAGTTGAGCGACTTGTCGCGATTCTGCCGTGTGGTCGTCAAGTCTTGCCCGCAGATCGCCGACAGTGTGGTTGCCTATCATCTGAGGTTGCAGGGTGGCGGCTACGTCATACTGCTCGCACCGAGCTTGGGTGGTGAAGTCAGGTGCGGAGGACTGATTGTTCTTGCCTCCCACATGGGGAAAGGTGTGAGATCCCTCTTTTCGCAAGTCGCCACGCCGCTTATAGCGAGTGATGTTGGTGTCGAGGCAAGTGGATAGAAGGACGGATGTGGGCAGGCGATTTAGACCTGGCGGAGTTTATCCTTTTTTTAATCAAGCAAATTAAACCTCACTATGAATAAGCAAGAGCGCATCGCTCTCTACTCCAGAATAAATCAATTAGCCGGGCAGTTGAGTGCGGCTGGTGAGTATTTCACCCGTGCCGACTTAGCAAAAGAGCTCGGTTTCAAATGCGATGACGATAACATAAGTCTCTATGTCTCCGAGGCCTATGAGAATTATGGTGGCAGTGATGCCATTCGAAAGGCGTTCATCACGAACGATGAGCAAGACTATGTCGTTGACAGCTATCAGGTAATCAAGTCCCTATATGATGGCAAGAGGGAGGCGGCTTTGTCTGTCACTCAAGGCTATCTTGATGCCTCGTGCCAAAGCCTCAATGAGCTTAAGAAAAACGTCAACTCCCGTAATCTGATTGTTGAGCATACGAAGAGGGACTATTTATCTCAAAGCAGCATAGAGGGTCACGAGCGAATTGACAATTTACAGAAGAGCGCATTCGAAACCTCAGACAACTACACACGCCTGATAGACTCTTATCACTTGGCGGAGAGTTATGTCAAGACCGACATAAATAATTTCACTGCTCTGCGCACCGATGTCGTTGATCTCTATCGCGATTATGCAACTCGTCTTGTGGATGTCTTTGGCGACTCCATTAGGTCTGTTCAGCCAGAACTCTTTGATTTCAGTTCTGTCGGTTGGCTCGATGTCGACGCCATGTTCTATAATGTCCAGTTTGAGATTAATGCCTTGCAGGAGAATTTAGCGGTTTTCTCTGACAGAATCTCCCAGAGTTTTTACAACTCTGCGAACGAGGCGGCCAATACTTACAAGAATACGGGAGGTGGCTGGCTTGGTGCTTTTGCCGCCGGTGCGAAGATGTTTGACCATTATTCTCAGGCCGACGAGATTACGCGCCAAATGCAAGGTCAGTTTGAGAGAGTCAAGGCGATGGTCTGCCACGACGCTTCAACCATTAAGGGTGATATGGGGCGCCTCGTATCCATCTACAAGTCTCTCAATGACGTTGCGACTCCTAAGGCCAACGCGTTCATCCGCTATGCCAACCAGCTTCTCAAGTCTGACTATGCCCAGGTCGAAAAGGCAGTCTATGGCCAACCGGACGTGAAGAAACTGTGTGACAGGCGCAAAATGTTGACAGAGAATCTGAAGGGGCTTGACGAGACTGCCAATGACCACATCCTACAAATTGCTATCTTCCAATCACAAGTTGCGCAAAACGACCCATATCTCTCAAGCCGCTCAAGAATCTATAAGGAGGCAATAGACCAGAGGCCGAGCAGAATGCCTTTGCTTGTCTCCGCTATCCTTCTGTTCTTACCAGACGCCAAATATGTCGAGGACAGAATTAAGTGGAGAATAAATTATGGTGAGATGGTTGACCAGTATGAGAACTGCCTTGTTGAGTCGACTCTTGCGAAGGATGAGCTTGAAGACCACAAGAAGGCTCTCCAGCGACTTCATAAGCAACGTGAGGCTCTTGTCGCAGAGATTGACAGCATCAGTCAGCAAATCAGGGCTAAACTCGTTGTCTCCGACAGCGTTAGGGAGGTCATGGTCAAGAACCTACGCCCCCTCGTGGCTATGCTCCGTCTTGGCCGCGAGATTGCGGAGACAAAGCTTGATGGCAATCTCGTCTCGGCTGTTCAACTCCCCGACCGTCTCGGTGAGCTCCAACTGCCGGAGGAGTTGGATAGGGGCATATCAAAGGTCAGCTCTTACATCTCTGAACATGCTTACATCAGCAACCCTATGGGCAGCATGAAGACTGAATTAGCCAATCAGGTAATACAGTCAGGTATTCAATATGCTGAAAGAGCTGCGAGATATCAGATTCTCCGCATGCAGGGCGAGTCGGTCGCTCAGGAATATGAGGCAGACCTCCAGATGTGTCGTGAGCAGTTCGCCCGATACATCAGTCAAATTGACGACAAGAGCGCCTGCATTCGCGAGATTCTCCGCCAGGTAAATCTGGCATCCTCCCCCGAGGAGCAGAGAGAGGCTCTCCTTTTGCTCTCCGAGGCGTCCGGAACGTCACTTTCCGAAAGTGATGTTGATGCATTCCTCCGTGGTGACACGACAATCACACTCTAAAGTCCTATCAATCAAATAAGAATCTGAAAAACCTCTATATCCAATATGGAAAGTTTAAGGCGCAGCCGTGTTAAGAGTAAGGTGCTCGGCTCTGATTATTTGGAACACGAGAAGCAGAAGCAAAAGGAGGACGAGGCGCGTACGCAATTGGAAGACAGTATAAGCTCCTCATCCAATGGTGTCAGTGGTGTCTCCAACAATACTACGATAAAGGGATGCGGTTGCTTGGCTGTCTTGTTCATAATACTCTGCGTAATCTGTTATCTCACAAAATAACCTCTTCCTTGTTCTCTCATTTTTGGTCTCTGTAAACAAAATATACTCATGTCTATATATATCGTTTTCGCTGTAATAGGAATGTTAATCGGCGGATACGTCTACTTCCGAGGCACAAACATGGCCGAGCAAGACGCTTGGCTCAATGCCTATAAGGGTAAAGACCCCTCTGTCATGTCCGGCTGTGCCAAAATGATGCTCTTTGGAGGCTTCGGCATTTTTCTCGTGCTTGCAATCTTGGGCTTGCTCTTAAAGGGCTGCTCATAAGCAATTCCCCTACCTCTGTTGTGAATATAATAAACAATCTAATACTTACTTTTATATGTGGATTATCGTTATACTGGTTTTGGCTGTAGTTTGCTATATAACGTGGCAGTATTTTTCAAGCGGAGACGCATTGTCCGATGTCTACAGAGGCATTGACCCTGTTGAAGGATGCAAAGCCAGATTGTGGGGCTGTGGCTGCTTGGCTATCATCGCCCTTCTCGTCCTTGGCTACATTTTCAGCAAATTCCAATAGGTGTCTTTTGATTATAAGGAAGGTTTCAGAGCCCCAAATGATTTTGAGTTCAGATTAAAAGAAAATAATCTTAGATATAGAAAAATGAGTGTTCAAGAAGAACTGCTTTCTCGGTGTAATAAAGATATTGAAGAAGTACAACGAGAATTGGATGCTAACCTCACTCGGTTAGCAGAAGATGTAGACCAAGGCTTTGGCCAACTGCGTGCCATTAACAAGCAATGTATGGACTTTGCCGAGCAGCTTCAGAACAGTGGGTTTGGCAAGGCTGCCACGGTAGCCTCATGGGCTGGCTTGGCTATAAGTGGTCTCGGCGGAGCGTTTAGTGCTGCACAGGCAGCCTCTAAACACAATGAGGCTCTCGACAGAATGATGCAGCAAAAAGTTAAAATCGCTAATGAGAAATTTGATAAGATCAGTAGTATCCAGAAAATAGCCGAAAGGTGCAATGAGTCTTTATTCAAAGTGCTTTCCCACGAGTTGGTTCAGGAATACAAGGAGAGAGATTTAGTAGCCAATCATGCTAATACTAACGGCATAATCAATGTGATTCATCGCGTTGAGGAAACTTTCAAGATTGCTAATTATAATCTGATGATGGTCGAATTCCTACTTGATGAATACAAGGCTTGGATGAATCACCAGCAAAAGTCAGGAACGAGTCGCCCTGTCATGTCTTTCGTGAACAACGACATCACAGATTGGATGTTTGATTGTAATGATGGCTTGGGGCTGAATTTGCAGTCTGTTATTTCTCGTAAAGGATGCAGGGGAAAAGTAACAGGAGCGGAACTCCTATTCCTAACAGATTCTTCAATAACGGCTTGCGGTCTTTGGGGGCAAATGTCTAATGGCGACGAGGTTCGTGAAATTGGTGTCGAACCTGGTGGCATCGCAAAGAAGCTCATTGAAAAAAACAGTGCTTACCAAAAGTATTTGTCTTCGTTGTCGGAATATAATGGTTGGTGGCATGCACCCGCATTAGCAGCCTTGGTGATTGTTGGACTTTCTGTCGGGGTCGACATCCTATGTTGGGGGTGGATGTCCGAATGGTGGGCTTTCTTCCGTTGGGTTGTAATGATTATCCTTGTTCTCATCGAATATGGAATCCTTTCTGCGTCTTGCCCGACACTCTTCGACGACGGGAAAAGGCAGGAACGTCTCAACGAAATTTGCAATAAAGCTCAGGATGAACAGCTCATAGAGATGGGATACGTAGAGATATACGAACCCGACTATGAAAAGAAAAGTGTTGTCGCTGAGGGTGTTAAGGGTTTTTTTGAAGGCATATTTGGTTAACTCTTAACCATAAGAGAGTTGTTGTTCAACTCGCCCCAATTTTCATGTGATTCTCTAAGAAATATATAGAAATGGAAAACTACAATGAAGGTTCGGATACGGCATACGCCTTGCAGCGTGTTGAGAACGTATGTGAGAGCTGTGATGCGGTAGCCTCGAAGATGGAAAACGCTTTAACTTTGGTTAATAGCGCTGCTTGTACAATTAAGGACACTGTCCAAATTATAGCGAATGTCAAACATGACATAGCTAAGCTCGATCACGATCTTGACATGTTTATCGCTGAGAGTAATACTCGGTTGGAGAAGTTCAAATCGGCCATGCCAGTGCTGGAGAAACAGTTGACTAAGATTTCTGATCGTATAGATAACATTACCAATGTGATGCTCACTAATATCATGAACCCCAATGACCCAAGCAGTGTTCAGAAACATAGCCAGATGATGGATATGCTTGAGAGCGCCAACGACAGTTTCAACAACATGCTCGTGAAGTTGATAACCTTGTGATTTTTGCTCGATAGAAGTCGTGCGAGAGTGGTATCGGCAGGGAGGGCAGGCATGCCCCCCCTATTCTCTCCCCATCCACTCTGCGAACCTCTCCATCAAATCCTCGTGCAGAGCCAGCCAGCCGCTGAACTCGTCCTCGCGCCCCTTACGCAACAGCCAACGGCAATAGGCCTCCCAGTGACCTGCTTTAGCAACCCTCTCCTCAAAATCCCAGACGCTCGCCGCGACACCACCGTCATCGGGTCTTGTGGCATGAAGTGCCTTTTTCACTCCGCACACGACCCTCAGGGAGATATCCCCTCCCTCCTTTTGAGGGGTGTAGCCTAACTCCATGACCGTCAGGGCAATTGTGCCGTCCCTGTCCTCCTTTACCGTCAAGCGGATTAGTGCCGCATATGCCTCGAACGTCATCTGGCTCATCTCTTCCACGCGCTCGCCTTTCAGCTCCATCGCCATGAAACGCTCCGCCAAGGCTATGCCGTCCCACGGCGCATCGCTGTGGAAGTGGATCCATGCTGCCCTGTAATAATTGGGCGCATAGTCGGGATCTGCCGCCACGCCTCTCTCGTACATCTCGATGGCGCCGGCGTAATCCTCCTCTTGCATCCTTATGGTGCCAAGTTCCATTATCAGGGCACCCGAGTTGGGAAATCTGTTCAGCCCGTCACGATAAACTCTGACGGCGTCGCCGCGCCTGCCTGCTAAGTCTAAGGCGTTGCCCTCCATCTGCCATGGCAGCGCGCCCATTTCCGCCACGCCCCTCAGGCTCCGGAATGTTTTTGCTGCACGCTCATATCGATAGTCTTTCATCTGGGCGTAGCCCAACTCATAGCGCAAGGCCGCTTCGGATGGATATTTAGCGCAAAGCTTCTCAAGCGTCTCGGCCGCCCTGTCCGCGCCTCCGTTGTCCGCCTGCTCAATGGCTTTTACGATGGCGGCTTGGTCTGTGTCGCTTATTGTCGTCTGCGCGCGCCCCTGAGTACCGATTGCTGCGGTCGCCAAGGCTGCTAAAATGGGTAGTATCTTCATCTTATGTCCTCCACTACAAATATAATTATTTGAGGCGTGCCTACTGCGCCATGGGAGTCCTTACTTTGCGTGCGCATAAGCCCTCCCGTTTGAAGAAAATCTGCGCCCCTCCCGCCTAAAAATCAGGCTCACCCTCTCAATAATCGCATCTCTCTAAAATCTCACCCGTGTACTTTTCTCTATTGCTGTCTTGTTCTGTTACATTTGATTTGGATTCGAAATAAGCCTCCAAAAGACGCTAAGTGGCACCCGCTGACTTGGACATCCTTATCGTTACAATATTCACCAATTTTTACAACCAAAATAAGTCTAATCTCATGATTATCGCTAAAACTGACGCTGAGCTGTTTGCTGCCGTCAAGGAAGGACATGAAAAAATCCACGTATGCAAAACTGCGACCTCTTCTTTGAGTCGCGCTCTGAGCTATGCGGCGTCTCAGCGAAGTAACAAAAAAATACTCGGCATCGCACTTATTGTTGTAGGGGTTATCGTCTCTGTTGTGCTCGCCAACGCATTGGGCGGGTCAATATTAGCCACATTGTGTTTGGTCGCGATTGTTGCTATCGCCGTAGCCATCATTAATAATACCTCTTTGGGTCACTTCGTTAGGTACATGGGGGAAGATTGGGGACCCATAGGTACTGTACTCGGAGTCCTCACTTTATTAATCGCCTTTTTAACCAGCCGTTTCGGCTCTAAACTTTGTAATGAGTTAGGTAGCGGCGGTGACTTGGTGAAGTTTCTAATCGTTCACCTGCTTTCTCTCTTCCCTCTTCTAATCTTTCTTTTCGCAGGTGCCTATGTCCTTTCTCGTCTGCCCAAGGAGTACAATGTGATAAACAAGAAAAATGGCTCTGTTTGGCTTATCGAAAAGGGCGACAATGAGGCGGATCTTTCAGGTGAAACGGCAGATGCGTCTGATGACAAGCTCCCAAGAAGACGCTAACCCGCTGACTTGGACGTCCTTATCGTTACAATATTCGCCAATTTTTACAACCAAAATAAATCTAATCTCATGATTATCGCTAACCAGCAGTACGAAAACGAGCCTTCTTTTGATTTCACTCAAAGGCCCCGTTTCTCTTCTCTTCTGACCCAGCTTTTCTATGAGTTCTGGGGCAATTACGCCAATTTTCGCGGACGCACCGCTCGTGCCGATTTTTGGCTGACGGAAGTTTTCCTGTCGCTCGTCTTTTTCTTATACTACATCCCGGTCTTTGTGCTGCCCATTCTCGGCTGCTTCTCTCCTGTGGTTTCCATTGTCAGCTTCGCCGCGCCTATCGTTTTCGGCTTCGCCACTGTCGTCCCGGTTCTCTCTCTCACTGTCCGCCGACTTCATGACATAGGCAAGTCTGGTTGGTGGGTATTCATATCTTTCGTGCCTTTTGTCGGCAGTATAATTCTTTTCATTTTCTTGGTTCTTGAAGGGCAGAAGTTTGAAAATAAGTGGGGCGCGCCTATTGACCGTAACGCTGTGACCCCATCCGACCCACAAGTCCGTGCCTCTCAGAAGAAGTGGACCATCGGCATGGCGTCTGTCACGGGCTTCCCGATTGTGATTATCATCCTCGGTTTCATCATCGGCAGGATGTCCGACTTTGGCGGCTATGGTTATGATTATGATGACTATCACAGCTCATCCTATGGCGACTATGATTCTTCCGACTCCTACTCGCCAAGCTCCTCTTCTTCAGATTCTTATTCGTCAAGTTCATCCTCTTCCGACTACGAATCGTCCGACCCCGAACCCGCACCAGTTTACCGCATTAGCAATATTGAGAACATGCCCTCTGACGGGTTCGACGGATGGTATCATTCTGTTCAGTATATCGATCTTGGTCTCCCATCTGGCATTCAGTGGGCTGACAGGAATGTCGGTGCCACTAACCCCTATTTCTCAGGCAGCTATTTCACTCACAGTGCTGGCTCTTTCGTTTGCTTTAAATTCTATGAGGGTGCGGTTGACATCCCATCTCAAGAAAACTTCCAAGAGCTCAAGCGTTACTGCACATGGAAGTGGGAGGGCGAAGGCTATCGCATCACGAGTAAGCGCAACGGAAACTCCATTTATCTCCCCGCTGCAGGCAACTATAAGGGCTCTCAGTTGAGAAAGGCAGGAACTGATGGAGACTACTGGGCTGGTAATCAGGTTGGAGGCTCCCGTGGCGCAAACCTCGATTTCACGAGCAAAAGTATCACCACTGACGATTCAAGTCCCGTCGGCATGTATTTCACTGTTCGTCTCATCATTGGCGAGTCGGCGGGGTGCTTAGATTGCGATTAGTCTGCGGATCTAAGTCTTTTTATTAACATCAGGTCGAAGGTTGAAGTCCTATTAATTGAACTTCAACTTTTGACTTTTCTTTTCCGCGCCGACAACCACCAAAATCACGCATTACCTCCTCATTTTTCTTTTTCTGAGGCTTTTAGAGCCTGCATAGGCAAACAGTGACGACCTCATTTCGTAAAAGATGTAAAAAAACAAAGCCAAAGAACAAATGCCATATTTCAAACCATGGGTAGGACCCAACTACCGCTCCTCCCGACCTCGCATCCTTGTAATCGGTGATAGCCATTATTGCGCAGATCCTTGCCCCCTTCCGGGAATGTGTGGCGTACGAGGCAATCTGCCTCCCGAGCGCATGGGGAGATGCCAAAACTTCACGCAAGATGTCACTCGCCGCTATCTCGACTGCTGCGCAGACCGTGCCGAAATGGAGGGCTGGATGAGCCGTACCTATCGGAGCTTCGAGAAGATGTTGCTCGGGAAAGATGACGTCTCGACAGCCGAAAGCATGAGGATATGGAATGATATAGCATTCTACAATTTCGTGCAGACTGCCGCCTCGCAAGAGCCCAGCAATGACAACTACACGACCGAGGATTACAACCGCTCGACGCCTTTCGCCGCACAGGTGATGGATGAGCTTCAGCCGGATATTATTCTCGTAAGGGGTGCAAAGGCATATAATAAATTGCCCGATGCTAACTGGACTCCTGTCTCCGATTGCTGCGTGGATTATACTCTCGCCGGTGGCAAAGTCGCCCGTTGCGTCAAACTCACTCACCCCTCGCGAGCAAGTTTCGCGTCTGAGCATCAGAAGATCGTAAGTCTCGTGAATCTCTAATAATCATTTCTTCCCATGTCAAATAACCAACTGAAAAAATAAACTATCATGTCTGAACAATCCAAAGTTCCTACTCGCGAACAGTTAAACTCTTACTCCAGCGACTATGAGGAGTCAGGTTTCTGGTCCGTTGTCGCCAAGGTGTCCCCGAGCCTTGCTCGCACGGCGCTTGAACTCTATTATGTCATGAAGGAGGATTCGACACCTATCGGGATTAAGGCGACAATCGTTGGCGCGCTTGGCTATCTCGTCTGCCCCATCGACCTCATTCCCGACGTCATACCCATTTTAGGCTTCACCGACGATGCCGGAGCTCTCGCCTTGGCATATAAAACCGTCAAGTCTTATGTCACTCCCGAGATAACTGATAAAGTGAATCATAATATCGGAATGGCTAACAGTAAGCGTATCAGCCAATAATAATATAACCTCAAGACTCTAAAAACTATGCAAACCGCATTCCGTGTTTGGCCCAAGCGCATCAAGCGTTCCAATGGTCAAGTCCTCACCCCCGAGATGTTCGTCATCGTCACTCTCCCGTCCTACGCCTCCACTCCCTTTGTCAATGGGGCTAATGAGGTCAAGGCCGCCTACCTCAGCATGTATGGCTTCGACTATTCCCGCTCATGCTGCACCCCCTTTGATTTCAACTTTATTAAACTCGGATAGCGGGACAATTGTCTAGACTATCTTTTAAATCTTACATACCTCACATTATGAAGAAAACACTCAGCGTTCTTTGTCTTCTGGCGGCTTTCCTTGTCTGCCTGCCACTCACCTCTTGCGACAACTCAAAAAAAGAGAAGTTGATCGGCAAGTGGAAATACTCAATGACCATGTCTGAAGGTGGGATCGACGCGGCACTTAGTGGGTCGTTTACTTTTGGCAGTGACGGAGCCTACCGGCACGATTTTGTAATGCCGCTTCAACAAGACGAGGATGGCACGACAATCATCATGACGATCAAGGGCTACCAATCCGGTGAATGGGATGTCATTGGCAGCGATCTCTATACGACAATTAACAGCTGCGACGCTAAATTGACAAAGGCGAAAATCTATAACGAATGGCTCGGCTTTTACGACGCCACAGGCAGTGACTTGAGGGAACTTGAAGATGAGTTTATCCCTGGCTTAATCAGTTCAATACAGGGTGATGAGGTTAATGAGATAACCACGCTGACTTCTAATACTTTGACCTTGACAGATGACGGTGTAACATTGACGTGCACAAGGGTTCAATAACAATAATCTTATTAGTAATTCCCGATGGAGCGTAAACTTCATCGGGAATTTTTATAAAAAGGCGTTTATCGTTCCCGTCCGCCCCACCCGACAGCTTCACGTCTGTTGGTGGGGCGGACGTTTGTCTATGCGTGATGTGGTGACAAAACTGAAATTTCACTTTTGTCGTTTTGACGAGTACGTATGGCATAAGGTTTGTAAACGTGACATTAGTAATAATACATTAAGAGTAAAACGACATGAAGAACATTTTAAGGATTATCGCTCTTGCCATCGTTGTCATGGCATCACAACTTACTTTCGCTCAAGAGGACGGCAAGCCAGGAGCAGAAAAAGATCAGCGTCTCTCCCGAGAGGAACTCGCTGTTGAGCAAGCTAAGCGCATCGCCAAGGATCTCAAATTCAAAGACAACGTGACAAATAGGTTTGTAGAGACCTTCTGCAACTGTCAGAAAGAGATTTGCGCATTAGAGCCGCGTCCCATGGCAGATAAAAAGAAAGAGATGACCGAGGAGGAGACCCGTGCCATGCTCAAGGATCGTTTTGTCAAGAGCGAGAAAATCCTTGGTGTCAAGAAAAGATATTATGAGGAATACTCTAAGTTCTTGACTCAGAAGCAGATCGAGCAAGTCTACGAGCATGAGCAAAAAATGATGAAACGTTTTGAGGACAGGCATCATGGCGATGGCCATCCAAAAGAACCGAGGGGCGCCGGCAATGCTCCCAAGAGAGGTGGTGACAAAAAATAAAAAGAGATAGGTAGCCCCCTCCCTCTTTCACACAAATTAACCTACCCTCCAACCCCCTAATCCACACCCCATTACGCATCCCTCCGCAAAAAACTTCCCGCCACCCCCTTGCGAAATAAAAACTTCCCCCTACCTTTGCACCCGCTAACCGAAACGAC